>NZ_JAGEOK010000018.1 GCF_017573545.1 Actinomadura nitritigenes | reverse complement strand
AACGCCCAGCTCAAGTCATGGCGAATCCTGCGGAAGCTGCGCTGCTGCCCCCACCGCGCCGGCCGCCTCGCCAAAGCCATCCACACCCTGCAACTCCGCGAGACCGCATCACACTGAAAAAGGCTCAGTGTGTCGCCACATGGCTCGGTCGGCACCACGTCGAAGCTCGGCTCTGACCTTTGTAAAGGTGGGCTCGGTGACCGCGTGATCGAGCCGAAGGACGAACCACAGCGCTTGCGGTAGCCCGTACACATGGGTGCCGGCGAAGAGCAGCTCGCCGGGAAGCCAGCCCTGTTTGCGGTACTGCCGGGCCAGCCATGAATCTCCGAGCAGCATCCGCAACCTCATCAGGGCCCAGCGCATCGTCTCCACACCTTGATCCGTCAGCCCGTTGCCGCTGATCAGGCGATCAAGGTCCTGCCACGTCAGTTCGCTCCCGGTCACACCGGAAATGCTCCCGCGCTCGCGACTGGCTCTTCAAACGATTTGCATGGTCTCGACAGCACACCCCGGACGGGCTCAAGCCGCGCGCTCGACAAGGTGGCCGCACGGCCCACCCCACTTTCCAGACCGCCGTTGCCACCACCTCAACTGTCGGAGCCTCCGTGTAGTGTTCGCTCCGGATCGTCACCCAGTTTCCGTAAGAATCCGGAAGTGCTCGCCCACGACCGATTCACGGCTCCGCACGGTCCGCTCAGGTCGTCCGACCAAGAAAGGGTAGGACTCGTCGGTGCTGTTCCCGATCGTGGTAGGCCGCGACGTCGTGCCGCTCGGCGGCGAATACAGCGTCGACGATGATGGCTTTCGGTCCAACGCTGTCGCGGAGGGTCAGCAGGACCTTGCCGCCATCGCTCCTACCAGCTCGTTGGCCGTTCTCGGCGAGCCAGGTATCGGCAAGTCTCGGGCATTGCAGGAGCTGACTGCCGGCGACGACGAGGTCATCCACATCGGCCTGGATACCGTCGCCGACGTCCAGGATCTACAGTATCGGCTCTCCGCAGTGGACTCCGCGGTAGCCAAGGGCGGCACTGCGGACCGCCTCACGCTCGTGCTCGATGGCATGGACGAGTGCCCGATCCCGACCAAGAGCCTCAACCATCACCTGGAGTCCGAGTTGCAGCGCCACCGCTCGCTGCGGGTCTTGCTCGGGTGTCGGACCGCAGACTGGCCTAAGACCCTTGGCACCCGGCTGCAGACGTTGCTGCCCAGTTTCGAAGTCGTCGAGTTGCTCCCGCTTGGACGTACCGACGTTGCGGCCCTGGCTGCCGCCCGCGGGGCCGATGGTGAGGCCTTCCTCGATGCGGTGGTGGAGGCCGGGGCGGTACCACTGGCCGTGCTCCCCCTAACCCTGGACCTGCTGCTGATCGCCTATCAGCAGGCCGGACACCTGCCCGACTCCGCGGTCGAACTGTACGAGCAGGGACTGTTGCGGCTCGTCGAGGACCCCGACCGTGACCGGGAAGCCACCAAGAAGCCGGCGGGGAGCGGGCCTCAACGGCTCGCGGTCGCCGCCAGGCTCGCTGCTTACGGGATGCTGTGCGGCCGGAGCACGATCGCACGGACCGTGCCCATCGCCGCCGACGAACTGCTGGCTGGCGAGCTCGCCGCCGGCACCGAGCGCATCGGCGGCGGCGAACTCACGGTCACCCCCGAACTCGTCGACGCCACACTCACCACCGCTCTGTTTACCAGCCGCGGGCCCGGCCGATTGGCGGTCGTGCACGCCAGCATCGCCGCTTACCTGACCGCGCGGTACCTCACGGCGCATGTCGTTCCTGAACACCAGCTCCGCGCCCTGCTCACCCGCACCAACAGCCTCGGCAGCACGCGAGTACCATCCCGGCTGCGCGAGACCGCTGCCTGGTTGGTCGCGCTCGCTCCTGACCGCAACGGCTGGCTCGTCGATGTCGACCCGCACACCATCGTGACGCACGCCGGGTTGGTGAACGTCGCCGCCGTCCGGCGTTCTCTGGTGGATTACCTGTTGGACGCGCCCGAGCCGGAACTGCGGACCGACCGGCGGCGTTGGCGGCTGGCACACCCTGGACTGGCCGAACAGCTGCGCCCGGCGCTCCGCGCGCCGTTGGACCAGGACGCCGGTCCGCACCTGGGCCATCCAGTGTCCCGGCGTGCCTGGGTCGCCGTGGAGATCGCCAGACGCGCCGGTGGGCACGGATCGGTTCCCGACCTGGTCGAGTTGCTGCTCAGCAACACCACCAACTCCTACCTGCGATCGTCGGTGGCGCACGCGCTAATCGACCTGGACGCCACTACGGCATCGAAGACCCTACGCGCAGTCCTTGATGAGGTCACCGCGTACCCGGACCGTGATCCGCAGGACCAGTTGCGCGGCCTCGCGCTGGAGACGAATTGGCCAGCTAATCTCACCGCCGATGAGCTCGTCGCTGCTCTCACCCACCCGCAGAAGGATGACTTCATCGGCTCATACGCGCTCTTTCTGGAGCGGTTTCTCGATGATGTCGACGACCAGATCCTTACCGACCTCGTTAGAGCGATCACGCTAACCGTCGACACCGTCAGCAGCGGTTCGGCAGACGAGTGGGCCAACGAGAACCCGCCCACCGGCGCAGCGCCAGCCGTACTGGACCCGCTGCTCACTGGAACGCGACGCGGCGCCCGTGTCATGGCCACGCTGTTGTCCCGCGCCCTCGACAGCACGCAGTTGAACATCATGGTGAACGAAGTCGGATGGCTGCTCGCCACCGCCGTCCAGCACCATCAGGACGTCGCCGCACCTGAGCACTTCGAGGATGCTTCCGTTGCGGAGAACTCCTTGCGGCGTTCACTGGTACTCGCCACGTTACGACACCTCCCCCCGGAGCAGGCCGGACTCGTCGTAATCGGGCTGCGCGGCAGCCGGACGCGTGGACTGGTGACAGGTGCGGACCTCGCGTGGCTACTGTCCCTCAGCGGCACAGAGTGGGCCATGCATGCAGTACGACTTATCCAGCTCGTCTTCGACCGCACCGACGTTGATCAACAGGAACTCGTCTGGGCGCACCGGGGAGAGCCGATCTTCGACGACTCCGTCGGGCCCTGGTTCGACGCGGTCGAGATCGACAGCCCAGCGGCCCACAGGATGCGCCAGGAGCATGAATGGTCTTTGCAACGGGACGGCACCTGGGAGGGCGCAGCCGCGCACAAGTCGGCGCTTGAAGCGGCTTGGGCTGGCTGCGCGCAGGGCGAGCCCGAGGGATTCCTCGCGCTCTGCGCTCAACTCCGAGTCGATCCCCGAACCGGTGGCCTAACCGTCGACGACGACCTGTTCTCCTGGCCCAGCTACCCGCTGATTCCCGTCGACGAAGCCGTGCTGCTGTCCGCCGCTGAGCGATACCTGTGCAGCGACGACGCCGTCGGCGATGCCTGGCTGGACAAGCCCGGCACCCTGCCGTTCAGGGCCTTCGCCGGCTACGTTGCCCTCGCCTACCTCGCCCGGCGACACGACGGCAACGCCCGCTTGGACGCACTGCCGCAGCAGGTGTGGCAGCAATGGACACCGACGATTCTGTGGCTCGACGGCTTCTGCGCCCCTACGACCCACGCCATCCTGAAAGACAAAGCACAGCAGCACGCACCCGACAACTACCGAAAGTACGCACTACGCTACATCGAGGTGATGACGCAGGCCGACCGGCTCTTGGGCACCCTGGACGACATCGCGCCCGGCTACGACGACACCATGGGCGACCGGCTCGACACGGTGCTGCACAACGTTGTCGACACCGTGACTCGCACCGTCGCCGACTTGAACAGACTCACCGACCTCGTCGATGACCTGCAGCAACCGCACCCATCGGAAAACGATCTGCAGACCAGGCTGTCCATCACCTGCGGCATCGCCGCCCACCTCGCGCGCTTCCTCCTGCCGCGCCACGAGCAGACACAGGTATGGGTACGCGACTTGGCCGATGGCTCCACCCTCACCCCCATCGAGGTGCGAGTGCTAGCCACTGAAGCCCTGCTCGCCGCGGGCCTGCTGGGCTGGGACGACGCCATCGCCAGCATGCAGAGCAACGAGGACTTTGGAGTTGCCCTCGTTGTCGCCCTCGCCCGTCAGCGCGGCGACGAGGTCGTCCTGCCGCAACTGACAGACTTGCAACTGGCCGAACTGTGGCGGTGGGTCGACGCACGTTGGAGCAGCCAAACCGACACTCTCACTGACGGCTTCGCCTCTGACGACCAGCACGTCCGGGACTGGCGCAACGGCATAGTCGCAGAGTTGCAGGGAAGAGCCACACCCGATGCGCTAGCAGCGTTGGCCGGGCTTGTCGCCAGCCGCCCCGGCGACTACCGCCTCCAGTCGGCGTTGGCGCACGCCGAAGCGCGCGAGCACGACGAAAGCTGGCGTGGCGTCAACGTTGCGGAACTGACCGATCTGCTGGCCAACGCGCAATGCACCTTGGTCAACGACGACGATGCGCTGTACCGAGCCGTGCTCGCCTCCCTCGACCGATTCAGCATCCGCATGCGCGACATTGGACAGACACTCTGGAACGAGACCCGCCCAGCGTCGGCCGCGGCAGACGCTACCAAAGTGTGGAACCCCAAATACGAACCCGACGTGTCTGCCGCATTGAGAGACCACCTCGCGCAGGAGTTCGGCGAACAACTCGTCGTGAATCGCGAGGTGCTTGTCAAACAGACCACCAGCAAGGGCCACGGCCTGTCGGTGGACGTGCTGCCAACCGCCACCGAAGCCGCCGCCGGCCGTCGCCTGCCGAGCTGCCCGATTGAAGTAAAGGGCTGCTGGAACACTCATCTGTTCACCGACCTGCAGGAACAGCTCGTCAGTGACTACCTGCCCGCCACGGGCGCGACCCGCGGCATCTACGTTTGCGCCTGGTTCGCCACCGAACACTGGAACGACCTAGCCGATCCTCGGCGCAGGACAGCGGCAGCCCTTGACCGGGACCAGACCGTGCGATCCCTGACGAGTGCGGCGCAGGCCGCCTCGCAGTCCAGCGATATCGAAGTCACGGCGTTGATAATCGACATCCCGAGGCCGGTGCCCTCATTCCGGACGGTGACCAAAACGGTGTAGAGCGTTGACAGGTCGCCAGCTGCCGAACGTCGCCGCCGCGGATAAGGACCGACCACGGTGTGAGGTACTCGCCAGCAAGCTGGTCGCCGGTGGACCAGGGCGTCGTGGCCGGCCCCCGAGCGGCCGGTTCGTGGCAGAGTGGCGGGATGCCTGCCGCGCGGTATGGGATGGATGCGCCCTATGGGTTCGGCTTCGTGGGCCTGGTCGTGCTGGGGTTCTGGGTGACCGGGCTGGTGATGGCGGTCACCGCCGATCCGGCCGCCGCGCTGCCCGCGCTGGTCTCCGGCACCCTGCTGGCGGGATGCCTGACCCTGAGCCTGCACGCCACCCTGCGGGGCAAGTTCCTGGTCTGGCGGGACGTGCTGGACGAGCTGGACCTGCGTGGCGACGAACGGCTGCTCGACCTCGGCTGCGGACGCGGCGCCGTCCTGTTGGCCTTCGCCCGGCGCCTCCCGCAGGGGCGGGCGGTCGGCGTGGACCTGTGGCGCGGACGGGACCAGTCCGGCAACACCCCAGCGGCGACCCTGCGCAACGCCCGCGCCGAAGGCGTCGCCGACCGCGTCCGCGTGCAAGGAGGTGACCTGCGCAGACTGCCGTACGCGGAGGCGAGCTTCGACCTGGTCGTGTCCAGCCTGACGGTGCACACCATCTTCGGCGCGGACGCCCGCGCCCAAGCGATCGCCGAGGCGTACCGGGTGCTGCGGCCGGGCGGCCGCCTGCTGATCGCCGACCTGGCGCGGACCCCCCGCGAGTACGCCGCGGTGCTGGCCCGGCTGAACGCCCAGGACATCCGCGTGCGCGGCCTCGGCTGGCGCGCATGGTGGGGCAGCCCGTGGGTCCCGACCCTGCCCCTGCCCCTGCCCCTGCCCCTGCCCCTGCCCCTGCCCCTGCCCCTGCCGAAAACTACATCCGTGCAGGTCACGCCCTATGCTCGTACTCGTTGAGGATTCCGCTGAGGCGTTGGCGTCTTCGCACGTCCAGCCGGGCGATCTGGTCGGGGTCGGTGATCGGCGGGGGCGGCGGGGCGCACGGTCGGGCGTTCGTGATGCTCTGGTGAGGACGATGGCGGTTATAAAAGATCTCGAACTCGCGCAGCGCATGAAGCAAGTGCCGTTGGTTCAAGACCAGGGTCCGATCTAGAAGCTCACGGCGGCAGGCCAGCATCCAGCGTTCCATGACCCCGTTCATTCTCGGCATCCCGACGCCGGTGAGCACCGTCTTGATGCCCGCGTCGGCCAGGACGGCGTCGAACAGATCGGGGTACTCGCCGTCCCGGTCACGGACCAACCATCCTGCCTGGCAACCGACGTCTTCCAGGTTCATGACCATGTTTCTGGCCGCCTGCGTCATCCAGGAGGCGGTCGGGTGGGCGGTCGCACCCAGGATGCGGATCCGGCGGGTGCGGTGTTCGATCACGGCCAGCACGTACATGCGCGCCCGGTCAGGGTGACCGTCGCCAGGAAGTCGCACGCCAGTAGCGTGTCGGCCTGGGAGCGTAGAAAGGCGGCCCACGTGCCGGCGGCGCGTTCAGGTGCCGAGTCGATTCCAGCATCATGGATCTCCCACACGGTCGACGCGGCCACCTTCACCCCGAGCACCAGCAGTTCGCCACGCACGCGCCGATATCCCCAACCGGGGTTCTCCCGGACCAGGCGCAGCACCAGGACGCGGACGGAACGCACAGTCGGCGGTCGCCCCTGCCGTTTCGGCTTGGACCGGGCAGCGTGCCGGCGCCGAACAAGGTCACGGTGCCAACGGATCACGGTGCCGGGGCCCACCAGCAGCCTGATCCGGCGCAGCACCCTGGGCGACAAGCGATGGAGTAACGCCGCCAGAAACGCCCGGTCTGGCGCGGGTGAACCGCACCTTCTTCTCGCAGTTGGCGTTCCAAGATCGTGACCTGGTGCCGCAGGGCCAAGATCCCGGCGTCATAGTCCCGGTCGCTCATTGGAAGAAAACGCACGACCGCGAACGTGTTCGTCGCGCTCAAGTACGCCAAGCGCAACAACACAGCCGACCATCATGCCGGGACAGCAGCGTCCTTGCACCACATCAGACGCGATCAGCCGAGCCATCACACCGTGGCGTGCCGCCATCGACCGTCACAGCTCTCAACCTGCACGGATGTAGTTTTCGGCAGGGACAACGCCGCCGAGTACGCCAAACTCCCCCGCCCTACGACGAGCCCACATACGCGCAGCCACTTGAGGTGTGGACCGGTACCGGCGGCTGTGCGAGCGGGTGCGGGCGGCCGAAGCCGCCGGCCGAGACCAGCTCCGCCGCACCGACGCCCACGCCCGCGGCGGCCGCTACAACCCGCCGCCGCGCTGGCGCTGTGCCCCAACTGCCACGCCCTGGTTAGGCGCGGCCGCGACCGCCTGGCGCTGAAGGACCGCCTGGCCGCCGCGGGCGCCGCCGCGCACACCGGCGCCCTCGACTCCGCACCGCCTGGATCCAGCCGATGACCAGGGCGAGGAGACGTGATGGCGGACGCGCCGACACCGCGCCGGGACCACCGCGCCGGGGCGGTCGGCCCCAGCCGAAGACCGGGACCAGGGCACACGCGCTGGGCGGAACGACGACACCGCTTGCGGCTCCGAGTAACCACTGGGGCCGAGTCGTCTGCCGGCTCGCACGCGACGGCGTCCGGCGACGCCTCCTCGGCACCCTCGCCCTAACCGGTGGCAGACACCTCCGATGTCCCTCAGGTCCCGACCGGCTCGCCGGCCCTTTGATCGGCGGCAGGGGCACCGAACCGACGCACCTGCCCAGATGCGAGCGCGCCGGTGGTCGCGCCGAGGATGAGCACGGCGCTTGCGGCCGCGGTCGCCTCCACCCCCACCGCAGAAGCGATGGGGCCTGCGACCAGCAGACCCAGAGGCGCGAGCGCGAGCGCGCCGAGCAGATCCCAGCTGGCGACCCGCGACAGGGCCTCGCAGGGCACGTCGTTCTGAACCGCGGTGGACCACAGCACTCCGAAGATGGTCTGGCAGATTCCGCACATCAGCATCACCGCCGCCACGACCATCCACGGGGTATGCAGCCCCACCAGCAGCATGGGCGCAGCGGACGGCGCGGTCACCAGCACCGCCACCAGTATCGGGCGGCGAGGGCGCAGCCGGGCGGCCAGGCCGCCGCCGAGCAGGGTCCCGAGCGACTGGCAGCCGGCCATGACGCCCCAGGCGCGCGACCCGCCGTTGCCCTCCGCGACGTACAGCGGCCCGAGCACTCCCACGAACGCCGACGAAGCCGCAATCACCGCGGTGTACTGCAGAGACAGAACCCATAGCCATTCACGGCCGGCGAACTCGCGCCAGCCGCTGCGCAACTCGGCGAGCAGCGGCGCTGCGGTGCGCCGCCTGGCGGGGATCGCCAATCGGGTCAGCAGCCCGGCCGACACTGCGAACGAGGCGGCGTTCAGCCCGGCCGCCCAGGCCGGGCCGAGGATCGCCATGACCAGTCCCGACAGCGCCAGGCCGACGATGAGGCCCGTCGAGGTGGACTGTCGCAGTAGCGCGTTGGCGGCTGGCCGCCGCTCCGCGTGCACCAGATCGGCGATGATCCCCTCAGCGGCCGGGGTGAAGATGGCGGTGGCGACACCGGTCAGCACCGCCAGCCCAGCGGCCAGGGCCAGCGGCGTGTCCCGGCCGGCGAAAGCGACGGCGAGCGCACTCCAGGTCGCGGCGGCCAGCACGTCGGCGCCGACCAGCACGTGCTGCCTGCGGAACCGGTCACCGATGACCCCGCCGACGAGCACCAGCAGCAACTGCGGGAGGGCCTGGCACGCCAAGACCAGCGACAGCCCGCCGGCGCCGTAGCCCAGGTGCAAAGCGCCCCAGGCGAGCGCGACGCGCCCGAACCCGTTCCCCGTGGCCGACGTCGCGCGGGCGACGAACAGGGGCGCCACAGCTCGATCCTTCAGGACGCTCAGGAGCGTGGGGCTCGCCACGGACGGGCACGCTACGGCACCGGCGGCCCGCCACGCCCAACATTGACCGCAGCGCAATCCGACATCGAGTCGGGCGAACCACGGAGCCGACCGATGTGCTCTGAGCTGCGCCGAAACGACAACGGACTTCGTCCCCTGCAGCGTCCTCAACGTGACCTCACCGAACCGCTCCGAGGACTCACCCCGCCATGGTCGCCGACCAGTGTCAGCGGCCTCGATCCCGGGCGGCGGTGAAGGCAGCGGCGCTGCTGGCGGTGCACGATGCCGGCGTTCATCTCGCCGTCGAGCCCGAAGACTCCCGGGCCATCACTCTCTCGTCCGCCCGGGTGAACTTCACCAAAGACGCGCGTGCATGGGGCCAACGTCGACCCGTGAGCGATCCCGCCATCAGCAGGCGCTGGACAGCTTCGCCCGGCGTATCGACCGTCCGCTGAACGAGCGGCTGGCCGACGCGTTCCGCGAGGCAGGAGTCGGCATGAGGCAGCGCGCCCGACCTGGCAGCAACTGGCGGCGCTCGGCGGAGCATCCGAAGCGAAAGAACGCCTGGTCGCCACGGTGGAGAGCACACTGAGGGCTATAGGGCATGGCGGTTAGGTAAGCGGACCGGCCGGCGGCGGGGCCTAAGCCGGTGGCATTGCCAGACACCCCGTGGCGGCTGAGATGACCGATGCCGGCCGTGCCCAACGGGAGCAGGTCTGGCTGCAGGCGCCGCGGTGGTATGCCGCTGGCCCTTCCAACGCGCAGGTCGCCGCCGAGTCGTGGGGCGGCTCCCGGCAGGTGGGGAAATGCCGCCAGTCGCGACGCCGCTGGCGGGACCGACAGGTTGCAGTCCAAAGTCCCGCACGGGGGCCGCGGCTGGATGGTGCGCAGTTCGCGCGGCTGGAGACCGAATTGAACCGTGCCCCTGGCGCGCACAACCACGCCGATGACCAGCGATGGGCGCTTGGGCAAGTGGAGTCCAGCATCAGCCAGAAGATCGACGGCCGCCTGACCCCATTGACTTGACCTTCAACACCACACATCACCAATTGCCCCTGGATAGCGATGCCCCTGAGGAGCGCAGGGATCTGCCGCTCGGTCCCCTGGGCCACGTCACCCCACGCGGAGCGTTTCCCTGGCGATGCTCCCGCCCTACTCGTTTGATCGACATGGAAGACTACGCAAAGTCACTAAAGTGAAGGTCTTCTGCTGAACACAGTTGGGGCGGGGGGCAAGATCCGTGCCCCAGATCTGCCCCAGGAACTCTCCCACACTTGCGCAGACCATCCTGACGGGGCTGTGACCTGCGGTAACGCCTCTGCGGGAACTTGTGACCTCTTCGGCGGGGGCTGGATGCACGAAGAGGCATGCTCTCGGTGAGAGCATGCCTCTGAGCTGGGGTTTTGTGGGCGATACTGGGTTCGAACCAGTGACCTCTTCGGTGTGAACGAAGCGCTCTCCCACTGAGCTAATCGCCCCGGCGGAACGTCCTGCAGGGCGTTCCGACGTCCGAAACTCTAGCGCATGTCGAGGGGTGCTCGCTCATCGAGCGCGGCGATCAGCGGGCGTGGGCGGGGCGGTGGCGCGGCCGCCGGGGTGGCGGTGGCGCCAGCCGACGAAGATCGTCGTGGCGACCAGGGACCAGGCGGCCAGGACGGCGAACGGCAGGACGTGCTGGTGGGAGTGGAAGTAGATGGCGGTGTGCTGGGCGTTCACGGACGCGCCGGGCGGGAGCCAGCGGCCGATCACGCCGAGCGGGGACGGCAGGAGGGGCCAGGAGACGGCGCCGCCGGAGGACGGGTTGCCGATCAGGACCATCAGGCCCCACGTGGGGATCATGGCCCAGCGGCCGACGAGGGTGTTGAACATCGTGAAGACCATGCCGCTGGTGAACATGGTGAGGGCGCAGATGCCCCAGGACTCCTTGAAGGGGAGGTCCAGGACGCCGAGGAGGCCGTCGACGACGGCGCAGATCGCCAGGCCGCCGAGGACGGCGTAGGCGGCGATGAAGGAGATGCGCTCGCCGGCGTTGAGGGCGCGGGCGTGCACGCTGAGCTGGATGGCGCCCACGAAGCCGATGATCACCGAGGCGAGGGAGACGTAGAAGATCGCCAGGCCCTGGGGGTCGGTGGGCTGGAGCGGTTTGATGTCGCGGACGGCGAGGGGCACGCCGGCCTTCTCGCCGGCGATCGGGGCGGCCTGGGTGAGGAGCCGGGAGACGGACGCGCCGGCGGCGGCCGCGACGTCCAGCTGGGCGCGGTCGCCCTGCAGGACGAGGATGGCGAACTCGCGCTGCTCGTCGACGGCGGCGCGGGCGGCGGCGTAGGTGGCGTAGTGGCGGACGGACAGGGAGGTGTCGAGGCCCGCGTCGAGGGTCTGGACGAGGTGCGCGGACTCGCCGTGGCCGGTGACGGCCATGGGGACGTGGCGGGGGGGCGGGGTTGGCCATCGCGTAGCAGTAGGAGCCGGCGAACAGGCCCGCGGCGGCGGCGAGGATGAACAGCAGGACGACGGCGGGGAGGAACGGGGACTCCCGGAAGGCCGTCCAGTGCTCGCGTACCGTCCGGTGACGGGCGTGATCCATGTGATCACGCTAGGTGATCGGTGATCAGTTCCAGAAGGTGAGGTCCTCGACGTTCCACGGCATGGCGAAGCCGTAGGCGGCGAGGTAGCCGACGACGAGGGCGCCGGCGAGGACGCCTCCGGTGGCGCCGAGGACGGTGTTGCGGCGGCGCTTGCGGGGGTCGAGGGCCTTCTCCTTGGCGCGCTCCGCGGCGGCCTTGGCGCGGTGCAGGGCGGTCTGGGCCCAGGCGAACTCGGTGGCGAGGATGGCGAGGCCGAGGACGATCCCGACGATGCCGGGTCCCGGGGTGACCATCATGACGAGGCCGCCGGCGAGGACGGTCGCGCCGACCGCGAAGACGCCCGCGCGCCAGGCGGTGTTGAGGATCGGGTTGCGCCGGATGGTCTCGCGGAAGCGCCTCACGGGGCCGGATTCACCCGGTGGAGCATCCTTTTCATCATTGATTGTCACAGTTTTACCCTAGGCCAGAAGATCGCCGCCTCACGGTGCGAGCCTACCCGGCCGCGGCCGGTCGCCGGCGGGCGTCGACCTTCTGGCGAAGATCGGCTTTTGCGCAGGTCAGGAGCCGGTTTTGCGAGCGTGAGATGGATCACACCGGCCGGGGGGCATGGAATGTCGGACCGCGGCGCGGCAGTTAGGCGTCATAGATCGGGGGGACATCCGTGTGAGGGAGAAGCACTCACCGGAGCACCCCGCGAGCCAGCGGGACCGACGTAAGAGGGAATGGCCATGAACAGCAGTACCACAGTCTCAGCGGAGCTGGGCCTTCGTCTCGTCGTCCCCGACCGCACGAGCGTTCCCCTGCTCGCCGGGCTGGAGTACGCGGCCGACGACCCGTACGCGATCCGGATGGCGTTCTACGTGGGCGACGACGAGCCGGTGGAGTGGATCTTCGCACGGGAGCTGCTCACCGTGGGGATCGTGCGCAAGGTCGGGGACGGGGACGTCGAGGTCTGGCCGGCCCGGGACGACGGGACGTTGAACATCGCGTTGTCGTCGCCGTTCGGCAACGCCCTGTTCGAGGTGCCGCTCCCGCCCCTGGCCGACTTCCTGCACCGCACCTACCAGGCCGTCCCGGCCGGGGAGGAGAGCGAGTTCATCGACATCGACGACGAGTTGGAGAACCTGCTCTGGCCGTCGTGATCACTCGGTCAACCGGGCCATGTGGCGCATCTTGTTCATCGCGTCCAGGGCGGCGACCTTGTACGACTCCGCGAGCGTGGGGTAGTTGAACACCGCGTTGACCAGGTAGTCGACGGTGCCGCCCAGGCCCATGACCGTCTGCCCGATGTGCACCAGTTCGGTGGCCCCGGTGCCGAAGACGTGCACGCCGAGGAGCTTGCGGTCGTCCGGGGAGACCAGGAGCTTGAGCATCCCGTAGGAGTCCCCGATGATCTGGCCCCGGGCCAGCTCGCGGTAGCGCGACACGCCGACCTCGAAGGGCACCTTGGCCTCGGTCAGGGCGTCCTCGGTCCGGCCGACGAAGCTGATCTCCGGGATGGTGTAGATCCCGATCGGCTGCAGGTCGATGATGTCCGACACCGGCTCGCCGCACGCGTGGTGGGCCGCGAGGCGTCCCTGCTCCATCGAGGTGGCCGCCAGGGACGGGAAGCCGATCACGTCGCCGACGGCGTAGATGTGCGGCACCTCGGTGCGGTAGTGCTCGTCCACCTTGATGCGGCCGCGGTGGTCCGCGGCGAGCCCCGCGGCCTCCAGCTGCAGGCCGTCCGTCATGCCCTGGCGCCCGGCGGAGTACATCACGGTGTCGGCGGGGATGCGCTTGCCGCTCTCCAGCACGGTGATCGCGCCGCGCGCCATCCGCTCGACGGACGCGACGGTCTCGCCGAACCGGAAGGTGACCGCGAGGTCGCGCAGGTGGTACTTGAGGGCCTCGACGATCTCCAGGTCGCAGAACTCGAGCATCCGGTCGCGCCGCTCGACCACGGTGACCTTGGTGCCGAGCGCGGCGAACATCGAGGCGTACTCGATTCCGATCACCCCGGCGCCGACCACGACCATCGTCTCTGGGACGTGGTCCAGGTCGATGATGCCGTCCGAGTCGATGACCGTCTTCTCGTCGAACGCGACGCTGTCCGGGCGCGCGGGGCGGGTGCCGGTCGCGATCACGATCCGGTCGGCGGTGACCTTCTGCTCCCGCCCGCCCGGGTCCCGCCCGCCGGAGACGGCGACCGCGTTCGGCTCGACGAACCGGCCGGTGCCCGGCAGCACGGTGACGTGGTTGCGGGCCAGCTGGCTGCGGATCACGTCGGTCTCCCGGCCGATGACGTGCTGGGTCCGCATGCCGAGGTCGGCGACCGTGATGTCGTCCTTGACCCGGTAGCTCTGGCCGTACAGCTCGCGCTGGTTGAGGCCGGTGAGGTAGAGGACGGCCTCGCGGAGGGTCTTGGACGGGATCGTCCCGGTGTTGATGCAGACCCCGCCGATCATCTCGCGGCGATCCACGACGGCCACCTTCCGGCCGAGCTTGGCGGCGGCGATGGCAGCGCGCTGCCCGCCGGGCCCCGAACCGAGGACGAGGAGATCGAAGTCGTTCACGTCCCCAGTCTGACCGGGGGGCGCGCCCGGCATAAGGGTTTCCCGGGGACGAATCGCGATCTTCGCGGCCTACCCTGGCCGTCGGGCGGGCACAGGGAGATCAGGAAGCGGGGTCAGGGGTAGGTCATGAGCATGCGGATGCTGGGGATCGACATCGGCGGGTCGGGGATCAAGGGCGCCCCGGTCGACCTGTCCACCGGGGAACTGGCCGAGGACCGCTACCGGGTCGCGACGCCGCAGCCGTCCGAGCCCGGCGCGGTGGCCGGGGTGGTCGCCGAGGTGGTCGAGCACTTCGGGTGGGACGGCCCGGTCGGCGTCACCTACCCGGGCGTGGTGATCGACGGGGTGACGCTGTCGGCGGCGAACGTCTCGGAGCGCTGGCTGGGGCTGGACGCGGGGGCGCTGCTCGCGGACGCGACCGGGCGGGAGATCACCCTGCTCAACGACGCGGACGCGGCCGGGGTCGCGGAGATGCGGCTCGGCGCGGGACGCGGCCGCAGGGGCACGGTGGTGGTGCTGACGCTCGGGACGGGCATCGGCAGCGCGCTGTTCACCGACGGGGTGCTGGTGCCGAACACCGAGTTCGGGCACATCGAGATCCGCGGGAAGGACGCCGAGGTGCGGGCGTCGGCGAAGGCCCGCGAGGAGCACGACCTCGGCTGGGAGAGGTGGGCGAAGCGGCTGAGCGAGTACATGGCGCGGCTGGAGGCGCTGATCTCGCCGTCGCTGATCATCGTGGGCGGCGGGGTGAGCAAGAAGGCGGACCGGTTCGTCCCGCTGATCGAGGGCGTGCGGGCGCCGATCGTCCCGGCGCGGCTGGTGAACAACGCCGGGATCGTCGGCGCGGCGATGGCGGCGGCCGCGGCGCATCCGGTCGGGGCCGCCCGCTGACCCCGCGCCTCACCGCATCCGGAGGCGGACGGTGGCGATCTCCCAGGGGCGCAGGGCCAGCACGGCCGTCCCGTCGTGCACGTCGAGCGGCACGCCGGGGCGTCCGCGCAGGTCGGCGCGGGTGGCCTCGGTGAAAGCGCCGCGCAGCACGGCGGTGGTCGGCGCGGGCGTCTCGGCGACCATCCGCGCCTCGGCCCAGCCGTCGCCGCGGGGGCGCAGCGAGGTCATGGCGACGCCGGGGCCGGTGATCGACAGGCCGTCCCGGGACGGCGGAGCGGGCGCGTCCGCCGGGCCGTAGCCGGCGGCGGCGAGCAGGTCGTGCCGGTACCTCTCGGCGGCCTCCACCACGTCGTCGCCGGGCCGGTCGCCGCCGTACGGCATGATCGCCATCCCGACCGTCCGCTCGCCGCGGGACTGCGCCCCGGGCGTCGGCAGCTGCGGTCCGGCGGGCTGGTCGCGGTAGGCGTTGCGGTCGCGGGACAGGTAGCCGATCGAGCGCATCAGGGTGAGGGCGATCTCGCGCCCGCCCCCGGTGACCTCGTACTCGGTGGCGTGCTCCAGCAGGACGGCCAGGCCGCCGGCGGCGACGAACCCGTTCGCGGGGTAGGTCGGCAGCGGCCGCTCCCCGAACCCTCCCTCGGCCGTCAGGCCGCGCTCGACGATCGCGAACTGCCCCTCGGCGAACGACGACTCCGCCTGCCGGGGCAGCGCCGCGTGCAGCCGGACGCGGTGGTCGGCGCAGCGGTTGTCGAAGGTGACGCGCAGCCGCAGGAACGGCTCGCCGGCGCGCAGCTCGGCGCGGGTGACGACGGTGACCTCCTCCTCCGCCTCGGACCGGGCGCCGGCGGCGGCGTCGCCGTGCGCGGGCCAGCGGTACGTCCGGACGATGTCGAGCGCGGCGACGAGCGGCCCGTCCCAGACCGGCTCGACGCGGACCGACTCGGGGGCGCCGACGAGGCGGTCCGCGGCGGGCGGGGCGTGGTTGTAGGAGTCGCCGAGGTCGCCGCCGTCCACGATCCGGCCGATGCCCTCGATCACGGCGCCGCCGGGCGTGCGGAGCCCGATGGTGCCGCCGTCGCGGACCTCGGCGCGCAGCAGCCCGTTGTCCAGGGCGTGCCCGTCGGCCGCGACCGGGGCGTCCGGGGCCGCCGGGGCGCCCGCCCGGATGGTCGCCAGCCCCAGCGCGGGCACCTCGACGAGCGCGGCGACGCTCCGGCGCGGGTCGGCCAGGATGCGGACCCGCCACTCCCCGTCGGCGCCGCTCAGCGCCGCCCGCACGTCGCCGATGTCGAACGGGGTGTCCGCGCGGGCCGTGACGTGGAAGGTGAGGGTGCGGTCGTCCCGCGACACCGACCAGTCGCGGATCTCCTGCCCGAACAGGACCCGCCCGTACACCCGTTCCAGCAGGACGGGCAGGGCGGACGCGGGGTGGACGGCGTCGTCCAGCACGGTCGGCGCGGTCTCCAGGACCTGGACGGGCACCGGGCGCCCGTCGCCGGTCTCCAGCCCCGGCTCGCCGCCGCCGGGGACGTCGAGGAACACCAGCCCGGCCCGGGCGTCCGGGGTCGGGTTGAAGACGAGGTGGGCGCCGAGCGGCACGGACGCGGCGCGCTCGGCGGTGACCAGGTCGCAGACGGCCCGGCCGAGCTGCTCGGCCTCGGCCATCCGGGCGGCGACCTGCTCGGCGGTCTCGTCGCTGCCGCAGCCGGTGACGGAGTCGTGGCAGCTGACCTCGACGAGCCGCCGCCACGCCAGGTCGAGGAACCGCTGCGCGTCGCCCGCGTACCAGAGCGCGGCGAGCGGTTCGGCGTACCGTTCGACGAGCCGCTCGGCGCGTCCCATCAGCTGCTTCAGCCGGGGCCGCACCGAGATCACGCCGGGCAGGATGTTGGCGCGGGCGTGCGAGCGCAGCTCCCCGCGCACCCGGGTCAGGCCGGTCGTGGACGGGGCCTGGCCGGCGAAGTACCCGGCGAGGGTGTCGAGCCGCATGGGGACGCCGGCGCCGCCGACGCGGTCGGCGAGGTCGGCGGCGGGCGCGGTGTGGTCGGCGCCGTACATCGCCAGCAGCGGGCCGCCGTCGGGGTACCAGCGGCCCATCGACTCGGCGAACCCGGCGGCGCGGCCGGGCAGCAGCGACGCGCCGTCCGCGGAGTCCTCGAACATCGACGCGGCGTTGCCGTAGCCGCCCTCGGGCAGGTACTGGGTGCGGATCGCGGTGCCGTCCGGCGCCTCCCACGCGAACGACCGGGCCCTGACCCGGTCCGGGACGCCCCGCCATACGCACGCGTGCTCGATCCCCGCGAGCCGGAGGATCTGCGGTGTCTGCGCGCAGTGCCCGAACTGGTCGGGCAGGTAGCCGACCATCATCGCCGCGCCCAGTTCCTCGGCGCGGCGCATGCCGAGCTCGAGGTTCCGGACGATGTTCTCCCCCGAGCACAGGAACTCGTCGTGCAGGATCTGCCAGGGCCCGACGGCCAGCCGCCCGTCCCGGACCAGCGCGGCGACCCGGTCGCGCCGCTCGGGGCGGATCTCCAGGTAGTCGTCGACGGCCGCCATCTGGCCGTCGAGGGTGAAGCGCCAGCGCGGGTCGGCGTCCATCCGGTCGACGACGCCGTCCATCAGCGACACCAGCCGCAGCCGGAACCGCTGGAACGGCAGGTACCACTCGCGGTCCCAGTGGGTGTGGGGCACGACGACGATCTCGGGGGCGTCCGCCCGCCCGCCGTCCTCCGCCGGCCCGCCGTCCTCCATCCGCTCGCCGTCCGTCAGCCGCACAGTGCGATCACCTCGTTCTCGTGGGATTCCAGGCGGTGCATGCCCGGCCCCTCCGCCGGGACCCGGACCTTGTCGCCCCGGACGGCGAGGCGCCGCCCGTCCGGCCGGACGAGGACGGTGCCGTCGGCGTCCAGCGCGATCAGGTCGTCCTCGACGCGCAGCAGGACCGGCGCGTCCGGGCCCGCCGAGACCGCCACCCGCCCGGCGGCGAGCGCGTCGAGCACCCGGTCCTCCTCGGCGAGCGCCCAGGTGACGGGCTCGCCGAGGTTCTTGAACTGGGCGGGGTCGTGGAAGTCGCTGCCGCCGAGCGGGACGATCCCGGCGGGCCGCCACACGTCCGCCCAGGCCAGCGGGGCGCCCCAGCGCCGGTCCCACCAGGACGGGTGCCAGATCTCGGCGAACCTCGGCCGCGACTCGGGCGGCAGCGGCCGGCGCCACGCGCAGTCGCCGCTGAGCGGATGGTTGATCGACATCAGCCCGCCGCGCGCCGCCGCGAACGCGGCCCAGTCGGCGCTCGGGCGGCGGAAGTCGACCCAGCCGGTGTCGCCGAACACGTTCGCGTGCCCGAGGTCGGTGGTGACCTCCTGGCCGGGCAGCAGCAGGACGCCCGCGTGGGCGCCGGCGGCGGGCAGCTCGGGATGGTGGCTGACGGTGTTGTGGTCGGTCACCGCGAGGTAGTCCAGCCCGCGCGAGGCGGCGAGGCAGGCCAGCTCGTGGACGGTGAGCGTCCCGTCGCTGTGCACGGTGTGCGAGTGCAGGTCCCCGGCGAGCCACCGCATGCCGGGCGGCGCGGGCAGGTCACGGCGCGGCGGGCGCTCGGGGCGGGGCGGCGGCGCCGGGACCTCCGGACGCGTTGGGAGCGACGATGACGTGGTCACCGTGACCTCGTACGGGACGCCGTCGGGCGGGATCCGGTGCAGGCCGAGCCACACGTGCCAGGTGCCCGGTTCGAGCTCGCCCGGCAGGTAGCCGGGCGTCGCCCGGTCCGCGGCGACCGTGTACGCGCGGCGGGCGCCGCCCGACCAGCCGCGGAACCCGCCGGGCCCGCCGCAGCCGAGGTCGATGACGCCGCCGTCGAACGACAGTTCCACCGTGACCGCCGCCGTCCCGGCCGGGACGTCGAACGGCAGTTCCCGCAGCCCCTTCTCGAGGCGGTCTTCCAGGGTCCATCTCCCCCGATGAACGGTCATCCGTTCTCCTTCCCGGTCGGGGCCATCCTCGGCTCGGGCACATCGGACGGGTCCGCCCCGGCCACCAGCTCGCCGTCGCGGTACAGCAGGAGGCGGCCGGGTCTGGGCAGCGCCCAGCCCTCGTCACCGGGCGCGGGCTCGCGCCCCTCCCCCACGACGACGTGCACCGGCTCGCCCTCCACGTCCAGCGTCACCAGGGCGCTGCCGCCCAGGTGCTCGACCACGGACACGCGCCCGGCGAACGCCCCGTCGGCGGGCCGGTCGGCGTAGTCGAGGTACTCGGGTCGTACCCCGCAGACGATCTCCTCCCCCGCCGGGATCGCCCGCGCCTCGTCGGGCAGGGGCAGGACGGCGCCGGCCGCGACGACGTGCCCGTTCCCGACGCGTCCGGGGAGCAGGTTCATGGGCGTGGAGCCGATGAACGACGCGACGAACAGGTTCGCGGGGCGCCGGAACACCTCGGTGGGGGTGCCGAGCTGCCGGATCCGCCCCTTCTCCATGACCGCGATGCGGTCGGCGAGCGCGAGCGCCTCCGCCTGGTCGTGGGTGACGAACACGGTGGTCACGGCCAGTTCCTTCTGCAGCCGCTTGAGGAACGTGCGGGCCTCCAGGCGCAGCCGGGCGTCCAGGTTGGACAGCGGCTCGTCCAGCAGGAAGATGCGCGGTTCGGCGACCAGCGCGCGGGCCAGCGCGACGCGCTGCTGCTGGCCGCCCGACAGCTCGCCGGGACGCCGCCTCCCGAGCCCCTCCAGGCCCAGGTACTCGGCGGCCTCGGCGGCGCGCGCGTGCCGGTCGGCCCTGCTCCGCTTCTTGATCTTCAGCGGGTAGGCGATGTTGTCCAGGACGCTCATGTGCGGGAAGAGCGCGTAGTCCTGGAACACCATGCCGACGTCGCGGCGGCCCGGCGGCAGCCGCGTGACGTCGGCCCCGCCGAGCGCGACCGTCCCGGACGTCGCGGACTCCAGCCCCGCGACGGTCCGCAGCAGCGTGGTCTTGCCGCAGCCGGACGGGCCGAGCAGCGCGAAGAACTCGCCGTCCGCGACGTCCAGGTCCAGCGCGTCCAGGGCCCGCACGCCGCCCGGATAGACCTTCGTCAGCTCCCGAATGGTGATGGCCGCCATCAGCGCTTGATCCCTCCGTGGAAGCGGAACCCGTACCGGCGGCTCACGAACAGGTACATGGCCACGACCGGCAGGGAGTACAGCAGCGAGAACGTGGAGATCAGGGGCAGGTCGGGCTGGCCGCCCTCGGTGTAGAACGTGTACATGATCACGGACGCGGGGGCCTTGTCCGGATTGCGGAGCAGCAGGAACGGCATCAGGAAGTCGCCCCACACCTGCGCGACCGTCCACACCCCGACGGTCGCGAGGCCGGGGCGGATCACCGGGACGACCACGTGCCGCAGGATCTGCAGCGGCGACGCGCCGAACACCCGCGCGGCCTCCTCGTAGGACGTCGGCGTCGAGTCCGTGAAGTCCTTCAGCAGGAAGATCGCCGCCGGCAGCAGCCCGCCGGTCAGCACCAGGACCACCCCGAGGCGCGAGTCGATCAGGTGCAGGTTGAAGGCCAGCAGGAAGATCGGCACCATCGCCGCCGTCCCGGTGATGATGGACGACAGCAGGAGCAGGACGTACAGCAACGCGTCCCGCCCCGGCACCCGGACGCGGCTCAGCGCGTACGCCGCGAGCGCCGCGCACACGACCACGAGCAGGGCCGTCCCCGCGGCGAGCAGGACCGAGTTCCGCAGCGACTCCAGCGCGTACGGGTTGTCCATGAGGACCTTGAAGTTGTGCAGGGTGAAGTCGGGCAGGGACGCCGCGATGCCCGGGTTCGCGTCGAAGGGGGTGAACGCGAGCCACAGCAGCGGCAGCGCGAAGAACCCGAGGACGGCCGACACGAACGTGGCCAGGCCGATCCTGCGCAGTGTCTCGCGGACGACCGTGTTCACGCCGCCACCGCCTCTCGCGGCTCGCGGCGGCCGCGGTCGCGGAGCGCGCGCAGGTAGACCAGCGCGATCACCAGGTTGATCAGGATCATGATCAGCGAGATGGCGGCGCCGAAGCCGAGCCGGCCGTCGCCGAGCGCGGTCCGGTAGACGTACACCGACATGATCTCCGACCGCCGGTCCGGCCCGCCGGCCGTGATGAGGAACGGGGTGAAGTCGTTGAACGTCCACAGGCTGATCAGCAGCAGGCTGGTGAGGACGTGTCCGCGGATGCGCGGCAGCACCGCGTCCCGCAGGGTCTGGAACGTGGACGCGCCGGCCAGCCGCGCGGTCTCCAGGTGCGAGGGTGGAACGTTCCCCAGCGCGGCGCCGTACAGCATCATCGAGAACGCGGTGCCGTGCCAGACGTTGAACACGATCACGCACGCCATCGGATGGTCGATCAGCCAGGCCGTGCCGGGCGTGCCGAGCAGCGCGTTCAGCGTGCCGCCGTCGCGGTCCAGCAGCGCGATCCACAGGAAGGCGATCACCGACCCCGGCAGGATCCACGCCAGCAGCACCAGCGCCTCGACCACCCGCCGGACGAACCCCGTCCGGTCGCGCATCACCCAGGCGATCGCGAACCCGAGCAGCGTCTGCCCGATCACCGCCGAGCCGAGCACGAACTGCAGCGTCAGCCACAGCGAGCGGTGGAAGTCGCCGTCGCCGAGCACGTCGCCGTAGTTGCGCGCGCCGACGAACCTCGGCTCGCTGGCCGCGATCCCCGTCAGCCGGTAGTCGGTCGTGCCGAGGTAGAGCGTCCAGAGCGCCGGGAACACCAGGAACACGGCGATGAGGACCAGCGCGGGCGCGACGAACGCCGCCGCGCGCCCGCGCCCGAGCCCCGCCGCGTCCCCGCCGGCGGACGCCGCGGCGATGCCGCCGCGGCGCGCCGCCTCACCGGGGGGAGACGTGAGAGGGGCCACCGACGATCCCTTCCAGCTTCTTGGCGTACTGCGCGGCGGCCTGGTCCGGGCTCTTGCCCGACACGACCGCCGCCGTGGCCTCCTGCAGCGCCGTCGACACCTGCGGGTAGACCGCCAGGCCCGGCCGGTAGGACGTGACCGGCAGGACCTTCTCGGACACGAACGTCAGCAGCGGGTCGCCCGCGAGGATCTGCTTGTTGACGTCCGTGCGGGACGTGATCTCGGGGGTCCCCGCGGTGCGCGCCTTGACCATGTCCGCGGAGTTCATGAACTCCATGAACTCGAACGCCTGCTGCGGGTACTTGGTGTTCGGGTTCATCACGGTCAGCGGCCCGCCCGACATGCTCACGAACGACTGGCCGCGCACCCCCTTGCCCGGCGAGACCGCCGGGATCAGCGCGAACCCGACGTCGGTGTCGCGGGTCCTCATCTTCGCGACGCCGTCCTTGGGGTTCAGCACGTCACGCCAGAGGTAGTCGCCCTCCGCCAGGATGCCGATCTTCCCGGCGGCGAACTCCTCGAACGACTTGTCGCGGCCCTTCGCCTCCTCCTGGAGCTTCGGATCGCCGAGCTTCTCGGGCCCGTAGATCTGCGCGTACAGGCCGAGGACGCTCTTCAGCGCAGGCCCGGCGCCGGTCCACGTGCCGTCCTGGTAGATCTGGGCGCCCGCGCCCGCCAGCAGCGGCAGCACGCCCTGCATGCTCGTCGCCTCGCCCATCGCGGTGCCCGCGTCCAGCTGGATCGGGGTCACGCCGGGCAGCCTCTTGAGCGCGCGGCCCGCCGCGACGACGTCCTGCCAGCTCTTCGGCTGCCAGTCCGCCGGCAGGCCCGCCCGCGCGAACAGCCTCTTGTTGACGTAGAGGAGCCGCCCGTCGGTACCGGACGGTATGCCGTACTTCTTCCCGTCGAACAGGGCCAACTGCTGGACCGATCCAGGGATCTGCGACCAGCCGTCCCAGGCGTCCGCCGGGGCGCCCACGACCTCGCTCAGCGGCCTGATGTACCCGGCCTGGGCGAACTCCCCCACCCAGATGCCGTCGATGTCCATGATGTCGGCGCCCGACCGCGACTTCAGGTCCAGCGCGAGCTTGGTCTTGTAGGCCTCGTCGTCGACGCCCTGCCCGCGGAAGGTCACCTTCGCGGTGATGCCCTTCGCCTTCTCGGCGGCGACGAACCTCGGGATGACGGTCTTGGTGAGCCACTCGGCCTCGCCGGCGTTCTTGCCGCCCGCGATGGCGTTCCGGGTGATGGTGAGGGTGAAGCTCTTGGCGTCCTTGCCCCGATTCGGATCGGTCGAGGATCCGCCGCCGCCGCAGCCGGCGAGCACCGCGCCCGCCAGCACGAGCGCGGCCGCCGCGCCGATCCGCCTAGTGGAGATGTCCCTGCGGGAGCCGACCATGGGTGACCTCCTACAAGCGTCACCACTTAACGTCACCGAAGAACGCGATCACGTAAAGACCCCGGCGACCGCTTTCTTGATCAGGGATCCATCAGCTCGGCGGAGCGCGCCGCGAACGCCTCCATCGCCTTCGCGGTGATCGGCCCCGGGGCGTCGGGCAGGACGGTGCCGTCCACCGCCCGGATCGGCTGGACGTCCCGGGTCGTCGACGTCAGGAACGCCTCCTCCGCCCGGTAGAACTCCTCCAGCGGGACGTCCTCCTCCTCGCCGCCGCACCACTCCAGCACCAGCGCGCGCGTGACCCCGGCCAGGCAGCCCGACGACAGCGGCGGCGTCACCAGCCGCCCGCCGCGGACGAGGAACACGTTGCTGCCCGTCCCCTCGCACAGGTTCCCCGCGAGGTTCCCGAAGATCGCCTCGCCGCCGCCCCGCTCCTTGGCGTAGGCGAGCGCCAGCGCGTTGTCGGCGTACGACGTCGTCTTCAGCCCCGCCAGCGCGCCCCGCTCGTTGCGCTGCCACGGCACCACCGTGACGTCGGCCGTGGCCGGGAACGGCGCCTGCTCGTCCACGATGATCGACACCGTCGGGCCCGCGTCGCCGCGGGCCGAGCCCAGCGGCCCCGGACCGCTCGTGAACGTGATCCGGATCCGCGCCAGCGGCCACCTCGGCGCCGCCGCCAGCACCTCCAGCACCCCCTGCGCGAGCGCGTCGTGATCGGGCTCCGGCAACCCCAGACCCCTCGCCGACGCCGCCAGCCGCCGCAGGTGCCGGGTCAGCGCGAACGGCTCGCCGTGCGAGGCCTTCACCGTCTCGAAGACGCCGTCGCCGACCAGCATGCCGTGGTCGAACACCGACACCACGGCCCGCTCCGGATCGACCATCTCGCCGTTCAGCCAGATCCTGGCCCGCCCGTCGTGGGACTGCGCCGTCACCCGAAGCCACCTCCCATGGCCGGGCGCCTTCAGCCCGGCCTCGCGCCGTTCGCGGTGCGGACCGGACTCCGGGCGGTGCCGGCGCCCGTAGCGCGGCGGGCCTCCGTCCGCCCTGGGGCTCCGGACGCCCGCTGCGGGAGCGCCGTGCCGGGAGTCCGCGTCCACCCAGCCGATGGCCCCACAGTACGGCCACCGGGGGACGGGTTTCGAGTTCATCCGGCCGAGCCTGCGCCCCGGGCCACGCCGCAGATCTCGCCGAAGCGGGAGGAACCGGCATGGCGAACGGTTTCAGACGAGGCGCCGACCCCTTTGCCCTACGGCCTGGACCCCGCGCGCCGCCCGGCGCGATCGGAGATCAGACCAGCACGCAGCCGAACGAGTCCGCCAGACCCCGCAGCCCCTCGTCCGTCACCTCCAACGCCCGCCGCGTCCGCCCCCGCTCGAACCAGCCCAGCTCGATCATCCGGTCCGTCAGTGCCGCGCCCAGCGCCCCGTTCAGATGCGGCCGCCGCTCCGTCCAGTCCAGGCAGTGCCACGCGAACCTGCGGCGCGCCCGCCGCAGCGCCGGCACGTCCAGCCCCAGCGCGCCCAGCCGGTCCTCGCCCTTCTCCGTGACCTCGTACGACTCCTCGCCGTCCCGCTCGATCAGGCCGCCGTCCACCAGCGCCGCGAACAGCGCCACCCCCGCCTCGCCCGCCAGATGGTCGTAACACGTGCGCGCCTCATGCAGCCGCCGCGCGTCCCGCGACTGCCGCAGGCTCCGCACCTCCACCGGCGGGCTGATCCGCGACAGCGCCTCGATCACCTGCGCCACCTCCGCGTTCTGCAGCCGGTAGTACCGGTGCCGCCCCTGCTTCACCGCCGTGACGAACCCGGCCTCCAGCAACCGCCCCAGATGCGCGCTCGCCGTCTGCGCGCTCACCCCCGCCGTCCGCGCCAACTCCCCCGCCGCCAGCGGACGCCCGTCCAGCAGAGCCGTCAGCATC
Organism: Actinomadura nitritigenes; assembly: GCF_017573545.1. GTDB lineage: Bacteria > Actinomycetota > Actinomycetes > Streptosporangiales > Streptosporangiaceae > Spirillospora > Spirillospora nitritigenes. The sequence continues at coordinate 181,435 of NZ_JAGEOK010000018.1, read as the reverse complement.
GCCGCCCGCGCCCGATCGGCCAGCAGCGCCGCCACCGGGGCGATGTCCGAAGAAACAGCAAGTTCCGCCATACCCCGACCCTAGGCGCCGCATCCTTCGACCCGCATCGAAGCGTCCGCGACGCGCCCCGCCGGGAAACCCGGTTTGGGTAACGGCCCCGGACGCGCTAATGTTTTCCCCGTCGCCGCAAGGGGCCGCAAGGCACCGGGCAGCACACGCGGAAGTGGCTCAGGGGTAGAGCATCACCTTGCCAAGGTGAGGGTCGCGGGTTCAAATCCCGTCTTCCGCTCTGAGGGGCCTTTCAGGCTGTGACCCAGAAGGTCTCTTCTGGTGGAGTGGCCGAGAGGCGAGGCAACGGCCTGCAAAGCCGTGTACACGGGTTCAAATCCCGTCTCCACCTCAACCGCCGTGACTCCCCCCGGAGACCACGTGCACGGGCGATTAGCTCAGTGGGAGAGCGCTACCTTGACACGGTAGAGGTCACTGGTTCAATCCCAGTATCGCCCACGATGGAGTTGGGAGTGGTGTGCCCGCGGAGAGCGCGGGCCGGCCACTCCCTCTTCGTGTTGACCCGGGGGGCGACCCCCGGACCCCCGATGTGGGGGGCTCCGCCCCCCACGCCCCCCTTGTGGTTGCGGTCCGTGGCGACCTTTCTCCTTGCGCCGCTTCTGTTTTCTGGGGCTTCGCCCCTTGCCCCCTTGTGGCTGGGGTTGCTGGGCTTCCTCTGCTTGGCGGGTGGTCTTGGGGCTTCGCCCCTTGCCCCCTCGTGGCTAAGGTTGTGGGCCTCTTCTGCCTGGTGAGCGGTCTTGGGGCTTCGCCCCTTGCCCCCTCGTGGCTGAGGTTGCTGGGCTTCCTCTGCTTGGCGGGTGGTCTTGGGGCTTCGCCCCTTGCCCCCTCGTGGCTGGCGTTGCTGGGCTTCCACCGGTTTGGCTCTCAGTGGGGGCGCGTTGTCAGGTGTGACGTGGCTGGGCGGCGAATGGCGAGGGCGCGGCGCCTTGGCCAGTCCGCCAAGGCGCTCGCCGACGGGCTGGGCCGGCGCCGTCTCCCCCGGCGCGGTGCTGACCTGACGCCTGTCAGGGTGCCCGCGGGGGCTCGCCCGGCAGGTCGCCTGAGCCGGGGGCGCGCAGGCCGTCCAGGATGACGTGCAGGTTGCGGTCCCACTGCTCCTCGCCAGCCCGCAGGCCGAGCGTGTGCGGCCCCGTCGCCGCGGAGACCAGCAGGAACGCCACGTCGGTCCACATGACGTCGGTACGCACGGCGCCCGCCTCCTGCGCCCGCTCGACCAGCCTGCGGATGCGGTCGCGCAGGTCGGCGCGGGAGTGGTCGAGGACGTTGCCGAGCGCCTCGTTGATGTCGCACAGCTCGTTGCGGCGGCGGATGTAGGACGCGGCGAACGCGCGGAAGCCCTCCCACGGGTCGTCGGCGGCCAGACAGGCGTCGGCGGACGCGATGATCTCGCCGATCAGCTCGTCCAGGACGGCCTTCAGCAGGTCCTCCAGCGAGCCGACGCGGCGGTAGAAGGTGCCGATCCCGACGCCGGCGCGGCGCGCGATGTCGTGCGCGGTGATCTCCGAACCGGCCTCGCGGGCGGCCTCATGGGCCGCCGCCACCAGGCGTTCCACGTTGCGGCGGGCATCGGCGCGGGGCCGGTGCCCGGTCCCGTCGTCCAGCAGCCGGTCCACGGCGGGCCAGGTCACGTCCATGGCACCAATCTACCAGCAAACGGACGGGCGCCCTCCAGTTAAATGGACGACCGTCGTCCGCTTGTGTTAGCGTCTGCAACTGGACGAGGTGCGTCCGGTTGCTGGAGGGGTGCCCATGAAGACGAAGACGCAGGTGAAGCCGCTGCAGGGCACCGAACAGGAGGCCGGGAGAGGGGACCGGGCCGCGCTGGCGGCGGGCTCGGCGGCGGCGTTCATGGTGTTCCTCGGCACCACGATCGTGACGCTCGCGCTACCGACGATGCTGCGCGCGCTGCACGGAGGGCCTGCGGCCGGGGAATGGATCGTCAACGCCTACACGCTGACGCTGGCGGCCGGGCTGATCAGCGCGGGAGCACTGGCGGACGCCCTCGGTGCCCGCCGGGTCTTCCTCGCGGGCCTGGCCGTCGTCGCGCCCGCGTCCGCCGTCGCGGCCGCCGCCGGGGCCGTCCCGGTGCTGATCGCAGCCCAGCTCGCAATGGGAGCAGGCGCCGCGCTGCTGCTGCCGAGTTCGCTGACGCTGGCGACGTCCGGTGCGCGGGGAGCCGCCGGGCGGGCCCGCGCGGTGGCCGTCTGGGGCGCGACCGGCGGGGTCGGCCTGGCGGCCGGGCCGCTGGTCGGCGGGGTGCTGATCGCGGCGGCCGGGTGGCGGGCGGTGTTCCTCGTCAACGCGGTGCTCGGGACGGCGGCGGCCGCGGTGGCGCTGGCCCGGGTCGGCGCGGTCCCGGCGCGTCCCCGCCGGCTGGACCTCGGCGGCCAGCTCACCGCGGGCGCCGCGATCGCGGGCCTGGTCTTCGGCATGATCGAGGGCCCGCACCTGGGCTGGACGCACCCGGCTGTACTGGCGGCAGGCGGGGTCTTCGCGGCGGGGCTCGCGGCCTTCGTCCTCGCGGAGCGCCGGGCCGCCGACCCGCTGCTGCCGCTCGGGCTCTTCCGGCGCGCGGGCTTCTCGGGCACGACCGTGCTCGGCATGCTGTTCAACTTCACCTTCTACGGGGTGATGTTCGCGCTGAGCCTGCTGCTCCAGGACGTGAAGGGAGAGCCCCCGCTGGTGGCCGGGCTGTCGTTCCTGCCGTTCACCGGGCTGATCGCGCTCGGCAACCTGGTGACGCCGTCGCTGCTCGCCCGCTTCGGCACCACCGCCGCACTGCTGGCCGGGGAACTGCTGTTCGGCGGCGCCGTCGCGGCGATCCTGGCCGTGGGGCCGCTGCCGCAGGAGTGGCCGATGCTGCTGGCCATGACCCCGGCGGGCCTCGGCGCGGGCATCGTCGTCGCCGCGATGACGACGCGGCTGGTCGAGTCGGTCCCCGCCGCGCTCACCGGGGCCGCGACCGCCGCGTTCAACACCGGCCGCCAGGTCGGCTCGTCCGCGGGCGTCGCGGTGTTCGGCCCGCTCCTGGCCGGCGCGGCGTTCGCCACGGGCTTCCGGACCGCCCTGGGGCTCGCCGTCGCCGCCGTCGCGGCCACCGCGCCGATCACGCTCGCCCTCCGCCACGACACCGCCCCCGCCCGGCCACGCTGACCCCGGTGACCCGCGCTGCGCTGTTTCGCGCAGCACGCCGCTTCATGGACCGCGCTGTGCCACGGATCTCTTCATTGGTCTGCTGCGCTGCTTCGCAGGGGCGTGGGATGGCGCTTTTCGGGGCTGATGGCGGGCGGGTGGGCGGTCAGGGCTGTGTCGGAAGCGTGAGGCCGGGTATTTGTATCGTGAGGCGATGTAAATGGGTCTCCGGTGAGCCGGTTCCGGCGTCGACAGGAGGTGATCGGTCTGGGATCCCCAGCGAGAGCGGCCGTGCCCGCGCCCCGTGCGGAGGACGGCCCGGCGGAGCAGTGCGCCGAGGCGCTGCTGATGGAGATGCGCCGGCCTGGCGTGGGCGCCGCCCGCAAGGAGGAGTTGCGCGCGGCGCTCGTCCGGATGCACGCGCCGATGGTGCGGCGGGTCGCGCACCGCTACGCCCACCGGGGAGAGCCGGTGGAGGACCTGGTGCAGGTCGCCTACCTCGGCCTCGTCAACGCGATCAACCGGTTCGATCCCGAGCGGGGCGAGTTCTTCGTCTACGCCTACCCGATGGTGCTCGGGGAGGTCCGCCGCTACTTCCGGGACCGGACGTGGGGCATCCGCGTCTCCCGCCGCATCCAGGAACTGCGCCCGCGGTTGCAGCGCGCCACCCAGCGCTTCCTGCAGGAGCACGGCCGCTCCCCCACGCCCGGTGAACTCGCCGCGATCCTGGGCGTCGACGCGGAGGAGGTCACCGACGCCGTGCTGGCGTGGGAGTCCTACCGACCACTGTCCCTCGACGGCGGCGGCGACGGCGAGACCGAGGCGAGCCCGCTCGTGGAGCGGCTCGGCGCCGAGGACTCCGCGCTGCAGCACGTCGTCGACGGCGAGACCCTGCACGTCCTGCTGGCGGAGCTGCCGGAGCGGGAGCGGACGATCCTGCTGCTGCGCTTCTTCGGCAACAAGACCCAGTCGCAGATCGCGCAGGAGCTCGGGATCTCCCAGATGCACGTCTCGCGGCTGCTCGCCGGGACGCTGCGCCTCCTGCGCGAGCGGATGTACGAGGCCGACCCTGCGGGCCCTTCAGGGGCGTGAGGCGATGCCCGGCGGGCCGTTCCGCAGCGGAACGGCCCGCCGGGCGTCGTGCGCGGCTAGTTCTCGCGCAGGGCGCGCAGTGACTGCTTCAGGGAGCCGAGCGTCGTGAACACCGCGGTCGGCTCGTAGCCGCAGTGCGCCATGCAGTTCGCGCAGCGCGGGTCGCGGCCCCGGCCGTAGGACTCCCAGTCGGTCTCGTCGAGCAGTTCCCGATAGGTCTGCGCGTAGCCGTCCGACATCAGGTAGCAGGGGCGCTGCCAGCCGAAGAGGGAGTAGGACGGGATCGCCCAGGCGGTGCAGCCGAAGTCGGCCTTGCCTTCGAGGAAGTCGAGGAAGAGCGGCGAGTGGTTCAGCCGCCACCGCTTGCGGTTGCCGTCGGCGAACGCCTTCCTGAACAGCTCGCGGGTCTCCTGGACGCCGAGGAAGTGCTCCTGGTCGGGCGCCTTGTCGTAGGCGTAGCCGGGCGAGAGCATCATCTCGTCGACCTGCAGATCGTCGTTGAGGTAGTTCAGCACGTCGATGACGGTCTGCGGGGTGTCGGTGTTGAAGAACGTGGTGTTGGTGGTGACGCGGAACCCGCGCTCCTTGATCAGCTTGACCGCGGCGACGGCCTCCTCGAACACGCCCTCCTTGCAGACGGACTCGTCGTGCCGTTCCTGCAGGCCGTCGATGTGCACGGTGAAGGCGAAGTAGGGCGACGGCTTGAACCTGTCGAGCTTCTTCGGGACGAGCAGCGCGTTCGTGCACAGGAAGACGAACTTCTTCATCCCGACCAGCTCCTCGACGAGCTCGCCGATCTGCGGGTGCATCAGCGGCTCGCCGCCGGCGATCGACACCATCGGGGCGCCGCACTCCTTGACCGCGGCGACGGCCTGCTCGACCGGCATGCGCCGCTTCAGCACGTCGGCGGGGTGCTGGATCTTGCCGCAGCCCGCGCACTTGAGGTTGCAGGCGAACAGCGGTTCGAGCTCCATGATGAGCGGGAACTTGTCCTTGCCGCGCACCTTGTTGCTCATGATGTGCGACGCGACGCGGACGCTCTGGCGCAGTGGCATCGGCATTAGGGTCGGACCTCCTTCGGCAAGGTGAACTCGGTGGTCTCCACCGTGACCGCGCGTTCGGCCAGGTCGGCGGGGCCGAGGCCGCGCAGCGCGGCGACGACCGCGTCGAGCACGGCGGGCGGCGCGGACGCGCCGCCGGTGACGCCGACGGTGCGGGCGTCGCGGAGCCGGTCGAGCGGGACGTCGGCCGGGCCGTCGATCAGCAGGGCGGGCGCGCCGGCCTGCTCGGCCACCTCGACGAGGCGGCGGGAGTCGGAGGAGTTGGCCGACCCGACGACGAGCACGAGGTCAGCCTCGCGGGCGACGTGGGTCACGGCGCGCTCGCGGTTGGTGGTGGCGGAGCAGATGTCGTCGGTGTGCGGGCCCCGCGCGTCCGGGAACCGCCGGGTGATCTCCGCGGCGTCGGCGGGGGTCTGCACGAGCACCGTGGACCGCGGCGCCTCGCCGAGCGTGCCCTCGACCTCCTCGTGCCCGGCGTGCCCGATCAGCGCGACGAGGTCGCCCCGCGCGGCGTACCGGCGGGCCTCGGCGTGCACCTTCGCGACCGGCGGGCCGCCGTGCGCGAGCGCCCGGGCCTCGATGCCGAGCGCCGCGCACACCACGGGCCTCGTCACCGGTCCCGCCCCAGGTAGCGGCCGAGGGCGCTGATCGGGAACACCAGCCGGTACAGGTGGTAGTTGATGTAGAAGTCGCCGGGGAAGCCGGTGCCGGTGAACTGGTCCTCGTCCCACGTGCCGTCCGGGCGCTGGTGGTCGACGAGCCAGCGGACCCCGGCCTCGACCGCCGGTGAGCGCTCGCCCGCCGCGAGCAGCGCCAGCAGCGCCCAGGCCGTCTGCGAGGGGGTGGACGTGCCGCGCCCGATCCAGGCCGGGTCGTCGTAGGAGCGCAGGTCCTCGCCCCAGCCGCCGTCGGGGTTCTGGTGGTGCTCCAGCCAGGCGACGGCGCGGCGGATCGGCGGCTTGTCCGGGCGGACGCCCGCGGCGATCAGCGCGGGCACCGCGCCGCCCGTGCCGTAGACGTGGTTGGCGCCCCACCGGCCGAACCACGACCCGTCCGCCTCCTGCGCCTTCAGCAGCCACACCACCGCCCGCTTGGTGACGGGCGACTCCGCGTGCCCCTCCTTGGCGAGGGCCTCGACCACGTGCGCGGTGACGTCCGCCGACGGCGGGTCGATGACGGCGCCGAAGTCGCAGAACGGCAGCTTGGTGCACAGCTCCTGGGTGTTGTCGGCGTCGAAGGCGGCGAACCCGCCGTCCCGCGACGCCATCCCCGCCATCCAGCGGACGGCCCGGTCGATCGGCCCGCGGGCCTCGGGCAGCCCGGAGCGGCGCAGCGCGAGGATCGCCTCGGCGGTGTCGTCGGTGTCGGGGTACAGGTCGTTGTCGAACTCGAACGCCCAGCCGCCCGGCGGCAGGTCCGGGCGCCGCACCGACCAGTCCCCCGGCCCGCGGATCTCCTCGCCCACGACCCAGCGGGCCGCGCGCAGCAGCGCCGGGTCGCCGGCGGGCGCGCCCGCGTCCGACAGCGCGTTCATCGCGAGGACGGTGTCCCACACCGGCGACTGGCACGCCTCGAGGCGGCGGCCCTTCCCGTCCTCGATCGTGAACCGGTCGAGCCCGGCGAGGCCGCGCTTCATCACCGGATGGTCGAGGTCGTAGCCGAGCAGGCTCAGCGCCATCAGCGAGTACACCCACGGCGGCTGGATGCCGCCCCAGCAGCCGTCCGCCTCCTGCCGCGCGACGATCCACTCGGCCGCGCGCCGCAGCGCGGCCTTCCGCAGCGGCGCCACCGGCCGCTTCTCGTAGACGTGCAGGAACCGGTCCAGGGCGTTGAAGGCCCTTCCCCATCCGGTCGCCTTCCGCGCGGGACGCCGGCCGGCGCGCAGCTCCGGCAGGTCGAACGGCAGCGACCGGACGGGGCGCAGCGACCCGAGGACGGTCAGCGGCACGATCGTCTGCCGCGCCCAGCACGCCCAGCTGTAGACGTTCAGCGGGACGCGGCTCGGCAGGAACATCAGCTCCGGCGGCATCACCGGCAGGTCGTCCCAGGACCACTGGCCGAACAGCGCGAGCCAGATGCGGGTGAACACGCGGCTGCCCTCGATGCCGCCGGCCTCGCGCGCGTAGGCGGCGGCCCTGCGCATGTGCTCGTCGCCGGGGGCGTCGCCGGCGAGCCGCAGCGCGACGTACGCCTCGATGGTGGTGGACGGGTCCGGCGGGCCCCCGTAGAAGTTCGCCCACGTCCCGTCGGCGCGCTGCTGCGAGCGGATCCAGCGCGCCGCCGCGGCGGTCTCGGCGTCGGTGCGGATGCCGAGGAACTGGCGCAGCAGCAGGTCCTCGGCGTCCATGGTGACGTTGGTCTCCAGCTCGGCCTTCCACCAGCCCTCGGCCGACTGCAGGCCGAGCAGGTGGTCGCGGGCCGCCTCGACGGCGGCCGCGGCCGCTTCGGTGAGTCCGGGGGCTTCCGTCGTGGTCATTCGGCATCCTGCTTTCTGACGGTGTCCGCTTCCCGGCGCGGGTCCCGTCGTTCAGTGGTCCCGGGCGGTGACGAAGAGCGCGATGTCGCGGAACTCCGCGCGGACCGCGTCGTCCATCTCCACGTCGCCCACGTACTTGGCGGCCAGCGCGACGCGGCGGTCGGCCTCGGCCTCCGCCCAGGCGCGGCCGCCCGCGGCCTCGACCAGCTCCGCCATCTCCCGCAGGTCGGCCTCGGCGGGGTCGCCGGGCGCGGCGTACAGCTCGGCCAGCCGCGCGGAGTCGGCGGTCCCGGCGGTCAGCGCGGCGACCACCGGCAGCGACTTCTTGCGGGCCCGCAGGTCCGACAGCACCGGCTTGCCGGTCGTCTCCGGGCTCCCCCAGATGCCGAGCAGGTCGTCGACGAGCTGGAACGCCAGGCCCATCTCCGTCCCGTACCCGGTGAGGGCGGTGACCAGCTCGGCGGGCGCCTCGCCGAGCATCGCGCCGATCGAGCTGGCGCAGGCCAGCAGCGCGCCCGTCTTGTCGGACGCCATCGTCAGGCACTCGTCGAGGGTGACGTCGGCGCGCTCCTCGAACCCCATGTCGAGGGCCTGGCCGGAGATGAGCCGCTGGGTGGCGGCGGTCAGCGCCTCCGCCGCCCAGTGCGCACCGCGGGTGTGGTGCTCCAGCAGCAGCTCCTCCGACAGCGCCAGCAGCGCGTCGCCCGCGAGGATCGCGGCCGCGGCGCCGAACACCGTCCACGCGGCGGGGCGGTGCCGGCGGGTGCGGTCGCCGTCCATGATGTCGTCGTGCAGCAGCGAGAAGGCGTGCACGAACTCCACGGCGACGGCGCCGGGGAGGGCGTGCTCCGGCGGCGCGCCGGCCGCGCGTCCCGACAGCAGCGCCAGCGCGGGGCGCAGCGCCTTGCCGCCCGCCGTGGCGGGCCGGCCGTCGGCGTCGGTCCAGCCGAGGTGGTAGGCGATGACGCGGCGGTTGGCCGGGTCGAGGCGGTCGACGCAGGCGCGCATCGCCTCGTCGACGAGGGCGCGCCCGTCGGTGATCGAGCCGGGGACGGCGGTCATCGGCCGCTCACCCCGTCCAGGTGCCGCCGGACCAGCCGGGCGGCGGTCAGTCCACTGCGCACTGCCCCCTCCATGGTGTCGGGCCAGCCCGTGTCGGTCCACGCGCCGGCGAGGAAGAGCCCGGGCAGCCGGGTCGCGGACGCGGGCCGCAGCGCGCCGCTGCCGGGGCTCTGGCGGAACGTCGCATGGCGTTCCCGGGTGACGAAGACGTCGGTGACGCGGGCCCGCCGCGCGGCGGGGAGGAGCCGTTCCAGTGCGGGCAGGAACGCGGCGCGGACGTCGGCGGCGGGCGTGTCGATCCAGCCGTCGGCGGCCGACACCGACACCGCGAGGTACTGGCCGCGGGCGAGGCCGCTGATCTGCGTGCGGTCGAACACCCACTGCACGGGCGAGCCGACGGCGGCGGCGAACGGCACGTCCATGACCGGCCGGTCGTAGACGACGTGCACGTTGATGATCGGGCTGGACCCGAGGCCGGCCCACCGGTCCCGGTCCGGGCACGCCTGCGCCGGGACGAGCGGGGCCGCCGCGCGGTGCGGCACCGCGACGACGACGGCGTCCGCGGCGACCGGCTCGCCGTCCACCACGAGCTTCGGCCCGGCGTGCACCGCCGACACCTTCGCCTTCAGGTGGACGCGCCCGCCGAGCCGCTCGATCCGGCTCGCCGCGACGGAGCCGTGCAGCTCGCCGAGCGGGACGGTCGGGACGCCGATGTCGGCGGCGTCGGAGCGGCCGAGCAGGCCCTGCCGGCACACCATCGTCGCGGGGCCCATCGCGGCGTCGTCCACCCCGATGTTCAGCGCCGAGATCAGGAACAGCTCCCACAGCGCGGTGCGGGCCCGCTCGCGCTGGCCGTGGGCGGCGAGCCAGCCGCCCATCGCCTGCCCGTCCAGTTCCGGGTCCTGCGGGTCGAGGCCCTGCAGTGCCAGCGACGCGCGGACGGCCCGCAGCCGGTCGCCCGGCGACAGCAGCCGGTACCGGGCGAGCGCGGGCAGCAGGTGCAGCGGCCCCGGCGCCTTCGCCCGGCGCAGCCTCCCGGCCGTCCCGTCCGGGGTGAGGACGCGGATGTCGAGGCGATCCTGGACGCGGACGAGGTCCCGGGCGTCCAGCCGGTCCAGCAGCCCGCGGTAGGCGGTGCAGCACTTCAGGAAGACGTGCTGCCCGTTGTCGACGGTGAGGCCGTTGCGGTCGAAGGAGTGGGTGGCGCCCCCGAGCCGGGGACGCGCCTCGTAGAGGGTGGTCCGCACGCCCGCCTCCAGGAGCGCGAGCGCGGCGCTGATCCCGGCGAGCCCGCCGCCGACGACGGCGACGTTCGCCCGGGGGCTCACCGCCGGATCCCGGTGAGCGCCGTCGCGGCGACGGCCGCCTTCTCCCAGGCGGGCAGGGACATGCGCCCCGCCAGTGCGGTCGCCGGGTCGGCGGTGATGCGCCGCAGCAGCCGCCGGTAGATGCCGGCCATCGTCCCCGTGCACGCGGCGCTGCGCCGGTCGAGCATCGGCAGCAGCCGCAGCCCCGTCGCGTACCACTCGCCCGCGCGCTCCGCCTGGAACCGGACCAGGGCGGCGAGCTGCTCCGGCGGGTCGGTGAACCGGCCGGACGCGTCCTGGTCCAGCGTGCAGCCGAACCTCGCGAGGTCCTTGGCCGGCAGGTAGACGCGGCCGCCGAGCCGGTCCTCGCGGACGTCCCGCAGGATGTTCGTCAGCTGCAGCGCGACGCCGAGCGCGTCCGCGCGCGTCCGGGCGACCCGGGGGTCGCGGGTGCCGAACACGCCGAGCGACAGCCGGCCGATCGAGCCGGCGACGCACCGGCAGTACCAGAGCAGGTCGTCGAAGGTGTCGTAGGAGGCGCCCCGCACGTCGGCCTCGCAGCCGTCGATGAGCTCGCCGAACGCCTCCAGCGGGATCGGCATGCGGCGCGCCGCGTCCGCCAGGGCGACCAGCACCGGGTCGTCCGGGTGGGCGCCGGGGTCGGCGAGCCGGTCGCGCTCGGCGGCCAGCGCGGCGAGCCGCGCATCGGGAGGCGCCTCGTTGTCGTCGCCGATGTCGTCGATCCTCCGCGCGAAGGCGTAGACGGCGCTGAGCGCCCGGCGTTTCGGCGGGGGCAGGAGGCGGATCCCGTACGAGAAGTTGCGTGCCTGCGACCGGACGACCTGTTCGCAGTGCCGGTAGGCCCCGGCTGCGTCCATCTCATCTCCTTCCCAACATCCGCGACCACTCGGCGAGCAGCCGCGTCTTCCCCGGGCGTGGCGGGCCGGCCAGGACGTCGTAGGCGCGGCGGTCCAGCGCGGCGAGGGCGGCGAACCCGCCCGCCGCGTACCCGGCCACGGCGGCGCGAGCGAACCCGGGCAGGGTCCGGACGAGAGGCGCGCCTTCGGCGAGCAGTCGTCCTGCCCTTCCCGCCTGAAGTGCGATGACACCGCGCAGGCGGGTCGGAGTCACCGCGGCGCGGAAGTCGTCCTCGGTGCAGCCGAACCGGCGCAGGTCGTCCGCCGGCAGGTAGACCCGGCCGTTGCGGTGGTCCTCGCCGACGTCCTGGCAGTGCTCGATGACCTGCAGCGCGGAGCAGATCCGGTCGGAGAGGCGGAGCCTCGCCGGGGTCGCGGCGCCGAACACGTGCAGGACGATGTGCCCGACGGGGTCCGCCGACAGCGTGCAGTACTCCAGCAGCTCGTCGAACGTCCCGTAGCGGGTGACGACCTGGTCCCGGCGGTTGGCGCTCACCAGGCGCCGGAACGGCTCCGCGGGGATCCGGCGGTCGTGCACGGTGCGGGCCAGCGCCCGCATGACGGGGATCTCGGGGACGGCGCCCGCATAGATCCGGTCGAGGTCGCGGTCGACGAGGTCGAGCAGGCCGGCGCGCTCATCCGGCGGGGCCTCGTCGCCGATGTCGTCGACGAGCCGGGCGTAGCCGTAGACGTCGAGCAGGTGCGCCCGGTGCCGGGCGGGAAGGAACCGGGCGGCCACCGGGAAGTTCTCCCGGGCCTGCAGCCGGTTCCTGATCCGACGTTCGTAGGTCTCGTTCCATAAGCGCTCGCTGATGGACATCGTTTCCTTCGGGGGCGGCGCGCGGGGCGGGGCGGCGCTCTGCCGGTCGCAATGGTCCCCATAACCCTGTCGATCGCCCGGTAAACGCGAAACCGATCATATATATGTGTATAAACCAAGTTTTTGGGTTAGGAGAGGTTGGTGACACCAGAGACCGACCCCTCCGCGCTCTCCTCCGGGCTCCCGGGCCGCCGCCCTCCGCTCGCGCGCGAACTCGCGTTCGGGCTGTCGCTCTTCGCCCTCTACGCCGTCGCCGCGGCCGTCCCCGTCGGCGACCGGCACGCGGCCGCCGCCGACCACGGCCGGCAGATCCACGACCTGGAACGGACGCTGCACATCGCCGTCGAGCGGCCGCTCAACGACTGGCTCGCGGCGCACCGGTCCGTCGCCGTCGTCGCGAACTACGAGTACGCCACCGTCTACCTGGTCACCACGCTGTGGGCGCTGGCCTGGCTGTACCGCCGCCGGCCCGACCGGTACCGCGTCGCCCGCAACTCCTTCGCGCTGATCAACGTGATCGGCGCGGTCTGCTTCGCGCTGTGGCCGGTGGCGCCGCCCCGCCTCGTGCCCGGCCTCGGGTACGTGGACACCGTCCTGACGCACGGCACGTGGGGGTCGTGGGGCAGCCCGGTCGTCGACCACGCCGACCGGCTCGCGGCCATGCCGTCGCTGCACGTCGCGTGGGCGCTGTGGGTGAGCGTCGAGCTGGCGCGGCTGCAGGTGCGTCGCTCGTTGCAGGCGGCCGGCGTCCTGCACGTCTTCGTGACGCTCTACGTCATCATGGCGACCGCCAACCACTACCTGCTGGACGCGGCGGGCGCGCTGGCCGTGGTCTGGTTCGCCTACCTCGTGACCGACCGGGACCCCGGCCGGCCGCGGCCCCCGATCGTCCCGCCCGAGGACGCCTTCTTCCTGGCGGTGGAGTCGGACCGGACGCCGCAGCACGTCGGCGGGCTGATCTTCCTCGACGCGCCGGACGGGTCGCCGAGCCGGGAGGACATGATCGCGACGCTGCGCGGGAAGCTGGACGAGCTGCCCCGGCTGGGCCAGCGGCTGTCCCCCGCGTCGCGGCTGCGGCGGCGCCGCTGGGTCGGGCACCCGGTGATCGACTGGGACTGGCACGTCCACGAGGCGGTGCTCGCGGAGGGCGGCGACGCGGGGCTCAACGCGCTCGTCGGCGTGCTGCAGAGCGAGCCGCTGCCGCGCGACCGGCCGATGTGGCGGATGATCCTGGTGCGCGGCTACGCCCCCGACCGCTCGGCGGTGATCTTCCTGATGCACCATGTCGTCGCCGACGGCATGGGCGTGATCACGCACGTGCTGCGGTTGCTGACGCCCCCGGACGCGCTGCCGGCCGCGGGCGCCGGGCCGTCGGCGACGCGTCGCGCGCTGGGCACGGTCACCGGGATCGCCCAGCTGGCGGCGGAGTCGCGGCAGAGGACGCGGCTGCCCTCGACGGGCACCGCGGAGCGGGCGTTCGGCACGTTCCGGCTGCCGATGCCGGTGATCCGCGACCTCGCCCGCAAGCACCGCGTGCGGGTGACGGACGTGGTGCTGTGCGCGCTGGCCGGCGGGCTGCGCCGGGTCATGCAGCCCGCGGGCGGGCCGGAGGGCGGGCGCGTCCTGCGGGTCGCGGTGCCGCTGATGACGGGCGGCCCGGTGGTGCCGCCCGAGGGCAACCACACCTCGGCGGTCATGGTGGACCTGCCGTACGGGCCGATGCCGGAGGTCGAGCGGCTGCGCGCGCTGGCCGCGGCGACGCGGCGGCTGCGGTCCGGGACCCGCGCGCTGGCGTCGGCCTTCGTGATGCAGCGGGCGTCGCGGGCGCTGCCGCCGGTGCTGCACGACGCGTTCGCGCGGGCCGTGTACGGCGGCCGGACGTTCCAGGCGATCGCCACGAACCTCCCCGGCTCGAACACGCCGACGCGGCTGGCCGGCGCCCCGCTGATCGCGGCGCACCCGATCGTCCCGACCGGGCCGGGCGCGCCGCTCGCGGTCGGCGCCCTCGGCTGGACCGGGATGCTGAACATGGGCGTCAGCACGGAGGCGACGCTGGTCGCCGACATCGACGCGCTGTGCGGGGCCATGCGGGACGTGATCGAGGAGCTGGGCGCCGCGGAGGCGCCGGAGCCGGCGGAGGCCGCCGACGCGCGGGCGGCCCGCCGCGGCCGCGGGCCGTCCGTCCGCGGCTGAGACGGGTTTTTGCGGCCGGGATGCCCGCGGCTTCCCGGCCGTTTGCCCGAAATGGATACGTATCAGGAATGGCCGAGATCGACCTGTCGGCGGTCTTCGACGCGTTGCCCGTCGGCTGCGCGGTGCTCACGCCCGATCTGCGGTACGTGATGGTCAACTGCACCTATGAACGGCTCTCGGGGCAATCCCGTGAGCACCTGATCGGCCGCCTGTTCTACGAGGTGTTCCCCGGCGGCCCCGCCGCGCAGGGTGTGTCCGAGGTGCGGACGTCCCTGGAACGGGTGCTGGCGGAGCGCGAGACCGACATCATGCCCCTGCAGCGTTACGACGTCGAGGCCGCCGACCGGCCCGGGGTCTACGAGGAGCGGTACTGGAGCATCCGGAACGCGCCGCTACTCGGCCCGGAGGGCACGGTCACCGCCCTCCTGCACCGCGTGGAGGAGGTGACCTCCTACATCCAGCAGCTGCGCGCCGCGCGGTCAGGGAAGACACCGTCGTCCGAGGCCGCGATCGAGGGAGTGGAGGCGGAGCTGTTCGCCCGGACGCGCGAGCTGCAGGAGGTCAACGACCGGCTGCACCGCGCGCGGCAGGACGAGCACCGGGCGACGGCCGCGATGCACGAAGCCCTGCGGCGGCAGCAGCAGGTGGTCGCCGACACCTCGCACGACCTGCGCGGGCCGCTCACCGGGCTGCAGACCCGGCTGCAGCTCGCGCTCGCCGACCCGGAGTCCGACTCGCGCGCGATCCTGCACGCGGCGCTGGACGACGCCGAGCGGCTCGGCGCCATCGTCTCGGACCTGCTGGAGCTGGCCCGGCTTGAGGCGGGCGCGCCGGTCAGGACCGGCACCGTGGACCTGACCCGGCTCGTGGAGGACGAGCTGGCCGGTCGTGAACCCGGCGTCGCCGTCACGTCGCGCCTGGAGCCCGGCCTGGAGGTGGAGGGGTCGGCCGTCCGGCTGGCGCGGCTGCTGCGCAACCTCGTGTCCAACGCCGAGCGGCACGCGAAGAGCCGGGTCGAGGTGCTGCTCGCCCGCGAGGGCGGCCAGGCGGTCCTCCAGGTCGTCGACGACGGGCCGGGCATCCCGCCGGAGGAGCGGGAGGCGGTCTTCCACCGGTTCTACCGCCGCCCCGACGCGCGCAGCCGCGAGCCGGAGGGCACCGGCCTGGGGCTCGCGATCGCCCGCCAGGTCGCCGCCGCCCACGGGGGGACCCTGAACATCGCCGACCGGCCGTCCGGCACGTGCATGGTCCTGCGCCTCCCCCTGTGCGGCCCGTAGTGGCGGCCTTCCGCCGAGCCCCGCACCCGCGATGGAACGGGACGGGGCGAACCCGGGATCAGGCCGCGTTACGGACGCGTCTGTGCGGGCACTCCTCCTTGACCGAGCCGGTAGGAGGACGGTGATGAAGTACGGGATCGACGAGGACAGCGTCGTGGTGATAACCGGCGCCAGCGGGGGCATCGGCCGCGCGGCCGCCCGGGCGTTCGGCGGGCGCGGCGCCAAGGTCGCGCTGCTGGCGCGCGGCGAGGAGGGCCTGGAGGGCGCCGCCGAGGACGTCGGCAAGGCCGGCGGGCGCGCGCTGCCGATCAGCGTCGACGTCGCCGACGACGGCGGGGTGGAGGCGGCGGCGCAGCGCGCCGAGGAGGAGCTCGGGCCCATCGACGTGTGGGTGAACGTGGCGTTCTCCTCGGTGTTCGCGCCGTTCTGGGAGATCGAGCCGGACGAGTTCAAGCGCATCACCGACGTCACCTACCTCGGCTACGCCAACGGCACGCGGGCGGCGCTCAAGCGGATGATGCCGCGCGGGCGCGGCGTGATCGTCCAGTGCGGGTCGGCGCTGGCCTACCGCGGGATCCCGCTGCAGAGCGGGTACTGCGGCGCCAAGCACGCCGTCCAGGGCCTCCACGACTCGCTGCGGGCCGAGCTGCTGCACGTGTGCCCTGGCGTGAAGGTGACGATGGTGGAGATGCCGGGCGTCAACACCCCGCAGTTCAGCTGGGTGCTGTCGCGGCTGCCGCGCCGCGCGCAGCCGGTCCCGCCCATCTACCAGCCGGAGATCGCGGCCGACGCCCTGCTGTACGCGGCGGAGCATCCGCGGCGCCGGGAGTACTGGGTCGGCGGGAGCACGGTCGGCACGCTGATCGCGAACAAGTTCGCCGCGGGGCTCCTCGACCGCTACCTGGCGAGGACCGCGTTCTCGTCGCAGCAGACCGAGCAGCCGCGCCCGCCGGACCAGGCCGCGAACCTGTGGGAGCCCGCGGACGGCACCGGCGGCCGCGACTACGGCGCGCACGGCCGGTTCGACGAGGAGGCCCATCCGCGCAGCCCGCAGCTGTGGGCGGCGAAGCACAAGTACCTGGTCGGAGCGGCGACGGCGGGCGCGGCCGCCACGGGAGCGGCCGTCGGCGCCGCCAGGCTGCTGCGCCACTGATCCCCTAGGGTTCCGGGGGAAGGGATCGGAGGTTGAGCGCATGGGGGCCGCTGGTGGCGCGCAGCGCGACGGCGCGAGTTTCGACGTCGCCGAGCACGAGGGCTGGACGGTGGTGTCGGTCGAGGGAGAGCTGGACCTCGCCACCGCCGGGACCTTGGACGAGCAGTTGTCGAAGGCGATCGGCGCGGAGGGGCGGCCGCGGATCGTCGTGGACGTCACCCGCATGACGTTCTGCGACTCGTCGGGGCTGAACGTCCTGATCCGGGCGAGCAAGCGGATCGCCGCGATGAAGGGCCGGTTCGTGCTGGTGCGCCCGACCGAGCGCGTCCGCAACGTGCTGCGGGTCACGGGGCTGGAGCGCGTCTTCGACATCCGCGACGAGCCGCCCGAACCCGCGTGACCGGGCCCGCGTGACCGGGCCCGGTGACAAGCCCGGGTGACCGTGGCCGGGCGCGGCCGGGGGCCGCGCCCGGAGGGACGGTCAGCCGACGCGGAGGGGCAGGGTGCGGGGGCCGCGGACCTGCCCGGCGGACCACGTCACCGCCGACGGGTCGTCGAGCGTGAAGCGCGGGAACCGCTCGAGCCAGACCTCGAGGGCGACGCGCAGCTCCATGCGGGCCAGGTGCGAGCCCACGCACCGGTGGATGCCGAGGCCGAACGCGGCGTGCCGGTTGACCTCGCGGTCGATGACGACCTCGCCCGCGCGGTCGAACTGCTCGGGGTCGCGGTTGGCGGCGGGGAACGACAGCAGGATCCAGTCCTCGGCCCTCATGTCGGCGCCGCGCCAGTGCATGTCCTGCTTCACCAGCCGCGCCATGGTGACCGGCGCGTAGGCGCGCAGGAACTCCTCCATCGCCGTCGGCAGCAGCTCCGGTTCGGCGACCAGCCGCTCCCGGTCGGCGGGCGTCCCGGCGAGGTGCCACAGCGACGCGCCGATCGCGCTCCACGTGGTGTCGATGCCCGCGATCAGCAGCAGCGCCATCGTCCCCGAGACGTGCGACGGGTCGAGCCTGCGGCCGTACAGCTCGGCGTTGATCAGGTAGGTGGTGAGGTCGTCGCGCGGGCGGTCGACGTGGTCGCGGATCTGGTCGAGCAGGTAGTCGAACAGCTTCTCCATCCGCGCGATGCGCTCGTCCGGCGGCCGGTTGACGCCCTCCAGCGCGTTCTCCACGAACTCGCGGAACTTCGGGCCGTCCTCCGGCGGGAACCCGAGCATGTCCGCGATCACCCGCATCGGGATGTGCTGGGCGTAGTCGCGGGCGGCGTCGACGACCTCGTCCCCCTGGAGGCCGTCGAGGAGCGAGTGGCAGAACGCGCGGGTCGCCGGCTCCAGCCGGGAGACGGCCGTCTTGGTGAAGGCCGGCAGCAGCAGCTTGCGCGCGTCGTGGTGGAACGGCGGGTCGGACGAGATCGGCGGCACCCCGCCCACCGGCGCCGCCTCCAGCGGCGGCCGGAAGTTGCTCATGACGATCGACCGGGACGAGAAGCGCTCGGTGTCGTAGGCGATCGCGCTGACGTCCTCGTAGCGCGTCGGCAGCCAGCCGCCGCCGAACCGGCCGGTGTGCGCGATCGGGCAGCGCCGCCGCAGGTCGTCCTGGATCGGGTAGGGGTCGGCCGCCCATTCGGGCTCCATGTGGGAGAAGTCGGTCGCCCAGTCCGCCACGGGGCCGGTGACGACCTCGTTGCGCGTGCCGAGCGGCCGGCTCTCGCGCATCTCCTCGAAGCCCTGGGTGAAGCGGTCGTCCTCGGTGGTCATGCCTCCGCCTCCTTCACGACGGTGATCGCGCGCTCGGGGCAGTTGGCCGCCGCGCGGCGCGCGTCCTGCTCCCCGTCCGCCGGGACGGTCCCGTC
This sequence comes from Actinomadura nitritigenes, assembly GCF_017573545.1. GTDB lineage: Bacteria > Actinomycetota > Actinomycetes > Streptosporangiales > Streptosporangiaceae > Spirillospora > Spirillospora nitritigenes. The sequence goes on along the minus strand of NZ_JAGEOK010000018.1, from coordinate 163,025 downwards.
GCCGAGGACGGTGCCGTAGCCCTCGTCGTCCTCGCCGAACAGGCCGGGGGCCAGGTCGTAGCAGCGGCCGTGCCCCTGGCAGCGCCCGGGATCGATCCGCACCTTCATCGCGTTCCTCCTGTCTCCGCTTCGGAACCGGCCGGCTCCCCCGGTGCGGGACGGGCCGGCGCGGGATCGGCCGGCGCGGGATCGGCCGGCGCGAAGGCCGCCACCACGCGGGTGAGCAGCGCGGACCACTCCTCGTCGCCGACGCCGTGCATCTCCGGCGGGACCAGCACGCTGCCCATCGCCAGCAGCAGGCAGAAGTGCGCGACGGCCTCGGGCGAGAGCGCGCCGTCCATCTCCCCGCCGGCCTGCGCCGCGCGCACCAGCTCCTCCAGCACGGCGGCGCGCTCGCCCATGTAGTCGTGCATCGGCCGCGCCACGTCGGCGTCGCGGCGGGCCGCCACGAGCGCCTCGACGACGAGGTGGCCGCGCGCGTCCCGGCGCTTCGGCAGCCACCGCCCGATGATCAGCAGCGACTCGGTGATCGGGCGCTCCGGGTCGGCGGCGACGAGCTCGGCCAGCATCCGCCGGCCGTGCGTGCGCAGCGCCGCCACCAGCAGCTCGCCCTTCGAGCCGAAGTGGGCGTAGAGCGCGCCGTTGCTGACTCCGGCGGCGGCCGCGATGTCGGCGACGCGCGTGCCGTCGTAGCCGCGCTCGGCGAAGACACCGGCCGCCGCGCGCAGCAGCCGCTCCCGCGTCTCGGCGGCCGTGACGCCCGCGATCCGGCCCATGGACGAAATTAAACGACCGTTCATTCAGTACCGTCAAGGACTGGATTCTCGAATCAAGTTCTAGTATCAAGATCTAGAAAGAGGTTCGTTCCCTCGTCGGCCGGGAGGCCCGCATGGGCGACGACGGCGCACCCGCGTGACCGGGACGACGCCCGCCGTCCGGTGCCCGGAGCCCGCCGCCGGGCGGCCCGGCGACCCCTGGTGGACGCTGTCCGCGGTGAGCATGGCGAGCGTGCTGACCGGCCTCGGCGGCAACACCCTCAACGTCGCGCTGCCCTCGGTGGTGCGGCACTTCCACGCCGGGCCGCTCGCCGCGAACTGGATGCTGCTGGCGTTCCTGCTGGCCAACACCGTCCTCATCGTGGTGTTCGGGCGGTTCGCCGACATGTTCGGCCGCCGCGCGATGTACCTGTCCGGCCTCGGCGCCTACACCCTCGCGAGCCTGCTGCTCGGCTTCGCCCCGACCGCCTGGACGGTCGTCGGCCTGCGCGTACTGCAGGCCGCGGGCGGCGCGATGCTGCTGGCCAACAGCGCCGCCATCGTCACCGACGCGTTCCCGCGCGAGCGGCTCGGCCGCGCCATGGGCGTCTACACCGCCTCGTTCTCCATCGCGCAGCTGGCCGGGCCCACCCTCGGCGGCTACCTCACCGACGCCTTCGGCTGGCGCTGGGTGTTCTGGTACAACGTCCCGTTCGGCGTGCTGTGCCTGGTCTGGGGCGCCGTCGCGCTGCGGCCCGTGGAGGCGGCCTCGCGCGAGCGCGGCGTCGACGTGCCCGGCAACGTGCTCGTCCTCGCCGGGCTCGGCGGCCTGCTGTTCGGGCTGTCGCAGGTCAACGAGCGGGGATGGAGCAGCCCGGTCGTGCTCGGCGGCGTCGCCGCGTTCGCGGTGCTGCTGCCGGTCTTCCTCGCCGTCGAGCGGCGCTCCTCCCGTCCCGTCGTCGACATCGCGCTGTTCCGGGACGCGCCGTTCGCGCTCGGGCTGCTCGCCACGTTCCTCAACGCGACGGCGCGGATGGGCGCGGTCGTGCTGCTCGCGCTGTTCTTCCAGTCCGTGCAGGGCGACGACCCCGTCACGGCCGGGCTCAAGGTGCTGCCGATGTCGGCGGTCGCGGTCCTGGCGTCCACCGGCGCGGGCTTCCTCGAGAACCGCGTCGGCGCCCGGACCATGACGGTGCTCGCCGCCGCGCTGACGACGCTCGGGCTGCTCGAACTGCTGGCGGCGCTCGGGCGGGACGTCCCGTACGCGCCGGTGGCGGCGGGCCTGATGCTGCTGGGCGCCGGGTCGGGCGCGTTCCTGCCCTCCAACGCGACGGCCCTGCTGAGGGGCCTGCCGTCGCACCGGCTCGGCGTCGTCAACGCGATGCGGCTGATGGTGCAGAACACCGGCATCGTGGTGAGCACCGCCCTGGCCTTCTCGATCATCGCGGGCCCGGTGCCGGCGGCGCTGCGGGCGCACGTCTTCGCCGGGGACCTGTCGCGGGTGTCGGGGCAGGGCGTCCAGCAGCTCGTCACCGGCTACCGGTACGCGCTGGCCTGCATGGCGGCGCTGTCCGCGCTCGCCGTGCTGGCCTGCCTCGGCACCCGCCGCGCGGAACGGGCCCGCTAGGCGATGGCCTCCACCTCCTCGCGGGTCAGCTCGGGGTCGGGCGCCGACGGCGCGGTCACCGCGACGGGCGCCGAGGCGCCGCCGGCGACCCGGGCCTCGGCCTGCCGGAACTCCGGCAGCGGGCCGGTCGCGTCGTGCAGCCCGTTGAGCGCGACCCAGAGGGCGCTGCGGCGCATGCGCAGCACCAGCGGGTTGGGCCGCTGGTAGAGGGCCAGCTTCTGCGCCCATTCGGGGAGCATGTCGCGTGCGGCCCAGTCCATGAACGGGCTGCCCGGCTCCCACGGCTTGGTGCCGTTGCCGCGCAGGTTCGGGCCCGTCGCGAACGCCTTGATCGGCGTGACGGCCAGGCGCGGCAGGTAGGACTCCAGGCACTCGGCGACCTCCGCCTTCGTGGCGGGCAGGTCGGTGCCGCCGAGCGCCTCCCCCACCCGGACGAACTCGCCGTAGTAGCGCTCCAGGTCGGCGCCGCGCAGCGGCCTGCGGTGGTAGCGCTCGTGGGCCGTCGCGAGCCCCCACACGACGGTGGCGTAGTTCCAGCGCAGCCAGTCGGGGTCGTCGGCGTCGTACGGCAGGCCGTCCGGGCGGGTGCCCTTCACGGTGTGGTGCATCGCGCGGACCGTTCGGGCGAGCCGCTCGGCGGTCTTGGTGGAGCCGTAGGCGGTGCCGATGAAGAACGACAGCGAGTGGCCGAGCCGGACGGCGGCGCCCTCCGGGTCGACGCCGCCGGTCGGCACGCCGTCCACCCGCTCGGGGATGCGGGAGTGGTCGTAGGCCATCCAGCTGATGCTGGGGTCGAGGCCCTCGATGTAGGCGGCGCCGACCAGGCCGAGGACCAGGGTCGGCAGGTGCGAGTGGACGTACCAGACCGCGCTGTCCGGGCCGAACCAGCCCGGGTCGCCCTCGGGTCCGGCGAACTCCAGGCCCCGGAAGAACCGGGACCGGATCTCGGCGTCGAAGGCCCGCTCGAATCGTGCCGCGAGGATGTTCGTCCTGGGTGCCATCCCGGCGCTCCCGTCAGATTCTGGATACGTCTGTGTCCAGACCTCAGCGTAAGTGTTTGGGTACATGCGTGTCCAGACTTGGTATCGTGACGGCCATGGCGAACGCCCGGACGGCCGCGAACACCCGGTGGGCCGGGGTCCCCGCCGCCCGGCGCCGCGACGAGCGGCGCGACATGCTCGTCCGGGCCGCGTACCGGCTGTTCACCGCGGGCGGCGAGGCCGCCCTGGCCGTCCGCGCGGTGTGCCGCGAGGCCGAGCTGCACACGCGCTACTTCTACGAGAACTTCGCCGACACCGCCGAGCTGCTCGCGGCCGTGTACGACCAGCAGGCCACCGCGCTCGGCGACGTCCTCGCCCGCGCGGTCGAGGACGCCGCCCCGCGCCCCGACGCGCGCACCCGCGCCGGCATCCGCGCCGTCCTGCGGTTCATCAGCGACGACCCGGGCCGCGGGCGCGTGCTGTTCGCCGAGGCGCGCGGCAACGAGATCCTCGCCGCCCGCCGCCGCGCCGCGCAGACCGCGCTGCTGGAGGGCGTCCTCGCGATGACCCGCGAGCAGGACCCGCCGCTCCCCGTCGTCATCGCCGCCACCATGTTCACCGGTGCCATGACGGAGCTCGCCCAGCAGTGGGCCGACGGCCGGCTCGGCACCGACCTCGACGCCGTCGTCGACGGCGCCGTGACGCTCTCCCTCGCCCTGCGCTGTTAGATCTCAGGCCCGTGCGCCTCGGCGGGCCGCCGCCGTCCGGCGAAGGGCGAGGGCGGCCGTGCCGGTCGTCAGCGTGACCGCCAGCCCGGCCAGGACGTGCCGCTGCCGCCGTGTGCGCCGTTCGACCCGCGCATAGGGCTCCGTGGTGAACGAGACGAGTTCGTACCGGGACATCCAGCGGCCCGGCAGGGCGCGCTCCATCGCGTGGTCGGCCTTCCGCGCGAGCTTGAAGGCCGGCGAGGCGACCTTCTCCCGCATCTCCGCGAAGTTCTCGAGCGCCATCCTGCCGATGGCGCCCGCGTTGTCCTTGCGGCGCTCCTCGTACAGCGGCAGCGCACGGTCCCATCGGCCGGCGGTCTCGGTGAGGCAGCGATCGAGCTCGACGACGTCCTCGAAGGCGCAGTTGGCGCCCTGCCCGTAGAACGGGACGATCGCGTGGGCGGCGTCGCCGATCAGGGCGGCCGTGCGGCCCGGCACCAGCCACCCGTCGCAGTGCACGGTGCCGAGCCTGCCCACCGGGTTGCGGAGGTAGTCGTCCACCAGGCCGGGCGAGAGCGGCGGCACGTCGGGGTAGCGGGTGCGGAAGTGCCGTTCCACGGCCGCCGGGCCGTCGAGTGCGGCGAACCCGGACGCGCCGTCCCGCGGCCAGAACAGCGTGCAGGTGAACGACCGGTCGGGGTTCGGCAGCGCGATCATCATCGAGCCGCCGCGCGGCCAGATGTGCAGCGCACCGGGGTCGAGGGCGAACTCGCCGCCGACCGCGGGGATGGTCAGCTCCTTGTACCCGTGGTCGAGGAACGCGACCTTCTCCCGGACGGCGCCCGACGCCACCATCTCCGCCCGCACCGCCGATCCGGCGCCGTCGGCTCCCAGAACGATCGGCGCGTCGGCGTGCACCGTGCCGCCGGGGGTCGCGAACCGCAGCGCGCCGGTCGCGAAGTCGGCTCCGGTGAGCCGGTGGCCGAAGCGCACCCGCACTCCGGGCGCGGCCTCGGCGGCGTCGAGCAGCGCGGCGTTGAGCGCGCTCCGGCTGATCGAGTGGATCGCCTTGCCGCCGCCCCGGCTGTAGGGCTGGAAGTCCAGCCCTCCGGTCACGGGGTGGATCATCCGGCCGCTCATCGGCAGCGCGCCGGCCATGACCCGCCGTTCCAGGCCGATCCGGCGCAGCGCGTCCAGCCCTCGCTCGGACAGGGCGAGGTTGATGGAGCGGCCGCGCTCGCCGCCACCGGCCCGGGGGTCGGGCCGGCGCTCGTACAGGGTGACCCGGTGCCCACGCCTCGGGAGGTAGCAGGCGAGGAGGGAGCCGGTGAGACCGGCCCCGACCACGGCGATCTCCGGTGGTGTGCTCATCCGACCGCTGACCTTTCTAGATGTGGGTGCGCGCCGACCACAGCTCCGGGAAGACCTCGCGGTCCATGCTGCGCCGGAGCCACCGGACGCCGTTCGAGCCCCCGGTGCCGGCCTTGGCGCCCATCGCCCGCCGGACCGAGGCCAGATGGTGGCGGCGCCAGTCGCCGAACCCTTCGGAGATCCCGGTCAGCGCCTCGCCGAGCAGCCGCAGATGGTTGCCGGGTCCCGCGTCGCCGTAGATCTCCACCCAGGCGGCCTCCACCGCGGGGTGCGGCCGGTGCTCGTCCGAGAAGTCCCGGCCGAGGAGGTCCGCCGGGATGTCGTGCCCCGAGCGGGCGAGCAGCGCGACCACGTCGTCCCAGAGGCTGGGCGACCGCAGCGCCTCGGCCAGTTCGCCGTGCACGGCGGGTTGCCCCCGGAAGGGCCGGATGAGCGAGGCCGTCTTGAGCCCCAGGACGAACTCCAGCCGCCGGTACATCGCGGACTGGAAGCCGGAGCCCTCGCCGAGCAGGTCGCGGAACCGGTTGAAGTCGGCCGGTGTCATCCAGCGCAGGCACTGCCAGCCGGCGTTCAGCCCGTCGAGGTGCAGCGCCGCCCGGCGCGACGGCAGGAGGGCGCCCCACACGTCGTCGGCGCGCAGCAGGCGCTGGACCTCGCGCAGTTCGTGGTGGACGAGCCCGAAGTAGAGCTCCATCACCTGGCTGATCACCAGGAACGACATCTCCCCGGGGTCGTCGCTCAGCGTCCGCTGGAGCGTGTGCAGGGTGTCGGCGCGCACGTAGGCGTCGTAGGGGACGCGTTCCGCGAAGGCGAGCGTGGGCTCGCCCCCGCTCGCGGCGGCGCGGCCGGCGCGCTCCCGCTCGGACGCGGGCCGGATCGATGATGCGAGATCGGTGCTCCTCACCGCTGCCCCTCCTCGTGGCTCAACGATGTGACGTGGCGTTAATGATCTGATAGGAGATAGGCCGTAGTACATGCCGATTCAAAGGCATACAGCCAGATTCTGCATTGCATCAGACTCACTTCACTGGCTTGGCTTTCATATCGAGAGGATCGTGATGGACGAGACCGACTGGCTGCTCCTCGCGCAGCTCCAGGCGGACGCGCGCCTGTCGTTCAGCGAGCTGTCCCGGCGGGTCCACATGTCCCCGCCCGCGGTCGCCGAGCGCGTGCGCCGGCTGGAGGAGTCGGGCGTGCTGACCGGCTACCGGGCGCAGGTGGACCCGGCCCGCGTCGGGTGGTCCGTCGTCGCGTTCATCCAGATGTCCTGCTACGGGCCGCGGTGCGTGCTGCGCGCCCCCGAGGTGGCGGAGTGGCCCGAGATCCGCGAGATCCACCGCGTCACCGGCGCCGCGTGCAGCCTGCTGAAGATCGCGGCGGCCTCCATGGACGCCTTCGAGGCCCTGATCGACCGGCTCGCCCCCTTCGGGCAACCCACCAGCACGATGGTGCTGTCCACGCCGCTGGCCTGGTCGCCGATCACCTCCCCCGACGCCCCGGTGGCTCCCTGACCGGGAGCGGGAAGCGCGCCCCGGTGCGCGGTGACCTCGCGCACCGGGGCGCGCGGGGCGCCGCGCGGGCAGAGGAGTCACACGGCCCGCGCGGCCGGCTCGGGCTCGGGTTCACGAAGCGGGAAGTGGCACGCGGCGACGTGGCCGGGACCGAAGTCGCGCAGCAACGGCTCCTCCTCGGCGCACCTGGCCTGCGCGCGCGGGCAGCGCGTGCGGAAGCGGCAGCCGGACGGCGGGTCGAACGGGCTGGGCATCTCGGTCGCGCCGGGCTGGTCGGCGGCCCCGACGCCCGCCTCCCCCGCGTGTTCCGCGCCCGGCTCAGGCACGGGGATCGCGGCGATCAGCCCCGCGGTGTAGGGGTGCGCGGCGCGCAGGTAGACGTCGTCCGGCGAGCCGATCTCGACCAGCTTCCCCAGGTACATCACCCCGACCGTGTCCGCCAGGTAACGCACGACGGTGAGGTCATGGGAGATCACCACGAAGGTGAGGTCGTGCTTGGCCTGGAGCCGCCGCATGAGGTTGAGCACCTGCGACCGGATCGACACGTCCAGCGCGCTCACGGGCTCGTCGGCCACGATCACCCGCGGGTTGAGCGCCAGCGCCCGGGCCAGTGCGATGCGCTGGCGCTGACCGCCGGAGAACTCGTGCGGGTGCCGGTCCAGGACGTCGTGGGGCAGCCCGACCTCGTCCAGGAGGCCGCGGATCGCCGTGAGCCGCTCACCGGCCGTCCCGACGCCCTGCGCCGCGAACGGTTCCGCCAGGACGGCGCCGACGCGCATCCGCGGGTCGAGTGCGTCGAGGGAGTCCTGGAACATCATCTGCAGGTCGCGGCGGTGCCGGCGCAGCTCCCGCCCGCGCAGGCGGGCGAGGTCGCCGCCGAGCGCGGTGACGCCGCCGGACGAGGGCCGCTCCAGCGCGACGAGCATCCGGGCCAGCGTGCTCTTGCCGGAGCCGGACTCGCCCACGAGCCCGAAGGTCCGGCCGCGGGGCACCTCGAACGACACCCCGGAGACGGCCTTGACGCTCCGCGCCGGGCCGCGCAGCGACCGGCCAGCCGGATACTCCTTGACCAGGTCCGCGACGACCACCACGGGGTCGGCGGGGCCGGCCGCGGGCTCGTCCCGCGCGGTGCCCGCCGCGGGCCCGGGCGCCTTCGCGGGCCCGGCCGCCGCCGCGGGGAGCGGGCCGTCGACCGGGTTCCAGCACGCCACCGTGTGCCCGGGCCGCCGCTCGGTGAGCGCCGGCGCCTCCGTCCGGCAGCGGTCGTCGGCGCGCCCGCAGCGGGCGGCGAACCGGCACCCGGCGGGCGGGGCGGCCAGGTCCGGCGGGGAGCCGGGGATGGAGTACAGGACGTCCTCGCGCCGCTGGGTCAACCGCGGCGTGCACGCGAGCAGGCCCTGCGCGTACGGGTGGCGCATGCCCGTGAACAACTCGGCCGTGGAGGCGCTCTCGATGACGCCCCCGGCGTACATGACGCCGACCCGGTCGACCCACTGCGCGACGACCCCCATGTCATGGGTGATCAGCAGCATGGCCATGCCGAGACGCTCCTTGAGGTCGTGCAGCAGCCGCAGCACCTGCGCCTGCACGGTCACGTCGAGCGCCGTGGTCGGCTCGTCGGCGATCAGCACCTTCGGCTCGCAGGACAGCGCCATGGCGATCATGACCCGCTGCCGGAGCCCGCCGGACAGCTCGTGCGGGTACTGGCCGAGCCGTTCGGCGGGGCCGGCGATGCCGACCATCGCGAGCATCTCCAGGGCCCGGTCCCGCGCCTCCCTCCGGCTCGCACCGCGGTGCAGCCGCACCGGTTCGGCGATCTGCTCGCCGATGGTCTTGGTGGGGTTGAGGGACGTCATCGGGTCCTGGAAGACCATCGCGATCTCGTTGCCGCGGATCCGCTGGTAGCGCCGCTCCGGCAGGCCGGCCAGCTCGCGGCCCTCCAGCCTGATCGACCCCCCGGTGACCTGCCCGCCGGGCGGCAGCAGCCCCATCACCGACAGACCGGTCATCGACTTGCCGGAGCCCGACTCCCCCACCAGCCCGAGCGTCTCGCCGCGGCGCAGGGTCAGGTCGACCCCGTCGACGGCGCGGACCGCCGACCGGCTCGTCCGGATGCTCGTGCACAGCCCTTCGACCGCCAGCAGGGGCTCCTCGCCGGTCCTCACATCGCCACCTCTCGCGCCGGCGGCCATCAGCGCCGCCTCAGCCGTACGTCGATCGAGTCGCGCAGCGCGTCCCCGACGAAGTTGAACGCCATGACCACCAGGACCAGGCAGCCGCCGACCGGGTAGATCAGCCACCAGGAGCCGTCGAGCAGGGAGCTCACGCCCTTGGACAGCTGCGTGCCCCATTCGACCGCCGGGTAGTTGAGGCCGAATCCGAGGAACCCCAGCAGCGACACCGCGATGATCGCGTCGGCGACCTGGAAGGTGATGTTCACGATCACCACGCCGAGCGCGTTCGGGATCAGATGCCGGACGATGATCCGGGCCTTCGTCGCCCCCATCACCGTCGCGGCCGCGACGAACCCGCGCGAGCGCAGCGCCAGCACCTCGGCCCGCACCAGCCGGGCCGGCGCGAGCCAGGAGAACGCCCCGAGGGTCAGGCTGAGCGACAGCACCGTGGAGCTGAACCGGGTCGCGATGATCAGCACGATGAACAGGAACGGGATCGACAGCAGCGTGTCGACCACGCGCATCATGACCGCGTCCGCCAGGCCGCCGGCGAGGCCCGCGACCGTCCCGTACAGGGTGCCGATCGCGGTGGCGATCAGCGCCGCGAACAGACCGATCTGCAGGGACGCCTGGCCGCCCTTCATGATCCGTCCGAGCACGTCGAAGCCCTGCGCGTCGGTGCCGAGCGGGTGCCCGCCGCCGGGCGGCAGCATGCTGTTCACCGGGTCGACGGCGGTCTGCTCGGTGACGTAGAGGTGCGGCCCGACGAAGCAGAAGAGGACGAAGAACACGATGATGCCGCCGCCGAGGACGGCGAGCCGGTTCCCGGTGAACTCCCGCAGGGTGAGCCGCCCGCCGCGCGTCCTGCCCGGCGGGGGCGTCCCGCGCTCGTCGGGCGCGATGGGCGCCGCGGTCCGGTCGGCCGCCGATTCGGTCATGCCCGCCGCGTCCTCGGGTCGGTGACCGCCACGAGCAGGTCGGCCACGAGATTGCCCAGGACGGTCAGGGTCGCCGCGATCAGCGTGTAGCCCAGCAGCACCGGATAGTCCTGGTTGTTCAGGGCGTTGAAGAACAACAGCCCAAGCCCCGGGTAGTTGAAGACCGACTCGACCACGAGGTTGCCCGCGAGCAGCAGCGGGATCGACATGCCGATCAGGGTCACCAGCGGCGCGCAGGCGTTGCGGAGCAGGTGCCGGGTGAGGACCATGCGCATGGACAGGCCCTTCGACCGCGCCACGGTGATGTAGTCCTGCGCGAGCTGGTCGAGCGCCGCCGACCGCTGGTACCTGGAGAAGAGCGCGACCGTCACGCCGGTCAGCGTCAGCACCGGCAGCAGCATGGCGCGCGGATCGGTGAAGATCACGAGGGCGGAGCTGGACTGGGACGCCTGCGCGGGAAGGACGCCCAGTCCCATCGCGAAGACCTGGATCAGCAGCATCGCCAGCAGGAAGACGGGCATCGAGTAGGCGACGAAGGTGAGGGTCGTCAGCACGGTGTCGCCGACGCCGCCGCGCTTCACCGCCTGGAAGACGCCGAGGGGGACCGCGATGCCGATCGCCAGGATCAGCGCCACGGCGGACAGCAGGGCCGTCCGTCCGGCGTTCTCGGCCACCAGCGCGTTCACGCTCTGGTTCAGCTTGTAGGAGTACCCGAGGTCGCCGTGCAGCAGCTGCCCGAGGTAGCTGAGGTACTGCACGACGATCGAGCGGTCGTAGCCGTGCTCGTGCTCGAACGCGGCCACCGCCCCCGGGCTCGCCTGGACGCCGAGGATGGCGCGGCCGGGCGAGCCGGCCATCCCGTGCAGCAGGACGAAGGTGATCACCGAGACGCCCAGGATCACGATCACCGACGTCGCGAGCCGCCGCAGCACGTACTGGATCACGTTCCGCCTCCTTTCCCGTGTCGTGGTCCCGGGCGCGCCGGGACGCCGGCTAGTGCGTGTACCAGTACTCGGGGGTGAGCACGTTGGCCGGCAGGTTGGCGAAGGACGCGGTCGGGCCGGACAGCGTCTTCTTCCAGGCCCAGATGGTCTGCGCGGCCGGCAGCCACAGCACCGGCAGCTCGGTCCGCAGGTGCTCGACCTCCGCCTGGACGGCCTTGCGGTCCGCACCGTGCACCGAGGCGTCGATCAGCTTGTCGGTCTCAGGGTCGCTGAAGGCGCCCACGTTGCCCGAGCCCTTGGTGTCGAAGATCCCGGACGCGGTCGGGTAGGGCGGGGTGCTGAAGCCGCCCCAGGTCGACATGGCCCACTCGCCGGCCTTCGACGGCGCCGCCGGGACGTTGTAGTTCTGGATCAGGAAGCTGAAGGTCTTCGGCGCGACGGTGATCGTGATGCCGAGCTTGCGGGCCTCCGAGGCGAACGCGGTACTGACCGCGCTGTGCAGCTGCGGGCCGCTCCGGTAGAAGAGGTTGAACTTCATCGTCTGGCCCTGCGGGATCCCGGCCCCGCACTGCGAGGGTCCGGTGCCGGGGCGCACGCAGGTCGTGGCGCCGTTCGGCACGACCTTCCAGCCGTGGTCCTCCAGCAGCTTGCGGGCGGCGGCGGGGTCGTAGGGGTAGGGGGCGGTGGCGGTGCTTCCGGAGACGTAGGGCGACGTCGCGGGGGCCGTGCCGTAGCTCTCGACGGCCGCGCCGTTGTAGATGCCCTTGCTGGCGATGTATCCGGGCTGGTCGATCAGCCGCTGCAATGCCTGCCGTATGTAGAGCTGGGCGTAGAGCTTGCCGACGTTGTCGGTGGTGTCCTTGAAGTTGAGCATGATGAAGTTGAAGCCCAGGGCCGGAGCGCCGTAGACGTTGTAGCCCGCGGCCTTGAGCGCCGACACCTGCCCGACGTTGCTCTGGTCGACGGTGGCCATCGCCAGCCTGCCGCTGAGCAGCTGGTTGAACTTCGCGCTCTCGGAGGTGAACGGCCGGAAGTTCAGCGTCGCGAGGTGCGGCTTCTGCGGGCCGCCGTACGCCTTGTTGGCGGTCATCGAGTAGGCGTTCGTCGTCACGTCGAAGCTGCTCAGCCTGTACGGGCCGTCGACCGTCCGCCAGAGCGGGTCCTTGGCGAACGAGGCCGGCTTCCGCGACGCCTTGTCCAGGTAGGCGTAGATCTCCGCGGCGTCCTTCGGGGAGGCGTGGTCGAGGTTCCGGCCGCCGCCGGCGGCGCGCGACCACTGCTCGGCCGGCAGCGGGACGAGCGAGGTCAGCTCGTTGGCGGTGAACCACTCGGGGTTGTACGCCTCCTTGAGCTTCAGCGTCACCGTGTTCCGCGACGTCGCCTTCGCGTCGGCGACGTTGTCGGGGAACTGGCCCGGCGTGTAGCTGCCCCAGTTCGCCGGGCTCTTCTTCAGCGCGGCCTTCAACAGGTCGATGAAGAACACGACGTCGTCGGCGTCGACGGGCGTGCCGTCGGACCAGGTGTAGCCATCGCGCATGGTGATGGTGACCGTCTTGTTGCCCTCGGAGAACTGCGGCGCCGACGCCAGGCTGAGGCTCTCGTCGATCTGGGGGCTGCCGCCCTGCGGGAACCAGTAGAGCGGCCGGTACATGAGCCGCTGGAACTCGTACGTCACGTAGGTCGAATTGAAGGCGCCGGGGACGATCGGCAGCATGTAGAACGGCCCGGCTCCCGGCTGCTGCGCTATGTCGATGGCGCCGCCGTCCTTGGGCGTCCCCGCCTGGGCGGGGATGGAGCCGAAGGTCGGCGACCCCGACTTGTGCTTCGTGGCTCCACCGCCACCGCCGCACGCCGCCAGCGGCAGCACGGCGGCCAGTGCCCCGGCGAGCAGCGCGTACCGTGCCCGTCCGCCCCCGGCGCGTGCCGTGCGGCGGCCCGGTGTCCGTGCGCTGCCCCTGTCGATGCAGGTGTTGATGCCCATGCGCGCCCGCTCCTGTGTCGTGTCCGTGGCGGGGGGAATCGCGTGACTCCGCGTCTCGGCGGCCGTCAACTCCCCCAGACCGCCTTCGCGTAGTTGTGGAAGTTCAGGCCGAGGATCTTCTCGATCCGGGTAGAGGAGTAGCCGCGCTCGTCCAGCAGCCGCGCGAGCTCGCGGAACTGGTCGACGCCGCGCAGGTCGACGACGAAGGGGAAGGTGTCGGCGCGCTCGCCCGCGGCGGACGCGCCGGCGGCCTGCCGTCGCGCCACCTGCTCGGCGAGGAGCGCCCGGTAGCCGTCCAGATCGTCGATCGCCGTGATCGTCCCGTCGGTGCCGATGCCGACGTGGTCCTCGCCGCAGACGTCGACCGCGTGCGCGATGTGCTCCACCACGTCCGCGGCCGTGGCGTGCCCCGAGGCGTTGACGAACGGCATGAAGTAGATGCCGACGAACCCGCCCTTCGAGGCGACCAGCCGCAGCTCCTCGTCGGTCTTGTTGCGCGGCAGGTCGACCAGCGCGCGGCAGCCCGTGTGGTTGATCGAGATGGGCTGCGCGGACGCGCGCGCGGCTTCCAGACAGGTCCTCTCGCCGCTGTGGGAGAGGTCCACCATGACGCGGTGCTCGTTGAGCGCCTCCACGACCTGGCGTCCGAGCGGTGTCAGGCCCCGGTTGCCGGGCGCCATCGAGCCGTCGCCGATCTGGTTGGCCTGGTTGTAGGTGAGCTGGATGATCCGCACGCCCAGGCCGGCGAACTCGGCGACCCGTTCGGGGCGGTCCTCCACGGCGGCGGCGTTCTGGAAGCCGTAGATGATGCCGATCCTCCCCTGCCGCTTGGCCTCGGCGATGTCGGCGGCGGTGCCGATCCGCATCAGGTCGCGCGGATGGGCGTCGATGATCGCGTCCCAGGTGCGGATCTCGTCCAGGGTGTGCCGGTAGGGCGGGAAGTCGCCGAGGGTGTACCCCAGGGTCACGTTGATGGCCGTCACGCCGGAGGCGTGCGCGTCGGCGAGGGTCCGCTCGTCGATGGTCAGCCGGTCGCTGGTCGGGGCGAGCGCGCCGGACGCGGAGGCCGACGCCGGGGCGTTCGGGTTGTCCAGCCCGCCGAGCGCGTTGACGACGATGAGGTCCTCGATGTCAGCGCTCACGGGGCGCTCCTTCCTGGGTGCCGGCGCCGGCCCGGTCGTAGTCCGCCCGGTCGTAGCGGCGGCCGTGCTTGACAGTGGTGACGATGCGGCGCAGGTGGTCGATGTCCTCGCACGGGTCCGCCTCGACGATCACGAAGTCGGCCCGCCTGCCCGGCTCGACGGTGCCGGCGACCTCCTGGAGCCCGGCGGCGGCGGCGCCGGTGGAGGTGGCCGCGCGGATCACCTCGTGCGGCGGCATCCCCATGGCGTGGACGAGGAAGCGCAGCTCGTCGTGGAGCGAGGGCAAGGGGTCCGCCGGCCCTGTCTCGTAGTCGGTGCCGGCGCAGATCGCGACGCCCGCGTGCCGGGCCCGGTCGATGAGCCTTCTCAGCACGTCGGGGGCGAGCTCGGCCGCGCCGGGCGCGCTCGACGGCAGCCGGGTCACGAGGCTCGCGGTGGCGTCGAGGATCGTGCCGCGGCGCCGCATGTCGGCGAAGAGCGCGTCGAGGGCGTCCACCGGCGCGTCGAGGAGGCGCCGGTAGGTGTCCGCGAGCTGCCCGCGCTGCCGCCGGTACTCGCCGGGCCGGTCGCCGGGAATCTCGTGGGCCAGCATGTGGGCGTGCGAGACCACGTCGGTGCCCGCCGCGACGACCTCGCCGGGCATGGCGGGGAACACCGCCGCGTGCGCCCAGACGAGCATCCCCTGCCGGTGGGCCTCCTCGGCGATCCGGGTGACCGTCGCGGCGTCGAGGTCGGCGTAGATCTTGATGGCGACGGCGCCGGTGCCGCGCGCCGCGGCGACCGCCAGCCGCAGGTCGGTGTCCGCGTCGACCGCCTGCATCCAGGGGACGGTGCCGGGCGTCGCGCCCTGGGTCACCTGCCATGTGCGCGGGTCGTCGAAGAACCCCGGGCCCGCCATCAGCGCCGCGCAGCGCACGTCCGGGCCGGGGATCTCGCCGACCAGTGACGCCCGCGCGAGGTCGGCCATCTGCCGCAGGTCACCGGCCATCTCGCGGATCGCGGTGACGCCGCCGTAGATCTGCCGCCGCATGAGCGCCTCCGCCTGCGCGCGGTTGGGCGGGGTCGACAGGTGCTGGTGCGCGTCGACCAGCCCGGGAAGCAGGAACGCGCCCTGCAGGTCGACCGTCTCCGCACCGGACGGCACCGAGGCGCCGAGGTCGGCCTCGGGAACGACCGCGATGATCGTCGGCCCGTCGGTCACCACCGCCATGCCGTGCCGGACGGGGCCGCCGGTCCCGTCGATCAGCGAGACGCCGCGGTAGGCCGTCGCACGGCCGGGTTCGGGGGCGGCGAAGGGGGCGGGGGCGGGGTCGTTGCCCGCGACCGGTGGCTCGTCCTTGTCCGTCATGGCGATCGCACGGTCTCCGTTCTCGGTCCCGGGTGGCTGGCCCACCCCGCAGACCAGGTGTGTTACATACAGCGCAACAAGTGTTACAACATTAGCAACGTCTGCTAATGTGCGTCAAGAATCGGAAAACCCGCCCAGCGACCGTGGAGGGAAGTTGTCCAGACCGGCGAGCTCTGCCGTGGACAAGGCTCTGGATCTCATCGAGTCCGTCGTGCGGGCCGACCGCCCGCTCCGGCTGAGCGAGGTGGCGAACGAGGCGGGGATGCACCGCGCCACCGCCTACCGCATCCTGGTGGACCTGGTCAGGCGCGGCTGGATCATGCGCAGCGAGGACCACTACCTGCCGGGGCCCGTGGTGCTGCAGTTCTCCGAGGCCGCGGCCGCCAACTCGCTGGTCGTGCTGGGCCGGCCCGTGCTGCAGGAGCTGGCGGACCGGACGGCGATGATGGTGAACCTGCAGGTCCTCGAGCCCGAGGGCGCCCGGGTGATCGACGTCGTCCGGCCGCCCCGGCTGGCGATGATCAACGACCTGCTGGGCGAGCTGCTCCCCGTCCACAAGTTCGCCGGGCCCATGGCGCTCGTCTCCGCACTGGACGAGGCCGCGCAGATCCCCTACCTGCGCGCCGCAGAGCAGCAGGGGCATCCGCCGGCGCGCCGGGCCGAGCTGCTGGCCGACATCGAGCGGACCCGGCGCACGGGCTTCGCGCTCGAGCGCGGGCGCAACGAGGAGGTGATCGCCTCGCTCGGCCGCGCGGTGCTGGCCGGCAACGGCCGGCCGCTGTGCGCGATCACGATCGTCGGCCTGGACAGCGAGTTCGACGATCCCACGCTGACCAGGCTCCAGGACCACCTGACCGCGGCCACGGCGGAGCTTCAACATGCCCTGACCGGTCCGGCCGCCGGAGCCGACGTTGGCTGACCCCGCAGGCGGCGTGCTCGTCCTCGACCGGGAGGCGACCAGAGCGGCCGCACCGCCGGAGGCGGTGCTGGAGGCGGTGCGCACCGCCCTCATCGCCGTCGCCGCCGGCGAGGTCTCCGCGCCGCCGCGCGTCGCGGCCCGCTCGGAGCACGGCCTGCTCGGGGCGATGCCGGGCTACGTGCCCCGGCTGGGCCTGTCCGCCAAGCTCGTGTCGGTCTTCCCGCCCGCCGCGGCGGGCGGCCACGGCTCCCACCGCGGCATCGTCGCCCACTTCGACGCCGAGACCGGGCGGCCGCTGGCCGTCATGGACGCCGAGGCGATCACCGCGGTGCGGACGGCGGCCGCCGCGACGGTCGCCATGCGCGCGCTCGCGCGGCCGGCCACGTCCCGGATCGCCGTGATCGGCACCGGTGTTCAGGCCCGCGCCCAGATCGCTCTCATCGCGCCGATGGACGGCGTGGACCTCGTGGTCGGCGCACGCGATCCCGGCAAGGCCGAGCGACTCGCAGCCGACCTGCCCGGTGCGTCCGCGGCCGAGATCGAGGCGGCGATCCGGTCGGCGGACGTCGTCTTCTGCTGCACGTCCAGCCGGGAGCCGGTCCTCCGGCGCTCGTGGCTGCGCGAGGGGGCCCATCTCAGCTCGGTCGGCGGCTCCGACGGCCCGGAGTTCGGCGCCGGGACGCTGGAGGACGCGTCGCTGTTCGTCGAGTGGCCCGGCGCCGTGACCGAGCCGCCCCCGGCCGGCGCCTGGGAGCTGCAGGGGACCGACCCGGCACGCGCCCGGCTCATCGGCGACGTCCTCGCGGGAAGGCGTCCGGGCCGCCGCTCGGCGGCGGAGCTGACGCTCTTCAAGTCCACCGGGCACGCCGCCCTCGACGTCGCGGCGGCCTCCGTGGTGTACCGCGCGGCCCGCGAGCGCGGGCTGGGCATCGCCGTCGACCTCTAGCCGGGACCGACCACCCGTCTCGGGCGCGGCGCCGGCCCGGCACATTCGGATGGGCGCGCGGCGCATAACAGTCGTCCCGTTTCCGGGTGCGCTCGTTCGCGCCCGCAGCCGCACGGAAGGACGGGGCGCCCCCCTTCTCCCCCGCGTTCGACGTGCGCCGGGAGGCGCTCCTCCTCGCTTTCGGAACGCGCCTCCCCACGGCCCGCGCCGTACCCGGAAATGTGTTCGCCCGCCCCTGAGGGTTCGGGGCAGCATGAAGTCCGCGGCGGCGTGGGGAGGGCGCGTGGTTCTGGCAGATGCACGGAGCGGTCTTCAGGACGGACGGGCGCCCCGCAGGCGGGCGGTGCTGCTCGCGTTGCGGTACTACACCGCCGTGCTGCGCCGCGACTGGCGGGTCTCGATCCCGGCGATGGTCTTCCCCGCCCTCGGGAACACCTGCCTGTACTACCTGACGCCGCTGGTGGTGGCCGCCCTGATCGGGCACCTGGCGGGCGGCGGGGACGGCGCCCTCGGCACGATGCTCCCCTTCCTGCTCGGTTTCGCCGGCCTGATGGCGGCGGGCGAGGCGTTCTGGCGGGCCGGCCTGCACTGCCTGAACCGGACGGACGGCCGCGGCATCGAATGGCTCGGCATCGTCGGCATGGACGAGCTGCTCGCCAAGGAGACCGCCTTCTACCACGACAACTTCGCCGGCGCGCTCACAAAGCGGATCCTGAACTTCTCCAGCGGGTTCGAGGACTTCGCCGACACGCTCGCCTTCTCGATCATGGCCAACGTGATCCCGCTGTCGTTCGCCTCGGTGGTCCTGTGGCGGTACCACCCGCTGCTGGTCCTGGTGCTCCTCGGCATGATCGTCCTGACCGGCCTGCTCGTCGCGCCGCTCATCCGCCGCCGGCAGGCGCTGGTGGACGCGCGCGAGGCCGCCAAGGTGCGGGTGTCGGGCCACGTCGCCGACGTGGTGACGAACATGGAGACGGTCCGCGCGTTCGCCGCCGAGGAGCGGGAGGCCGCGGAGTACCGGACCCGCGTCGTCGAGCAGCGCCGGCTGTCGCTGCGCTCCTGGGACTACGCCAACCTGCGGGTCGACATGATCGTCGCGCCGATGTCGATCCTGACGAGCGTCCTCGGCCTGCTGGCCGCGGTGGCGCTGCGCGGCGGGCTCGGGGTGGAGGCCGTCGTGGTGACGTTCACCTACTACACCAACGCCACCCGGATCATGTTCGAGTTCAACCAGGTCTACCGGCGGATCGAGAGCACGCTCACCGAGGCCGCGCAGTTCACCGAGCTGCTCCTGGCGCCGCCGGCCGTCGTCGACCCGCCCGATCCGGAGCCGCCGGCGCCGGCCGACGCCTCGGTCCGCTTCGAGGGGGTGCGGTTCGCGCACGGCGACGGCCCGCCCCTGTTCGACGAGCTGGACCTGGAGATCCCCGGGGGCGCCCGGATCGGGCTGGTGGGACGGTCCGGCGGCGGCAAGACCACCCTCACCCGGCTGCTGCTGCGCCTGATGGACGTCGACGGCGGGCGCATCCTGGTCGGCGGCCAGGACATCGCGCGGCTGCGCCAGGCCGACCTGCGCGCCCTGATCGCGTACGTGCCGCAGGAGCCCGCGATGTTCCACCGGTCGGTGCGCGACAACATCGCCTTCGCCCGGCCGGACGCCACCGAGGACGAGATCCTCCGGGCCGCGCGGGCGGCGCACGTCACCGAGTTCACCGACGGGCTTCCGGACGGGCTCGGCACCCTGGTCGGCGAGCGCGGGGTCAAGCTCTCCGGCGGGCAGCGGCAGCGCGTCGCGCTCGCCCGCGCCATCCTCCGGGACGCGCCGATCCTGCTGCTGGACGAGGCCACCAGCGCCCTCGACTCCGAGAGCGAGATCCTCGTGCAGGAGGCGCTGTGGCGCCTGATGCGCGACCGCACCGCCCTGGTCGTCGCGCACCGCCTGAGCACGGTCGTCCGGATGGACCGGCTGGTCGTCCTCGACCGGGGCCGCGTCCTGGAGCAGGGCTCGCACCGGGAGCTGCTCCAGGCGAACGGCGCGTACGCCCGGCTGTGGCACCACCAGTCCGGCGGCTTCCTCACCGACGACGACGCGGACGCCGAGGCGCTCGACCGCCGTCCGGCCTGAGCGGGCGCCGTCCGGCCCGAGCGCGCGGCGGCGAACACCTCCCACGATAAGCGCCAGAATTGTTGACAATTTGGGCGACAGGTTTCAGGATCGTGGTGATCGGCCCTGGTTCGGGGGTGGTTCTGTGTGTCGATGGAGGAATCTGAATGAGCACCGATGCCGTCGGTCCGCTGCTCGTCGTGAGCGCGCACGCCGGTGACTTCGTGTGGCGGGCGGCAGGGGCGATCGCGCTGGCCGCCGAGCGCGGGGACCCGGCGAAGGTCGTGTGCCTGAGCTACGGCGAGCGCGGTGAGTCCGCGCGGGCCTGGCGCGAGGGCAAGGGCCTCGACGAGATCAAGGCGCTGCGCCGCGGCGAGGCGGAGGCCGCGGCGGCCGAGCTGGGCGCCGAGATCGAGTTCCTGGACGCCGGCGACTACCCGCTGCGGGAAACGCCTGAGCTGGTGGACCGCCTCGTCCGGGTGTACCGGGAGTTCGAGCCGGCGGTGGTGCTGACCCACACGCTCGCCGACCCCTACAACGGCGACCACCCGGCGGCGGCGCGGATGGCGATGCAGGCGCGCGTGCTCGCGCAGGCCATCGGGTACGACGCGCCGGGCGAGCCGCTGGGCGCGCCGCCGGTGTTCCTCTTCGAGCCGCACCAGCCGGAGCAGTGCGACTTCAAGCCGGACGTCCTGCTGGACATCACGCCGGTCTTCGAGCGCAAGCGCAAGGCGATGGAGTGCCTGCCCGCACAGGTGCACATGTGGGACTACTACACCGAGCTGGCGAAGCGGCGCGGCGTCCAGCTGAAGCGGAACGCGGGCCCGAACCTGGGCCTCCCCCACGAGACGATGGCCGAGGCGTACGTCCGCGTGTACCCGCAGACGACGGGGGTGCTGGCGTGAGGACCGTGGTGGTGACGGACCCGCCGCGCGCGGACGCCGCGGCGGTCGACCGGCTGGGCGGCTTCGGCGTCGCGACCGTGCACGAGGCCATGGGGCGGACCGGCTACCTCGGCCCCGCGATCCGCCCGGTGCACTTCGGCGCGCGGATGGCGGGGACGGCGGTGACGGTGCTGTCGTGGCCGGGCGACAACCTGATGATCCATGTCGCGGTCGAGCAGTGCCGCCCCGGGGACGTGCTGGTGGTGGCGACGACGTCGCCGTCGACCGACGGGATGTTCGGCGAGCTGTTCGCGACGGCGCTGCAGTTCCGGGGCGTGCGCGGGCTGGTGATCGACGCCGGGGTGCGCGACGTCGCCGACCTGCACGCGATGGGCTTCCCGGTGTGGTCGGCGGCGGTCAGCGCGCAGGGCACGGTGAAGGCGACGCCGGGCGCGGTCAACGTGCCGGTGACCATCGGAGGGCAGGTCATCAGGCCGGGCGACGCGATCCTCGCCGACGACGACGGCGTGGTGCGCGTCCCGCGCGAGCAGGTCGCCGACGCGGTGGAAGCGGCGCGCACGCGTGAGGAGAAGGAGCAGGCGACCCGCGCGGCGTTCCAGAAGGGCGAGCTCGGGCTCGACCGCTACGGGCTGCGCGACCGGCTGCCCGGGATGGGCGTCGAGTACGTCCCCTACAGCGAGTACGGCGGGTCATGAGCGCCGGGATCCGCTGCATGATGATGCGGGGCGGGACGTCCAAGGGCGCCTACTTCCTCGCCGACGACCTGCCCGCCGACCCCGCGGAGCGGGACGACCTGCTGCTGCGGGTCATGGGCACGCCGGACCCCCGGCAGATCGACGGGATCGGCGGCGCGCACCCGCTCACCAGCAAGGTCGCGGTGGTCTCCCCCTCGACGCGGCCGGACGTCGACGTCGACTACCTGTTCCTGCAGCTCGGCGTCGAGGAGCCGGCCGTCTCCGACCGGCAGAACTGCGGGAACCTGCTCGCCGGGATCGGCCCGTTCGCGGTCGAGCGCGGCCTCGTCGCAGCGGGGCCCGACCGCAGCGGCGTGCGGATCCGGATGGTCAACTCCGACAGCGTCGCGACCGCGACGTTCGCGACGCCGGGCGGCGCCGTCGACTACGACGGGGACACCGCGATCTCGGGGGTGCCCGGCACCGCCGCCCCGATCGTCCTGGACTTCGAGGACACGGAGGGGTCGGCGTGCGGGGCGCTGCTGCCGACCGGCAACGTCCGGGACGTCGTCGACGGCGTCGAGGTGACGTGCGTCGACAACGGGATGCCGGTCGTGGTCGCCGCCGCGTCCGACCTCGGCGCCACCGGCTACGAGGACCCCGCCGACCTGGCCCGGCTGCGCGACCGCGTCCAGTCGCTGCGGCTGGCCGCCGGGAGGCTGATGGGCCTCGGCGACGTCTCGGACGCGTCCGTGCCGAAGACCACGCTCGTCGCGCCGCCCCGCGACGGCGGCGCGATCTGCACCCGGACCTTCATCCCGCTGCGCGTGCACGCCTCGATCGGCGTGCTGGGCGCCGTCACCGTGGCGACCGCGCTGCTGATGGACGGCGCGGTCGGCCACGACCTCGCCGACCTCCCGGCGCCGGGCGCGCCGATGGGCATCGAGCACCCCACCGGCCGGCTGGACGTCGCGGTCGAGCTCGACGGCGCGTCCGTGCGCCGGTCCAGCATCGTCCGCACCGCCCGCAAGCTCTTCGACGGAACCGTCTTCCCCCGGAGGTCCCTTTGATCACGCATGAGATCGCGCACGTCGGGAGCGTCGAGCTGCTGACGCCCGTCCCGGACGAGAGCCTGCGGTTCTTCACCCGCGTCATGGGCCTGACCGAGGTCGGCTCCGAAGGCGACTCGGTGTACCTGCGGACGTGGGACGACTACGAGCACCACACCGTCAAGCTCACCGCGCACGGCACGTCCGGCATCCGCCGGACCGCGCTGCGGACCTGGTCGCAGGAGGCCCTCGAACGGCGCGTCAGGGCGATCGAGGAGGCGGGGCTCGGCGTCGGCTGGCGCGACGGCGATCCGGGGGTCGGCCCGACGTACGTGTTCCGCGACCCCGACGGCCACGAGCTGGAGCTGTACTGGGAGAGCGAGTGGTACGAGGCGCCGCCGGAGCTGCGTCCGTCGCTGAAGAACCAGGCGCAGGCGTACCCGGCGCGCGGCGTGTGCGTCCGCCGCCTCGACCACGTGAACTTCCTGTCCGCCGAGGTGGAGCCGAGCACCGAGTTCCTGATGGAGACGCTCGGCGGGCGCACCACGGAGCAGATCCGGCTCGACAGCGGCGACATCGCCGGACGCTGGCTGCACTTCACCAACAAGTCCTACGACATCGTCTACACCCGCGACTGGACGGGCGCCAACGGGCGGCTGCACCACGTCGCCTTCGCCACCGACACCCGCGAGGACATCCTCCGCGCCGCCGACATCTTCCTCGACCACGGCGTCTTCATCGAGACGGGGCCGCACAAGCACGCCATCCAGCAGACGTTCTTCCTGTACGTCTACGAGCCGGGCGGCAACCGGATCGAGCTGTGCAACCCCTGCGCGCGGCTGGTCCTGGCGCCCGACTGGAAGCCCATCACCTGGACGGAGGCGGAGCGCGCCAAGGGCCAGGCGTGGGGCCTGAAGACCATCGAGTCCTTCCACACCCACGGCACCCCGCCCCTCTGACGGGAGGGTCAGGGGGCGAGGCGGCGGAGGAGGTCGCGGCTGGCGGCGGCCATCGTGGGCGGGACGTCCAGTTCGACCAGCATGTCCGCCGCGGCGGCCATCTCGGCGGCGCGGCGGACGGCGTGCCGGTGCGTCCCGGCGACGAGGCGGTCCACCGTCGGCTCCCCCGCCGCCACCAGTTCCTCGACGATGTTGGCGCGCAGCCAGTCCTCGCAGCCCGCCGCGCGCGCCGCCTCCAGCGCCTCCACGACCGACGCGGCGAGGCCCTTGAAGAAGACGCTGCGCAGCAGCTTGCGGGTCGCGGCGGCGCCCGCCCCGGCGTCCATCACCTCGACGGAGGCGCCCAGCCCGGTGAGGATCGCGGCGGCGTCCGCCGCCGCGTCCCCGCTGGCCAGCATGGGGGTGGACAGACCGCGGCCGGGCACCGGCGCCATGATCGCGATGTCGGCGAACCGCACGCCGGCCGCCGCCGCGGTCGCCGCCAGCTCCCGCTTCAGGCCGGGCGAGGCGGTGTTCATCTCAGCCCAGACGGCGCCGCCCGCGCCCGGGATCCCGGCGCGCAGCGCGGCGGCGGCGTCGTGCGCGCTGTTCACGCTGAGCACCAGGTCGGAGCCGGCGGCTGCGTCGGCCTCGTCGGCGGCGGCGACCGTCCCGTCCGGTGCCGGGACGGCGGGATCGTAGGCCCGGACGGCGGCGCCCGCGGCGACCAGGTCGCGCGCGATCGCCCCGCCGGCCTCCCCCAGCCCGAGCACGGCGACGACGGGCGGCCGCCCGGTACCCTGCGACATTCGAGCCTCCTCGGCCACGGGGGCGCGGCCCCACCGCTAGACTGGGGATCGCGCCAAAATTGGCGACAATATCTTCGCACGGGTTCCACGGGAGGGACAGTGCCGACTGCCGACGACCAGGACACCGGGCGCCCGGTGGCGACCGGGATCCGGGACGCGATCCTCTCCGGGGAGTTCGTGCCCAACCAGCGGCTGGTCGAGGCGGACCTCGCCGAGCGGTTCGGCGCCAGCCGCGCCGCGGTCCGCGCCGCGCTGCTGGAGCTGGCCAACGAGGGGCTGATCGAGCGGGTCCAGAACCGGGGCGCCCGGGTCCGGGCGATCTCCCTGGAGGAGGCCATCGAGATCAGCGAGCTGCGCATGGTCATCGAGGGGCTGTGCGCCGCCAAGGCCGCCGAGCGGGTCACCGAGGACGGCGTCCGGCTGCTGACCGGGATCGCCGAGGACATGCGCGCCGCCGTCGCGTCCGGCGACGTGTTCGGCTACTCCCGGCTGAACGAGCGGCTGCACCGCGAGATCCGCGAGATCAGCGGCCAGCGCACCGCCGCCGAGGTGCTGGAGCGGCTGCGCGCGCAGAGCGTCCGGCACCAGTTCAAGCTGGCGATGCACCCCGGCCGGCCGGCGGTGTCGCTGCCCGAGCATCTGGCGATCATCGAGGCGATCCGCGCCCGCGACCCCGAGGCCGCCGAGCGGGCCGCCCGCGAGCACCTGCGCAGCGTCATCCGCACCCTGCCCGAGGCGGACCGCACCCGGCCACACGGCAACGGCCTCGCGCCCTGACCCCGGCAGCCGTCGCCGGGACGGCCCCGCACCCGCCCCCGCGCCGTGGCGGTGGGCCCTCGCGCGGCCGGCGGTCGCGGCCGGTCAGGGGCATTCCTGGGCGTCCGATTGATCGCCGTCGCCGGAGTGCCTAGGGTTGGCGGTGGAGCCCGTTCCGGCAGCACCGTCTCGGTCAGGGAGCCGCCATGTCCCCGCGCACACGCCCGCCCTTCCGCGCCGACCACGTCGGGAGCCTGCTGCGCCCGCCCGACCTGCTGGCCGCGCGCGACGACCACGCCCGCGGCCGCATCGACGACCGGCGCCTCGCCGAGGTGGAGGACGCCGCGATCCGCGACGCCGTCGCGATGCAGCGCCAGGCCGGGCTGCGGACCGCCACCGACGGCGAGTTCCGCCGCACGTCCTGGCACATGGACTTCATCTACCGGCTCGGCGGGATCAGCCCGGCCGACGAGCAGATCAAGGTCAGGTTCCGCAACGAGTCGGGCGACCTGGAGTTCAGCACGGCCGCGCTGCGGGTGCACGACCGGGTCCGCCTCGAGGAGACGATCTTCGCCGACCACTTCCGCTTCCTGCGGGACGCGGCGGGCGACGGCGCGACGCCGAAGCTGACGATCCCGTCGCCGAACATGGTCCACTACCGGGGCGGGCCCGCGGCGATCGACCCGGAGGTGTACCCGGACGTCGAGGAGTTCTGGTCCGACCTGGCCGCCGCGTACGCCGAGCAGGTGCGGCGGATCGCCGATCTCGGCTGCCGGTACCTGCAGCTCGACGACACCAGCCTGGCCTACCTCAACGACCCGAAGCAGCGCGCGATGATCGCCGAGCGCGGCGACGACCCCGACCACCTCCACCTGCGCTACATCAGGCAGATCAACGCGGCGCTGGCGGGCCGTCCCGCGGACCTCGCCGTCACCACGCACATGTGCCGCGGCAACTTCCGCTCGTCGTGGACGGCCGAGGGCGGCTACGACTTCGTCGCCGAGGCGCTGTTCTCCGAGCTGGACGTGGACGGGTTCTTCCTGGAGTACGACGACCCGCGCTCCGGGGGCTTCGAGCCGCTGCGGTTCGTCCCGCCCGGCAAGACCGTCGTGCTCGGGCTGGTCACGACCAAGCGCGGCGCGCTGGAGTCGAAGGACGAGCTGAAGCGCCGCATCGACGAGGCCGCCCGGTTCGTCCCGCTGGAGCAGATCTGCCTGTCGCCGCAGTGCGGGTTCTCCTCCACCGTCGAGGGGAACGTGCTCACGGCGAGCGAGCAGTTCGCCAAGCTGCGGCTGATCGCGGAGACCGCCGAGGAGGTCTGGGGCTGAGCCCGGCGGCTCGGCGGGCTAGCCGGGCCTGGCGGGGGCGGCGGGCTAGCCGGGCCTGGCGGGGGCGGCGGGCTCGGCCATGAGGTGTTCGAGGGCCGTGACCGCGTGCGCGCGGTGCACGTCGAGGACGCGGACGGCCTCGTCGGCGTCCCCGGCGCGCAGCGCCGCGAGGGCCGCGCGGTGCTCGCCGACGACGCGTTCCCGGTTGACGCCCTCGCCGTAGTAGATGGAGCGGTAGGCGTCGGTGGCGTCCCACAGCGTGCGGATGAGCCGGACGAGCCGGGGCATCGCGGCGTACTCGTAGAGCGCCATGTGGAACGCCCGGTTCGCCGCCGCCATCGCGAGCACGTCGCCGCCCCCCGCGGCGCGCTCCACCTCGTCTTCGGCGCGGTCGAGGGCGGCGAGGTCGGCGGCCGTCATCAGGGCGGCCGCGCGGCGCACCGCCTCCTCTTCGAGGAGGGTGCGGATGCGGTACACCTCGCGCAGGTCGTCGAGGGACAGCTCCTCGACGTAGTAGCCGCGGTGCGCGCGGTAGGTGACCAGTCCCTCGCCCTGCAGGGTCTTCAGCGCCTCGCGCAGCGGGACGCGGCTGACGCCGAACTCCTCGGCCACCACGTCCTGCCGGATCGGGGCGCCCGGGCGGAGCCGGCCGCTGGTGATGGCGCGCCGCAGCTCGTCGAGGACGAACTGCTGGGCCGTCGGCGGCCGGCTGCGCTGCACGGTCATCGGGCCACCATCTCACGCGGGGGTCACTGGATCACGGATATTGGATCCAATACTAGACTCCCGCGCATGACGACCTCACCGCGCCCCAGGACCGTCCACCCCACCGCCCTGTTCGGCATCGACGGCCTCCTCGGCGACGAGGAGCGCGAGATCCGCGCCACGGTCCGCAAGCTCTGCGACAAGGAGCTGCGCCCGCACCTCCCCGAGTGGTTCGACAAGGGCGCCATCCCGGCGCGGGAGCTCGCCAGGCGGTTCGGCTCCATCGGCGTGCTGGGCATGCACCTGGAGGGCTACGGCTGCGCCGGGATGGGCGCCGTCTCCTACGGCCTGGCCTGCCTGGAGCTGGAGGCCGCCGACTCGGGCCTGCGCAGCCTGGTGTCCGTGCAGGGCTCCCTCGCGATGTTCGCGATCTGGAAGCACGGCAGCGAGGAGCAGAAGCGGCAGTGGCTGCCCGCGATGGCGCGCGGCGAGGCGATCGGCTGCTTCGGCCTCACCGAGCCCGACTTCGGCTCCGACCCCGCCGGGATGCGGACCCGGGCCCGCCGCGACGGCGCCGACTGGATCCTGTCCGGCACCAAGATGTGGATCACCAATGGGTCGGTCGCGGACGTCGCGGTCGTGTGGGCCCGCACCGACGACGGGATCCGCGGCTTCCTCGTCCCCGCCGGCACCCCCGGCTTCCAGGACCGCGACATCGAGCGCAAGCTGTCGCTGCGCGCCAGCGTCACCAGCGAGCTGGTGCTGGACGAGGTGCGCCTGCCCGCGGACGCGGTGCTGCCGGAGGCGCGCGGCCTGTCGGGGCCGCTGAGCTGCCTGAACGAGGCGCGCTTCGGCATCGTGTTCGGCGCGGTCGGCGCCGCCCTGGACTGCCTGGAGACCACCCTCGACTACGTCGGCGAGCGGCGGGTGTTCGACCGCCCCCTCGCCTCGTACCAGCTCACCCAGCAGAAGCTGGCCGACATGGCGCTGGAGGCGGGCAAGGGGCTGCTGCTGGCGATCCACCTCGGCCGTCTGAAGGAGGCCGGGACGCTCACGCCCGAGCAGGTCAGCGTCGGCAAGCTCAACAACGTTCGCGAGGCGATCGACATCGCCCGCACCTGCCGGACGCTGCTCGGCGCCAACGGCATCACGCTGGAGTACCCCGTCATCCGGCACGCGGCCAACCTGGAGTCGGTGCTGACCTACGAGGGCACCTCCGAGGTGCACTCGCTCGTCATCGGCCGCGCGCTCACCGGCGAGTCCGCCTTCCAGTAGCCGCGGTCGCGGGCGTCAGTGGGCGGCGGCCGCCCAGTCGGCGCCGATGCCGATCGCCACGTCCAGGCCGACCGCGAGCGGGTACGCGGCGCTCATCTGCGCGCGCACGAGGTCGCGGACGGCGTCGTGCTCCCCGGGCGCGACCTCCAGGACGATCTCGTCGTGGAGCTGCAGCAGCAGCCGGCTGCGCGCCCCGGCGCCGGTGAGCGCCGCGTCCACCCGCAGCATCGCGATCTTGACGATGTCGGCGGCCGAGCCCTGCACCGGCGCGTTCAGCGCCATCCGCTCGGCCGTCTCGCGCCGCTGCCTATTGTCGCTGGTCAGGTGCGGCAGGTAGCGGCGGCGGCCGAGGAGCGTGCGGGTGTAGCCGGTGACGCGGGCCTCCGCGACGACCTCCTCCAGGTAGTCGCGGACGCCGCCGAGCCGCGCGAAGTAGGCGTCCATCAGCGGCCGCGCCTCCGCCATCGGGACGCCGAGCTGCTTGGCCAGCCCGAACGCCGACAGCCCGTAGGCCAGCCCGTACGACATCGCCTTGATCTTGCGGCGCATGTCCGGGGTCACCGCCTCCGGGGCGACCTGGAAGACCCGCGCCGCCATCGTGCCGTGCAGGTCCTCCCCCGACGCGAACGCGGCGAGCAGGGTGGGGTCCTCGGACAGGTGCGCCATGACGCGCAGCTCCAGCTGCCCGTAGTCGGCGGTCAGCAGCGCGTCGAAGCCGTCGCCGGGCCGGAACGCGCGGCGGATCCGCAGCCCCTCCTCGGTGCGGACGGGGATGACCTGGAGGTTCGGCTCGGCGGAGGTGAGCCGCCCGGTCGCCGCGACGGTCTGCTGGAAGGTGGTGTGGACGCGCCCGTCCGCGCCGATCTCCCGGACGAGCCCCGCGACCGTGGCGCGCAGCCGGGCCTGGTCGCGGTGGTACAGCAGGATCTCCGGGAGGCCGTTGTCGGTCTGCGTCGCCAGCCAGGTCAGCGCGTCCAGGTCGGTGGAGTGCCCCGACTTGATCTTCTTGGTCCTCGGCAGCCCCAGCTCGCCGAACAGCACCTCCTGGAGCTGCTTGGTGGAGCCGGGGTTGAAGCGGTGCCCGGCGATCCCGGCGGCGTCGTCGGCGGCGCGCTCCATGCCGTCGGCGAAGTGCCGCTCCAGCTCGCGCAGGAGCCCGGCGTCCACGGCGACGCCGGTGCGCTCGGCGCGGGCGAGCAGGCCGGACAGCGGCAGCTCGACGTCCCTGAGCAGCTCGTCCATCCCGGTGGACGCGAGGTCGGGGGCGAGCCTCTCGGCCAGGTCGAGGACGGCGCCGGCCTGCAGCATCAGCCCCTCGGGGCCCTCCTCGGGCGGGCGGCGGCCGAGGT
This sequence comes from Actinomadura nitritigenes, assembly GCF_017573545.1. Classification (GTDB taxonomy): domain Bacteria; phylum Actinomycetota; class Actinomycetes; order Streptosporangiales; family Streptosporangiaceae; genus Spirillospora; species Spirillospora nitritigenes. The sequence continues at coordinate 133,790 of NZ_JAGEOK010000018.1, read as the reverse complement.
AGCGGGCCGCGACGTCGGCGATCCCGTACGCGGCGAGGCCGGGCAGCAGCAGGTAGGCGGCCATGGCCGTGTCCGTGGTGACGCCGCCGAGCCGCCATCCGCGCTCGGGCAGCACGCGCAGCAGCGCTTTGACGTCGTGCACCGCCTTGGGACGGTCCGGATCCGCGAGCCACCCCGCGAACGCGGCCTCGTCGGCGGCGGTGAGGGCGTCCGGCTCGAACGCGGCGGCGAACCCGTCGGCGGTGGCCAGCGCGATCCGGTGGACGTCGCCGGAACCGCGGGCCCATGTGCCGTCCGCGGCGAGCCCGACCAGGCCGGTCGCCCTGGTGGCGAGCCACGGGGCCAGCTCGTCCGGGCCGGGTTCGTGGCCGCGCAGCACGGGCCCGGCGGGTTCCGCGGAGCGGCCGCCGCCGGGGTCGGCGGCGAACAGGCGCTGCCGCAGGCTCGCGTTGCGGAACTCCAGGTCGTCCAGGAGCGAGGTGAAGGCGGCGATGTCGTAGGGCCGGCGCCGCAGGTCGCCGACGTGCACGGGGAGGTCGACGTCGCGGACCAGCTCGGTGAGCCGCCGGTTCAGCCGGACGGTGTCGAGCGCGGCGCGCAGCCGCTCCCCCGCCTTGCCCTTCACCTCGTCCGCCCGCTCCAGCAGCGCGGCGAGCGACCCGTACTCGCGGATCCACTTCGCGGCGGTCTTCTCGCCGATGCCGGGGATGCCCGGCAGGTTGTCGGACGGGTCGCCGCGCAGCGCCGCGAAGTCGGGGTACTGCGCGGGCGTCAGCCCGTACTTCGCCTCGACCGCCTCCGGCGTGTACCGGATCATCTCCGACGCCGTCCGGTAGAAGTACAGGACGGTCACGTCGTCGCCGACGAGCTGGAGCGCGTCGCGATCGCCGGTGACGACCAGGACGTCGAGGCCGTCCGCCACGGCCTTCGTCGCGAGCGTGGCGATGACGTCGTCCGCCTCGTAGCCGGGCGCCCGCAGCACGGGGACGTTCATCGCGCCGAGCAGCTCGTCGAGGACGGCGAGCTGGCCGCCGAACTCCTCGGGCGAGCGCGCCCGCGTTGCCTTGTACCCGGGGAACGCCTCGGTGCGGAACGAGCGGCGCGAGACGTCGAACGCGACCGCGAAGTGCGTCGGGCGCTCGTCGCGCAGCACGTTGGCCAGCATGTTCGCGAACCCGTAGACGGCGTTGGTGGGCTGTCCCGCCGTCGTGCTGAAGTTCTCGACCGGCAGGGCGTAGAACGCCCGGTAGGCCAGCGAGTGGCCGTCCAGGAGCAGCAGGCGGGGCCGGTCGGTCATGCCCCCATCCTCGCAGCCGCGCGCGCTCGCCAGCGGCGCGGCCGGGCCGGGCCGCGGGAAGCGGAGGCTCCTTCCGCGAAGCCCTTGCGGCGACCGCCGGGCGCGCGAAATGATCATGTCTGTACGATTCAGCGCCCCTCGTCACGATTCACCGAGCGCCCTCGGGAGGCGGAGGACGTGAACGCCGAATCCGAGCCCGCCCGGCTCCGGCTGCTGAGCGCCGCGAGCACCCGGATGGCCGGCGTCCTGGACATGGAGCGGGTCGCGCGGCACCTGGTCGCGGTCGCGCTCGGCGGGTTCGCCGACACGGTCGGGGTGTACGTCGCCGAGCAGCTGATCGTCGGGGACGAGCCGCCCCGCCCGCCCGGCGGCCGGGCCGTGGAGGCGCGCCGGATCGCGGTCGGCGCGACCGGCGCCGACCTGGAGCCGCTGTTCCCCGCCGGGGAGATGGTGGTGTTCGCGGCCGGCAGCGCCTACGCCGCCTGCATCGCCGACGGGGCGCCGCAGCGGTTCGGCGAGCCGGACCGGCACCTCGTCCTCGAGCCGCGGGTGCCGCCGCCGCGCCCGGCCCGCGAGCGGCTCGCCGACCTGGCGGACTTCCTGCTCGTCCCGCTGCGGACGGGCGAGGCCGTGCTCGGGCTCGTCGGGTTCGCGCGCGGGTCGGCGGCGGGGCCGTTCACCGACGCCGACGCCGCGCTGGCGAGCGAACTGGCCGCCCTCACCGCACGCTGCCTGGACGGCGCGCGCCGCTACCAGCGCGAGCACGCGGCGGCGCGGACGCTGCAGGCGGGGCTGCTGCCGCTGCCGCCGGGCGCCGTCCCGGGCGTGCGGGTCGCGCACCGGTCCGTGCCCGCCGGGCGGGCCAACCTCGTCGGCGGCGACTGGTGCGACGTCGTCCCGCTGCCCGCCGGGCGGCTCGCGCTCGTCATCGGCGACGCCATGGGCCACGGCTCGGCCGCCGCCGCGGCCATGGTGCAGCTGCGCGCCGCCGCGCGCACGCTGGCGATGCTCGGGAAGGACCCGGCGCAGATCCTCACCTGGCTGGACCGCATCGCGCCCGACATCGGGCCCGTCCAGTTCGCGACCTGCGCGTGCGCCGTCCTCGACCCCGCCGCGGGCACCGCCGAGATCTGCCGCGCCGGGCATCCGCCGCCGATCCTGCTGCACCCGGACGGCGGCTGCGACGTCCTCGACCTGCCGCCGGGCCTGCCGCTCGGCCTGGACGGCGCCGACTACGAGAACACCCGGGTGGCGGTCCCCGACGGGTCCACCCTGGTGCTCTACACCGACGGGCTGATCGAGACCCGCACCCGCGACCTGGAGGCCGGGATCGCGGCGCTGCGGTCCGCGCTCGCGGGCCGGGCGGACCCGCTGGAGGACGCCTGCGCCGACGTCGTGGCGAAGCTGGTCGTCCCGCCGAACCACGACGACGTCACCGTGATGCTCGTCCGGACCGGCACCTGACCGGCGCGGGCGCGCGACCGCACGACGAGAGGGGACCCGTTGAACGACCCGGACTGGGCGACCGGCATCGACCCGAGCCAGGCGAGCGTCGCGCGCGTGTACGACTACCTGCTGGGCGGCGCGCACAACTTCTCCGCCGACCGCGACATCGCCCGGACGCTGGAGGCCATCGAGCCGCAGGCCCGCGCGATCGCGGCGGCGAACCGGGCGTTCCTCGTGCGGGCGGTCCGGTACCTCGCCGCCGAGGCCGGCGTCCGGCAGTTCCTCGACATCGGCTCGGGCATCCCCACGCAGGGCAACGTGCACGAGATCGTCCGCCGGGTGGACCCGGCGGCGCGGGTCGTCTACGTCGACCGCGACCCGGTGGCGGTCGCGCACAGCACCGCCCTGCTGGACGGCGACCCGAACGCCGCCGTGATCCAGGCGGACCTGACCCGCCCGGCGGACGTCCTCGGCCACCCGACCGTGCGGAAGATGATCGATTTCGACGAGCCGGTGGGGCTGCTGCTGGTGGCCGTCCTGCACTTCGTCACCGACGCGCAGGACCCGGGCGGCGTGCTGGCCGAGCTGACCGCGCCGCTGGCGCCCGGCAGCCACCTCGCCGTCAGCCACGGCACGCACAAGCGGGAGACCGGCGAGGCGGTCGCGAAGGTGTACCGGCGGGCCGTGGCGCAGGGCGAGCCGACGCTGCGCACCGCCGAGGAGATCGGCGCCTTCTTCACCGGCTTCGACCTGGTCGAGCCCGGTCTCGTGCACGGCCCGCTGTGGCGCCCCGACTCGCCGGACGACGTGCCGGACGACCCGTCCCGCTTCTGGTTCCTGGTCGGCGTCGCCCGCAAGCCCTGACCCCGTCGGCCTTTCGGCGGCGTGCGGCGAGCCGTCGTCGAATTCCACGAAGCGTGACATGTGGGCTTACCTCCAACAAGATCGAGAGTTGCCAATCCGCGGCCGTTGCCGGAAGCGGCCAGCGCCGCCCGCGCTCCCCCGTTTCCGCCCATTTCCGCGCCGATGTCGAGGTCACCACGTGTACACATCCGATAAATAACAGTTGATACCCCTGGTCAGCGATAAATCCGACTCAGTATGCTGCGGGCCTTTGCAGCTCGGCGACGGAGCGAGCTCCACGACGCACGACACAGGGAGTGAACCGGTGACGCGACCCGACCAGGCGCCCGCGACGCCGCGGCGTCCGGGCATCCGGACCGGCCGGCCGCGCACCCGCAGCATCAGGCGCCGGATCGCGCTGCTGCTGGCCGTCCCGCTGGCCTCGCTGCTGGTCCTGTGGCTCGTCCCGACCGGCGTCACGCTGTCGAACGCCTTCGAGCGGTACGACTTCGCGACGGTCTACGACAAGGTCGGGCTGCCCGCCACCACCGTCATCGAGGCGATGCAGCAGGAGCGCTCCGCGGCCGTCGCGTCGCTGGCCCACCCGAAGGCCGCGAACGAGACGCGGTTCCAGGGGCAGGCGGCCCGGACGGACGCGATGGTCGCGGCGTTCCGCAAGTCGGCCTTCTCCTCCGGCGCCGCGGACGCCATGGACGACGCCGTCGAGCGGCGCGTCCGCACGCTCAGCGGCGCGTTCGACGCGCTGGACTCGCTGCGCGCGCAGATCCGCGTCGACGGCACCACCCCGCTCGGGGCGATCGGCGGCTACAGCAAGATCATCGACGGCACGATCCGGGTGCTCACCACGCTGGTCAGCGTCAACGCCGTCACGGTGTACCAGCAGACCAACGCGCTGCTGGACAACTACTGGGCGCGCGAGTTCATGCTGCGCGAGGCCGACCTCGTGTCCGGGCTGCAGCGCGGCACGCTGGGCTCCGACGAACGGACCACGTTCGCCGGCTGGGCGAGCACCCGCGCCCAGTTCTTCGAGCTCGGCCGCGCCGCCGGGAACGGCCCGATCGCCAGGATCATGGACGGCCTGGCGAACTCGTCGCAGTACACCGCCTACACGGCGCTCGAGAACGCCGTGGTCGACAACGGGTTCGCCCCGTCCCAGCGCGAGTGGCGCACCACGATCGCGGCGCTGTCGCCGGTCTGGCTCCAGGCCGCGGCGAAGGCCGGCGACCAGGTGAGCAACAAGGACGTCAAGCCCGCCGGCCGCCGGATCATGCTCACCTTCTACCTGATCGGCGGGCTCGGGCTGCTGGCCGTGGCGGCCTCGGTGGTCCTGTCGCTGCTGTTCGCCCGCCGCCTCACCGAGGAGCTGCGGCACCTGCAGCGGACCGCGCAGGAGCTGGCGCACGAGCGGCTGCCTCGGGTAGTGGCCCGGCTGCGGCGCGGCGACGCCGTCGACGTCGAGGCCGAGGCGCCGCCGCCGGTCATCGGCGGCACCCGCGAGATCGCGCTCGTCGGCGAGGCGTTCGACGCCGTCCAGCGGACCGCGGTGAGCACCGCGGTCGGCGAGGCCGACCTGCGCGCCGCCATCAACCGGGTGTTCGTCAACCTGTCGTGGCGGAGCCAGTCGCTGCTGCACCGCCAGCTCCGGCTGCTGGACCAGATGGAGCGCCGCGCCGCCAGCCCCGAGGAGCTGGACGACCTGTTCCGGCTGGACCACCTCACCACCCGCATGCGCCGGCACGCCGAGGGCCTGGTCATCCTGTCCGGGTCGCCGACCGTCCGCGCCTGGGACCACCCCGTGTCCGCCGAGGACGTCATCCGCGCGGCGATCGCCGAGGTCGAGGACTACACCCGGGTCGAGGTGACCGGCGCGTCGTCGGCCGCGGTGACCGGCACCGTCGTCGCCGACGTGATCCACCTGCTCGCCGAGCTGATCGAGAACGCCGCGTCGTTCTCCCCGCCGACCACCGAGGTCACCGTCAAGCTCGACACGGTGGCGAACGGGCTGGCCGTCGAGATCGTCGACCGCGGCGTCGGGCTCGACCCGGACGAGCGCGACGAGCTGAACCGGCGGCTGTCCAGCACCGTGGAGTTCGACCTGGTCGACACCGAGCGGCTCGGGCTGTTCGTCGTCGCGCGGCTCGCCGACCGGCACGGCATCGGCGTGTCGCTGCAGCCGTCCCCGTACGGCGGGACGACCGCGATCGTGCTCGTCCCGCACTCGCTGGTGGTGCTGGACGAGCCGCACGAGCTGCTCAGCGGCGCCGAGCCGCCGCTGGTCGCGCACCCGGTCGGGTCCGCCACGGGGGCGCCGCGCGGCCTGGCCCGTCCGGGGCGTCCCGCGCTGCCGGGCCCGGCGTACCCGGCGCCCGGCGAGCCGCCCGCCGGACCGGCCGGTCAGGAGCCGCACGAGCCGAGCGGCGGCCGGGCGGGGCCGTCCGCCGCGGACCCGGAGGCGGTCGCGGCCGAGTCGAGCGAGGTGACGGGCCGGCTCCCCCGCCGGGTGCGGCAGCGCAACATGGCGCCGCAGCTGCGCGCGCGGCCCGCGCCGAGACCCGCCGACCCCGGCGGGGCGTGGGACGGGCCGGCCGAGGAGTACGAGGAGCCGAGCCCGGAGGTCAACCGGGACCTGATGTCATCGCTACAGTCGGGATGGCTTCGGGGCAGGGACGACGACGATCCGGACGATCGCGATCCACGCGATGAATGGGGGCAGGGATGACGCAGCAGGGCCACGCCACCGGAGAGCTGGACTGGCTGCTGGACGATCTGGTCGAGCGGGTCGGAGAGGTCCACCAGGCCGTGCTGCTGTCGCGGGACGGGCTGGTCATGGGCGCCTCCGGCGGGGTCACCCGCAAGGACGCCGAGTTCCTCGCCGCGCTGTCGTCGGGCTTCCACAGCCTGGCCAACGGCGCCCGCGAGCACTTCCAGGCCAAGCAGGTCCGGCAGACCGTCGTCGAGCTGGACGGGCTGCTGTTCTTCGTGATGCCGGCCGGCAACGGGAGCTGCCTGGCGGTGCTGAGCGACGCGGGCGGCAACGCCGGGCTGGTCGCCTACGAGACCACCATGCTGATCAAACGGGTGCGGCGCCAGCTGGGCACGGCGCCGCGGGCGCAGGACGCGGCCGACCCGTCGCAGGCCGGCGCCCCGGGCTGAGCCGGCCGTGGAGACTCCGAGAGAGCGCTGGGTCGGCGCGGACGCCGGCCCGATCGTGCGTCCCTACGCGGTGACGCGCGGACGCACCCGTCCCCACGGGATCGCCGTCGACATGGTCACGCTGCTCGTCGCGACCGGCCGCACGCCCGGCGAGCGGGTGTGGCTGTCGCGCGAGCAGCGGCGGCTGCTCGAGCTGTGCCAACGCCCCTCCACCCCCGCCGACCTGGCCTCCGACACCGACCTGCCGCTGCGGGTCGTGCAGATCCTGCTGACGGACCTGCACCACTACGGCCTCGTCGAAGAAGTCCCGCAGGCCGGTCCGTCCCGGCAGGGCACCGGCCGTCCCGACCCGAAGATCCTGATGAGAGTGCTCGATGAACTCCGCCGCCTATGACCCCACCGCGCCCGCCGAGGACCTCCCCGCGCACACGCTGAAGATCCTGGTGGCGGGGGGGTTCGGCGTCGGCAAGACGACCCTCGTCGGCGCGGTCAGCGAGATCCGCCCGCTGCGCACCGAGGAGGTCCTCACCGACGCGTCCGTCGGCGTGGACGACCTCGGCGGCGTCGAGCGCAAGACCACCACGACCGTCGCCATGGACTTCGGCCGGCTCACCTTCACCGGCGGCGTCCGGCTGTACCTGTTCGGCACGCCGGGGCAGGAGCGGTTCTGGTTCATGTGGGACCAGATCGCCTACGGCGCCGTCGGCGCGATCGTGCTGGTCGACACGCGGCGGCTGCCGACGAGCTTCGCCTCCATCGACTTCTTCGAGAACCGGGGGATCCCGTTCGTCGTCGCGGCGAACGTCTTCGAGGGCGCGCGCCGCTACACCCCCGAGCAGATCGCCGACGCCCTCGACCTCGACCCGGACGTCCCGGTCGTGCTGTGCGACGTCCGGCACTACGACTCGGCCAAGAACGTCCTGATCCGGCTGGTCGAGCACGCCCTGCAGTCGGCGACGGCCTGATCAGGCGGTCGTCCGGGCGACGATGAGGGAGGCGAGCGCCGCGTAGGCGGCGGAGTCGTCCAGGCCCGTCTGCGCCTTGATCTCGCCCCGGTGGATCGACTCCATCACCTGGCCGGCGACGGCGCCGACGAACGCGGCGTCCGCGCCGGGCGCGGCCTCGCGGACGAGCTCCTGCACGCGCCGCGCGGCGATCAGGGTGTTGCGCTTGTAGATCTCGCGGGCGGGGGCGAAGGCGTCCAGGTCGGCGAAGAAGGCGGGCGAGGCGGGCGCGAGCTCGGCGGAGATGGCCCGCAGGTAGGCGCCGACCCGCTCGCGGGGCGCGGCGCTCGCGTCCACGACCGCCTCGACGCGCTCGGTGGCGCGGCGGAAGAACGCCCGCACCACGGTCACGATGATCTGCTCGCGGCTGGCCGCGACGGCGTACAGGGTGCTCTTGGAGCAGTGCAGGACGGCCGCCAGCTCGGCGACGCTCAGCTCGGCGAACCCCCGGTCGAGGAACACCTCGATGAGCCGGTCGACCAGCTCCGCGCGCCGCCGCGCCGCCCGGGTCTCCGTCATCCCGTGACAGTACCAAAAAGGGTTCCTCGGTACCCGTTCTGGTACCGTGCAGGTGGCGAAAGGAGTCGCGCATGCCCGCCACCCGGCACCTGCCCACGTCCGAGTCCGAGGACCTCCTCGCGCTCACCCGCGAGATCGCCGCCAAGGAGCTGGCGCCGCGCGTCGCGGACGCCGAGCGCGCCGGCGCCTTCCCCCGCGACGCGTTCACCACGCTCGGCCGGGCGGGCCTGCTCACGCTCCCCTACCCCGAGGAGTTCGGCGGCGGCGACCAGCCGTACGAGATCTACCTGCAGGTGCTGGAGGAGATCGGCGCGGTGTGGGCCAGCGTCGGGGTCGGCGTCAGCGTGCACGCGCTGTCCTGCTTCCCGCTGTTCGCGTTCGGCTCCGACGAGCAGCGCGCGCGGTGGCTGCCGGACATGCTGTCGGGCGAGCGGCTCGGCGCGTACTGCCTGTCGGAGGCGCACGCCGGGTCCGACCCGGCCGCGATGCGCGCCAAGGCCGTCCGGGACGGCGACTCCTACGTCCTCAACGGCGCCAAGGCGTGGACGACCCACGGCGGCAAGGCCGACTTCTACACCGTCATGGCCCGCACCTCCGACGAGGGCTCGCGCGGCATCTCCTGCTTCCACGTCCCGGCGGACACCCCCGGCCTGGAGTTCGACCAGCCCGAGGACAAGATGGGCCTGATGGGCTCCACCACCGCGACCGTCCGGCTGGTCGACGCGCGGATCCCCGCGGACCACCTCATCGGCCGCGAGGGGCAGGGCCTGTCCATCGCGCTCGCCGGCCTGGACGCGGGCCGCCTCGGCATCGCCGCCGTCGCCACCGGCCTCGCCCAGGGCGCCCTCGACCACGCGGTCGCCTACGCCAAGGAGCGCGAGGCGTTCGGCAGGCCGATCATCGACCACCAGGGCCTGGCGTTCGTCCTCGCCGACATGGCCGCCGCGGTCGAGTCGGCCCGCGCCACCTACCTGGCGGCCGCCCGGCTGAAGGACGCCGGCCGCCCCTACGGCCGCGAGGCGTCCATCGCCAAGCTGGTCGCCACCGACAACGCGATGAAGGTGACCACCGACGCCGTCCAGGTCCTCGGCGGCGCCGGCTACACCCGCGACTTCCCGGTGGAGCGCTTCATGCGCGAGGCCAAGGTCATGCAGATCTTCGAGGGCACCAACCAGATCCAGCGCCTGGTGATCTCCCGCCACCTCGCCCGCTGAGTCCGCCTGTCTCTGGACGGAGTTCCCGTTCTGTACGACGTGTCACAGTCCGTCCCCGCGTGGGCGCCTAGCGTCGGAGCATGTGGCAGTTCGTCCTGTGGGGACTCATGGGATCCGTGGCGAACCGCACGCTGGCCTTCCTGGAGGCGAACCGGCGCGTCGCGCGGCCGCCGTGGAAGTACCCCGGCGGGCCGGGCGGCGGGTACTACCTGTTCGCCTGCGCGCTGCACTGCATGCTCGCCGCGATGGTGACCTCCGCCGCCGCCGCCAGCGACATGATCACCGCGCCCTGGGCGGCGTTCGCGCTCGGCGCGGGGGCCCCGGCGGTCCTGGCCAAGCTCGGCCGGTACGCGCTGCTGGCCTTCCCGCCCGGGCGCGTCGACGAGGCCGGCGAGGACGGCGGCCACGAGGACGACGACGGGCCTGACCGGGCCGGACTGACTGGGGGACGCAATGCCGAGTCCTGACCGTGCCTGGCGGCGGCTGCTGGAGGCCTTCTCCGACGGTCCGGGCGGCACCGCCGCCCGGCGGGCCGCCGCCGTGCCCGCCGGGGAGCCCGCCGTCGGGCGCGGGCCCGGCCGCCGCCTGCTGGAGGCGTTCTCCGACGCCTCCCCGGCCTTCGCCGCGGCGGGTCCGCCGCCGGTCTCGGCGGGCGGGCCCGCCGCAGGCCGCGCTCTCGTGTGGGGCCTGGTGGTGGTCGGCGTCCTCGGCGCGGTGTGCACGGCGTGGGCCGCCGCCGCGACGGGGACGCTCGCCGCCGCGCTGGTCGCCGCCCTCACGCTCGCGGTGCTCGCCCTGTTCGCCGCACCGCTGGTGGAGCTCGCGCGCGCACGGGCGGCGTCGGCCGCCGGGGCGCGGGACCGCGACGCCGCGGCCGCCGAGCAGCGGGACAGCTTCTGGCACGCGCTCGCCCCCGACGACCGGCGCGCCGTCCGCGCCGCCGCGCGCCCGCGCACCTACGGTCCCGGCACGCCGATCCTGCGGCAGGGGCACACGGCCGACTACGTCGTCGTCCTCCGGTCCGGCTGGACGAAGGTCCGCGTCGACCGGGCGGGCGAGGAGCGGATCGTCGCCGTCCGCGGTCCCGGCGACCTCGTCGGCGAGCGGGCGCTGTTCGCCGACGACACCTGGTCCGCCACGGTCATCGCGCTGGACACGGTGCGGGCCCTCGTCGTCGCGGCGGAGGACTTCCGGCCGCTGGTGGAGAGCCGTCCGGGCGTGCAGTCCGTCCTGGAGAAGCAGGCGTACGACCGCGCCGCCGAGGAGGCCGGCCGCGCGACGAGCACGGAGCTGGCCGACACCCAGCGGCGGCTGGCCGCTCTGTTCACCACGCTGTCGCGGGCGCGGGGCCGCACGCTCCCGGTGACGGGCGGGGAACTGGCCGGCTGGACGTCGTCGTCGCCGGCGGCCGTCGACAGCGTGCTCGCCCGGTGGGACGGCGAGGGCCTCGTCCGCGCCGGGTCCGCGACGATCGACGTCCTCGCCCCGGACCGGCTGGAACGCCTCACCGAGGCGGGCGCGCCCCCGGGCCCGCCGTCCGGCGCCCCCTTCCTGACCGGCCAGGACTGCACGGTGCTGTTCGCCGACGTGGTGGGCTTCGGCTCGCCGGAGCGGACCGAGTCGGACCGCGCGGCCATCCGCAGCGTCCTGTTCCGGTCGCTGGAGGACGCGTTCGCCGCCGCCGGGATCCCGTGGGCGGCGTGCCATCACGAGGACCGCGGGGACGGCGCGCTGCTCGTCATCCCGCCGGGCGTTCCCGCCGCGGCGCCCGCGGGCCCGCTGGCCAGGGCGCTCGCCGACCGCATCGCCCGGCACGACGGCGGGGCGGACGCGCCCCGGCGGTTCCAGGTGCGGGTCGCGGTGGACACCGGCCCGGTGCACGCGGGGCCGGGCGGGATCACGGGGGCGGTGCTGGGCCGCGCCGCCCGGCTGCTGGACGCGGACGTGCTGCGGCGGCGGCTGTCGCCGGGCGCGGCCGTGCTCGGGGTGATCGTCTCGCCGCTCGTGCACCGCGCGGCGGGCGGGACCGCCCCGGGCTTCGAACCCGTCGAGGTGCGCGGGGCGAAGGACGGCGGTACCGCCACGGCCTGGCTGCGGCTGTTCCCGGCTCCCCCCGGGGCGGCGGCGACCTGACCCGGACCGCCTGCGGGACAATGGCCGGGTGGTACGTGACTCCGTCCTGACCAGGGCGGTCCGGATCTTCGACGCGTTCGATCCCGACCATCCGTCGCTGTCGGTGTCGGAGATCGCGCGGCGCACCGGCCTGCACGTCGCGACCGCGTCGCGGCTCGTCGAGGAGCTGGTGCGGCACGGGCTGCTGGCGCGCGACGAGCGGCGCCGCGTCCGGGTCGGCATGCGCATGTGGGAGCTGGCGTCGCGGGCCGCGCCGACGCTAGGGCTGCGCGAGTCCGCGATGCCGTTCATGGAGGACCTGCACGCGGTGACCGGCCACCACACCCAACTCGGGGTCCTCGACGGCCGCGAGGTGCTGTTCGTGGAGCGGCTGTCGATGCCGAACGCGGTGATCAACGTGACGCGGATCGCGGGGCGGCTGCCGCTGCACGCCTCGTCCAGCGGCCTGGTGCTGCTTGCGCACGCCCCGGCCGAGGTGCGGGAGGACGTGCTCGCCGGGGACCTCGCCGCGTTCACGCCGGGCACCGTGGTGGACCCGCGCCGGCTGCGCGCGCTGCTCGCCGACGTGCGCCGCGGCGGCGTCGCGTTCTGTCCCGGCCACATCGACGAGCGCGCGACCGGCATCGCCGTGCCGGTCCGCGGAGCGGGCGGCGAGGTCATCGCGTCGCTGTCGGTCGTCGTCCCCAACGACGGCAACGCGCGGGCGCCGATCCCCGCGCTGAAGGCGGCGGCGCGGGGCATCTCACGGGCCCTGGGCGCCGGCGCGCCGTGAGCGGAGGCGCATTCGTCTCTCATCAGATGAGAAGGCCGTGGCCGGGGCGCCGCGCCGGAGGCGATTCTCGAGGCCGTATCCGGACCTTGAGGAGGCCCCATGGCGGACACGGCCCTCGAACTCCGCGTCGCCGCCAAGGACCGGGCGGCCGACGGCGTCGTGACGCTGACGCTCGCCCGTCCCGACGGCGGCCGGCTGCCGGACTGGGCGCCGGGCGCGCACGTCGACCTGATCCTCCCGAACGGCCTGACCAGGCAGTACTCGCTCTGCGGCGACCGCTGGGACGCGCGGACGTACCGGGTCGGGGTGCTCCGGGAGCCCGGCGGGCGCGGCGGGTCGGCGTTCGTCCACGACGAGCTCGGCGTCGGCGACCCGGTCGGGATCGGCGGGCCGCGCAACGCCTTCCGGCTCGTCCCGTCGGACCGGTACCTGTTCATCGCGGGCGGGATCGGGATCACGCCGCTGCTGCCGATGGTGCGGCAGGCGGAGATGCTCGGCGCGGACTGGCGGCTGCTCTACGGCGGCCGGTCGCGGGCGTCGATGGCGTTCCTGGACGAACTGGAACCGTACGGCGCGAAGGTCGCCGTCGTCCCGCAGGACGAGCAGGGCCTTCTCGACCTGCGCGCGTGGCTGCCCGGCGAGGACCCGGCCACCAAGGTCTACTGCTGCGGCCCGGCACCGCTCCTGGAGGCGGTGGAGGAGCGCTGCGCGGGCTGGCGGCGCGGGCTGCTGCGCACCGAGCGGTTCGCCGCCCGCGAGAGCGGCGCCGTCCGCGACGAGCCGTTCGAGCTGGAACTGCGCCGCACCGGGGTGACGGTCGCGGTCCCGCCGGGCCGGTCGGTGCTGGACGCCGCCGGCGCCGCCGGGGCGAGCGTGCTGTCGTCCTGCCGCCAGGGGCTGTGCGGGACGTGCGAGACCGCCGTCCTCGACGGTGTGCCCGACCACCGCGACTCGATCCTCGACGACGACGAGCGGGAGGCCGGCGACTGCATGTTCGTGTGCGTCTCCCGGTCACGCAGCGAACGCCTCGTCCTGGACCTGTGAGAGGAAACGCCATGAGCACCGTGCAGGCTCCGCCCGCGATCGACGCCGACCCGTTCGGGCACGAGCACCTCGAAGACCCGCTGCCGCTGCACGAGGCGCTGCGGGAGGCCGGTCCCGTCACCTATCTGACCAGGTACGACGTGTTCGCGCTGGCCCGCTACGAGCACGTGCACGCCGCGCTGACCGACTGGCAGGGCCTCCAGTCCGCCGCGGGCGTGGGGCTCAGCAACTTCCGGCACGAGAGGCCGTGGCGGCCGCCGAGCCTGCTGCTGGAGGCCGACCCGCCGCGCCACGACGCGCCGCGCGCCGTCCTCGCCAAGGTCCTCGGCCCGCGCGCGCTGCGGCGCCTGCGCGACGGCTGGTTCGCCGACGCCGAGCGGCTCGTCGACGAGGTCCTGTCCGACGCCGAGTTCGACGCCGTGCCGCGCCTGGCGGAGGCGTTCCCGCTCCGCGTCTTCCCCGACGCCGTCGGCCTCGGACGCGACGGGCGCGAGAACCTCCTCCCCTACGGCGACCACCTGTTCAACACGTTCGGCCCGGAGAACGACCTCGTCGTGCAGGGCCGCCCCCGCATGACCGACGTGTCGGGCTGGGTGAACGCCCAGTGCGCACGCGACCGGCTGTCACCCGACGGGTTCGGCGCGCAGATCTGGGCGGCGGCCGACCGGGGCGACATCACGCCCGAGCAGGCCCCGCTGATCGTGCGGTCGCTGCTGTCGGCGGGCGTCGACACGACCGTCCACGGCCTCGCCGCCGTCCTCTACGCCTTCGCGGTGAACCCCGGCCAGTGGCGGAGCCTCCGCGCCGAACCGCACCTGGCCCGCACCGCGTTCGACGAGGCCGTCCGGTGGCAGTCGCCCGTCCAGACGTTCTTCCGGACGGCCGTGGGCGACCAGGAGATCGGCGGCGCGGTGATCCCGGACGGCCGCAAGATCCTCATGTTCCTCGGCGCCGCCAACCGCGACCCGCGCCGCTGGCACGCCCCGGACGCGTTCGACCTGTCGCGCGACCCGTCCGGCCACGTCGGCTTCGGCATGGGCCTGCACCAGTGCGTCGGCCAGCACGTGGCCCGCCTGGAGTCCGAGGCCCTCCTGACGGCCCTGGCCCGCCGCGCGGTCCGCATCGAACCGGCCGGAACGCCGATCCGCCACCACAACAACACCCTCCGCGCCTGGAAGTCCCTCCCCCTCCGCGTCCAACGAGCCTGACCGAACTTCCGGCTGAACAAACGCACGGAGGGCCAGACCCCAGCCCCCGCTCACGGGCAGGCACGCGGAGCGAGCCCCAGCGAGCGCAGCGGGCCTGCCCGCCGGTCGGGAGGCCGTTTCACGCGGAGCTCTAGCGGAGCGGGAAACGGCCTCCCGACCGTGACGGGGGTTCCAGGGGGTCGCCCCCCTGGGAAGACACGGGCAGGCACGCGGAGCGAGCGCCAGCGAGCGCAGCGGGCCTGCCCGACGACTGGCGGGCTGTTTCGCCGCGGAGCGCCAGCGGAGCGGGGAAACAGCCCGCCAGTCGCAACGGGGGTTCCAGGGGGTCGCCCCCCTGGAAAAATGGGTCAAGCGAGCCGAACGTACTCGTAGTCGAAGGGCTGGCCGTTGATGCCGTTGCGGGGCGGGGCGATCCAGGAGGCGATCTTGCCGCGCTCGTACACCGGCCGCATGAGGGAGCGGACGTGCGTCTTGTCGACCTCGGTCGGCAGCCAGGCGCCCTTGCGGGCCTCCCATTCGTCGGCGGTGAGGCGCTCGCCCCGCGGGGTGGCCTCGATGCCGGCGAAGGCGCCGACCTTGCGGTTGAAGGCGACGCTGGGGAGGTAGAGGCGCTGCGGGAGCCCGGCGTCGGCGAGGATGCGGTTCCAGCGGTTGACGCCGCTCTGGCAGTCGGAGACGTACTCGCGGCGCAGGTCGGTGTTGAGGCCGACGAGGGCGGCGACCTCGGTCCGGCCGATCTCGCCGTCGACGAGGGCGTCCACCATGATGGAGTCGTCGGTGAGGCGGTGGTCGTCCTTGCGGCGGCTCTCCATCCAGCGGCCCTTGAGCCCGGCGGTGTAGTAGTTGGCGACGTTGCTGGACGTCTCGGAGCCGAACAGGTCGAGCGACACCGAGTAGTGGAAGTTCAGGTACTTCTGGACCATGTCCAGCGGGATCGCGCCGTAGGGGGCGACGTCGTCGGTGTCGTGCTCGATCATCAGCTGCGCGGTGCGCTCGACGACGCGGTCGATGCCGGTGGTGCCCACCATCATGTGGTGGGCCTCCTCCTTGAGCATGAACTCGCAGGTGCGCGACAGCGGGTCGAAGCCCGACTCCTTGAGGGTGCCGAGCTGGTACTTGCCGTCCCGGTCGGTGAAGTAGGTGAACATGAAGAAGGAGAGCCAGTCGGGCGTCTCCTCGTTGAAGGCGCCGAGGATGCGCGGCGACTCCTCGCTGCCGGAGTTGCGGTGCAGCAGCTGCTCGGCCTCCTCGCGGCCCTCGCGTCCGAAGAAGGCGTGCAGGAGGTACACCATCGCCCACAGGTGGCGGCCCTCCTCGACGTTCACCTGGAACAGGTTCCGCAGGTCGTAGAGGCTCGGGGCGGTGGCGCCGAGGTTGCGCTGCTGCTCGACGGACGCGGGTTCGGTGTCGCCCTGGATGACGATGAGCCGCTGCAGTTCGGCGCGGTACTCGCCGGGGACCTTCTGCCAGGCGGGCTCGCCCTTGTGCGCGCCGAAGCCGATGCGGCGGTCGCCGTCGCGTTCGGCGAGGAAGATGCCCCAGCGGTAGTCCTTCATGGCGACGTGCCCGAAGTGCGCCCAGCCCTCGCGGCCGACGTTGACGGCGGTGCGCAGGTAGACGTCCTGGGTGGGCAGGGTCGGGCCCATCGACTCCCACCAGGACAGGAAGTTCGGCTGCCACGACTCCAGAGCCCGCTGCAGGCGCCGGTCCTCGTGCAGGTCGACGTTGTTGGGGATCTTCTCGGAGTAGTCCGCGGAGACGGGCATGCTCAGACTCGCTTTCGGTCGAAGTCGGCGCGCCGTCCGGTGCCGTAGCGGCGCAGCGCGCCGTCCGGGCCGGACGCGTTCGGCCGGTTGAAGATCCAGTTCTGCCAGGCGGTGAGCCGGCCGAAGATCTTGGTCTCCAGGGTCTCGGGGCCGGGGAAGCGGTAGTTGGCCTCCAGGCCGGTGAGGGCGTCGGGCGAGAATCCCGCGCGCTCCTCGACGGCGATGCGGACCTCCTCGTCCCAGTCGATGTCGTCGGGCGCGAAGGTGACCAGGCCGAGGCGTTCGGCGTCGCCGGCATCGAGGGGCTTGGCGGCGGCGTCGCGGACGGCGGCCAGGCCCTCGTCGTCGCCGAGGAAGCGGGTCTCCAGGCGGGTGAGGCCGTTGCCCATCGGGAGGGGCCCGAGGTTCATCGCGTCGACGGCGACGGTGGCGGGCTCGGCGTCCGGGTCGACGTCCTCGAAGACGCCTTCCAGCTGGTAGGAGCGGTCGGCGGCGAGCGCGAGCTCCAGGAGGGAGCCGGCGAAGCAGCTGCCGGGCTCGATCAGCGCGATGAGGCTGCGGCTGGTGACGTCGAGGCGCTTCAGGGTCCGCTTGAGGTACAGGACGATCTCGTTGGCGAGCCAGTCGGCGGCGTTGTCGAGCAGCAGGCGGTCGTGGTCGAGGACCTTCAGCGGGTCGCCGGCGGTGCGGAGGATCCAGGTGCCGAGGGACGGCTCGTTGGTGCGCAGGTCGAGGATCAGGTCGTCCAGCTCGCGGGTCGTCGCGAGCGTCCAGAGCTCCGCGCCCTGGGCGTGGACGCCGGCGATGTCCTCGGGGGCGTCGGCGGCCGGGCCGTTGACGGTGATCTCGACGGCGGCGGCCTCGCGGTCGAGCTTCGCCGTCACGTACCGGTAGGCGATCTCGTCGCCGGTGCGGGTCTTGTCAAGCGGGGTGAGCGCGACGCCGCGCGCGGCGGCGGGACGGGTCGAGCGGGCGGCGAGCTCGCGGGCGCGTTCCGCGACGGTCGTGTCCCACGCGGTGCGGGACACGGCCTCGTCGACCAGCCGCCACGCGACGGCCTTCCTGCCGCCGAGCCCCTCGGCCTTGGTGGCGAAGTAGTCGGCGCGGTCGCGGCGGACGTGCCGCTTGTCGGTGACGCGGGTCAGCCCGCCGGTGCCGGGCAGCACGCCGAGCAGCGGCAGCTCGGGCAGCGAGACGGTGGACGACCGGTCGTCCACGAGCATGATGTGGTCGCAGGCGAGCGCCAGCTCGTAGCCGCCGCCGGACGCGGTGCCGTTGCACGCCGCGAGGTAGGTCTGGCCCGAGTTGGCGGTCGCGTCCTCGATGCCGTTGCGGGTCTCGTTGGTGAACTTGCAGAAGTTCACCTTCCACGCGTGCTCGGACGCGGCCAGCATCCGGATGTTCGCGCCGGCGCAGAAGATCTTCTCCTTGCCGCTGGTCACCACCACCGTCCGCACCCCGGGGTGCTCGAACCGCAGCCGCTGGACGGCGTCGTACAGCTCGATGTCCACGCCGAGGTCGTAGGAGTTGAGCTTCAGCTCGTAGCCGGGGACCAGGCCCCCCTGTTCGTCGACGTCCATCGTCAGCGTGGCGACCGGACCGTCGACCTCGACCCTCCAGTGCCGGTAGCGGGCCGGATCCGTCCGGAACTCGACGTGCATGGGGTGCTCCTCCAGTCTGTCCGTTGCTCCCATGCTCCACAGAACACGGTCATCACGTCAAGAGTTTGTAGCATATCGGCGCGCGGCGGGCCGCCGCGGGGCCCGGGGCGCGCGGGTCAGTCGCGGCCGAGCAGCGCGGCGGCCAGGTCGCGGACGGCGAAGCGGCGCAGCTTCCCGCTGGCCGTGGTCGGCAGCACGTCCATGATCAGCACCTCGCGGGGGCGCTTGAACGCGGCGAGCCCGGCCCGGCAGAAGTCGATCAGCTCCTCCGGCTCGGCCTTCGCGCCGTCCGCGAGGACGACGCAGGCGATCGGCTTGTCCAGGCCGTCGCCGTCCGGCAGTCCGACGACGGCGACCATCGCGACCGCCGGGTGCTCCAGGAGCCGCGCCTCCACCTCGGCGGGCGACACCCAGATGCCGCCCGCCTTGAGCATGTCGCCGGTGCGGCCGAGGCAGGTGTAGTAGCCGTCCTCGTCCACCACGTAGGTGTCGCCGGTGCGCAGCCACGCGCCCTGGAACACCTGCCGGGTCGTCTCCGTCCGGCACCAGTAGCCGGTGGCGATCGACTCGCCCTTCACGAGCAGCGAGCCGGGCGTGCCGGGCGGGACGTCGGCGCCGGCGGAGTCGACGACCCGCAGCTCGTAGCCGGGGACGGCGACGCCGGTGGTGCCGGGCCGCACCTCCCCCGGGCGGTTCGACAGGAAGATGTGCAGGCATTCGGTGGAGCCGATGCCGTCGATGATCTCCACGCCGTACCGCTCGGTGAAGCGGCGGCACAGCTCGGCGGGCAGCGGCTCGCCCGCCGACACCGCGAGCCGCACCGACGCGAACGCGTCGGCCGGCACGTCCGCGTTGAGCAGCGCGGCGTAGAAGGTGGGGACGGCGAAGAACAGCGTGGGCCGGTACTCGCGCAGCCGCTCGGCGACGGACGCGGGCGTCGGCCGGTCCGGGTCGAGGATCGTCGCGGCGCCGACGGCGAGCGGGAAGAACAGCGAGTTGCCGATGCCGTACGCGAAGAACAGCTTGGCGACCGAGTAGCAGCGGTCGTCCGGGGTGATGCCGAGGACCTGCCGGCCGTAGGTCTCCACGACGTGCCGGATGTTGGCGTGCCGGTGCATCGCGCCCTTGGGCTTGCCGGTCGTCCCCGACGTGTAGAGCCACAGCGCGCTCGAGTCGCCGGAGGTGGCGTACGGGTCGCGGACCTCCCCGCCCTGCGCCGCGCCCTCCGCGACGAGGTCGGCGAAGCGGTTCAGCCGGGCGCCCTCCGGCACGCGCGGCGCCGCGTCGCCCTCGACCGCGACGCGCCGGACGCCCGGCGCGAGCGCGAGGGCCTCCTCGGCGGGCCCGGCGAACCGGTCGCTGACGATCAGGACGCGGGCGCGCGCGTCGTTCAGCAGGGCGGCCAGTTCGGCGCCGGTCAGCATCGTGGACACCGGGACGGGCACGGCGCCGAGCCGCATCGCGCCGAGGACCGCGCCCGCCATGGCCGGGCCGTCCGCCATGAAGAGCACGACCCGCTCCTCGGGACGCAGCCCCCACGCCTCCAGCCCGGCGGCGACGTTCCCGGCCAGGGCGTCGAGGTCGGCGTAGGTAAGGTCGCCGTTGGGGCCGGTGAGGGCCGTCCGGCCGGCCGTCTCGGGGTCCCGCGCCGCCCGCAGCAGATAATCGGAGGCGTTGAACGTGTCCGGCCGCGCCTGGCCGGTCGCCGCGTCAGCGGTCATCGGGGGCTCCCCTCGCCGTGAACCGTGGCACATATGTTCTACAGTCTCAAAACGCCAGTCAATAGTTATGTGGAATGATGAGGGACCGGATGCAGACGCCCGCGGAGGGAGAGCCGATGAGCCGGACCGGCGGCGCGGACGCGGGGACGTCCGCGGACGCGGGGACGTCCCCGCGGGAGAAGGCGGACGGCGATGAGGGCCCGGCGGCGGGCCCCCGCTTCCGGCGGCGCCGCGAGCTCGGGGCGGCGAGCGCGCGCTCGCTGCTGCTGACGGTCCTCGGCGAGTTCGTCCTGCCCGCGGGCGAGCCGGTGTGGACGGCCGCGTTCCTGGAGGCGCTCGGACTGGTCGGGGTGGAGGAGAAGGCCGTCCGGCAGGCGCTCGCCCGCAGCGCGACCGAGGGCTGGCTCTCCGGCGAGCGGCACGGCCGGCGCACCGCCTGGCACCTCACCCCGGCCGGGCGGCGGCTGCTCACCGACGGCACGGACCGCATCTACGGCTTCGGCCGGCCCGGCGGCGAGTGGGACGGGCGGTGGCTGCTGGTGCTCGCCACCGTCCCGGAGACGAACCGGAGGCTGCGGCACCTGCTGCGGACCCGGCTGTCCTGGAACGGCCTCGGCAACCTGTCCCCCGGCGTGTGGGTCAGCCCGCATCCCGAGCGCGAGCCCGAGGTGCGCGAGGTGCTCGCCGAGATCGGCGTCGCGGACACCTCGACCCTGTTCGTCGGGAGCCTCGGCGACCTCGGCGAGGCGCGGCGCGTGGCCCGGCAGGCGTGGAACCTGGACGAGATCGAGCTGGCCTACGAGGACTTCCTCGACGCGGTCCGCGCGCTGCGTCCCGCCGACGAGCCCGGGACGTTCGCCGCGCACGCCCGGCTCGTCCAGGAATGGCGGCGGTTCCCGTTCCTCGATCCGGCGCTGCCCGCCGAGCTGCTGCCGGACGACTGGAGCGGCTCGCAGGCGTTCGCGCTCTTCCACGAGCGGCACGGCGCCTGGCGGCCGGTCGCCGACCGGCACTGGAAGGCCATGACCGCCGACTGACCGGCCTCCGGCGGGCCCGCCTCCGGCCGGTCGGCCGCCGGCTAACCCGCCGCCGATGACCCCGCCGCCCGTCCGGTCGCGGCCTCCGGCGCCTCCTGCGGGGTGAGCCGCAGCAGGTTGACGGTGCCCTCGGCGACCACGCGGTCCCGGTCGTCGGTGATGGTCGCCTGCCAGGTGACGTGGTCGTCGACCCGGTCGACGGGGCGGGCGCGGGCGGTCAGCCGGCCCTCCCGGACGGCGCGGATGAAGCGCGTGTGGTTGCTGACCCCGACGACCTGGTGCTCCAGCCCGACAGTGAGCGCGGCGCCCATGCTGCAGACGGTCTCGTTGATTGCGCAGTACACGCCGCCGTGGACGATCCCGTACGCCTGCATGAGCCTGCCGGTCACCTCGATCTCGGCGACGACCTCCCGGTCGGACGCCGCGGTCACCACCAGGCCGAGCGTGCGGTCCAGCGGGCCGGCGTAGCCGGACGGTTCCACCGCCATCGCAGCCTCCTCGACGATCTTCCGACGCTATCCAGCCGCCCGAAAGGTCGTCAATGCACGGCTACGTCGCATCGCGGCGCCGGCCCGTCCGCGCCGCCGAGGTGTAGGAGGCCGCCTGGCGGGAAGGGTCGCACCGCCTTGTCCACGGGCTGGAGGTGACCGCGGTGAGCGGGCTGGTCGGACGGAACCTGCTGGCGGGCGCGGAGCCCGACGTCGCCAGGGACGCCGGGTACCCCGACGCCCCGCCGCGCATGGGCTTCTTCACCGACACCTCCGTGTGCATCGGCTGCAAGGCCTGCGAGGTCGCCTGCAAGGAGTGGAACGCGGTCCCCGAGGACGGCCTGGAGTTCACCGGGATGTCCTACGACAACACGCAGGGGCTCGGCGCGGACACCTGGCGGCACGTCGCGTTCATCGAGCAGGACAAGCCCGTGGGCAACGCCGACTCCGGCGTCCGCTGGCTGATGGCGTCCGACGTGTGCAAGCACTGCACGCACGCCGCCTGCCTCGACGTGTGCCCGACCGGGTCGCTGTTCCGCACCGAGTTCGGGACCGTGGTCGTCCAGGAGGACATCTGCAACGGCTGCGGCTACTGCGTGCCCGCCTGCCCCTACGGGGTCATCGACAAGCGCAAGGAGGACGGCCGCGTCTGGAAGTGCACCCTGTGCTACGACCGGATCGGCGACGGCCTCGAACCGGCCTGCGCCAAGGCGTGCCCCACCGACTCCATCCAGTTCGGCCCGCTGGACGAGCTGCGCGAACGCGCCGCCGCCCGGGTCGACCAGCTGCACGACATCGGCGTCGAGGACGCCCGGCTGTACGGCCACGACCCGGAGGACGGCGTGGGCGGCGACGGCGCGTTCTTCCTGCTGCTCGACGAGCCGGAGGTGTACGGGCTGCCGCCGGACCCGGTCGTCACCACACGGGACCTGCCCGCCATGTGGAGGCACGCGGGCGTCGCCGCCGCCGCGCTCGCCGCCGGGGCCGCCGCGCTGTTCACCTTCCACGGGCGGCGGGGAGGCGGGCGATGAGCACGTCCGACGTCACCAAGGGCGGGATCGAGGGGCAGCGGGCCGGCCGGGACGCCCTGATCGGCCAGGGCACCGGGAAGGGCGGGGGCCGGAGGCGCCGCGGCGGGCGCGGCGAGCGGGCGATGGTGCCCGAGGCCGAGTTCACGTCCTACTACGGCAGGCCCGTGCTGAACGCGCCGGTCTGGGAGGCGTCCGACGTCGCCGCCTACCTGTTCCTCGGCGGGCTGGCGGGCGCCGGGTCGGTGCTGGCGGCGGGTGCGGAGCTGACCGGGCGCCCGGTCGCCGCGCGTGCGCTGAAGATCTCCTCGCTGGCCGCCGTCGCGGGATCGGCGGCGGCGCTGATCCACGACCTCGGACGTCCCGCGCGGTTCTTCAACATGCTGCGGGTGATGAAGCCGACCTCGCCGATGAGCATGGGGTCGTGGGTGCTGGCGGCCTACGGGCCGGCGACCGGCGCCGCCGCCGTGCTGGACGCGACCGGCCTCTTCAAGCCGCTGGGCAGGGCCGCGACGGTGGGCGCCGCGGCCCTGGGCCCGGTGGTCGCGACCTACACCGCCGTCCTCATCGCCGACACGGCGGTGCCGGCCTGGCACGAGGGCTACCGGGAGATGCCGCTGGTGTTCGTCGGCTCGGCCACCGCCGCCGCGTCCGGGATGGCGCTGCTCGCCGCGCCCGTCGCCGAGACGGCGCCGATGCGCAGCGCCGCCGTGCTCGGCGCGGGACTCGACGTGGCCGCGGCGAAGCTGATGGAGCGCCGGCTCGGGATGGTCGCGGAGCCGTACCGGCAGGGCAAGGGCGGCGGGCTCATGCGGGCGGCGCGGATCCTGTCGGTCGCCGGCGCGGCCGGAGGCGCGCTGCTCGGCGGGCGCAGCCGGATCGCGGCGGCGCTCAGCGGCGCGGCGCTGCTGGCGGGCTCGGCGTGCACGCGGTTCGGGGTGTTCTACGCCGGGATGCAGTCGGCGGAGGATCCGAAGTACACCGTCGTGCCGCAGCGGGAGCGCGCGAACGCCCGGGACACGGCGAAGACGGGTGGCGGCTGAGGCGGGAGCGGCAGTGAAGGTAAGGGTCGGCCGCCCACTTTCTGCAAGAACCATGAAACCTTGCGCAAGCCCTTGACCCGGTTGCAAGAAGAGAGCATTCTCACGGTGCTCGCGGACGGCCGTCCCCCACCCCCTCAGGCACGCGCCATGTGCCCTGTGACAGGAGTTCGCCGACATGCACCGTGGAAGCCCCGCTCGCTCCCTGATCACCGCCGCCACCCTCCTGATCTGCGGCGCCGCGCCGTCCCTGACCGGGACGGCCCGCGCCGACTCCCCGCACGCCACCTCCCCGCACGCCGCCGTGGCCCTCAACGCGGGTGACGTCACCGCCAACCTGTGGGAATGGAACTGGAACTCCGTCGCGCGGGCGTGCACCGACCACCTCGGGCCCGCCGGGTACGGCGCGGTCCAGGTCGCCCCGCCCGCCGAGTCCGTCAGCCTCGCCTCCAGCGGCGACGGCGCCCACCCCTGGTGGGAGGTCTACCAGCCCGTCTCGTACGGCCTGACCGGCCGGCTCGGCACCCGCGCGCAGTTCGCCGCGATGGTCGCCGCCTGCCACGGCGCGGGCGTCCGCGTCTACGCCGACGCGGTCGTCAACCACATGGCGGGCGCGAACAACACGCTCACCACCACCTACGGCGGCTCGGCGTTCGACCCGTCCGGCTACGCCTACCCCGCCGTCCCGTACGGGTACGGCGACTTCCACCATCCCGGCGACGGGTACTGCAACGACGACGACGGCGTCATCGACGACTGGAACGACACCGCCGAGGTCCAGAACTGCGAGCTGGACCACCTGTCCGACCTGAAGACGCAGAGCGACCGCGTCCGCGGCGCGATCGCCGGATACCTCAACGACCTCATCGGGCTCGGCGTCGACGGGTTCCGCATCGACGCGGCCAAGCACATCCCGCAGGCCGACTTCGCCGCCATCAGGAGCGCGCTGCACCCCACGACGGCGGAAGGGAAGGCCCCCTACATCGCGCAGGAGGTCGTGCCGGGCTCGGCGGGCGACGCCCTCAAGCCGTCCGCGTTCACCGCGAACGGCGACGTCATCGGCTTCTCCTACGCCGACGGGCTGAAGGCGCAGTTCTCCGCCGGCACGCTGTCGAACCTGTCGGGCATCCCGTCCTGGTCGCTGGACGCCCCGAGCGACCGGACGTTCGCGATGGTCGCCAACCACGACACCGAACGCAACGGCAGCACGCTCAGCTACAAGAGCGGCACCGCGTACACGCTGGCGAACTACTTCCTGCTCGCCTACCCGTACGGCAGGCCGTCGGTGTTCGACGGGTTCACCTGGTCGGCGGCCGGGCAGTCGCCGCCCGCCGACGCCGGCGGCTTCGTCACGGACGCGAACTGCTCGGCCGGCTGGCAGTGCATCACCCGGTCGACCGGCGTGAAGGGAATGGTGGGCTGGCACAACGCCACCGCGTCCGCCACGACCGTCTCCGACTTCACGGCGACCGCCGGGAACGTCATCGGGTTCGGCCGGGGCGGGAAGGGCTGGATCGGGCTGAACGCCTCGTCCAGCGCGTCCACCGCCGCCTACACCACCGGCCTCCCGGACGGCGTGTACTGCGACGTCATCACCGGCGGCGCCAAGGCGGGCGGCTGCAACGGCACGGCCGTGACGGTGTCGGACGGCACCGCCACCGTCACGATCCCGGCCGGCGGCGCGGTCGCCATCGACGTGGACGCCACGACCGGCACCACCACTCCCCCGGCCTCCACCGTCTCCGACACGTTCAACGTCCAGGCCACGACCACCTGGGGCACCAGCGTCTACCGCGCCGGCAACGTGCCCGCGCTGGGGTCGTGGGACCCGGCGAAGGCAGTCCCGCTGTCGTCGGCCGGCTACCCGACCTGGAGCGGCACGGTGACGCTGCCCGCCGGCACCTCCCCGCACACCGCGAACGACACCTGGCGCTGAACGCCCGCGGCGCGCCGCCTCAGCGGGGCGGCGCGCCGCGCGTCAGCGGTTTCCGTAGTCGGGGGCGCGCTTCTCCACGTAGGCGGCCATGGCCTCGGTCTGGTCGGCGGTCATCATCGTCAGGACCTGCTGGCGGTTCTCCAGCTCGACGGCCGCGTCGAACGAGGGGATCTCCAGCGACAGCCACATCGCCTGCTTGGTCAGCGACAGCGACAGCGGCGGCATCGACAGCAGGTCGTCCACCGCCCCGTCCACGCGGCCGGAAAGCTCGTCGGGCGCGACGGCGTCGGCGAGCATGCCGATCCGCAGCGCCTCCTCGGCGTCGAACCGCCGCGCGGTCATCATCAGCTCGTGCGCCCGCCCCGCGCCGACCAGCCGCGGCAGCATCCACGACGTGCCGATGTCGCACGCCGAGAACCCGACCCGCATGAACGACACCGCGAACACCGCCGACGTCGAGGCGATCCGCAGGTCCGACGCCAGCACCAGCGCCAGCCCACCGCCGGCCGCCGCGCCGTTCACCTCCGCCACCACCGGCTGCGGCAACCGCCGGATCCGCTGCACCAGCCCCGCGATGTGGCGTTGCGTGGCCAGCCCGCGCTGCACCGCGCCCGCGCCGTCCACGCCCTCCGGCTCGCCGTACCCGCCCAGGTCCAGGCCCGCGCAGAAACCGCGGCCCGCGCCCGTCAGCACCACCACCCGGCACTCCGGGTCCGCGGCCGCCTCCGCCAGCGCCCCGTGCAGCCCCTCGACCATGCCGGAGGTCATCGCGTTCAGCCGCTCGGGCCGGTTCATCTCGACGCGGGTGACGCCCGGCCGCGGCCGGGACACGACGATCTCGCTCAACGCTCCTCCTGCGGCGGCTGCGACGGCTGCGCCCCCGCCCGACGGCCGGGGGCGCTCAGCGTAGCCCGCTCAGGAGGCCGGACGGTCGCGCGGGGTGCGGAACAGGCACTCCTGGGTGAGGCTCGCGACGAGGGCGCCGCCGCGGGTGTGGATCGTTCCCGAATACAGGCCGCGCCCCGAGGCGACGGTCAGCGGGACGAGGTCCATGAGCACCCAGTCGTCCATCCGGACGGGCCGGTGGAACCAGACCGCGTGGTCGAGGCTGGATCCGGACCGGGCCGTCCCGTCGTGCAGCGCCGTCAGCCCGGAGGAGATGTCGGACAGGTACGTCAGCACGCACGCGTGCAGCAGGTCGTCGTCCGGCAGCGGCTCGTCGCAGCGCGACCAGAGCCGGGTCGGGAAGTCCGACGCCGGGTACGGCTGCGGCGGGACGCGGCTGTCCATCGAGAACAGCCGCGGCATCTCCGCGTCGGGCAGCGTCTCGGGGCCGGGCGCGTCCGGGGCGGGGTGCACCTGGCGGTCCTCGTCCTCGGCGGGCCGCTGGAACGACACCGACATGTTGAAGATGACCTCGCCGCCCTGCAGGGCGACCACGCGCCGCGCGGAGAACGAGCGGCCGTCGCGGTCCCGGTCGACCCGGAAGATCGTGGGCCGGGCGGCGTCGCCGCCGCGCAGGAAGTAGCCGTGCAGCGAGTGCGGCAGCCGGCCCTCCGGGACGGTGCCGCCCGCCGCGCGCAGCGCCTGCGCCGCGACCTGCCCGCCGTAGAGCGGGTACGGGTCGTCGAACACGAGGGCGCCGCGGTACAGGTCCCGGTCGAGCTCCTCCAGATCCAGGAGCTCCAGGACGGAGTGCCGCTCTTCCAGGCGCGGTTCGGGTTGCTCGGAGATGGTGGGTCGCACGGTCGAGACGTTATCCGACGCGCTCCGGCGCGGTTCCGGCCGCCCTCACGGCAGGACGTCGTCGACCAGGCCCCAGGCGAGCGCGGTGCGCGCGTCGATCGGCTCGCCGGCGAGCGCGAGGTACAGGGTGCGCCAGCGGCCGATCCGGCGGGGCAGCGACACCGTCCCGCCCGCGCCGGGGATCAGGCCCATCGCCGCCTCGGGGAGCCGGAACGTCGCGTCCGCCGCCGCGACGACGCGGCCCGCGAAGGCGGGCAGCTCCACGCCGGCGCCCACGCAGGCGCCCTGCACGCGGACCTCGATGCGCTTCCCGAGCCGGTGGATCGGCCGGGCCGCGCCCGCGCGGGTCCGCACGAAGTGCGCCGTCGCCAGGTCGGGCGCGGTGCCGAACTCGTCCAGGTCGCCGCCGGAGCAGAACACCGGGCCCGCGCCGTCCAGGACCACGCGGGCGATCCCGTCGTCGAGCAGCGCGAGGCGGAGGGCGTCGACGAGCGCGTCCCGCAGCCGGCGCCCGTAGGCGTTGCGGCGCTGCGGCCGGTTCAGCGTGATCGACAGCACGTCCCGTCCCGGGCCAGCAGCACCGGGTCCGGGACGTCGGACGGCAGCAGCCGCGGCCCGCGGGAGGCCAGCCACCGCGCGAACTCCGCCCCGCCGAGCAGCGCCGAGTACGCGTAGGACTCCACGTCCAGCGCCGCCGGGACGTCCATGCCGCCGGTGGTGCGCAGCACGTCGCGCAGCACCAGCGCCGCCTGCGGGTTGCGCTCCGCCGCGTCCCGCAGCGCCGCGGCGCGCTCCGCCGGGTCGCCGGCGGCGACGCACTCCCGCCCGGTGTCCGCCGCTCCGGTAAGGGTGACGTCGAGGGCGCGGACCAGCGCGCGGTCGCCGGAGCCGACGCCGACGAGGACGCGGTCGCAGTCCCGGGCGCGGCGCGCGGCGCGTTCGACGACCGCGGCGTCGGCGGGCGCGAGGTCCACGACGGCGAGGGGGGCGCGGACCGCGCCGTCCCCGTCGAGCGGGGGCGCGTCCGCCGCGCCGTCCGCGAGGTCCGCTATCGAGATGTGCACGCCGGTCCCTCTCGCCCGGGGACCCTCCGGCGGGACGGCGGATCCGCGCGATGATCTCTACCGGGACGCGAGTGTAGCGCCGGGCCCGGCCCGGACGCGGCGCCGGTCCCCGGGAGTCCGTGCAGGTGAGCGAGGTGGACCGTTCCGCGCGGCCACCCCAGCGTGGCCTTCGTGGGGGCGGACGGGCCGCCGGGCGCCGGGTTAGGCTGGGGGCTCCCGGAGCCCGGTGGGGCGTCCGGGACGTCCGGACGATGGCGTGCGGGGAGGGGCCGTGACGGCACCGGGAGAGGCCGCCGAGAGGGTCCGCATCATCGATGCCGCGTACCGCTGCCTGCTGGCGGCGAACGGCGTGCCGGTGACCGTCGGCGACGTGATCGCGGCGGCGGGGCTGCCGGGCGAGGCGTTCGACCGGCATTTCGCGTCCAAGGACGCGCTGCTGCTGGCGATGTACCGGCGCGACGGTGCGCTGATGACGGCGGAGATGCGCTCGTGGGCGGCGTCCGCCGCGGGCCCGCCCGAGGCGCTGCGCGCGGTGGTCGACGGCATGCTCCGGATCACCGCCGACGACCGGCGCCGCCGCCGCGCGCTGGCGCTGGCGTCGGGCGAGGCGGTGCGGGCCCGGGGCTGCACCGAGGAGCGCGCCCGCGCGGTGGCCGAGCAGGAGGCGCTGATCGCCGAGATCCTCGCGGCGGGCCTGGCGGACGGGTCGCTGCCGTGGGCCGACCCCGAGCCGGACGCGCGGTCGATCCGGGCCGCGCTCGGCCGGGCGTTCGAGCACCAGCTCGCCGGGACGGCGCGGGAGAGCGCGTCCGCGGCCGCCGCCCAGCTCACCGCGTTCGTGTTCCGCGCGCTCGGCGTCCGGACCGCGAACGGCCGTCCCATGACGAATGTCATGGGCGGCTGATGGATCGTCTCACTGCCGGTGACCGGGCCCTCGCGCGGACCATTTCCGGTATGAACGAGAACGAGAACGGCACCGCCCAGGACCCCCGCCACCCGCAGAACCTGCGGGCCTTCCGCGAGCTGAAGCTGCTCACCGGCGGCTACCTCGCGCTCAGCTGGCTCACGATGGGAGCCGCCTACCTCCTGCGCGACCACCACTCGATGGTGAACGACAACGTCTGGGTGCGGGGCGGCATCGTCGCCCTCGCCTCCGTGCTGTCGTTCGCGCTCGCCCATCGCGCCGCCCGCGGCTCCCGGGGCGCGTTCCGGCGGCTGCGGATCCTGTCGACGGTGATGACCGTCGCCATCGTCGTGATCGTCTCGCTGCCCGGCTTCCTCCCCCCGTGGATGCGGATCGAGCAGGCCGTCTGCGGGCTGCTGCTGCTGGGCGTCGTCCTCATCACCGCACGCGGCCGCATCCGGGCGCTGTTCGCCGCCGAGTGAGCGCGGACGAGGCGACGGGAGGCCGGTAACGTGCCGGGCATGCAGGACGCCGTGGAGCGGCCGCCGGACGGCGGCCCGCCCCCGCAGCAACGCGGCGCCGACCCGCACCGGTGGGCGCGCGGCTGGCGCCGGACGGCGCTGGCGACGGGGATGCTGGTGTACCCGTCGGTGACGGCGCTCGGGGTCGCGCAGTACTCCTCGGGCGCCGCCGCCGCGGCCGGATTCGCGATCGCCGGGGCGTTCGCGGTCACCTACGTCCTCGCGGGCGGGGCCGTCGTGCGCCGGGACCGGAGCCGGCTCTGGCTCTTCCACGGCGTCATGGTCGTGCTGTTCCTCGCGGAGCTGCCGTTCGCCCGGAACCTGGCCTTCTACCTCTGGGCGGTCATCACCGCCTTCACGGCCCTGATGCTGCGCCGGCGCATCGGGCTGATCGTGCTGGCCGGGGCGCTGCCCCCGCTGATCGTCCCGTGGGCGGTGCGGCCGTGGCACACCGGCCCCGACCTGCTCACCGCGCTGATGGTCGTGTTCACCACCATGACCGTCTACGCGTACGCCGAGATGGCCGGCGCCAACGCGGAGCTGCTGGAGGCGCGCGCCGAGGTGGCCCGGCTGGCGTCGGAGGCCGAGCGCGCCCGGATCGCCCGCGACCTGCACGACCTGCTCGGCCACTCGCTGACCGTCATCACGGTCAAGAGCGGGCTCGCCCGGCGGCTCGCCGAGAGCGGCTCCGCCCGCTCGGTGGAGGAGATCACCGCGGTGGAGGAGCTGTCGCGGCAGGCGCTGACGGACGTGCGCGCGGCGGTGTCGGGGTACCGGCAGGTGTCCCTCGCGGGCGAGCTGGCACGGGGCCGGGAGGTGCTGCGCGCCGCGGGCGTCGCCGCCGACCTGCCGACGGCGACGGAGATGGTCGACCCCGCCCACCAGGAGCTGTTCGGCTGGGTGGTGCGCGAGGGGCTGACGAACGTGGTCCGGCACGCGCGCGCCACCCGCTGCACGGTGACGCTGTCACCCGCCGGTGTGGAGATACTGGACGACGGGGTGGGCTCCACCGCGTCCTGCGGGAACGGGCTCGCCGGGCTGCGGGAGCGGGTCGAGGCGGCCGGCGGCGGCGTGGAGGCCGGCCCCGTCCGCCCGCACGGCTGGCGGCTGAAGGTGACGGTCGGGACCGCGGAGGGTGCGCGCACATGACGATCCGGCTGCTGCTCGCCGACGACCAGGAGCTCATCCGCACGGCGCTGGCGGCGCTGCTCGACCTGGAGGACGACTTCGAGGTCGTCGCCGCCGTCGGGCGCGGCGACGAGGTGGTCGCCGCGGTCCTGGAGCACCGGCCGGACGTGGCGCTGCTCGACATCGAGATGCCCGGCGTGGACGGGCTGGCCGCGGCGGCGGTGCTCGCCGAGAAGGCGCCGGACTGCCGGGTGGTGATCCTGACGACGTTCGGCCGCGCCGGCTACCTGCGCCGGGCGATGGGCGCGGGCGCCGTCGGGTTCGTGGTCAAGGACGCGCGGGCCGAGGCGCTCGCGGACGCCGTCCGCCGGGTGATGCGCGGCGAGCGGGTCGTCGACCCGGCGCTCGCGGCGGCGACGCTGGCCGCCGGCGACTCGCCGCTGACCCCCCGCGAGGTCGACGTGCTCAACGCGGCGCGCTCGGGCGCGACCGTCGCGGCGATCGCCGGGAACCTGTACCTGTCGGAGGGGACCGTCCGCAACTACCTGTCCGCGGCGATCGCCAAGACCGGGACCCACAACCGGATGGAGGCGCTGCGCGTCGCCGACGAGCGCGGCTGGCTCTGACCCCCCGCTAGTCCGCCTCGGCGCTGCCGCTGACGCGCAGCTTGCGGCGGGCGCGCTCGTAGAAGGTCGTCCCGCCCAGCCGGACGACCCGGGCGGCGCCGCGGACGGCGGTGACCCGCAGCCGGTCCCCCGCCTGGAGCTGCGCGGCGATCCCGCCGTCCACCTCCACCGCCAGCGTCCCCGACGTCGGCAGCAGCGTCAGGTCGACGTCCTCGTCCGCCGACAGCATGACGGCGCGGTTGAACGTCGAGTGCGCCGCGGCCGGCACCACCAGGAAGCCCTCGACGGCGGGCGAGACGATCGGCCCGCCGGCGGAGTAGCTGTAGGCGGTCGAGCCGGTCGAGGTCGCCACGATCACCGCGTCGCCCGCGTACCGGACGAACGGGTGGCCCTGCACCGACACCTCCACCGCCGCGAGCCCGTCGCCCGGCATCCGCACCAGCGCGATGTCGTTGAAGGCGGAGACGACCTCGCCGCCGGGCAGCCGCATGCACACCGCCATCCGCGGCTCCACCTCGTACCGGTGCGCGTCGATGCTGGTCAGCGCGTCCGCCAGCCCGTCCACGTCGATCTCGGCGAGGAACCCGAGGCGGCCGAGGTTGACGCCGAGCACCGGCGTCGCCGCGCCGGCCGCCAGCCGCATGCTGCGCAGCATCGTCCCGTCGCCGCCGAGGCTGACGAGCAGGTCCGCGCGCTCGGCGAGCGCGGCGGCCTCGACCGCGACGGCGCTGCAGTCGATCCGGCCGATCTCCTCGGGCAGCCCCAGCACCGCGCCGCCGCGCCGGCCCGCCCATCCGACGATCGTGTCGACGGCGGCCTTCGAGTCGCGTTCGGGATGCAGGACGAGCCCCACCGTGTGCACCATGCCCATGGCAGAACCGTACGGCCCCGCGGGGCGGTTCAGCGGTCGTACGGCAGCGGCGCGGCGAGGATCCGCAGCAGGATCCCGGTGAGCGGGCCGTGCAGGCCGGGCAGGGCCGCCGCGTCCCCGGCGCAGACGTACGCGGTGATCAGCTCGGCGACGGCGCCGACCGCGGCGCGGTAGGCGGGCTCCTCGACGGGCGGCCATTCGGGGTGGCGTTTCGCGGCGCGCTCGCGCCACAGCCGCAGCACGTCGGCGACCGCCCCGTACGCCTTGTTGCGGCCCTTGAGCGCGCGCGGGCCGACGGCGGGCAGCTCGACCAGGATGCAGCGCGCGTACTCGGGCTCGCGCGCGCACAGGGTCAGGTACGAGCGCAGGCCCGCCTGGAGGACGGCCAGCGGCGGCGGCTTCGCGCCGAGGCCCTTCGGCGCGTTCATCAGCTCCCGCAGGACGGCCTTCTGGGCGTCGGCGAGGGCGGTGAGGAAGCAGTCCTCCAGGCCGGTGAAGTGGTCGTAGAACGCCTTGCGGGACACGCGGGCGCGGGCGACGACCATCGCCACGGTGGTGCGGGGGTAGCCGTGCTCGGCGACCGCGGAGATCACCGCGGCGAGCAGCCGCTCGCGCTGCGCCCTGCGGACGACCGGCGCGGGCAGGCTGCTGCGCCCGCGGGGCAGGCCGGGACGCGCCGGGTCGTAGACCTCGGCCAGCCGGAGGCCGCCGGGTCGCCGATCGCCGGACCGCGGGCCGCCGGAGGAGGCGCCGTCGTCAGGGGGCCGCTGTCGTTCGATGCAGCGCAGTGTAGTGGGCGGACGTCCTGCGGCCGCGCGGCCGGGCGTGGCCTTTCTATGGGCGGTTGCTAACCGCTCTGCGGCGTTTCCGCATCACCGTCCGTATCCCGCGCCATCGGCCGGGGTTCACCATGTCCGGGACCCACAGGTACGTATGCGTACTTCTGAGAGGAGTCCCCATGAGAGTCGGACAGGCGGGCGCCGCGGCGGCCGGACGCGGCCGGCTGCGGCGTTCCCTCGCCGCCTGCGCGGGCGCCGCCCTCGCGGTGCTCGCGTTCGTCCAGGCGCCGCCCGCGCACGCGCTCCCGCCCGAGGACGTGCCCGCCGTCGGGGTCGACACCGGCCGGTTCAAGCTGCCGATCGGCTGCACGATCAGCCTCGGCGGGCTGCCGGTGTTCTACCTGCCGACGGACGTCGACGTGCAGGGCGCCGCGCCCGTCCAGCTCGGGCCGGGCCAGCGGTTCTACCTGTCGCAGGGATCGGGCAGCATCACCTTCCCGTCCTGGCTGACCTCGCTGGCTCCGATCCTCGGCATCGACAAGGCGGACGCGAAGATCACCGATCTGAGCATCGGGGCGAGCGGCTCGACCCCGTCCAGCATCAACATCGCGGCGGGCAGGCCGTTCGAGATCGACGACATCGCGATCCAGGCCGGGAAGCCCCTCAAGGTGGGGCTGCCGCTGACCGGGACGTTCGACGTCGGCCCGTACACGGCGCCGGACAGCGGCAAGGTCACGCTGGCGTTCGAGCACGCCTACGCCGAGGTGGACCTGAGGTCGTCGGCCGGGTTCAGCCTGCCGATCACCGCCGACTGCAAGCCGTCGGCGGGCAACGCCCTGCTGACGATCGCGGTCGGCGGCGCGGCCGGGCAGCCCCCGGCGAAGGTCACCGGCGCCCCGCTGAACTTCCCCGAGCCCGCCTCGAACGAGCTGGTCGGCATCATCAACGCGCCGTACACGTGCAAGGTCGGCACCGACACCCTCGACGTCGGGATCGCGGTCGGCGCGCACATCCCGCTCGTGGCCAAGCGCGGAAGCGCGTTCTCCTTCACCGAGGCCGGCGGCGCGCTGGTGATCCCGGCCGGCACGGTGAACAGGCTGCTCGACAAGGGCTACACGTCCGCGTCCGGCAGGGTCACGGCGCTGAACCTGACGGTCGAGGGCGGCACGCCCGCGACGCAGAATGTCATCCCGTCGGGCGGCATCGCGATCCCGGACACGCCGCTGGCGCGCGACAAGCAGATCACGGTGCCGCTGCCGGGCGACGGCACGCTGACCGCGGGACCGTTCACGCCGGCGTCGTCGGCGACGAGCACGTCCGTCGCGCTCGGGTCGGCCACCGCCGACCTGTCGTTCGGCGGCGGGTCCACCGCCTCGGCGACGTGCGGCGCCCCCTCCCCCACGGTCTACCTGGTCGACAACCCGGTGACCTGACCGCACCGGCCGGCCGGGTGGGCGGCGCGCCGTGACAGGCGGAGCACCCCCGGCCCGGCCGCTCGGCGAGCGCCCCCGGCCCGCCGCGCCCCCGCTCCCGGGACGCGGCAGGCCGGGGGCGCTTCCGGGTGACAGGAACCTACCGTTCCCCTCGGTCACACATTGTGATTACTTGGTCGCGTCATGTCATCGCCAGTGGGAGCCCCCATGAACGCCATCGGCCCACCCGGCCCGCGACCATCGACGACCCGCCGGGGGCGAGCCCTGCTCGCCCGCGGCGCGCTCGCCGCGGCGACCGCCGCCGCGGCGACCGCCGCCGCGGCGACCGCCGCCGCGGCGTCCGGCGCCGTTCCCGCCTCCGCCGACGCTCCCGCCTCCGGCCCCCCGCCGGCCCGCGCCTACACCTGCGAGCGGACCTACACCGGCGCCAAGGGCAAGGGCTGGGGCTACGGGGCCTGCGTCGCCTCCCCCGGGCTGCCGCGGCGCGGGCGCGTCGACGGGGTCTTCCTCATCCGGTCCCGCGTCCCGGCGGATCCGGCGTTCCGGTGCGCCGAGAGCACCGAGGAGAACTTCCCGTCGGGCGAGGCGGAGCTCCCCGACCGCGTCGTCGGCTTCCGCTGCGCCCCCGACACCGCCTGACCCCGCGCTCCCGACCCGCCCGGAAAGGACGAGGCAATGGCCCCTCCGGAGAAGAAGGACCCGTCGCAGGACGGCACGGACCCGCGGCTGACCTACCGCGACGTCAAGAAGTTCAGAGGAGAGAGCGAGACCGCCGAGAAGGACCGCGAGCAGGCGTCCGAGGCCGGCTCCCGGCCGGAGAGGCCGCCGCTGAAGCCGGTCCCCGAACTGCACGTCTGCATGGGCCTGAACGCCTGCGCCGGGCACGGCCGCGACGGCACCGGCATCATGGCCGGCATGGGGCGGTGCGCCACCGTCTCGCACAACTGCCACGGCGACAACGAGTGCGCCGGCCAGGGCGGCTGCGGCTACAGCGGGCACGAGGCGGAGCAGGCCCTGCCCGGCGCGCAGCACTGCCGCTGGTCCGGCAGCTGCGCCAGCCCGATCAACGCGAGCCGGGTGCACGCGGCCGGACCCTACCGCGGCACCAGCGTGTGGAAGCGGGCCCGCAAGGTCTTCGAGCAGCGGATGTTCGAGGCCGGCGTCCCGTTCGGCCCGTCGCCCGGCGAGGGGTTCCCCGACGACGAGGTGCCCGACTACGAGGCCCGCTTCGGCACGAGGGTCCCCGCGCCGCGCGACCCCGGCGGGAAGGACGCCGGACGGTGACGGCCGGCCCCGCACCGGCCGCCCGGACCGCGCGCGGCGACGGGACCCGGCTCGGGCTGGGCCTCGGCCTGCGCTCCGCTCACCTGCCGTACGTGCTCGCCGAGCGGCCCGACGTCGGCTGGTTCGAGATCATCTCCGAGAACTTCCTGGACACGGCCGGCTACCCCCGGCACGCGCTCGACCGGATCGCCGAGCGCTACCCCGTCGTCATGCACGGCGTGTCGATGTCGATCGGCAGCACCGACCCCCTGGACATGCACTACCTCGGCCGGCTGCGCATGCTCGCCGAGGACGTCGGCGCCCGCTGGATCTCCGACCACGTCTGCTGGACGGGCGTGGCGGGCGTCAACACCCACGAGCTGCTGCCCGTCCCGCTCACCGAGGAGGCGCTGCGGCACGTCGCCCGGCGCGTCCGCGTCGTGCAGGACGTGCTGGAGCGCCCCCTCGTGCTGGAGAACCCGAGCACCTACGCCGCGTTCGCGCACGCCACCATGACGGAGTGGGAGTTCCTCGCCCGGCTGTGCGAGGAGTCCGGCTGCCGGCTGCTGCTGGACGTCAACAACGTGTACGTCTCGTCGGTGAACCACGGCTTCGACCCCGAGGAGTACATCCGGGCGCTCCCGCACGACCGGGTGGAGCAGATCCATCTGGCCGGGCACACCGACATGGGCGACCACCTCCTCGACACCCACGACGGCCCGGTGGCCGAGCCGGTGTGGGCGCTGTACCGGCTCGCGACGTCGCTGACCGGTCCCGTCCCGACCCTGCTGGAGTGGGACGAGGACATCCCGCCGTTCCCCGAGCTGCTGGAGGAGCTGCGGAAGGCGAGCCGGCACGTCGGCGCGCTCCCCGGAAGCGCGGTCCTCGGCAGCGCGGTGTCCGGAAGCGCGGTGTCCGATGCGTGAGCCGCGCGCCGTGGACGGGCCGCCGTCGCTGCGGGCCGTCCAGCAGTGGTTCCAGGACGCGATCACCGCGCCGTCCGCCGGGACGGAACGCGCCGCCGCGCTCCTCGCCGCGCCCGCCGGACCGAGCGCGGAGCGCCGCGTCGAGCTGTACCGGCGCGGGTGCCGGCGGCGGCTGCTGGAGGTGATGCGGCACCGCCATCCGGCGCTGCGCGCGCTGCTCGGCCCGGAGCTGTTCGACGCGTTCGCCGGCGAGTACCTCGACGCCCGCCCGTCCCGCTCGTACACCCTGGGCCGGCTGGACGAGCGGCTCGCCGCGCACCTCGCCGCGCACCGCCCGGACCGGTACCGGCCCGCCGGGCAACGCGAGTTCTGGATCGATCTGATGATCGACCTGGTGCGGTACGAGTGCCTGTTCGCCGAGGTCTACGACGGCCCCGGCACCGAGGGCGAGCCGCCCGCCCCGTGGCCGGCGGAGCTGCCCGGCGCGACGACCGCCGCAGCGGCCCCCGGCCTGCGGGTGTTCCGCGGCTGCGCGGCCGTGCACGAGTACCACTCCGCCGTCCGCCGGGGCGCGCGGCCCGGGCCGCCCGAGCCCGGGCCGGTCGACCTGGTCGTGTTCCGCCGCGACTTCCGCGTGGTGACCGTCCGCCCGCCCGCCGAGGCGTTCACGCTGCTCGCCGCGCTGCTGTCCGGCGCGCCGCTGGACGCGGCGGCGGAACGGGCCGGCGTCGGCGACGGCACCGCCCGGCGGCACCTGCGCCGCTGGATCGCGCAGCGGTGGCTCACGGCCCGCCTCCCCGAGCGCGTCCCCGCCGCGCCCGTCCCGACCCCTCGACAGGAGACCCCGCGATGACCACCGGATCCGCCGGGACGACCGGCGCCTCCCCCGCCCCGGCCGCGTCCCTCGCCACCGTCCTCGACGCCCATCCCGTCGACGCCGCCATGGGCGTCCGCACCGAGGACGACCTCGTCAACCATCTGCTGCAGGCCGCCGCCGTGGAGCTGCAGACCATCCCGATGTACCTGTACGCGATGTACTCGATCGGCGGGGTCGGTACGTCCCGCTGGAACCCCGGGATGAGCGCGCAGCGGCTCGTCCGCAGCATCGTCATCGAGGAGATGCTGCACCTGTGCCTCGTCCGCAACATCCTGGTCGCGCTCGGCGCCGGCGACATGGTGACGTTCTACGACGAGGACTTCATCCCCGACTACCCCGAGTACATGCTGCACCGGCATCCGCCGCTGCTGCTGCACCTCGCCCCCTGCACGAAGGAGGTCGTCCGGGACGTCTTCATGGAGTTCGAGCGTCCCTACGCCGACCCGAAGGAGGGCACGCCGCCGAAGGGGCAGTACGCCACCATCGGCCTGTTCTACGGGGCCATCAGGAAGGGTCTGGAGGAGCTCGACAGCCCGGCCCTGTGGGCGGCGCCGCACAGGGAGCTCCAGTACGTGGCCGCGTACTGGAACAAGGACGGCGGCGGCGCGCCGCTCCCGGTCGAGAACCTGACGACGGCGAAGGCGGCGCTCCGGATGATCGTCGAGCAGGGCGAGGGCGCCGACCCGAAGAAGCCGCTGGTCAGCATCGACCCGCTCAAGCCGAAGCTCGGGATGGACGAGCTGCCGCACCACACCAAGTTCCAGCGCGTCGCCGAGGGCGTCGAGGCGATCGGCCCGGTGTGGAAGGTGCCGAGGGACCCCAAGTGGTTCCAGTACGCCGAGGACGAGGCGGCCGCGAGCGTGAACGCCCTGTTCAACGCGGTGTACTGCTACGTGCTGCACTTCATCGACGTGCTGTACCGGACCCCGTCCGCGCGGATGGACGCGAACCGCCGCAGCGTCCGCTACGGGTACGAGCGCACGTTCGTCTCCGCCATGCAGGGGCTGCTCGCCAACATCGCCGAGATCATGGTGGCGCGGCCCGTCCTGGCGGGGCCGCTCGCCGAGAGCCGGTCCGGCGAGGACACCCAGATCGGCCCGACCTTCGAGTACGTCGAACTGCCCGGCAGCGGCCGCAAGCGGCACCTCATCGACCTGTGCGACCGGGCGGCGCGGCACTTCCCGGCGCTCGGCGGCGACAACAGCGTCCGCTGGCTGCTGGAGAAGATGCCCGACCTCTAGCCCCGCCCCTCAGGCGGACGTCCCCCGGCCGGGGGTGAGCCGCCAGTAGCCGTGCGGGTTGTGGAAGAAGTCGTCCTCCGCGAACCGCTCGCACGGACCGTGCCGCAGCACCCACTGGTCCGCGCCGTCCTCCAGGGCGAACGTCTCGCCGTCGCGGAGCTCCCGCGTCCGCTGCTCCATCAGCAGGTAGAGCGCCAGCCCGTCGATCAGGTCGAGGACGTCCTCGGGATGCGGGGCGCCCGGATGGTCCAGCTCGACGTCCGGGGCGCCGAGCAGGTGCATGCCGCAGCTGAAGTACAGCGCGCCGGTCGTGATCGGCCGCTTGACGCACGCCTGGTACAGCGGGACGGCCGCCTCCTGGCCCGCGTACGCCTTGTAGGCGAGGTCGAGCCACCGGTCGCGGCCGTGCGCGAGCCCGTTGCTCTCGTTCTTCACCGCGGTCGCGCCGGAGCGCAGCAGCCGGGCGGTCAGCGCGAGCGTGCGGCGCGCGACGGTGAACGCGACGCCGGGGCGGGCGGGCGGCGACAGCAGGTAGGCGACGGTGTCGTGGCCGCGCACCGCCTCCCAGTCCGGAGCGGTGAAGGAGGCGCCGGCGCCGCACGCCTCGAACGCGGCCGGCATCCGCGGGTCCGGCGCGTACCCGGAGTACTCCCAGTCGAGC
The DNA here is from genome assembly GCF_017573545.1 of Actinomadura nitritigenes. Taxonomy (GTDB): domain Bacteria; phylum Actinomycetota; class Actinomycetes; order Streptosporangiales; family Streptosporangiaceae; genus Spirillospora; species Spirillospora nitritigenes. The sequence continues at coordinate 94,419 of NZ_JAGEOK010000018.1, read as the reverse complement.
TCGAAGCCCTCCTGCTCGGCGATCGCCTCGACCTCGCCGAGGTCGAGTCCGGCGCCGAGGACGCACAGGACATGCCGGGAACCCACCGACGTGTGCTCATCAATCATCAGGCGGCAGGCTACGCGAAGATCGTGGTCATGGCAGAAGTTCGCCCCGATCAGCGGGCCCCGGGCGCGGTGGTCGCAGCGGTGGTCGCCGCGGGGCGCGCGGTGCGGCCCGAACCGGCGGGCGGAGAGCGCCTCCGGGGGACGGGGCGGCATCAGCGGGGCGCGGCGGGGAAGGGTGATTACATGGACTTATGACACCGTCCGAGCGAGCGCGATGTGGGGCAGGTCACACCCTGGCCGGGCCCGATCGCGTCACGTTCGGCGGCACTGATCCATCTTCTCTGTGACGGGTCGCACGGAGGGTTTGGAGGGGGCATGGGCGCCATACCGGAGAGCAGCACACCGCGGCGGTTCAACCTGACCATGCTGAACGCCGCCTATGACGCGTTCCGCCGGGACATGGCCCGGATGTCGGCGGCGGCGGACGCCGACGCCGCGCCGGACCCGGGGCGGGTCGCGCGGGGATGGGCGATGTTCCGCCGGCACTGGCTGGCCCAGCAGGCCGCCGAGCAGCGCGCGTTGTGGGCGGTGATGCGCGGCCGGGAGCGTCCCGCCGTGTTCGACGCGCTGGAGACGCGCGCGTTCCGGGTCGTCCCGCTGCTGGACGGCGTCGACGCGGCGCTGGAGCACGGCGACCGGCGCACCCTCCGCCAGTACGCGCGGGCGCTGCCGGCGGCGGTCAACGACCTCCTGGACTACAAGGAGGCGGAGATGCTGCCGCTCATCCACCGCGCGCTGACCCCGTTCGAGTGGGGGACCTTCGACGTCGAGATGCGCCGCGAGCTGGGCATGCGGGGGCTGGCCTCGTTCGTGCCGTGGCTGCTGGACGGGGCGCCCGACGCCACGTCCCGGGCGGTGATGCGGCTGCTGCCGCCGCCGTTCCGGATGCTGTACCGGGCGCGCTGGCTGCCTCGCTACCGGCGCCGGGAGAGGTGGGCGGCGCCCGCCGTCTGAACGCCGCCGCCCTGTGACGGGCGTTACACCGCTTTATGTCACGTTTCGTCGGCCTGGATCGGTCTTATGCGCAGAACCGGTCCAGACCGACGAAAGGACGGCGTCGATGGCGGACACGATGCCGAGCACGGGGGCGGGTGCGGCGCGAGGCGTGGACGCCGCGGCGCACGCCCTCGACGAACGGCTCGGCACCACCGGCTTCGCGCGCAAGGCGCTGCGCAAGGCCTTCCCCGACCACTGGAGCTTCCTCGTCGGGGAGATCGCGATGTACTCGTTCGTGGTCATCCTGCTCACCGGGGTGTACCTCACCCTGTTCTTCAAGCCCAGCATGGGCGAGGTCACCTACCACGGCTCGTACACGCAGTTGCAGGGCGTGCGGATGAGCGAGGCGTACGCCTCCGCACTGAAGATCAGCTTCGACGTGCGGGGCGGGCTGCTGGTCCGGCAACTCCACCACTGGGCCACGCTGGTCTTCCTGGCCTCGATCCTGGTGCACACGCTGCGGCACTTCTTCAGCGGCTCGTTCCGCAAGCCGCGCGAGCTGAACTGGATCATCGGCATCGTCATGCTCATCCTGGCGATGCTCAACGGGCTGTTCGGCTACTCACTTCCGGACGACCTGCTGTCGGGCACCGGCATCCGGATCCTCGAGGGCGTCACCGCGTCCGTCCCCGTGGTGGGGACGTACCTGGTGATGTTCCTGTTCGGCGGGGAGTTCCCCGGCAACGACATCATCCCGCGGCTGTACGTGATCCACGTGCTGCTGATCCCCGGGCTCCTGGCGGCGCTCGTCCCGCTGCACGCGATCGTGCTGACCTGGCGGCAGACCCATACCCAGTTCCCCGGCAAGGGCAGCAGCAACACCACCGTGCGCGGCTACCCGTTCTTCCCGGTGTTCATCGGCAAGACCACGTCGCTGTTCCTGTGGGTGCTGGGCGTCACCACGCTGATGGCCGCGTTCATCCAGATCAACCCGATCTGGCTGTTCGGCCCCTACGATCCGGGCGCGATCAGCTCCGGCTCCCAGCCGGACTGGTACATGGGCTGGCTGGAGGGCGCGCTGCGGATCATGCCGGCCTGGGAGATCACCGCGTGGGGGCACACGGTCACGCTGAGCGTGATCGTCCCGGCGCTGGTGGTGCCCGGGGTGCTGTTCACCGGACTCGCCCTCTACCCGTTCCTGGAGCGCTGGGTCACCGGCGACGACCAGATCCACCACCTGCTCGACCGGCCCCGCGACGTCCCGGCGCGGACCGGGATCGGCATGGCCGGCGTGGTGTTCTTCGGGGGCCTGTGGGCCGCGGGCGGCAACGACGTCATCGCCGACCGGTTCGACGTCCCGCTGTTCTGGACGACCTGGTTCTTCCGAGGCCTGGTGATCCTCGGGCCGGTGCTGGCCTACGCCGTCACCTACCGGATCTGCGTCGGCCTGCAGCACCGCGACCTCGCGCTCGTCGAGCACGGCCTGGAGACCGGTGTCATCATGCGGTCGCCGGAGGGCCGGTACAGCGAGGTCGAGCGGCGTCTCCCGGCGGAGCGGACGGCCGCGATCACCGATCCGCGCCCGGCGCCGGCGGTCCCGCTGGACGTCCCGCCCGAGACCGGCGGGGTCGAGAGCCCGCGGGCCCGGAGCCGGACGGCGCGGGTGCGCGCGGCCCTCAACCGCCGGTTCCGCGCGGATCTGGCCGTCGTCCCGGACACCGCGCCGGACGCCCCCGCCCTCGACGAGGGCGGGGCGCTCGAAGAGGGCGCCGGCTCGGAGGCCGCGCGGGCGTCCCGCTGAATCCGCGGGCCGGAGGCCGGTCCCTTTTCCGCTCCGCACGGGTCCGTACAGGTGTGAGAGCGGTGGAGGGAGTGCCGATGGCCGATGACGGGGAGTTCGCGCGGCTGACCGATCCGTACCGGTCCGAGCTGCTGGTGCACTGCTACCGGATGCTCGGGTCCCTGGACGAGGCGGAGGACCTCGTCCAGGAGGTGTACCTGCGGGCGTGGCGGTCGTTCGACCGGTTCGAGGGGCGGGCGTCGCTGCGCACCTGGCTGCACCGGATCGCGACGAACGTGTGTTTGACCGGGCTCGGCGCCCGGCGCCGGCGGCCGCTGCCGTCGGGGCTCGGCGCCCCGGGTTCCGATCCGGAGGGTCCGGTCGGGCCGGCCCGGCCGGAGATCGAGTGGCTGCAGCCGCTGCCTGGCCGGTGGGCGGACGCGGCGGACCGCGGCGACCCGGCGGCGGTCGTCGCGTCCCGCGCGGGGGTCCGGCTGGCGCTGATCGCGGCGCTGCAGCACCTGCCCGCGCGGCAGCGGGCGGTGCTGATCCTGCGGGACGTGCTGGGCTGGCGGGCGGCCGAGGTCGCCGAGACGCTCGGCACGTCCACGGTCGCGGTGAAGAGCATGCTGCAGCGGGCGCGCGAGCAGATCGAGCGGCTCGCCCCGGAGGAGGACGGCGTCGCCGAGCCGGACGACCCCGGCGTCCGCGCGCTGCTGGACCGGTACGCGGCGGCCTTCGAGAACGCGGACGCGGCGGCGCTCGCGGACCTGCTGACGCGGGACGCGACGCTGGAGATGCCGCCGTTCGCGGCGTGGTTCGCCGGGAGGGACCACGTGGTGCGGTTCGCCGCCGCGCACATCCTCGGCGCGCCCGGCGACCTGCGCCTGTTCCCCGTCTCGGCCAACGGCCGGCCCGCCGCGGCGTCGTACATGCGCGGCCCGGACGGCGTGCACCGCGCGCACTGCGTCCAGGTGCTGACGGTCTCGGACGGCGGCGTCTCGGGGATCGCGGCGTTCCTCGATCCGGGCCTGTTCCCCCGGTTCGGGCTGCCCACCGAGCTGCCGTGCGAGCCGCCGTCCGCGGCCGCGCCCGGCGGACCGGTTCCTTCCGGATCGGCGGCGGTCTGTACCCGGTGAGCGATCCGCTCAAAGGGAAGGGACCGGGATGCCGGAGATGACGAGCAAGACCGCGACCGGCCGGGAGGCGTCCGAGGCGGACGCCGTCCCGGCGGCGCGGCGGGGCTGGACGCTGGCGCTGGCGGGGATGGGGGCGTTCCTGTGCTCCCTGGACGTGGTGGTGGTGGCGACCGCGCTGCCGGTGCTGCGCACCCACCTGGGCGCGAGCCTGTCCGACCTCGAATGGACGATCAATGCCTACAACCTGGCCTTCGCCTGCCTGATGCTGACGGGTTCGGCGCTCGGCGACCGGTTCGGCCGGCGCCGGATCTACGTGACGGGCCTGGCGGTGTTCACCGCGGCGTCCGCCGCGTGCGCGCTGGCGGGCGGCGCGGGCGCGCTCGTCGCGGCCCGGGTGGTCGAGGGCGCCGGCGCGGCGCTGCTGCTGCCGCTGACGCTCACGCTGATCAGTGACGTGTTCCCGGCGGAGAGGCGCGGCGCCGCCATCGGGCTGTGGGGCGGGATCACCGGCCTCGGGGTCGCCGGCGGGCCGGTGCTGGGCGGCGCGATCACCGAGGGGCTGGCCTGGCAGTGGATCTTCTGGATCAACGTGCCGGTCGGGCTCGTGATGATCCCGCTGTCGGCGACGCTGCTGCGGGAGAGCCGCGGTCCGCGCCCGTACCTGGACGTGCCGGGCCAGATCCTCGCGGGGCTCGGCATGTTCGCGCTGACCTGGGCGCCGGTGCGGGCGCCGTCGGCGGGCTGGGACTCGCCCGAGGTGGCCGCCGCGCTGGCGGCCGGGGCCGTGCTCGTGGCGGCGTTCCTGCTGTGGGAGCGCCGGGCCGCGCACCCGATGCTGCCGCTGGCGTACTTCCGGCTACGCGCCTTCGCGTCCGCGAACGCGGTGATCTTCCTGCAGGCGGTGTCGCTGCTCGGCTCGCTGTTCATGATCACCCAGTTGTTCCAGACCGGGCTGGGCGACTCCCCGCTGGAGACCGGGGTGCGGCTGCTGGTCTGGACGGGCATGCCGATGATCGCCGCGCCGCTCGCGGGCGCGCTCGCCGACAGGGTCGGGCCGCGCCCGCTGATGGCGGCCGGGATGGTCCTGCAGTGCGCGGGGCTCGGCTGGCTGGCGTCCGCGACCGCGCCGGACGTGTCGTACGGGACGCTGGTCGCGCCGCTGGTCGTCGCGGGCGCCGGCACCGGCATGATCTTCGCGACGACGGCGGGCGCGGCGACCGCGGCGGTGCCCGCCGGCGACGCGGGCGTGGCGGCCGGCACGAACACGGCGCTGCGCGAGCTCGGCGGCGTCTTCGGCATCGCCGTCCTCGCCGCGGTGTTCGCGCACAGCGGCGGCTACGAGACGCCCGCCTCGTTCGTCGACGGGTTCAAGCCCGCCCTCTGGGTCGCGTCGGCGGTGGCCGGCGCCGGCGTGGTCGCGGCGCTGTGCGTCCCCGCGAAGGCCCGCGCCGTCCCGGAGGACTCGGCGGGGCCGGCGGAGCCGGCAGAATCGGCGGGGCCGCGTTCCGCCGCGTCCGGGTCCTAGGTACCGGCCGTCCGGGCGGGCTTCTCGAACAGCAGGCTGAGGACGGGTTCGGCGGCGGCCTCCGGGTCGTCGCCGAGCTCGGCGGGCAGGGCGCCGCGCAGCCACAGCTCGGCGAAGCCGTGCACGATCGACCAGGCGGCGGTCGGGGCGGTCAGGTCGCCGCGGGGCCGGCCCGGGGCGACGCTCCGGGCGCCGCGCACGAGCACGCCGTAGGCGCGGGCGCGGGCGGCGGCGACCTCGGGGTCGCCGGTGCGGTACAGCTCGGGCCGGAACATGACCTCGAAGTGCGCGCGGTGGCCGATGGCGAACCGGATGTAGGCGAGCCCGACGTCGTGGAAGTCGTCGCCGGCGGCCTCGAGCGCGTCGGCGAACAGCGCGTAGCCCTCGGCGGCGACGGCGGTGAGCAGCCCGGCCTTGTCGCCGAAGTGGTGGGCGGGGGCGGCGTGCGAGACGCCCGCGCGGCGCGCCAGCTCGCGCAGGCTCCAGGTGGCCGGTCCCGACTCGGCGATCGCGTCCACGGCGGCCGCCATGACGGCCCGCCGCAGATCACCGTGGTGGTAGGCGTCGTCACTCATGCGGCCGATCCTATCTTGCCATTGACAAGTTCTCGCCCGCGGAGGCAATCTAGCCATTGACAAAATCGCGTCTGAGCGAAGGACCGCCCATGCCGACCCTGCCCTGGATCCCCGTCCACGCCCCCGGCCCCGGCGCGGAGGTCACCGTCATGGCGTCCCGGCTGGAGGTGCGCTCGCTGCGCCACGTGCCGGGGTTCTTCGTCGCGTCGCTGTCCCTGCTGCGTCAGGCCCGCCGGTCCGACGGCGCGCACGGCGTCACCCTGAAGGCCCAGCTGCTCGGGCGGACGTTCTGGACGCTGTCCGCCTGGCGCGACGAGAAGGCGATCCGGGCCTACGCCGCCGCCGAGCCGCACCGGTCCACGATGCGGGCCAAGCGCGCCGTGATGCGCGACTCCACGTTCGTCTTCTGGCGGGCGAAGGCCGCCGACCTGCCCGTCACCTGGGAGGAGGCGCGGCGGCGCATCGCGGAGGGCTGACCGCCCCGGCGCCCGGCGCCGCCGGGGCCGCGGCTAGCCGGGCGGCTCGGCGTCGTCGGCGAACGCGCGCAGGCCGGGCAGGTCGACGACGGTGATCCTGCGCCAGCCGGTGCGGATGAGGCCCGCCGCGCGCAGCCCCGTCATGGCCCGCGCGACCGTCTCGCGCGAGGCGTCCATCCAGCTGCCGAGCTCCTCCTGCGACAGCGGCGGCCCGATCACGATCGACCCGTCCGGCGCGGGCGGGACGTGCTGCGCCGAGCGCTCGGCGAGGTCGGCCAGCAGCCGCGCGAGCCGCTGCGTGCCGCGGCTGGTCACGTGCGCGCGCAGCCGCCGGTCGGAGTCGTCGATGCGCTGCACGAACGTGCCGGTGACGAGCATCCACACGTCCGGGTGCTCGTCCAGGAACCCGGTGAACCGGCCGGCCGGGACGACCAGCGCCCGCACCGGGGACAGCGCCGTCACCGTCGCCGAGCGGGTGCGGCCGCCCAGCACCGCGCTCTCGGCGAGCAGGTCGCCCGGCCCGCGCACGGCCAGCACCACGTCGTGGCCGTCCTCGGTGGACGAGGTGACCTTGGCCCAGCCCCGCTCGATGATGATCACGTGGTCGGACTCGTCGCCCTGGTAGACCAGCGGCGCCTTGACCGCGAACTGGCGGGGCCGCGCGGCGGCGCGCAGCGCGGTCCGCTGGGCGGCGTCGAGCGCGGCCCAGAACCCGGGGCGGGGGACGGACGGGGAGGGCGGGGACGAGGGGGTCGCCAAAATCGTCCTCCTTACCGGTCGCCGGGTACGTTGACATGCCCGCTGTCACCTGTCCGGTAAACCGCCCTGGCAGGAGTTCGTCAGAGACCCGCGTTCGTCAGATGCCCGCGCGCGCCCTCGCACCCTCGAAGCTCAGAGCGGGCCGGCCGACGGGCCGGCCGACGGTGGCGCCCGCCGCCGCGACCGAGAACCGGGCGGCGCGCTCCGGCGGCTCCCCGCGGGCGAGCGCGGCGATCAGCGCGGCGGTGAGCGCGTCCCCGGTGCCGGTGCTGTCGGCGACGGGCGCGCCGTCCAGCACGATGCGGTTGCCCCGCGCGAGGCCCGACGGCCGGCGCGGGCCGCCTCCCGAGCTGCGCGAGCCCGACCGCCTGGTCGGCGCCCTTGCCGCCGAGCATCTCCCGGCGGCGCCGCACCCGCGCCGAGCCGCCCGCCCCCGGCACCTCGCCGACGACGAGCACCGGGTCACGGGCGATCTGCCCGGCGACGCGGACGTCCGGCCGGCCGGCCGCCGCTCACGCGCGCGGCGGCGGATCGGACTCGACGGTCAGCGCCCGGTGGTCGAAGCTGAAGTGCCCGGCGACCTTGAGCGCGTTCTCCAGCGGATCCTCATAGGACCACGCCGCGTCCTCCGCGCCGTCCAGCGACCAGTACGTCGCCTCGCCCTTGTAGGGGCACACGGTCCGCTTCTCGCTGCGGGTCAGCAGCTCGCGGCGCACGTCGACGGCCGGGATGTAGATCCGGTTGGGCAGGCCCGTCTCCGACAGCACCTTCGGGTGCTCGGTCTCGGCGACGAGCTCCCCGTCCAGCAGCACCCGGACGTGCCGCGACGAGGCGCGGGCGTCCACCCGGTGGAACGGGTCGCGCAGGTGCCCGTGGACCCGCTCGTCCTCGTCGTACCAGGCGTCCATCGGGGCCCAGTAGAAGGCCATGTAGCCGCGCAGCCAGGACGATTCCGGCAGCGGCTCCGGGTACCCCCACACCGCGTTCTCCGCGACCCGGTCGCCGACGCGGATCGTCCAGTACGCGGCGTCGCCCTTGAACGGGCAGTGCGTGCTGTGGTCGGTCCGCTCCAGCAGATCGGTCCGGACGTCGTCCTCCGGGACGTACAAGGCGGGCAGCAGCCCCGTCTCGTGCAGCAGCCTGCCGCGTTCGGTGTCGAGCACGACCTCCCCGCCGAAGCGGGCGTGCACCCGGCGCGGGAACTCGTGCATCAGCAGCCGGTGCTTAGGCCCGTCGATGCTGTAGTTGACGTCGTCACCGGGCGATCCGGCGAGGGGTCCTGGAGCCAAGGTCAGCGACATGCTCATCTCCCTGTCGGCCGGCTCGCGCAGCCGGCTCGTCCACGGGTTCGGCGTGCCCGGCCGGGACCGCGCTCACACGCCCGACGGCATGGTCTCCAGCTCGCCGCGGCGCGCCGCCTCCAGGTGCAGCGGGGCGAGCGCGGAGGTGATCCGGAACCAGCACAGCGCGTCGTACCTCTCGGCGAGCCGCGTCGGGACGTACTGGCGCGCGTCGCGGTCGGGGTCGTAGACGACGCCGATCGCCCGCTGCCCGAGCGTGCCGGTGAGGAATCCGGGCATGTCCCGCTCGGGCGGCACCACGAACATGCCGCGGTGCAGCTCCGACCGCGCGAGCACCTCCTCCAGCGACCCGTGCGCCGGCGGCGGGACGGTCATCACCTCCATCGGGTCGCCCCAGCTCGGCGCGGCGACCACCTCGCCGGGACCGCCCGCGAACCCGACGATGACGACCCGGTCGCGGCCGCGCCGCTCGCGGGCCAGCTGCCCGAGGTTCACCATGCCCGCGTCCGCCATGTCGGTGGCGCGCGCGTCGCCGACGTGGGTGTTGTGCGCCCACACGACCCCCTTGCCGGTCTGGCCGCCGTGGGTGTGGAAGTCCGTCAGCCGGTCGAGCGTGTCGGCCATGTGCACGTCGCGGACGTTCCACGACTCCGGCCCGCCGCCGATCATGGTGCGGTAGTAGCGCTCGGCGCCCGCCGCGATCTCGGCGTTCTGCCGGAGGTCCAGCTCCTCGTCGGGGTCGCGGGAGTCGCCGTGCGAGACCGGGCGGCGCAGCCGGGTCAGCAGCGCCATGACCTCCTCGGCGCACCCGTCCGGGACCAGCGCCGTGTTCCACCCGTACGACTGCGGGTCCTCGCCGTGCGGCTCGAAGCAGCGGTACGCGTCCAGCGCCGTCGCCAGGTACTCGGGGCGGTGCTCGGCCAGATGGTCGACGACGGCCCGCAGCGACTCCCACAGGCTGTAGACGTCGAGGCCGTAGAAGCCGGCCCTCTCGTCGGGCGCCAGTCCGGCGTTGTGCTCGCGCAGCCACCGGCAGAGCCGGACGGTCTCCTCGTTGGCCCACATCCAGGTGGGCCAGCGCCCGAAGCCGTCCAGGGCGGTGCGCGGGTCCTCCGCGCCGCCGGGCGCCAGCGTGACCGACCGCCCGACCTCGCGGCAGTCCGGCCAGTCGCCCTCGACGGCCACGAAGGAGAAGCCGCGTTCGGCGATCAGCCGGCGGGTGATCGCGGCCCGCCACGCGTAGTACTCGTGGGTGCCGTGGCTGGCCTCGCCGATCAGGACGCACGAGGCGTCCCCGATGCGGTCGAGCAGCGGGTCCAGGTCGTCGGCGTACTCCAGCGGCAGCGCGGCCCCCAGCACGTCGTCCACGTCGCTCATCGTGTCCCCCTCCCCCAGGGTTCTTCCGCGACGAATTTCGACATTCCACTCAAAACGCCATTGCTGTCGCCGTTCCCCGGATCCCCGGATCGATGCACGCCGCCGGGCCGATTCGGGCCCCGGATCGCGATCCGGCTCACTCGCGCCTGGTAGGCGGGCGGCGACAGTCCGTAGGCGACCCGGAGGGGCAGGCTGCACCCCGCCGCGTCCGGCATCCCCCACCGGCTCGCGATCCTGCGCCTCGATCCACTCCTTGACCGCCCGGAACGCCTCGGCCTGCTGCGGGCCGAGGCCGCGGCCGCGGGTCCGGGCGGGGCCGACCGGTACACAGACGTAACTGGAATCCCCCACGAAACGCGCAGGGAATGGATAGTCTCCCTTCGATCACATTTGGTTAGGTAAGACAATCTGGAGCACCTGCCGCATGAGCGCTGCCAACCGGGTACAGGTCATCACACGGTGGGGGGCCATCGCCTTCATGGCGATCGCGGTCATGACCGCGACCGCGGGAGGCTTCGCCCAGTCCTACGCCGGTCTCTACCACTGGGCACTGGAACACGGCCTGCGCGGATGGAAGGCCGACTCGTTCCCGCTGCTGGTCGACCTCTTCATCATCGTGGGCGAACTCGGCCTCTTCCTGCTCGCCGTCGACGCCTTCGTGCTGCGCCGCCGCGACATGATGAGCTGGCTGGACTTCTTCCTGCCGCTCGCCATCGCCCTCGCGGGCTGGACGGCCAGCCTCATCTTCAACGTCGGGCACGTCGGGCACCGGTCGTTCTCCTACCAGGCGACCGCCGCGGTCCCGCCGATCGTGTCGATGCTGGGCCTGTTCGTCCTGCTGCGAACGCTGCACCGGTACGTCTCGCGCCAATCCGGCGAAGAGGAGGAGCCGAAGCCCGCCGAGCCCGCGCCGCGCGCCATCGCCGGCCCGGTCACGCTGCAGCAGATCACGCTGATGCCGCTGCGCAACACCGGTCCGTTCCCGCAGATCCAGGTGCCCGGCCACTCCGGCAAGGCGATCGAGTCGGGCACGGCGAACGGCTCGGCGAACGGCGCCGCCGCCGCGACCCGCGAGGCCGAGCCCGCCGCCGCCCCGGCGTCGTCCGCCGCCGCCCCGGCCGCGTCCCGCGAGCCCGAGCCCGCGCCCGACCCGGAGATGGCCGTGGTCAGCGCCGCCGCGCGCGGGAGCCTCAACGGCCGCAGCGCGGTCGGCGTCCCGCACGAGGAGCCTGGCCCGGCCCCCGACCCGGAGAACCTGCGCACCATCGTCATCGACGTCCTCGAACGCCGGCACGGCGACATCGCCGCGACGCTGGCCGAGGTGCGCGCCGAGGGCTACAGGTGCGACGAGGCCGAGATCCGGCGGATCAGCGACAACCACTGGTTCCCCTACGCGGTGTACCGGCTGCTGGCCAAGCACCACGGCGACGGCGAGCTGGTCGCCAAGGAGCTGGGCGACCAGGGCATCGTCTACGACCAGGCGGCGCTGGACGAGCTCGTCCGCTCCTGGCGCGTCTGACCCTCCCGCACCACCGGCACCGCGAGCGCACCGCTCGTCCCGGGACCGGCCGTCCGTAAAGGCGGCCGGTCCCGTCCTTTTCCGGGGACATCGCGGCCCGCGGACGCTTTCCCGGTGATCTGCGCCGTTCCCGTGCGACGCTGGACGCGCATCTCATGCCCATGCCGCATCAGCGATGCCGGGAGACATCATGAAGACGCGACTGCTCGCGGTGGCCGCCGCGGCCGCCCTCGGCGGCGCCGCCACCGGATACCTTCTCGCCCCCTCGCCCGGCGACGCCGCCGCCCGCCCGGCCGCCGCGTCCCGGGCCGCCGGAACACTTCCCACCGGGACCCTGCACGCCGCGCTGAACATGCCGGCGGGCGACCGCGCGAAGGCCGCGGCACTCGGCTACGACCTGTTCGACGTGGACCCCGACGCCGGAGAGATCGCCTCGCTGCCGAAGGGCGGCCGGGCGCTGCTGTGGGTCGGCAACACCACCTGCGGGGACTTCCAGCAGAACAGCACGTCGGCGTTCGCCGACACGGTGAAGCGGTTCGCCGGGAACGACCGCGTCTACGGCTGGTACCTGTCGGACGAGCCGAACCCCGACCAGTGCCCCGGCATCGCCGGCGAACTGCGGCGGCGCGCCGACATCGTGCACAGGTACGCGCCCGGCCAGAAGGCGTTCGCGTCGCTGACGGACTGGCCGATGGCCCCGCTGAAGCCGTCGGAGACCCATCTCGACCTGATCGGCCTCGACCCCTACCCGTGCAGGCTCGGGCGCGGCGGATGCGATCTGGGCGCGATCGACACGATGGTGGGCCAGGCGACGCGGGCCGGGTTCACCAGGAGGATGATCGTGCCGGTGTTCCAGACGTTCGGGCAGTCCTGCAGCGGCGGGGAGAAGAACTGGCGGCTGCCGGCCGCGGGCGAGATGAAGGCGATCCTCACCCGGTGGGACCGGCTCGTCCCGAGGCCCGCGTTCGACATCAGCTACTCGTGGGGCCGCCAGGACGCCTGGGCGTGCCCCGCGCTGGCCGACGCCGACGGCCGCGACGGCAACCCCGACCTGCAGTCGGTCATGAGGGCGCACAACCTGCGGCGCACCGGTCCGGGCGTCCCCGAGCGGGACCCGGCGCCCGCGCCGAGCCCCACCGCCGCCACCGGCTCCTGCCCCGAGCCCGCGAAGGGATAGCCCGCACGGCGGCTCACCGGCTCACGAGGCGTCCTTCCCGGCCTTCACCGGCTCCGGCGCGTCCGCCGCCGTGTCGTCGTGGACGTAGCGGCGGCCGCGCAGCAGCGAGGCCAGCGCCGCGATCAGCGACATCGCGATCGCCATGCTGAACACGATCACCAGGCCGTGGTGGAACGGGTCGGCGATCAGGTGCGGGAAGTACGACCGGCCGGTCAGCGTGGCGGCGTCGCGCGGTGCCAGCCGCGCCAGCGCGTGGAAGGGCTCCAGCAGGTTCTGGATCGGGTTGTAGCCGAGGAACGCGGCGAACAGCGTCCCGACCGGCGGCGTCCGCCCCACCTGCGCGGCGACGTCGGGCGAGACGCCGTGCGAGGTCAGCCCGCCGGTCAGCGTCTTCGGCAGCGAGTTCGACAGCCCGGCGATCATCAGCGAGAAGAACACGCCGATCGACAGCACCATGCCCGCGTTCATGAAGGTGGCGCGCATGCCGGACGCGGCGCCGCGCTGCCCGGCCGGCACCGAGTTCATGATCGCGGTGGTGTTGGGCGCGGCGAACAGCCCGGAGCCGATCCCGTTGAGGAAGATCAGCAGCGCGAAGATCCCGTAGTCGAAGTCGGTGGGGATCATCAGCAGCCCGAGGAAGGCCAGCGCGGACAGCGCCAGCCCGCCGGAGGCGAACGCGCGGGCCCCGTAGCGGTCGGACAGGTGGCCCGAGATCGGCCCGGCGACCAGGAACCCGAGGGTGAGCGGCAGCAGGTAGATGCCCGCCCACAGCGGGGTGTCCGCGAAGTCGTAGCCGTGCAGCGGCAGCCAGATGCCCTGCAGCCAGATGATCAGCATGAACTGCATGCCGCCGCGGGAGATCGCGGCGAGCAGCCCGGCCGCGTTCCCGGCCGCGAACGCGCGGATCCTGAACAGGTCGAGGTGGAACATCGGCTCGTCGACCTTGGTCTCGATGTAGCAGAAGACCGCGAGGACGACGACGCCGCCGATGACGCCCGCCAGCACCCACGGGTTCGTCCAGCCCATGTCGTGCCCGCCGTACGGCTGGATGCCGTAGGTGATGGCGGCCAGCAGCGCGGTCAGGCCGACCGCGAAGGTCGCGTTGCCGATCCAGTCGATCCTCGCGCGGACGGCGCGGGTGGCGGTCTCGACGAGGCTGCGGTAGGCCCAGACGGTCCCGATCAGCCCGATCGGGGCGGAGGCGAAGAACACCAGCCGCCAGCTGACCTCGCTGAGCAGGCCGCCGGCGACGAGGCCGAGGAAGCTCCCGGCGATGCCGGCGACCTGGTTGACGCCCATCGCCATGCCGCGCCGGTCGGCCGGGAAGGCGTCGGTGAGGATCGCGGCCGAGTTGGCCATCAGCATGGCTCCGCCGATCCCCTGGAACACCCGCCAGGCGATGAGCCAGACGGCCCCGGCGCCGCCGTGCAGCGGGTCCAGCCCGAGCACGATCGTCCCGACCGTGAAGACCGCGAAGCCGGCGTTGTACATCCGGACGCGTCCGAACATGTCGCCGAGCCGGCCGAGGGTCACCACCAGGACCGCGGAGACGAGCATGTAGCCCATCAGGATCCACAGCAGGTAGCTGACGTTGCCCGGTTCCAGCGGGTTCAGATGGATCCCGCGGAAGATGGCCGGCAGCGAGATGATCACGATCGAGGAGTTGACCGTCGCGAGCAGCATGCCCAGCGTCGTGTTGCTCAGGGCGATCCACGGATAGTGCTTGGTCGGCACGCTCTCCCCTCCCCAAAGATAGTTTCTTGCGCTAACTAATCATATGACGGCATATGTCCGCCAGCGCGGAAAACGGGTCGACCCTGTCACCACCCGGCCCGTACGTTCTCCCCATGGTCGTACGAATCGCCGTGCTGACCGGCGCGGGAATCTCCACGGACTCGGGCGTCCCCGACTACCGGGGCCCGTCCGGCGTGTGGACCCGGGACCCCGAGCTGGCCCGGCTCTTCACCCGCAAGCACTTCGTGAACGACGCCGAGGTCAGGCGCCGCTTCTGGCGGACGCTCGATCTGCACGCCGGCGCCCGCCCCAACGCGGCGCACCGCGCGCTGGCCGGCCTGGAGAAGGCCGCGGCCGTGCGGATCCTCACCCAGAACGTCGACGGCCTGCACCAGAAGGCGGGCTCGACGCCCCGCAAGGTGCTGGAGCTGCACGGCACCATGGCCACCACGTCGTGCCTGCGCTGCCACGCCGGGTACGCGACCGCCGACGTCCTGGCGCGCGGCGAGGACGATCCGGCCTGCCCGTCCTGCGGCGGCGTGCTGCAGCCGTCGATCGTGCTGTTCGGCCAGTACCTCGACGCGGACGTACTGTCGCTGGCCGGGAACATCGCCCGCGCCTCGGAGGTGTTCGTGGCGATCGGCAGCTCGCTGACCGTGGACCCGGCGGCGCGGCTGTGCGCCGTCGCGGCCGAGTGCGGCGCACGGCTGATCATCGTGAACCGGGATCCGACGCCCTACGACGACCTCGCCGACGAGGTCGTCCGGGAGCCGATCGGCGAGGCCGTCCCGGCGCTGTGCGCGCGGCTGGCGGCCGCCTGACCCGGCCGGCGCGCGAACCGCGGCCGGTTTCTGGGATCCTGCTCCTCATCCGGACGAGAGGACGAGATGCAGGGGACACGACACCGGCTGAGCCTGGACGACGAGCGGGTGCGGGAGTTCTGGCGGGAGCGGCGGATCTGCACGCTGGTCACCGTCCGGCCGGACGGCACGCCGCACGCCGTGCCGGTGGGCGCGACGCTGGACGCCGAAGCGGGGCTGGTGCGCGTGATCACCTCGGCGGACTCGGCGAAGGCGCGGCACGTGCGGGCCGCGGGCGCGGCGGGGCTCCCGGCCGCGGTGAGCCAGGTGGACGGCCGGCACTGGATCACGGTCGAGGGCCGGGCCGTCCTCAGGACGGACGCCGCCGCCGTCGCCGACGCCGAGCGCCGCTACGCCGAGCGGTACAAGCCGCCGCGCGCCAACCCGCGGCGGGTCGTGATCGAGATCGCGGTCGGGCGGGTGCTCGGCAGTGTCTGACGGGATCACCCGGCCGGACCTGCGGGCGGACCTGCCGGAGGACGTGACCGAGGAGGCGCCCGCGGCGCCGGACGTCTGGGTCGTCGGGATGGGCGCGGACGGCTGGGAGGGCCTCACCGAGCCCGCCCGGGACGCGTTCCGCAAGGCGG
Organism: Actinomadura nitritigenes; assembly: GCF_017573545.1. Classification (GTDB taxonomy): domain Bacteria; phylum Actinomycetota; class Actinomycetes; order Streptosporangiales; family Streptosporangiaceae; genus Spirillospora; species Spirillospora nitritigenes. The sequence goes on along the minus strand of NZ_JAGEOK010000018.1, from coordinate 78,567 downwards.
AAGTGATCATGGGCGGGCCGCGGCAGCTCGGGCTGCTGCCGGCGCTGGACGCCGAGCGGGCGCTGTGGCCGTCGCCGATGATGCCGGGCCTGTCGACGCTGTTCGAGGCGCACCGGGGCCGCCGGATCGCGGTCGCCGCGAGCGGCGACCCGATGTTCTACGGGGTGGGGACGACGCTGGTCCGGCTGCTCGGGGCGGACCGGGTGCGGGTGGTACCGCACGCGTCGTCGCTGTCGCTGGCGTGCGCGCGGCTCGGCTGGCCAGTCGAGGACACCGAGGTCGTGAGCGCGGTCGGGCGGCCGCTGCCGGTGCTGGCCGGGGTGCTGGCGCCGGGCCGGCGGGTGCTGGTGCTGAGCGCGGACGCGGACACGCCCGCCGAGGTCGAGGCGCTGCTGGACGAGCGCGGGTACGGCGGCAGCGAGGTGACCGTCCTGGAGCGGCTGGGCGCGGAGGACGAGCGCGTCGGCCCCGTCCCGGACGATCCGGGCGCGCTGAACGTCGTCGCGATCCGCTGCGAGGGGCCCGGGACGCCGGTCGTGCCGGGGCTGCCGGACGACTCCTACGACCACGACGGGCAGATCACCAAGCGGGAGGTCCGCGCGATCACCCTGGCGCGGCTGGGGCCGGTGCCGGGCGAGCTGCTGTGGGACGTCGGGGCGGGCGCCGGGAGCATCGGGATCGAGTGGATGCGCGCGCACCGCTCGTGCCGGGCGATCGCGATCGAGGAGCGGCCGCTGCGCGCCGCGCGGATCGAGGCGAACGCGCGGGCCCTCGGCGTGCCGGGGATCCGGGTCGTCGTCGGCGAGGCGCCCGCCGCGCTGGCGGGCCTCGGCGCGCCGGACGCGGTGTTCATCGGCGGCGGCGTCACCGCGCCGGGGATGGTGGACGCGTGCTGGGAGGCGCTGCGGCCGGGCGGCCGGCTGGTCGTCAACGCCGTCACGATCGAGTCGGAGCGGGTGGTGACGCAGGCGCGCGAGCGGCTCGGCGGCGACCTGACCAGGATCGACATCGGCCGCGCCGGGGCGGTCGGCGGGTTCACCGGCTGGCGGCCGATGATGCCGGTGACGCAGTGGGCCGCGACGCGGGGGGACGACCGGTGACCGTGCACTTCATCGGTGCCGGGCCGGGCGCCGCCGACCTGATGACCGTCCGCGGCCGCGACCTCGTCGCGGCGTCGCCCGTGTGCCTGTACGCGGGGAGCCTCGTCCCGCCGGAGGTGCTGGGGTGGTGCCCGGAGGGCGCGCGCCTGGTGAACACGGCGGCCATGGTCCTGGACGACATCGTCGCCGAGCTCGTCGCGGCGCACGGGCGCGGGCAGGACGTCGCGCGGCTGCACTCGGGCGACCCGTCGGTGTTCAGCGCGATGGCCGAGCAGATGCGGCGGCTGGACGCGGCGGGCGTGCCGTACGACGTGACGCCGGGCGTGCCCGCGTTCGCGGCGGCGGCGGCCTCGCTGGGCCGGGAGCTGACCGTCCCGGAGGTGGCGCAGACCGTGGTGCTGACCCGCACGTCGGCGCGGGCGACGCCGATGCCGCCGGGCGAGGACCTCGCGACGCTCGGCCGGAGCGGCGCGACGATGGTGCTGCATCTGGCCGTCCAGCGGATCGGGCCGGTCGTGGACGAGCTGGTCCCGAACTACGGCGGGGACTGCCCGGTCGCCGTGGTCGCCTACGCGTCCCGCCCGGACGAGGTGATCGTCCGGGGCACGCTGGCCGACATCGCGGCGAAGGTCCGCGCGGCGGGCATCGAGCGGACCGCGGTGATCATCGTCGGCCGCGTCCTGGCCGCCGAGGGCTTCACCGACAGCCACCTGTACTCCGCGGCCCGCTGCCGCTGAGCACGTTCACCGCGGAGCGGGGTCAGGGGCCGGCGCGCCCCACGATCGTGCCGGCGCGGTCGATGACGACGACGTCGACGGCCACCGGCGCGCCGCGCAGGGTGGCGAGTGCGGTCTCGCGGGCGCGGGCCGCCACCAGGTCGCCCAGCGGGACGCCGGCCCGCATGCAGATCTGGAGCGCGTCGAGCGCGGTGTTGGCGCCCCGCACCCGCTCGGCGGTCCCGGGATCGGCGACCATGGACGCCAGGACCCCGAAGTCGACCTGGGACCGCTTGGAGTGCAGGTCGAGGTGACCGGCGGCGAGCTTGGCGAGCTTGCCGACGCCGCCCGCGATCGTCAGCCTGGGCACCGGGTGGCGGCGCAGGTACTTCAGCACGGCACCGGCGAAGTCGCCCATGTCGAGCAGCGCGTCCTCCGGGAGGCCGTACAGGTCGGCGGCGACCTTCTCGGACGTGCTGCCGGTCGCGCCCGCGACGTGCTCGCGTCCCATGGCCCGCGCGACGTCCACGCCGCGCCGGATGCTGTCGATCCACGCCGAGCACGAGTACGGGACGACGACGCCGGTCGTGCCGAGGATCGACAGCCCGCCGAGGATGCCGAGGCGCGGGTTCCACGTGCGGCGCGCCAGCTCCTCGCCGCCGTCGACGGAGATCTCCACGATGACGTCGGCGCCGCCGAGGACCTCCCGCATCATCCGGCGCGGCACCGGGTTGATCGCCGGCTCGCCGACCTCCAGCGGCAGGCCGGGGCGGGTGACGGTGCCGACGCCCGGTCCCGCGCGGAACACCACCCCGCCGCCGGGCGGGCCCGGCCGGACGGTCGAGCGGACGAGCGCGCCGTGCGTGACGTCGGGGTCGTCGCCCGCGTCCTTGACGATCCCGGCCGTCGCGAACCCGTCGCCGAGCTCCTCGACGGCCAGCGCGAACGCGGGCTCCTGCCCCTTCGGCAGCGTGATCCGGACCGGGTCGGGGAACTCGCCGGTGAGCAGCGCGGCGTGCGCCGCCTTCGTCGCGGCCGTCGCGCACGCCCCGGTGGTCCAGCCGTAACGGAGATCGCTCACGGCCGTACCCTGGTGGCGTGACCCCGCCCGTGGAACGGACCAGGCGCGTGCTGCTGCTCGGCGGCACCGGCGAGGCGCGGCGGCTGGCCGGGCGCCTCGCCGCCGATCCCCGCTACGACGTGATCAGCTCGCTGGCGGGCCGGACGGCCGACCCCGACCTGCCGCCGGGCCGCACCCGCATCGGCGGGTTCGGCGGCCCGGACGGGCTCGCGGCCTGGCTGCGCGACGAGGGGATCGGCGCGGTCGTCGACGCGACGCATCCGTTCGCCGCGCTGATGACCGAGTCCGCCGTGCTCGCGGCGGAGCGGACCGGCGTCCCGCTGCTGGTGCTGCGCCGCCCCGGCTGGACGGAGGGCCCCGGCGACGACTGGCGGCGCGTCCCGTCGCTGGAGGCCGCCGCCGCGGACCTGCCCGGCGAGCGGGTCTTCCTGACCACCGGCCGCAAGAACCTCGCCGCGTTCGCGGGCGACGCGCGCCGCTGGTTCCTCGTCCGGTCCGTCGACCCGCCGGAGCCGCCGCTGCCGCCGCGGATGGAGACGGTCCTCGCGCGCGGCCCGTTCACCGTCGACGAGGAGCTGGCGCTGATGCGCCGGTACGCGATCGACGCGCTGGTCACCAAGGACAGCGGCAGCGCGATGACGTCCGCCAAGCTCACCGCGGCCCGGACGCTGCGGATCCCGGTGGTCATGGTCGACCGGCCGCCCGCCCCGGACGGCGTCCCGATCGCCGCGACGGTCGAGGAGGCGACCGCGTGGCTCACCCGGCAGCGGCTCGCTCATGACGGGTAGCGGCGCGGCGTGAACACGGTCGTGCGGCCGTCGCCGCGCTCGGCGACCGTCGTCCGCGACGAGCCCACCAGCAGCAGCGTGCGCATGTCGACGCCGTCCGCGTCGAGGTCGGCGAGCCGGACCACCCGGACGCTCTCCTCGGGGCCGCCGACGTCGCGCCCGATGACGACCGGCGTGTCCGGCGAGCGGTGCTCCAGCAGCACGTCGCGGGCCCTCGCGACCTGCTCCTTCCGGGTCTTCGACGCCGGGTTGTAGATCGCGATGACCAGGTCGGCGGCCGCCGCGGCGGCGAGGCGGGACGCGATGACGTCCCAGGGCTTCAGCCGGTCCGACAGCGACAGCACGCAGTAGTCGTGCCCGAGCGGCGCGCCGATCCGGGACGCGACGGCGTTCGCGGCGGTCAGCCCGGGCAGGACCCGCACCGGGACGTCCTTCCAGCGGTCCTCGGCGGCGACCTCCAGCACGGCGGCGGCCATCGCGAACACGCCCGGGTCGCCCGACGACACCACCGCCACGCGGCGTCCCCGCTCGGCCAGCGCGAGCGCGAACTCGGCCCGCTCCGACTCGACCCGGTTGTCGGACGCGTGCCGCTCCTGCCGGGGGTTCGCGGGCACCCGCGCCAGGTAGGGGGCGTAGCCGACGAGGTCGTCGGCGGTGGCGAGGGCGTCCTGCGCCTCGGGGGTGAGCCACTCGCGGCCCGCCGGGCCGAGCCCGACGATCGCGACCTCGCCCTGCCCCTCCCCTGGCGCGGCGGGTTCCGGCAGCTCGCGGCGCGTCCGCTCGTGCACGCGGCTCGGCAGGATCGCGACGGAGAAGTACGGGACGGTCTCCGGATCGACCTCCGCGAGCGGCAGCGCCCGCTGCCCGTCGGTGGTGGCGCGCTCGACGTACCAGGCGTCGTCCAGGCGGCCCGCCTCGTCCAGGGCCGCGCGGACGCCGCCGAACGTCCGGCCGAGCTTCAGCACGGCGGCCGAGTCGGTGGCGGCGAGGCGGCGGGCCAGGTCGGCGGGCGGCAGCGTGCCCGGCAGGACGGTCAGCACCTCGTCGCGCTCCACCAGCGGGCGCCCCAGCTCGGCGGACGCGGCGCTCACCGACGTCACGCCCGGCACCACCGTCGTCGGGTACCGGCCGGAGAGCCGCTTGTGCAGGTGCATGTAGGAGCCGTAGAAGAACGGGTCCCCCTCGCACAGCACCACGACGTCGCGTCCGGCGTCGAGATGCTCGGCGAGCCGCGCCGCGCACCGCTCGTAGAACTCCTCCAGGACGGCCCGGTAGTCGCTCGTCCGCTCGGTGGTGACCGGGTAGATGAGCGCTTCCTCGATCTGCCCTTCGCGCAGGTGGGGGGCGGCGATGCGGCGGGCGATGCTGCGCCCGTGCCGCGCCGCGTGGTGCACGACCACGTCCGCGCTCCCGACGAGCCGGGCCGCCTTCACGGTGATCAGCTCGGGGTCGCCGGGGCCGAGGCCCACCCCGTACAGGTGTCCGGTCATCACTCTTCCTCGCTGGCGATGGCGTTGATCGCGGCGGCGGTCATCGCGCTGCCGCCGCGCCGCCCGCGCACGACCAGGTACGGCAGGCCGGACGCGGCGAGCGCGTCCTTGGACTCGGCGGCGCCGATGAACCCGACCGGTATGCCGAGCACGGCGGCGGGCCGGGGCGCGCCGTCCGCGACCATCTCCAGCAGCCGGAACAGCGCGGTCGGCGCGTTGCCGATCGCGACGACGGAGCCGCCGAGGCGGTCGCGCCACAGCTCCAGCGCGGCGGCGCTGCGGGTGGTGCCGAGTTCCGCGGCGAGCGCGGGCACGCGGGGGTCGCCGAGCGTGCAGACCACGTCGTTGGCCGCGGGGAGCCGCCGGCGGGTGACGCCCGCCGCGACCATCCGCGCGTCGCACAGGATCGGCCGGCCCGCCAGCAGCGCTCCACGGGCCGCCGCGACGACGCCGGGCGCGTGGTCCAGGTCGCGCACCAGGTCGGTCATCCCGCACGAGTGGATCATGCGGACGGCGACCCGGGCGACGTCGTCCGGCAGCCCCGCGAGGTCCGCCTCCGCCCTGATGGTCGCGAACGACCGCCGGTAGATCTCCGCGCCGTCGCGGACGTAGTCGATCACTCGCTCCTCCGTGTCGTGGCGGCGGCCGCGGCCGTCGCCGTCAGGTCGTGGGACCGGGCGCGGACCTCGTCGCCGAGCCGCACCTCGTAGCCGCCGGGGACGGCCACGACCGCGACGTGCCGGTCGGCGGGGCGCCCGCACTGCCGCTCGCAGCCCGACCAGTGCACCGGCAGGCCGCCGCCGGCCCGGCGGGCCCGCGCCGCGTCCGCGCGCACGTCGGTGAGCGACTTCGCGCAGCCGGGACGGCCCGCGCAGGACGTCAGCCCCGCCCAGCCGGGTCCGGTGACCAGGCCAGGGAAGTGTGACATGTCCGCGATGCCGGTAATGACGACGCCCCGCCACGGAGTGACAATGATCTCCCCGGCGGCGCCCAGACCGGCCGGGTCGAGGCGGCCGAGCGGGACCAGCCCGGAGAACGCCGTCCGCCCGTCCCGCTGCGGGATCTCGCCGAGCGGCGTCCGGTACGGGACCGCCGGGACCGGGACGGGGTCGCTCCCGCCGCCGGGCAGCGGGAGGCCGCGGCCGAGTTCCGCGAGCCGCCACTCGCTCGTCCGGACGCGCAGGAACGCGCGCGCGGCGTCCAGCGCGAGCGCGGCGGCGTCCTCGGGGCGCGCCCTCAGGCCGCTGTCCGTCCCGGCGAGGACCAGGGCGAACGCGTCCGGCGCCACCGCGTACAGGCCGACGTCGGCGCGCAGCGCGATGACGTCGCCGCGCCCGTCGTCGACCGCGAACAGGAACCGGCCGGGCAGGCCGGCGAGGTCCGGGTCGGCGCAGAGCCCCGCGTCCAGCGCCGCCACGACGGGCCGGGCGTCCAGCAGCCCGGAGCCGTCGCGCCCGGTCAGCACGCTGCCGAGGATGTTGCGGACGCGCTCGTGCGCGGCGGACGGCAGCAGCCCGGCCTCGCGAAGCCGCTCGCCCAGCTCGTTCTCCGCCCCGTCCGTGAGCCCCCTGATCTGCACGTTCGCCCGCGACGTCAGTTCGAGGAACCCGTCGCCCAGGTCGCTCGAGGCCGCGGCGAGGGCGTCGAGTTGCGGCCGGGTCAGCGCGCCGCCGGGCAGCCGGACGCGCGCCAGCCCCCCGTCGGCGGCGGCGTGCACCCGCAGAGCCCCCGGACACCGGTCCGGCCCCGAACGCGAAGTCGACACGCGAGGATCCTAAGGCCCGCTCCGGAGGCCCCGGCGACGCGATCTCGGGTCGCGGGCCGGCTCAGTAGGCCATCGCCGAGTCGCAGTGCCCGAACCCCGAGAAGGTCGTCAGGACCGCCCCGTCGAGGGCCCTGCCGAACGCGTCGAGGCCGTTCAAGCAGGCATAACGCGGTTCCCCGCTGGAGACGAGGGCGACGCCGAGGACCGCCCCCGGCTGCTGCGGGATCGTGCGGGTCACGTGCATCGGCCTCCCTTCGGTGAAGGAGAACAGGACGGTGGCGTCCGGCCGGCGCATCATCCCGTAGCCGGAACGGGCGTCCGGGCTCATGGTGACGGACGAGACGCCGCCCTGCGCGCGGAACAGGACCCGTCCCTCGCGCAGCCCGGATCCGCCGCCGCGGGTGTCGGTCGCGCGGACGGTGACGTTCAGGATGGCGGGGTCCCGCACGGCCCCGGGGACGACGTCGCCGATGGTGTAGCCGAGCGTCCGGCCGTCGCGGGCCCAGACGATCTCGCCGACGACCGAGGGCCCGGCCGCGCTCCACGTGCGGCGGTTCCCCGTCGCGGTGTCGAGCACGGTCAGCGCGGCGCGCGGCGGGTTCGCGGGCGCCACCGCGCGCGGCGGGTCGGCGGGCGCCGGGGAGTCCGGCGGCTCCGGCGCGCACGGCGCGGTCGCGTAGGCGAGCCGGTCGCCGCGGCGGTTCATCGCGAGGCCCGCGACCAGCGCGGGGATGGTGCCGCCGCGCACCGGCGCGAGCCCGGTCACGTGGCCGCCACCGGTCAGCCGGAACCGGAAGAGGCGCGTCTCGCACGGGTCGCTCCGCGAGGCGGCGACCACGAATTCTCCGTCCGGGCCCGCGAGGATCTCCTGCACCGCACCGGCGGCCGCCGGTGGCCGCACCGCATCGACCACCCGCCCGGGCGCGCCCGTCCGGGGCGTGGTGCGCACCTCCAGCCACGGCCCCTGCCGTCCCGGGCCGAGCATGAAGCGCGGCGTCCGGTACTCGAAACGCCCCGCCGCCCGCGGAGGCTCCCCGCCCACCGAGGCCCCGACCCCCACGATGGCGGCGGCGACCAGGACCGCCAGCGCGGCGGGCGCCGCCCAGCGCCGGACCCGCCACGAGACCGGCTCGCTCTCCCACTCCATCGGAGGATCGTCCCACGGCGCCCGGCTCCCCTGGGCGCCCCGAGCCAGAGGGAATCGGGTTAGGGTGTGGGCGGCGACAAGGGAGGAAGCCGGTGCGAATCCGGCGCGGTCCCGCCACTGTCACCGGGGAGCGGACCCCACCGAAGGCCACCGCGCGAGCGGGAAGGCCGGGGCGAGCGCCGATCCGGGAGCCAGGAGACTCCGTGCCGCCACTCCGCCCCTCTTCGGCGCAAGCCCGGGGGTCTGGGGGTCCGCCCCCAGCGGAGGGACTGTCTTGACCTGCGATTCGGGGCGAGGACCCCGGGTGAGGACGCGATCCGCGTGATCCTGCTGCTGTCCACCTCGGACACCGACCTGCTCAGTGCGCGCGCCAGCGGCGCCGCCTTCCGGCTCGCCAACCCCGCCCGCACCTCCGTCGGCGACCTGCCCTCGCTGGTGGACGGCACCGACCTGGTGGTGGTCCGGCTGCTGGGCGGACGGCGCGCGTGGGAGGAGGGCCTCGACGCGCTGCTCGCGGGCCCGCGCCCGGTGGTGGTGCTCAGCGGCGAGCAGGCGCCGGACGCCGAGCTGATGGAGCTGTCGACCGTCCCCGCCGGGGTGAGCGCCGAGGCGCACGCCTACCTGGCGCACGGCGGCCCCGGCAACCTCGCCGAGCTGTTCGCCTTCCTGTCCGACACGGTGCTGCTCACCGGGTTCGGCTTCGCTCCCCCGGCCCCCACCCCGACGTGGGGCGTGCTGGAGCGCGGGCACGGGTCGGACGAGGGACCGGTCGTCGGCGTCCTGTACTACCGCGCCCACCACCTCGCCGGGAACACCGCGTTCGTCGAGGCGCTGTGCGAGGCGATCGAGGCGAAGGGCGGGCGGGCGCTCCCGGTGTTCTGCGCGTCGCTGCGCACCGCCGAGAAGGAGCTGCTGGACACGCTCGGACGGGCGGACGCGCTGGTCGTCACCGTGCTGGCGGCGGGCGGCACGAAGCCTGCGTTCGCGGGCGCGGGCGGCGACGACGAGGCGTGGGACGTCGGCGCGCTCGCGGAACTGGACGTCCCGATCCTGCAGGGCCTCTGCCTGACCAGCGAGCGCGCGGCGTGGGAGGCCAACGACGACGGCCTGTCCCCGCTGGACACCGCGACGCAGGTGGCCGTTCCGGAGTTCGACGGCCGGATCATCACGGTGCCGTTCTCGTTCAAGGAGACCGACGAGGACGGCCTCAGCGTCTACGTCGCCGACCCGGAACGGGCCGCGCGGGTCGCGGGGATCGCCGTCCGGCACGGGCGGCTGCGGCACGTCCCGGCAGAGGACAAGCGGGTCGCGCTGATGCTGTCGGCGTACCCGACCAAGCACGCGCGGATCGGGAACGCGGTCGGGCTCGACACCCCGGCCAGCCTCGTGAGGCTGCTCGCCGAGATGCGCGCGCGGGGCTACGACGTCGGCGACGCGCTGCCGGGCGAGGGCGACGCGCTCATGCACGCGCTCATCGCGGCGGGCGGCCAGGACCCCGACTGGCTGACCGAGGCGCAGCTCACCGGCAACCCCGTCCGCGTCCCGGCGGCGCGCTACCGGGCCTGGTACGCGACGCTCCCGCAGGACCTGCGCGACGGCATCGAGCGGCACTGGGGGCCGCCGCCGGGCGAGCTGTTCGTGGACGACTCGCGCGACCCGGACGGCGAGATCGTCCTCGCCGCGCTGCGGTCCGGGAACGTCGTCGTGATGGTGCAGCCGCCGCGCGGGTTCGGCGAGAACCCCGTCGCGATCTACCACGACCCCGACCTGCCGCCGAGCCACCACTACCTGGCGGCGTACCGGTGGGTCGCGGACGAGTTCGGCGCGGACGCCGTCGTCCACGTCGGCAAGCACGGGAACCTGGAGTGGCTGCCCGGCAAGTCCGCCGGGATGTCGGCGTCCTGCGGCCCGGACGCGGCGGTCGGCGACCTGCCGCTGATCTACCCGTTCCTGGTGAACGACCCGGGCGAGGGCACGCAGGCCAAGCGGCGCGCGCACGCCACGCTCGTCGACCACCTGATCCCGCCGATGGCGCGGGCGGAGAGCTACGGCGACATCGCGCGGCTGGAGCAGCTCCTCGACGAGCACGCGAACATCGCCGCGCTGGACCCGGCGAAGCTGCCCGCGATCCGGGCGCAGATCTGGACGCTGATCCAGGCCGCCCGCCTCGACCACGACCTCGGCCTGGACGACCGGCCGCACGACGCCGAGTTCGACGACTTCCTGCTGCACGTGGACGGCTGGCTGTGCGAGGTGAAGGACGTCCAGATCCGCGACGGCCTGCACGTCCTCGGTGCCGCTCCGGCCGGGGAGGCCCGCGTCGACCTCGTCCTGGCGATGCTGCGGGCGCGGCAGATGTGGGGCGGGTCGGTGACGCTGCCCGGCCTGCGCGAGGCGCTCGGCCTGAAGGAGGACGGCGCGGCCCGCGGCGAGGTCGACGCCGTGGAGGAGCGGGCGCGGGCGCTGGTCGCCGCGATGGAGGAGCGCGGCTGGGACCCGGACGCCGCGTCCGAGGTCGTGGACGGGGTCGCGGACGGGGCCGCGGACGGGCGGGTCGCGGACGTCCTGCGGTTCGCCGCGACGGAGATCGTCCCGCGGCTGGAGCGGACCCGCGACGAGATCGGCATGGTGCTGCACGCCCTCGACGGCGGGTACGTGCCGGCCGGGCCGAGCGGGTCCCCGCTGCGCGGCCTCGTCAACGTGCTGCCGACCGGCCGGAACTTCTACTCCGTCGACCCGAAGGCCGTCCCGTCCCGGCTCGCCTACGACACCGGGCGCGCGATGGCGGACTCGCTGCTGGACCGGTACCGCGAGGACACCGGCGAGTGGCCGCGGTCGGTCGGGCTGTCGGTGTGGGGCACCAGCGCGATGCGCACGTCCGGCGACGACATCGCCGAGGTGCTGGCGCTGCTCGGCGTCCGGCCGGTGTGGGACGAGGCGTCCCGCCGCGTCACCGGCCTCGAGGCGGTGCCGCTCGGCGAGCTGGGCCGCCCGCGCATCGACGTGACGATCCGGATCAGCGGGTTCTTCCGCGACGCGTTCCCGCACGCCGTCGCGATGCTGGACGACGCCGTGCGGCTCGCGGCGGGCCTGGACGAGCCCGACGAGATGAACTTCGTCCGCGCGCACGTCCGGGCCGACCTCGCCGAGGGCGGTGACGAGCGGCGGGCGACGCTGCGGGTGTTCGGGTCGCGGCCCGGCGCGTACGGGGCGGGCCTCCTGCCGCTGATCGACAGCCGCAACTGGCGCGACGACTCCGACCTCGCCGAGGTGTACGCGGTGTGGGGCGGCTACGCCTACGGGCGCGGCCTCGACGGCGTCCCGGCGCGCGGCGACATGGAGAACGCCTACCGGCGGATCAGCGTCGCGGCCAAGAACACCGACACCCGCGAGCACGACATCGCCGACTCCGACGACTACTTCCAGTACCACGGCGGCATGATCGCGATGGTGCGGGCTCTGACCGGGCGGGCGCCGAGGGCCTACATCGGCGACAGCACCCGCCCGGACGCCGTCCGCACCCGCACGCTGGACGAGGAGACGTCCCGCGTGTTCCGCGCCCGCGTCGTCAACCCGCGCTGGCTCGCGGCGATGCGGCGGCACGGCTACAAGGGCGCGTTCGAGCTGGCGGCGACGGTCGACTACCTGTTCGGCTACGACGCGACCGCCGGAGTCGTCGCCGACTGGATGTACGAGAAGCTCGCGCGGACGTACGCGCTGGACGCCGAGAACCGGGCGTTCTTCAACGAGTCGAACCCGTGGGCGCTGCACGGCATCACCGAGCGGCTCCTCGAAGCCGCCGACCGGGGCATGTGGGAGCACCCGGAACAGGACACCCTGGACGCCCTGAAGCGCCTCTACCTGGAGGTCGAAGGCGACCTGGAGGATTCCGGCTGAGCGGCGGCGGCCCGGATCCCGTGCCGCCGCCGTCGGAGTCCGGCCGGGGTCAACCGAGGAGGCGCGCGGCGAGGGTCCGCAGCTCGCGGTCCTCGGCGAAGGCCCGCCAGCCGCTGTTGCAGCATTGGCGCCGGTCGGAATCGGCGATGGCGCGCAGGGCCCACCCCAGGGTCGACGGTGCCGAGCCCATGGCGGCGAGGTGCCGCATGGCCGCCCACCGCACCGGCAGGTACTCGCCCCGCGCCAGGTCGTAGATCTCCCGGCACAGCGGCTGGGACGCGGTCTCCGCGTCGCCGGTGACGGCGTGGTACGCACGCGCCGCCTCCACGCGCGTCCAGTCGTCGCGGGAATCCATGAGCGGCCGGAGGCGCCCGGCGTGGGCGGCGGCGCGCTCGCCGAGGCCGGCCAGCAGCCGGGCCCAGCCCCGGTCGGGCGGAAGGGCGTCCACGACGCTCAGCAGCGGCGCCGGGTCGCCGGTCACCTTGAACAGCGTCCACGCGAAGGGGGCCTCGTGCTCCCGCCCGCCGCCGCGACGCAGCGCCTCGGCGGCGCCGGAGGCGGCCGGGCCGATCGCGGCGAGCGTCGCCGCCGCCTGGACGGCCGCCCCGGTGCCGAGCAGCCGGACGAGTTCGGGGACGGCCGGCGCGGCGGCCTCTCCCCATTCCTCCAGCGCCCGGGCGAGGGTGCGGCCGGTGTCCGGGTCGTCCATGCGCGCGCGGATCGCGGGAAGGAGGACGTCCGCGTGCCCGCTCAGCGGGGCGAGCGAATAGAGGATGGAGGGCGGCGAGGTGGTGAACACCGAGCCCGAGTAGGCGTCGGTGAGCGGCGGTGTCCCGGCGAGCCGTTCCACCAGGTAGGGGACGCAGCGCGGGTCCCTGCGCCAGGCGAGGCCCCATGCGGCGAGGTCGGAGATCCGCTCGTCGCCGTGCCGGGACAGCGGCGCGCCGTCGCCGAGCCGGGCGGCGAGCGGGCCGGGGTCGCCCTCGTCCAGCGCCGCGATCAGGAGGACGGCGTAGGAGCGCGCCGCAGGAGACGCATCGGCGCAGAGGGCGGACAGGCCGGGCAGCAGGCGCTCCACCGGCGACCGCAGCTCGGTCAGCAGCTGCGCCGCGACGCGCACCGCGCCGATCCGGCGGTCGGCGTCGGCGTCGCCGATGAAGGCCGCGCACAGGTCGAGGCGCGCGGACGGGTCGTCCTTGATCCGCGCCGCGATCCAGCCGAGCAGCCGGGACGCGCCGCCGCCGAAGTACGGGACGAGGTCGGGGCCCGTCCCGCCGACCCACGGGACGTCCCGCCAGACCGCGATGTCCCCGCGCAGCGCCCCGGCGGCCGCGGCGGGGTCCGGGCGCTGCGCTGCGACCGCCGCCGACAGCGCGGCGTCGGCGGCGAGCCGGAGCTGCGCGTCGTCCGAGGCGCGCAGGTCGCGGAGCCAGAGGAGCGTCTCGGGCAGGACGCGCGCGGTGCAGCCGGACGCCAGGTCGCCCGCCGCGAGGACGGTCCCGAGCCGCACCGCGGCGTCGTCCTCGCCGTCCCATCTCGCGCGCAGTTCCGGGACGATCGCGTCCGCGTCGCTCACGGCGGCCGACAGCGTGCTCGTCACTTCACGGCGGACGTCCACGGCGGGATCGTCGAGCAGGGCCAGGAGGGCGGGCAGCGCGGCCGCCCACGCGCCCGGCCAGCCCGGGTCGACCTCCGTGACCGTGTTCGCCTCGTGGACGAGCCGTTCCAGCAGGTCGAGCAGGCCGATCCGGTCGGCGGTGTCCGGCGACGACACCAGCTCCACCAGGTACGGCAGGGCCGCGGTGGCGGCGTCGCAGACGAAGCCGCCCTGGTGGTAGATCCTGACGTCCAGGTCGCCGACCGCGTCGGTGGACGGATCGCGCTCGTCCGCTATGGCGCGGAGCAGGCCGGGGACGTCCGCGGCGGAGCCGTAGGCATGCCGCAGGGCGGACCAGTCGACGCGGTCCAGGCCCCGCAGGAGTGTCACAAGACGGAGATCATTCCACGGATCCGGTGTAGGCGGCGATGGTGCGGTCCGCGCGGGCACGGGCCTCGGCCTGCGGGGTGCCGGACGCGGCGTCCGCCTCGTACCAGCCTTCCGCGCAGCCGGTCATGAAGTCGCGGGCCTCGTCGGACGCCTGCCACTGCGGGCCGAGGTCCGCCGGGATGTCCTTCCCGGTCGACAGGTGCAGGGAGAGGCCGAGCAGGCCCATGTCCCAGCCGACGCCGACGGCTCCGGGCCCGAACTGATCCCAGTGGTCGTCGACGTGCGTGATGTGCTCCAGCTCGAACCGCGTGGAGCCGTCCCCCTCGGGCGTCAGCCGCACCTCGATCCAGCTCGTCTGGCCGGCGAACTCCCAGGTCGCGAAGAAGCCCTTGGGCGGGTCGCAGCGCTCGACGGTGCCGCCGGCGTTGCCCTCGAGCTGGTACCGGCCGCCGACGCGCAGGTCGCCCGAGACGGGCAGGAACCAGCGCGGGATCCGCTCGGGGTTCGTGACGGCGTCCCACACGTCCTCGACGGGGGCGCCGTAGGTCTGGCCGATGACGACGGCGCGGGCCGTCCCGGCCTCCATCTCGCGCTCGCCGACCCGGCGGCGCACGGCGTTGATCTGCCCGGTCACTTCGATCATGGTTCCTCCTCGGTCCGGCGTGCGCGCCGGCCCCTGGCGATCTCGGTGGCCAGGGCGTCCAGATGCGGCGTCCAGTAGCGGCGGAAGCGGTCGAGCCAGGCGTCGATCTCCTGGAGCGGCGCGGCGCCGACGCTGTACAGGCGCCGCGTCCCGTCCGGCCGGACGACCGCGAAGCCCGCCTCCCGCAGCACCCTGAGGTGCTGCGAGACGGCGGGCTGCGAGATGCCGAACTCCTCCCGGACGACCGACGACACCTCGCCCGAGGACCGCTCGCCGTCGGCGAGCAGTTCGAGGATGCGGCGCCGGACCGGGTCGCCCAGCACATCGAAGGCGTGCACGCCCTCAATATATGGCCTCGGCTTATATAAGCCAAGCCTTAAACACCGAGGCGGGCATGGGTCCGCGGGGTCAGCGTCCGGTGAGGAAGTCCTCGAACGGGACGGGTTCGCCGTACGGGTCGGCCTTCGCGGCGGCGGGGCGCCCGGCGATCGCGGCGGCGAGCTCGGCGCCCGCGCGGGCGATGCGGTCGGGCAGCCCGGTCTCGGCGCTCCCCCAGTCCTCCGAGGCCGCGAACACCGCCGTCGGCATGGTGTTCGCGCGCAGGTAGGCGAACAGCGGGCGCATCGCGAAGTCGATGGCCAGGGAGTGCCGGGCGGTGCCGCCCGTCGCGCCGAGCAGCACCGGCTTGCCTTCGAGGTCCTCGCGCTCGATCACGTCGAAGAACGTCTTGAACAGGCCGCTGTAGGACGCGTTGAAGATCGGCGTCACCGCGATGAGCCCGTCCGCGCCGGTCACCGCCTGGACCGCCGTACGGAACCCGCCCGACGGGAAGCCGGTCAGGTTCGCGTCGACCATCGCGTGGGCGTGGTCGCGCAGCTCGACGGTCTCGACGGCGACGTCCCCGCCGAGCGCCCGCGCGGCCGACTCGGCGAGGCGGTCGGCGAGCAGCCGCGTGGACGACGGCTGCCCGAGCCCCGCCGAGACCACGGCGAGCGTCGTCATCGGGTCACCTCCGCGTTCTCCTTGGCCGCGACCAGCGCCGCGTGCGTCGGCGCGGTCGCCGGGACGTGCGCGGGCCGCAGCGCCTCGAACTCCTTGCGCAGCACTGGGACGACCTCCTCGCCCAGCATGTCGATCTGCTCCAGGACGGTCTTCAGCGGCAGGCCCGCGTGGTCCATCAGGAACAGCTGGCGCTGGTAGTCGCCGAAGTGGTCGCGGAACGTCAGCGTCCGGTCGATGACCTGCTGCGGGCTGCCGACGGTCAGCGGCGTCTCGCGGGTGAAGTCCTCCAGCGACGGCCCGTGCCCGTAGACGGGCGCGTTGTCGAAGTAGGGCCGGAACTCGCGGACGGCGTCCTGGGAGTTCTTCCGCATGAACACCTGGCCGCCGAGGCCGACGATCGCCTGGTCGGCGGACCCGTGCCCGTAGTGCTCGTAGCGGCGCCGGTACAGGCCGATCAGCCGCTGGAAGTGGTCGGTGGGCCAGAAGATGTGGTTCGCGAAGAACCCGTCGCCGTAGTAGGCGGCCTGCTCGGCGATCTCCGGGCTGCGGATCGAGCCGTGCCACACGAACGGGGGCGCTCCGTCCAGCGGGCGCGGCGTCGAGGTGAACGACTGGAGCGGCGTGCGGTACTTGCCCTCCCAGTCGACGACGTCCTCGCGCCAGAGCCGGTGCAGCAGGTGGTAGTTCTCGATGGCGAGCGGGATGCCGTCGCGGATGTCCTTGCCGAACCAGGGGTAGACGGGCCCGGTGTTGCCGCGCCCCATCATCAGGTCCACCCGCCCGTCCGCGAGATGCTGCAGCATCGCGAAGTCCTCGGCGATCTTCACCGGGTCGTTCGTGGTGATCAGCGTGGTGGAGGTCGACAGGATCAGCCGCTCGGTGCGCGCGGCGATGTAGCCGAGCATCGTCGTGGGGGACGACGGCACGAACGGCGGGTTGTGGTGCTCGCCGGTGGCGAAGACGTCGAGGCCGGCCTCCTCGGCCTTGAGCGCGATCGCGACCATCGCCTTGATCCGCTCGGCCTCGGACGGGGTCCGGCCGGTGGTCGGGTCGGTGGTGACATCGCCGACCGTGAAGATCCCGAACTGCATTGCCGGCCTCCAAGTAGTAGAACTTTCAATTACCCTACCGAACCCCGGCCCCCGCCCCCCTATTCCGGTCTGCGGGCCCACGCCGTTCCGGTCGGCCGTCCGCGCTACGGCACGGACCGCTCGAGCGCCTCCAGGAGCCAGAAGTGCAGCGCGCCGAGGGTCACCGGCTCCCCCGTGACCAGGTGGAACAGGTCCCAGTACCGGGCGACGCGGGCATCGCGCTCCACCTCGGAGTCGCACAGGATCCCGCGCCGGAACTCCGGCGTGTCCCTGGCGCCCCTCCCCGCGGCGTGGGCGTCGACGAACCGGTCCAGCGCCGCGCCGGGCCCCGGCGCGGCCCCCGCGAGGACCAGCGGCGCCGCCAGCTCCATCGCCTCGCTCATCCCGGCGAGCAGCGACTCCTCGTCGCCCACCGCCCGCACGTTCGACCGCGCCTGCTCCAGCAGCCTGCGGTTCAGCGACCGGTCCCCGGTCAGGACGACCATCTCGGCGTAGGCGACCACCTGCGCCGGAGACGGATCGGCGGGCGGCGGCGGGACGACCCGCTCCAGGAACGCCTCGACCCTCTCGTCCGGCAGCGGCGCCATGATCCGGCGCAGCCAGAACTCCACCAGCGCGGCGCGCGCGGCACGGCCGTCCTCCGCGGCGGCGAGCAGGTCAAGCCGCGCCGCCCGCTCGCCGGCCGGCGCCGCCTCCACCGCGCCCAGCGCGGCGCGGCGCCAGGCGAGGGCCGACATCTCCGCCTCCAGCGCGGCCCGCTCGGCGGCCACCGCCTCGCCGAGCGACCGCTCCCCCGCCAGGACGTCCCCGATGGCGGGCAGGCCGAGCCCGAGTCCGCGCAGCCGCCGCACGAGCCGCAGCCGGTCGGCGGCCGCCGCGTCGAACCGCCGGTGCCCGCCCGCGCTGCGCGCCGGTTCGAGGATCCCCTCGTCGCAGTAGAACCGGATCGTCCGGACGGGGACGCCGGTCAGCGCCGCCAGATCGCCGATGCCGAGGGACCCCGGTCCTGTGGCGCCGGTCACACTCACTTGAACCTCCACCGGGCTGGAGTTCCTACGGTACGGGCACGACGTCCACGAGGAGGGAGCGAACATGGACGACACGGTCCTCGGCGCCCACCGCATCGCCGAGGCGCTGCGCGAGCACACCGGAGGCATGGCCCGGGCCGTCACCGGCGCGGACCCGGACACCACGGTGCCGACCTGCCCGGAGTGGACCCTGCGGGACCTCGTCGGGCACATCGGCCAGGCGCACCGGTGGGCGGCCGGGTTCATCCGCTCCGGCGAGACCGACCTGGTCACGGAACTGCCCCGGACCGCGCCCGACGCGCCGGAGGACTGGCCCGGCTGGCTGCGCGCCGGCGCGGACGACCTCGTCCGGGTCTTCGAAGCGGACCCGGACCGCACCGTCGCGCACCCGCTCATGGGCCCGCGCCCGGCCGCGATGTGGCTGCGGCGGATGCTGCACGACACGGTCGTCCACCACGCCGACGCCGCCCTCACCGCCGGCATCCGGTTCGAGGTGGCGCCCGACGTCGCCGCCGACGGGATCACCGAGTGGCTGGGCCTGGTGTCCGAGCCCGCCGCCG
This sequence comes from Actinomadura nitritigenes, assembly GCF_017573545.1. Classification (GTDB taxonomy): domain Bacteria; phylum Actinomycetota; class Actinomycetes; order Streptosporangiales; family Streptosporangiaceae; genus Spirillospora; species Spirillospora nitritigenes. The sequence continues at coordinate 60,272 of NZ_JAGEOK010000018.1, read as the reverse complement.
CGACGCTCCAGCCGAGGCTCGCCGAGTTGCACGGGCGGGGCGAGACGCTGAGCCTGCGCCCGTCCGAGCCGTCCGTGCCCGGGTGGGTGATCACCCGCGCGCCGGACCGGATCGGCTGGGAGCGCGCGGACCGGGACGGCGACATGACCATCGCCGGGCCCGTCCGCGACCTGCTGCTGGTGTTCGCGCGGCGCCTCCCGCCGGACGGCGCGGAGGCGAAGGTGACCGGCGACCGGGCGCTGCTGGACCACTGGCTCGCCCGCACGGCGTTCTGACCTCCACAATGGGGCGATGGCGGACGAGCGGGACGAGTGGAGCGCCGACCCCCGCCGCGACGGCCTGGCCGCGTTCGCGGCGGTCGAGGACGACCGCGCCGGATCGCATCCCGGCGTCCGCCACGTCCGGGCCCTCGGGACGATGTACCGGTTCGACATCCACCATCCGGGCGACGTCGACACCTACCCGGACCGGCAGCGCCAGGAGGTCCGGGGCATGCGGGGGCCGGACGGGCGGGAGCGCCGCGTCGCCGAGGGCGAGACATGGCGGTTCGCCTGGTCCTGGTACCTGGCGGGGGCGCTGCGGGCGACGGCGGCCTTCACGCACGTCCAGCAGTTCTTCGCCTCGGTTCCCGGCGGCGGGCCGGGCGGCGGGCCGGTGCTGGTGACGTCCCTGAGGCGGCGCGGCGGCCGCGACCTGCTGGAGTTGAACGCGATCCGGTCGGGCACCGTCGTCGGCGCCGCCGCCCTCGGCCCGCTCCGCGGCCGGTGGATCGGCGTCGGGATCGAGGCGCGGTTCGCCGCGGCCCCGCACGGGCGCGTCCGCTGGACGATCACGGCCGGCGGGACGGGCGGAGCCGGGGACGCGGTCGTCGACGTCGAGCGCGGCGGGCTCGACCTGGGGCCCGGCACGGCGGGCGTCTCCCCCAAGTGGGGCATCTACCGGTCGCTGAAGGACCCGGCGCGGCTCGGCGACGCGCACCTCCTCATCAAGGATCTTCGTGCCCGCCGGGTGCGACATTTCGGGTGACCGCGGCGATACGGTGCAGGGGCGGCGCCGGAACGGGCCGCCCGGAAAGCCCCCGCGGCCACCGGAGACCCCCTGAGGAGGAACCGTTGAGCCAGCCTTCGACCGCCCCCGGGTCCCTGCGCGACGACGCCGCCGCCCTGCAGGACGACCTCGCCCGGCTCCGCGGCGCGCTGCACCGCGAGCCCGAGCTCGGCCTGGACCTGCCCCGGACCCAGGAGAAGGTGCTCGCGGCCCTCGACGGCCTCCCGCTGGAGATCACCACCGGCGAGCGGCTGACCTCGGTGACGGCGGTGCTGCGCGGCGCCCGCCCGGGCCCGACGGTGCTGCTGCGCGGCGACATGGACGCGCTCCCCGTGACCGAGCGCGGCGACGCCGCCGTGGTCTCGCGGGTCGACGGGGTGATGCACGCCTGCGGCCACGACCTGCACACCACGATGCTGGCGGGCGCGGCGCGGCTGCTCGCGGCCCGGCGCGACGACCTCGCGGGGAACGTGGTGTTCATGTTCCAGCCCGGCGAGGAGGGCCTCGGCGGCGCGCGGATCATGATCGAGGAGGGCGTGCTCGAGGCGTCCGGCGAGCGCCCCGTCGCCGCCTACGCGCTGCACGTGTTCTCCGCGGCGCTGCCGCAGGGGATGTTCGTGACCCGGGGCGGGCCGATCATGGCGGCCGCGGACCGGCTGCGGGTCACCGTCCGGGGCGTCGGCGGGCACGGGTCCATGCCGCACCTGGCGAAGGACCCGCTGCCGGCCGCCTGCGAGATGGTCACCGCGCTGCAGACGATGGTGACCCGCGCGTTCGACCCGTTCGACCCGGTGGTGCTGACGATCGGATCGTTCCACTCCGGCACGATGGACAACGTGATCCCGGACGAGGCGAGCTTCTCCGGCACCGTCCGGTCCTTCTCCCCGGCGTCGCACGAGAAGCTGAAGGAGCGGACGGTCGAGCTGGTGCAGGGCCTCGCCAGGGCGCACGGCCTCGACGTCGACGTCAGTTACGTCCAGGACTACCCGGTGACGGTCAACGACGGCGCCGAGGCCGCGTTCATGGCCGACACCATCCGGGAGGTCTACGGCGAGGACCGCTACTTCGACTCGCCGCAGCCGTTCCCCGCCTCCGAGGACTTCTCGTTCGTGTGCGACGAGGTACCGTCGGCCTTCGTCGTGATGGGCGCCTGCCCGTCCGACGCCGACCCGGGCAAGGCCGCCGTGAACCACTCCGCCGACGCCCGCTACGACGACGCCGTGCTGGCGGACGGCGCCGCGCTCTACGCCGAGCTGGCCGCCCGGCGGCTGGCGCGGGAGAACTGACCGGCACGGGGAACCGACACGGGACCGGCGCGGAGCAGCCGAAACATTCCGGCCCGCCCGGTCGTCAGACTGGGGGGCGGGGCGGACCCGCCCGCCGGACGGCATGGAACGGGACGGGGCGGGACCGGCGGTCCCCCGCGGCGGATCGGAGGGCGCCGGTGTTCATCGGGCTGCTGACGGCGGTGGGCGCGTCGGCCTGCTACGGGACGGGATCGGTCCTGCAGGCGCTCGGCGCCAGGCGGTCCGCGGCGCGCGAGACCGTCGCGGGCTGCGGATCCACCGAGTACGGCGGGCCGAGCCTGTCCTCCACCGCCAAGGCCGTCGTGACGTGGGAGTTCATCGTCGGGACGGTGCTGGACACGGCCGGCTTCGGGCTCGGCGCGCTGTCGGCGAAGCTGGTGCCGCTGTTCCTGTCCCAGACGGTGATCAGCGCGAACCTGGTGATCACCGCGGTGCTCGGCATCTGGGTCCTCGGGATCCGGCTGGTCCGGCCGGAGTGGATCTCGATCGGCGTGGTGTGCGCCGCGCTGGTGCTGCTCGCCGGCACTGCCGGGCACGAGGGCGCGGGGCGCGTCGCGATCGGCTGGCACTGGGGGCTGCTCGCGGTGTCGGTGCTGCTCGTCGCCGCCGCGCTGCCGATCGTCCGGCTGATGGGATCGCGCGCCGCGATCCCCGCGGGCCTGCTGTCGGGGCTGTGCTTCGGCGCCGTGGGCGTCGGCGTCCGGATCCTCAACGGCACCGACCCGTTCGCCTGGCGGGACCTGCTCGGCGACCCCGCCCTGTACGCGATCGCGATCGCGGGCCTCGGCGGGATGTACTTCCACACGCTCGCGCTGCAGATCGGGTCGATCAACGGCGCGACGGCGGCGCTGGTGGCGGGCGAGACGGTCGTCCCGGGGATCATCGGCGTGCTGTGGCTCGGGGACGCCTCGCGGGACGGCATGGCGGTGCCGGCGGGCATCGGGTTCGTGCTGGCCGTCGCCGGCGCGGTGGCGGTCGCCTGGTACGGCAACCCGCACGCCCCCGGCGTCCCCGAACCCGAACCTGCCGGGAACGTCGGAGGCTGAAGGGCCGCCGGGCGCTCAGCCCTCGTGGACGGCCTGGATCTCCAGGGCGATCGCGATCGTGTCGCCGAGCATGACCTTGTCGCCCTGCAGCGGCACGTTGAACTCGATGCCGAAGTCGCGGCGGCTGATGGACGCGGTCGCGGTGAAGCCGGCACGGGTGCCGCCCCACGGGTCGGACCCGACGCCGTGGAACTCGGTCAGCAGCCGGACCGGCCGCGTGACGTCCTTGACCGTCAGCTCGCCGTCCAGGTGGTAGCGGGGGCGCTTGGCCCGGCGGCCGATCGTGGCGCGTTCCACCCCGGTCCCCCGGAACGTCATGACCGGATGGCGCTGGACGTCCAGGAAGTCGGCCGAGCGGACGTGCTCGTCGCGCTCGGCGCTGCGGGTGTCGATGGAGGCCATCCTGATCTCCGCCCGCGCGGTGGAGTCCATCGGGTCGCCGCCGACCACGACCTCGCCGCCGAAGTCGGGGAACGAGCCGCGGACGGTGGTCATCAGGTGCCGGATCGTGAAGGTGATCTCGGAGTGGACCGGGTCGATGGTCCAGCGGCCCGGCGCGAGGCCCCCCGCCTCGTCCCCCATGACAAATCCCCCTAAAGAGCGCAATCAGGTTCAAACACGAAAAGTTACCGTAAACCAGTCCATGATCGTTGTGACGGCGCGGTCAGGGGGAATGCTCACCAGATGATCGGCGAACACGTGCTGGCCGGATACGTCCACGACGCGGGCGGCCGGGAGGCCCTGGACCTGGCGCGCGCCATCGTCGCCCTCACCGGCGGCGAGCTGAGCGTCGCCACCGTCCACCCGCCGGACCGCGCGGGCGCCGCCGGCGAGGCCCACGCCCTCCTGGAACAGGCCGCCGAGCTGCTCGGCGAGCAGCCGGCCGAGCTGCTCGTCCAGGAGAGCCGCAGCGTGGGCCGCGGCCTCACCGCGCTCGCCGGCCGGATCGGCGCCGACCTGATCGTCGTCGGCTCCCCGGAGGGCGGCGCGCGGGGCCGGATCGGCGTCGGCGCCGCCGCCGACCACCTGCTGCACTCCGCCACCGAGGCCGTCATGCTCGCGCCCGCCGGCTACGCGCCGCCCGACGAGCTCGGCCGCATCACCGTCATGTACGTCCGCCGCCCCCAGTGCGACGAGGCCGTGATCCGCGCCGCCCAGGCCGCCGACCGGCTCGACGTCCCGCTCCGCCTCGTCACCCTCGCCATCGGCGACGTCGACGCCGAGCGGCTCCGCGACGACCTGGCGCTCGCCATCCGCCTGGCCGTCGAGTCCGCCGAACTGCCGCCCGAGGACGTCACCGCCGACCTGGCCGAGGGCGACGACGTCGCCGACGCCCTCGACGACCTCGACTGGCCGGAGGGCGAGCTGCTGGTCCTCGCGTCCAGCGAGGACGCCGCCGCTCACCGCGTCTTCCTCGGCGAGGTGGCCGTCAAGGTGCTGCGGGCCGCCCCCTGCCCGGTGACCATCCTGCCGAGAGGCTACTTCTGACGGGCCGCGTCCGACGGGGCTACCCCTGAGTAGCCCGTTATGACCGCTTTCCCAGAACGGCTTGCCGCCCCCGGTTTACCTCGACTACATTCCAGCGAGACCGGAACGTGACCTTGGAACGGGGCACGGGCCGGATCCCCGGTCGGGCGCCCGCTGCCCGAGTCGGCGAGTCGGCAGGGAGCGAGATGGACCCGATCGGCAAGAAGCTGCTCGACGTGGCGCAGGCCCAGCTCGGATACACCGAGCACGGCAGCGGCTACACCAAGTTCGGCGACTGGTACGCCAAGCACATCGACGGCGACCACGACTCGTACTTCAAGACGGCCCCGTGGTGCGACATGTTCCTCGCCTGGGCCGCCGACAAGGCCGACGTCGCCGAGCAGGCCGGGCAGTTCGCCTCCACCGTCGACCACGCCAAGTGGTTCAAGGAGCACGGCGCCTGGGGCCACACCCCCGAGCCCGGCGCCCTCGTCTTCTACGACTGGTCCGGCTCCGGCGACATCGACCAGATCGACCACGTCGGCATCGTCGAGAAGGTCGACGGGCACACCCTCCACACCATCGAGGGCAACGCCGACGGCTACAAGCTCATGCGCAAGACCCGCGGCATGGACGACGTCGTCGGGTTCGGCTACCCGGGCAAGATCCAGGTCACCGACGCCAAGTACACCCCCAAGCACGCCGCTCCCGCCACCACCGTCGACAAGGTCGGCGACCCGGCCGCCACGACGCACACCCACGAGGAGCAGCACAGCGGCAACGGCGGCCAGCAGCTCCCCGCGCAGGACGTCGTCCTCGGCGGCATCCTCGCCTTCGTCCTCTGCGGCACCGTCGCCCTCGCCGCCGGACGCGCCGCCGCCGCGAAGGCCCCCACCACGCCGCCCATCCGGGTCCGCAAGCGCGGCAAGCACCACCGGCCCTCCACGCCCGTCGCCCTCCCGGCCGACGTCACCCCCGCCGACCTAAACGCCGCGGACGCCGGCACCACCGTCATGCCCGCCCTGTCCCTCGCCGCCGCCCACGAGGCCGAGGACCGCGAGTTCTGGGGCCGCATCGCCCACCTCGAGGAGGACAACGAGCTCGCGTTCTGGAACTCGCTGCACGCGGAGGCCACCGAGTCGGCCACCGAGCCGGCCGCCGGCTCCGCGGCTGACGAGTACGCAACCACTCCCGGATTCCGCTAGAGTTGTCCATGCGCGCTGGGGGAAACCCCGGAGCCGACAAGCGGACGTGGCTCAGTTGGTAGAGCATCACCTTGCCAAGGTGAGGGTCGCGGGTTCGAATCCCGTCGTCCGCTCTGAGAGGTCCGTGAGGCCTCGCTCTGGTGGAGTGGCCGAGAGGCGAGGCAACGGCCTGCAAAGCCGTGTACACGGGTTCAAATCCCGTCTCCACCTCGCAGTGCACGCAGAGCAGTACAGGCAAGGGCGATTAGCTCAGTGGGAGAGCGCTACCTTGACACGGTAGAGGTCACTGGTTCAATCCCAGTATCGCCCACGCACGAATGAGGAGTGGTGAACCCGCGGAGAGCGCGGGCGCACCACTCCTTTCGTCGTACTGACGCGACCTCCGAGGCGGGGCCCCTTCCGGTCGCCGCTCAGCCGTGCGGTTCCGGGGCCTGGACGGCCTTGGCGGCGGCCTCGGCCAGGCGCATCGACTGCGCGCAGCGCTCGGCGCCGGACACGGCTCCGGCGACGGTCACGTTCAGCGTCTCCACCTTCCGGTCCCCGTGGTACCGGAACGTCCGGTGGACGACGTCCGTCTCGCATCCCTCCTCTTCGTCCGGCCACACGAACGCGGGCCGGCCCGCCAGGCGGGTCGGGCGACCGCCCTGGCCGTCCAGCGGGTCGCCCTGGTCGAACAGGAGCTTCACCCTGAGGCGCCCCGCGCCGGACCAGTCGCAGCCCCAGTGCCCGAAACGCGGCTCGGGCCGCGGAGCGGGAGCGGGCGGGGTCCGCAGGACGGAGGCGCCGAGCAGCGTGCAGGCGTCCCGGTGGATCAGCGAGTTCCCCGGGCGGTGCGACCGGCGCCGGGCAATCGGACCGCGATGGAGCACACCGGCCGCGTGCTCGGCGGCCGCGTCGGCGATGGCGCACAGCGGCGCGCGGCGCGACTCCTGCTTCGCCGCGACGTCGACGGTGCCGCCTCCCCCGGCGGCGGGCAGCAGGATCTCGCGATGGCACTCCCGGCCCTCCTGCGCCTCGGCGACGACCCGGAACCCGTGGAGATCGCGGACCGGCCCGGCGGGCGTCTCGTCCGCCGCGGCGAGGAGTTGCAGCTCCACGTCCACCTCCTCCTGGCCCCCCGGCCGAACGGTGACGTCGCACCGGTCGAAGCCGCCGTAGTAGGGGTCCGGCCTCGTCTCGCCGAACCGCGCGACGGCGTTGGGATCGGCGAGCGCGCACGGATCGGCCGACCGCTGATCCCCTATGTACGCGCGCGGCGTGCCGCCGGGCTTCCCGAGGATGCCGGACGGCAAGAGGAGGACGGCCGCCGACAGCGCGAGCGCCGGCACGGGCGCCACCGCGACCAGGGTGAGGACCCTGCGGCCGCGCCGCCGGGCCGGATCGGGGTCGGTCCTGGTCTCGCACGGCGGTTCCAGCCCCGCGCGCACCTCCGCCAGGCTCGGCCGCTTGGCCGGGTTCGGGTGCAGCATCCGCTTGACCAGGGCGCGGAGCGGCCCGGTCTCCCTGGCCAGGGCACCCCTGCGGCGCGCACCGGCGCCGCGCCCCGGAGAGCGGCCGGCGATGAGGGCGTGCAGGGTGACGCCGAGGGAGTAGACGTCCGACGCCGGTTCGGGCGCCCCGAGAGGGACCTCGGGAGCGGCGTAGCCGGGCGTGTAGGCGAGGGGGCCGTTCGGGGTGATCGTTCCGCTGCCGTGCAGGCGGTACGCGGCGCCGAAGTCGGCCAGCTTCGCGGTGCCGTCGCGGTCGAGGAGGATGTTCCCGGGCTTGATGTCGCAGTGCACGATCTCCTTCGCGTGCAGCGCCTCCAGCGCGCCGGCGACCTGGGCGCAGAGGCGCGCCGCCTCCCACGGGGGGCGCGGCCTCCCGTCCGCCAGGCTGCCGCCCGGCACGTAGGACATGACGAGCCAGGACTCGGGATCCTCCGCCGGGCCGGTGAAGACCGCGTCGTACAGGGTGACCACGTGCGGGTGCTCGAACTTCGCCAGCGCGCGGGCCTCGGCGCGCAGCAGGGCGGCGCCGGCCCGGCCGGCGTACTTCGGGCCCGGCCGTTTGACGACCACGTCACGGCCCAGGACGACGTCCCTGGCGAGCCACACCTCGCCCGTCGCTCCCCCGACGAGCGTCCGGACGAGCCGGTAGCGGTCGGCGACCACGTCTCCCTCGCGCACGGGCGCTCCTCTCGGCGGGGGGAAATGACACGTTCCGTGCGCGGCCGAATCTACTGTGTGACCGCCGGGACGCGCGGCGTTTCCGGGCTCCCCGCCGGGGGAGGCACTCTTCCGTGATCATGACGGAGGGGGCGCGGGCGTGGTCTGGCTGATCCTCATCGGCGCCGGGCTGATGGAGACGGTGTGGGCGGCGGCGCTGGAGGCGTCCCACCAGTTCTCCCGGGCGGGGCCGACCGTCCTGTTCCTGGTGGCGCTCGCGCTGAGCATGGTCGGGCTCGGGCACGCGCTCCAGTCGCTGCCGCTCGGGACCGCGTACGCGGTGTGGACGGGGATCGGCGCGGTCGGCGCGGCGGTGTACGGGATGGCGGTCCTGCACGACCCGGTGACGTTCGCCCGGATCGTGTGCCTGCTGCTGATCGTCGCCGGGGTCGTCGGGCTGCGCTTCGCCGCGGCCTGACCGGCCGCCCGATCAGCCGCCCGACCGGAGGAGGGCGGGCAGGTCGGCGACGGACTCCAGCAGATGGGTGTGGCGGTGCCGGCCCAGTTCGGCGGCCGGGGTGGCGCCGGTGGTCACCGCGACGACGTAGCGGACGCCGGCGTTGCGGCCCGCGGCGAGGTCGTTGGGGGTGTCGCCCGCGGCGAGGACGCGGTCCACGCCCCGCACGGCGGCCAGTTCCATCGCCCGGAAGATCATGTAGGGGGCGGGGCGGCTCGCGGTGACGTCGTCGGCGGTGACCAGGCCGTCGACGGTGCCGGGGACGGTCCAGTCCAGCGCGTCCAGGATCGACAGGGCGATGTCGCGGGAGTAGCCGGTCTGGAGCACGACCCTGACGCCCGCGGCGCGCAGTTCCGCGATCGCCTCGGCGACGCCGGGGAGGGCCTTCGGGGGGGCGTCGGCGTAGGACTTGGCGAGGCGGGCGCTGAAGTCGGCGTAGACCGTCTCGACGTCGCCGGCGGGGGCCGTGCCGGTCAGTTCGGTCAGCAGGCCGGCGACGGCCTCGTGCTTGCTGGTGCCGGTCCAGCGGTGCAGCACGTCGGCGGGGACGGGGCGGCCGAGGTGCGCCGCGACGGCCCGGTCGAGGGCGGCGTAGACGGCGCCGCCCTCCTGGACGGTGGTGCCGGCCATGTCGAGCGCGGCGAGTTCGAAGGTCACAGGGCCTCTCCTGTCTCGGGGACGGTGCGGACGAGCGCGAGGTGGTGCGCCCGCTCGTTGGCGATGGTGAAGGTGGCGCGGTCGGGCCGGTAGCGGTCGTCGGCGTATTCGACGGGACGGCCGTCGGTGGTGCTCGCGGTGCGGCGCTCGCGCAGCAGCGGGCCGCCCTTCGGGACGCCGAGCAGGCGGGCGTCCTCGGCCGGGGCGGCGATCGCGTCGATGGTGTGGGTGGCGGCGACGATCTCCACGCCCCGGGCCAGCAGGCCCGCGTAGATGGAGCCGGCGTCGGTGTCGAACTCGAACAGCAGCAGGCCGATGTCGAGCGCGAACGTGCTGCGCTCCAGCATGACCGGCTCGTCGTCGAGCAGCCGGAGCCGCAGCACGTCGATGACCGGCTCGCCCGGCTCGAGCCCCAGCGCGTCGGCGGCGATCGGGTCGGCGCCGCGCCGGGCCAGCTCGATGGTGCGCTGGCCGGGCCGGTGCCCGGACCGCTCGACCCACGCGGAGAAGGACAGGAACGTCTCGAACGGCTGGCCCATCGGCCGCCGCCGGACGATGGGGCGGCGGCCCTGGCCGCCCTCGATGAGGCCCTCGTTGCGCAGCGTGGACAACGCCTGCCGGACGGTGCCCCGCGAGGTTCCGAACTCCTCGACGAGCCGGGCCTCCGACGGCAGCGGCTCCCCCACGGCGAGGGCGCCGGACACGATCCGTTCCCGCAGCGCGTCGGCGAGCCTGGCGTGCAGTGATCCCGACGTCATGGCCTGACCATACAAGGACCGGAAGCCGTCCTGTCAACGTGCGGGAACGTCCATATTTTCCCAGGTGAACAGCCGGTTAACTTGTTTGTACAAGTCCCTTCGCCTGGTTGACGGGCGGCCGGGCGCGCCCCGAGTCTCGGAGCCATGACCCCCCTTCCTGCCACCCCCGTCGACCTGCTCGTGGTCGGCGCCGGCGTCGTCGGGCTGGCGCACGCCGTCGAGGCGCACCTGCGCGGGCTGACGGTCGCCGTCGTCGACCGCGACGCCTTCGCGGCGGGCGCCTCCGTCCGCAACTTCGGCCATGTCTGCGTGACGGCCCAGGACGGTGACGCGCTCCGGTACGCGCTGGCCGGGCGCGAGCGCTGGCTCTGGCTGGCCGCCAAGGCGGGCTTCGACGTGGTCGAGGCCGGCACGCTGGTGGTCGCGCGGCGGCCGGAGGAGATGGCCGTGCTGGAGGAGTTCGCCGCGGTGCGGGGCGGCGAGCAGGTGCGGCTGCTCGACGCGGCCGGCGTCGCGCGGCGGCTGCCCGGCGCGGAGGCGCTCGGCGGCGCGCACCTGCCGCTCGACCTGCGGCTGGACTCGCCCACCGCGATCCCCGCGCTGGCCGGCTGGCTGGCCGGTCAGGGCGTGCCGATCGCGCGGCGCACCAGCGTGCTCGCGGTGGAGCCGGGACTGGTCCGCACGTCGCGCGGCGACGTCCGGGCCGCCCGGACGGTCCTCGCGGTCGGCCACGACCTGGACCGGCTGCTGCCGGACGTCGCCGACGCGGCCGGGATGACCCGCTGCCTGCTGCGGATGCTGGAGGTCGCCCCGCCGGGCGGCGTCCGGGTGGCGCCGGGCGTGCTGACCGGGCTGTCGCTGCTGCGCTACGGCGGGTTCACGGCGCGGCCGGCCGCCGCCGCACTGCGGGAGGCCGTCGCCGCGGAGGCGCCCGAACTGCTGGACGCCGGCGTGAACCTGATGTTCACGCAGCGTCCGGACGGCGCGATCGTGCTCGGCGACACCCACCACTACTCCGCCACCCACGCCCCGTTCGACGACGAGGACACGGCGGCGCTGCTGCTGCGCGAGGGCGCGCGGCTGCTCGGCGCCCCGTCCCTGCGCGTGCTGCGCCGCTGGCGGGGGCAGTACGCCTCGTCGGCGCTGACCGACGTGCTCGACGCGGAGGTGGCGAGCGGCGTCCGCGCCGTGTCCGTCACCTCCGGCATCGGAATGACGATCGCCCACGGACTGGCCCCGACCGTCCTGGACTCCCTCCTCTGACCTCTGACCCCATGAAAGGCCCTTCCATGCGCCGTTTCCGGCTCTCCCTCGCGCTGGCCGCGCTCGTCCCCGCGGCCGCCCTCGCCCTGACCGGCTGCGGCGACGGCTCGTCCGGCGCCGCGAAGGGGTCCTGCCCCGGCGGCAAGGTCCGCTTCGGCGTCGAGCCGTTCGAGGACGCCGCCAAGCTGACGCCCGCGTACAAGACGCTGGGCAAGGCCCTGGAGGCCAAGCTCGGCTGCCCCGTCGAGGTGCAGATCGTGCAGGGCTACTCCGCCGAGGTCCTCGCGCTGCAGAACAAGAAGCTCGACGTGGCGCAGTTCGGCCCGCTCGGGTTCGTGTTCGCGTCGCAGCGCACCGGCGCCGAGCCCGTCGTGTCCTTCGGCAACCCGGACAGGTCCGTGTCGACCTACAAGGCCGGCATCTGGGTGAAGAAGGACAGCCCGATCGCGTCCGTCGCCGACCTCAAGGGCCGCACCCTCGCGCTCTCGGACGCGGGGTCGACGTCGGGCGACGCGCTGCCCCGCTACGCCATCCGGAAGGCGGGGCTGTCGGAGTCCGACGTCAAGCTCCAGTACGCCGGCGGCCACCCGCAGTCGCTGCTCGCGCTGACCTACGGCAAGGTCGACGCCGCGGAGATCAACACGCAGCAGCAGGCCACCTCGACGTCGGAGCACCAGTTCGACGCCGCGAAGTACAAGCAGATCTGGGCGTCCGACCCGATCCCGAACGACCCGATCACCGTCGCCAAGGGCCTCGACCCGGCGTTCAAGAGCAAGCTCGTCTCCGCGCTGACCACGCTGTCCCCGCAGGACGTGGCGAAGGCGGGAGCGTTCCTCGACGTCGAGCCCGGCCCGCTCGTGCCGGTGACGAAGCAGACCTACCAGCCGCTGTTCGACCTGGCTCGGACGCTCGGCCTGACCGAGAAGAACCTGTAGCGCCATGACCGCGAACGCGCTCACGGTCCGCGGCCTGCGCAAGTCCTTCGGCGGCCGCACGGTGCTGTCCGGCTTCGACCTCGACGTGGCCCCCGGGGAGGTGGTCGCGCTCCTCGGGGCCAACGGGTCGGGCAAGTCGACCGCGCTGAAGTGCGTGGTCGGGCTCGTCCGCCCCGACGCGGGGCGGGCCGGGGTGTTCGGCACCGACCTGCTCGACGGGTCCCGGGCGGCCGACCGCGCCCGCACCCGCGTCGCCATGGTGTTCCAGCAGATCCACCTGGTGCGGCGGAGGACGGCGCTGGACAACGTCTGCGCGGGCGCGCTCGGCCGGCTGCCGCTGCGCCGGTCCTGGGCGCCCGCCGCCTTCCCGCGCGAGCTGCGCGAGGAGGCGATGGCGTGCCTGCACCGGGTCGGCCTGGCCGACCGGGCGCACGAGCGGGTCGCCGCGCTGTCCGGCGGGCAGCAGCAGCGGGTCGCGCTCGCCCGCGCCCTGTGCCAGCGCGCGGAGGTGCTGCTGGCCGACGAGCCGGTCTCCGCGCTGGACCCGTCCGCCGCCGAGAACGTCATGGCCGTGATGACGGACCTCGCCCGGTCGGAGTCGATCGCGGTCGCGGCGGTGCTGCACCAGCCGGAGCTGGCCCGCCGCCACGCCGACCGCCTGGTCGGGCTGCGCGGCGGCCGGATCGCGTTCGCCGGCCCGGCCGCGGAGGTGCCCCAGGAACAGGTGTCCGCCCTCTACACCGCGGACGAGGAGGTCCACGCATGAGCGTTCTCGTGACCGAGCGCGCCCCCGAACGGCTGCCCGTGCCGCGCAGGCGGCGCAGCCCCCGCACGCTGGCGATCGGCGGCGCCGTCGTCGCCGTCCTCGTGGCGCTGCACGTCGCCGCGTGGATCGGCACCGGCATGGATCCCGGGATGCTGGTCGACGGCTGGCACGGCATGGTCCGCTTCGTCTCCGAGGCCGTCCCGCCCGACCTCGCCTGGGACCCCGTCGTCAAGGACGGCCTGCACGCCTGCCTGGTGACGCTGTGGATCGGGCTGCTCGGGACGACGCTGTCCATCCCGTTCACGGTCGTGCTGTGCGCGCTCGGGTCGCGCGCCGTCAACGGCAACGGCGCCGTCTACCAGGCGGCGCGGGGCGTCATGTCGTTCCTGCGCGCCGTGCCGGACGTGGTGTTCGCGCTGGTCTTCGTGACCGCGGTCGGGCTCGGCCCGTTCGCCGGGGTCCTCGCGCTGGTCTGCAACAACACCGGTGTGATGGGCAAGCTGTGGTCGGAGGCGATGGAGGAGGTCGACGACGGCCCGGCGCAGGCGCTGCGGATCGCCGGCGCGAGCCGCGCGCAGCTGGTCGCGCACGCGGTGCTGCCGGCGTGCGTGCCGCAGCTGGTCGGCCTGGTGCTGTACCGGCTGGACGTCAACGTGCGCGCGTCGCTGGTGCTCGGCCTGGTCGGCGCCGGGGGCATCGGGTTCCTCATCAACCAGTCGATCCAGGAGTTCCGGTTCGACCAGATGCTCACCTACATCCTGATGGTGCTCGTCCTGGTCGTGGCGGTGGACCTGCTCAGCTCCTTCGTCCGGCGCAGGCTCGCACCGTGACCGCGCGCCGGGGCCCGGTCGCCATGGTGTGGCCGGGCGTGGGCGGGCGCCACCGGGCCGTCGCGGTGGATCCGCCGGACCCGGCGCCGGGCGAGGCGCTGGTCGAGGTGGAGCTCGCGACGATCTGCGGTTCGGACCTGCACACCGTCTCCGGGCGCCGGCCCGGGCCCGCGCCCGGGGTGCTCGGCCACGAGACCGTCGGACGGGTCGTCCGCCTCGGGGACGGCCCGGCGCCGCGCGACGTCCGGGGACGGGACGTCGCGGTCGGGGACCGGGTCGCGGTCGGGATCTACGCGGCGTGCGGCGCGTGCCCGCGCTGCCGCCGGGGCCTGCCGCAGAAGTGCGAGCGGCTGTTCAAGTACGGTCACGCGGCGCTGGCGGAGGCGGGGCCGCTGTCGGGCGGCTACGCCAGCCACGTGCTCGTCCGCGCCGGCACGCCGCTCGCGGTGGTGCCCCCGGACCTCCCGGCCGCGCTGGCGGCGCCGCTCGGCTGCGCGACGGCGACGGCGGTCGCGGCCGTGTCGGCGGGCGGCGCCGGGGTGGCCGGGCTGAACGCCACGGTCTGCGGCGCGGGCCTGCTCGGCCTGCTGGCGACCGCGATGCTCGCCGGGCGGGGCGCGGCGGTCACGGCCGTCGATCCCGATCCCGGACGCCGCGCGACCGCGATGCTGATGGGCGCCGAGAACGCGGTCGGTCCCGCCGCCGAGCCGCCGCCCGCCGATCTCTACATCGAGCTGTCCGGGGCGCCCGCCGCCGCCCGGTCCGCGGTGGCGCGCACCGCGACCGGCGGGACCGTCGTGCTCGCCGGGACGGTCTCGCCCGGCGCGCCGCTGGACTGGGAGGCGCAGGACCTGGTGCGGGGCCTGCTCACGGTGCGGGGCGTCCACAACTACGCGCCCGCGGACCTCGCGGAGGCCGCCACCTGGACCGAGTCCGCCGCCGCCCGCCTTCCCGTCGAGGCGCTGCTCGGCGCCGTCCACCCGCTGGACGACCTGGACGCCGCGCTCGCGGAGGCGGCGCGGTCGGCCTCGGTCCGCGTGGGCGTGGCTCCGCGCGCGTGACCGGAAATCGATGCGGGCCGCCGGGCGTTGCAGTGGGGCAACCGTCTTCGCGAAAGGTGTCCCATGCGTGTCGAGATCTGGTCCGACGTCATCTGCCCCTGGTGCTACATCGGGAAGCGCCAGTTCGAGCGGGCGCTCGGCGGTTTCGAGCACCGCGACCGGATCGAGATCGCCTACCGGGCGTTCCAGCTCGACCCGTCCTACCCGGCGGGGAAGACGGAGGACGTGGCGGACATGCTGTCCGCGAAGTTCGGCATGGCACGTGACCAGGCCGTCCAGATGAACCGGCAGATGGAGGAGCGCGCCGCCGGAGTCGGGCTGGAGTACCACCTGGAGGGCGGGCGGGTGGGCAACACCGCCGACGCCCACCGGCTCGTGCACCTGGCGGGCGAGCAGGGCGTGCAGGGCGACGTGGTCGAGGCCCTCTACAAGGCGCACTTCACCGACCGGCGCTCGGTGTTCGACCGCGACTCGCTGGTCGAGGTCGCCGCGGAGGCCGGGCTGGACGCGGCGGCGGCCCGCGACGTGCTCGCGTCCGGGAAGTTCGCCGCCGAGGTGGAGGCCGACCAGCACGAGGCGCGGCGGCTCGGCGCGACCGGCGTCCCGTTCTTCGTCATCGACCGCCGTTACGGCGTGTCCGGCGCGCAGCCCGCGGAGGCGTTCGCACAGGCCCTCGACCGCGCCTGGAGCGAGCCGCGCTGACGGGCCGCCCTGACGGGCCGCTGACGGGCCCGAAGGTTCCGGGAATGCCGCCGGGACGGATTCCGGCGGGCGACCGCGCGTCCCCGCTCCGTCACCCCGCGGACACGGAACGCGCGTGGTCATCGCGGTGCGGGCCCGTGCGGACGGGTCGCCGGACACCCGGCCCGAGCGGGGCGTCAAGGCGGGAACATAATCTGATTCGGATGTCGACACACGGGGCCGGAAACGTCTATTTTTGACGAATCTTCAGCCTGAACCAGCGAGGGGGCCCCGTGCAGACTCGAGCGGCGATCCTGTGGGACAAGAACACCGAATGGAGCGTCGAGGACATCGAACTCGACGACCCCAAGGCGGGTGAGGTCAAGGTCAAGCTCGCGGCGTCCGGCCTGTGCCACTCCGACGAGCACATGGTCACCGGTGACATGGTGATCGACAAAGAGATCGCCGACCTGATGGGCTGGAAGCAGTTCCCGGTGATCGGCGGGCACGAGGGCGCCGGCGAGATCGTCGAGGTCGGCCCGGGCGTCACCTCGGTGAAGGAGGGCGACCACGTCGTCCTGTCCTTCATCCCGGCGTGCGGCCGCTGCCCGTCCTGCGCGCAGGGCCGCCAGCACATCTGCGACCTCGGCGCCTTCCTGCTGTCGGGCCGGCAGATCAGCGACATGACCTCGCGGCACCACTCCAAGAACGGCGAGGACCTCGGCACGATGTGCTGCACCGGCACGTTCGAGCCGTACACGGTGGTCAACGAGTCGTCCGTCATCAAGATCGACGACTGGATCCCGCTCGACAAGGCCGCGCTGGTCGGCTGCGGCGTCACCACCGGCTGGGGCTCGGCGGTCAACGCCGCCGGCGTGCGGGCCGGCGACACCGTCGTGGTGATCGGGATCGGCGGCATCGGCATGAACGCGGTGCAGGGCGCGGCGATGGCCGGCGCCCGGCACGTCATCGCGGTCGACCCGGTCGAGTGGAAGCGGGAGAAGGCCACCAGCGTCTTCGGCGCCACGCACAGCGCCGCCTCCATCGAGGAGGCCCAGGCGATGGTCGCGGAGATGACCTGGGGCGCCAACGCCGACAAGGTCATCCTGACCGTGGGGACGGCCACCGGCGACCTCATCGGCCCGATGATGGGCATGGTCACCAAGGGCGGCCGCGGCGTCGTCACGGCCGTCGCGCCGGTCATGCAGGAGGACGTCAAGCTCAACCTGTTCGACCTGGCGATGCAGCGCAAGGAGCTGGTCGGCTGCATCTTCGGCAACGCCAACCCGCGCCGCGACGTCACCCGCCTCCTGCGCCTGTACGAGGAGGGCAAGCTCAAGCTGGACGAGCTGGTCACCAAGACCTACACCCTGGACGAGGTCAACCAGGGCTACCAGGACATGCGGGACGGCAAGAACATCCGCGGCCTGATCAAGTACTGACCGGCCGCCGCACGGCGCCCCGGAACGGGAGAGGCCGCCGCGAGGACGCACCGTCCCCGCGGCGGCCTTCTCACGCCCCGGCCCCTGCCCGGCATGCCCCGGTTCAGGCGCCGGGGAAGAACGGCTCCAGGAAGGCGTCGACCTGGCGGCGGTCGTACCCGCGCAGCGAGACGCCGAAGGCCGGGCGCTCGATCCCGTCGGCGCTCCCGGCGCCGGCGGCCGCGGCGAGCCGCCGGAAGTAGTCGCGCACCTGCACGGCGTCGTATCCACGCAGCCTCACCGTGAACGGGAGCGGGGAGCCCGACTCGAACGCCTTCAGTTGCGCGACCCGCTCCGGCGGGAGGCTTCGCCACATCACCATGGCCGGACGCTAGCAGCCCCTCGGCGGCATCTCCGGCTGAACCGACGAACGCCGCGAACCGTACAACCGGATGTGCCCACCGCGCGCGATCGGCGCCGGGCCGGGGGCACGGCGGTCACGGGCCAGGCTGGGGAGAACCGACATGTCGGTGTTTCATGCGTTCCGCTCGGCGGGCGGACAGCGCGGGGGCGAGGACGCGCGGGAGCACGGGGACGGGCCGGGCGGAGGCGACGCGCCTCCGGCGGGGCGGGCACGGCGCGTCGCGGGATGGGTGACGACGGCGCTGGCGTGCGCGCTGGTGCTGTTCGCCCTGGACGCGCCGGACCGGCTCGGCCGGCTGTCGGCCGGGCAGTTCGTCCGGATCCCGGTGGAGGCGCTGGTCGTCGCGGCGCTGGCGCTGGTGCTCCCGGCGCGGGCGCGGCGGTGGGTCGCGGCGCCGGCGGGCGCGGTGCTGGGGGTGCTGGTCATCCTCAAGGTCCTCGACATGGGCTTCGACGCGGTCCTGGTGCGGCCGTTCAACCCCGTCTTCGACTGGAGCTTCCTGCGGCCGGGGTTCGAGTTCATCGACACCTCCGTCGGCCGCCCGGCCGCGATCGGCCTCACCGCGCTCATCGTGCTGCTGGTGGTCGCCGTGCCGGTGCTGATGGCGCTGGCGGTGCTGCGGCTGACCCGGCTGGCCGCCCGGCACCGGGCGTGGACGGGCCGGGGCGTCGCGGTCCTCGGGACGGCGTGGGTCGCGTCCGCCGCGCTGGGCGCGCAGGCCGTCCCCGGCGTGCCGCTGGCTTCGGGCGGCGCCGCCCGGCTCGCCTACGACCACGCCCGGCAGGTGCGGACGAGCCTGAAGGACCGCGGGGTGTTCGCCAGGCAGGCCTCGGTAGACGCCTTCCGGAACACTCCCCCGAGCCGGATGCTGACGGGACTGCGCGGCAAGGACGTCGTCCTGGCGTTCGTGGAGAGCTACGGGCGCTCGGCGGTCGAGCACCCGGAGTACGCGCCCCAGGTGGACGCGGTGCTGGACGCGGGCACCCGGCGGCTGAAGGAGGCCGGGTTCGGCGCCCGCAGCGGCTACCTCACCTCCTCGACGGCGGGCGGCGGCAGCTGGCTCGCGCACTCGACGCTGCTGTCCGGGCTGTGGATCGACAACCAGCAGCGGTACCGGACGCTGACGTCGAGCAGCCGGTTCACGCTCACCCGTGCGTTCGGCGAGGCGGGCTGGCGGACGCTCACCGTCCAGCCGGCGATCACCCGGGCGTGGCCGGAGGCGTCGTTCTACGGCTACGACAAGGTCTACGACGACCGGAACCTCGGCTACAAGGGGCCCCGGTTCAGCTACGCGACCATGCCCGACCAGTACACGCTGAACACGCTGCAGCGCGACGAGCTCGCCGCGTCCGGGCGCCGGCCGGTGATGGCGGAGCTGGCGCTGGTGTCGAGCCACGCGCCGTGGGCGTCGATCCCGAGCCCGGTCCCCTGGAACGCGGTCGGCGACGGGTCGGTGTTCGACGGCATGGGCAAGGGCGAGAACGCGGCGTGGCCGTCGTCCGGGAGGATCCGCGGCGAGTACCGCAGGTCGATCGAGTACACGCTGAACACCCTCGTCTCCTACATGCTGACCTACGGGACGAAGAACACCGTGCTGGTCTTCCTCGGCGACCACCAGCCCGCGCCGACGATCGCGGGGCAGAACGCGAGCCGGGACGTCCCGGTCACGATCGTGGCCCGCGACCCGGCCGTGCTGGACCGGATCTCCGGCTGGGGCTGGCAGGACGGGCTGCGCCCCGCGCGGACCTCGCCGGTCTGGCCGATGAGCACGTTCCGCGACCGCTTCCTGACCGCGTTCGGCTCCACGCCCGCCGCCTCTCCCCCGCCTGCGGCGTCGCACAGGTGACGCCGCGCCCCGATGGTGGGAGGTTGGGAGGATGAGGCCGGCGGCGGTGGCGCTCGCCGTGGCCGCGCTGCTGACCGCGATGGCCGCGGCGATGGTCACGGCCGCCGTGCAGCAGACGCCGACGATCGACGAGCCGGTGTACGTCGGGGCGTCCGTGCTGTACCTGCGCGAGCACGACCTGCGCGACAACCCGGAGCATCCGCCGCTCGGCAAGCTGATCATCGGGATCGGGACGGAGGCGGCGGGCGTCCGCCTCGACCGGTCCTACACCGGCCCGGAGGAGGCGGTCGGGCAGCACCTGCTGTACGCCTCGGGCAACGACCCCGGCCGGGTGATGCTCGCCGCCCGGCTCCCGATGATCGCGCTGACGCTGCTGTTCGGGCTGGTCGTCCTCGCCTTCGCGCGCGACCTCGCGGGCACGGCGGCCGGGCTGCTCGCGCTCGGCCTGTACGCCTTCTCGCCTGACGTCATCGCGCACGGGTCGCTCGCCACGCTGGACGTGGCGGCGGCCGGGTTCGTCCTCACGGCCGCGTGGCTGCTGTGGCGGGCGCGCGACCGGCCCCTGCCGTACCTGCCGCTCGCCGGCGCCGCGCTGGGGGCGGCGCTCGCCACCAAGATGAACACGCTCGCGGCCGTCCCGGTGCTGGCGGCCCTCGCGGCCGTGCCGGTCTGGTCGGCGTCCCGCCGCGGGGACGGCGGGACGGCGGGGAAGGCGGTGCTGCGCGCCGCCGCGGCGGCGGCCGGGGTCGCGGCGGTCGCGGTCGCGGTGGTGTGGGCGACCTACCTGGCCGTCGACCCGCGGCTGCGGTGGACGGCACCGCCGGGCCTGCCCTCGATCGGCGGCGTCCGGGGGCTCCTCGCCGGCGCGGCGCCCTTCCCCCGGCCGTACCGCGACGGGATGCGCCTCCAGTTCGGGTTCGAGGACGCGACCTGGACCGGGTTCCTGTTCGGCCGCCACTACCAGGGCTCGCTCTGGTACTACCTGCCGGCCGCGCTGCTGGTGAAGACGCCGCTGGGGATGCTCGCGCTGTGGCTCGCGGGCGCGGCGGCCATGCTGTCGGTGCGGCGCCTGCGCCCGGCCGCCCCGTACGTGCTCCTCCCCGCCGCGGTGCTGCTGGCCGCCGCGATGGCCGGGTCCCGCGACCTGGGCGTCCGGTATGCCATCTTCGTCCCGGTCTTCCTGGCGGTCGCGGCGGGCTGCGCCGCCGCGTTCCCGTGGCGGTGGACGCCCGCGGCGGCGGCCGCGCTGGCGCTGGCCGTCGCGGTCAGCTCCGTCCGGACGTTCCCGTACTACCTGCCGTACTCGAACGAGGCGTTCGGCGGGCCGTCCAGGACGCACCTGCGCCTCCACGACTCCAACGTGGACTGGGGCCAGGACCTCGGGCGCCTCGCCGACCGGCTCCGCGACCGGTACGCCGGGCGGCCGGTCTGGCTCGCCTACAAGGGCAGCGGCGTCCCGGCGAGCTACGGGATCAGCGCCGCCGACCCGCTCGCGGTCCCGCCGGACCGGGTCCGCGGCATCCTCGCGGTGTCCGACAGCTGGATCGACAAGGCCGATCCCCGCATACTCGCCCTCATCGGAACGAGCGAGCCGATCGACGAGGTGGGCCACTCCATCACCATCTACCAAAGGCCCGCACCCGGGACGCGGTAGGCCCGCGCGGCGCATGCACCGCGCGGTGCTGGAGATGTAGACAGGACGACACGCTGAAGGAGAGGGCGCCATGCTGGTCCGAGAGGCGATGACCTCGCCCGTCGTGACGGTCCCGCGGACGGCCACGGTCCGCCAGGCCGTCCGGGTCCTGCACGAGCACGACATCACCGCGCTGCCCGTCGTCGACGGCAACGGCCGGCTCGTCGGGATCGTCAGCGAGATGGACCTGCTGCGCGGCGCGTTCGAGGCCGACCCGCGGGCGTTCTCCCGCCCCGTCGCCACCCCGGCCGCGCCCCCGCCGCGGCTCGTCGAGGAGGTCATGACGCCGGACGTGGTGACCGCGCGGCCCACCACCGACGTCGCCGAGCTCGCCGAGACGATGATGCGGACCCGGCACAAGAGCGTCCCGGTGCTGGACGGCGCGGTGCTCGCCGGCATCGTCAGCCGCCGCGACCTGATCGCGCTGCTCGCCCGCGGCGACGCCCGGATCCGGGACGACGTGCTCGCCGCCATCAACGAGTACGGTCCCGGCGGGCACGCCTGGGAGGTGTCGGTGCGCGACGGCGTGGTGGTGCTGACCGGTCCGGCCGACGAGGCGGCACGGCGCGTCGCGGACGTGCTGGCCCGGACGGTTCCCGGCGTCACCCGCGTGTCGGTGCGCACCCCCGAACCCGGCGGGGCCCCCGGCGGGACCGGCTGAGACGATGGACCCGTCGGGGGAGGGAGCCATGATCAGCCTTCGTGCGCGCCGCGCCCGGGCGGCCCTGCTGCGGCTGCGCCGCCGGCTCGGCTTCGAGCGCAACCCGCTGCGGCGCGGCGTCGACCGGCGGCAGCGCGCGGTCGGGATCGGCGCGGTGGCGGTGTTCGCCGCGGTGGCGGCGCCCGCGTGCGCGTGCGCGGCGTCCATCGCCTACGCCGCCGGGATCCGGGCGGAGCGCGCGGAGGCGGCCGGGCACCACCGGGTCACGGCACGCGTGGCGGGCATCGAGAAGCAGGACGACGGCGAGCAGCGCTACACCTACGCCCGGCTGGCCTGGAACGCCCCGGACGGCCGGGAGCACTCGGCGGTGATCGCCGCCGGGCGGACGGCGCGGCTCGGGGCGGCGCTGCGGATCTGGGTGGACGCGCGGGGCGAGATGTCGCGGCGGCCGCAGGACCGCACCGACACCGTGGCGGGCGCCGTCTTCGCCGGCGCGGGCGCCGCCGGCGGCGCGGCGCTGCCGCCCCTCGCCGTCTACCTGCTCGTCCGCCGCCGCTGCGACCGCGACCGCGAGGAGATGTGGGACGCCGCGTGGGCCCGGCTGGACCGTCCGCACATCGGCTGACCCGGCCGCCCGCCCGCCGGGTCGTGCGCGCCCGGCGGACCGGTGCGCGCCCGCCGGTTCCGGCCCGACGATCATGGGGTATGCGCACCTCTGGGGCCCGGTCTGCGGGCCGCCGCTCCGGCCGGGACGATCGGGTGATGATGCCGCGATGACGATGCTGCCATGACGGAGAGCCAGGAGGGATCCGCCGGGCCGCTGTCGGACCGGACGGCGTGGGCCCGTAGCCTGCAGACGCCGCTGCGGGAGTTCCTGCGCACCGAGACCGGCGGCGCGGTCGTGCTGCTGGCCGCGACCATCGCGGCGCTCGTGTGGGCGAACGTCTCCGTCTCGTCCTATGAGGCGTTCTGGGGGACGCAGGCGTCGCTGCGCGCCGGCCGCCACGCCCTCTCGATGGACCTGCGGACCTGGATCAACAGCGGGCTGATGACGCTGTTCTTCTTCGTCGTCGGGCTGGAGGCGCGCCGCGAGTTCGACATGGGCGAGCTGCGCGAGCGGCGGCGGCTCGCGCTGCCGCTCGCCGCCGGGATCGGCGGCATGGTCGTCCCGGTGGCGATCTACCTCGCGATCAACGCGGGCGGCCCGGCCCTGCACGGGTGGGGCACCGCGATGTCCACCGACACGGCGTTCGCGCTCGGCGTGCTGACGCTGGTCGGCAAGCGGTTCCCGGGCCGGCTGCACGCCTACCTGCTCACCGTCACCGTCGTCGACGACCTGGTCGCGCTGCTGGTGATCGCGACCGTCTACAGCGAGGACGTCAAGGCCGGGCCGCTGCTGATCGCGGTCGGCCTGCTCGGCGTGACCCTGCTGGTCCGCGCGGCGGGCGTGTCCCGGATCGCGGTGTACGCGGTGCTCGGCGCCGCGGCGTGGCTGGCGCTGAACTCCTCCGGCGTCGAGCCGATCGTCGTCGGCCTGGCCATGGGCCTGCTCACCTACGCCTACCCGGCCGCCCGCACCGACCTGGAGCGGGCCAGCGAGGTGTTCCGGCTGTTCCGCGAGCAGCCCACGCCGGAGCTGGCCCGGTCGGCGCGGACGGGCGTCGCCGCGGCGATCTCGCCGAACGAGCGGCTCCAGCAGCTGTACCACCCGTGGACCAGCTACGTGATCGTCCCGCTGTTCGCGCTCGCCAACGCGGGGATCCCGGTGAGCGCCGGGTTCCTCCGGCACGCCTTCACCTCGCCGGTGACGCTGGGCATCGTGGCCGGGTACGTGATCGGCAAACCGGTCGGCATCCTCGGGCTGTCCTGGCTGGTGGCGGTGGTGAGCCGGGGCCGGCTCCGGCCGCCGGTCGGGTGGGCGGCGGTCGGGGGCGGCGGCGCCATCGCCGGGATCGGCTTCACCGCCGCGCTGCTGATCGCGACGCTGGCGTTCACCGGCGACCGGCTCGCCGAGGCGAAGGTCGGCATCCTGTCGGCGGCGCTGCTGGCGACGGTGCTGACCTGGCTCGTCGTCCGGGTGACGGCGCTGCTGCCCGCCCGGCCGCGGGTGGTCGCGCTGCTCGGCACGGCGCAGACCGTGATCGACCTGGCCGCCCCGGTCGACCCGGAGCGCGACCACGTCCGCGGCCCGCACCGCGCGCCGGTCACCGTGGTCGAGTACGGCGACTTCGAATGCCCGTACTGCGGCCAGGCCGAGCCGGTGATCCGCGAGCTGCTCGCGGGGCAGGGCGACGTCCGGTACGTGTGGCGGCACCTGCCGCTCACCGACGTCCACCCGCAGGCGCACCTCGCGGCGCAGGCCGCCGAGGCCGCCGCCGCGCAGGACGCGTTCTGGGAGATGCACGACCTGCTCTTCCGGCACCAGGACGCGCTCCAGGCCAAGGACCTCGTCCGGTACGCGGGCGAGCTCGGCCTGGACCTGGCGCGGTTCCGCGACGACATGCGCCGGTCCGCGGGCTCGGCCCGGATCGCCGAGGACGTCGACTCCGCCGACCTCAGCGGCGTCTCCGGCACCCCGACGTTCTTCGTCAACGGGCGCCGCCACCACGGCGCCTACGACCTGGAGAACCTGCAGCACGCCGTCCGCATCGCCCGCAAGCTCGCCGCCATCCGCGCCTAGCCTCGTCGACCCGCGGCGAGTGGACGCGGGATCGTCAGGGGTTGCGGACGAACGCGATGTCGAGAGGGCCGGCGCCCAGGGTCGTGCTCGGGGGGCCGCCGCGGACCGTCGTGACGACCTCGTCGGCGGAGGTGTCGATGACCGAGACCGTGCCCGTCATGCCGTTGCCCACCCAGACCTCCGAGCCGTCCGGCGTCGCCGCGACGGACGCGGGACGCCGGCCCACCGGCACGTCCGCGAGGTGCCTGCGGCCCGTCGCGTCGTAGACGCCGGCCGAGTCGGAGTTCATGTCCGCGACGTAGACCTTCCGGCCGTCCGGGGTGACGGCGACCGCCCAGGGTTCCGCGCCCGCCTCCACCCGGCGGGTCACCGCGCGGCGCGCCGCGTCCACCACGTACAGCAGGTCCGCGTCCGGCCGCGTCGCGTACACGCGGGAGCCGTCGGCGCTCACGGCGACGCCCTGCGCGTCCGGGACGCCGGGGACCTTCCCCGCCACCTCGCCCTTCGCCGTGTCGATGACGGCGAGGCCGCGCGCCGTCGTGACGTAGGCGTCCTTCCCGTCCGGCGCGAACGCGATCCGGCGCGGCGCCGCGCCGACGTCGATCCACCGGGTGACGGTGTCGGTCCGGGTGTCGATGGCGGCGACCGTGCTGGACCCGCCCGGGCCGGTGTCGCCGCCGGTGACGGCCGCGTACGCCTGCGAGCCGTCCGGTGAGACGGCGACGTCCTGCGGGTGGGCGCCCACCACGATCGGCGTCGCCCGCAGCGTGGCCGCGTCCACCGCGATCACCTGGTACCGGCCGGTGGCCGCGACGTACACCTTCCGGGCGTCCGGGGTGACGGCGACCCCCTCGGCGGTGTCGGCGCGGATCGCGGTCGAGGTGACGGTGTGGGCGGCGACGTCCACCCGGGCGACCCGGCCGGCGCCGGCCAGCGCGATGTAGGCGGTGTACCCGGCCCCCGCGGGCCGGCCGCGCACCCACGGCGACGGCGCGTGCGGGACGCTCGGCCGGACCGGACGGGACGGCGGGGCCCCCGGCGGCCGCGGCGCGGGCGGAACGAACGCCGCCCAGGACGGGGCGCCCGGCTGGACGCCCTGCTCGCCGGACGGCCCGGCGCCCGGGTCCGGACCCGGCGCCGCGGTGGACGCCGCGGGCGCGGCGATCAGCGCCGTGCCCGCGGCGGCGCACGCCGCTGCGAGGCCGAGCCCTCGCAGTCCTCGCACCATGTCGGTCTCCTGTCGCTGTCGGTGCGGTTCAGCGCCGCGGGCGGGGCCGCGGGCCGTGCTCCTGGACGGGCGGGGTCTGGTCCGCGCCGGGAAGCGCGGGCGGCGGGAGGGACGTGACGCCGGCGACCGCGTCGGCGAGGGGCTTCTTGGTGCCGGGCAGGATCGGGAACGCGTCCTGCCCGCCGGGCCGCCTCCCGAAGTCGAACGCCGACGTCAGGTCGCCGAACGCGGCGCGGCGCCAGTCGCTGATGTTCGGGATCTCCACGCCGGTGAGCCGCTCCAGGAACCGCAGTGGGGAGGTGTGGTCGAACGGCTCGCCGGCGATCCAGCCGCCGCGCGTCCACGGCGACACGATGACGCACGGGACCCGGAACCCCGCGCCGATCGGCACGCCGTCGACGAACTCGCCGTCGGTGCCGGGCGGCGGGGTCGGCGGCGGGACGTGGTCGAACAGCCCGTCGTTCTCGTCGTAGGTCAGGATGAAGACGGTCTTGGCCCACACGTCGGGGTTGGACGCGATCGCGTCGATCTTGGACGCGACGTAGTCGGCGCCCGCGGCGGGCGTGTAGTCCGGGTGCTCGGACTGGTAGCTGGTCGGGATGATCCACGACACGGTCGGCAGCCGGTCGTTCGCCGCGTCGTACTCGAACCGGCCCGCCGAGTACGCCCGCATCCCGTTCCGGTACAGCGGGGAGCTCGTCGGCGCGTCCTGGTAGGCGGCGAAGGGCTCCAGGATGTTGCAGCCGTAGTTGTCGGCCTCCTGGTACACCCTCCAGGTCACGCCCGCCTCGGTCAGCGCCTCCGGGTAGGTGTCCCAGGTGTAGGGCTCCGGGGCGGCGTTGCCGGTGACGGGGCCGCCGTCGTCGCCGTCGGGGTCGATGCCCGCGGTCATCAGGTACAGCCGGTTCGGCCAGGTCGGGCCGAGCACGGAGCAGTGGTAGCGGTCGCAGACGGTGAACTGCTCGGCCAGCGCGTAGTGGAACGGGATGTCCTCGCGCGTGTAGTACCCCATGACGTAGGGGGCGTTGGCCCCGTCGGCGGCGCGGTGCGCGGCCAGCCACCCGTCCATCCGCCCGTTGTTCCAGGCCGCGTGCTGGACGCTCCACGCGTGGCTGGTGGACGGGATGGCCTGCGCGCTGCTCCTCGCCGTGTCGAGGTGGAAGGGCAGCACGTAGCCGGCCTCGTTGACGTCGTCGGGCTGGTGGAACACCGACCGGCCGGTGCTCAGCGTGATCGCGGCCGGGTCGGAGAACCCGGCCACCCCGGGCAGTGTCCCGAAGTAGTGGTCGAAGCTGCGGTTCTCCTGCATCAGGATCACCACGTGCTTGACGTCCTCCAGCCGCCCCCGCCCCCGCCCCCGCCCCGGCTGGGCGGCCAGCGCGCGGCGCACGTTCGGGGGCAGGAACTCGGCGGCGAACGCCGCGGCGGTGGCGGCGCCCGCCGCCGACAGCAGCCGCCGCCGCGTCAGCGGCACGCCCGGGCCGGCCGGGCGGCGCTCCCCCCGCCGCTCACCAGTCAAGATCACTTCGCGAGCGTAACCCGCGTGACCTGGGCCTCCGCGGATCCGTGCGGCGCTCGGCGAGCCGGGCCGGGACGCGACGCCCCGGCCCGGCGGGCCGCGGCTCAGCGGGCGTAGACCTCCAGGGTCCACGTCCCGTCCGGCTTCACGCCCTTCATCTGCTTCGCCAGCGCGGCGTCGCCGGTGCCGACGGTGCTGTGCAACGTGGCCGCCTCGGACGGCAGCACGGCGACCTCGACGGCGCGCGTCCCTCCCGCGGCCTCGGTGTCCCAGACGACGCCCTTCGACTCGGCGGCCTCGCATTCGACGACCTTCGCGCGGCCGGCGATCCGGACCACCGCGCGCGCCGCGCCGTCCACGCACGTCACCCGCAGCCGCAGCGGCCTGCCCTGCGGCTGCTCCGGCACCATCAGCGGCATCGTGCGGGTGCGGCCGTCGGCGGTGCCGGAGGCTCGTGCCAGCAGCTTCAGCCCCGTCACCGGAAGCTGCGGGGCGGGGGCCACACGCCGCATCAGCCTGCAGTTGGCGGACTCGCACGGCCCGCTGTAGACGCGGACGCTCCAGGTGCCCGGCACGGGCCGGCGCCCGGCCAGGTACCGGTGGAGCTCGGCGGGGGCGCTCACACCGCCGAGGTGCCGCTCCTCGTCCCTCGAAAGGACCGCGATCTGGACGGTGGTGGGAACGCCGGGGGTGGTGAGCATGTACTGCGCTCCGCCGCAGTCGGCGTTCGCCAGCTCTCCGTGCACCACCTCGAAGCTGGTGGCGGTGTTCGAGCAGTAGGTCGTGAACATCGTGTACGGCCCGGTCGGGGTGAACGTGATGCGAGCGAGCCGCCCGTACCAGGCGAACCGCCTCTCCGTCACCGGCTTCAGTCCCTCGACCGGACGGCTCTTCGGAAAGGCCCGGTCGACGGCGCCCGTGATCGCCGATCCCTGCTGCGGGCCCGGTGGCCCGCCGGGTCCCCCGGACCGCTGGACGACCCCGAAGGAGGCCCCGGCCGCCAGCACGACGCCGAGGGCCCCGGCGACGGCACGGCGCCGGTTGCCGCGCCGGACGCGGCGGCGGACGCCGTCCAGCAGGTCCGGCGAGGGGGCGCCGCCGGCGCTCTCGGCCTCCATGACCGCGGTCAGGTCCCTGAGGTCGTAGGCCATGTCACTCCCCTCCTCGCGGCGCGGCGGCCAGCACGCCGGGATCGATCCGGAGCTTGGCCAGGGCCTTGCTGGTCTGGCTCTTCACGGTCCCGACCGAGCAGCCGAGGATCGCGGCGACCTGCGGCTCCGACAGGTCCTCGAAGAAGCGCAGCACCACCGTGGCGCGCTGGCGCTGCGGCAGCCGGCCGAGCGCGGCCCACAGCACGGCCTTGTCCTCGGCGGCGCCGATGCCGTCGGCCGGGTCGGGCCCGTCCGGCGGCCGCTCCGTGGGCCGCTCGCCGCGCCAGCGCCGCTTCGCCCACGACGCGTGCGTGTTGACGAGGATCCGGTACACGTACGGATCGGGGTTGTCCCCGACCCGCCGCCACGCCCGCCACGCCTTGACCAGGGCCGTCTGCAGCAGGTCCTCCGCCTGCGCCCAGTCGCGGCACAGCAGGTAGGCCGTCCTGAGCAGCCGCGGCGACCGCTCCGTCACGTACGCCGCGTAGTCCGGTCGCTCGCGCATCCGACCTCCCAGTAGATCTTCCGCCGACATCTACCGGTCGGCCGGCCGCAATGGTTGCCCGGCCGGCCCATGATCCTTTTTGGGCTAGGGTCGTGGCACGTCAGCCGCCGCGCGAGGAACAGGAGCGCCGATGTCCTACCCCGAGCCCCGCTATCTCGGCGACGCCGGTGAGAACAGCGCGACGCTGCGGCCCGGCGACGCCCCGCCCGACCTCCGCATGGGGCCGCTCGACGCGCAGGGCGTCCCGACCGGGACGCGGGTGCACTACCTCGGCACGGGCGGTTCCACCAACGGGGCGTTCGGGCTGTACCGGTGGGAGATGGGCCCCCGGCCGTCGGGCCCGGACCCGCACTTCCACCGCACGATGACCGAGTCGTTCTACATCCTGTCCGGGACCGTCCGGCTGCACGACGGGACGGGCTGGCGGGACGCCGCGCCGGGCGACTTCCTGTTCGTCCCCGAAGGCGGCGTCCACGCCTTCCGCAACGAGTCGGGCGAGCCCGCCTCGATGCTGCTGCTGTTCACGCCGGGCGCGCCGCGCGAGGGGTACTTCGAGGAACTCGCCGAGATCGCCGCGACCGGCCGCGAACTCAGCGACGAGGAATGGACGGAGTTCTACCACCGCCACGACCAGTACATGGTGTGACGGGAGGGTCCTACTTCCCGCTCTTGGCCCTCGCCTTGGCCTTGCCGCTCTTCTTCTTCGGCGCGGAGGCGGCCGCGGCGGCCTTCTTGCCCTTCTTCGGCGCCTTGTTCCGCGCCTTGTCCTGCGCCGTCTCCTGCGCCGTGTCCGGAGTCTTCTTGGCGGCGGCCTTCTTGCCCTTCTTGGGCTTCTTCGGCCGGGCGGGGGCGCCGTCGGCGGGCACGGCCTCCACCACGGCGGCCTCGGCGGGCGCGGGGGCCGCGTCGGCGGGGGCGGTGCTCTGGGCGACGCGGTTGCGGAAGGTCTGCCCGAACCGGAACGTCGGGACGAGCGCGGCGGGCACCTCGACGGGCGCCCCGGTCCGCGGGTTGCGGGCGCTGCGCGCGGGGCGGGAGGAGCGGTCGAACGCCCCGAACCCGGTGACGACGACGCGCTCCCCGGCGGACACCGCCTCCATCACCGCCTCGAACAGGGCGTCGACGTGCCGGCGCGCGACCGCCTCCTCGCCGCCCGCCCGCTCCGCCACGGCCTTGACCAACTCGCTGCGATTCATGCGCCCTGCCTCCATTGCGGCTTTTCGTGGGCTCAGGCTAGCCCAGCGTGACCGCTGAAATCCCTGGATACGGCGGGATTTCCGGGTTCGCGGGCGGCCGGACGCGGCGCCGGGTCACGGTTGGTAGCGGTACCCCATGCCGGGTTCGGTGAGCAGGTGGCGGGGACGGGTCGGATCGGGCTCCAGCTTGCGGCGCAACTGGGCCATGTACTGCCGCAGGTAGTGCGTCTCGCGGGTGTACGACGGCCCCCACACCTCGGTGAGCAGCTGGCCCTGGCTGATGAGCTTGCCGGGGTTGCGCAACAGGATCTCCAGCAGGTGCCATTCGGTCGGGGTGAGCCGGACCGGGGTGCCGTCCGCGGCGGTGATGGTCTTGGCGGCGAGGTCGACGGTGTGCGCGCCGACGGCGGCGGTGGGCGCGTCCTCGCCGGGCGCGGCACGGCGGCCGACGGCGCGGATCCGGGCGATCAGCTCCTCGATGGTGAACGGCTTGGTGACGTAGTCGTCGGCGCCCGCCTCGAGGGCCTCGACCTTGTCGCGGCTGCCCGCGCGGCCGGACAGCACGATGATCGGGGTGCGGGTCCAGCCGCGCAGCCCGTGGATGACGTCCAGGCCCTCGATGTCGGGGAGCCCGAGGTCCAGGACGATCAGGTCGGGGTGCCAGTCGCCGGCGCGGCGCAGCGCGGTGGTGCCGTCCGCGGCGGTCTCCACCTCGTAGTGGCGGGCGCGCAGGTTGATCCGCAGCGCCCGCAGGATCTGCGGTTCGTCGTCGACCACCAGCACGCGCGTCATGACGCTCCATTCTCCCGGACGGGCAGGACGACGATCATCGTCAGCCCGCCGCCGGGGGTGTCCTCGGGGATCAGCTCCCCGCCCATCGCCTCGGTGAGGCCGCGCGCGAGGGCGAGGCCGAGCCCGACGCCGGAGTGGTTGTCGCGGTCGTCCAGCCGCTGGAACGGCTGGAAGACGCGGTCCCGGTCGGCGGCCGGGATGCCGGGGCCGCGGTCGGCGATCCGCAGCTCGACGCGGTCGCGCAGCGCCCCGGCCGTGATCAGGACGGGCGCCCCCGGCGGGTTGTAGCGCAGCGCGTTGGAGATGAGGTTGACCAGCACGCGCTCCAGCAGCGCCGGGTCCGCCTCGACCTCGGGCAGGTCGCCGGGGATCGCGACGCTGACGTGCCGGGCGGCGGCGCCGATCTCGTCCAGCGCGGGCGGGACGACCTCGTCGAGCGCGAGCGGGCGGGGGGCCATGCCGAGCACGCCCGCCTGCAGCCGGCTCATGTCGAGGAGGTTGGCGACGAGCCGGTCGAGCCGGTCGAGGGACTCCCCCGCGGTGTCGGCGAGTTCGGCGCGCTCCTCGGCGGTCCAGTCGATCTCGGTGTTGCGCAGGCTCTCGACGGCGGCCTTGGCGGACGACAGCGGGGTGCGCAGGTCGTGGCTGACGGCGCTGAGCAGGGCGGTGCGCATCCGGTCGACGGCCTCCAGCGGGCGGGCCCGCTCGGCCTCGGCCTCCAGCCGGCGGCGCCGCAGCGCGGCGGCGGCCTGCGCGGCGAACGCCTCCAGGACGCGCCGGTCCCCGGCGGGCAGCGGGCGGCCGCGCAGCGCGAGCGCGAGGTCGTCGCCGATGGGGATCCCGGTGTCGCCCTCCTCCGGCACGGTGCAGGGCCGCCCGCCGGCGGTCGTGACGACCTGCCAGCGCGGCGGGTCGCCGGTGCGCTCCAGCAGCGTCACCGAGTCGAGGCCGAACGTCTCGCGGAGCCGGCCGAGCAGGGCGTCGAGCTCGTGCTCGCCGCGCAGCACGTTCCCCGCGAGGGTGGACAGCACCTCGGCGTCGGCGCCGAACCGGGCGGCCTCCCGGGAGCGCCGCGCGGCGGTGTCCACCACCCCGCTGACGCCCGCCGCGACCAGCAGGAACACCGCGAGCGCGATCAGGTTCTCGTGCTGGGCGATGGTGAGGGTGTGCAGCGGCGGCGCGAAGTAGAAGTTCAGCAGCAGGGAGCCCGCCACGGCGGCCAGCAGCGCGGGCCACAGCCCGCCGGCGAGCGCGACCGCGACGACCGCCGCGAGGAAGAACATGATCTGGGTGGGCAGCGAGATGGAGCCGCGCAGCGCCGTGAGCGCGAAGGTGAGCAGCGGCAGGCCGAGGACGGCGAGCGCGTAGCCGGTCAGGCGGCGCCGCAGCGGCAGGTTCGGGCCGCCGTCCTTCGGCCGGCGCAGGCTCCGGTGGGCGTGCTCGTGGGTGACCATGTGCACGTCGATCGGGCCGGACAGCGCGGTGGTGGTGACGCCGACGCCGGGCAGCAGCGCCCGCGACAGCCGGCTGCGCCGCGACACGCCCATGACGAGCTGCGTGGCGTTCACCGCGCTCGCGAACTCCAGGAGCGCGCGCGGCACGTCGTCGCCGACGACCTGGTGGTAGGTGCCGCCGAGGCCCTCGACGAGGTTGCGCTGGCGGGCGAGCAGCGCCGGTTCCGCGCCGGCGAGGCCGTCGCCGCGGGTGACGTGGACGGCGAGCAGGTCGGCGCCCTTGGTGCGGTCGGCGATGCGGGCGGCGCGGCGGATGAGGGTGTCGCCCTCGGGCCCGCCGGTGAGGGCGACGACGACGCGTTCGCGGGCCTCCCACGTCCGGTCGATGCCGTGGTCGGCGCGGTACCGGTCGAGCTGCTCGTCGACCTTGCCCGCCAGCCAGAGCAGCGCCAGCTCGCGCAGCGCGGTGAGGTTGCCGACGCGGAAGTAGTTCGACAGGGCCGCGTCGACCTTCTCGGGCGCGTAGACGTTGCCGTGCGCCATCCGGCGGCGCAGCGCCTCCGGCGCCATGTCGACCAGCTCCACCTGGTCGGCGCGGCGGACCACCTCGTCCGGGAGCGTCTCGCGCTGCGCGATCCCGGTGATCTCCTCCACGACGTCGTTGACCGACTCCAGGTGCTGGACGTTGACGGTGGAGATCACGTCGATGCCGGCGTCGAGGATCCGCTCGACGTCCTGCCAGCGCTTGGCGTCGCGGCTGCCGGGGACGTTGGTGTGCGCCAGCTCGTCGATCAGCGCGACCGCCGGGGCCCGGTCGATCACGGCCTGCGCGTCCAGCTCGGTGAAGCTCGCGCCGCGATGGGTGACGGTGCGGCGCGGGACGGCCTCCAGGCCGTCGAGCAGCGCGGCGGTGCGCGCCCGGCCATGCGTCTCGACGTAGCCGACGACGACGTCGGTGCCGCGTTCCAGCCGACGCCTGCCCTCGCAGAGCATCGCGTAGGTCTTGCCCACGCCGGGGGCCGCCCCGAGGTAGACGCGGAGCCGCCCCCTGCCCATGGCCTGCCTTCCCCTCTCAGCCCCGGAAGGGGGCCGCCTCGTCGAGTGCGATGTTGAGCTTCAGGACGTTCACCACCGGGTCCCCCATGAACCCGGCGGCGCGCCCGGTGGTGCTCGCGTCGATCATCCGGGCGACCTCGGCGGCCGGCACCCCGCGCACCCTGGCGATCCGCGGGGCCTGCAACCGCGCGTAGGCGGGCGAGATGTCCGGGTCCAGGCCGCTGCCACTGGCGGTGACGGCGTCGGACGGGACGGCCGGCCGCGCGGGGGCGTCCCCCCGCACGGGCACGATCACGTCCTGGCGGTGATCCTGTCCTGCGGCGCATTCGACCCTGACACCACGGTATTCGGACAGGAACGGCGTCGCCGGGCAGGGCTCGTTGACGCTGATCGCCCGGGTCGGGTGGGCGACGTTCCCAGCGGCGTCGCGGGGGCCGGACACCGCGAGCACGGCGCCCGCGCCGCCGGGCGTGCAGTAGGGGCGGCGCCCGTCCACGCCCTCCAGCCCGCCGACGGCCCTGCTGCGCGCGCAGACCTGGGACAGCAGGCTCGGGCCGTCCGCGCTGTCGACGACGTCCTCGGGCCCGAGGTTGCTCGCGCCGGACGACGTCGGGTCGTAGCCGTCGCCCGCCGCGGACGGGCGGCTCTGGAAGTACTGCTTCAGCGGCCGTCCCTGCGCGTCGGTGAACGGCTGCCCGATCAGCGCGCTGCCGACCCTACGGCCGTCCGCGCTGACGGAGGACCCGTCGGCCTTGGCCTTCAGGCCGGGCAGCTGCGCGACCGCGGTGACGGCGAGCGGGTACAGGACGCCGCAGACGGCGGTGAGGACGAGGAGCGCCCGCAGCGCGGCGGCGTGCCGGCGCAGCGGGTTCTGGAACATGCCCATCAGGAGATCCCCGGAACGAGTTGGACGAGCAGGTCGACGGCCTTGATCCCGGCGAACGGGGCCACGACGCCGCCGAGCCCGTAGACGAGCAGGTTGCGGTTGAGGAGGCTGGACGCCGATCCGGGCCGGTACCGGACGCCGCGCAGCGCCAGCGGGATCAGCGCGACGATCACGAGCGCGTTGAACACGACGGCGGACAGGATCGCCGACCGCGGGCTGTGCAGCCGCATGACGTTGAGGGCGTCCAGGCCCGGGTAGAGGCCGGCGAACAGCGCCGGGATGATCGCGAAGTACTTGGCGATGTCGTTGGCGATCGAGAAGGTGGTGAGGGCGCCGCGGGTGATGAGCAGCTGCTTGCCGATCTCCACGATCTCGATGAGCTTGGTCGGGTCGGAGTCCAGGTCGACCATGTTCCCGGCCTCCTTGGCGGCCGAGGTGCCGGTGTTCATCGCCACCCCGACGTCGGCCTGCGCGAGCGCGGGCGCGTCGTTGGTGCCGTCGCCGGTCATCGCGACCATCCGGCCGCCGGCCTGCTCCCGCTTGATCAGGGCCATCTTGTCCTCGGGCCTGGCCTCGGCGAGGAAGTCGTCCACGCCGGCCTCGTCGGCGATGGCCCTGGCGGTGAGGGGGTTGTCGCCGGTGACCATGACCGTCCGGATGCCCATGGCGCGCATCCGGGCGAACCGCTCGCGCATCCCCTGCTTGACGACGTCCTTGAGGTGGACGACGCCGAGCACCCGCGCCTTGCCGCCGTCCTCGGCCTCGCCGACGACGAGCGGGGTGCCGCCCGCCGCGGAGATGCCGTCGACCACGCCGGCCAGCTCGGCCGGGACGGTGCCGCCGTGCTCGCGGATCCACGCGGACACCGCGCCCGCCGCGCCCTTGCGGAGCCGGCGGCCGCCGACGTCCACGCCGGACATCCGGGTCTGCGCGGCGAACGGGATCCACTCGGCGTGCGCCAGCTCCCCCGGGTGCCGCTGCCGCAGCCCGTACGCGGTCTTGGCGTGCACGACGACCGAGCGGCCCTCCGGCGTCTCGTCCGCCAGGCTCGACAGCTGCGCCGCGTCGGCCAGCTCGGCGGCGGTCACGCCGCCGACCGGGACGAACTCCGACGCCTGCCGGTCGCCGAGGGTGATCGTGCCGGTCTTGTCCAGCAGCAGCGTGTCGACGTCGCCGGCGGCCTCGACGGCGCGCCCGGACATGGCGAGGACGTTGCGCCGCACCAGCCGGTCCATGCCCGCGATGCCGATCGCCGACAGCAGCGCCCCGATCGTGGTGGGGATCAGGCACACCAGCAGCGACACCAGCACGATCCCGGTGACGCCGTGCGGGCCGACGGCGGCCCCGGCGGACGCGCCGGGGTGCTCGGCCCACGCGTAGACCGCGAACGGCTGGAGCGTCGCGGTCGCGATGAGGAACGCGATCGTCAGCGCGGCGAGCAGGATGTTCAGCGCGATCTCGTTCGGCGTCCTGCGCCGCGACGCGCCCTCGACGAGCGCGATCATCCGGTCGACGAACGACTCGCCGGGCCGCTGGGTGATCTTCACGACGATCCGGTCCGACAGCACCCGGGTGCCGCCGGTGACGGCGCTGCGGTCGCCGCCGGACTCGCGGATGACCGGCGCGGACTCGCCGGTGATCGCCGACTCGTCCACGCTGGCGATGCCCTCGACGACGTCGCCGTCGCCGGGGACGGTCTGCCCGGCCTCCACCACGACGACGTCGCCCTGGCGCAGCTCGGTGGCCGGCACCTCCTCCTCGCCGCCCGCGGCGCCGGGCCTCCAGCCGGTGAGGCGGCGGGCGGTGGTGTCCCGGCGGGTGCGGCGGAGCGCGTCGGCCTGCGCCTTGCCGCGGCCCTCGGCGACCGCCTCGGCCAGGTTCGCGAACAGCACGGTCAGCCACAGCCACACCGCGGTGGCGGCCGCGAACGCCGACGGGTCGCGGACGGCGAGGACCGTCGTCCAGAGCGCGCCGATCTCCACGATCAGCATCACGGGGTTGCGCCACATCGCCCGCGGGTCGAGCTTGCGGAACGCGTCCGGGAGCGCGGCCCGGACGGCGGGCGGGACGGGGGCGGGCATCAGCGGATCCCTTCTGCCAGCGGGCCGAGGGCCAGCGCCGGGAAGAACGTGAGCGCGACGAGGACGAGCGTCACGCCGGCGACCATGCCGACGAACTGGGGGCGGTGGGTCGGCAGCGTCCCGGCGGAGGCCGGCACGGGCGTCTGCCGGGCGAGCGAACCGGCGAGGGCCAGCACCAGGACGATCGGGAGGAAGCGGCCGAGCAGCATCGCCAGCCCGAGCGCGACGTCGTAGAACGGGGTGTTCACGGTGAGGCCCGCGAACGCGGACCCGTTGTTGTTGGAGGCGGAGGTGAAGGCGTACAGCACCTCGGAGAAGCCGTGCGGCCCGCCGTTCAGCATGGACGCGCGCGGCCCGGGGAACGCCATCGCGATCGCCGTGCCGGTCAGCACGAGCGCGGGGGTGACCAGGAAGTACAGCGACGCCAGCTTCATCTCCCGGGCGCCG
Organism: Actinomadura nitritigenes; assembly: GCF_017573545.1. Classification (GTDB taxonomy): domain Bacteria; phylum Actinomycetota; class Actinomycetes; order Streptosporangiales; family Streptosporangiaceae; genus Spirillospora; species Spirillospora nitritigenes. The sequence goes on along the minus strand of NZ_JAGEOK010000018.1, from coordinate 23,545 downwards.
ATCCTCTTGCCGAGGTACTCGGGCGTCCGGCCGACCATCAGCCCGGCGACGAACACCGTGATGACGGCCAGGATCAGCATCCCGTAGAGGCCGGAGCCGACGCCGCCCGGCGCGACCTCGCCGAGCATCATGTTCAGCATCGCCATGCCCCCGCCAAGGCTGGTATAGGAGTCGTGGAAGGAGTCGACGGCCCCGGTCGAGGTGAGCGTGGTGGCGGTGGCGAACAGCGCCGAGTCGACGATCCCGAACCGCGCCTCGGTGCCCTCCGCGGCCGACCCGGCGGCCTGCGGGACGGTGCCGTGGTGCGCGACCTGCGCGGCCGTGGTGGCGCAGACGCTCAGCACCGCGAGCACGCCCATCACCGCGGCGATCGCGTACCCCTGCCGCTTCTGCCCGACCATCCGCCCGAACGTGCGGGGCAGCGCGGAGGCGATGACGACCAGCAGGAAGATCTCGATCCAGTTCGTCCAGGCGGTGGGGTTCTCGAACGGGTGGGCGGAGTTGGCGTTGGTGAAGCCGCCGCCGTTGGTGCCGAGCTCCTTGATGGCCTCCTGGGACGCGACGGGCCCGCCGGTGACGGTCTGGGGGTGCCCGGCGAGCGTCTCGACGGTGTGCGGGCCGGCGAGGTTCTGCACGGCGCCGCCCGCGACCAGCACCACCGCGGCGACGGCGGCGATCGGCAGCAGGATCCGCAGGACGCCCCGGGTGAGGTCGACCCAGAAGTTGCCGAGGTCCCCGGTGCGGCGCCGCGCGAGGCCGCGCACGAACGCCATCGCGACCGCCATGCCAGCGGCCGCCGACACGAAGTTCTGCACGGCCAGGCCCGCCATCTGCACCAGGTGGCCCATCGTGGACTCGCCCGAGTACGCCTGCCAGTTCGTGTTCGTCACGAAGCTGACGGCGGTGTTCCAGGCGACGTGGTCCTGGACGTTCCGCATGCCGAGGCTCAGCAGCAGGTGGCTCTGCACCCGCTGCAGCCCGTACAGCAGGAGCACCGAGACCAGCGAGAACGCCAGGACGCTGCGCGCGTAGGCGCCCCACGCCTGCTCGGCGTCGGGGTCCACGCCCATCGTCCGGTAGAGGGCGCGCTCCATCCGCCAGTGCTTCTTGGACGAGTAGACGCGGTGCATGTGGTCGCCCAGCGGCACGTGGACGGCGGCCAGCGCGAGGAGCAGGGAGCCGATGAACACGGCGCCCGCGGTCGTGGCGCCCATCAGAACCGCTCCGGGAACAGCAGTGCCGCGACGAGGAAGACCGTGAGGAGCACGGCCAGCACCAGGCCGACGGCGTTGTCGACGGTCACAGCCGCCCCACCGCCTTCGCGGCCAGGCCGAGCAGCGCGAAGACCGCGACGGTCAGCACCACGAGCAACAGATCAGTCATGCCTGTAGAGAACACCCTCTATCAGGGCAAATACGGCATCTTGACGCGTTCCCTACGCCGCCGCCCCCGATCTTCACGCGTTCACCACACCGCCGCGCCCGGGTCCGGCCAGACGCGCCGCGCGGCGGCCGCGAGGGGTAGGCTCGCGTCACCGAGCCGGTGACGAGGCGTGAGGGAACCGTCCATTGAGCGTGATCAACGTCGGCCAGTCCATCGTCCTCGGCGTCGTCGAGGGCCTCACCGAGTTCCTCCCGGTGTCCTCGACCGGGCACCTGAAGATCGCCGAAGGGCTCATGGACGTCCCGGTGGACGACAAGGGCGTCGTCGGGTTCACCGCCGTCATCCAGGTCGGCGCCATCGCCGCCGTCCTGGTCTACTTCTTCTCCGACATCGCCCGGATCGTCGGGGCCTGGTTCAAGGGCCTGGCGAACAAAGAGGAGCGGTACCACCACGACTACAAGTTCGCCTGGTGGGTCATCTTCGCCACCATCCCCGTCGTCATCGTCGGGATCGCCGCCAAGCCGCTCATCGAGGGGCCGCTCGCCTCGCTGTGGGTGGTGGCCGGCTCGCTGATCGGCGGCAGCATCGTGATGTGGCTCGCCGACCGGTACGGCCGCAACAAGCGCGGCGAGGACGACACCGGCTTCTGGGACGCGATGCTCGTCGGCTCCTCGCAGATCCTCGCGCTGCTGTTCCCCGGCTTCTCCCGGTCCGGCGCGACGATCTCGACGGGCCTGCTGCTGAACCTCGACCGCCTCGCCGCCACCCGCCTGTCGTTCTTCATGGGCATCCCCGCGCTGACCGGCGCCGGCCTGTACGAGCTGCCCGGCGCCCTCGGGTCCGGCGAGGGCGCGCTGCCGCTCGCGATCGGCACCGCGGTGTCGTTCGTCGTCGCCTACGCCTCGATCGCCTGGCTGCTGCGGTACGTCGCGCGGCACACGTTCACCGCGTTCGTGGTGTACCGGATCGTGATCGGCCTGCTGCTGTTCGGGCTGCTCGGGGCCGGCACGCTGAACGGCTGACCCGGCCTCCCGCGGGGACGCCGGGGCCTCGGCGGGGCGTCCGCCGGTCAGGCGCGGCCATGGGGCAGACTGGCACGGTCCGCACGGCCGGCTCGCGGACCGCGCGCCCGACCGTGTCCCCATCCGCATACGGAGCGTTGCGCACCCATGACAGACCAGATGCAGGCCGGGACCGTCGCGATCAGCGGCCACGAGGGCGCCGGGCTCGAGGCGTACCTGGCCCGCCCGCTCGGCGACCGGCCGCGCGGCGGCGTGGTCGTGATCCACCACCTGCCCGGCTACGACGAGGGCACCAAGCAGATCACCCGCACCTTCGCGGCGCGGGGCTACGCGGCCGTCTGCCCGAACCTGTACTCGCGGGAGGGCAAGGGCGTCGCCCCCGACGACCAGGCCGCCGCCGCCCGCGCCAAGGGCGGCGTGCCCGACGAGCAGCTCGTCGGGGACGTCGCCGGCGCCGCCGCGCACCTCAACGGCCTGGAGGGCGCCAACGGCAGGATCGGCGTGATCGGGTACTGCTCGGGCGGGCGGCAGTCGTTCCTCGCGGCGGTGTCGCTGGACCTCGACGCGGCCGTCGACTGCTACGGCGCGTTCGTGGTGAAGGAGCCGCCGGCGGACTCCCCGCTGAAGGCGGGCCCGCTGATCTCGCGGGCCGCCGACCTGTCCTGCCCCCTGCTCGGGCTGTTCGGCGGGGAAGACCGGTTCCCCTCGCCGGACGAGGTCGCCGAGCTGGACGCGGAGCTGACGCGGCTCGGCAAGGAGCACGAGTTCCACAGCTACCCGGGCGCCGGGCACGCGTTCTTCGCCGTCGAGCGGGCCTCCTACCGGCCCGAGGCCGCCGTCGACGGCTGGAAGCGCATCTTCGACTTCTTCGGCCGGCACCTCGCGTCCTGAGGGAGGACACCCGCATGTGCACCTACCAGACCCACAAGGTCGAGCTGGCCGGGGCCGCCAAGGGCGCGTCCGGCTGGTTCGCGCTGACGGACGGGGCGGTCTACGTCGACCACCCCTTCCACTCGACGAACGAGCACACGCTGAACATCGACTTCACGAACCCGTCCGAGGGGCCGTCCGCGCGGGTCGCCGTGGAGCTGACCGAGGAGGCGGCGCTCGCGCTGGTCGAGGCCATCCAGAAGGCCCTCGCCTCCGCCCCGCCCGGCATGGCCTCCGCCGCCGGGCCGCGCACCGCCTGAGCCCGGCCCGGGTCCCCCGGGCGGGCGCGCGCCCGGCTCGGAGGCGGCCCGGCCGGAGTATTTCAGAGTAAATCGGTAGGAATAGTTGCATAGTGTCGCCCCGGCGTGTTCTCATACCGGCATGCGCCTCCGGCCCCGCCTCGTCCGCCGCCGCCACGTGGACCTGCTCCGCGTCACGGCCGCGGGCTGTCCGGCCTGACGACCCGCCCGCGGCTCCGTCCCGCGGAGCCCGCCCGTCCCGTCCCCCCAGGTCCGGCGCCCCGCCCAGGGCACGAGCCGGCCGCTCGCCCGAGGAACACGCCTTTCCCATGCTCAGAAAACCCCTGCCCGGAAGACCTCTACCCGGAGAACCTCTGCTCGGAAGACCCCTCGTCCGGATCGCCGCCGCCGCGACCGGCCTCGCGCTCGCCGCCGGGTGCGGGACGTCCGCACGCGGCGCCACCGGCACCGTCGAGATCGGCTACTTCCAGGGCGCGGTCGCCGGGCCCGAGGCGGTCGTCGCGGCCCGCGAGGACCTGTCGGCCAAGGTGCCCGGGAAGATCGAGCTGCGCCCGATCGACAGCGGCGTCGCCGGCATGGCGCAGCTGCGCGCGGGCGCCTTCCCCTTCGTGGCCGGCGTCGGCAACCCGCCGTTCACCGGCGCCTTCACCAGCGGGACCGACGTCACGGCCGTGTACGTCGAGGGCATCGACGCCTCCGGCCTGGCCGTCGACGCGAAGATCAAGGCGCCGGGCGACCTGCGGAAGGTCGGCGTGCTCGTCGGCTCCACGCTGGACTTCCAGCTGCGCGGCTGGCTGAGGTCGCAGGGCCTGACCGGCAGGGTGCAGGTCGCGAGCTTCGCCAGCGAGGCCGCCGAGGCCGCCGCCTGGAAGGCGGGCAAGATCGACGCCGTCTACATCAGCCAGTCGTTCCTGCTGGAGCTGCAGAAGCACGGGGCGCGCGTACTGGTGCGGTCCACCGACATCGCCCGGCTCGGCTACGCGGCGGTCAACATGCTGGCGGTCTCCACCCCGTACGCGCGGCGGCACCGCGACGTGGTGCAGGCCCTCGTCTGCCAGATGTCCAGGGCCGAAGCGCTCGTGAAGGGACCGCGGGCCGACGAGTACATCGCGCCCGCGGCCAGGTTCGTCGGGGTCGCGCCGGCGGACGCGATCGCCGCGACCCGGACCTACCCGTACATCCCCGCCTCGGAGGAGGGCGCCTGGCTGAAGGGCCCCGACGGGACGGCCGCGACCGGGCGGCTCGCGCAGAACTTCAAGCTGACCGCGGAGTTCCTCGTCACGCAGGGCCGCGCGAAGAGCGTCCCGGACCCGGCGCGGATCGCGCGGCACATCGATCCGTCCTTCTGGGACAAGGCGCAGGCGGGAGGGTGCGAATGAGCACGACCGAGACCGAGGCGGCGGCCGCCGGGCCCGCCGCCGACGAACCGACCGGCGTGCGGTTGCGGGACGTCCGCAAGACGTTCAGCCGGCGGCGCCGCCCCGGCCGTCCCGCGCTGGACGGCGTGACCCTCGACGTGCGGCCCGGCGAGTTCCTGTGCCTGCTCGGGCCGTCCGGCTGCGGGAAGTCGACGCTGCTGAACATCCTCGCCGGGTTCACCGCCGCCGACTCCGGCGAGGTGCTGGTCGGGGGCCGCCCGGTCACCGGGCCCGGCCACGACCGGGGCGTGCTGTTCCAGACGCCGAACCTGTTCCCCTGGCTGACGACCTGGCAGAACGTCCTGTACGGGCCGAAGGCGCGCGGCGCGCTGACCCCGCGGGTCCGCGAGGAGGCCGAGCGGCTGCTGGAGACCGTCGGGCTCGCCGACGCCCGCGACGCCTACCCGCACGAGCTGTCCGGCGGCATGCGGCACCGGGCCGCGTTCGCGCGGGTGCTGGTCAACCGGCCGGGCGTCCTGCTGATGGACGAGCCGTTCGGCGCGCTGGACGCCATCACCCGCGCCGCCATGCAGCGCTTCCTGCTGGAGCTGTGGCAGCGGCACCGCACCACGATCGTCTTCGTCACCCACGACGTCGAGGAGGCGGCGCTGCTCGGCGACCGGGTGTGCGTGCTGTCGGCGCCGCCCGGCGGCACCAAGGACGTCATCGACATCGAGTTGCCGCGTCCCCGCGCCTACGAGGACACCGAGACGCTCGCGTTCGTGAACGCCAAGCGGCGCATCCGGGAGGTGCTGGAGCGATGACGGCGACGACCGGGGCACCGGCGGCCGCCGCGGCGGGCACCGCGAACGGACCGTCGCGGTCGTGGCGGCGGGTCTGGACGGGCGCCGGCGCGATCGCCCTCGCGCTGGCGGTCTGGGAGGTCGCCGCGCTGGCCATCGGCGACTCCGTCACGCTGCCGACCGTCACCGAGACCGCCCGGACGCTCGCCGAGTACCTCCGCAAGCCGTACCCGGAGGTGCAGGGCAGGACGCTGCTCGCCGACGCGCTGATCAGCACCGGGCGGATCCTCGCCGGGTTCCTGCTCGGCACGGCCGCCGGGCTGGTGCTCGGCGCGTCCATGGCCGGGGTCCGGGTGATCCGGGAGCTGGCCGACCCGATCATCGCGATCATGCGCCCGCTGCCGCCGATCGCCTTCATCCCGCTGCTGGTGGTCTGGTTCGGGATCGGCGAGACCTCGAAGATCGCGCTGATCTTCTTCGGGGTGCTGCCGATCGTGACGGTCGCGACGCTCGGCGCGCTCGACGCCGTCCCGCCCGACCTGCTGAACGCCAGCCGCAGCCTCGGCGCCTCGCAGCTGCACACCATGCTGCACGTGCGGCTGCGCGCCGCCGTGCCCGGCGTCATCACCGGGACGCGGATCGCGATGGGCGGCGCGTGGACCGCCGTCATCGCCGCCGAGATGATCGCCGCCACCGGCGGCGTCGGCTACCTCGTCCTGCAGGCCGGCAACTACCTCCAGACGCCGCTGATCTTCAGCGGGATCGCCGAGATCGCCGTGCTCGGCTTCGCCTTCGACGGCCTGCTGCGGCTGCTGCTGCGGCTCGCCGACCCCACCGTCCGCCGCTAGAAAGGGCACGCACCATGACCGAATTCCGCCGCATCGGCGGCCGCATCGGCGCCGAGTACACCGGAGCCGACCCGAACGACCTGCCCTTCGACGAGGTCAACGACGCGCTGCTCGCGCACAAGGTGCTGGTGTTCCGCGGCGCCGGCCTCGACGACGAGGGCCAGCTCCGCTTCGCCGCCCGGTTCGGGGAGCTGACCAGGGCGCACCCGACCGTCCCGTCCGTGGACGGGCAGCCCGACATCCTCCCGGTGAACGGCGAGGAGGGCATCCGCTCCAACAACTGGCACACCGACGTCACGTTCGTCCGGACGCCGCCGAAGCTCAGCACGCTGCGCGCCCTGGTCGTCCCGCCGTACGGCGGCAACACGCTCATCGCCAACTCCGCCGCCGCCTACCGGGACCTGCCGGAGCAGCTGCGGGACTTCGCCGACCGGCTGTGGGCCGTGCACACCAACGACTACGACTACGCGGTGCCGCGCAGCAACACCGAGAAGGCGCTGGAGTACCGGAAGGTCTTCACCGCGCGCCGCTACCGCACCGTCCACCCGGTGGTGCGGGTGCATCCGGAGACGGGCGAGCGCGGCCTGTTCATCGGCGGGTTCGCGCAGGAGATCGTGGGGCTGTCCGGCACCGAGTCGCGCGACGTCCTGCGGCTGCTGCAGCGGTACGTGACCCGTCCGGAGAACATCGTGCGGGTGGCGTGGAACCCCGGCGACCTCGTGCTGTTCGACAACCGCATCACCCAGCACTACGCGCCCGACGACTACGGCGACCTGCCGCGCGTCCTGCACCGCGTCACCGTCGCCGGGGACGTGCCCGTGGGCGTGGACGGCGGGTCCAGCCGCATCCTCGAAGGCGACGACGCCGGGCACTACACCCCGGCCGCGGAGGCCGCCGCGGCGTAGCGCTCCCCGGCCGGTCAGGCCCGGCGGTCCCGGACGGGACCGCCGGGCCTTTTCGCAAGGCGGCCTGTACTCGCCCGGCTACATGGTGTTACCCCAAGGGAAGGTCACTGCCGGTTGTAGTCGTCCTGAAGCTGTGAGTAACTGGTTCCGGCCGACCACGCCATGATCCAGCGAGGGGAACGACGATGGACGACTGCAGCGTTGCCCGCCGGCCCGGCCGCGGGACGGACGGGCCGGCGCCGGAGGCCGGGGCGGAGGCCGGGGCCGGGGTCGACCGCGCGGCGGCCGAGCGGGTGAGCCGGCTGCTGTCCGGGCCGAGCGGCCTCGGCACGTCGGCGGCGCGCATCCTGGACGCCCTCCGCACCGTCCCGCCGGCGACGGACGCGCCTCCTCTGGACGCGCCCATGGACGGCGCCCCGGCGCCGGCCGCGCAGGACCCTGGCGCGCCGGAGCCGGACGCGCCCGCCCCCGCCGCGCCGGAGACCGCCCTCCCGGTCCTGCCGACGCTCCTGCCGAGCCCGACGCGCAAGGGCGGCCACTTCTCGCCGGGCTACGCCGAACGCGCGTGGGGCGACGGCTCGTTCCCGCCGCTGTACTGCCCGCTGACGGCCCGGATCGACGACGACCTCGCGCTCGTCGTCAACGACCGGCTCGTCGAGTGGGCCGGCGAGGTCGGGATCTACGCCGACCAGCTCGGCAGGTTCCGCGACACCGGGTTCGGGCGGCTCGCCGTGCTCGCCCATCCCGAGACCGACGACGTCGACCCGCTGCTGCTCGCCGCCAAGATGAACGCCGCGTGGTGGGCGTGCGACGACTACTACGCCGACGAGAGCGACCTCGGCGCCGTCCCGACCGAGCTGCCGCCGCGGCTGGCGCTGGTGATGTCGGCGATGGACCCGCCGCCGGACGCGGGCAGGTACACCGCCCAGGTCGAGGAGGCCGTCCGGTCCGACCCCGTCCTCGTCGCGCTGCGCTCGGCCACCGGGCACCTGAAGCGCCACGCCGGGCCGTCGCAGCTCATGCGGGTCCTCAACACCACGTTCCAAATGTACGTGAGCTGGACGGCGTACGCGGCGTGGCGGCATCTCGGCCTGCTGCCCCCGGTGTGGCGGTACCTCGCCGCCCGGCAGCACGACAGCTTCTACACGTCCATGACGCTGATCGACATCGTCGGCGGTTACCAGCTGGACGCGAACCTGTTCTACGAGCCGCGCGTGCACCGCGCGGTGATGCAGGCGGGCACCGCCTCGGTCATCGTCAACGACCTGCACTCGGTGGAGCGGGAGGCCGCCGACGACCTGCCCGACTGCAACGTGGTGCTGCTGATCGCCGAGGAGGAGGGCTGCTCCGTCGAGGAGGCGGTCCGGACGGCCGTGGCGATGCACAACGACTTCGTCCGCGGGTTCGAGGACAGCCAGCGGGAGCTGGCCTCGGTCCCGTCCGCCGAGCTGCGGCGGTTCCTGCTCGGCGTGCAGAGCTGGATGGCCGGCTGCCTGGAGTGGCACGGCGCGTCCGACCGCTACAAGTGACGACCCCGCCCCCGAACACCCCGCCCCGATGACCCGAACCCCACGAAAGGATCACCGGACATGACCGCAACCCAGGACTCCCCGGTCCTCGGCAGCCTTTACCAGCACTCCGTCGCCGAGTACTGGAACGCCGAGCGCAACCCGGTCAACCTCCGGCTCGGCGAGGTGGACGGCATCTACCACCACCACTACGGCATCGGCCCCGTCGACTGGACGGTCCTCGACGGCCCGGCCGAGACCCGCGAGCAGCGGACCATCGCCGAGCTGCACCGGCTGGAGAGCGCCCAGGCCGACCTGCTCATGAGCCACCTCGGCCCGGTCAAGCCGGCCGACCGGCTGATGGACGCCGGGTCCGGGCGCGGCGGGTCGAGCCTCGTGGCGCACGAGCGGTTCGTCTGCCGGGTCGACGGGGTGTCGATCTCGGAGTCGCAGGTCGCGTTCGCCAACGACCAGGCCGAGCGGCGCGGGGTCGCCGGCAAGGTCCGGTTCCACTTCAAGAACATGCTCGACACCGGCTTCGAGACCGGGGCGTTCCAGGCGATCTGGAACAACGAGAGCACCATGTACGTGGAGCTGGGCCTGCTGTTCGCCGAGCACGCCCGGCTGCTGAGGCGCGGCGGCCGGTACGTGACCATCACCGGCTGCTACAACGACGCCTACGGGCTGCCGTCGCGGGCCGTCAGCGAGATCAACGCGCACTACATCTGCGACATCCACCCGCGCAGCACCTACTTCCGGGAGATGGCGGCGAACCGGCTCGTCCCGGTGAGCGTCGTCGACCTCACCTCGGCAACGATCCCGTACTGGGAGCTGCGCGCGAAGTCGACGCTGGCGACCGGCGTCGAGCAGGCGTTCCTGGACGCCTACAAGGGCGGCAGCTTCCAGTACCTGCTGATCGCCGCCGACCGGGTCTAGGCGGGCCGGGTCCGGGCGCGGGCGTGCCGCGGCCCGCCGGTGGGAGGCACCGGCGGGCCGCGGGGTCCTGGTCCGGGACGGTCCGGCGGGCGTCAGCTCGCCAGGAAGGTGCGGACGGAGTTCAGCACCGTCGTGTCGGTGAGGTAGGTGAGGTGGTTCTCGCACGGCACGTAGTTGTTGGTGGCGCCGCTGAGCATGGTGCTGGTGTAGGGGTTGATGACGCCGTCGCACGGCGAGTACCAGGTGGCGTACTTGGTGTCGCCGGGCGTCTCGTCACCGGAGGCCAGCGTCTGGATGAACGACGAGCCGGGCGACATCTGCTGGCAGGTCGTGTAGATCAGGCAGGCGTAGGCGGCGGTGGTGCCGTGGTTGGCGCCCGCGAGGGAGGCCAGGTGGCTGACGTACTGCTGGCCGCCGAGCTCCTTGATGTACCACCAGCTGACGAGCCCGCCCATCGAGTGGTTCACGATGTCGACCCTGGACGCGCCGGTCTGCGCCCGCACCTGGTTCACGTAGGAGGCCAGGCTGGCGGCGTTGGTCTTGTTGTCGCCGTAGGAGTTGTAGTTGAACGCGAACATCTCGTTGCTGCTGTAGCCGGCCGCGGCGAACACCGCCTCCGCGGTGACCCAGTTGGACGCGTTTCCGGTGTAGCCGTGGACGAAGACCACGGGCGTGTGCCCGGCCGCCTGCGCGGGCGCGCTCACGCCGACGACGGCACCGAGCACGGTGACCGCCGCGGCCAGGAGAGTGCCGAGAATCCGGCGCATCTGCTCCTCCTCGGGGGGTGGGGGTTTCGTCACCGAGTGTCGGTGCCGTCGCCGGTCCCCGCATCGGCGAAATCACCGGTCTCGCGCGTCCGGCGCGTGCTCGCGCTGGAACGTCGAGTAGAGCCACCAGAGCGACGGCAGGAGAAGCAGCGCCCCGACGCCGAGGGAGGCGAGGCTCGCGACGATGACGGAGCCGGTGGCCGCGGCGTCGTCGAGGTCGACGCCGGGCAGCAGGTGCGGGTACTGGCCGACGCCCCATCCCCACAGCAGGCCGAGGACGGCGAGGGCGGCGGTGGCGCGGACGGCGACGTACGCGCGCCGCCACAGCAGGACCATCGACGCGAGCCCGGCCGCGATCGACACCGCGAGCAGCGGCAGCCCCCGCCCGGAGGTCAGCTCGGTGAACAGCCGCGGCGCGTCGGCGTGCAGGACGGCGAGGCCGCCGCCCGACAGCGCGCCGACCACCGCGCCGGCGGCCAGCGCCCGCCGCCGGAACCGCTCGGCCAGCCCGGGGTGCCCGCCGCGCTCGGCGTCCCGGGTGAGGTAGACGGCGGCGAGGTAGGCGGCGACGCCGACCGCGAGGCCGCCGGTGATCAGCGAGGTCGGGTTGACCCAGCTGGTCACGAGGTCGCCCTCGGCCAGCCCGGGAGGGACGCGGAAGGAGGCGATCGCGCCGGCGACCGTGCCGAGGAAGAACGGGGTGACGAGCGAGGAGAACGCGAACGTGGCGCCGAACAGCCGCTGCTGCCACAGCGCCGTGCTGGCCTTGCGGAACGCGAACGCGGCGCCGCGCGCGATGATGCCGAGCGCGGCGAGCGTCAGCGGGATGTAGAGGGTGGAGGCGAGCGCCGCGAACACCGCCGGCAGGCCCGTCCAGGTGACGACCAGGACGAAGATCAGCCACACGTGGTTGGTCTCCCACACCGGGCCGATGGAGTGCTCGATCAGGGACCGCTGCGGCCGGCCGCGCTCGCTGCCGCCGGCGATCAGGTCCCAGACGCCGCCGCCGAAGTCGGCGCCGGCGAACAGCACGTAGGCGCTGAGGCCGATCCACAGCACGGCGAGGAGGATCTCGGCCGCCACGGATCAGACCACCGTGAATCCGGTGACGTCCTGCTCCTGCGGCGCGATCGGCACGGGCTCGTCGCGGGCCAGGCGCCGCAGCACGTACACCGACGCGGCGGTGAGCACGGCGTACACGGCGCCGACCAGCACGGCGCCCCAGACCAGGCCGGGCGCCGGGTTGACGGCGTCGGCCGTGCGCAGGACCCCGTACACGATCCACGGCTGCCGCCCGACCTCCGTGACCGTCCAGCCGGCTTCGAGGGCGGCGACGGCGGCGACGCCCGACACCGAGGTGGCCAGCAGGAACCAGCGGGTGCGGGGCATGTCGCGGCGGCGCCACCAGTACACGCCGAGCCAGAGCGCCAGCAGCAGCATCGCGAGCCCGAGGCCGACCATCGCCTGGAAGCCCCAGTGGACCATGTTCACGGGCGGGCGCGCCGAGGGCGGCACCGTGTTCAGGCCGGCGATCTCGGCGTCCGGGTCGGCGTGCGCCAGCAGCGACAGCCCGCGCGGGATCCCGATCGCGTAGCGCAGCCTGCCGTCGACCGCGACGCCCGCGATGTGCAGCGGGACGCCGCGCGCGGTGTCGTACACGCCCTCCATCGCGGCCAGCTTGATCGGCTGGTGGTCGGCGACGAACCGCGCCGCCCAGTCGCCCACGACGATCTGCGGCAGCGCGACGGCGGCGGCGACGGTGAACGGCAGCAGCAGGCCGAGCCGGTGGTAGCGGTCGCGGCGCCCGCGCAGCATCGCCACCGCGTACACCGACGCCATGCCGAACCCGGCGACCATGAACGCGGCGAGGATCATGTGGACGGTCTGCGAGGGGGTCGACGGGTTGAACATCGCCCGCCAGGGACGCACCTCCACCACGCGGCCGTTCTGCGTGCGGAAGCCGACGGGCGCCTGCATCCACGCGTTCGCGGTCACCACGAAGAACGCGCTGAGCACGCCGGCGACGACGATCGGCACGCCGGACAGCAGGTGCTTCACCGGGCTCAGCCGGTCCCACGCGTACAGGTACACGCCGAGGAAGATCGCCTCGATGAAGAACGCGACGCCCTCCATCGAGAACGGCAGCCCGATGACCTGCCCGTAGACGCCCATCATGCCGGGCCACAGCAGGCCCATCTCGAACGACAGGATCGTCCCGGACACGGCGCCGACGGCGAACAGCACGCCCATCGCGCGGCCCCACCGGCGGGCGAGCAGCCGGTAGTTCGGGTCGCCGGTGCGGTGGCCGCGCCATTCGGCGATCAGGGTGATGGCGGGCATGCCGACGCCGAGGCAGGCGAGGACGATGTGCCAGCCGAGCGAGACGGCCATCTGGGTCCGCGCGGCGACGAGGTCGCCCGGCGTCGCACCGGCCGCCAGCTGCCCCATCACGGTCACGTGCCGCTCCCCCTCGGATGCCGTTCGCGCGGTGTCCGGCGGGGTCGTACCCGGGCGCCGCGCGGCGACGCGGCGCCCGGAACGATCATGGGCGGGGGTTGACCATTCCGGGTGTCAGCCCTGGTCGCGCCGGGCGCGGGCGCGGCGCTTGCCCTCGTGCATCGCCTGGACGCGGGCGATGGGGATGGTGTGGCCCTCCTCGACGAGGTCGGCGGGCAGCGGGCGCGCGGCGGGCATCAGCTCCGCCCAGGGGTCGCGGCCGGCGAGCAGTCCGGCCGCCGTGCGGACGGTGAAGGCGCGCGGGTCGGCGGCGTCGAGCGCGTCCCACGGGACGGGGAAGGACACCGGGGTGCCGGGCCTGATCCGGGGGCTGTAGGCGGCGGCGACGGTCGCGCCGCCCGCCCTGGTCGAGTCGAGGAACACCTTGCCGGCGCGGTCCTCGCGGATGAACGCCGTGGTGGCGAGGCCCGGGTCGAGGCGTTCGGCGCGGGCGGCGAGCGCGCGGGTCGCCGCCGCGGCGTCGTCGGCGGCCGTGCGGCCGTCGAGCGGGACGAACACGTGCAGGCCCTTGGACCCGCTGGTCTTCACCGCGCCGTCGAGCCCGCAGCCGGCGAGCGCGCGCCGCACCAGGTGCGCGGCGCCGACCGCGGCGGAGAACGGGCCGCCGTCCGGCGGGTCGATGTCCATCACCAGGTGGGTGGGGTGCCCGGGGTCGGCGGCGAGGGCGAGCGGCGGGTGGTACTCGACCGCGCGCTGGTTGGCGAACCACAGCAGCGTGCGGCGGTCGTCGCACAGCGCGTAGGACACCTCCCGCTGCGACGTCTCGGCCCACACGGTGACCCGCCGCACCCACGGCGGCGTGTACCTGGGGAGGTTCTTCTGCATGAACGGCTTCTGGCCGCGCAGCACGCGGATGACCGACAGCGGACGGCCCGCCAGCCGCGGGACGAGCCGGTCCGCGACGGCGTCGAGGTAGTCGACCAGGTCGCGCTTGGTCGCCCCGGCCCCGTCGAACAGCGGCTGGTCGAGGTTGGTCAGCCGGACCCCGTCGCGCTCCTCTTCCGTACTCACGGCTCCACCTTCGCACGCGCCTCCGACAGGCCGTTCGGGTAGCGTCGGGGCGTGTACATCTCCGCACATTTCTCGGCCGGTGACGCCGAGGTCCGGGCGCTGCTCGACGGCTGCGGCGCGGCCGACCTCGTGACGAGCACGCCGCGCGGCCTCATCGCCACGTTCCTTCCCGTCCTGTACGACCCGGACGCCGGCGAGCACGGCGCGCTGCTCGCGCACGTCGCCCGCAACAACGACCAGTGGAGCGAGCCCGCGCAGGGCGAGTCGCTGTTCATTCTGCACGGTCCCGACGCGTACGTGACGCCGTCGTGGTACCCGTCCAAGGCCGAGCACGGGCGGGTCGTGCCGACGTGGAACTACCTCACCGCGCACGTCTACGGGCGGCTGGTCGTCCACGACGACCCGGCGTGGCTGGAGTCGCTGGTGCGGCGGCTCACCGACAAGCACGAGGCGGGCCGTCGCGACCCCTGGTCGGTGGACGACACGCCGCCGGAGTTCATCGCCGGGCAGCTGCGCGCGATCGTCGGGCTGGAGCTCGTCATCACCCGGATCGAGGCGAAGGCGAAGCTGAGCCAGAACCGGCCGGCGGCCGACCGGGACGGCGTCGCCGCCGCGTACCTCGCCGAGGGTGCCCCGGCCATGGCCGAGGCCATGCGCGGGGCCGCGCGGCCGGACGCGCCGGAGCGGTGAACGCCCGCACGGTCAGCCCGGTGCTCGTCGGCCGCGAGCGCGAGTCCGCCGCGCTCGACGCGGCCTTCCGCGACGCCCGCGCCGGGACGCCCTCGGCGGTGCTGCTCGGTGGTGAGGCCGGGGTCGGCAAGACCCGGCTGGTCGGCGAGTTCGGTGCGCGCGCCCGCGCGGAGGGCGCGCGGGTGCTGGTCGGCGGCTGCCTGGAGCTCGGCACCGAGGGGCTGCCGTTCGCGCCGTTCACCGCGGCGCTGCGCGGGCTCGTCCGCGACGTCGGCGTGGACGGGGTGCGCGGCCTGCTGCCCGCGGGCGCGGGCGACGGGCTGGCCCGGCTGCTGCCCGACTTCGGCGACGCCGACGCGGGCGCGTTCACCGGGGAGTCGCGGGCCCGGCTGTTCGAGCTGGTGCTGACGCTGCTGGAGCGGCTCGCCGCGTCCGGGCCGGTGGTGCTGGTCGTCGAGGACGCGCACTGGGCGGACGCCTCGACCCGCGACCTGCTGACGTTCCTCGTCCGCAACCTGGGCGCCGGGGACGCGCTGCTGATCGTCGTCACGTACCGGACCGACGAGCTGCACCGGGCGCATCCGCTGCGCCCGGTCCTCATCGAGCTGGAGCGCGTCGACCACGTCGCGCGCGTCGAGGTCGGGCGGCTCGGCCGGAACGAGGTCGGCGAGCTGGTGCGCGGCATCCTCGGCACGGACCCGCCGGCCGGCACGCTCGCGGACGTGTTCGAGCGCAGTGAGGGCAACCCGCTGTTCGTCGAGGCGCTGGTCGGCTCGGGCGCGGGCCGGGACCTGCCGGAGTCGCTGCGCGACCTGCTGCTCGGCGCCGTCCAGCGGCTGCCGGAGGAAACCCAGGAGATCCTGCGGGTGGCGGCGGGCGGCGGCGCGCGGATCGAGCACGAGCTGCTCGCGGCGGTCGCCGGGCTGGACGACCGGGAGCTGACCCGCGGGCTGCGGCCCGCCGTGGCGGCCAACACGCTGGTGGTGGACGGCGACGGCTACGCGTTCCGGCACGCGCTGATCCGCGAGGCGGTGCACGACGACCTGCTGCCGGGCGAGCGGACGCGGCTGCACGTCCGGTACGCGCGGGTGCTGGAGGAGCACCCGGAGCTGATGCCGGACCGGGCTCGGGCGGTGACGCTGGCCCACCACTGGCACGCGGCGCACGACGTCGTCCGGGCGCTGACCGCGGCGTGGCGGGCCGTCGGGGAGACCCGGCGGGCGCTCGCCTACGCGGAGGCGCTGCGGATGGCGTCGCGGGTGCTCGGGCTGTGGGACCGGGTGCCGGACGCGGCGGAGCGCATCGGCGTCCCGCACGTCCAGGTGATGGAGGAGGCCGTCACGCTGGCGGACCTCGCGGGCGAGCCGGATGTCGGGATCAGGCTGGCGACCGAGGCGCTGCGGCACGAGGAGGCGGCCGGGGATCCGATGCGGGCGGCGCGGCTGCACGAGCTGCGCGGCATGCTGCGGCTGCGGGCGGGGAGCGACAAGGCGCCGGCGGACCTGCGCGAGGCGGCCCGGCTGGTGCCGGCCGACCCGCCGTCGGCCGAGCGGGCGCGGGTGCTCGCGACGCTCGCCACGAAGATCATCGGCCTGCACGGCACCCGCCGGGAGGCCCTGGACGCGGCGCGCGAGGCGCTGGAGGTCGCGCGGGCCGTCGGGGACACCGAGTCCGAGCTGTCGGTCGAGCTGAACCTGGCCTGGCTCGACCTGTTCGACCAGGACGACCCGGAGGCGTTCCTCGCCCGGATCGGGCGGGTCGCGGCGCGGGCCTCGCAGGTCCGGGCGTTCGATCCGCTGCTGCGCGCGTTCACCAACCACTCCGACGTGCTGGAGATGTACGGGCGGCACGCGGAGGCCGCCGAGGTCGCCGCCGAGGGCGTCGGCCGGGCGGAGGAGTACGGGCTGGCCCGGTCGGCGGGCGCGTTCCTGTCGATCAACGCGGCGGAGCCGCTGGTGTCGCTCGGCCGGTGGGACGAGGCGCTCGGCGTGATCGGGCGGACGCTGCCGCGGACGTCGGCGGGCGTCATCCGGGCGGGGCTGCACAACCTGGCGGGGGCGGTGGAGCTGGCCCGGGGCGACCTCGCCGCCGCCGAGCGGCACGCGGCGGAGACGCCCGGGCTGATCGCGCGCGGCGCGGCGCGCCGCGCGCAGAACCTGTTCCCGGTGTGCCGGCTGAGCGGGCTGATCGCGCTCGCGCGGGGCCGTCCGGCCGAGGCCCTGGACGCGCTCGACCCGATCCTCACCGACGTCGGCCTGCCCGACGAGTCCCGGTACGCGCTGCCGGGGCTGGTGGTCGCGGCCGCCGCCTGCGCGGAGCTGGGCGACACGGGCGCGCTGGCCAAGGTGCGGGCCCGCGTGGAGGGGCTGCGCGTCTACGGGCCGGTGCAG
Organism: Actinomadura nitritigenes; assembly: GCF_017573545.1. Lineage (GTDB taxonomy): Bacteria > Actinomycetota > Actinomycetes > Streptosporangiales > Streptosporangiaceae > Spirillospora > Spirillospora nitritigenes. Next base: position 6,217 of record NZ_JAGEOK010000018.1, on the reverse strand, counting down.
GAGGCGCACCGGCTGACGTTCACGGCGGAGGCCGCGCGCGCCGAGGGCGTCCTGGACCAGGCGGCGTGGGACGCGGCGGCCGCGGCGTGGGACGCGCTGCACCAGCCGTACGAGACGGCGTCCGCGCTGGTCAGGGCCGGGGAGGCCGCGCTCGCGGCCGGTGACCGGGACCGCGCGGGCGCGGCGCTGCGGCGGGCCGCGGAGCTGGCGGGCGCCCTGCGGGCCGGTCCGCTGCGGGAGCGCGCCGCCGACCTCGCGCGCCGCGCCGGGGTCCCGCTCGGCGGCGACCGGTGGTCGCCCGGGCTCGGGCTCACCCCGCGCGAGACGGAGGTGCTGCGGCTCGTCGCCGCCGGGCGCAGCAACCGGGAGATCGCCGAGGCGCTGTTCATCTCGGTGAAGACCGCCAGCGTGCACGTGTCCCACATCCTCGGCAAGCTCGGCGTCGCCGGCCGCGGCGAGGCCGCCGCGGCCGCCCACCGGCTCCGCCTCTTCGACTAGCCGGTCACCGGCGCGGGCGGTCGCCGGGGCGGGCGCGGTGGACGGTCAGGCGGTGGGGCGGAGCGGGACGATCCTGGTGGTGACGCGGGCGTGCGGGCGCTCCGCCGCACCGGCCGCGCCCGCCGCGCGGCCGCAGGTGTGGGACGCGACGTCGCCCCCGACGTGCAGGCCGGTCGGGACGAGCCGGTTCGTCCGGAACGCCAGCGACGGGTCGCGCAGCATCGGGTTCGACCAGGGGATCACCTCCGACAGCAGCGTGAACGTCGGGTCGATCACCTTGGTGACGCCGTCGTCGTCGACGACCTCCACCCAGGCGTGCACGACGTCGGGCAGCCCGACCACCCAGCCGATCCGGGTCGTCGCGGGCACGCCCTCCTCGCGGCACAGCCGCTCGATGTAGCGGCTGGCGGCACCGCAGCCGGCGAAGCCGCGCGGGACGAGGTCCGGGGTGGACGGTCAGGCGGTGGGGCGGAGCGGGACGATCCTGGTGGTGACGCGGGCGTGCGGGCGCTCCGCCGCACCGGCCGCGCCCGCCGCGCGGCCGCAGGTGTGGGACGCGACGTCGCCCCCGACGTGCAGGCCGGTCGGGACGAGCCGGTTCGTCCGGAACGCCAGCGACGGGTCGCGCAGCATCGGGTTCGACCAGGGGATCACCTCCGACAGCAGCGTGAACGTCGGGTCGATCACCTTGGTGACGCCGTCGTCGTCGACGACCTCCACCCAGGCGTGCACGACGTCGGGCAGCCCGACCACCCAGCCGATCCGGGTCGTCGCGGGCACGCCCTCCTCGCGGCACAGCCGCTCGATGTAGCGGCTGGCGGCACCGCAGCCGGCGAAGCCGCGCGGGACGAGGTCCGGGTCGTCGCGCAGCTCGACGGGCAGGCGCAGGTAGCGCGGCTCCGCGCCGGTGAACTCGCGGACGATCGCGCGCAGCGCGGGCGCGCGCAGCACCGGGCAGTCGCCGACCGTCCGCAGCACCGCCGAGATCGCCATCGCGGGCCCGGACGACCGCGCGGTGGTCGCCGCCGCGTCGGGCGCCGCGGCGACGCGGCGGCCCCCGCGCCCCGGATGCGCGAGGACGTGGCGGACCGCCCCGCCGTACGCGCCGGTGCGGGGCCGGGCGAGGGCGTTGTGGGCGTCGGGACGGCAGCCGTCGGGGTCCCCGCAGGCGACGCGGAGCTCGAACCGGGACACGCGCGGCGCGATGAGGTCCTCGCACGACGAGCGGGTCCAGCGCAGCAGCGACGTGACGTCCCGCTCCACCGGCGTGCGGCCCGTCCCGGAGTAGAGGGCGAGGTTGAACAGGTCGCGCGAGTCGAACCGCTCCCGGCCGCGCTCGCCGGTGGACGGCAGGCCGTGCCGGGCGAGCGCGGTCAGGGTCCGGTCGTCGCAGGCGAGCAGGCGCGCGGCCTCGGCGCGCCCGGTGTCGGGGCGGTGGTGGCCGGGCGGGATGACGTAGAGCCCTTCGAGCGCGCGCAGGAGCCGGCGATCGGCGCCGTCCCCGGCGCGGGCCCGCGCCGGGGCCCGGTGTGCGGTGCCCATGTCAGCGCGTCACGATGCGGTAGTCGGACGGGTCGAGGGTGCGGGTGCGGCGGCGGTAGCCGAGCATCGTGCCGGGCCAGTTGCTGGCATTGCGGCGGCGGCCGTCCGCGCCGGCGCCGGAGCGCAGGTACCAGCTGTCGCAGCCGCCGGCGTTCCAGACCGTCCCGTCCAGGCGGCGCTGGAGCGCGGAGTCGAAGTCGGCGAGCACGCCCTCCCGGACGTCCATGTAGAGCACCTCCGGGTCGCGCAAAGCGCGGGCCGCCTGCACGATGTAGGAGATCTGGCTTTCGAGCATGTGCACCACCGACCCCGAGCCGACATTGGTGTTGGGCCCGTACATCAGGAAGAAGTTCGGGAAGCCCGCGACGGCCATCCCCAGGTAGGCTCGCGGTCCGTCCCGCCACGCCTCGTCCAGGTCCCGCTCAGTGAGACCTGTCACGCGCATCGGGGCGACGAAGTCCCGGGTGCGGAAGCCGGTGCCCATGATGACGGTGTCGGCGGGGTGCTCGCGCCCGTCGGCGGTGACGAGGCCGTCCGGGGTGGCGCCGACGACCGCGCTGGTGACCACGTCCACCTGCGGAAGGTCGAGGGCGCGGTAGTAGTCGCTGGAGACCAGGACGCGCTTGCAGCCGAGCTCGTAGCCGGGGACGAGGCGCTCGCGCAGCCGCCGGTCCTTCACCGACCACAGCGTGGTGCGGCAGAGCGCGCGGATGTGCGCCGACAGCAGCCGGCGGGCGCGCGGCGACACCAGCATCGGGTTCAGCAGCGCCTCGAACCAGACGAACACCGCGAGCCGCGACAGCCGGGGCAGCAGCGGGATCCGCCGGTTGAGCGCGGCGCGCAGCCGCGGGTAGCGGCGGTCCCACTTCCAGCCGACCCACTGCGGTTCGCGCTGGAAGACGGTCAGTCTCGCCGCGTGCGGCGCGATCCGGGGGACGAACTGCACCGCGCTCGCGCCGTTGCCGACGACCGCGACGGTCCGCCCGGTGAGGTCGTGGCCGTGGTCCCAGCGCGCGGAGTGGAACACGGTGCCCGTGAAGTCCTCCAGTCCCGGGATGTCCGGCATCGCCGGGACGCTCAGCTGCCCGCACGCCGCGACGAGCAGGTCGGCCCGGTGCACCTCTCCCCCGGCCGTCCGCAGGTTCCACTGCCCGGCCTCCGGATCGAAGCCGGCGCGGGTGATCTCGCAGTCGAACCGGACGTGCTCCAGGACGCCGTACTTGCGCGCGCAGTGCCGCAGGTAGGCGAGGATCTCCGGCTGCGGCGCGAACCGCCGCGACCAGTCCGGCTTCGGCTCGAAGGAGTAGGAGTACAGGTGCGACGGGGCGTCGCAGGCGGCGCCCGGGTAGGTGTTGTCCCGCCACACGCCGCCGACGTCGCCGGCGCGCTCGAACACCGTCAGGTCGGTGAAGCCGGCGCGGATCAGCCGGGCGGCGAGCCCGATCCCGCTGAACCCGCTGCCCACGATCGCGATCGACGGCCGTCCCGGCATGCCCGTCACATCCCTCGCTAATTGGCGTTATGCCAATAGTGACGGACGCACCGTCAGAATGAAACGGCGGGACCGCCCCGGCGCGGGACGCGGGCGGCCCGAGGCGGCGCGAAGCGGACGGCGGCGGAAAACGGGCGCGCTCAGCCGCGCGCCGCGGGGCGCCACGGCGAATCCGGCTCGGTTGCACGCGGGCGCTCAGCGACGCGCAGCGCGTAGGTGGGGGTGTCGGCGGCGACCGGGCCGAGGTAGGCGTGCCCCGTCAGATGGCACCAGGCGGGCAGGTCGATCGGCGCCGCCGGGTCGCCGGCGATGAGATGGACGACCGTCCCGGGCTCCAGGCCCGCCAGGTGCCCGCGCAGTTCCAGCAGCAGCCGCACGCAGGAGCGGTCCCCGCCGTCGATGACCACCGGTTCCGAACCCATCCGGCCTCCCCCAGCGCCCGCTTCTCCGGCGGGCATTCACCCCATGGGGGAAATATAGGGCTTTGGGGGCTCCGCTTGCCGCGGAACAACCCGTGGCGGGCGGCCGTTACACAGAACGGGATCACGCCGCACCGCGGTGGACGATCCCGCCGGAGTGCCGGCAAGGGCGATCGACAGCTCGCCCCGGTGCGGCTTCGGAGCAGCGGGGGCCGAATCCGGCCGCCGCCCGCGGATCCCGTCGGAGTCACCGTCCGGGGTCGCGCATGCGCGCATCCGAAGCGACGAACACGGAGCAATCGGAAGCGAACGCGATGATCGACAATATGAGGGACCGGCGCCCCACTCTTGACCCTCTCTTTCAGGCTTCGTCCAGCTTTGGGGCTTACAGTCGCAGTGAAGCACCCCCAGAAGTCACCCACGTGAGGAACCTGACCTTGGGGCGAGCCATGGATCTCGGAGCGGCGCGAGTGGAGAGCACGGAGACCTGCGGGACGGTGTCCTTCCCCGCGGAGGTCGACCTGAGCAACGGCGAGGCCATCCTCGCCCAGGCCCTCGGGCTGCTCGACTCCGGGGCGCCCGCTCTCATCCTCGACCTGTCCGGCTGCACGTTCTGCGACTCCAACGCGCTGAACATCATCCTGCGCTCGCAGATGCGCGCCACCGAGCTCGGCGTGCCGATGTGGGTGGTGCTGCCGCCGCGCGGCATCGTCCGCCGGGTCGCCGAGGTCGCGGGCCTGCCGCGCCGCGTCGCCATCGCGCCGGACGTGACGACCGCCCGCGAGGCGCTCGAACCCGTCACGCACGCCTGATCCCGGCGGCGGCCGGTCCGCCGGGGGGGGTGGGGCGTCCTCAGCCGACGCGCTCGATCCGGGCGTGCCGGATCAGGAATCTCCCCGCCTCGCGCACCTGCTCGAACGCCGCGTCGTTCAGCAGCACGCAGCTGCCCGACGCCGACGTGACGGCGACCGTGGTGGACCTGCCGTTGTCGAGGTTCGTCACCTTCACCTTCGTCCCGACCGGCAGCCGGTCGCTGGACGCGGCGGGCGCGCCGGCCTCGCCGGACAGCGTCACCGTCGACCCCGGGCACACGACGTCGCCGCCCCCGGACGCCGCGGGCCCCGCACTCCGCGACGGCGGTGCGGACGGAGCGGGCGCTCCCGTCGGCGCGGCCGCCGTGCCGGAGGACGGCTCCGGCGCCGCGCCCGAACCGCCGGCTGCTTCCTCCTCCTTGCTGCAGAAGGACTCGGTGAAGGCGTCGACGGCCTCGCCTCGCGCCTTCTTCGCCCGCGCGCCCAGGCACAGCGACGTGACCTTGTTCGCGGGCCCGAGCCCGCTCGTCGCGTTGACCGTGCCGGCGAACCGCTCGCGCTGCCTGCAGTGGAAGGCCAGCCCGAAGTCCAGATCCGGGTCGCCCTTGGCCGCCTGCGCGTCGACCGCCCGGCAGACCGCGCTGACCTGCATCGCGGGCTTCTCGCCCTTCGCGCGCGCCGCCTGCCTCTCGTTCTCCAGCCGCGCGAACTGGGTCTGGTCGCACCGCTCGGCGGCGGCGACGTCGACCGCCCGCCCCGCCGTGATCCGCTGCTGGAGGGCGGCGCAGCCGGACGACTCCGCCGCCACCCGTCCCGCCTGCCGCTGCTCGCCTCCCCCGCAAGCGCCCGCGCCGAGCACCGCCAGCAGCCAGGCCGTGCCGAGCACCGCGCGCACCGCGTTCCGCCGCATCATTCGAACCGCTCCTTCCGGTGGGGACTCGCCTTGGTTACGCGCACCGCCGGACGGCCGGTTCATAGATCAACTCCGCCTTAAGTCCGCCCGAACTCCGCCTTGACCGGCGCGTTCGCGTGCCGCGGCGGGGCGCTGCGCCGCGCGATCTCTTTGCGTGATCTTGTGGTTCGCGGGAAGCCGCGCGCTCGCGGACCGGGCATGCATCACGAGGACCGACGCGGACGGGTGCGAGAGCGGGGCGCGATGCAGGTGCAGCCGACGGGCGGACTCGGGCGGATCCCGATCCTGGACGTGGCCCCGGTGGTGGGGGGCGGCCGGTGGCCGGCGAAGGCCGTGGTGGGCGAGACGGTCGAGGTGTCGGCGACGGTGTTCCGCGAGGGGCACGAGATGCTCGGCGCGGCGGTGGTGCTGCGTTCCCCGGACGGCATGGAGCAGCCGGGCGAGCGGATGTCGGAGGTCGGTGTCGGGCTGGACCGGTGGGCGGCGCGGGTGACGCCGGACCGGATGGGCCTGTGGTCCTTCCGGGTCGAGGCGTGGGGCG
>NZ_JAGEOK010000017.1 GCF_017573545.1 Actinomadura nitritigenes | reverse complement strand
CCGCCCGCCTCTACCTGCCCGTCATCATGGACCCCATCTACGGCTACCAGGCCGTCAACGTCGAAGCCCAGGTCAACAACCCCGGATCACTCCTGCACTGGACCCGCAAGATGATCGAGATCCGGCAACGCCACCCCGTCTTCGGCGTCGGCAGCTACGTCGAACTGTCCGCCTCCAACCCCTCCGTCCTCGCCTTCACCCGCGAGATCGGGAACGGGGACACCAACCAGTGGGGCGGCACCGACACGGTCCTGTGCGTGAACAACCTGTCGCGCTTCCCGCAGCCGGTGGAGCTGGACCTGCGGCGGTTCCGCGGATCGACGCCGATCGAGTGCATGGGCGGGGTGCAGTTCCCCGCCATCGGCGAACTCCCCTACCTGCTCACCCTCCCCGGGCACGGCTTCTTCTGGTTCCTGCTGCCGCCGCCGCCCGACGAGCCGGGCGACGAGAGGGTGATGTAGACGTGCCCGGCGGTCCAGGCCAAGGAGGAGACCCGTCCCTCGTCCGGTTGCTGGCCGGCTGGCTGCCCCGGCAGCGCTGGTTCGGCGGCAAGGACAGCCCCATCGAGGACCTGTCCATCGGCACCGCCACCGAGCTGCGGACCGGGGAGCCGGGGCTGCACCACCTCGTCCTCGACGTCCGGCAGAGCGGCGCCACCGAGCACTACCAGGTCCTCCTCGGCGTCCGCCGCGACCTGCCCGAGCGCCTGCGCTCCCACGAGATCGGCCTGCTCACCGGGGCCACCGGGATCACCGGCCACGCCTACGACGCCGCCCACGACCCCGAGCTGACCCGGCCGCTGCTCGCCCACATGGCGCGCGAGTCCGTCATCGGGCCGCTGCACTTCCGGCGCGCGCCCGGCACCGGCATCCGCACCGACCTGGACGGCACGCCGTCCACCGCCGAGCAGAGCAACACGTCGCTGATCTTCGGTGACGCGTACATGTGCAAGCTGTTCCGCAAGCTGGCGCCCGGCATGAACCCCGACCTGGAGGTCAACCTGGCGCTGACCCGCGCCGGCTGCGACCACATCCCCGCCGTGCACGGCTGGATCGAACTGGCGCCCGGCGGTGACGGTACGGGCGGTGAACCCGTCACGCTCGCGCTGCTGTCGGAGTACCTGCGCAGCGCGACCGACGGCTGGCAGCTCGCGCTGACCAGCGTCCGCGACTGGTTCGCCCAGCCCCTGCCGCCCGGCCCGCAGGCCGCGCTCACCGCCGACGACCCGGGCGCGGCGGGCGGCGACTTCGCCGCCGAGGCCGAACGGCTCGGCGCCGCGACCGCGCAGGTGCACCGCGACCTCGCCCGCGCGTTCGGCGTGACGACCGTGCCCGCCGCGCGGCTGCGCGCGCTGGCCGCCGGGATGAACGACCAGCTCGACGCGGTCGCCGAGGCCGTCCCGCAGCTGCGCCCGCACGCCCCCGCCATCCGCGCCGCGTTCGCCGAGGTGGAGGCGGCGGCCGGGGAGCTGCCGTTCCAGCGGGTGCACGGCGACTACCACCTCGGCCAGGTGATGCGCACCGACACCGGCTGGGTGCTGCTGGACTTCGAGGGCGAGCCCGCCCGGGCGCCCGCGGAGCGGCGCGCGCCCGCGCACCCGCTCCGCGACGTCGCCGGGATGCTGCGCTCGTTCGAGTACGCGGCGCGGTTCCTGATCGCCTCGGACGGGAACGTCGCGCCGGGCACGGCGGACATGCTGGAGCTGCGCGCCCGCGCCTGGGCGGAGCGGAACCGGAACGCGTTCTGCGCCGGGTACGCGGCGGCGGGCGGCCCCGACCCGGCCGCGCACGCGGCGCTGCTGCGCGCGTTCGAGTTCGACAAGGCGGTCTACGAGATCCGGTACGAGGCGCGGAACCGCCCGTCCTGGCTGCCGGTTCCGCTGCGCTCGCTGGAGCACCTCGCCGGCTGACGCCCCCCGCCGGCCGGGGTCAGGAGGGACGGAGTTCGACCACGACCCGGTAGGCGGCGGGTTCCGAGGTGATGTGAAGGCCGGGATCGTCGAACATCCGCCGCAGCGAGGCGAGCCACTCGGGATCGGCGGTCGCCTTGTCGAGCGCGGTGCCCGAACTCCACTCGGCGATGTGGACGAACCGCGCTTCGGCCGTGTCCGCGAGCGCCCGGTGCAGCCGGGAGCGGAGAAAGCCCGGCTGGGCCGACATGATCCCGGCGTTCTCCCGGTACACGTCGACGAAGTGCTCGGCCTCGTCCGCCGGCATCGTGTAGCTCTTGATCACGGTGACCGGCCCGTCGACGCCGGTCTTCGACTCCAGGGATTGACTCATGCCAATGGAGACAGGCCACACCCCGCTCCTGTGACGCGGTCGAGCGGTCGTCACAGACGGGCGCGCTGTCCTGTCTCAGCTACCGGCATTCGCGAGCCGGAGTCGAAGGGGTATGTCATGAGCAGCACGCTGGACGGGAAGGTCGTCCTGGTCACCGGGGCGTCGTCGGGCATCGGCGAGGCGACCGCGCTGGCCCTGTCGGCGGAGGGGGCCGCCGTCGCGACGGGCGCCCGGCGCGCCGACCGGCTGGCGGCCCTGGCGGGCAAGGCGCCCGGCGAGGTGCTGGCCCTGGACCTGGACGTGACCGACGAGCAGTCGGTCCGCGCCGCGGTCGCGGCGACCGTCGACCGGTTCGGCGGCCTGGACGTCCTGGTGAACAACGCGGGGGTGATGCTCAACGGCCCGGTCGCGGCCGCGGACACCGCCGACTGGAGGCGCATGGTCGAGACCAACCTGCTCGGGTCGATGTACGCGGTGCACGCGGCGCTGCCGCACCTGCTGGAGCGCAGGGGCGCCGTCGTGCAGGTCTCCTCGACCTCGGGGCGGACCGCCACGGCCACCGCCGGCGCCTACGCCGCGACCAAGTTCGGCGTCAACGCCTTCTCGGAGGCGCTGCGGCAGGAGGTCACCGCGCAGGGCGTGCGCGTCGTGCTGGTCGAACCGGGCTTCGTCGCCACCGAGCTGGTCGACCACATCGCCGACCCCGGGCACCGGGCGCTCGCGCGGGAGATGGCGGCCTCCATGCGGACCCTCCGGCCCGAGGACATCGCCAACGCCGTCGTCTACGCGGTCACCCAGCCCGAGCACGTCGCGGTCAACGAACTCCTCATCCGCCCGACCGACCAGACCCTCTAGCGGCGGGCCGGGCTCTTCACAGAGCCCGGCCCGCCGCCTCGCCTTCGGCCGGGGGTCTAGAGGTCGATGGAGTAGTCGAGGACGACGCGGTCGGCGGGGAGCACGATGTCGCGGCAGACCTCCATGACCGAGGCGCGCGACAGCATCCGGCGGGTGATGGCGATGACGGGCACGCCGCCCCCCATCCGGAGCGCCTCGGCCTCCTCGGGGGTCGGCATGCGGGAGCGGACGGCCTCCTCGACGCGGGTCGGCGGGTGGCCGAGGTAGGCCAGCTGCGCGAGCGTGCCGCCGGGCCACGGCTCGCGCTCCGGGTCGGCGACGGGGGTGCCGCCGACGAGGTCCCACGGCAGGTAGTTGACCGAGATCTGCTGCGGCTCGCCGCGGGCGTAGAACACGAACCGGCGCCGCAGCAACTCGGTGCCGGTGGGCAGTTCGAACAGCGCGCCGAGGTCGTCGTCCGCGCGCACACGGGTGAACTCCTTGTCGAGCCGGTACTCCTGCCAGCTGATCTTCTGGTCGCGGGTGAACGTGGTCTCGGGCACCGCGAGCGGCCTGGTCACCGCGCGGTAGCGCTCCATCGCGACCCGGCGGGCGGGCGGCACGAGCCGGACCACGGTGCCGCCGCCGCGGCGCGTCTCGACGAGCCCCTCGGTGCGCAGCAGGGCGACGGCCTGGCGCACGACGATCTCCGAGACGCCGTGGGCGGCGCACAGCTCCGCCATGGTCGGCAGCCGGGTCCCCGGCGGAAGGCTGCCGTCCCGGATCCCCTCTCGCAGCGTGTCGGCGATGCGCAGGTAGGCGGGACGGTCCGGCACCGGCGTCACCTCCCCTTCGTTCAGGCGCGCCCCCGGTCAATCGACGCGGTGTTCGATTTCGCCCCCTCCTCTCCGTCACTCATATCCGGCGGGCTGCTATCCGCGGGGGCATGGTCCGCTTACGGACAGCTTGACACCTCTTAGACCGAGTAAGACTTTTGTATACAGAAGAGCCGCCTCGGGGAAGGGACGACCTTGATGGGGGACTTCGAGGATCTGAAGACGGCCATCGAGGGCGAGTTTCCGGGCTGGCAGGTCTGGCGGAGCGACGCCGGACGCTGGTACGCCACCCGGAGCGGCGATCTGACCGACGCGCAGCTGCAGGCGGGATGTGCGATGACGGTGGCCGCGGACGATCCGGCGGGCCTGCGCGAGCTGCTGCTCGAGCAGGCGCGCGGGGACGGGTGAGGCGGCCGTCATGGGACGTCGCGGGGAGCGGCGCGGCCCGGTCCGCAGGCGGGGGCGGACCGGGCCGGAACGCTCCGGTACGGAAGGTAGCTGTGTCGCTCAGGTGACACAGGAATGGATCCCAGGGCGGCGGGGTCGGTGTCACCCCTGGGGCGAGGTAGACGTGGCCGCATGGACGGCGCAATCGGCGCGACCCCCGACAAAGTGTCGTGTCGTCCGTGCGGTCGCACATCTCCCGGCGCGGCGGACCGGCCGCCGTCTCCGGTGAAACACCTCCTTTCGCCATGTGAGTTCGGCCGATCTCAGGGCACTCCTACAGGGAAACGGCATCAGTGTTGATCCCGGGGACCGCCCCCGGACCCCGGACCCCAGGCGAGGAGGCCATGACGTCATGGCACGGGTGACGCGCGCGGAGATCGACCGGCTCGTCGGCGGCGACCACCACGATCCGCACGGCGTCCTCGGGGCGCATCCAGGCCGGAACGGAGTGACCGTCAGAGCGCTGCGCCCGCTCGCGGAGAAGGTCGAGGTCGTCCTGCCGAACGGGGACCGGCACCCGCTGCGGCACTTCCACGAGGGCGTGTTCGCCGGGACGCTGCCGGCGTCGGCGTCGCTGGCCGGCGACGACGCGGACAAGGCGCCCCTCGCGGTCCCCGACTACCGGCTGGCCGTGACGTACGGGGACGGCATCGAGACCGTGCAGGACGACCCGTACCGGCACCTGCCGACGCTCGGCGAGCTGGACCTGCACCTGATCAGCGAGGGCCGGCACGAGGAGCTGTGGCGGGCGCTGGGCGCGCGCGTGCGGACGTACGCGTCCGCGTTCGGGCCGGTGTCCGGGACGGGGTTCGCGGTGTGGGCGCCGACGGCGCGCGGCGCGCGCGTGGTCGGCGACTTCAACCACTGGGACGGCCGCGCGCACCCGATGCGGTCGCTCGGGTCGACCGGGGTCTGGGAGCTGTTCGTCCCGGGCGTCCGCGACGGCATGTGCTACAAGTTCGAGATCCTCGGCGCGGACGGGCGGTGGCGCAGCAAGGCCGACCCGATGGCGCAGCACACCGAGCAGCCCCCGGCGACGGCGTCGCGCATCTACACCTCGGCCTACGAGTGGGGCGACGGCGAGTGGATGGGGGCCCGCAAGGAGCGCGAGTGGGTGCGCGAGCCGATGAGCGTGTACGAGGTGCACCTGGGCTCGTGGCGTCCCGGGCTGGGCTACCGGGAGCTGGCGGAGGAACTGACCTCGTACGTGAAGGACATGGGATTCACCCATGTGGAGTTCCTGCCGGTGGCGGAACACCCCTATGGGCCGTCCTGGGGCTACCAGGTGACGTCCTACTACGCGCCGACATCCCGCTTCGGCACCCCGGACGACTTCCGGTACCTCGTCGACAAGCTGCACCAGGCCGGTATCGGCGTCATCATCGACTGGGTGCCCGCGCACTTCCCCAAGGACGAATGGGCGCTGGCGCGCTTCGACGGCACCGCGCTGTACGAGCACGAGGACCCGACCCGCGGCGAGCATCCCGACTGGGGCACGCTGGTGTTCAACTTCGGGCGCGCCGAGGTCCGCAACTTCCTGGTGGCCAACGCGTCGTTCTGGATCGAGGAGTTCCACGTCGACGGGCTCCGCGTGGACGCGGTCGCCTCGATGCTGTACCTGGACTACTCGCGCAACGAGGGCGAATGGACGCCGAACGTCTACGGCGGCCGCGAGAACCTGGAGGCCATCTCCTTCCTCCAGGAGATGAACGCGACGGTCTACAAGCGCAACCCCGGCGTCCTCACGGTCGCGGAGGAGTCGACGGCCTGGCCCGGCGTGTCCCGGCCCACCCATCTCGGCGGCCTCGGCTTCGGGTTCAAGTGGAACATGGGCTGGATGCACGACACCCTCGAGTACCTCCGCCACGAGCCCGTGTTCCGGCACTACCACCACAACGAGATCACGTTCTCACTGGTGTACGCGTTCTCGGAGAACTACGTCCTGCCGCTCTCGCACGACGAGGTCGTCCACGGGAAGGGGTCGCTGCTCAGCAAGATGCCGGGCGACACCTGGCAGCAGTTCGCGGGGCTGCGGGCGCTGCTCGCCTACATGTGGTCGCATCCCGGCAAGCAGCTGCTGTTCATGGGCCAGGAGTTCGGGCAGGGCGCCGAATGGGCGGAGCAGCGCCCCCTCGACTGGTGGCTGCTGGACAACGCCGCCGAAGGCGCGCTGCACGTCGGCCTGCAGAAGCTCGTCCGCCAGCTCAACCACGCCTACCGCGAGGAGCCCGCGCTGTGGTCGCGCGACAGCGACCACGACGGGTTCCGCTGGATCGACGGCAACGACGCGGGCGGCAACACCCTGTCCTACCTGCGGTACGGGACGCCCGAGGACGGCGGTGAGGCGCCCGTGATGGCCTGCGTCGTCAACTTCGCCGGCAACCCGCACGAGGACTACCGCGTCGGCCTGCCGAAGACGGGCGGCTGGCGGGAGGTCCTCAACACCGACGGCTACGAGTACGGCGGCAGCGGGGTGGGGAACCTCGGACGCGTCGAGGCGGCCGCCGAGCCCTGGCACGGCCTGGAGGCGTCCGCCGTGATGCGGATCCCGCCGCTCGGCGCCGTGTGGCTCGTCCCGGAGTGACCGGGAACTAGGGTGGCGCCATGAGCGCCGCGCAGCACCTGCACATCGTCCCGTCCGAGTTCCTGGTCGAGCATCTGCCGAACGCGACGTTCCCCGAGGACGACGAGTGGATCGCGCTGGTCCGCGCCCCCGAGGGCCTCACCGTCGTGCGGGAGGCGTCGCCGTTCACCGAGGCGGAGCGCTGGGTCGGCTTCTACGGCGACGCCGGCCACGGCCTCGACCTGCCCGGCATGCTCGCCGCGGTCGTCGGCCCGCTCGCCGGCGCCGGGGTGCCGGTGTTCGTCGCCTCCACCTACCATGCCGACCTCGTGCTGGTCCCCGACCACCGGTTGAAGGAGGCGACGCAGGCCCTGCGCGACGCCGGCCACCGCGTCAGCGACGCTCGAGCCGGTCGATGAGCCAGCGGGGGCCGGTGACGTGCGCGCCGGCCTCCTCGCAGCGGGCCCGCAGTTCCCGGTCCGCGGTCACGACCAGGTAGTCGGTGTCGGGCTCCGGGGCCCGGACGAGGTCGACGATGTGGTCGTCGCCGCTGCCCGCGGCCGCCACGACCCGCACGCCGTCCGCGGGCTCGTCCGCCACCGGCCGCGCCGCGCCCTCGACGACCAGCACGACCTCGGGGAAGCAGTGGTCGAACGCGACCGGGCCGGGCGGCACGCCGCGGACGCCCTCGGCGAGGACCTGCAGCGAGTCGCGGAGCCGGGCGTTCGCGCCCGCCCGGTCCTTCCACCAGCCGTCCGGCCGGGAGCCGACGACGTTCGCGCCGTCCACGACGAGCACCAGGCCCTTCATCACGTCCCGCAGCAGCGGCCACGACCGCTCGAACGGCGCGAACAGCTTGCGGTCCTCGACCTCCTCCAGGCGGATCCACTCGGCGCGGCGCGTCTCCCGCGACGCGGGCTTCACGGGCACCTTCTCGTCGAGCGCCCCGATCACGGACGTGAAGGCCCAGCCGCCGTGGTCCTCGACCCGGGTCCCGCGCACGCGCACGAGCCCGGTGTCGAGCGTGCACTCCTCGCCGGTCTCCCGCAGGGCGCCCGTCACCCCGTCCTCATGGCTGTGCGTGGCCCCGCCGAACATCCCCCACGTGCCGCCGCCGAGCCCCCACCAGGCGCGCTGCTGCATCAGGATCCACATCTGGCCTTCCGCGTCGCGGTGGTAGGCCAGCAGCCCCGCCGCGCCGTACCGTCCCCAGTGCGTGTGCCCCTGGTCGCAATCGGCCCAGCCGTCCCCATCGCCCATGAGCCGACGATATCCGCCCCTGACCGAAGTACGGTGGTGCCGTCGTTCGGGGGCCGGCGCAGGTCCCCCATGCCGGAGGAAGCCGAAGATGCCCGCTCTGCCCCTCGTCCCCGACGATCCCCGCGAGATCGGCCGCTACCGGCTGACGGGACGGCTCGGCGAGGGCGGGCAGGGCGTCGTCTACCTCGGTGAGGGGGCGTCCGGGGAGCGCGTCGCCGTGAAGGTCCTGAAGCACGCCGACGCGCGGGCCCGCGAGCGGTTCGCCCGGGAGATGGCCGCGGCGCGGCGGGTCGCGCCGTTCGCCACGGCCGCGGTGCTCGACTCGTCCGCCGAGGGCCCGCTCCCCTACGTCGCCAGCGAGTTCGTCGACGGGCCGTCCCTGCAGGAGCGCGTCGTCGAAGGCGGCCCGCTGCGCGGCGGCGACCTGCAGCGGCTGGCGGTGAACACCGCGAGCGCGCTCGCCGCCATCCACGCCGCCGGGATCGTGCACCGCGACCTCAAGCCCGCGAACGTGCTCCTCGGCCCGGACGGGCCCCGCGTCGTCGACTTCGGCATCGCCCGCGCGATCGACGCCGAGACGAGCACGCAGATGGTCGGCACCCCCGCCTACTTCGCCCCCGAGTGGCTGCGCGACCATCCGCCGACGGTGAAGTCGGACGTGTTCGCGTGGGCGGGGACCTTGGTGTTCGCGGCGACCGGGCGCCCGCCGTTCGGCGGCGCGGCGACGGTCGAGGCGGTCATGCACCGGATCGCCACCGCCGACCCCGACCTCACCGGGGTGCCGGACACGCTGCGCCCGCTGCTCGCCGAGTGCCTCGTCAAGGAGCCGGCCCGCCGCCCGTCCTCCCGCGACCTCGCGATGCGGCTGATCGACCCGACCTCGCGTCCGGCGGCGGACATCACCCGGCCGCAGGCGCCCTACCCCGGGCCTCCGGTGCCGGTCCCGCCCGCGCCCGGCCCGGACCACGGCGGGGGCGCGTCCCCCTTCGGGCCGGCCACGGATCCGTCTCCGTCGCGGAACCTCACGCAGCCGCACCCCCGGCCGCCGGCGCCGAGCCCGCCGCCCCCGGCGGGCGACGGGCACGGAGGCCGCGGAGGCCGGAACACCCGTGCCATCGCCCTGGTGGCCTGCGCCGTCGTCCTCGCCATCGCGTGCGCGACGGCCGTCATCCTGGTGGACAGGGGCGGGGGCTCCGACACGCCGGTCACCACGGCGTCCCAACGCTCGCCGGCCCGGAACGGGCGGTCCTCGTCGCCGTCCGGAGGCGGCGACGGTACGGGCGGCGGCCGCTCGCTGCCCGCGGCGTTCGGCGGGACGTGGGAGGGCGAGCTGACGCAGACGGGCGGCGTCACCATCGGCGACGTCCGCACCAAGGTGACGATGCGCCTGAAGGGCGACGGCGGGACGGCCGAGTACGACCGGTGGGGCTGCCAGACCCGGCTGTCTGTCTCCGGCGTGTCCGGCGCGAAGGCCGACTTCGACGAGACGGCCGTGCGCGACACCGGCGCGGTCGGGTTCTGCGCGGGCGGCCCGGTGACGCTGACGCAGGTGTCCGGCGGGCTGGAGTACACCTCGACCGGCATCGGCACCCTGTTCGGGACGCTCCGCAAGGTCGGCTGAGCGGGCCGGTGACGAGGGCCGGTGACGAAGGGCACAGTGCCGCGCGGTCGGCACGCCGAATACCATTCGGGGCGAAACGTCGCATGATCAGGGAGCACGAGTTGAGCGTCGAGGCGGACCCGGGGGCCTTCGAGGAGACCGCGCGGATGTGGGACACCCTCACGGGCGCCGAGCTGATCCAGGCCATGGCCGACGGCAGGTTCCCGCAGATCTCCGACATCAACGACCACATCGGGCAGGTGATCACGTCCGCCGAGCCCGGCCGCGTCGACATCGCCTGGACGCCCGCCGAGAAGCTGTGCAACCCGGGCGGGACCGTGCACGGCGGATACATCGCCATGATCCTCGACAACGCCGTCTGCCTCGCGGGCAGCAGCACGTGCGAGCACTTCATGCCGATGCTCACCCTCAACCTCAACGTCGACTACCTGCGCGGCGTCCGGGCCGGCGAGACCTACGCGGTCACCGGGACGTGCGTGCACCCCGGCAGCACCCGCATGGTCGCCAACGCCCTCGTCAGCGACGCGCAGGGCCGCCCCGTCGCGCAGGCGTCCGCCAGCGTCCTGCCCAACCGGGCCTTCGCCCGCAAGTAGGCCGCCCCTCCTCCTCCGGGCGGAGGATGCGCGGGACCCGGGGCGGACCGGGCGCCCGCGGGCGAACGCATAGGCTGGGGCCATGGTGGATCCCGGAACCGTCGTCAACGTCATCAAGCAGGCCCGGGACCGGCGGACGGCACCGCTGATCCTGGAGCTGGACCTCACCGAGGGGATCGTGGAGACCGCGCCCGCGGACCCGATCTCGGCGATCATGTCCATGCGCCGGACGAACCTGCGCGACGTGCTCGACGGGCTGCGCCGCGCCCGCTCCGACCACCGGGTGAAGGCGCTGGTGGTGAAGGTGACCGGCGGCATCGGGCTGGCGCTCGCCCAGGAGCTGCGGGAGGCCGTCGGGGCGCTGCGGGAGGCCGGCAAGCTCACCGTCGCCTGGGCCGAGACGTTCGGCGAGGGCGGCCACGGCACCGTCCCGTTCTACCTCGCGACCGGGTTCGACAGGGTGTACCTGCAGCCGACCGGGGAGGTCGGGCTGACCGGCGTCGCGCTGGAGGAGCCGTTCTTCGCGGGCGCGCTGGAGAAGGCGGGCGTGCGGCCCCGGTTCGCCAAGCGCTACGAGTACAAGACCATGGCGAACACCTTCATGGAGAAGACGTACACGCCCGAGCACGAGGAGTCGTCGCAGCGGCTCGTCACGTCCCTCGGCGAGCAGATCACGGCGGGCATCGCCGCCGCCCGTGACCTGCCCGAGGACAAGGTCCGCGACCTCACCGACCGCGGCCCGCTGCTCGCCGGCGAGGCGCTGGAGGAGGGCCTCGTCGACCACCTCGGCTACCGCGACGAGGTCTACGCCTTCCTGCGCAAGGAGTTCGGCCGGGACGCGCAGCTCCGCTACGTCTCCCGCTACAACCGCACGCACGGCCTCGCGCGCCGCATCCCGCAGCCGGGCCGCCAGGACGTCGTCGCGCTGATCAACGGGCAGGGCCCGATCCGGCTCGGCCGCAGCGGCCGCGGCGGCCCGCTGCCGAACTCCGGCCCCGCGATGGGCTCCGACACCGTCGGCGCCGCCTTCCGCGCCGCCGTCAAGGACGACCGGGTCAAGGCGATCGTGTTCCGCGTCAACAGCCCCGGCGGGTCCGCCGTCGCGTCCGACGCGATCTGGCGCGAGGTCGTCCTCGCCCGCCGCGCCGGCAAGCCGGTGGTCGTCTCGATGGGGAACGTCGCCGCGTCCGGCGGCTACTACGTCTCGATGGCCGCCGACACGATCGTCGCGCAGCCCGGCACCATCACCGGCTCGATCGGCGTCGTCGTCGGCAAGGCCGTCGTCAACGACCTGCTGGACCGCGTCGGCATCGGCCTCGGCTCGGTCGCCGACGGCGAGCACGCCCGCATGTTCAGCGCCACCAAGGACTTCAGCGACTCCGAGTGGGAGCGGATCAACGCGTCCCTCGACACGATCTACGACGACTTCACCGCGAAGGTCGCCGAGGGCCGCGGGCTGTCCCGCGAGCGCGTCCACGAGCTGGCCCGCGGCCGGGTCTGGACCGGCGCCGACGCCCGCGACCACGGCCTGGTCGACGAGCTGGGCGGCATCGACAGCGCGCTCGACCTGGCCCGCAAGAAGGCCGGGCTGCCCGCCGACGCGCCCGTCCGCTCCTATCCGCACGCCTCGCCGCTGGAGCGGCTGCGCCCGCCGGAGTCCAGCGAGGACCGCACCGCCGCGTCCGCGCGGTTCGACG
Source organism: Actinomadura nitritigenes (assembly GCF_017573545.1). Lineage (GTDB taxonomy): Bacteria > Actinomycetota > Actinomycetes > Streptosporangiales > Streptosporangiaceae > Spirillospora > Spirillospora nitritigenes. The sequence goes on along the minus strand of NZ_JAGEOK010000017.1, from coordinate 198,990 downwards.
GCTGGGGGTCCCTCGGCGGCCTCGCCGCCCGCCTCGGCCTCCCGTCCGCCGGCCCCCTCACCCTCCCCGGCACCTGGGAGATCCGCTGAGTCCCGATTTCGTCGAGGCGGTCGCGGGGTTCGCCACCGGGGTCGTCGTGCTGACCGTCCGGGACGGCCGCGACGATCTCGGCACGACGGTGACCTCGTTCATGTCGGTGTCGCTGGAGCCGCCGATGGTGCTGGCCGGCGTGGCGTCCTCGTCGTACCTGGCGGAGGTGCTGTCCCGCACCGACCGGTGGGCCGCGACGGTCCTCGGCGCGGGCCAGCGCGCCCTCGCCGGGCGCTTCGCCGCCGAGGGGCGTCCGAGCGCCCGCCTCCTGCTCGCCGGTGAGCCGCACCATCGCGGCGAGCACTCCGGCGCCCTCATCCCCGAATCGGGCCTCACGGCTCTCGAATGCGAGACGCGCCAGTGCGTCGAGGCCGGTGACCACATGCTGTTCGCCGCCGAGGTCCTCGCCACCGACTACATCGCCCGCGACCGGCAGCCCCTCATCAGGGTCAACCGGCGCTACCTCGCCCTGTCCTGACGCCGCCGGGAGGCCGGCACGGGCCGGTCACCCGCGGGCGTCCACCCGGCGGCCCCGCTTCCATACGGCGTGGGTCTGGGGGACGCCGGGACGGTAGGCGAGGTGGATGTACGACGGGGCGTCCAGCACGTGGACGTCCGCGCGCGCGCCGACCGCCAGATGGCCGACGTCGGTGCGCCGCAGGGCGCGGGCTCCGCCGGCCGTGGCGGACCAGACGGCTTCGGCCGGGGTCATGCGCATGTCGCGGACGGCCACGGCGACGCAGAAGGCCATGCTGGAGCTGTAGCAGGAGCCGGGGTTGCAGTCGGTGGCGAGGGCGACGGTGGCGCCGGCGTCCACGAGGCGGCGGGCGTCCGGGTAGGGCTGGCGGGTGGAGAACTCGACGCCGGGCAGCAGGGTCGCGACGGTGCGGGACGAGGCGAGCGCGTCCACGTCGGCGTCGCCGAGGAACGTGCAGTGGTCGGCGGACGCGGCGTCGAGCTCGACGGCGAGGCGCACGCCCGGCCCCTCGCCGAGCTGGTTGGCGTGCAGCCGGGGCATGAGCCCGGCCTTGATCCCGGCCTGCAGGACCTCGCGGGCCTGGTCGGCGTCGAACGCGCCCCGCTCGCAGAACACGTCGACCCAGCGGGCGTGGGGCGCGCAGACGGCGAGCATGTCGGTCGCGGCGAGGCGCGTGTAGGCGGCGGGGTCGTCGCGGTACTCGGACGGGACGACGTGGGCGCCCAGGTAGGTGACCTCGTCGGCGATCTCCGCGGCGATGCGGACGGCGCGCTCCTCCTGCTCGACCGTCAGGCCGTAGCCGGACTTGCACTCGACGGTGGTCGTCCCCTGCCGGGCCATCTCGCCGACCAGGCGGCGGAGGTTGGCGCGCAGGGCGTCGTCGGACGCGGCGCGGGTGCGTTCGACGGTCGTGCGGATGCCTCCGGCGGCGTAGGGGCGCCCGCTCATCCGGGCGGCGAACTCCTCGGCGCGCTCGCCGGCGAAGACGAGGTGGGCGTGGGAGTCCACGAAGCCGGGGAGGACGGCGCGCCCGGCGGCGTCGAAGACCTCGTCGGCGGCGGGGACGCCGGACGCGGGGCCCGTCCAGGCGACGGCGCCGTCCTCGATCACCAGCGCGGCGTCCCGGACGATGCCGAGCGGCCCGTCGCCCCGGCCCGGGTCGTTGGTGACCAGTTCCCCGATGTTGGTGATGGCGGTGCTCAACCGGGCTCCTCGCGGGTGGCGGACTCGACGGCGGCGGCCAGCGCGCCGGGCACGTCGTCGACCAGCAGGTGGCGGCCGTCGTGCACGATCTGGCGGCCGGACACGACGACGTGGCGGACGTCGGCGGCGGTGGCGGCGAAGACGGCGGCCTCGGCGGCGTGCGCGGGCCCGGCGCCCGCGGTGCGGGCGGAGTCGAGCGCGACGGTGACGAGGTCGGCGTAGGCGCCGGGTTCGAGGCGGCCGGCCTCGGGCCAGCCGAGCGCGTAGTGCCCGTTGGACGTGGCGGCGGCGAGCAGCTCGCCGGCGGTCCAGTGGCCGCGGACGCGGGTGCGGAGCCGCTCGTCGAGCTCGACGGCGCGGGCCTCCTCGAACAGGTCGATGACGGCGTGCTGGTCGGAGCCGAGGCAGATCGGGGCGCCGGCGTCGGCGAGGCCGCGGGCGGGGCCGATGCCGTCGGCGAGGTCGCGTTCGGTGGTCGGGCACATGCACACGCCGGTCGTGGTGGCGCCGAGGAGCCTGATGTCGTCGCCGGTGAGGTGGGTGGCGTGGACGGCGGTGCTGAGCGGGCCGAGGGCGCCCGCCTCGGCGAGGAGGCGCGCGGGCGTCACGCCGTAGGCGTCGAGGCACGCGGTGTTCTCGGCGGGCTGCTCGGACAGGTGGACGTGCAGCGGCGCCCGGTGCTCCTTCGCCCAGGACGCGACGGCCCGCACCTGCTCGCGCGGGACGGCGCGGACCGAGTGGATCGCGGCGCCGACGCGGGCGTGCAGCCGGCCCGCCTTGTCGGTCTGCTCGTGGAGGGTGTCGACGCGGCGGGCCCAGTTCCCGGCGGTGCCGTCGCCGAAGCGCAGCTGCGGGCCCTTGAGGGGCTGCCCGATGCCGCCGGTGAGGTAGCAGGTGTCCAGGAGCGTGATCCGGATGCCCGCGTCGGCGGCGGCCGCGATCAGCGCCTCGCCCATCGCGTTGGGCGCGTCGTAGGGGGCGCCGCCGGGGCGGTGGTGCAGGTAGTGGAACTCGCCGACGCAGCTGATCCCGGCGAGCGCCATCTCGGCGTACACGGCGCGGGCGAGCGCCCGGTAGGAGTCGGGGTCGAGGCGGTCGGCGACCCGGTACATCTGCTCGCGCCACGTCCAGAACGTCCCCCGGTTCGTCTGCACGCGGGAGCGGAGGGCGCGGTGGAACGCGTGCGAGTGCGCGTTGGCGAGGCCCGGCAGGGTCAGGCCGGGCAGGTGCTGGGCGCGCGGCGGCGGCGGGACGCCGCGCGCCAGGCTCGTGATCCGTTCGCCGTCGGCCTCGATCAGGACGTCCGCCGCCACCCCGTCTCCGAGCCAGGCGAACTGGGCATGCCATTGCATATCGGGTTCCCTACCCGCGGGCCAGGTCGTCCAGTACCGCGGCGAGGGCCTCGACTCCGACGAGGCAGTCGGCGGTCTCGGCGTGCTCGGCGGGCGCGTGCGACACGCCGGTGGGGTTGCGGACGAACAGCATCGCGGTCGGCACCCGGGCCGACAGGACGCCCGCGTCGTGCCCGGCACCGGTCGGCAGGACGGGCGCGCCGCCCAGCGTCCTGACCACCCGGTCGCGCAGGGCCAGGTTGAAGTCGACGATCTCGGTGTAGGACTCCTCCGCGAGCTCCACCGCCACCCCGTGGGGGCGGGCGGCCTCGCGCGCCGCCGCGCCGACCTCCTCCACGGTCTTCCGCACGGCGCCGTCGGCGGGCCCGCGCGCGTCGAGCCAGGCGGTGACGGACGACGCGATCGCGTTCACGCCGCCCGGGACGACCCGGACCTTCCCGACCGTCGCGACCGTCCCGTTGCGCTCGGCTGCGTCCCGGGCGGCGAGCACCATCCCGGCGAACGGGACCATCGGGTCGCGGCGGTCGGCGAGCGCGGTCGTCCCGGCGTGGTTGCCCTCGCCCGCGAACCCGAACCGCCACCGCCCGTGCGGGACGATCGAGCTCGCCACCCCGACCGGCTCGGCGAGCGCCCGCCCCTGCTCCACGTGCAGCTCGACGTAGCAGGCGACGCGTCCGAGCAGGTCGTCATCGGGGCCGATCGCCTCGGGGTCGAGCCCGGCGCCGTGCAGCACCTCGGCGAACGTGCGGCCGTCGGCGTCGGTGAGGGACCGCGCCCGCGCGGGGTCGATCGCGCCGGCCAGCAGCCGCGACCCGAGGCAGGCGACCCCGAACCGGGCGCCCTCCTCCTCGGCGAACGCCGCGATCCCGATGGGCCGCCGCGGCGTCGCGCCGCGCTCGCGCAGCAGGTCGACGGCGGCGAACGCCGACACGATCCCGAGCGGCCCGTCGAACGCGCCGCCGCCGGGCACCGAGTCCAGGTGGCTGCCCGTCAGCACGGCCCCTTCCCGCGTCCCGTCCTCGGGGAGCCACCAGGCGATCATGTTGCCGTTGCGGTCGTGCTCCACCGGCATCGCGCGGCGGCGCGCCTCGCCGGCGAACCAGGCGCGGCACTCCAGCTCCGGCGGCGTCCACGCGAACCGGTGGTACCCGCCGGTGCCCGCGTCGCGCCCGACGGGCAGCAGCTCCGCCCACATCCCCTCGAAGCTCATCAGCCCTGCTGCATCGGGATGCGGACGCCGCGCTCGGCGGCGACCTCGGCGGCGCGGTCGTAGCCGGCGTCGACATGGCGCATCACGCCGGTGCCGGGGTCGTTGGTCAGGACGCGCCGGAGCTTCTCGCCCGCGAGGGCCGTGCCGTCGGCGACGCAGACCTGCCCGGCGTGGATCGAGCGGCCGATGCCGACGCCGCCGCCGTGGTGGATGGACACCCACGTCGCGCCGGACGAGGTGTTGAGCAGCGCGTTCAGCAGCGGCCAGTCGGCGATGGCGTCCGAGCCGTCCTTCATGCCCTCGGTCTCCCGGTAGGGGCTGGCGACCGAGCCGCAGTCGAGGTGGTCGCGGCCGAGCACGATCGGCGCGCTGATCTCGCCGCGCGCGACGAGGTCGTTGAAGACCTCGCCGGCCTTGTCGCGCTCGCCGTAGCCGAGCCAGCAGATCCGCGACGGCAGGCCCTGGAAGTGGACCTTCTCCCCCGCCATCCGGATCCACCGGGTCAGCGGCTCGTTGTCGGGGAACAGGTCGAGGATCGCCTTGTCGGTGCGGGCGATGTCCTTCGGGTCGCCGGACAGCGCCGCCCACCGGAACGGGCCCTTGCCCTCGCAGAACAGCGGCCGGATGTAGGCGGGGACGAACCCGGGGAACTCGAAGGCCCGCGCGTACCCGGCGAGCTGCGCCTCGCCGCGGATCGAGTTGCCGTAGTCGAACACCTCGGCGCCCGCGTCCTGGAACCCGACCATCGCCTCGACGTGCGCCGCCATCGACGCGCGGGCCTTGGCGGTGAACCCGTCGGGGTCCTTGGCGCGCTCGGCGGCCATGTCGTCGAACGCGACACCGCTCGGCAGGTACATCAGCGGGTCGTGCGCGCTGGTCTGGTCGGTGACGATGTCGATCGGCGCGCCCCGCCGCAGCAGCTCGGGGACCATGTCGGCGGCGTTCCCGAGCACCGCGACCGACAGCGGCCGCCGGGCCGCCTTCGCCTCCTCCGCGAGGCGCAGCGCGTCGTCGAGGGAGTCGGCCTTCACGTCGCAGTACCGGTGCTCGACGCGCCGCTCGATGCGGGACGGGTCGCACTCGACGCAGATCGCGACGCCGCCGTTCATGGTGACGGCGAGCGGCTGCGCGCCGCCCATCCCGCCGAGCCCGGCGGTCAGCGTGATCGTCCCGGCGAGCGTCCCGCCGAACCTCTTCTCCGCGACGGCCGCGAACGTCTCGTAGGTGCCCTGCAGGATGCCCTGGGTGCCGATGTAGATCCACGACCCGGCGGTCATCTGCCCGAACATCGTCAGCCCGAGCGACTCCAGCCGGCGGAACTCCTCCCACGTCGCCCACTGCGGCACCAGGTTGGAGTTGGCGATCAGCACGCGCGGCGCCCACTCGTGCGTCCGGAAGATCCCGACCGGCTTGCCCGACTGGACGAGCAGCGTCTCGTCGCCCTCCAGGTCGGCGAGCGACCGGACGATGCCGTCGAAGGCGTCCCAGCTGCGGGCCGCCCGCCCCGACCCGCCGTAGACGACGAGCTCGTCGGGGTGCTCGGCGACCTCCGGGTCGAGGTTGTTCTGGATCATACGGAGGGCGGCCTCCTGCGGCCAGCCCTTCGCGGCGGTGAGCGTCGTGCCGCGCGGCGCGCGGACGGGACGGGGACCGGACATGTGCGGGCTCCTTAGGAGAGGGGGCCGGTGACGGATTCGGCGGCGGCGACGAGCGAGCCGTCCCGGACCATGGCGGCCGCGGCGGCGATCTCGGGCGCGAGGTAGCGGTCCGGGCCGGGCGGCGGGACGGCCTCCCGCAGCTTCGCGACGACGGCGCCGGTCGCGGGCCCGGGGCGCAGCGGGCTGCGCAGGTCCAGCGCCCGCGCGGCGGTGAGGATCTCGATCGCGATCACCTGCGTCAGGCCGTCGACGGCGCGGCGCAGCTTGCGGGCGGAGTTCCAGCCCATGGACACGTGGTCCTCCTGCATCGCCGAGCTCGGGATCGAGTCGGCGGACGCGGGGGCGGCGAGCCGCTTCAGCTCGGAGACGATCGCGGCCTGCGTGTACTGGGCGATCATGTGGCCGGAGTCGACGCCGGGGTCGTCGGCGAGGAAGGCGGGCAGCCCGGACGAGCGGCCCTTGTCGAGCATCCGGTCGGTGCGCCGCTCCGACATCGACGCGACGTCCGCGGTGGGGATGGCGAGGAAGTCGAGCACGTAGGCGATCGGCGCGCCGTGGAAGTTGCCGTTCGACTCGACCCGGCCGTCCGGCAGGACCACGGGGTTGTCGACGGCGGACGCCAGCTCCCGCCCGGCGACCAGCTCGGCGTGCGCGAGGGTGTCGCGGGCGGCGCCGTTGACCTGCGGCGAGCAGCGCAGCGAGTAGGCGTCCTGCACGCGGGTGCAGTCGGGCCCGCGATGCGACTCCATGATCTCGGAGGCGGCCAGCAGCGCCCGCAGGTTCGCGGCCGACGCGCCCTGCCCCGGATGCGGCCGCAGCGCCTGGAGATCGGCGGCGAACACGCGGTCGGTGCCGAGCAGCGCCTCGACCGACATCGCGGCGGCGACGTCGGCGGCGGTCAGCAGGCCGTGCAGGTCGCGGATGGCGAGGACGAGCATGCCGAGCATGCCGTCCGTCCCGTTCAGGAGGGCGAGGCCCTCCTTGGCGCCGAGCTTGACCGGCGTGATGCCCTTCTCCGCCAGCGCCTGGGCGGCGGGCTTCAGCTCGCCGTCCGCGTCCCGGACGCGCCCCTCGCCGATCAGCGCCAGCGCGACGTGCGCGAGCGGCGCGAGGTCGCCGGAGCAGCCGAGGCTGCCGTGCTCGAACACCTGCGGCGTGATCCCGGCGTTCAGCAGCCCGGCCAGCGTCCGCGCGGTGACGGGCTGCACCCCCGTCCGGCCGGTCGCGAGGGTGTGCAGGCGCAGCAGCATCAGCGCGCGGACGACCTCCCGCTCGACCTCGGCACCGGACCCGGCGGCGTGCGACCGGACGATGTTGAGCTGCAGCTGCGCCCGCATCTCCGGCGGGATGTGCCGGGTCGCGAGCGCCCCGAACCCCGTCGAGACCCCGTAGACCGGCAGGGGGCGCGCCGACAGCTCCTCGATGTGCGCCCGCGACTCCCCGATCAGCTCCAGCGCCTCGTCCGTCAGCGAGACCGCCGCGCCGTCCCGCGCCACCGCCACGACCTGCTCGAACGACAGCGGATCCGGACCGACCCGAACACTCGTGTCTCCCATGACGAAACCCATACCCACGATTCCACCCGCCCGGGGCGGGCGGGGGCAGGCCCGGACGGGGACATCTGTCTCGGATACGAGACAATGCGAGCATGAGCCAGGTCCCCGCCGCCCGCCGCGCCCTGGCGGTGCTGCGCCTGCTGGCCGCCGCGCCCGGCCCGCTGCCCGCCTCCGCGATCGCCCGCGCCCTGGACCTGCCCCGCTCCAGCACCTACCACCTGCTCACCGCGATGGCCGAGGACGGCTTCGTCACCTCCATCCCGGAGGAGCGCCGCTGGGGCCTCGGCGTCGCCGCCTTCGAGATCGGCTCCGCCTACCTGCGCCACGAACCCCTCGAACGCCTCGCCCGGCCGCTGCTGCGCCGCCTCGTCGACGGCGTCGGGGAGATCGCCCAGCTCGGCGTCCTGCACGGCGCGGAGACCCTCTACCTGCTGAAGGAGCAGCCGCCCCGGCACGCGACGCTCGTCACCGACGTCGGCGTGCGGATGCCCGCCCAGCTCACCGCGAGCGGCCTGTCACTGCTCGCGCACCTGCCGTCCGCGCAGGTCAGAGCCCTGTTCCCCGGCCGCTTCGTGAACCGCACCGGGCGCGGCCCGGCGTCCCCGCGCGAGCTGCGCCGCGTCCTCGCCGAGGACGCGCGGCGCGGCTGGTCGTCCGAGGACGGCTACATCACCGAGGGCTTCGCCAGCATCGCGGCCTGCGCGTTCGACCACACGGGGCACCCCACCGCCGCCGTGGCCCTCACGTTCCGCCGCGACCGGCACCCGCCCGAGACCTGGCCCGGCCTCGCCGCCCCCGTCCGGACGGCCGCCGCCGCCCTGACCGGCCGCCTCACCGGCCGCCCGCCCGCCTGACCCGCCGGACGCCGCCTCCTAGAGAGGTTAAGAATTTGCCTAATACTCCTAGGAACACTACCGTCGCGGACATGAGACCCCTCACCGAGCGCGACATCCGCACGTCCTTCGTCAACTGCTCCAAGGGCGAGGCCAAGCGGCTCGGCCTGCCCAAGGACTTCGCGGACCTCCCCTGGGACGACCTGGACTTCCTCGGCTGGCGAGATCCCGGGGCGCCCGAGCGCGCCTACCTGGTCGCCGACCGCGGCGGCCGCCTCGTCGGGATCGCGCTGCGCGGGACGTCCGGCACGTCCCGCGGCTTCACCGCGCGCAGCCTGTGCTCGCTGTGCCTCACCACGCGGACCGGCGGCGGCGTCGCCCTGATGACCGCGCGGCGGACCGGCGAGGCGGGACGCCAGGGCAACACGGTCGGCCGGTACCTCTGCACGGACCTCGCCTGCTCGCTCTACCTGCGCGGGAAGAGGCAGGCCGCGGTCGGCGGGGACCTCGACGAGTCCCTGACCCTGGAGGAGAAGGTCGCCCGCACGCGCGTCAACCTGCACGCCTTCCTCGACAAGGTGGCCGCCTGACCGGCGCCCCGGGCCCGAACCCCGCCGGCGCCCGGCCGGCGGCAGGCAACCGGGCATTATTGCCATTCAGCGACCGGCCGTCCCATCGGTCGGCCTTTTCCGGTCTTGGGCTGATATCCGCTGAAGTCCGGCGAACTCTAGGGCAAGATGAATGCATGCACGATCGCGGAATCCACGGAAAGCCGCGCCGTGGCCACGGTGGGCATGGGAATGGTCACGACACGCGGCCGCGGCCGGTCACCGGAACGCGGCGCGGGCGCGCGCGACGGGCCGTGCGGCCGGCGCCCGCCTCCGTAGCCCAACGGTAGAGGCGAACTCCTTAAAAGAGTTGAAGTGTCGGTTCGAGTCCGACCGGAGGCACCTGGCATCACCGCGGTCCGCGGTGATCGTCCGACGACCGCGGTGACGGTCCGGCGAGCCGGCTGACGGCGCGCTGGGGCCGAACGCCGTTCCCGCGGCGGTGCCCGTGGAAGGGGCGCGTCCCGCACCGCAGCCGAGCCCCGTCCCACCACCCAAGCTGGACGCGGTGTCGCTGCCGTCCGCCGGGAGGGCCATCGAGCGCAGGCGCCCGGCGCGCGCCCCCTGCGCGGCGACTGTACGCGGTCGCCGACCGGATCCAACCGGGTGCGGCAGTGCTGCCCGCGCACGACGGCGGGCGCGTCGTCGCGCCGAAGCCGCCGCTGGTGAAACGCCCACGACGAGTGGACGCGGCGGCGGCCCGGCAGATCGGAGCGCACTTCCTGCAATTCGCACATCGCGGGGGTGCGGGCGATGCGGGCGGCTTTCGGGCCTTTGGCGGTACGCCCCCGACATGGGCATGAAAGTGCATTTCCAGACCGACATGCTTGCGCTTTCACCGCCACCGATGCGCTATCTCAGCGATATCGACACCTCCAGTCCCCGGCTGTGGTCGGTGCAGCGGGCGGGACGCGGGGCCGGCCTGGCGCCGGGCCGGGGTCAGGCGAGCCGGAAGCGGGACACGAAGTTCCAGATGACGGCGTTGGCGTCGATGTCCTGGGTGGTGCCGCCGAGCAGCGGACCGAGGTACGGCGTGCCGCCGGGCCAGTTATGGCCGCCGCCCTTGACCTGGTAGAGGATCACCGGCGCGCCGGCCGGGCAACCGTCGTAGGCGTGCTCCGTGACGGTGGTGCCGTCGGACGGGTGCGTGTCGGGCAGGCCGGTGTCGGTCGTGGTGGTCCGGCAGCCGTTGTTGCGGGCCCAGAAGGGGGCCGCGGCCGTCGCGGTCGCGTACGGGACGATCGGGTCGGCGTCACCGTGGATCATCACCATGGGCACGGCGCGGCCGGGGTGGCAGGCGCCCTGGTCCTGGAGCTGGCCGGAGACCGGAGCGAAGGCGGCGAACCGCTTGTTCTCGCAGGCCAGCTTGCTGGTGAAGAATCCGCCGTTGCTCATGCCGGAGGCGTAGAGGCGGCGCGGGTCGGCGTGGAAGCGCCGGACGAGGACGTCCTGGAGCGCGGAGACGTAACCGGGGTCGTCGACGTCCTGGCCGGGCTGGCCGCCGGCGACGCCCTGCCAGCCGGTGCCGTGGTGCTCCGGCGTGATCATGATGAAGCCCCTGGTCCGGGCGTAGTCGGCCATCCGGCCGAAGAACTCGGCGAACAGCGGGGTCTCGAACAGGCCCGGGAAGTGGAACAGGGCCGGGAGGGGCCGGCCGTCGTAGCCGTCGGGCAGCCGGAGGATCGCCACCCGCGGCATTCCCGCGTGGAGGAGGTGGATGGCGTGGTCGCCCGGGTCGGGGTGGCGGTCGCGGACGGTGAAGCCGACCGTCCGGGTGGACGACCGGCCGCCGAGCCGCACCGTTCCCTGCCCCTGCCAGGTCACGGTCCCGTCCGAGGGGGCCCGCACCCCGCCGGCGACGTTCGCGGACACCTCCACGCCGGCGGCGGGATCCTGGAGGCCGAACGTCCCGGACAGCCCGGCGAGCGTGCGCGACAGCGCGAACCGGACGGTGGCCTTCCCGCCCTCGGCTCCGCGCAGCGTCCCCTGGCCCTGGACCTTGGTCGTGTTGTAGTCGGGCGTGGCGTCGAGGACGGCGATCCCGCCGGAGAGCAGGCCGCCGTCGAGCCGGTAGGCGGGCGCGCCGCCGACGGTGATCGTGATCTGGTCGGGGGGCAGGGCGTCCGCCCGTGCGGGCGGCGCCGGCGCGACCGCGGGCACCGCGAGCGCGGTGCAGGTCAGCGCCGCCGCGGCGGCCAGGTTCCGCGCGCGGAAGAGGGTGGAGGTTCGACGGGCGATGAGGGAATGCGGGCGCATGGCCGTCCTTCCTGCGGGCGGCCCCGTGCGCCGCCCGCGTGCCGCCGGGTCCGGTTCCCGGCCGTCATGGCCCGAGAGTAGGGACGCTCGCCCCGGCACCGCTGCTACGAAAACGACACCGTGCCCCCCGCCGTTTGCGCACCCGCTGACAAAGGGCGCGCCTTACGGCCCGGCGATCAGGGCGAGGACCTCGGAGACGGGGCGGACGTCGCCGAAGGAGCGGTAGACGGTGTGCAGCGTGGCGTTGTGCTCCGCGTCGCTGCGCGCCGCGTTCGCGTCCGCGACCATGATCACGCGGAGGCCGAGCGTGGACGCGTCGCGCGCGGAGGACTCGCAGCAGACGTTGGTGACGGTGCCGGTGATCAGGACGGTGTCGACGCCCCGGCCGTCCAGGAGGTCCGGCAGGGGGCAGCGGCCGGGGAAGAAGGCGCTGGGCGCCGTCTTCTCGACGAACAGGTCGGACGGGCGGGCGTCGAGGTCCGGCCAGAGGCGGCCGGGCAGCGGCCCGGTCCCGCCGCTGGTGCGGTAGAACTCGGCCGTGGCCGGGCCGTGGAACTCGTCGGCCGCGGGCGTTCGCTCGGGGGCGCCGGGCACGACCCACGCGACGGTGCCGCCCGCCGGGCGCAGGGCGCCGGCCAGGCGGTCGATGTTCGGCACGATGCCGCGCGCGTACCGGTTGCCGGACACGAAGAACGGCACCATGTCGATCACCACGAGCGCCGTGCGGGAGGGCACGAGCCGGTCGAACGCGAACCGGCGGCCGCGCCGCGCCTCATGGCGCGCGTACTCGCGGGGATCGATCCGCCAGTCGTGCATCGTTCCTCCTGCCGAGGAAGGCGGAAGCCCGCCGCGCGGCGCGCGGCGGGCTTCGCGGGGGCGGGTCAGGCGAGGCCGTTCTTGGTCAGCCAGTCCTTGGCGACCTTCTCCTGGTCGTCCTTGTCGATGGCGATCCGCTTCATCATGTCCAGCAGGTCCTGGGTGGTGAGCTTGGCGGAGACGGCGTTGAGCGCCGCCGTGGCCTGCGCGTTCACCGCGGACTTGTTGACCAGCGGCGTCACGTTCTGCGCGCTGAAGACGTGCTGCGGGTCCTCCAGCACGACGAGCTTCTTCTGCACGATGGTCGGGTCGGTGGTGAACAGGTCGGCGGCCTGGATCTTGTCGTCGGTGAGCAGCTTGACCAGGGTGGCCTGGGCGCCCGCGTCGAACGGCTGGAACTTCTTGAACTCCAGGCCGTACACCTTCTTCAGGCCGACGAGCCCCTGCTGGCGGGTCTTGAACTCCGACGGGCCGCCGATCGTGAGCTGGTTCGCGACCGGCTTGAGGTCGGCGATGCTCTTCAGGTGGTACTTGGACGCGGTCTGCGGGTTGACCGTCACCGAGTCCTTGTCCTCCGCCTGCGCCGAGTCCAGGATCTCCACCGAGGAGGGCAGCTTGGCCTTGAGGGCGGCGTTGACCTCGTCGGTCGTGGACGCGGTGCTGGTCTTGTCGACCGAGGTGGTCAGCAGCGCGCCGTTGTACTCGGGCATCACGCCGATGCCGCCCTTGACGACCTGGTCGTAGTAGATCTCGCGGGCGCCGATGTTGAACTTGCGGGTGACCTTGAGGCCCTTGGCCTCCAGCGCCTGCGCGTAGATCTCGCCGATGAGGCCGCTCTCGGGGAAGTTCGCGCCGCCGACGGTGATGGTGCCCTTGGCGGCGCCGCCGCCGGACAGCGGGTTCTTGTCGTCGCCGCCGCCCCCGCCGCCGCCGCAGGCCGACAGCGTCAGAGCGGCCACGAGGCCGACGGCCGCGCCACGGATGATGTGCTTCATGGGTTTTCCTTCTGTTGTAAGGGTCAGGAGGAACGGGCGGAGCCGAGCAGGCCCGGCGAGACGACGAGGCGGCGCAGCACCGCGAACACGATCTGCACGATCAGCGCCAGCAGTACCACCAGGACCGTCCCCCCGACGACCAGCTGGTAGTCGTTGCGGGCCAGGCCGTCGACGATGAAGCGGCCGAGGCCGCCGAAGCCCGCGATGGAGGCGATGGTGGCGGTGGCGACGACCTGGATCGCGGACGTGCGCAGCCCGAGCAGGATCAGCGGCAGCGCCATCGGCACCTCGGCGCGCCACAGCACGCCCCAGCCCGTCATGCCCATGCCGCGCGCGGCGTCCTTGGCGTCGGCGTCGACGCTGCGGACGCCCTCGTAGGTGTTCACCAGGATCGGCGGGACGGCCAGCGCCACCAGGGCGATCAGGACGGGGACGACGCTGAACTCGACGGTCGCGAGGATCAGCACCAGGCCGAGGGTGGGGATCGCGCGGGCGACGTTGGCGAGGCTGGCGGCCAGGAAGCCGCCGCGTCCCGTGTGCCCGGCGATCAGGCCGAAGGTGAGGCCGATGAGCGCCGCGCACGCCAGCGGCACGAAGCTGTAGACGAGGTGCTGGAGCAGCCGGTGCGTGATGCCGTCGTCGCCGTGCCAGTGGGCGGAGGCGGTGAGCCACGTCCACGACAGGTCGATCTGGTTCCACACGTCGTTCATGAGGCTCCTCGCGCCCGGGCCCACGGAGTGAGCAGCCGCTGGACGACGACCAGGACGGCGTCGGTGACCAGTGCGAGCGCCACGATCAGCACCGACGCGGCGATCATCTGCGTCTGGAAGGTCAGCTGGTAGCCGCGCAGGATGTCGTAGCCGAGCCCGCCCTGGCCGATGAGCTGGCCGACGGCGACGAGGCTGATCGACGAGACCGCCGCGACCCGGACGCCGGCGATGACGATCGGCACCGCGATCGGCAGCTCGACCCGCACCAGCCGCCGCAGCGGGCCGAAGCCCATCGCGGTCGCCGCCTGCCGGACCGGCTCGGACACCGAGCCGAGCCCGTCCACCACGTTCGGGACGAGCACCGACAGGCTGTAGAGGGTCAGCGGGATCATCACCGTCGACTCGGTCAGGCCGGTGTACTGGACGAACACCATGTAGAGGGCGAGGGACGGGATCGCGTACAGGATGTTCGCGACGGTGAGGACCGGCGGGAACATCCACGGCCAGCGCCGGCACAGCACGCCGAGCGGGAGCGAGATGAGCAGCCCGAACAGCACGGGCAGCAGCGCGAGCCGCACGTGGATGAGGGCGTGGTCGCCGAGCGTGCCGGTGTGGTCGCCGATCCAGCCCCAGTCGATGTCCATCAGTCGCCTGCACCGCCCTTCACGGGCGCGTCGGCGGGCGCCGGGTCGCCGGCGGGGGCCGGGCCCTCGACGGGGTCGTCGCCGGGGAACCCGTGGGTGGGGACGGCGAGCAGGTCGGCGCCGCCCGCGGTGCCGAGGACGGCTCCGCCGCCGTCGACGGCGACCGCCAGCCCGGCCGGGGACAGCACGGCCGCGTCGAGCGCGGCCCGCACGGAGTCCTCGCCGGGGCGGAACGTGGCACCGAGCGGCGCGAGCGGGGCCTCCCCCAGCGGGCCGGTGACCTGGCCGGGGCGCACCCAGCCGAGCGGCCGCCGGTCCCCGTCGACCACGAGCGCCCAGTCCAGGGCGGCGGCGTCGGCGGCGTCCGCCGTCGCCGGGCGGATCGCCTCCTCGCTCAGCCGCAGGCCGCCCGTGGCGGCGAAGGACAGGGTGCGGATGCCCCGGTTCTGGCCGATGAACCCGGCGACGAAGTCGTCGGCGGGGTGGGCGAGGAGGTCCTCGGGCGCGTCGACCTGGACGAGCCTCCCGCCGGTCTGGAACACCGCGACGCGGTCGCCGAGCTTGATCGCCTCGTCGATGTCGTGCGTGACGAAGACGATGGTCTTGTGCAGCTCGTCCTGGAGGCGCAGGAACTCGTCCTGCAGCTCGGCGCGGACGACGGGGTCGACGGCGCTGAACGGCTCGTCCATCAGCATGATCGGCGGGTCGGCGGCCAGGGCGCGGGCGACGCCGACGCGCTGCTGCTGCCCGCCGGACAGCTGGAACGGGTAGCGGCGGGCCATCGAGGGGTCGAGGCCCACCCGCTCCATCAGCTCGTGCGCGGCGGCGCGGGCCTTCTTCTTGTTCCACCGCAGCAGGTACGGGACAGTGGCGATGTTGTCCTCGATGGTGCGGTGCGGGAACAGCCCGGCGTGCTGGATGACGTAACCGATGCCGCGCCGCAGCTCGGCGGGCTTGCGCTCACGGACGTCGCGGCCGTCGATGAGCACGCGCCCGGCGGTGGGCTCGACCATGCGGTTGATGGTCCGCAGCGCGGTGGTCTTGCCGCCGCCGGAGGTGCCGACGAACACGGTGATCCGCCCGGTGGGGCATTCCAGGCTCACGTCGTCCAGGGCGACGGTGCCGTCCGGGTAGCGCTTGGTCACGCCCTCAAAGGTGATCAAACGATTCACGTCCTCGTTGGGCGTCGCAACGCCGATGATCGACTTCGGCCTTCTCCCCAACCGTAGCCAATGTGTACCGTCTCGTCAGAGTCCCGCCTTGTCCGGAACGTCGGTTCTTGAGGATAACTACCTGAAATTAGGGGAAAGTAGCGTAGCCCCGTGGAGAACAGCCGAATCGTTATCGACGGGACCTCGCTCACCTGCTCCCAGGTGGTGGTCGCGGCCCGCGAGGATGTGATGGTCGCCATAGCGCCGGGCGGGGTGGAGCGGGCCCGCGCGGCCTGGCGGGTGGCCCGCGAGGTCGCCGGCTCCCAGCCGGTCTACGGGCGGACGACCGGCGTCGGCGCCAACCGCGTCGTGGACGTCGAGTGGGAGGACGCCGACGCGCACGGCCTGCGGCTGCTGCGCAGCCACGCGGCCGGGGCGGGCCCGCTGGTCGCGCCGGAGATCGTCCGGGCGATGCTGACCGTCCGGCTGAACCAGATCGCGGCGGGCGGCTCGGGCGTCGAACCTGGAGCGCTCCAAGCGCTGGCGGACGTCCTCAACCTGGGCCTCCTCCCGCCCGTCCCGGTGTACGGGGCGATCGGCACCGGCGACCTGACCGCGCTGGCGTCGACCGCGCTGTGCCTGCTCGGCGAGCGGTCCTGGCTGGCCGGGCCGGAGGGGGCGCCGGAGCGCGGCCCCGGCTACCGGCTCCAGTCCGCCGACGCGCTGGCCTTCATCAGCTCCAACGCCGCGACGCTCGGGGAGGCGGCCCTCGCGGTGGCCGACCTGCGGCGGATGCTGCGCGCCTCGACGGTCGTGGCCGCGCTGTCGCACTTCGCCGTACGGGCGTCGGAGGAGCCGTACGCGCCGCCCGTGCAGGACGCGTGCCCCCACCCCGGCCAGCGGGAGGCGGCCGAGACGATGCGCACCCTGCTCGCCTTCGACCGGCCCGCCCCCATGCGCATCCAGGACCCGTACGGCTACCGGGCGTTCCCGCAGGTCCACGGCCCGGCGCTGGAGGCCGCCGGGTACGCCGAGCAGGTCGTCACCCGGGAGATCAACGCGGCGGCGGAGAACCCGCTGGTGGACGTCGCCGGGCGGACGGTCTGGCACAACGGCAACTTCCACACCGCCTACGTGGGCCTCGCGCTCGACGCGGCCCGCGCCGCGCTGTTCCAGACGATGGCCCTGGCCGCCGCGCGGCTCGGCACGCTCGCCGAGCCGTCGTTCACCGGCCTCTACCCGTTCCAGGGCGCCACCGAGGCGTCCTCGGGGATCATGATCCTGGAGTACGTCGCGCACTCCTGCCTCGCCGACGTGCGCCGGCTCGCCACCCCCGCCGCGCTCGGCAGCGCCGTGCTGTCGCGCGGCGTCGAGGAGCACGCGGGCTTCTCCACCCAGTCGGCCCGCGCGACCACCGACGCCGTCGCCGCCTACCGGCTCGGCCTCGGCTGCGAGCTGGTCGCGGCCGTCCGGGCACTGCGGATGCAGGGGCGCGCCCCGTCCGGCGGGCCGCTGCGGTCGGCGTTCGACCTGGCCGGGGCCGTCCTCGACCCGCGCGTGGAGGACCGCCCGCTGGACGCCGACATCGCCGTCGCCGCCGACCTCCTCCCCCGCCTCGCGCTCCTGTACCCCTAGGAGGGCGGGCCGCCGGTGGAGGTGCGGACGCGCAGCGACGGCTCGCGCACCACGCGGCGCTTGCGCGGCTTGCCGTCGATGACGTCGACGATCAGCCGGACGGCGGCGTGCACGATGCCGTCGATGTCCCAGTCGACGGACGTCAGCGGCGGCGTGAGCAGCGCCGACATCGGATGGTTGTCGTAGCCGCACACCGCGACGTCGCCGGGGACGGCGAGGCCCAGCTCGCGGGTCGCGGCGTACACCCCGTAGGCGATGGAGTCGGCGAAGCAGAACACCGCCGTCGGCCGGTCGGAGCCGCCGAGCACGCGCAGCGCGACCTCGGTGGCCTCGGCGAGCGCCTGCGGCACCACCACCACGTCGACGCGCAGCCCGAGCCGCTCGGCCTCGGCGTTGACGTGCACGTCCGCGGGACGGTCCGGCGTGCTCGCCTGGGTCGGGGTGAACACGGTGACGCGCTCGTGGCCGAGGTCGCGCAGGTGCTCCAGCGCGAGCGTGACGCCGCGCCGGTTGTCGAACACGACCTCCCCCTGCGACCGCCCGCCGTGCAGGGCGTCGCCGATCGACACCACCGGGACCGTCTCCGACAGCTCCGCCCAGAACGGCGCGGCCGGGTCGAGCGGCTGCACGATCAGCCCGTCCACCCGCTGGTCGCGCAGCCGGCGGGCGAGCGCCAGCTCCCGCTCCGGGTCGCCGCCGGCGTCGACGATCAGCGCGTAGCGGTCGCGGGCGAGCAGCGCCCGGCCGATCCCGGTGGCGAGGGACTGCTGCCAGTAGTCCTCCAGCGACCCGCACAGCAGCCCGACCTGGTCGGTGCGGCCGCTGGCCAGCGCGCGGGCGATGGGGTGCGCCTCGTACCCGAGCTCCTCGGCCGCCGCCCGGACCCGCTCCTGCGTCTCCTCCGAGGTCTGGATGCCGCGCAGCGCGTAGGAGACGGCGGCGGGCGACAGCCCCGTCGCCCGGGCCACTTCACGGATGGTCGCGCGTTTGCGCCTCTCCGACATCCCTCCAACCCTAGACGGCCCCGCTGACAGAACGGGGGACCCCACTTGACGGGACGGTTGCTGAACCGTTTCACTGAAGCGGTTAACTGATGCGGTTCAGTAGCCGTCTTCGCTGTTCACCGCGTCGCCCGTCCCGTCATGGAAAGGAGCGCACCGTGTCCCACGATGTCCTGCCCCGCACCCCCGGCTTCGCGGACCTGCCCGAGCGCACCCTCGGCAAGCGCGAGCTGCGCGCTCTCGTGGACGACCTCGCCGGGCGGCCGGAGCTGTGGCGGCGGTACGTCGAGTTCCCGGGCGGCGGCCGCCGGCACTACGCCTCGCTCCACCGGGACGAGCACGTGGACGTGTGGCTGCTGTGCTGGACGCCGGACGACGACACCGGCTGGCACGACCACGACGTGTCCTCGGGCGCGGTGCGCGTCGTCAGCGGCGCCATCGAGGAGAGCAACCCGCGGATCGGCGGCGCGCACGCCAGCACGGTCGTCGCCGAGGGCGCCTCGTTCTGCTTCGGCCCTGACCACATCCACCGGCTCACCGGGGTGGCCGACGCCAGCGTCTCCATCCACGCGTACTCGCCGCCGCTGTGCCGGATGGGCCAGTACTCCATCGACGAGTCCGGCCTGATGCGCCGCCTGCCGGTCGGCTACGCCGACGAACTACGCCCCCAGGACGTCCCCGCCTGACGCGGCTCTCGCCCTCACGCTCCCGGACCGAGCGACTCGCTGAGCCATCACGCGAGCGCGCTATCTGACCGGTGGGGGCGAAGCCGGAGGCGAGCCCCCACCGGGAAGCTCGCGAAGCGAGTTCGCGCTCGCCCAAGCAAGGTCAGGGTGCGAGCCGCCAGGCGAGCGCCCTGGGCCTGGCTTGTATAAGTACGACCTCCGGCGGGTCCGACCGGGGGAGACGGACCCGCCGGAGGAGGGTGGTCGCCCGATGCCCGCTCACATCGGGCGACCACCTACATCTCCCTCAGCGCACCCCGTTCCGGAAACGTCACACCTCCGGAACGGCCGTTTCCGGAGGGGCCGCGGACCGCCGGTCGATCCACCGGTCCGTGAGCGCGCACACAGCGACGGCCACGGCGAAGCAGAGTGCGGCGGCGCGGAGCACACCGGCTTCGTAATAGGTGTCGGTCACCAGCAGGACGGCCGCGGTGCCGGCCGCTCCCCCGGTGAGCGACGCGGCGGCGATCTGGGCGGCCCAGAGGATCGTCCGGCGTCTCCCGGCGCCGGCGAGTCCTTCCCGGAGCGCGTGCACGGCGCCCGCCGCGCAGATGAGCAGGCCCGCGAGGCCCGCGATGAGCGGCGTCCCGAAGTTGACGCCGTACCGGACGGCCAGTGCCGGGATGAGGAAGAGGGCGAGCGCCCAGCGCAGCCCCGTGCCGATGGAGGCCGATGCGAGCCCCGGTTCACCGCCCTGGGGCGTCCGGGCGGCCCGCCAGCGGGCGGCCACCAGGATCACCGCCGTGACGATCGCGCCTGGCAGGCGTCCGCCGAGATGCCCGAGGTTGTAGAGGAGCGCCGTGTCGTAGACGGTCAGCACCAGTTGGCCCAGTGCCCACACGGAGACGGCGAACAGGAGCATCTGCGGGAGCGACGAGACCGTGGGCGCGTCGGTGTCCTGCCGGGCGAGCCACTGGATGAGCAAGGGCGTCACCAGGCCGCTGCAGGCGCGGATGATGATGTCGTCCACTGTGTAAGGGGTGTGCAGGACCCACTCCACGACGCAGAAGGAGAACGTGTAGGAGAGGGACGCGGCCCACACCGTCCATGACGTGGCGAGGCGCCTGTAGAGTCCGCGATCCAGCCACCGCAGCACCGTCATATAGGAGAGCAGCCCGAAGGGCAGCTCAAGGAACCCCGGCACGCGCAGCAGGGACGGGGCAAGGAGCGCGGGTTCAGGGAAGTGTGCGGCGAAGGAGCGCATGGACGGCCCGTCCTCCAGCGCGAACCAGCCCTCCGGCACGTAGCGCGCTATGAACGACGTGTCCCCGCCGTGGACGCGGAGGAGGTACACGGTGACGAGCACCTGGTTGATGTAGACGAGCGCCACGACCAGAGCGAGGAACACCTCCGGACGGGCCCAAGCGCGTCCGGCTGTCCCACCGGCATTGCCGTTCCGCACGAGGCGCGGTACGAGGGCAAGGCTCACCGCCGTCGAAACCACTGCCGCGGCGTCCACCCCTATGGCCATGACCGACAAACATAGGCCGCCGGGGCCGGACGGTCAGCGGGCGGCGAGTTCCGGTGCCGCTTCGGGGGCGCGCGGGGCGGGCACGTCCCCGACGGCGTCTCCCGCGGGAACATCCGCGGCGGGCGCGTCCCCGGCAGGACGGGGCTTCGCGGACCGGATCGGCTCCAGCGACGCCAGCAGCCGTGCCCGCATCCAGGTCGCGCCGGGCTTCTCCACCAGGCGGTGCACCGCGTAGGCGAGCGCCAGGGACGCCGCGATGACGGCGGCGAGCGCGGCCCAGCGGTTCAGCCCTGGGTACAGCGCGTCCAGCAGCGGCAGCGCGAGCTGCGAATGGACGAGGTAGAGCGGGTACGTCAGCGCCCCGAGGACGGTCAGGCCGCGCCACCGCACCCAGCTCAGCCGGCCCGTCGCGACGAGGATCATCACCAGGAAGATGCCGGTGACGGCGGCCGCGACGGGCAGGTGGGCGGAGCCCTTGAAGGCACTGTCCGCGCGCCAGCCGCCCCAGTGCAGCGCCAGCAGGTAGGACACGGCCACGTATCCCCACAGCAGCAGCGTCGGCCCGAACCGGTGGATCATGTACAGCGCCATGCCGGCGATGAAGTACGGGCTCCACGTCGGCACCAGCATGATCTGCAGGAACCTGCTGCCGGCCTCGTCGGCGAAGACGCCGCCGAACATCCACGCCGCCATGAAGACCAGGGTCGACCGGTAGGTGATGCCGATCCCGGCGAGGACGGCCGCCAGCACGTAGAAGTGCATCTCGACCCAGAGCGTCCAGTAGACGGCGTCGACGTTCTCGATGCCGAGCCCGCCCTGGAGCATCGTCAGGTTCGGCACGACGAGCCCGGGGACGCCGTGCCCCTCCCGGAAGACGGCGTACACGACCGCGCCGAGCAGCACGCTCGCCCAGTAGGCGGGCATCAGCCGCACCAGCCGGGAGACGCCGAACTCGCCCGGCGAGCGCCCCCACGCGCTCATCAGGATCACGAAGCCGCTGATGACGAAGAACAGGTCGACGCCGAGGTAGCCGTACCGGGTGACCGCGCCCAGCCCGGGGAACACCTCGCGGGCGTGCTCCGGCCACGGCCCCGCGCCGCCGAATCCCGTGAAGTGGTACAGCACGACGGCGATGGCCGCCAGGAAGCGGAGCAGGTCGAGTTCGCGGAGCCGCGGGCGTCGGGGGGTCACCGCGGAACCCTCTCGGGGACGGGTTGCGCGGTGCGGGACGCGGCGTGAGGACCCGGTGAACGGCGGGTGTAGCCGGGGATG
Organism: Actinomadura nitritigenes; assembly: GCF_017573545.1. Taxonomy (GTDB): domain Bacteria; phylum Actinomycetota; class Actinomycetes; order Streptosporangiales; family Streptosporangiaceae; genus Spirillospora; species Spirillospora nitritigenes. Next base: position 177,326 of record NZ_JAGEOK010000017.1, on the reverse strand, counting down.
GCCCGCGCCGGGCGCCGGGCCGCCCGAAACGGGCCGCGGGGTTTCGCGCGACGGGCCCGTGGGGCGGGAGGGGGTCAGTAAGATACCGGTGCATTCTCACCCGACTTTTTGGTGGTCCTCCATGACATCTCGCCGCGCCCGACGCGGCGCGGCGACCCTCCTGCTGTGCCTGGGCCTGCTCGGCCTGCCCCTGCTGGCCGGGTGCGGCGGCACCGGCGGGCCCGGCCCCCGGACGGCACGGGCGGACGGCCCGGCCCCGAAGAAGGCGGCCCCGCGGTCATCGGTGGTGTTCTTCCTCGGCGACAGCTACACGGTCGGGGACCGCGGCGTGCGGCCGGAGACGACGTACGCGTCGGCGACCGGGCGGCTGATGGGCTGGCAGGTGATCGTGGCGGGCCGCGCCGGCACCGGCTTCGTGAAGACGGTCGGCGGGCAGTCGTTCCTGCAGCTGTTCGAGAGCCAGCTCGGCTGGCGGCCCGCGCCCGACCTGCTGATCGTCTCGGGCGGCCACAACGACTGGCGGGTCCAGCCGCCGCGCGTCGCGGCGGCGGCGCGCGCGCTGCTCGAACGGGCCCGGCAGCGCTGGCCCGGCACGCACGTCGTGCTGATGGGGCCGCTGTGGGGCAACGACACGCCGCCGCAGAACGAGCTGGCCGTCCGCAACGCGCTCCGGAACCTGGCGACGCAGATGGCGGTCCCGTTCGTCGACCCGCTCGCCGAGCGGTGGATCACCGGGAACCGGCTGACCCACCAGGGCAACGCGCCCCAGTACATCAAGCGGGACGGCACCCACCCGGACGAGGCGGGCCACCGCTACGTGGCGACCCGCCTCACCGCCGACATCAGGCGCCTGGGCCTCGCCCACCCGCTCCGCCGCCCCGCCTGACACCGGCCGCCGAGCCGCGGCGCGCCGTCGTCACCAGCGCTGTCATGAGCGCTGATGACAACGGCACGCCGCACATCGGCGAGGGGTCAGGAGCGGGCCGGGCGGGCGAGGGTGAGGGAGAAGTCGCCCGCCTCGTCGGTCCAGAACTCGGCGAGCTCCATCCCGGCGGCCTCCAGTTCGGACGCGAGGCGCTCGCGGCGGAACTTCGCGGAGATCTCGGTGCGCATCTCCTCGCCCGCCGCGAAGCGGACGTCCAGGTCGAGGCCGCCGACGCGGACGTCCTGGTCGCGGGTGGAGCGCAGCCGCATCTCGATCCACTCCTCGGCGCCGTCCCAGACGGCGACGTGCTCGAACGCGTCCGGGACGAAGTCGGCGTCCAGCTCGCGGTTGATGACGGAGAGCACGTTCTTGTTGAACTCGCCGGTGACACCGGCCGCGTCGTCGTAGGCGCGGACGAGGCGTCCGGGGTCCTTGACGAGGTCGGCGCCGAGCAGCAGGAAGTCGCCGTCGTCCATGGTGGCGCGCAGCCCGCCGAGGAACCCGATGCGGGCGGCGGGCGGCATGTTGCCGATCGTCCCGCCGAGGAAGGCGATCAGCCGGCGCTCCCCGGCGGGCAGCAGGTGCAGGTGCTGCTCGTAGTCGGCGACGACGGTCCGGACGGTGAGGCCCGGATGGTCGGCGGCGATCCCGGCGGCGGCCTCCTCCAGGAAGTCGCCGCTGACGTCGACCGGCACGTAGGCGCGCAGCGTCCCGTCGAGGGCGCCGAGCAGCAGCCGGGTCTTCTCCCCCGACCCGGCGCCCAGCTCCAGCAGGGTGCGGGCGCCGGTGATCGCGGCGATCTCGGGGGCGCGGGCGGTGAGGATCTCGCGCTCGCGGCGGGTCGGGTAGTACTCCTCCAGCTTGGTGATCTCCTCGAAGAGCGCGCTGCCGCGCTCGTCGTAGAACCACTTGGGCGGCAGGGTCTTCGGCGTGCCGGTGAGCCCCTCCCGGACGTCCTTCCGGAGCGTCTTGGCGAGGTCGTCGGCGGTCAGGAACCGGTCCACGTGGTCCTCCTACAGCGGGTCTATGCGGACGCCGGACGCGGGTCCGGCGGTGACGAGCGAGCGGTCCGGGACGGGCCGCCAGCCGGGCCGGTCGTCCAGCGGTTCGGAGACGATCCGGATCTCGTCCGCGTCCTCGCGGACGAACAGGGAGTCGCCCCAGGTGGTGGCGGCCAGGGCCGTCCCGTCGGAGGCGAGCAGGTTGTAGCGGCCGCCGGTGAGGCCGGTGACGGCCCCGACGACCGCGGCGAGGCCCTCGCCGAGGGACGCGCCGCCGCGCCAGTTCCGGACGGCGAGCGCGAACAGCGGCGCCGAGTCGAGCGGGGCGCGGGCGTCCGGGACGCCGGCGAGGTCGCCGGCGAGGTCGCGCAGCTTGGCCTCGACGCCGGCGAACCCCTCGACCTTGCCGTTGTGGCTGAACAGCCAGGGCCCTTCGCGGAACGGCTGCGCGCACGACTCGTCCACGGGGAACCCGACGGTCGCCGAGCGGATCGCCGCGACGGCGCAGGACGCGCGGACGGCGCCCGCGACCTCGCGGAACGACTGGTCGGTCCAGAGCGGCTGGGCCCGCCGGAACCGGACGGCGGCGCCGTCCTGGTACCAGCCGGCGCCGAACCCGTCGGCGTTCAGCAGGTTCCCCTGCGTCAAGCGCGGCGCGTACGCCTGGTGCTCCAGGGAGTGCTCCCCCTCGTAGATGAGCGAGTGCAGCGTCCGCTCCGGGCCGAGGTAACCGAGATGGCGGCACATTCAGCGCCCCTCCCCGGCCTGCGCCTCGCCGGGGGACGACCCCCCACGCCCCCCGGCGACCGCGGAACGCGCGCAGCGGAAGCCGGAGAAGATCTGCCGCCGGATCGGGTAGTCCCAGTTGCGGAACGAGCCGCGGACGGCGAGCGGGTGCGTCGCCCACGAGCCGCCGCGCAGGACCTTGTAGTCGGGGCCGAAGAACACTTCGGAGTACTCCTTGTAGGGGAACGAGCGGAACCCCGGGTAGCCGTGGAAGTCCGACGACGTCCACTCCCACACGTCGCCGATGAGCCGCCGGACCCCGTAGGCCGACGCGCCGGACGGGTAGGAGCCCGCCTCGGACGGGCGCAGCAGCCGCTGCCCGAGGTTGGCGCGGCCCTCCTCGTAGACCTCGCCCCAGGGGTACTTCCGTGACCGCTGCGCGGCCGGGTCCCAGCGCGCGGCCTTCTCCCACTCGGCCTCCGTGGGGAGGCGCTTGCCGGCCCACCGCGCGTAGGCGTCCGCCTCGTACCAGCACACGTGCTGGACGGGTTCGCGCGGCGGGACGGGCTCGGTGCGCCCGAACCGGCGCCGCAGCCACTGCCCTCCTTCCCTCGTCCAGAACGCGGGGGCGCGCTTGCCGCCGCCGTTGCGCCACTCCCAGCCGGCCGGGGTCCACCAGCGCGGGTCGTCGTAGCCGCCCGCCTCGATGAAGGCGAGGTAGGCGGCGTTGGTGACCGGCTCCACGTCGATGTAGTAGGCGGGGAGGTCGACCATGTGGCCGGGACGCTCGTTGTCGTACGCCCAGGGGTCGTCCGAGGTGCCCATCTCGAACGGGCCGGCCGGGATGAGGACCTCGCCCCCGGCCGCGCTGTCCGCGGGCGCCGCGGCGGCGGGCGTCCGCGAGGGCTCCGCGAGCGGGTCGAGCAGGGCGGGAGCGCCCTTGCGGAGCTGGTGCGTCGCCAGCATCGTCTCGTCGTGCATGTGCTCGTGCTGGACGACCATGCCGTACACGAACCCGCCGGACGTCAGCGGGTTCGCCGTGTCGAACCGCACGGACGCCAGCGCGTCCAGCACCTTGGCGCGCACCGTGCCGATGTAGGCGCGCGCCTCGTCCGGCGGCAGCAGCGGCAGCGACGGCCGCTCGGCGCGCGGGTGCTCGAACGCGTCGTAGAGGCCGTCGATCTCCGGGCGCATCGGCTCGGTGCCCGCGGCGGCCCGCAGCAGCCACAGCTCCTCGTAGTTGCCGACGTGCGCCAGGTCCCAGACCAGCGGCGACATCAGCGGCGACACCTGCGAGGTGAGGTCGTCCCCGTCGAGGACGTCGGTGGTCAGGCCGAAGCTGCGGGCGCGCACCCCGCCGAGCTCCTCGGCGATCAGGTCCTTCAGCGCGTCCTCGTCGTGCTCGGCGATCGGGCCCGGGGAGCTCAGCGGGGCCATGTCGGGTCCTCCTCGGACATCGTGATGGGAGCGTCATGCTGTTCGTGGGCGCCGCGGTGGTCGCGGGCGCCGTCGCCGGCGGGGCCGTCGTCGGCGGGGGTGCGGCCGCGCTCGACGTAGCGGTGCGCGTACTCCTCCACCAGCGGGACGAGCCCGGCGGCGCCCATCCGGGGCAGCGCGTCGAGCGCCGCCGTGAAGCAGGTGCGCGCGGCGGCGGCCAGCGACGCGTCGGCGAGCCCGGAGCGGGCCGCCTCCGCCCACAGCCCCGCGACCGGCTCGGCGGCCTCCTCGGCGGCGGCGGACGCGGCCGGGTCGTCCAGCAGGGCGGCCGCGACGGCGACGGGCACCGGCCAGTACCGGGCGGGCAGCGCGTCGATCATCCGCAGTTCCAGCCAGCCGCGCGGACGGACCGGCGGGAACAGCGTGGACAGGTGGTAGTCCAGGTCCTGCGGGCCCGGCTCGCCCTTGTCCAGCCATTCCTTGAAGGACATGCCCGGGTCGGACACCCACTCCCCGGACGCGGTCTTGACCAGCATGACCCGCGCGTCCAGCGCGTACCGCGTCCACGCCTCGGCGGGATCGCCGTCGGCGCCGTCGCGCAGCACCGGCAGGGTGCGGCACGGGTCCAGCTCGGTCCAGATGGCCTGCCGGGACGAGCGCAGCCCGGTGCGGCGGCCCGCCTTCAGCGGCGAGTTGGCGAACGCGGCGATCAGCAGGGGCCCGAGCGCGTGGGTGAGCCGCCAGCGGCGGGCGGCGTCCGCGCGGTCGGCGCCGATGTCCAGGCAGACCTGGACGGACGCGGTCGAGCACATCATCGCGAGGCCCGCGTCGGCGAACCCGCCCGCGCTGAAGTAGTCGCGCATGCACCCGTAGCGGGGGTGCTCGGCCTGGAAGCGGGGCCGCCGGACGGGGTCGACGCCGTGGCCGACGAGGTCCAGCCCGGCCGGCGCGAGCGCGTCCCGCACGTGCGCGATGTCCCCGGCGAGCGCCGAATGCAGCTCGGAAACGCCGCGGAACGGCGCGGAGCTCAGTTCCAGCTGCCCGCCGGGCTCGTAGGTGACCGCACTTCCGCCGGGCGGCGGCCCGGCCTCGTCGACGAGCATCCGCACCCGCCGCGCGGGCACGTGGGCCGCCCGGTCGGCGGCGTCGACGACGAACCACTCCGTCTCCGCGCCGACCGTCCCGGGCGGGCCGGTCTTGAAGCAGACGCCGTAAATGTGCTGGTAGACACCGTCCTCGGTGAGCCGTGGCACGCGACCTCCCGGAAAAACTCGATAACGAGTTCGAATCCTTCCCTGCTGAACCGGATCAGGTATCAGCGAATTTTCGGGAACTTCCTTAAATCTGGGTGAACATGACTGCCTGCTATCAAAGTGATTACTTTCTGTGGCTATTCGACTCGATGTTCACTCCCCGGCTTCTCACTGGTTGACCCGAGGCGCTAGAGTCCCGCTACCAACCGGTATGCACGCATTCGTGCAGCCCGGTGCCAGCAGCGGAGACGACCGGGAGGTCACATGCGCGGCGACCTGGGCTCGCTCTACGACGCGCACGCCGCCCGCCTGTACGCCTACTGCTGGTCGCTCGTCGGCGACCAGCTCGCGGCGGCGGCGGTCGGCGACACCTTCGCCGCGGCGGTGCACCAGCCGCCGCGGGGCGACAGCGTGCTCTGGCTCTACTCCCTGTCCCGGACCGCGTGCGCCGAGCGCGGCGCCTTCGGCACGCCGCCCGGCGGGCTGCCGTTCGCCGACCCCGACCCGCTGCTGCGCGCGGCGGGCTCCCTGCGCGCCGACCACCGCGAGGTCCTGCTGCTGTGGGCCGGCGAATGGCTGGAGACCCGCGACATCGCCCGCGTCCTCGGCCTCGCCCCCGACACCGTCGTCCAGCTGCTGAACGCGGCCCGGTCCCGGCTGGAGCGCGCCGTCCTCGACACGCTGATGCGCGGCGCCGCCGGGCCGCAGCTCGAGCTGATCTCCGCGTTCGAGAAGGGGAGGCTGCCGCAGCTGCTCGCCAAGCGCGCGCCCGCGCAGGCGCCCGGCTGGCTGCGCGACCAGGTCCTCGCCGCGTGCGAGGCGGAGGCCGAGCGGCCGCTGCCGAGCGTCGCCGCCCCGAGCCCGCTCGTCGTGATCGGTGACGCCGACCGCAGGCCGCGGCAGAAGCGCGGCGTGTGGTCCAAGGGCCTCGGCGCCGTCGCGGGCGTCGCCGCGTCCGCGGCCGCCGTCATCGGCCTGCTGGTCTCCTGGCCCACCGCGAAGGGCGGCGGCGCCGCCTCGCTCGTCCCCACGGCCGGCAGCGGGCGCACCGATCCCGCGTCGGCGAAGACGACCGCGGTCACCGGCACCCCGCCGCCCGGCCTCACCGGCTCCGAGCGCTCGACCGGCGGCGCCGACCCGTCCGGGAACCCGGTGACGAGCGCGTTCGACGGCCGGCCGGCGCCCGCCGGCACACCCGGCCAGGGCTCCGCGCCCGGCACCCCGGGCTCACCGTCGACCACGGGCGCCCCCGCCCGGTCCCCCGTGGGCTCCTCGCCGTCGGAGGGCGGGAATCCCGGGAGCGGCACCCCGAGCAAGCCCGGCGACACGTCCCCGACGACGCCACCCGGCTCGGGCACGCCGACCACTCCGCCGGACTCCGGCCCCACGACCCCGCCGGACGGCGGCTCGACCGGTCCCACGACGCCGCCGGACACCCCGTCCGACCCGCCCGCGAGCGGCACGCCGAGCCCCAGCCCCACGTCCAACCCCACGCCCGACCCCGGCCAGAGCTGACCCGACCGCGCGGCCGGTGACGCGGCGCGCGCCCCCGGCCTGCGTCGGGCTTCGGAGGCGGCGCGCCGGGTTCCGGAGCGGGCGCGTCAGGCTTCGGAGCGGGCGCGTCAGGCTTCGGAGGGAGCGGGGCCGGGCTTGAGGGAGTCCTGCACGCCGTGCACGGCCTGCGCGGCCCTGGCCTCGGCCGCCCCGATGGCGTCGGCGACGGGCGTCGCGCCGGTCGCCCGGCCCCGTTCGCGGAGCAGCAGCACGCCGCCGATCAGCGCGCCGCTGATCATGGCCACGAGGTGCCCGACGGCGGCGACCTCCAGCGAGGGCAGGCCCTCGAACAGGAAGGGCAGGAGCGCGACCCAGGCGGCGAAGGCGAGCAGCCGGCGGATCCGGCCGTGCCCGTAGAGGATCGCGGCGACGAGCGCCGCGCACAGCACGTAGGACGGGCCGACGTCGGAGATCGTCCGGACGGAGTCCGAGAGCAGGCCGGCCTCCAGCCGCACGAACGCGATGCCCTGGCTGATCAGCGTGCCGGTGACGTGCGAGACCGCGACCAGCACGATCGCGCTGCCGTTGCCGAACCGCCGCACGATGGGGAACAGCCCGAGCACCGCGACGACCAGCAGCGCGCCCTGCGACCCCTCGGCGACGAACGCCGAGGCGACCATCGTGCCGACCGGGTCGACCGAGAGGTTGGCCAGGTTGGTGCTGGTCCACGCCACGACGGTCCGCTGGGCCGCGGGCGGCAGCAGGAAGACCTGCACCAGCCACACCGTCGCGAACAGGCCCAGGAACGTCAGCGGCATCGGGTACCGCTTGATGAAACCGCCCATCATCCCGGCAAGCCTAGGTGCTCCAGAGGTGTCGGGGGCCCGATACCCCCGACACTCACAGGAAAACGACGGCTTCTCCACGGTGCCTCCCTGCCCACGGGTACGGCCGCGCCGGACTCCGGGTTCGATGCCGGGTCCGGCGGCGGGGTTCGGCGGTCGGGTCCGGTGCGGCGACGCGGTGCGCCGTCCCTGGCGGCGGGTGGGACGGCGCACCGCGGGTCATGGGCGGGGGTCAGACGGCGGCGGCGCCGTCCACGGGGCTGGTGCCGCGGCGGACGAGCAGCGCCGCGAGCACCGCGACGACGGCGACCGCACCGGCGACCGTCAGCGAGGTCTGGAAGCCGTCCATGAACGCCAGATGGCTGCCGTTGGTGATGGCCTTCGCGGCGGGCTCGGGCGTCCCGGGCGGGACGGGCGCGACGCCCTGGGCGACCAGCCCGCCGGTGCCCGACAGCCGCTGCGCGGCGGCGCCGGGGACGCCGGACTCGGTGAGCCGGCCGACCAGCACGTCCCCGACCTTCGTGGACAGCAGCACGCCGAGCACGGAGGTGCCGAGGACGCCGCCGAGCTGCGACGCGGTCTGCTGGAGGCCGCCGGCGACGCCGGCGAGGTGCGCCGGGGCGTTGCCGACGATGGCCTCGGTGCCGGCGACGATGACCATCCCGAACGCCAGGCCGACCAGCACGAACCACGGCCACAGCTGCACGTACGGGGCGTCCACGCCGACGCGGGACAGGCCGAACAGCGCGGTCGCGGTGAACGCCATGCCGAGGGCGAGCGGCAGCCGCGGCCCGAACCGGTTGGTGAGCGCGCCCGCGATCGGGGAGGCGACGATGAAGATCCCGGTCATCGGCAGCATCCGCACGCCCGCCTCCACCGGGCTCATCCCGTGCACCTGCTGCAGGTAGAGGGTGATGAAGAAGATCGTCCCGAACATCCCGAAGAAGCCGAGGACGATCAGCCCGGTCGCCGCCGACAGCGACACCGAGCGGAACAGCGACAGCGGCAGCAGCGGGCGCTCGACGCGCAGCTCGTTCCACACGAACGCGGCGAACAGCACGACGGACGCGGCGAACGACACCAGCGGCGTGGCGTGCCCGAACCCGTGCTCGCCGGCCTTGATGAGGCCCCAGACCAGCGCGAACAGCGCGCCGGTGAGCAGCGCGACGCCGGGCACGTCGAACGAGCCGGCGGCCTCCTCGTCCTTGGACTCGCGGATCACCCAGAGGCCGACCAGCAGCGCGACCAGGCCGAGCGGCGCGTTGAGGAAGAACACCGACTCCCAGTTCACGTTCTCGACCAGCAGGCCGGCGACGATCGGGCCGCCCGCGATGGAGATGCCGACGGTGGAGCCCCAGATGCCGATGGCGGCGTTGAGCCTCTCGGCGGGGAAGGTGTTGCGCAGGATGGCGAGGCTCGCGGGCTGCAGGAGCGCCCCCGCGAAGCCCTGCACGACCCGCCAGAAGATCACCATGCCGAGCCCGCCGGACAGCCCGATGGCGAGCGAGGCGACGGCGAACCCGACGACGCCGGCGAGGAACGTCCGCTTGCGGCCGAACCGGTCGGCGATCTTGCCGGCCGGGATCAGCGTGACGGCGAGGGCCAGCAGGTAGGCGTTGGTCACCCACTGGAGGCCGGACAGGGACGCGCCGAGGTCCTTGGCGATCGCCGGGTTGGCGATGGAGACGACGGTGGCGTCCAGGCCGACCATCATCACGCCGAGGGCGACGGCGACGAGGGTGAGCCAGGGATGCCCGTGGCCGCGGCGGGCGGGTCGTCCGCGCGCCTGGCTGCGCGGCGCGGACGGGCGGGACGCGCCGGGGTCGAGCACCTCGGCGCCTCGGGTCTGGGACATGGGCGGAGCCTCCGTAGCGATGTTGAGGGTCCTAAACTGTCATGAGCTGACAGTTGTCGTCAAATGCCTCGCGTCATCAAAGGACATGATTCAGATCACGACAAGATTCGTCCACCGTCACTTGGCGTCGGGTCCGCGCGTCGTTACACTTCGCACATGACCGCGACCGCCCCCGAGACCCGCCAGGGCACCGCCCCCACGGGTCCCGGATCCCAGCCCCCGGGCCGGCGCGAACGCAAGAAGCAGCGCACCCGTGAGGCGCTCGTCGACGCCGCGTTCACCCTCTTCGCCGAGAAGGGGTTCGACGCGACCACCGTCGAGGAGATCGCCGACGCCGTGGACGTCTCGTCCCGCACGTTCTTCCGCTACTTCGCCTCGAAAGAGGACGTCGCGCTCACCTTCCAGGAGGAGCAGACCCGCGCCGTCATGGCGGCGCTGGCCGAGCGCCCCCCGGACGAGCCGATCATGACCGCGCTGCGCCGCACCGTGGTGGAGATCGCCCGCGCCTGCGAGCGCGGCGAGCTGGGCTTCGACCCCGACCGCTTCCAGTGCCTGCTCGGCATGATGAGCGACAGCCCGACCCTGCTGGCGGGCAGCCTGGAGCACGCGCAGAAGAAGCAGCAGCTGCTCACCCGGATCATCGCCGAGCGGATGGGCACCGACCCCGCCACCGACCTGCGCCCGCACGTGATCGCGGCCTCCGCCACCTGCGGTTTCCAGGCCGCCTCCGACGTCGCCCGCCGGCACGGGGACGCCTTCGGCTCGCTGTCGGAGACCATCGACCAGGCGTTCGCCATCCTCGAACAGGGCCTCAACTCCTAGGCCGGGCCCGCGCCGCCCGCGTCCCGTCCCGGTGTGGTCCCGGGACGGGCGGGTACCGCCTCCCCGAGGACGGCCGGCGACGGCCTGAGGACGGGCCCGGCGACGGCCTCGAGAGGACGCGACCATGGCGCTGAAGCATCCCCGGCACGACGGCCGCGGCGACCGGGACCTGGAGGTCAACCCGATCTTCAGCCGGGAGCCCGTCGAGGTGCCCCGGTACGCGCTGCCGCGCGGCGAGATGGAGCCCGCCACCGCCTACCAGCTCGTCCACGACGAGCTGATGCTGGACGGCAACGCCCGGCTGAACCTCGCCACGTTCGTCTCGACCTGGGCCGAGCCCGAGGCGCGGCTGCTGATGGCCGAGTGCGCCGAGAAGAACATGATCGACAAGGACGAGTACCCGCAGACCGCGGAGCTCGAGACGCGCTGTGTCCACATGCTCGCCCGGCTCTGGAACGCTCCCGACCCCGGGCACGCCGTCGGCTGCTCCACGACCGGGTCCAGCGAGGCGGCGATGCTCGGCGGCCTCGCCCTGAAGCGCCGCTGGCAGCGGAAGGGCCTGAAGGGCCGGCCCAACATCGTGATGGGCGTCAACGTCCAGATCTGCTGGGAGAAGTTCGCCGACTACTTCGAGGTCGAGCCCCGCTACGTGCCGATGGAGGGCGACCGCTACCACCTCGGCGCCCGGGAGGCCGTCGAGCTGTGCGACGAGAACACCATCGGCGTCGTCGCCGTCCTCGGCTCCACCTTCGACGGCAGCTACGAGCCCGTCGCCGACATCTGCGCCGCGCTCGACGACCTCCAGGAGCGCACCGGCCTCGACGTCCCCGTCCACGTGGACGGGGCGTCCGGGGCCATGATCGCCCCGTTCCTCGACCCGGACCTGCCGTGGGACTTCCGGCTGCCCCGCGTCGCGTCGATCAACACGTCCGGGCACAAGTACGGCCTGGTCATGCCGGGCGTCGGCTGGGCGCTGTGGCGCGACGGCGGCGCCCTGCCGGGCGACCTCGTCTTCCACGTCAACTACCTGGGCGGCGACATGCCGACCTTCGCGCTGAACTTCTCCCGCCCCGGCGCCCAGGTCGTCGCGCAGTACTACAACTTCCTGCGGCTCGGGTTCGAGGGCTACCGCCGCGTCCAGCAGACCTGCCGCGACGTCGCGACCCGGCTCGCCGCCGAGATCGCCGGGCTCGGCCCGTTCGAGCTGCTCACCTACGGCTCCGACATCCCGGTGTTCGCGTTCCGCATGCACGAGGGCGCGGGCTTCAACGTCTTCGACGTCTCCGCGGCGCTGCGCGAGCACGGCTGGCTCGTCCCCGCCTACACCTTCCCGAAGAACCGCGAGGACCTCGCCGTGCTGCGCGTCGTCGTCCGCAACGGCTTCAGCCACGACCTCGCCGACCTGCTGCTCGCCGACCTGCGCCGCGTCCTGCCCAGGCTGTCCGCCCAGCCGTCCCCGGTCCGCACCGCGGACGACGCCGGCGGCTTCGCCCACGGCGCCGAGACCAAGCACCCCACCACCCCGGGCCGCCGCTGACCCGCACCAGACGACGAGCGGCTCGGCGTCTTCAGACGCGACGCGCAGCCCCTGTCCGGCGGTGGAGTCCCGTGCTCCTCCTCATGCTCGACACGACCGACCCGCAGGAGGCTCGGCGAATGCCGCCCCGCCTGCACGGAACGGCCGAGAAGCGTGCCGTCCTGAAGGCGGGGCGGGCGGCGCGTTCTGCGGTGGGCGGAACGCGTGGTGCCCGGTCGCGCCGCCGGGTTATTTTGTGGGCATGGCCGAGATCACCCGCCCGCTCATGCCCGCCGACGAGACGCCGCACGGGCCGACCGCGACGCGCCGGCCGGCCGAGCCGCTGTGGCGCGACGCGCTCGGCCGGTGCCTGCGGCGCCTGCGCGTCGAGCGCGGCGAGATCCTGACGGAGACCGCGCGCCGCGCCGGGGTGTCCCCGCAGTACCTCTCCGAGATGGAGCGCGGCGTCAAGGAGCCGTCGAGCGAGATGATCGCCGCGGTCGCCGGCGCCCTGGACGTGACGCTCGCCGACCTCACGCTCGCGGTCGCGTCGAGCCTCCTGGCCGCACCGGCCGCCGCGCCGGCCGGCCCGACCTGCCAGGTCGCCTACGCCCTGGCCGCCTGACCCGGACGGGCACGGCCCCGGAACGCACGGCTCCGGGGCCGCACGGCCCTACAGGGGCTCCGGCTGCCGTTCCTCGATCACGTGGTCGATGAGGCCGTACTCCCGCGCCGCCTTCGCGGTGAACACGCGGTCCCGGTCGGTGTCGGCGCGCAGCGTCGCGGTCTCCTGCCCGGTGTGCCGGGAGAGGATCTGCTCGATGTCCGCGCGGACCCGGACGACCTCGTCCGCCTGGAGGATGAGGTCCGGGATCGCTCCGCGCCCCTGCCCCATCGGCTGGTGCAGGACGACGCGGGTGTGCGGCAGCGCCGCGCGCTTGCCGGGGGCGCCCGCGGCGAGGAGCACCGCGCCGACCGCGACGGCCTGCCCCACGCACGTCGTCGCGACCTGCGGGCGGATGTAGCGGAGCGTGTCGTACACCGCCAGCATCGCGCTCGGGTCTCCGCCCTCGCAGTTGATGTACAGCTGGATGTCGGCTTCCGGGCTGTCCGCCTCCAGGTGGAGCAGCTGCGCGACGAGCGCGTTCGCAACCCCGGCGTCGATGGCGGTGCCGAGATAGATGATCCGCTCCGTCAGCAGGTGCGAGTAGACGTCCATGATCCGTTCACCGCGCGAGTCCCGCGCGATGACGTTCGGGATCGTGTAGGTGCTCATCGGTCGGCTCCTCCGGACGGGGCGCCGAGCCCGACGGGGCGGCGGCGGGGCGGCACCAGCTCGTCGTAGGCGTCGACGATCGCGTCGATGAAGCCGTACTCGAGCGCCTCCCGCGCCGTGTACCAGCGATCGTGCAGCGAGTCCTCGAAGACCCGCTCGAGGGGCTGGCCCGTGTCCTCGGCGATGAGCCCGAGCACGGTGTCGCGGGTGTGGCGCAGGTCGTTGGCCTGCAGCTCGATGTCGACGGCGGCGCCGCCGATGCCGGCGGACCCCTGGTGCATCAGCACCCGGGCGTGCGGCATCGCGCGGCGCTTGCCGGGCGTTCCGGACGACAGCAGGAACTGCCCGGCGCTGTAGGCGATGCCGAGCACCACCGTGGCGACGTCGCACGGGATGAGCCGCATGACGTCGCGGATCGCGAGCATCGACGGCACCGAGCCGCCGGGGGAATGGATCCACAGCGCGATGTCGGCCGACGGATCCTCCCCCGCCAGGGTGATCAGCTGCGTCGCCAGCAGCGTGCCGTTGTCGTCGTCGAGCACGCCGTCCAGCACGAGGACGCGCTGCGCGTACAGCTCGCGCCGCACGCGTTCGTTGAACAAAGGGGTCTTCTGTTCCTCGCTCATGCCTTCACCCTGCGCCAGCGTGCGCCCTGGTCACAGCCCGCGCTGCCCACGGCGGATCCGCTCACAGCAGCGCGCCGCCGCCCCGGCGCCGTGGTTTACCAGGGCACCGGGCCGTCGTCGTCGTGGAAGGTGCCGGTGGGGCCGCCGTCGGGGAGGGTCGCGAGGTGGATCGCGATCGCCGCGCCCTGCTCGGGGGTGCGGACGCCGCGGAACCCGTTGAGGTCGGTCGCGCAGAAGCCCGGGCAGCCGGCGTTGATGAGGATGTCCGTGTCGGCCAGCTCCTTGGCGTACTGGACGGTGACGGCGTTGAGGAACGTCTTCGACGTCGCGTAGGCGGCGGAGATCGGGCCCGTCTGGGCGCCGGGGGTCGTCTGCCGGGTGAGGGACCCGACGGTGCTGGACATGTTCACGATCCGGGGGGACGGCGAGCGGCGCAGCAGCGGCAGCATCGCGTTGGTGACGCGGATGACGCCGAGCACGTTGGTCTCCACGACCGTCCGCACGGTCGCGGGGTCGACCCGGGTGGGCTCCTGCGGCATCCCGCCCGTGATGGCGGCGTTGTTGACGAGGACGTCAAGGCCGCCGTCGCGCTCCCCCAGCAGCTCGGCGGCCGCGGTGACGCTCGCGTCGTCGGTCACGTCGATCGGCACGCCGAACGCGTCGACGCCCGCGGCGCGCAGCTTCGCGACGGCGGCCTCACCGCGCTCCGCGTCCCGGGCGCCCACGCCGACGCTCCAGCCGAGCGCGCCCAGGCCGGCCGCGATCTCGTACCCGATCCCCTTGTTCGCGCCGGTGACCAGCGCGGTCTTCGTTTCGGTCATGCCACGATCCTGACCGCCGGGCGGGCGGGCCTCCAACACCGTCTGGGTGGGGTGCGATACCCCAGCGGTATCGCACCGAGGTCAGGAGGCGGCCGGGGCCGTCCTGGCGGGTACCGTGGCGGCATGGAGACGCGGGAGCTGCGGTACTTCGTCGCCGTCGCCGAGGAACTTCACTTCGGGCGGGCCGCCGAGCGGCTCGGGATCGCCCAGCCGCCGCTGTCGCGGGCGATCCAGCGGCTCGAGCGGCGCCTCGGGGCCACGCTGCTGGACCGCACCAACCGCACCATCGCGCTGACCGGGGCCGGGGCGGTGCTGCTGCGCGAGGGCCGGGCGGCCCTCGACGCGATCGAGGCCGCCGACCGCCGCACCCGCCGCGCCGCCGCCGCGGCCGGGCGGCCCGCGCTGGTCCTCGTCACCAAGGCGGGGGCGTCCGGCGAGCTGCTGGCGAAGCTGCTCGACGCGTACGCCGCCGAACCCGGCGCGGCGGCCGTCGACGTCGTCCTGTGCGGGCCCGGCGAGCAGGAGCGGCTGCTGCGCGACGGACGCGCCGACGTGGCGCTGCTGCACACGCCGTTCGATTCGACGACCGGGCTCGACACCGAGGAGCTGTACGCCGAGGGGCAGGTCGCGGTCCTGCCGGCCGGGCACCCCCTCACCACCAGGTCGCAGCTGCGGACCGCCGACGTCGCCGAGCTGCCCGGCCTGCCGCTGCCGCGCTGGCCGCGGTCGGACGGCACGTACCCCGACGGCCCGGGCCTGCGGGTCCGCGACCACGCGCAGCTGCTCCAGCTGATCGCGCTCGGCCGGGCCTCGGCGGTGCTGCCGGAGTCGTGCCGGCCCCAGCTGGGCGACCGCCTCGCCGCCGTCCCGGTGGTGGACGCGCCCCGGGTGACGACGCTGATCGCATGGCCGCCCCACAGCCGGTCCCTGGCCGTCGCCGGCCTGGTGGACGTCGCGACCCGCCTCTAGCGCCCGCTCACCGCGCCGCCCCGAGGAGGGACCCGCCGGACACCAGCGCGACGGCGGCGTCGGCGAAGTACTGCTCGCCGGCGTCCGGGGCGAGACCGAGGACGACGCCCTGGCCGAGGCCGAGCAGCAGGGCGCCGAGCGCGACGGCGAGCCGCTTCGCCTGCTCCGCCGTGACGGTCCCGCCGTCGTGCGCCCGCCCCGTGAACAGCGCGACGAGCTGCTCCTCGTGGGTCCGGAAGAGCGGCGCGAGCCGGCGGCCCGGGTCGGGGGCGCGCAGGGCCATGTCCACCAGGCCGAGCTGGAGGGACAGGCCCGACCGCGCGCCCGGCCCGTCGCAGGTGCGCCGGTAGTGCCGGGCGAAGGCGTCGACCGCCTCCAGCAGGGGCAGGCCGGCGGGCACGGCGCGCTCGATCTCCGCGCGGTGCGGGCGCAGGTAGCCGGTGACCAGCTCGGTGAGCAGGCCGTCCTTGCTGCCGAACAGCGAGTAGATCGCGCCGGTGGTGAGGCCGGCCCGCTCGGCGATGTCCTCGAGCCTGGCCTGGTAGCCGTCCCGGGAGACGGTCCGGAGCGCGGCGTCGAGCAGGGCCCGCCGGTTGCGCTCCTTGGTCTCCTCCCTCGTCAGCCGCACGCTAGTTCGCGGCGCTGAGGACCAGGCCGCTGGTGGGCACGCCGGTCCCGGCGGTGACCAGGACGTTGCGGACGTCCGGGACCTGGTTCACCGCGGCCCCCCGCACCTGGCGGACGGCCTCGGCGATGCCGTTCATGCCGTGGATGTACGCCTCACCCAGCTGACCCCCGTTGGGGTTGACCGGAAGCCTGCCGCCGAGCTCAATGCCACCGTCCTTGATGTAGTCCTTCGCCTGGCCGCGGCCGCAGAAGCCGAGCTCCTCCAGCTGAACCAGGACGAACGGGGTGAAATGATCATAGAGGATTGCGGTCTGGACGTCATCGGGGGTCAGCCCCGACTGCGCCCAGAGGGTTTCGCCGACGGTGCCCATCGCGGGCAGCGCCGACAGGTCGCCGGTGTAGTAGCCGAACATCATCATCTGGTCCGGGCCCGTCCCCTGGGCCGCCGCGGCGATGACGGCGGGCGGGTGCCGCAGGTCGCGGGCCCGGTCCAGGGACGTGACGAGCACCGCGACGCCGCCGTCGGACTCCTGGCAGCAGTCCAGCAGGTGCAGGGGGTCGACGATCCAGCGGGACGCCTGGTGCTCCTCCAGCGTGATCGGGCGGCCGTGGAACCAGGCGGCCGGGTTCGTGGCCGCGTGGCGGCGCATCGCCACCGCGACGCGGCCGAAGTCCTCGCTGGTCGCGCCGTAGTCGTGCATGTAGCGGCGGGCCTGCATCGCGACCCAGGCGGCCGGGGTCGCGAAGCCGAACGGCAGGTGCCAGGAGAACTCCAGGCCGGTCGCGTCGACGCGGCCGGACGGGGCGGCCTGGCCGAAGCGGTGGCCGGAGCGCTCGTTGAACGCGCGGTAGCACAGCACCGCCTCCGCCTGGCCGGTCGCGACGGCCATCGCGGCGTGCGCGACGGTGCCGCAGGCCGCGCCGCCGCCGTAGTCGACGCGGGAGAAGAACCGCAGCGCGGGGATGCCCAGCTCGCGCTGGACGGCGATCTCGGAGTTGGCGTCGGCGGTGTAGGTGACCAGGCCGTCGACGTCGGCGGGGGTCAGCCCGGCGTCCTCGATCGCGGCGAGGCACGCCTCGGCGGCGAGCCGCAGCTCCGAGCGGCCCGACTCCTTGGAGAACTCGGTCGCGCCGATCCCGGCGATCGCCGCCTTCCCTGACAGGGTCATCCGGCCTCCTCGATTCCGGCGGAGCCGGCACGGGCGGTGTGGGGGGTCGTCTCCCCTCCGACGGCACGGAAGCGGACCGTGGCGGTGAGGTGGTCGCCGATGCTCACCGCGCCGCGGACGCGGAGGGTGCGGTCGTCGACGCGGTCGGCGGTCAGCGTGAGCGTGTCGCCGGCGTAGGCGGGGGCGCCGAGGCGCACCTCGATGCTCTCCAGCGTCGCGTCCCGGACGGTCTCCAGCGCGTACCGCTGGACGAGCCCGATGCTGGTCAGGATGTTGACGAAGATGTCCTGCGAGCCCTGGGCGCGCGCCTGCGCAGGGTCGTGGTGGACGGGCATGAAGTCGCGCGTCGCGATCGCCGTGGAGATGATGAACGTCGGGGTCAGCTCGATCTCCAGGCCGCCGGACGCGGGCTCCGCCTCCACCGGCTCCGCGGCCGTCGCCGCGGGCGGCGGGGGCGGCGGGGCGTCCACCGGGGTCCACTGCGGGAGGACGAGCTCGTCGTCCATCCGCTCGAACACCAGCCGGACGGGCATGCCGATCCGCACCTCGTCCGGCGGGCAGCCGTTGACGTTCCCGACGATCCGGACGCCCTCCTCCAGCTGCACGACCGCCACGGCGTACGGGGGCGTCCGGCCGGGGACGGGCGGGTGGTGGTGGACGACGTAGCTGTGCACCTCGCCGCGCCCGCTCGCCACGACGTGGTCGCGGTTCGGCGAATGGCACTCCGGGCACATCGGGCCGGGCGGGTGGCGGAGCGCGCCGCAGTCCGCGCAGCGCTGGATGCGCAGCTCACCGGCGTTCACGCCGTCCCAGAAGAACGCGGTGTCCTTGCCGATCGAGGGCCGCAGCGGGTACTTCCCGCCGGTGCCGCTCGCGCTGGCGGCGGGCGGGCGCGGGCCCGGCCTGAACTTCAGCACCCGGAACAGCATCTCGGCGACGCGCTCGTCGTTCCCGTCGTACCAGGACTGGTACCAGGTGACGAAGTAGCCCTCGCCCATCGCGGTCCGCTTCGGGCCGGTGACGCCGCCGAACCGCATCCGCGTCCGCAGCTGCTCGCCGACCTTCACGTAGCGGTCGTAGGTCTGGTCGCAGTTGGTCGCGACGATGCCGGTGTAGCCCGCGGCGTCCAGCGTCGCCAGCACCTCGTCCGCGGCCCCCCTCTGGTCCGGCCGGCGGACCAGGCCGGGCATCGACCACACCTGGATCATCGCGGGCGGCGCGACGTCGTCCCAGGTCCCGGCGTCGCCGAGGGCCTGGGTCCAGTTGCGGATCATCGCGGCGTTCACCGGGTCGGGGCAGGGCAGCGGAGGGCGCTCGCCGGCGGCGGCCAGCCGGCCGGCGAGCGCCATGAGTTCGTCGTGCACGGGTCTCCTCGCTTCGTGGACGCCCGGGTCAGCGCGGCGCGCGGGGCAGCCCGAGACCGATCATCGCGATCAGCTCGCGCTGGATCTCGTTGACGCCGCCGCCGAAGGTGAGGACGAGCGCCCCCTTGGCCATCCGGTCGGTCACCCTCATGAACTCGGCGGTCGCCGGGTCGCCCGGGTCGCCGTACCGGGCGAGGACGTCCCCGACGATCCGGCCGACCTCCTGCACCCGCTCCGAGGCGTAGATCTTCGTCGCGGACGCGTCGGCCGCGCCGAGCCAGCCGAGGTCCTGGTTCGCCGCGACCTGCCAGTTGAGGATCTCGTTCACGCGCAGGTAGGCGTGCACGTGGGCGAGCGCGCGGCGGACGGCGGGCTGCTCGATGAGCGGCCGCCCGTCGCGTCCGGGCGTGGCGCGCGCCCAGCGCTCGAACCGGTTGCGGGTGTGCCCGATGTTGCCCGCCGGGCCGAGCGTGACCCGCTCGTGGTTGAGCTGGTTGACGATCAGGTCCCAGCCGTTGTTCTCCCCGCCGATCAGCATGTCCGCCGGGACGCGGATGTCCTGGAAGTAGGTGGAGTTGGTGTGGTGGGCGCCGTCCATCGTGATGATCGGCGTCCAGGAGAAGCCGGGGTCCTCGCAGTCCACGATGAGCATCGAGATGCCCTTGTGCTTCTTCGCGGACGGGTCCGTGCGGGCCGCGAGCCAGACGTAGTCGGCGGTCTGCGCGCCCGACGTGAAGATCTTCTGGCCGTTCACCAGGTAGTGGTCGCCGTCCCTCACGGCGGTGGTGCGTAGCGCGGCGAGGTCGGTGCCGGCGCCCGGCTCGCTGTAGCCGATCGCGAAGTGGCACTCGCCGGCGAGGATGCGCGGGATGAAGAACTCCTTGTGCGCGTCGGTGCCGTACTGGAGGATCGTCGGCGCGACGGAGTTCAGCGTGATGAGCGGGTAGGTGACCTCGGCGCGGGCGATCTCGTTGGCGAAGATGGTCTGCTCGACGGGTCCGAAGCCGCGGCCGCCGTACTCCTTCGGCAGCGCGACCCCGAGCATCCCGTCGCGCCCGAGGCGCTTGCAGTGCTCCAGGTAGGCGGGGCCGAACGGGTCGGCGTTGATCGCGGCGCGCTGCTCCGCGGTCAGGCAGTTCTCGAAGTACTCGCGCAGCTCGGCGCGGAGCTTCTTCTGTTCGCCGGTCAGGTCGATGAACATTCAGGCCTCCTGAGCGATGAGCGCGCCGAGCGAGTCGAGACGGTCTTCCGCGCCGCCGAGCAGATGCCCGACCTGCTTGCCCCAGGCGAAGTAGCGGTGCAGCGGATAGGTGATGTCGAGGCCGATGCCGCCGTGCAGGTGCTGGCACGTGTAGAGCGCCTTCACGACGGGATCGCACGCGTTGTAGGCCGCGATGGTGAGCAGCTCCTCGGCGTCGGCGGCGCCCTCGGCGAGCCGCCACACCCCGGCCCAGACGGCGACGTCCAGCGCCCGCTTGGCGATGTAGACGTCGCTGATCTGCATGGTGACGGCCTGGAACTGCGCGAGCGCCCGCTCGAACTGCTCGCGGGTCCTCGTGTACTCCTTGGTGAGCTCCAGCGCGCCCTCGATGACGCCGGACGACAGCGCGACCGCGCCCGCGACGGCGGAGAGCCGGAGGGTGTCCCAGGCGGCGCCGTCGGCGATCCCGCCGAGGAGCGCGCCGGCGCCGACGCGGACGCCGTCGAGCGCGACCCGCGACAGCGGCTCGGTCGTCGCGGAGTGCTGCGGCGTGATCGTCGCGGCGGACGGCTCGACGAGGAAGACGCCGATGCCGGCGCCCTCGACCCGCGCCGGGACGAGGATCCGCGCCGCCTCCCGGGCGTAGGGGACGAACGTCTTCACGCCGTCCAGGACGTGGCCGTCGCCGTCCGCGCGGGCCGTCGCCGCGACCTCGCCCGCCGGTCCGACCTCGCGGTAGGCGCCGGTCAGCACGGTCTCGCCCGCGGTCAGCGGCGCGAGCAGCGCGCGCTGCTCCGCGGTGCCGTGCTTCGCGATCGGGACGGCCGCCAGCGCCAGCGACGCGTACGCCGGGATCGGCGCCGTCCGCGCGCCCGCCTCGCGCAGGATCACCGCGAGCTCCACCGGCCCGAGCCCCGCGCCGCCGGCGTCCTCGGGCAGCACGGCGCCGAGCAGCCCGGCCTGCGCGAACGCCTTCCAGGTGGCGGCGTCATAGGGGGCGCCGCTCTTCTCGAACGCCTCCAGCCGCTCCTGCGCGGCCTCGCGCGCGAGCAGGTCCGCCGCGAGCCCCTTCAGCTCCTGCTGGGTCTCGTCGAGGTTGAAGTCCACTCATCCGCTCCCTTCCTGGCGCGGCCGGCCGGACGGACGCCCACGGCGAAAAAGTAGAACAGATTCTAGTATGTGTCCAGCGGCGTGATCACCGTCGCGGAAACGGGGATTCACCTAGCAAGTAAGGGTTCGGTGACCATCCGAGGGGCGCTCGATCACCGACCCGCCGCGGCCGATCAGATAACAGGTTCTCGCGCGGGCTGTACGCTGGAGGCCGAGCGGCGGCGCAACGGGCGCCCGCGCGAGGAGGATGACCGTGACCGCAGAGCCGACAGTGACCGGGGACGAGCCTTCGGGCGGCGCCGCGGCGGACCGGCGGGCGGGCCCGGCCGCGGGGCAGGGCGTGCGCTCGCGCAGCCAGCACCAGCGGCGCAAGCGTATCGTCCAGGCCGCCGCCGCGCTGGCCTCGCGCGGTGGCATCGAGGCGATGCAGATGCGCACCGTCGCCGAGCGCGCCGGCGTCGCGCTCGGCACCCTCTACCGCTACTTCCCGTCCAAGATGGACCTGGTCGTCGCGGTCGTCAGCGAGGAGATCGACCTCCTGGAGGGCAGCATCGAGCGCCGCCCGCCGCGCGGCGGCACCGCCGCCGAGCGCACCGTGGAGGTGCTGATGCGCGCCACGCGGGGGCTCATGCGCGAGCCGGAGCTGGCCGAGGCGCTGATCCGCTCGCTGCTGCTCTCGGACGTCAAGACCGACTTCAGCGACCGGATGACCAACCTGATGCTGCGCGCCGCCGTCGGCCCGACCGGCGACATCCCCGCCGACGACCGGCGCCGCATCGTCGCCCGGGCGCTGTCGTCCGTCTGGACGATGGAGATGATCGAGATGCTGCGCGGCCAGGCGACCGCCGAGGAGATCCAGGCCCGCCTGGAGATCTCCGCCGACCGCCTCCTCACCGACTGAGGCCGCGCCCGGCCCGCCGGACCGCGTCCTCGCCCGCTCCCCGCCCGCTCCCCGCCCGGACGCCCGCCCCTTTCCCCGTGTGCGGCCGGGCACCGCCCACTACGCTGGACGCGACCGGAGCGGACGAAGAAGGTGTGCCAGTGACCGAGCAGGAACCGATCCTCAGCGATGGGGTCATCATCGAGTTCATCGATGGCAAGGACGTTCCCGTCAAGCACAAGGACTTCGGTGACCGCGCCGTCGTGATGCGCGACGCGAAGAACGCCGACGGCCCCATCCTGTACTTCACCGAGGCCGAGTGGGACGCCTTCATCGCCGGTGTCAAGGACGGCGAGTTCGACGACCTCCTCGAAGAGGAGTCCGCCGACGGCTGACGCCCCACCGCCCGCACCCGCCGGAGGCCCGGCGGGCGCGGGCGGCCGGCGTCACTCCCCCGCCCGGCTCGGCGGTCCCGGCGGCAGCGGGTACGCGACCCCGGTCAGGCGCTCCGACTCCCGCCACAGCCGCGCCTGCGCGTCCCGGTCGTGCGACCGCGGGCTGGACTCGACCCGGACCGGGTTGCCGGTGAACTGGGCGCGTCCGGGCGGGCCGTAGTAGTCGCCGCCGACCGCGCCGGGATCGGTCGCGGCTCGCAGCGGTGACAGCGCCCCCCTGTACGCGCTCTGCAGCAACCATGAGGTGAGCGGGCGCGCCCACGGGCTCATCGCGGCCCGCACCACGGCGTTCATGTCGCGCCCGAACTCCGTGCGGGCGTTGCCGGGATGCGCGGCCACGGCGATCGTCGCCGCCCCGGCGGCCGCGAGCCGGCGCTGCAGTTCGTAGGTGAAGAGCAGGTTCGCCAGCTTGGACTGGAAGTAGGCGGCCTGGAAGCGGTAGCGGCGCTCGGCGTGGAGGTCGTCGAAGGCGATCGCGCCGCGGCGGTGCCCGATGCTGCTGACCGTCACCACGCGCGAGCCGGGGACGTCCAGCATCAGGTCCAGGAGCAGGCCGGTCAGCGCGAACGGCCCGAGGTGGTTCGTGGCGAGCGTGGCCTCGAAGCCGTCCTCGGTCAGGGCGTACCGGGGCCGGACGCCGCCGGCGTTGTTGACGAGCAGGTCGAGCCGGCCGTGGCGGTCGCGGAACCGGGCGGCCGCCTTCCGCACCGACGCCTGGGACTCCAGGTCCACGTCCAGGACGCCGAGCGACGCGTCCGGGGCGGCGGCGCGGATCCTGGCCGCCGCCCAAGCCGCCCGGTCCGGGTTCCGGCAGGCCAGTACCACGGTGGCGCCGCGGCGGGCGAGCTCGGCGGCCGTCTCGAAGCCGATGCCGGTGCTGGCGCCGGTGACGACGGCGGTCCGCCCGTCCAGGCGGGGGATCTCGTCCGCGGTCCAGGGCGGGCGGCCCGTGCCGCGCCCGCCGTCGCGCCGTCTCGCCGCCGTGCGATCGTCCCTCATCGGGCTCGCCTCCGATACGTTCGGCCTGCCGGAACCACATAAGCGGGATGGCCATCCCGCTTAGTTCCGGGAAGATACGGGACGGCCGTCCCGGTTGTCCAGAGGGGAAGCGAGGTGGGAGACCGTGGCAGAGCCGCTCGGCCGGCCGCTGCGCGCCGACGCCCGGCGCAACCGGGCCCGGGTGCTGCGGGTCGCGGCGGAGGTCTTCGCCGCCGAGGGGCTGTCGGTGCCGCTGCACGAGATCGCCCACCGCGCGGGCGTCGGCACCGGGACCGTCAGCCGGCACTTCCCCACGAAGGAGGACCTGTTCGCGGCCGTCCTCCTCGACCGGATGCGCGAGATCCTCGACCGGATCGACGCGCTGCCCGCGGCGCGGGACCCGGGCGCGGTGTTCTTCGCGCTCTTCGACGCGCTCGTGCGCGAGGGCGCGGCGCACTGCGGCCTGTCGGAGGCGCTGACCGGCGCCGGATACGACCTCGACAAGGCCGCCGCCGACGCCGGGTACGACGTCCAGGGCCGGCTGCGCGACCTGCTGCGGCGCGCGCAGGAGGCCGGCGCCGTCCGCGCCGGCCTCACCTACCCTGACGTCAAGGCCCTGATGGCGGGCTGCCTCGCGCGCGGCACCGACCCGGACGGCCTCGACCGCGTCGTCGCTGTCGTGCGCGACGGGATGCGTCCCCCGGCATGACGGGCGCGCCGAGCCGTGCGGCGGCTACCGCAGGAGGCCGCGGTGCCTCTCGGTCAGCCGCCGCTCGCCCTCGGCGCTGAGGTGGCCCCAGAGGCGGAGGCGGGCCAGGCCGCCGTCGGGGTGGATGTCCACGCGGACGTGCGAGACCTCGGGCGTCTCCAGGCGGAAGCGGTGCCGGGCGTCGGGCTGGAGGCGGGTCCGCGGGAGCAGCACCGTGCCGTCGGGCGCGGTGAGGGAGACCTCGGCGGGCGCGTTGAACTTCAGGTGCGTCGTGTCGATCTCGGCCACCCGGATCGTGCCGGGGGCGGCGAGCCGGACGAGCGCCCACTCGTTGCCGGGCGCGCGGCGCCGCGCGGTCTCCCAGCCCTCGGCCTGGTTGCGCGGCAGGCCGGGGAAGAGCATGTTGTCCGGCGACGAATAGAACCTGTCGGAGCAGTCGAGGACGCGGGCGCCGTTCTCCAGCGCGGCCAGGTCGACGGTCATCCCGGTCAGGAACGCGGGGTCGGGGACGACGTCGCCGTGCACGCGGATCCGCGCGATCCCGCCGTCCGGGAAGACGTTCAGCCGGACGTGGGTGAAGAGGCGCTCGGCCTCGACGGGGAAGGCGTGCGCGGTGTCGCCCTCCAGCGGGCTCTTCGGGACGATCTCCACCCAGCCGGCGCCGGAGGGGTCGGCGGGGTACCCGTCCGCCGCGCATGCCTCGACGGACGCGTGCGGCGGGTAGTTGCCCTTGAACCAGGCGGTGTCGATGACGACGCCGCGGATCACGCCGGGCAGGCCGAGCCGGACCAGCGCCCAGTCGTGGCCGGGCTCGCGGCGGCGGCGGGTCTCCCACCCGTCGTACTCCTGGCCCTTCGGGCCGAACGTCCCGGGCCGGAACGCCGGCGGCCACGGGTTGATCAGGTTCTCCTTCTCCTCGAAGGACTCGTCGCTGGCGGCGGTGACCGAGCCGCCCAGGGTGCGGACGGCGAGGTCGGGAAGGGACGTGAAGTCGCTCAAGGCGCCTCCTCGCGGTCGAGCACGCGGCCGGACGGCGCGTCGCCGACGACGGCGCCGCGCAGCCAGGTCGTGCGGACGGTCCCGGTGAGGGTGCGGCCCTCGTACGGGGTGACGGGATGGCGGTGGTGCAGCCGGGCGGGGTCGACGGTGAAGGCGGCGTCGGGGTCGAACGCGACGAGGTCGGCGTCGCCGCCGACGGCGATGCGGCCCTTGCCGGGGACGGCGGCGAGGGCGGCCGGCGCCTCGGCCATCCAGCGGACGACGGTCGCGAGGTCGTGCCCGCGCGCGCGGGCGGCCGTCCAGACGGCGGGAAGGCCGAGCTGGAGCGAGGAGATCCCGCCCCACGCGGTGGCGAAGTCGCCCTGTTTCAGGTCGGGCGTGGACGGCGAATGGTCGCTGACCACGCAGGCGATGACGCCGGACGCGAGGCCCCGCCACAGCGCGTCGCGGTTGGCCTCGCCGCGGATCGGCGGGCAGCACTTGTAGGAGGGCTCGTCCGCCTCGCCGTCGGACAGGACGAGGTAGTGCGGGCAGGTCTCGGCGGTGACGGGCAGGCCGTCCGCCTGGGCCTCGGCGAGGGGTTCGAGGCAGTCGGCCGCCGACAGGTGCAGGATGTGGGCGCGCACGCCGGTCTCCCGGGCGAGCCGGATCACCCGCTCGACGGCGCGGCGCTCGGCGGCGGGCGGGCGGGACGCGAGGAACGCCGGGTACCCGCCGTCCGCCGGGGCGGTGAGCGCGGACGGGTCCTCGGCGTGCACGATGACGAGCCCGCCGAACGAGGCGATCTCGCGGAACGCGTCGCGCATCCCGGCGGGGGACAGCGGCGGGAACTCGGGGACGCCGGAGTCGGACGCGAAGCACTTGAACCCGAAGACCCCGCCGTCGTGCAGCGGGCGCAGCGCCGGGACGTTCCCCGGGACCGCGCCGCCCCAGAACCCCACGTCGACGTGCAGCTTCCCGGCCGCGGCGGCGCGCTTGGCCGCGAGCGCGGCGACCGAGACGGTCGGGGGCAGCGAGTTCAGCGGCATGTCGACGAGCGTGGTGACGCCGCCCGCGGCGGCGGCGCGGGTCGCGGTCGCGAACCCCTCCCATTCGGTGCGGCCCGGTTCGTTGACGTGGACGTGGGTGTCGACGAGGCCGGGCAGCAGCGCCGCAGCGCCGAGGTCGGTCTCGGACGCGGCGGGCAGCGGCGCGTCGCGGGCGGCGATCTCGGCGACGCGGCCGCCCGCGACGGCGACGGCGGCGGGGCGCTCGCCGTCCGGCAGGACGGCCCGCCCCGTGCGGATCACCAGGTCGTAGAGCACGCGGCTCCTCTCCTGAGCGCGTACCGCACCGGGCCCTGGAACGGGTCGCAGGTCATGCGCGGTGGTCCTCCATCCAGGCGAAGTCCGGCCGCGGGTCCACGTACTCCAGGGCGATCCGGCCCGTGTAGCCGATCTCGTCGAGGAGGGCGAACAGCGCGCCGAAGTCGATCCCGCCGGTGCCGGGGCGGCCGCGGCCGGGGGCGTCGGCGATCTGCACGTGGCCGAGGTCGGCGGCGTACCGCCGGGCGGCCCCCTCCACGTCGTCGCCGTTGCTGACCAGGTGGAACGTGTCGAGCAGGAACCTCACGTTCGCGGCTCCGGCCGCGCGGGCGCGCTGCACGACCTCGATCGCGTCGGCGGCGGTCTCCAGCGGGTAGGCGCCGTTCAGGCCGCGCGCGAGCGGCTCGATCAGCAGCGTCCCGCCGAACGCGCCGACCTCGCGGGCGGCGTGGGCGAGGTTCCGCGTGGCCACCCGGTCCTGCTCGGACGCGGCGACGCCGTCGAGGCGCTGCCCGTAGAGCGCGTTGAACATCCGGACGCCCGTCCGCTCGGCGATGCGGGCGGTGACGTCCAGGCTCGCGCGGAACTCGGCGGCGCGCGCCGGGTCCGACAGCACGCCCCGCTCCCCCGCCGGCATGTCGCCCGCGTACAGGTTCAGGCCGATGAGCCGGACCCCGGCGTCCTCGACGGCCTGGCAGAACGCGTCCTCCTCCGACGCGGTCGGCACGGGCACGCCCGGCCACGGCCACCAGAACTCGACGGCGTCGAACCCGGCGTCCTTCGCCGCGGCGGGCCGCTCCTGGAGCGGCAGGTCGGTGAACAGGATCGAGCAGTTGACGGCCCATGCGCGGTGGGTGCCGATCCGTCCGGTCATGCCGCCCTCCCTTTCTGATCGTGCTCCGGTCCCCTGCCGGCCGATCACCGGCCGGAGGTCTCCTGGACGCCTGAGGGGGCGGGCCCCCGGTAGGGGGTCGGCAGGGACACGTGCTCCGGGCGGACCGGCACGCGGGTGAGCCTCCGGCCCGTGGCGTCGCGGACGGCCGCGACGATCGCGGGCGTGGAGGAGAGCGTAGGCGGCTCTCCGGCGCCGCGGAGCCCGTAGGGGGCGTCCGGATCGGGGTTCTCGAGGATGTCGAGCCGCATCGGCGGCATGTCGAGGATGGTCGGGATGAGGTAGTCGGTGAAGGACGGGTTGCGGACGACGCCGCCGGACACGACGATCTCCTCCATCAGGGCGAGGCCGAGGCCCTGCGCGGAGCCGCCGTGGATCTGGCCCTCCAGCGACAGCCGGTTGAGGATCCTGCCGACGTCCTGGACGGCGGCCATCTCGACGACCTTGACCAGGCCGAGGTCCACGTCCACGTCGACGACGGCGCGGTGCACGCACAGCGCGAGCTGGGTGTGGGTGGTGCCCTGCCCGGTGGCCGGGTCCATGGCGGTGGTGGGCCGGTGGTGGTACTCGCGGGTCTCCTCGATGGCGCCGTCGCCGAGGACGTCCTCGATGCCGCCGAGCACACCGGCCGCCCGCGAGACGATCTTCCCGCCGACCGCGGCGAGGTCGTCGTGGCCGTAGCGGCGGGCGGCGCGCGCGAGCAGCTCGGCGCGGACGGCCTCGCAGGCGGCCTTGACGGCGCCGCCGGACATGTACGACTGGCGGGACGCGCTGGACGAGCCGGCGTCGCCGACCCGGTCGTCCGCCGGGGCGATGGTGACCTTCCGGACGCCGAGCTCCGTCCGCGCGATCTGCGCCTGGACGGTGACGAGCCCCTGGCCGACCTCGGCGGCGGCGGTGTGCACGAGCGCGGTCGGCTCGCCGCCGATGACCTCCAGCCGGACGCGGGCGGTGGACAGGTCGTCGAAGCCCTCGGAGAAGCAGATGTTCTTGATCCCGACGCCGTAGCCGACGCCGCGCACCACCCCCTCGCCGTGCGTGGTCTGGGACGCGCCGCCCGGCAGGTTCCGGATGTCGGCCCCGCCTTCCGGCAGGGCGTCGCGGGCGGGCGGCATCGGCATGGCCTCCAGCCGCGCCAGCATCTCCGCGAGCGGCGCCGGCGACTCGATGACCTGCCCCGTCGCGAGCCTCGACCCCTGCGAGACGGCGTTGCGGCGGCGGATCTCCAGCGGGCCCAGCCCGCAGGCCGCGCCGAGCCTGTCCATCATCGACTCGTAGGCGAAGCACGCCTGCACCGCGCCGAACCCGCGCATCGCGCCGCACGGCGGGTTGTTGGTGTAGACCCCGTACGCGTCGATCCTGATGTTCGGGATCTCGTACGGGCCGACGCCGAGCGACGCGGCGTTCCCGGTGACGTTCCGCGTGGACGAGGTGTACGCGCCGCCGTCCAGGATGATCTCGACGTCGGCGTAGACGAGCCTCCCGTCCGCCGTGGCGCCGTACTCGTACCGCATGAACGCGGGATGCCGGTGGACGTGCCCGAAGAACGACTCGTACCGGTTGTACGACATCTTCACCGGCCTGCCGGTGTGCAGCGCGAGCATCGCCGCGTGGATCTGGACCGAGAGGTCCTCGCGGCCGCCGAACGCGCCGCCGACCCCCGCGAGGGTCATGTGCACCTGCGACTCGTCCAGGCCCAGGCACGGCGCGATCTGCGACAGGTCGTTGTGCAGCCACTGCGTGGACACGTACAGGTCGACGCCGCCGTCCTCGGACGGGACCGCCAGGCCCGCCTCCGGCCCGAGGAACGCCTGGTCCTGGATGCCGACCTCGAACTCCTCCGCCACCACGACCTCGGCCTGAGCGCGCGCGGCGTCGACGTCCCCGACCCGGACCGGCTGGTAGCGGGTGATGCCGCCGAGCGGCTGCACCTTCAGCCCCTCCGGGTCGGCGATCACGGCGCGCGGGTCGGTGATCGGCTCCAGCACCTCGTAGTCGACGGCGATGCGCTCCATGGCGCGGCGCGCGGTCTCCGGATGGTCGGCGGCGACGACCGCGACCGGCTCGCCCTGGTGCCGGACCTCCCCGATCGCGAGGACGGGCTGGTCCTCGGTGTGGTCCTCCCCGTACACCTTCCTGCCGGGGACGTCCTCGTGGGTGAGGACGGCGTGCACGCCCGGCACCGCCAGCGCGGGCCCGATGTCGATCGAGCGGATGCGGGCGCGCGGGTGCGGGCTGCGCAGCGTCGCGCCCCACAGCATCCCGTCCATCCACAGGTCGGAGGCGTACGCGAACTCGCCGGCGACCTTGAGGGCGCCGTCGGGGCGCAGCGGGCTGTCGCCGACGCCGCCGTCGCCCGGGGCGGCGGCATGGCCGGGTGTCCTGACCGGAGACGCCATCTAGAGGACCTCCTCCGCGAGCCGCATGAGGCGCCGGTGCGCGTCGGCGCCGCGCCGCCCGACCACGTCCTGCGGGACGGAGACGAGCGTGTCGCCGGCGACGATGGTCCGGCCGCCGACGAGCAGCCGCTCCAGCGGCGGGGTGCCGCCGAACGCGAACGCGACCACCGGGTCGTCGACGGCGGCGTGGAACCCGTCGACCCGCCACAGCGCGACATCGGCGAGCTTGCCCGGCTCCAGCGTGCCGATCTCGTCCTCGCGGCCGAGGCAGCGGGCGCCGCCGAGGGTCGCCATCTCCAGGGCCTGCCGGGCGGTCAGCGCGGCCGGCCCGTACCGGGCGCGCTGCAGGTAGATCGCCTGCCGGATCTCCCCGGCGAGCGGGACGAGCTCCGCCGACGCCGGCCCGTCCACGCCCATCCCGACCGCCGCGCCCGCCTCCAGCAGGTGGGAGACGCGGGCGATCCCGGCGCCGAGCCGGGCGTTGGAGCTCGGGCAGTGCGCGGTGCCGGTGCCGGTCTCGGCGAGCCGCTTGATGTCGGTGTCGTGCAGGTGGACGCAGTGCGCGAGCCACACGTCCGGGCCGAGCCAGCCGATCGAGTCCAGGTACTCGGTCGGGGTCATGCCGAACTGCTCGGTGGTGTGCTCCTCCTCGTCGAGGGTCTCGGCGAGGTGCGTGTGCAGCCGGACGCCCTTCTCGCGCGCCAGCTCGGCGGAGCGGACGAGCAGGTCGCGGGTGACGGAGAACGGCGAGCACGGCGCGACCGAGACGCGCAGCATCGAGCCGGACGAGGCGTCGTGGTAGCGGTCGATCGCCGCCGCGGTCTCGGTGAGGATCGTGTCGAGGTCCTCGACGACCTCGTCCGGCGGGAGGCCGCCCTGCGACTCGCCCCGGTCCATCGAGCCGCGGCACGGCTGGAACCGGACGCCCAGCTCCGCGGCCGCCTCGATCCCGGCGGCGAACAGGTCGCCGCGCCCGCGCGGGAACAGGTAGTGGTGGTCGGACGAGGTCGTGCAGCCGGACCTCGCGAGCCAGCCGAGCCCCGCGCTCGCGGCGCCCGCGACGACCTCGGCGTCCATCCTCGACCACGGCTTGTAGAGGGTCGTGAGCCACTCGAACAGCGTGCCGTCGGTGGCGAGGCCCTGGCTCGCCCACTGGTACAGGTGGTGGTGCGCGTTGACCAGGCCGGGGGTGGCGAGGCAGCCGGTCCCGTCGATCCGGTCGGCGCCCGGGACGTCCGGCGCGGGGCCGGCGCCGACGGCGGTGATCCGGTCGCCCTCGATCACGAGGTGCCCGCCGGGGTGCTCGTCCCCGGACACGGTCACGACGTGCGCGTTCTCGATGATGGTCGTCACGTGAGTGCAGCCTTTCGCCGGGCCGCCAGCCGCACCGCGTCGAGGATCTTCTCGTAGCCGGTGCAGCGGCACAGGTTGCCGGCCAGCGCCTCGCGGATCTCGGCGTCGGACGGCGCGGGGTTGCGTTCGATCAGGTCGTGGGACTGGACGATCAGGCCGGGCGTGCAGAACCCGCACTGGACGGCGCCCGCCTCCAGGAACGCCTGCTGCACGGGATCGAGGCGCTCGTCGCCCGGCCGCCCCTCCGCCAGGCCCTCGACGGTGCGGATCTCGCGCCCCTCGGCCTGGCCCGCCGCGACGAGGCACGCGCAGGCCGGGACTCCGTCCAGATAGACCGTGCAGGACCCGCACTCGCCCTGCTCGCAGGCGTTCTTCGAACCGGGGAGGCCCATCCGCTCCCGCAGCATGTAGAGCAGGCTCTCGCCCTCCCACACGTCGTCGACGGTCTCCTGCGAGCCGTTGACGGTGACGTTGACGCGCATCAGGACGCCTCCTTCCGCACCGCGCGGTGCTCGTTCCAGGCCCAGGTCAGCGTGCGGCGCGCCATCACCGCCAGGGCGTGCCTGCGGTACTCCGCGGTGCCGCGCACGTCGTCGATCGGCGCGGCGGCCTCGCGGACCAGCTCGCCGAACCGCCGCGCCACCGCGTCGGAGAGCGGTCCGCGGCCGTCCCAGTCGAGTTCGCCGGAGATGAACTCCTCGGCGGCGGTGGCGCGGCGCGGCGTGGGGGCGGCGGAGCCGACGCCCGTCCCGACGCGGCGCTCCCCCGGATGCAGCGCGACCGCGAACGAGCACACCGCGATCACCATCGCGTTCCGCGTGCCGATCTTGGAGAAGTACTGCGGGCCGGGCGCGGGAGCGGTCCAGATCGCGCGGATCAGCTCGTCCGGCTCCAGCGCGTTCCGCTTCACGCCCACGTAGAACGCGGTCGCCGGGATCATCCGGACGCCGCGCTCCGCCGACTCCACCTCGATCACCGCGTCCCCCGCCAGCAGCGGCGGATGGCTGTCGCCCGCGGGCGACGCGGCGCCGAGGTTGCCGCCGACCGAGCCCCGGTTCCGGATCTGCGGGGAGCCGACCGTCCGGGACGCCTGGGCGAGGCCCGGCAGCCGTTCCCCCAGCTCGCGGATCACCCGCGCGTACGGGACGCCCGCGCCGATCCGGAGGCGGCCGTCCGCCTCGTCCCACCCGGCCAGCTCCCGGATCCGGGTGAGGTCCAGCAGCGCCGCCGGGCGGTGCACGTCGAAGTTGATCTCCACCATGACGTCGGTGCCGCCCTGGATCGGCAGCGCCGCGGGCGTCTCGCGCTTCGCGGCCAGGGCGTCCGCCCAGGTCGCCGGGCGCAGGAAGTCCATGTCGGCCGCCTCCTCACTGCCACGCGGACGGGGCGTCCGGGGCGTCGTCGGTGAGCACGGTGCCCTCGATCAGCCCGTACGGACGGTCCGCCGCGAAGTAGACCTCGTTGTCGTTGTCCATCCCGAAGGGCGCCAGGTCGACCAGGAAGTGGTGCTTGTTCGGCATCGACATCCGCACCTCGCACAGCTCCGGCCGCTCCTCCAGCACCCGGCGGCCCATCGCGTAGAGCGTCTGCTGCAGCGACAGGCTGTGCGTCGTCGCGAACGCGTCCAGCAGCGCGGCGCGGGCGGCCGCGTACGACGCGTCCCAGTCCGAGCCGGTGCCGCGATGCCGCCACCGCGCCGTCACCGCCGTCGCGAGAACGCGGTCGTCGGTCGGTTCGAGGGTCGTGAACCCGTCCTGGGCGAACCCGTGGAACTCGCTGCCGGTCGAGTTCAGGACGGTCAGGTCCCTCAGCCCGGACACCACCGACTCGGAGCCGCCGGAGCCGCCGGACCCGTCGCTGTGGACCAGCGCCGTCCGGACCTCCGTGCCGCCTCGGACGAACGAGTGCGGGCCGGTGATGCGGTCCCACGCGTACTCCTCGAGCCGCACTCGGGCGTGGTGGACGGCCGGCTGCGAGTCCACGAAATGCCGCGCCAGCAGCAGCCCGAACTCCTCCGGCTCCCCGATCCCGTACTTCTTCGCGAACGCGAACACCGTGTTCTTCTGCGTGTCCGTCGGCAGGACGGCGGAGTTGTCGCCGGTCAGGTGCACGTCGTCCATGTCGCCGGACAGGAACACCCCGACGTTCAGGTCCCGGATGCGGTGCGTCCCGCCGTCCCGGGTGACGCGGACGACGCGGACCTCCGCCTTCCCGTAGCGGTTCGGGCCGAGAACGATGGCCATCGGGCTAGCTCCCTCGGTAGGTCGAGTAGGCGAACGGGCTCAGCAGCAACGGGACGTGGTAGTGCCGGCCGGCGTCGTCGATCGTGAACGCGACGGTGACCTCCGGGTAGAAGTCGGACAGCGCGGCCGTGTCGAACGTCAGCCGGTGCACGCCCACGCCCGGCTCGGCGCCCCACTCCCCGATCCGGCCGTCGGCGTCGGTGCGGGCCTCGGCGACCGCCGTCCAGGTCCCGTCCGGCTCCCGCCGGTCGAGCCTGACCGCGACGCCCGCCGCCGGCAGGCCCTTCGCCGCGTCCAGCACGTGCGTCGACAGGCTCATCGGTCCTCCTCCGGTCCACCGGCGAGCCCTGCCAGCCGCAGGTCGACGATCTTCGCCAGCTCCGTCCGGACGGCCGCCCGCTCGGCCCCGGCGTCGTTGCGCAGGCGTCCGCGCAGCGCGGCGAGCATCTCGGCGGCGCTCAGGCCGGTGGCGCAGACGAGGAAGACGTGCCCGAACCGCTCCTCGTAGGCCCGGTTGCCCTCCGCCAGCGCCGCCCGCAGCTCCGCCGCCGCCGCGTCCATCCCGGACTGCTCGCTCCGCGACCACGCCGCCTCCCGCCCCTCGCCGCGCGGCCGGTCGCCGATCCGGGGATGCGCGGCGAGCGCCTCCTCGACATCGGCCCAGTCCAGGCCCGCGAGCGCCTTCGCCGAGGCGGCCCGGAGCTCCGCGAGGTCCGCGTAGGGCCGCCCGGCCGCGACCTCGGCCGCCCAGCGGCGGGACGCGCAGCACGCCAGCAGCCCGCCCTCCGTGACATCGAGCCGTTCCCTCACCGGCACCTCCCTGCCTCCGTCGTTCCCGTCTGCGTCATTGCCGCCAGTAGATACGGCAACCCGGAACGCGGTGAAGGGACAGGACGTCCGAACCGTGACCCGGCTCACGCCGGTGTTTTCGTGCGTTGCTCCAATCGCGGCCCCGGACCGTTGGCACCCGGCGTGGTGAACGATGGGTTAACTGGTCCCATGAAGCTGCGCGCGCTGCTCGACATGCCGGAGCTGCGGCTCGAGATCGTCACCGGCGGCGACCTGCTCGACCGGGTGATCACCTGGGTGGTCACCACCGACCTGCCGGAACCCGGGCGGTACCTCCGCGGCCGGGAGCTGGTCCTGACCGGCCTGGTCTGGCGGTCCGGACCGGCGGACTCCGAGGTGTTCGTGCGCGCGCTCGCCGAGGCCGGGGTGTCCGCGCTGGCCGCCTGGGACCTCGCCCGCGGCACCATCCCCGACGACCTCGTCGACGCCTGCCGCCGGCACCGGATCCCGCTCTTCAAGGTCCCGGAGGACGTGGCGTTCGCGACGGTCACCGAGGAGGTCGTCCGGCACCTGTCCGGCGCGCGCGCCGCCGACCTCACCGCCGTCCTGGACCGGCACCGCCGGCTCGTCGCCGGGATGAGCGAGGGCGCCGGCCTCGGCGCCGTCCTCGACCTCGTCGGCCGCGACCTCGGGATGCGCTGCTGGGTGCTGACCGCCACCGGACGCGTCGTCGCCGGCCCCCCCGGCGCCCCCGACGGCGCCGCGCTGGCCCGCGCCTTCCTCACCGCGCCGCGGCTCCCGCACCACCTCGCCGCCTCCGGCGTGTCGGTCTTCCCGGTCGCGGAGGACACCACCTCCCGCGTCGCGGACTGGTTCGTCGCCTGCGAGGGCGACCACGCCGACTGGCCCGCCGAGCGCCGCGCCCTCACCACCGAGCTCGCCGCGATCGCCGCCCTCGAACGGGCCCGGCTGGACGACCGGCTCAGCGCCGAGGGGCGGCTCGCGCAGGAGCTCGTCCGGCTGGTGGTGTCCGCCGCGGCGGCCGACGAGATCGTCCCGCGGCTGGAGCTGGCCGGGCTCGACCCGCACGGCTCCTACGTCGCGGTCGCCGCCACCGGGCGCGGGACGCTGCGGCCCGGCGAGCTGCGGTCCGTGCTCGGCGAGGTCATGCCCGTCCCGCGTCCCGTCGTGGGGCTGCTGGACGACGAGGCCGTCGCGCTCGTCCCGATGCCCGGCGGTCCGGTGCCGGACGTCGCCGCGTCGGTCCGGACCGCGCTGGCCGCGCTCGCCCCGGGCCTCGCGGGCGCGGGGATCGCGGTCGGCGTCAGCGACGTCGCCGGGGCCGGCGGGCTGCGGGGAGCCGTGGACGAGGCCCGCTACGCGCGGCGGCTCGCCTCCGGCCGCGCCGACCCGGTGTGCGTCGTCCGGCACGACGAGCTCGCCACGCACGTCCTGCTGCTGGCGACCGTGCCGGAGGACGTCCGGCAGATGTTCAAGGTGCGGCTGCTCGACCCGCTGCGCAGATACGACGAGGTGCACAAGGCCGACCTGATCCGCACCCTGGAGACGTTCCTGCAGAACTCCGGGTCGTGGACGCGCTGCGCCGAACAGCTGCACCTGCACGTCAATTCCGTCCGGTACCGGATCCAGCGCATCCAGGACCTGACCGGCCGCGATCTGGCCCGGCTGGAGGACCGCGTCGACTTCTTCCTCGCGCTCCGGCTCTCCTAAACGCCGCCGATCCACGTGCGGTACGCGACCTGGAGGGCGGCGCGGCGATCGGCATGGGCGAGGACGTCCACGCTGTCGACCCACTGCTCGACGGACCCCACGTACGGTGGCAGCGCGGCGACCTCGGGATCGGTGATCGCCGCGGCCAGCCCGGCGGCGACCGCGTCATCGACCGTCCGGTACGGCCGGTCCCAGAACCGGACGACGGCGTCGCCGGGTGCCGAGAGCCCCCGCTCGCGCTGGACGTCCAGCAGGACCTCGGCGGCCTCCGCCAACGCCGCCTCCCTCTCCCGCCACTCCGGCGCGGCCACCGCGATATCGAGCGGGGCCGCCAGACGTCGCGCGACGGGCAGTTCCCTGAACGCCGTGCCGCGCCACTTCCCGTACGGGGCCCACTCGCCGGACAGCGCGAAGGCCAGCCGGATCAGATCCTCCGCGACCCTCGCGGCGAGGATCCGCGACCCGGACTCGTCCCCGCGCTCGGCCGCCCGCCCGATGATCGGCATCCACTGCGACGCGCGCCGCCACCACGCCGCCAGGACGTACCGCTCCACGTCCGGCGGGTAGCGGCGCAGCGTCTCGCGGATCCCGGCCAGTGTCGCCGTCCCGTCCGCGAACACCGGCCCCGCCGTCACCTCCAGGACGCACTGTCCCACCAGGCACAGCCAGTCGAGCGCCGACAGCCCGCCGGTCGGGTCGACGCCCAGCCGGAACCGGCAGAACGCGGCGACGGTCGAGACGTCCACCTTGTGGGTCGCCGCCTGGTCCCAGGTGACCGGGAAGCGCACGGGGTGGCCGCCGTACCGGTCGGGCAGCTCCCGCTCCAGCATCGCCGACACGTCCGGCACCGCGCCCGCCGCCGCGTCGTCCAGCAGCAGCGTCAGGCGGCAGCCCCAGTCGTGGTCGCGGCTCGTGGCGTCGTCGAACGCCAGCACGTCCGAACCGGAGCCGAGCCGCGCCGCCGCGTACGGAACGCCCGGGAAGTGCGCGTCCAGCAACGGCCGCACGAGATCGTCGAAGTAGGCGCGCGCGAGGTCCGCGCCATGCAGATGACCGTCCACCGGCCCACCTCAGCAGACCGGGCGGTGACCGGGCCAGCCATTTCAGCGCAGCGCCGACCTGCCGGTCGGCGCCAGCCGCAGCACCCGCGGCTCCGGCACGCCGCCGGGAAGCTCCACCTCTCGGCGGGCGATGACGACGACGTGGCCGTCACCCGTGCGGACGGGCAGCGCCGGGAAGTCGTTCTCCGCCTCCAGCGTCGCCAAGGCGAGCGCGTCCGGGCCGTACAGCGGAACGACCTCGTCCAGCATCGACGGCTCGACCTCCGCCAGCCGATCACCGAACGACCACAGGAACGCGAAGACCAGGCCGCCCGGGTCCGGGGCGCCGACCGGCGGCCGCGGACCGGGCCCGGGAACCGGCCGCAGCGGCCGCAGGAGCCGCGCGTCCGACGAATCCAGCATCGTCGCGTTCGCCTGCTCCCGATGCGCCTTCCACACCGGGCCGAAGTAGAACGCGCGCAGCGCCCCGCCCCGTCCCTCCAGGTCCTCGAACGCCCGGAGCCAGACGAACCTGTCCGGATCGTCCAGGTCCCGGAACTGGCCGAGCACGGTCATGCCGACCGCCTCCTGCGGCTCGACCAGCTCCCGGTCGAACAGCTCGATCAGCTCGTCACGCCGCCCCGGGCGCAACCTGTACTGCCGCAACTCGATCACGTTCACAGGCCAAGCGTCACCGCCGCACCCGGCCGCCGACGACCCGGTTCCCGGCCATGTCCCGCCGGATTCGGGCCATTCCGCCGCCGGGTCAGGACGTGTGGCGGACGAGCGCCGAGACGAGCGCGTCCCACGTCCGCCGGGGAAGCTCGTTGCCCACGCCCGGCAGGACGAGAAGCTCGGCGCCGGGGATCTTGGCGGCCAGGGCCCGGCCGTTGCCGAGCGGGAAGAACGGGTCGTCCTCTCCGTGCACCACCAGGGTCGGCGCGGTGATGGAGCCGAGCCGCTCCCGCCAGCGCGGCCCGCAGTCCATGGCGGCGAACGCCGTCCCCATCAGGTCCCCTCGAAGGGCCTCCCCGGGGTCGCGGAACGCGACGTCGGCACGGTCGTGGATCCGCTCGATCCCCGCCCGCGCCTCCGCCTCGTCGAACCCCGCCCCCGCGAGATGGCGCGCGTTCCCGACCATGAACTCGACGACCTGCCCGCGGTCGCTCCAGTCGACCGCGGGCCGGTTCATGAAATGCGCCATGAGCTCGGGCGCGTGCTCGGGCAGGTCGGGATCGTTCGGCCCCGGCGCGGTCGGCCGGGTCGCGATCAGCGTGAGGCCGGCGACGCGGCCGGGATGGTCGAGGGCGAGGAGCTGGGCGACCCAGCCGCCGGTCCCGAAACCGGCGACATGCGCGGCCGCGAGCCCGTGCGCGTCCAGCACCCCGGCCGCGTCCGCGACGAGATCGCGCAACGTGTAGCCGAGCGCCGAGGACCCGCCCGAGGCCCCCTCCACCCGCGAGTCGTCCACCTGAACGCCGTCAGCCGGGTCAGCGCCGGGCTGGACGGCAGAGGACCGAACGGTGGATGCGGCGGCAGAGGACGAGTCGGCGCCAGTGGACGAGTCGGCGGCTGTGGACGAGTCGGCGGCTGCGGATCGTCCGGTGCCGCGCAGGTCGTAGCGGACGACGAACCGCCGTACCGCCGCCAAGCGTTCGCACAGCTCATCCGGCCAGGTGAGCATCGTGTTGCCGATGAGCAGAAGAGGTACCTCGGCCGGATCCCCGAACGTCTCCACGCACAGGGCCGTGCCGTTGACCTTGATGAAGGACTCCATGGAGAGTCAGACCACCGCCACGCCCCCAACTCATCGCGGCCTCGCGAGCGGGTCGAGAGAGCGGGGCTGACCGAGCGACGCTTCGCCAGATCTGACTTCGCGTGCCATACCCCGTCCCTGCGCCATACCTAAAGGTATTCGATGAAGTTGTGATGATCTATCAGCATCGAGCCATGGGGCGTTCGATATGTCCTTAATCTAGGCGTTCAAGCGATTATTCATTGAGGCACTCAGACGGGCTTCTCGCGAGCAGTATTCGAGCCTTCCATGAGATGGAGACGGGCAGGTGCGTTTATCAGAGAAAGGGTGTTCGGGTGGTGGGGTGGCGCTGGCGTACGGGGCCGCCCCTCCAAAGTCAAGGGCGCCTTCGGCGTCGCTTCGCGATGGACTTCGTCCACCCTTGACTTCGGAGCCTCTGCGGCCCCTGAGGCAGCGTTAAGGGGCAGGCTCCGCCTGCCCCGCCCCGGGTCGCGCCACCCCACCACCCCCTTCCGTAAGGGACCAAGCCCCCTCCAGGAAGGCGCACCAAAAGGGCCCGCCGCCTTCCCGCCGAAAAATACCGGACGGAATGTGCCGTGAACGACTATGAATGTCGGTCACACAGGGTACTATTTACGTATGCAATCAGTGACGGTCGAGCTTGAGGCCGCGTCCACCATGGAACTGGTGAACGCGCTCTCAACCATCGCCACTGAACTCGCCCAACGCGAAGCCCCGGAATCGGCAGCCGCGTGCCTGGAACTGACTGAGGCCCTCGTGGCCGCGTCCGATATGCAGGAAAGCGCGCTCGCCGGTTTCATCGCCCGTGTCGACGCGACCAAGGAGCATGCCCGGTGGGGATATCCCTCCACCCAAGCATGGCTGCGGTCCCGGCTGGGCATGCGCGACAACCGGGTGAAGGAGCGCCTCACTCTCGCCCGGCAGCGGCACCGGCTCCCGCAGGTGGCCGAGCAGCTCGCAGCCGGGGAGCTGTCTTACGGTTACGCCGTCACGGTCGCCGACTCGGTCTCCCGCCTGGACGACCACGACTGCGCCGAGGCCGAGACAACACTCCTCGGTTTCGTCGACCAGGGCTTCTCCGCCGGGAAGGTCGCCGCGTTCGGCCGCCGCATCCGCGACCTCATCGCCGAACGCGACGACACCGAAGACGCCCCCGACGAGGATTCTCGGCGCGGCTACGACAAGTCGTGGCTCACCACCACCCGTTCACTGGACGGCGGCCGATACGTCAAAGGGTGGCTGAACCCTGAGGACGCCGCGATCTGGGACGGCACTCTGGCTCCGCTGGCCAAGCCGGCCGGGCCTGATGACCGCCGCGACCTCCCCGAACGCACCGCAGCGGCACTGTCGAGCGTGCTGTCGGGTGGTCACAAGGCTTCCAAGGTCACCGTGATCTGCGACCTGGAGACCCTGACCGGAGGCAACGCCCCGGCCCGCCTCACCGACGGCACCCCCATCCCCGCCGCCCAAGCCCGACGCATCGCCCTGGCCGCCGGAGTCTCACCCCTGCTCCTCGGCCGCGGAAACACCCCGCTCTACCTGGGATATCGGGAACGGTTCGCCTCCGCAGCACAACGACAGGTGCTGGAAACGCTCTACCCCTCGTGTGCTGTGCGGGGATGTGAAGTGCCTGGGACGCTGTGCGAGGTCGACCATGTCCACGGGTGGGCACTCGGACGATCGCCGACCGACATCGATCAGCTCGCACTCACCTGCGGGTGGCACAACCGGTTCAAGCACACCAACCCCGACCAGATCCAGATCACCAAGGATCACGACGGGCGATACCTCTACCGGCTACTCCCACCAGCCGACGCGCGAGGCACGAAGGGGGCCGGACCACCGGGCAACATCGGCCCACCCGACAACCCCGCCCTCGACTGGGCCGCATAACGGCAGCGCTGCTCTCCTGCACCGAT
This sequence comes from Actinomadura nitritigenes, assembly GCF_017573545.1. Classification (GTDB taxonomy): domain Bacteria; phylum Actinomycetota; class Actinomycetes; order Streptosporangiales; family Streptosporangiaceae; genus Spirillospora; species Spirillospora nitritigenes. Next base: position 136,821 of record NZ_JAGEOK010000017.1, on the reverse strand, counting down.
TCACCCGCATCAATCAGATGGGGTGGATCGGTGGATGGGCATGCCCTCGCGCCCACATCACAACACCCGCGGTCCGCAACAGCAGGGCACCTCTTACAGGTCAAGCAACGCAGAACTCGTTTCCTTCTGGATCCAGCAGGACGATGGCATAGTGATCCAGGTCCGGCCCGCCCAGTGTCCGCAGCACCGTGGCGCCTGCGCTGGTCAGACGTGCCGCCTTGGCATTGACCCGCTGAACACGAACGGGCAATGGGACGGCTCGACCGCCGCTCACCTTCAGGTCCAGGTGCAGCCGGTTCTTCACGACCTTTGGTTCAGGGACGCGTTGGAACCACACCCGGGGCCCTTGTCCCGCTGGATCCACGATCGACTCCGGCACCTCACCGGCCCCGGCGGGCAACTCTTCCTCGGGCACTCCTAATGCCGTCCAATAGTTTCGCCAACTGGTGTGACCATCGGGGGGCGGCTCGGGCAGGTATCCAAGAGCCTCGCACCAGAAGGCCACCATCCTCTTCGGCTCGGCGCAGTCGATGACCAGTTGCATGGTGACGTCCATGCCTCACAACCTCCCAGAGAGGTCGGACAGAGCGAGACCATCGATAAGAGCCGCTCGATCTCCCTTGCGGAAGGGGGTGGTGGGGTGGCGCGACCCGGGGCGGGGCAGGCGGAGCCTGCCCCTAACGCTGCCTCAGGGGCCGCAGAGGCTCCAAAGTCAAGGGTGGACGAAGTCCATCGCGAAGCGACGCCGAAGGCGCCCTTGACTTTGGAGGGGCGGCCCCGTACGCCAGCGCCACCCCACCACCCGAACACCCATCCACCCCAATCACAACAACACCCCCCACAGAACACCCCCGACGCACTTCTTGCAGCTCCCACGCCCTTCCCGCCCCACGCAGCTTCCGCCCCACCGCTCACCCCGCTCCTCCACTCACCCCGCGCCTCCACCCGCCCCGCTCCTCCGCTCACCCTGTCCCCATCAGCCCGCCGCCCCATCAGCCCGCCGCCCAACCAGCCCGCTGCCATCGCCTTATCCGACCCGCCGCGGGACCACCACTCCCAACCCACCGCGGGAACACTCCCGGACACACAACCGCGGACGGACACTCATCCGCCGCTGCTCCTCGTCTCGCCCTTTGACTCCGCCCCTGCTTCTGGTCCGCCCTATGAACACGCAGTCCGCTCGCGAATCCCGGACCAGGCCCCACGAACACCAGCACCGAGAAATCCCCGATCCCCATCCGCTCCGCGAACACCCAGGACGATCGCGTAACCAAACCGGCGACCACTCGCTCCCACCCGCGCCGCGCACAGGTTGCAGCCCCCGAGTGGCGAGGGCGCTCGGGGGCTTCGGGTGGGTGGGACGGCTACTGCGTGCGGTCCGCGAGGAGAGCGGAGAGGGCGGCGGTGATGTGGGCTTCGGCGGCGGGCTTGGAGACGCCGGCCTCTGAGAGGACGCCGGTGCCGTTCTCGTGTTCCAGGAGCGCGAGCAGGATGTGCTCGGTGCCGATGTAGTTGTGGCCGAGCCGGAGGGCCTCGCGGAAAGTCAGTTCGAGGACCTTCGTGGCGTCCTGGTCGAAGGGGATGAGGGCGGGCAGCTGGTCAGACTCCGGGGGCAGCGCGGCGGTGGCGGTCTGCCGGACGGTGTCGAGCAGCACGTCCTGCGCGGTGATGGCCTTGGCCGCGAGCGACTCGGGGTCGGCGAGCAGCCCGAGGACCAGGTGGGCGAGGCCGATCTCCGGGCTGCCGGCGGCGCGGGCCTCGTTCTGCGAGGCGACGACGACGTTGCGGGCGCGGACCGTGTAGCGGGAGAACCCCTGGGACGGGTCGAGGTCGCCCGTCAGCCCCTTGGGGACGAACCGCTTCTGCGCGGCCTGCTTGCTGACGCCCATGCTCCTGCCGATGTCGGTCCAGGACGCGCCGGAACGGCGGGCCTGGTCGACGAAGTGGCCGATGAGGTGGTCGGCGACCTCGCCGAGGTGCTCGGCGGCGACGACGGCGCTGGTGAGCTGTTCGAGGGCGTCGGGGTGGACCTTCTTGATGGCGGCGATGAGGTCGTCCAGCCGGATCTGGACGCCGGTCTGCGCGGGTTCGCTCATGCGTCAACCATAGGTTGACGATCCAGAATCGTCAACCGGCAGTTGACGATCACCAGGCGGCGGCTCCGGCGAAGGCGGCGGCGTGCGGGGCGTAGCCGAGGACGTCGCGGGCGGCGGTGATGTCGAGCGTCCGCTCGACGGCGAGGTGGCTGATGGCGTAGCGGGTGAGGCGCGGCGGTCCAGGGCGGCGGGCCAGCAGGAACGCGCCCTCGGCGACGGCGGCGAGGGGCCGGGCGAGGCCCGCCGGTATGTAGACGGGGCGGGCGGCGACGCCGCGTTCGGCGAGGATGTCGCGGAACGCGTCGTCGATGACGACCGGGGCGGCGTCGGCGACGTTGAAGACGCCGGACGCGACGGGGCCGGTCGCGGCGAGCAGGCACGCCTGGACGAGGTTGGCGATCGAGGTCAGGCTGATCCGCTGGCGGCCCGTCCCGACGGCGGGCAGGAACGGGCCCCGGACGGCGGACAGGACGCGCGGCAGCAGCGTGGTGTCGCCCGGACCGTAGACGGCGTGCGGGCGCAGGACGATCGCCTCGCGCCCGAGCACGAGCCGTTCGGCGGCGGCCTTGGAGGCGCCGTAGGCGTTGAGGTAGCGGCCGACGGGCGCCTGGTCCTCGGTGACCATGACGCTGGGCCGGTACGGGTCGTACACGCTGGCGGTGCTGACGTGCACGAAGCGCGCGCCGGGGAAGGACGCGAGGGCGTTGCGGGTGCCGGTGAGGTTGGCGGCGAACAGGTCGGCGGGCTGTCCCCAGTCGGTGACGCTGCCCGCGCAGTGGACGACGGCGTCGACGGCGGGCGCGTGCGGGATCGGCCCGCGGGTGAGGTCCCAGGAGCGGTAGGCGGCGCCGGCGAGGTGGCCGGGCGGAACGGACGGCCGCCGGCCGAACCCGAGGGCGGCGATGTCGCGGCAGGTCAGGGCGCGGCAGACCGCGCCGCCGACGAAGCCGGACGCGCCGGTGACCGCGATCCTCATCCGGGCCTCCCCCGGTGCCGCGTCGCGAGGTCGCGAAGGCGGTCGCGGTCGAGCTTGCGGGTGCGGCCGGAGCGGGGCAGCGCGTCGAGGACGATGACGCGGTCGGGCAGCGCGTCGTGGTCGATGACGGCGGGGAGCTCGCGGCGGAGGCGCGCGGGGTCGGCGGTGCCGGTCACGGCGAGGACGACCTCCTCGTCTCCGGTGGCGGGGTCGGGAACGCCGACGATCGCGGCCTCGTCGACGCCGGGCAGCGCGGCGATCGCGGGCTCGTAGAGGCCGGGGTAGAGGTTGAATTTGCCGCGGATGAGCATGTCCTTCTTCCGGCCGGTCAGGATGATCCGCCCGTTGTCGAGGCGGGCCAGGTCGCCTGTGGCGAGTTCTTCGAACGGTTCCGCGCCGAGATAGCCGCGGCAGAGGTTCGGGCCGGAGAGGACCAGTTCTCCGTCATCGGCGAGCCGTGCTCCGACCCCGGGGAGGGGAGCGCCAAGAAGGTCGCCTTCGGCGCCGGACGCGGTGTGCGCGAGTTTCTCTTCGGCCGACGCGATCGCGACCGGCAGGATCTCGGTCATCGCGTAGACGGAGAGCACTTCGGCGGACGTCGCTCTCGTCGCGCGTTCCAGGATTCCGGCGGGCGCGGGTGCGGCGCCGAGCAGGACGTACCGGAGCGACGGCGGCAGTTCCGGCGCCGCGTCCAGGATCTCGGCGAGATGGACGGGGACGCAGAACGTGTGCGTGGCGCCGCGTTCGCGCATGAGGCGCACGAAATCGGCGGGCGGGCAGAACAGCGGCGGCATCGACCACCGGGCGCCGGATATCAGCGTCGGCAGTCCGAGCATCAGCTGGTCGGTGTGGACGACGTCGCCGGGCCCGAGGGGCATGCGGTCGCGGAAAAGGCCGAGGGCCGCGGCGAGGGACGCCTGGGAATGGACGACGGCGCGCGGTGCCGCGGTCGTCCCCGAGGTGAAGATGACGGCCGCGGGCGCGCCGGGGTCGGTGTCGCTTTCCGGCTCCGGGGCGTCGCCGCGCAGCAGGTCGGCGAGCGGGAGGGAGCCTCTCGGCACTCCCGGGAGGCGGCGGCCGACGTGGACGTGCCGTATCGGGTCCTCGCCGGGGATCCGCAGTTCGCCGAGGTTCGGGAGCAGCAGCCCGCGCCGCCGCGCGTAGGCGCGGACCATTCCCAGCCGGCTGCCCGCATAGAGCACCGATTCCGCGGCGGACCAGCGCGGTCGCGCCAGCCGGAGGCGCGCCGTGAACATTTCCGGCCCGGCCCCGGGGTCGGCGAACACGACGACTCCGCCGGCGGCGACGACGCCCAGCGCGAGAACGAGGGATTCCGGTGACGGGCGGACGGAGAAGAGCACCCCGTCGCCTTCCGCGAGGCCCGCGGAAAGGAGCCCGTGCCGGACGGCGAGAACCTGCCGCCGCAATTCGCCGTACGTGAGCTGCGCGCCGTTCCCGGACACCAGGGCGACGCCGTCCGGTGTCCGCGCCGCCTGGTCGAGCAATCGCCGGACGAGCGTCATGCGACGGCCTCCGAACGGACGGCGAGATGGCGGTACGTCGGGATCAGGACGCCGCGGGCGGCGGCGCGGCCGGTGATGCGCAGAGGGGCGGCATCGAGGACCGTCCGGGCGACCCGCCGGATCTGCGCCATGGCGAGGGGGTAGCCGATGCAGAAATGCGGGCCGGCGCCGAACCAGAGGCGCCGGAGTTCCGGCGGGTGCGGGCGTTCGAGGTCGAAAGGGCCGTGGTCGCGGCAGCAGTTGTGCGTGGCGATGAGCACCCGGTCCCCCGGGCGGATCGCGACGCCGCCGACGATCGCGGGGCGGTGCACGCTCCGCAGCATCACCGGGGTCGGCGTGGTCACGCGCATCGCCTCGTCGATCGCCCGGTCGAGCAGCCCGCGCGCGGCGGCGACCCTCGGCAGCTGCCCCGAGTCGGCGAGCAGCGCGATCAGGCGGGGCAGCAGGGTGGCGACGGTCTCGGTGCCGGTGAGGAAGAAGGCGCCGGCGGCGCCGCGCGCCTCGTCCTCGGAGAGGCCGAGGGTCCGCATCCGCCCCATGACCGTGGACTCGTCGCCGCCGGCGTAGGACTTGGCGGCGATGGCGCCGAGCGGGTCGAGGACGGCGCGGGCCCGTTCGACCTGGGCCGGGCTGAGGCGCCGCGTCCGCAGCGACACCATCGACACGATCCGCTCGCCCTGCTCGAACAGGTGCCGCCAGTCCGCCTCCGTGCCCGCGTCCAGGCCGATGACCTCGCTGATGACGGCGCCCGCCATGACGCGCGCGGCGTCCACGAGGTCGACGGTCGCGCCGCGCGCGAGGCGGTCGGCGAGCCCCGCCAGCGGTTCCGCGAGCACGCGCGCGCACAGCGCGTCGGTGTAGGACGGGGTGAACAGGTCGGTCAGGCGGCGGCGGAGCGCGCGGTGCGCGTCGCCTTCCATGTTCAGCAGGACGGACGGGCCGAGCACGGGCGTCCACAGGTCGCCGGGCGAGCCGGGGCCGTCCTTGCGGAACGTCTCGCCGTCCATCAGCACCTCGCGGGCGAGCGGCGCCGCGTTCACGACGACGCCGAGCCCCGGCACGCGGACGATCGGCCCGCGCCGGGCGAGCGCTCTCAGCAGCGGATACGCGAAGGGATGCGCGGTCAGGTAGAGCCGCCGCTCCCAGTCGGGGGATGTCATCGGATGTCCACGACCTCGGGCATGTAGCGGTGGTCGGCGTACCAGCCGAGGGTCTTGACCAGGCCGAACGCGCGCAGCCGCCGGACGGATCCGTACACGGCGACGTCCTTGCGGAGGCCGTAGGCGTCGGTCAGGTAGCGGACGCGGTTGACGAGGGCGCGGTCCTCGTGGACGTCCTCGATGCGGGTGCGCGGGAACCCGCCTGCCCGCTTGTACAGGTCGGCGGTGATGGCGACGTTGCAGCCCGGCATCATCACGTACGGGCCGAGGTACAGCGGGTCCTGGTTGCCGGGCCGGAACCGGCCGAACGTCGCGGCGATCCCGATCACGGCGGGCAGCAGGCGGCGTTCCCAGAGCCTCAGCGGGAACTCGTCGGTGCGGGGGCGCAGCGGGCCGGACACCATCTCGAGGCCGTCCGCGAAGGCCCGCTTCACGGCGGTGATCCAGCCGGGGGCGGGCAGGCAGTCGGCGTCGGTGCGGGCGATGTGGGTGGCCCCGGCGGTGATGGCGTGCCGGAAGCCGGTGTCGGCGGCGGCGCCCGTCCCCTTCTCCGGTTCCGGGACGATCCGGACGTCCATCTCCGGGTGCTCCTCGGCGAACGCCCGGACGGCGGCGGCGGTCCCGTCGCGGCTGCCGTTGTCGACGACGGCGAGCGTGAAGCCGGGGTCGGTCTGCGCGGCGAGCCGGTGCAGGGTCGCGCCGATCGAGCGCTCCTCGTCGAACGCGGGGACGACGACCCACAGGTTCATGGCGCCCGGTTCGGCGGGCGGCTCGACCGGGAGGGCGGCCGGGGGCGTGGTCGGGGGCGGGGTCGGGGGCATGGTCGGGGACATCGTCACAGCTCCGCGAACATGACGCCGAGGCTGACGCCGCCGGCCAGGCCGATGAGCGCGACGCGGTCGCCGGGGCCGCAGCGCCCCTCCGCGATCGCGGTGTCGAGCTGGAGCGGCAGGCTCGCGGACGCGACGTTGCCGTGCTCGGGCAGCGTGACGACGAGCCGGTCGGGCGGGACGCCGAGCGTCTCCCGCAGCACCTCCAGATACGGCAGGGTCACCTGGTGGACGGCCACGACCGCGAAGTCGTCCCAGGTCAGGCCGGTCTTGGTGAGGGCGTTGGCGAAGATCTCCGGGCCGGCCGCGAGGAACGCGTCCTTGAGCCGCCGCCCGTCGCCGCTGAAGTAGGCGTACTCGGGGTCGCGCGGGTGCATCGACCCGCCGGCGGGGAGGGTGCCGATCCGCCAGGCGCTGGAGACGGCGGCGAAGTCGCGGTAGAAGATGCCGCCGTCGGGCGCGGCCTCGACGAGCATCGCGGCGCCGCCGTCGGAGAGGGTGTAGCCGGCGAACGCGTCGGCGAACTGGGCGCGGTCGCGCACCGTCCAGCGGATCGCGCGGGACGGGCTCTCGCCGGTGCAGACCAGCACCCGCTCGTGCTGGCCGGTGCGGATCAGCGCGTCCGCCGTCTGGAGGGCGTTGAGGAAGCTGTTGCAGGCGTTCTTGATGTCGAACACCGGGCAGGACGCGCCGAGCTTGGCGGCGGCGATGTGCGCGGTGGCGGGTTCGATCAGGTCCTGCGACGCGGAGCCGAAGATGAGCAGGTCGACGGCGCCCGCGCCGATGCCGCGCCGGTCGAGCGCCCGGCGGGCGGCGGCGACGGCCAGGTCGGACGCCTGCTCGCCGTCGTCCATGACGTGCCGGGCCCGGATCCCGGTCATCCGCTCCACGATCGTGGGGTGCGGCCGGTAGCCGGGGCTTTCGGCGGCGACGCGGGCCTCGACCTCGGCGCTGGTGAGCACGCGCGGCGGCAGGTGCGCGGCGACGGCGGTGATGCGGGCTCTCATGGGCTGGTCCCCCGGTCCTCGTCCTGTGTGGGAAAGCCAGGTTCGCGGGCCCTGCCGCGTCCGGACAGGGAGACCCTACGGAAGACCGACCAGGCGTTCTAGCCTGATTCGCGGTGAGTAGTCACACTCATCCCGAATGAGTACTTTGCCGGACCAGCCGCTTCCGGCCACGGGTCATGGCGTCGTCCGGCGGGCACCGCGCCGATCGACGGGCACCGCGCCGATCGACGGGCACCGCGCCGATCGACGGGCCACGCGTCAGCCGGCGGGCACGTCCGGCAGGCTCGGCACGGCGGGCGCGGCGGCGCGCGGTATCTCCGTCACGGCGGGCGGGGCCGAGGGCAGCGGGGAGACGATGATGGTCGCCGCGGGGCCGACCGGGTTCCCGTCGTCGCTCCTGCGCGAGCCCGACTGCCACCACCACAGCGCGATCGAGATGGCCACCAGCACGAGCACGCCGCCGATCACCTGGATGACCGCCCGGCGGTGGCTCGGCTCGCCGCGGTACCGGCGCCGGGCCCGCCAGGCGCGGACGCCGAGGCGGCCGCGCAGGCGCCCGGCGGGACGGCCGGCAGGGCGCCCGGCGGGGCGCAAGCGCCGCGTGCGGCGGGGCGGCTGAGCGCGCTCGCGCGCGGAGGGTTCGGTGAACGCGGCGTTCCTGACGAACTCCTCGTCGAACACGGGCTCGTCGAAATCAGCGGGCATGGACGTCTCCGGCGCGGGGGGAGTGCACGCCCCAGGCTAATGGACGGCCGCGGCACCCGAACGCCCTGGTGCGAATCCTCGAACTAGAACGCGTTCTTATTCACGGACGGAGCCGCGGTGAGGAAGGTCACCACGGCGAGATCTTGAGTTCCGGTACGGGTTCATGGCAGCGCGGGCGCGGACGGATTTCGCCTGATGGAAAGGGATATCTTCGCCGCCTCGGCAGGCGGGCGCCAGAGCGAGACTGCTGTCGAGACTTGAGTCTCATTCACTCTTGCCTGGCCGCTGAAACGGGTTCTACGGTGAGCGGACCGGACGTTCTCGCGCCGCGTATCGGGAGGAACCTCGCATGACCGCCACCGCACCGGAGACCGCCGTCCCCGCCGGGTTCGACTTCTGCTGCCCGGACCTGATGGCCGAGCGAGTGCCGCTCGCCGAGTTCGCCGCGCTGCGCCGCACGGCCCGCCCGTGGTGGAACGCCCAGCCGCGCGGCCGCACGGGCTTCGACGACGACGGCTTCTGGGTGATCAGCAAGCACGCTCACGTCAAGGAGGTCTCGCGCGACGCCGAGCTGTTCTCAGCCGCCGCCAACGGCGCGGTCATCCGGTTCAACGAGACCTTCGGGCGCGACGAGCTGGACCTCCAGCGCGAGAACCTGCTGCTGCACATGGACGCGCCGCAGCACGCCAAGCTGCGCCAGATCGTCTCGCGCGGCTTCACGCCCCGCGTCGTCAAGGGCCTGCACGACGCGCTGCAGGAGCGCGCGGAGCGGATCGTCGCCGATGCCCTAAGCCGGGGCGGCGAGGGCGACTTCGTCACCGAGGTCGCCGCGGAGCTGCCGCTGCAGGCGATCGCCGAGCTGATGGGCGTCCCGCAGGAGGACCGCCGCAGGCTGTTCGACTGGTCCAACCAGATGCTCGCCTACGACGACCCCGAGTACGACGCCGACCCGGCCTGCGCCGCCGCGGAGATCATCGGCTACTCGATGAACCTCGCCGAGCAGCGGCGCGGCTGCCCCGCGCACGACATCGTCACCAGGCTCGTGCAGGCCGACGTGGACGGCCGCGGCCTCACCGACGACGAGTTCGGCTACTTCATGATCCTTCTCTCGGTGGCCGGCAACGAGACCACCCGCAACGCGATCACCCACGGCATGATCGCCTTCCTCGACCACCCCGACCAGTGGGAGCTGTTCAAGGCCGAGCGCCCGGAGACCGCCGCGGACGAGATCGTCCGGTGGGCGACGCCGGTGACCGCGTTCCAGCGCACCGCCGTCCGCGACACCGAACTCGGCGGCGTCGGGATCAGGGCGGGTGACCGGGTGGCGATGTACTACTCGTCCGCGAACTTCGACGAGGAGGTCTTCGACGACCCGGGGACGTTCGACATCACCCGCTCCCCCAACCCGCACCTCGGCTTCGGCGGCACCGGCGCCCACTACTGCATCGGCGCGAACCTGGCCCGCCTGGAGATCGGCCTGATGTTCGACGCGATCGCCGACCGCATGCCGGACATCGCCCGGACCGGCGAGCCCCGCCGCCTGCGCTCCGCCTGGCTGAACGGCGTCAAGGAACTGCCGGTGCGGTACCGGCCCGGTGGGCGGTCCCCCGGGGCCCGGTGATCCCGATGGGCGGGACGGGGCTTCCGGCGGAAAGTAGAACTCGTTACAGTCGAAGGCGAATCCCGTTCTAGAAGGAGACCGCATGGGTACCCCGGTGATCGTCGAGGCGGTGCGCACGCCGCTCGGGAAGCGCAACGGCTGGCTGGCGGGACTGAAGCCGATGGCCGTCCTGTCCCACACGCTGATCGCCGCCGTCGAGCGCGCCGGCATCGACGCCGCCGAGGTGGAGCAGGTCTTCGCGGGCTGCGTGACGCAGGCCGGCGAGCAGGGCTCGCACATCGGCCGCTACGCCTGGCTGTACGCGGGCCTGCCCTGGCAGACCGGGGTCACCACGATCGACGCGCAGTGCGGGTCGGCGCAGCAGGCCGTCCACCTGGCCGCCTCGCAGGTCGCCGCCGGCGTCGTCGACGTCGCGATCGGCTGCGGCGTCGAGGTGATGAGCCGCGCGCCGCTCGGCACCAACGTGCTGCCGCACAACCCGCGGCCGGACGACTGGTCGCTGGACATGCCGAACCAGTTCGAGGCGGCCGAGCGGATCGCGCAGCGGCGCGGCCTCACCCGCGACGACCTGGACGCGTTCGGCGCGCGGTCCCAGCAACTGGCCGCGAAGGCGTGGGCGGACGGCCGGTTCGAGCGGGAGATCGTCCCGATCGAGGCGCCCGTGCTGGACGCCGAGGGGAACCCGACCGGGGAGACCCGGACCGTCACCCGGGACCAGGGCCTGCGCGAGACGACGAAGGAGGGGCTCGGCAAGCTCAAGCCCGTCCTCGGCGAGGGGTCGCTGCACACCGCCGGCACCTCGTCGCAGATCTCCGACGGTGCCGCCGCGGTGGTCGTCATGTCCGAGGAGAAGGCGTTCGAGCTGGGGCTGCGGCCGCGCGCCCGGATCCGGGCGCAGGCGCTGGTCGGCGGCGAGCCGTACTACCACCTGGACGGGCCGGTCCAGTCGACCGAGCGCGTCCTCGCGCGTGCCGGGATGACGATGGGCGACATCGACATCACCGAGGTCAACGAGGCGTTCGCGTCCGTGGCGCTGTCCTGGGCGTCGGTGCACAAGCCGGACATGGACACCGTGAACGTCAACGGCGGCGCGATCGCGATCGGCCACCCGGTCGGCGCGACGGGCGCCCGGCTGATCACCACGGCGCTGCACGAGCTGGAGCGCCGCGACGCCCAGACGGCGCTGATCACCATGTGCTGCGGCGGCGCGCTGTCGACGGCCAGCATCATCGAGCGCGTCTGACCGGCGGCACCTCCGACGCGCGGCACCACTCCGACGCGCAGTACCCCCAACGTGCAGTACCCCCCGACGCGCAGTACCCCCGACGTGTGGGGACCCCGGAGGCGGAGCGCCGCTCCGCGCTCCGCTAGGGTCCCCACAACCGACTCGCCCGACCGGATTGGGCGCGAAAGGCGGTCCCGTGGAGCCGGTACCCGAGGATCTCGGCGGGGGGCTTTGGAGCGTTCCCGTCCCCATTCCGGGCAACCCGCTGGCCTACACGCTCGTGTACGCGGTGGAGAGCCCGCAGGGCCCCGTCCTCATCGACGCGGGCTGGCAGCACGAGGACGCCTGGACCGCCCTGCGCGACGGGCTCGGCACCTTCGGGATCGACGTCGCCGACGTGCGCGGGGTCGTCGTCACGCACTTCCACCCCGACCACGCGGGGCTCGCCGGGCGGGTCCGCGAGGCGTCCGGCGGGTGGATCGCGATGCACCGCGCCGACACCGAGATCGTCCGGCTGTTCCACACCAGCCTCGGGCACGAGGAGCGCCGCTCGTTCGAGCTGACCTCGATGCGCCGGGCCGGAGCCGCCGACTCCGAACTGGCCGCCGGGATGGACCAGCCGCGGGTGGACCCGCCGGCGATCCCGGACCGCGAGCTGGACGACGGCGAGCTGGTCGACCTGCCCGGCCGCAGGCTGCGCGTCATCTGGACGCCCGGGCACTCCCCCGGCCACATCTGCCTGCACCTGGAGGACGGCGACCGGATGTTCACCGGCGACCACGTCCTGCCGCGCATCACCCCGCACATCGGGCTCTACCCGTACGACACCCCGGACGTGGACCCGCTGTCGGACTTCCTCGGCTCGCTGGACAAGATCTCGGCGATGTCCGCGGACGAGGTGCTGCCCGCGCACCAGTACCGGTTCACGGGCCTGTCCGGGCGCGCCCAGGAGATCATCGGCCACCACGAGGAGCGCCTGGCGGAGGTGACGGCGCTGCTGTCGTCGCGCCCCGTCACGCTGTGGGACGTGACCGCCGGGCTGACCTGGCGGCACCCGTGGGAGCGGATGCCCCTCGGCGCCCGCCGCATGGCCGCCGGCGAGGCGGCCGCCCACCTGCGCACCCTGGAGAACCGCGGCGTCGTCCGCCGCGAGGGCGCCGACGACCCCCTCCGCTACGTCCTGCGCTGACCGCGCGCCGGCGAGGCGTCAGGAGCGGAGGCTGATGCGGCGGCTCTCCAGCCAGCGCTGATCGTCCTCGGTCCACATGAGCGCCTCGGGCTCGGCGCCCGCGAGGCGTTCGAGCTCCGCCGCGGTGAGCGACTCCGGCTCCGTCCAGAGCTGGGGCCGCGGCAGCGCCGCGCGCCGTGCCCTGCGTCTGCGGAGCGCCGTCCTCACGAGGTCGACGGCGGCGTACACCAGGATCCCGCCGACCACCAGTGCGAGAAACATCGCGGGACCTCCCATCCCCGGAAACGGGCGTGCGTACAAGAAGTGACATTCCCGACCAGGCGGCCCTACACCGCCCCATATAGGTAAACGTCCGGCGCGCAAGCCTCGCCGCAACGTGACAGGTCGATGCGATTCGGGTCACTCCACCATCTGGACCCTTGATGAGACTGGAGTCTCATGTTAGAACGTGTTCTATATCCGGATGCCAAGCAAGCGTTCGATCACAAGATCATCCGACCGGCGTCCGACGCCGGTGACCGGCCCCGCGCGGCGCGACACGGAGCCACCGTCCCGTCCTCGAAGTGACCAGCCCGCACCGGCTCGAAGGAAACCCATGGCCACTGAGACCCGTACAGCTCCCGCCCCCGCCTTCGTCGCCCCCGAGATCGACATCATCGATCCCGGCGTGTACGAGCGGGGCGGCATCCCGCACCGCCAGTTCGCGTGGCTGCGCGACAACGACCCCGTGCACTGGCACGCCGACCCCAACGACGGGGTCGACGGCTTCTGGGCGGTGACCCGCCACGAGGACGTGGTGCGCGCCTCGCGCCGCCCCGACCTGTACTCCTCGCACGAGCGGTCGGCGATGTTCGAGGAGTTCAGCGACGAGGACATCGCGCTGTACGGGCAGATGATGCTGTTCCAGGACCCGCCGGACCACACCCGGCTGCGCGGCATGGTCAACAAGGGCTTCACGCCGCGGATGATCGGCAGGCTGCAGGACCACATCCGGGAGATCTGCAACCAGCTGATCGACGAGGCGGCGGAGCTGGGCGAGTGCGACTTCGTCGAGCACTTCGCCGCGCCGCTGCCGCTCTACACGATCTGCGAGCTGCTCGGCGCGCCGCTGGAGGACCGGGAGAGGATCTTCGCCTGGTCCAACAAGCTGGTGGCCTTCAACGACCCCGAGTACATCGGGGACCGCACCGAGTCGCAGCTGTGCGCCGCCGAGTTCGCCGGCTGGGCGGGCGAGCTGGCCGCCGCGCGCGCCACGACGCCGCGCGACGACATCGTGACCAAGCTGCTCACCCCGGACGCGGACGGCAGCCGGATCACCGACGAGGAGTTCCAGCTCTTCGTGATCATGCTGTCGATCGCCGGGAACGAGACGACCCGGACCGCGACGGCGGGCGGCATGCAGGCGTTCTTCGAGCGGCCCGAGCAGTGGGAGCGGCTGAAGGCGGACCGGAGCCTGCTGCCGACGGCAGTCGAGGAGATCGTCCGCTGGGTCAGCCCGATCAACCAGTTCCGCCGGACGGCGATGGAGGACGTCGAGATGGGCGGCAAGCTGATCCGCAAGGGCGACAAGGTCGTGCTGTTCTACGGATCGGCGAACCGGGACGAGCGGGTGTTCGAGAACCCCTTCTCCTTCGACGTGGGCCGCGACCCGAACCCGCACATCGGGTTCGGCGGCGGCGGCCCGCACTTCTGCCTGGGCACGCACCTGGCCCGGATGAACCTGAAGATCATCTTCGAGACGATCCTCGACCGGATGCCCGACATCGAGCAGGCCGGCGAGGCCCGCCGGCTGCGCTCCAACTTCGTCAACGGGCTCAAGGAACTGCCCGTGCGCTTCACCCCGTCCCCCCGCCGAGGTTGACGACCGAGGTCCCACCGGACAGAGAGGTCCTGGCGCGATGACCACCACCCCCGAGATCGACCTGGTCGCCCTCGACGCGTACGAGCGCGGCGGCGCCCCCCACGAGCAGCTGGCCTGGCTGCGCGAGCACGATCCGGTGCACTGGCACCACGGCGATCCGGACCGGGACTACCCGCCCTTCTGGGCGGTCACCCGGCACGCCGACGTGGTGCACGTGTCCCGGCATCCGGAGATCTTCTCCTCCTACGAGCGGCTCGCGCTGTTCGACGAGCCGGCGGAGGAGCACCTGGCCCTGCAGCGGCTGATGATGCTGAACCAGGACCCGCCGGAGCACACGCGCAAGCGCGGCATCGTCAACAGGGGGTTCACGCCGCGCGCGATCGGCGCGCTGGCCGACCACATCAGGGAGATCTGCCGGGGGCTGGTCGAGGAGACGGTGGCGCGCGGCGAGGAGGCGGACTTCGTCCGCGACCTCGCCGCGCCGCTGCCGCTGTACGTCATCTGCGAGCTGCTCGGCGCCCCGCCGGAGGACCGGGAGAAGATCTTCACCTGGTCGAACACGCTGATCGGCGGGGACGACCCGGAGTTCCAGCGGACGCCGGAGGAGGGCCAGGAGGCGGCGACGCAGCTGTACGCGTACGCCAACGTGCTGGCCGCCGACCGGCGGGAGAACCCGCGCGACGACATCGTCACGAGGCTGCTGCAGCCGGACGCCGACGGCCAGGTGCTGGACGGCGACGAGTTCGAGCTGTTCGTGATGCTGCTGTCGGTGGCCGGGAACGAGACGACCCGCAACGCCGCGACCGGCGGGATGCTGGCGCTGCTGGAGCACCCCGGGCAGTGGGCGCGGCTGCGCGCCGACCGGTCGCTGGTCCGGACGGCGGCCGACGAGATCGTCCGCTGGGTCACGCCGGTGAACCTGTTCCGCCGGACGGCGGTGCGGGACACCGAGCTGGGCGGGCGCAGGATCTCCGCCGGCGACAAGGTCGTGGTGTTCTACTCCTCGGCCAACCGGGACGAGGCGGTGTTCGCCGACCCGTACGCCTTCGACGTGGGCCGCGACCCCAACCCGCACCTCGGGTTCGGCGGCGGCGGTCCCCACTTCTGCCTGGGCTCCCACCTCGCCCGGCTCGAGCTGAGTGTGCTTTTCGAAACACTTTTGGACACTGTGCCCAATATTGAACTCGGCGGTAACGTACGGAGGCTAAGGTCTAGTTTCATCAACGGCATAAAGGAGATGCCGGTGCGTGTGCGACCGGCGTCCCGCGACTGACGGGAGTGGTGCGTGGGCAGGGGCTGGCGTGGGTGAGGCAGACGAGCCGGGCGAACCGTTGCGGGTGGCCCTGCTCTCCTACCGGAGCAAGCCGCACTGCGGCGGCCAGGGGGTCTACCTCCGGCATCTGAGCCGGGAACTGGTCGACCTCGGGCACACGGTGGAGGTGCTGTCCGGCCAGCCGTATCCGGAGCTGGACCGCGACGAGATCGCCCTCACCAAGATCCCGAGCCTGGACCTGTACCGGGACGAGGACCCGTTCCGCACGCCGGCGCGCGAGGAGTTCCGCGACTGGATCGACGTGCTGGAGTTCGCGCACATGAAGACCGGCGGGTTCCCCGAGCCGCTGACGTTCAGCCTGCGCGTGCTGCGCGAGCTGAAGCGGCGCCGCCGCGACTTCGACGTCGTGCACGACAACCAGGTCCTCGGCCTCGGCAACCTCGGCATCTCCCGGCTGGGCCTGCCGCTGGTGACGAGCATCCACCACCCGATCAGCGTCGACCGGCGGATCGAGCTGGAGGCGGCGCAGGGCGTCAAGCAGAAGCTCGGCAAGCGCCGCTGGTACGGGTTCGTCACCATGCAGTCGCAGGTGTCGCGGCGCATCGGCCCCGTGCTGACGGTGTCGGAGTCGTCCAAGGTCGACATCGTCAAGGACTTCCGCGTCGACCCGCGCGACATCGAGATCCTGCCGCTCGGCGTCGACACCCGCATCTTCCACCCGCGCGGCGAGCGCGTCCCCGGCCGGATCGTCGCGATGGCCAGCGCCGACGCCCCGATCAAGGGCGTGGACGTGCTGCTGCGCGCGGTCGCCAAGGTCGCCACCGAGCGGGACGTGCACGTCATCGTGGTCAGCCGCCCGCAGAAGGACGGGCCGACCGAGAAGCTGGTGCGGGAGCTGGCGCTCGGCGACCGGGTCCGGTTCGTCAGCGGCATCAGCGACGACGAGCTGGGCGAGCTGCTGGCGTCCGCCGAGATCGCCGTCGTCCCGTCCCGCTACGAGGGCTTCTCGCTGCCCGCCGTCGAGCACATGGCGTCCGGCACGCCGCTGGTCGCGAGCCGCGCCGGGGCGCTGCCGGAGGTCGTCGGCGACGCCGGCGTGCTGGTCGCGCCCGGCGACGTCGAGGAGCTGGCCGCGACGCTGCGCCTGCTGCACGACTCCCCCGAGGAGCGGGCGCGGGTGGGCGCCGCGGGGCTGGCCCGCGTGCAGGAGCGGTTCGCCTGGCCGGCCGTGGCGAAGGCGACCGTCGAGCACTACCGCGCCGCGATCCGCGAGCGGAACTACCTGCGGCTCGCCGCGTCCAAGCGGGCGCGCCGGGGCTGAGACGGGCGGCACCCGGAAGGGGCCGCATCAGGCAAGTCTGTAGTCGAGAAGTGCTGTAGTCGAGAAGTGCCGTAGTTGAGAAGTGCCGTGGGAACCCCATCCGGGCCTCCCCGTACGGAAGGAGCACGACCCTGCTGACCGTGGATTTCCAGCGGTTCCGCGTCACCCCCGGGGACCGCATCCTCGACATGGGATGCGGGGCCGGACGGCACGCCTTCGAGCTGTACCGCCGGGGTGCCCACGTCGTGGCCTTCGACCTCGACGCGGACGAGCTGGCCGGCGTCGAGAAGATGTTCGGCGCCATGCGCATGGAGGGCGAGGTCCCCGAGGGCGCGGCGGCCGAGACCGTGCAGGGCGACGCGCTCGAGCTGCCGTTCCCCGACGACCACTTCGACAAGATCATCGCGTCCGAGGTGCTGGAGCACATCCCCGACGACATGCGGGCGATGCGCGAGTTGCTGCGGGTGCTGAAGCCGGGCGGGCGGCTCGCGGTGACGGTGCCGAGCTGGCTGCCGGAGCGGGTCTGCTGGGCGCTGTCGGAGGACTACCACACCGCCCCCGGCGGCCACGTGCGGATCTACACGCGCGCTGAGCTGGAGGCGAAGTTCAAGTCGATCGGCTTCAAGGTCGGCGGCCACCACCACGCGCACGGGCTGCACGCCCCGTACTGGTGGATCAAGTGCGCGGTCGGCGTGAACGACGACGGCAACCCGCTCGCCAAGGCCTACCACCAGATCCTGGTCTGGGACATCATGAAGCGGCCGCTCGCGACCCGGCTGGCCGAGCGCGCGCTGAACCCGGTGATCGGCAAGAGCGTCGTGGTGTACTTCGCCAAGCCGTCGGCGCCGAGCACGCCGGCGTCCCCGGCCAGGGAGACGGCGGATGCCGTCTGAGACCGCGCCCCCCTCAGTCCCGGGGGTCGTGACGGCGGACGGCATCGTCGCGACGGCCTGCAGCATCGCCCGCCAGCAGGAGGAGTCCGGCGCGATCCCGTGGTTCTCGCCGGTCGGCGGCGTGCCCGGCCACGTGGACGCGTGGAACCACGTCGAGGCGGCGATGGCGCTGACCGTCGCCGGGCTCGGCGAGGAGGCGCGCCGCGCCTACGCGTGGCTGGCGAGCGTGCAGCGGCCGGACGGGTCGTGGCCCGCGAAGTGGGTGCTGGGCGAGGTCACCGAGCCGGGCGGCGAGTCCAACCACGCCGCCTACGTCGCGGTCGGCGTCTGGCACGAGCTGGTCTGCACCGGCGACGACGACTTCGCGCGGCGGATGTGGCCGGTGGTCCGGCGGGCCATCGACTACACGCTCGGCCTGCAGACCCGGCGCGGCGAGATCATCTGGATCCGGCACGAGAACGGCGCCGCGTCCGACCACGCGCTGCTGACCGGCTGCTCGTCGATCT
Source organism: Actinomadura nitritigenes (assembly GCF_017573545.1). GTDB lineage: Bacteria > Actinomycetota > Actinomycetes > Streptosporangiales > Streptosporangiaceae > Spirillospora > Spirillospora nitritigenes. Next base: position 118,635 of record NZ_JAGEOK010000017.1, on the reverse strand, counting down.
ACCAGTCGCTGCGCTGCGCGGTCGCGCTCGCCGAGCACCTCGGCGAGCCGCAGCCGGAGTGGGAGCTGGCCGCCGACCAGCTCGGCCACGTGGTGGCGGCGCACCCGGAGGCGTTCGCCGACAAGAGCCGCTGGTCGATGGACTGGTACTACCCCGTGCTCGGCGGGCCGGTGCGCGGCGAGGCCGCCGCGCGGCGGCTGGCCGAGTGCTGGGACGACTTCGTGGTGCCGGGCCTCGGCTGCCGGTGCGTGTCGGACCAGCCGTGGGTCACGGCGGCGGAGAGCTGCGAGCTGGTGATGGCGCTGGACGCGGCGGGCGACCGGGACCGGGCGTTGGAGCTGTTCACCACCATCCAGCACCTGCGGCACGAGGACGGCTCGTACTGGACGGGCTGGCAGTTCGAGAACGAGCGGCATTTCCCCGGGGACCGTTCCACCTACACGGCGGCCGCGGTGGTCCTGGCGGCGGACGCGCTGGCGGACGCCTCGCCGGGGGCGCGGCTGTTCAAGGAGATCGCCGGGCGGCCGCTCGGGCCGTGCGCCGCGTCCGACCCGCTGGCGTGCGGCTGCGCGCCGGTGGCGGTCGCCAACCCGGTGCGGACGCGGCTGTGACGGCGCGTCCACGGGCCTAGAACGGGTTCTCACAGTCGTGGGGCCGCACCGGTGCGTCCGGTGCGGCCCCACGTCCGTTCTGCGGCTTATGAGGCGCCTGCGGCCTCGGTGGCGCCGGGCCGGGGCGCGGCCGCCGGGTCCGCGCCGGAGACGCGCTCCAGGACGCGCAGGGAGCCCTGCACGCGGCGCTCCTCGAACGCGCCGCTCGCCAGGGCCCGCAGGTAGACGTGGTAGGGGGCCTGCCCGCCGTCCTCCGGGTCGGGGAACACGTCGTGGATCACCAGCGCGCCGCCGACCGCGACGTGCGGCGCCCAGCCCTCGTAGTCGCCCTGCGCGTGCACCTCGGCGTGGCCCCCGTCGATGAACAGCAGCGCGAGGGGGGTGCGCCAGAACGCCGAGACCGTCCGGGACTGCCCGACGACGGCGACGACCTGGTCCTCGAGGCCCGCCGCGCCGACCGTCCTGCGGAACGTCGGCAGCGTGTCCATCCGCCCGGTGCTGGGGTCGACCAGGGACGGGTCGTGGTGCTCCCAGCCCGCCTGGTTCTCCTCGGAGCCGTGGTGGTGGTCGACGGTGACGACGACGGTGCCGGCGTGCAGGGCGGCGGTGCCGAGGTAGATCGCCGACTTGCCGCAGTAGCTGCCGACCTCCAGCAGCGGCCCGGTGGCGGCGAGCCGGGCCCCGTACTCCAGGGCCGTCTCGTAGAGGACGCGGCCCTCGTCGTCCGGCATGAAGCCCTTGGCGCAGCGGGCGGCGCGCAGCAGGTCCGCCGGCATCGCGGGAGGGCCGTCCGGGCGGTCCGCGTCCGAGGTCGTCCCCGGGACGGTGGACGCCTCGCGCAAATCAGACGGGGTTTCGGTCATCCGCGCACCATATCCGACACCGAATGAGACTCGAGTCTCGCCCCGGCGTTGCCGCACCAGACTGGAACGTGTTCTACTTTTGCCGGGCGGGCGGCCGGTGCCAGAACCCGGTTCGGTAGGTTGGGCGCCGGAGCACCGGGCCGGCGGGGCCGCGCCGCCGCGCGGACCTCCCCGGGACCGCACCCGCCCCATCCGGGAACGCGAACGGAGAAGCCGATGAGAGTACGAGTCGACCCGCTGGTGTGCGAGGCCAACGGCGTCTGCGTCGGGCTCGCCCCCGAGGTCTTCGACCTCAACGACGACGACGAGCTGGAGATCCTCAAGCCGGACGTGCCGGCCGAGGAGGCCGACCGCGTCCGGCACGCGGTGCGCTCCTGCCCGAAGGCCGCGCTGACGCTCGAGGAGTAGCCGCGCCGGCGGGCCGCCCGCGCCCGCCGCCGCACTCGCCGGGGGGTCGGGACCGCACCGGGCGGTTCGTCAGCGGTCCCGTTCCCGTGCCATCCTGCTTCGTGCCCTTCGGACGACTAGACGATCGTGGAGTGCGGGTGGCGTACGCAGCTGCAGCGGGCCCTCTCCGGACGGCCCGGACGCTCGCGTCCGTGCTGGCGGCGGCGCTGGCCGTCCCCCTCGCGGTGCCGCCGGCCGCGCACGCCGCGGCGCCGCTCGCCGGCCGCCGCATCCACGACGTCCAGGGCGCCGCGCACGTCTCGCCGCTGAACGGCGCCGCCGTCGCGGGCGTCCCCGGCGTCGTCACCGCCGTGACCGGCAACGGCTTCTGGATGCAGGACCCGCGCCCCGACCGGAACCCCGCCACGTCCGAGGGCGTCTTCGTCTTCACCCGCACCCGGCCGTCCGCCGTCCCCGGCGACGCGGTCCGGGTGAACGGGAGGGTCCGCGAGTACCGGCCGGGCGGCGGGTCCGCCGGGCTGACCCGCACCGAGATCGACGCGACCGCGACCAGCGTGGCCGCGCACGGCACCGCGCTGCCCGCGCCCGTCGTGATCGGGCCGGGCGGGCGCCGTCCCCCGACCGCCGTGGTCTCGGCCCGGCGCGGCGACGTCGAGAAGGGCGGCGCGCTCGACCCGAAGCGCAGCGGCCTCGACTTCTACGAGTCGCTGGAGGGAATGCGCGTCCGGATCAGCGACGCCGTCGCGGTCGGGCCGTCCCGCGACGGCCAGGTGCCGGTGCTGCCCGCCAACGGCGCCGGCGCCGGGACCCGCACCAAGCGCGGCGGCATCCTGCTGCGCGACGGCGACGCCAACCCCGAGCGGATCGTCCTCGACGACGCGCTCGCCCCGCTGCCCGCGATGAACGTCGGCGACCGGCTGCCCGGCGCCGACGACGGCGTGCTCGACTACTCCTACGGCGACTTCACGCTGCTGCTCACCGCCGTCCCGCGGCGCGCCGACGGCGGCCTGCCGCAGGAGGCCGCGTCCCCGCAGCGGCCCGGCGAGCTCGCCGTCGGCACCGCCGGGCTGGCCGACCTCGGGCCCGACAGCCCCCCGCAGCGCTTCCGCGACCTCGCCGGCGACATCGTCCGGGGCCTGGACTCCCCCGACCTCGTCGCGGTCAGCGGGCTGCAGGACAACAGCGGCCCGCACGACGACGGCACCGTCGCCGCCGACCAGACCGTCGCGCAGCTGATCACCGCGATCAGCGAGGCGGGCGGCCCCGCCTACGACTGGCGCTCGGTGAACCCGCGCGACGGCGCCGACGGCGGCGGGAAGGGCGGCAACAGCCGGATCGGGTTCCTGTTCCGCACCGACCGCGGGCTGGCGTTCGTCGACCGGCCCGCGGCCGCCGACCCGCTGGCCGACGCGCCGCCCGCCGCGCAGCCCGACCCGTCCGTCACCTCGGCGAGGGCGGTGCGGCGCGCGGGCGGCACGGCGGGCCTGTCGCTGTCCCCCGGCCGGATCGCGCCCCGCGACACCGCCTGGAGCGGCGCGCGCAAGCCGCTGGCCGGGGAGGTCGTGTGGCGGGGGCGGCGCATCATCGTCGTCGCGGACGACTGGTACCCGCGCACCGGCGACGACCAGCCCCTCTTCGGCCGGTTCCAGCCGCCGTCCAGCCCCACCGAGTGGCGCCGCGACGCGCAGGCCCGGGTGGTCGCGGGGTTCGTGAAGTCCGTGCGGGCGGCGGGCCGGAAGGCCGACGTGATCGTGACGGGCGGGCTGAACGACCGCGGGACGTCGCTGCCCGTCCAGGCCCTGACCAAGGGCGCGGGGCTCGCCGACCTGCCCGCCGCGCTGCCGGCCGGCGACCGGTACACCGCCGTGACCGGCGGGAACTCCGAGGACCTCGACCACATCCTGCTCAGCCCGGCGCTGGCCAAGAGCAAGCACCGGTTCGACGTCGTGCACCGCGCGTCGGAGTTCGCGGCGCGCGCCGGGGACCACGACCCGACCGTGGTGCGCATCGACCTGCCCGGGAAGTGACCGGCCGGGAAGAGTGATCGCGCCCGGGAAGTGACCGCGCCCCGGAAGCGATCAGGGTCTCCCATTTCCGGCGGTACCGAAAAAACCGTCAGTGGGCGATCCGGAAACCCGACGGTGTTTCTCTCGCGAGGGGCAGGGCACCGACCGATCGTCACACCCCCTCCGGGAGGAGACGTCCCCCATGGCGTTCCGATATCGGTCGCACCACATCAGCCTGGTCGGCCTCATCTATCTCATCATCGGCGTGTTCATCGCCTGGGACCGCGGCTACATCGACGTCCCGCTGCTGCGCCAGGTCGGCAGCGCGCTGCTGGCCGTGTTCCTGTGGTTCCTCATCCTGCTGGGCGTGGACCTGCACATCCACGCGTGACACATCCACGCCTGCCTGGGGGCGCCCCCGGGCGGGCACCGCCCTCAGGCAGGCACCGCCCCGGAACCGGCACGGGCCGTCCGCGCGTCCCCCCGCCGTCGGACGGCCCGTGCCCCCACCCCGGCGACAGGTCCCCGTACCGCCCGGGCCATAGACCCCAAAACGCCCAAAGGGCTACGTTCCACTCATGACGAAAAAAGACTGCAGTTGCGGACATGGCGGCGGATGCTCGTGCCCGAAGGGCTGCTCCTGCGGCTGCAACGGCTGACCCGCCGCCGGCACCCCGCCCTCCCGCACACGGCTCCGCCCCCTGCACGCGACTAGGGTTTCGCTCCCTGCACGGCACCGGTCGCCGGCACGGGCGCCCGCCAGAGCAGCGGCGTCTCGGCGCCGTCGCGGACGCCGGTGCCGGTGGCCAGGACCGTGGCGCCCGCCGGCGTCATCGCGGTGAGGCGCCGCTCGGCCCGGCCGCCGAGCCCCCGCGCGGGCACCCGCCGCCACGCGGTCCCGTCCGGTGAACCGAACACGGCCGCGCCGCCCGGCGCGGTCGCGACCGCCACCACGAAACCCTTCGGGGTCGCGGCCGCCGCGGTCACCTGCCGCGCGCCCGGCGGCGTGCGCAGCGCCCACGTCCGGCCCGCGTCCGGCGACACCAGCAGGCTCCCGCCCGCACCCGCCGCGACCAGCGCGTTCCCGCGCGCCGCGACCTGCGAGAGCGGGGCGGCGCCCGGCGGCACCGCGGCCGTGGGCGTCCACTTCGCACCGTCCGGCGACGTCCAGGCCGCCGGTTTCCCGCCGCGCCCGCCGACCGCCACGTAGCCGGAGCCGGTCGACTCCACGTCGACGAGGTTGCCGGCGACCGCCGCGCGCTTCCATGTCCTGAGGTCCGGCGACCGCCACACGGAGCCGCCGCCGACCGCCACGTACCCGGCGGAGCCGGACGCGACCGCGGCGAGCGGGCCCGCGGGCACCCTCGCGCGCTCCCAGACCGCACCGTCCCGCGACGTCATCGCCAGGGCGCCGGGCCGCGCGCCGTCCGCGCGGCCGACCGCGAGCCAGCCCTGCCCGCCGAACGCCACGTCCGACAGCCGCCCGGCGGCCGCCGGTGCCCGGCCGCGCGTCCAGCCCCGGCCGTCCGGCGAACTCCAGACCGCCGCGCCGCCGTTCGTGCTGCCGACCGCGACCGCCCGGCCCGGCCCGGCGGCGAGGGACCGGATCGCCAGCTCGGTGTGCACCGCGCCGGGCACCGCCGCCAGGTTCACGCCGGACAGGTACGCGTCGTCGTCCTGCCGCCCCGCGACCGTGACCGCGCCGCCGGCCGCGACCGCCAGGCCGCTGCTGCGCACCGGCTCCGCCACCGTCCCGGACGGCTGCCAGGTGCGCCCGTCGGCGCTGCGCAGCACGGTGCGCCGTCCCCTGGCGCCCTTCACCAGGACGCCGAACCCCGCCGCGGAACCGCCGAACCGCTCGACGCCGCCGTACCCCGGCACGGAGATCCGGCCCGCGGCCTGCCACCTCTGGCCGTCCGGGGAGGTGAACAGCACCCCGAACCGCGTCGTCCGCCGGTGCTTCTTGCGGCCCGTCGTCCGCTGCCCCTCGCGCACGGTCGCGAACCCGCCCGGGCCGGCGACCAGGCCGATCGTCGCGCCCAGCGACCCCTGCGCCTGCGGGACGGCCACCGCCGTCCAGGTGCGGCCGCCGTCCGCGGACCGCCACAGGCCGTCGCCCCGCACCGTCCGTGTGACCGTCTTCTTGCCCTTCTTACGCGTCACCTTCCGGGTGAACGTCCCGTGCGTCACGAGCACGCCGCCGGACGCGGCGACCCGGTCCAGCCCGGTGATTCCGGCTTGCAGCCCGTCGACGCGCTGCCACGCCCGGCCGTCGGCGGTGCTCCACACGACCGCCCGGCCTCCCGCCGCGCCCACCGCGACGAACCCGTGCGCGGTCGCGACCAGCGCGTTCACCTGGTCGCCCGGCTTGAACGCGGCCGTGTCGAGGTGCCGCGTCCAGGTCATGCCGCCGCCGCTCAGCCAGACGACCGTGCCCGCGGGCGACTGCCCGAGCGCCGCCCATCTCCCGGCCCCGGCCGCGACCAGCCGCGGGCGCTCCCCGGCGGGCGGCTCCGAGCCGTCCGCGCCGCGCACCTTCGCCGCCTTCCACGCGTGCCCGCCGTCCGCGGACACCAGGAACCGCGCGCGCTCCCGTCCCGGCGTGCCGTCGCCCTCCGTCCCGGCGGCGACGACCTTCCGCCCGGACGCGGTGACCACGGCGAGGTCCTGGACGAGGCCGTCCGTCGTGGCCGCCGGGTCGGTTCCGAACAGCGCGCCCGCCGGGACGGCGGCGGGCGGCCGCGGCTTCTTCGGGCCGCCGCCCTGGTCGAGCGCGAACAGCGCGCCGCCCGCGACGACCACCAGCCCGGCGGCGCCCGCGACGGCGACGCGCAGCCGCCGCGTCCCCCGGCTCGGCGCGGTCTCTTCGGTCTCCGGCCGCGGCTCCGGGGTGCGCGCGGCGGGCTCGTCCTCGGCCGCGGGGGCCTCGGCGGCGTCCGTCTGCGCGGGCGCCGTCGCCGGGGCCGTGGCCGCCGCGACGACCGACCCGGCGTCACCGCCCTTCGCCGGCGCCCCGGCGGACGCCGGCTTCTGTGCCTTCGCGTTCTCGTTCTTCGCGTTACCGGTCTTTGCGGGCCGGGTCTTCGCGGGCCGGGTGGGGCGCGCTGCGGCGGGCGGGGCGTCCGCGCGGATGGCGTTACGGCTCGCGGGCTCGACGGGCTCCGTGGCTGCGGGCTCCGTGCCGGCGTCCGTCCCAGCGTCCGTGGCGGCGTCAGTGGCGGCGTCAGTGGCGGCGGGATCCGGGGCGGCGGCGCGCTTGCGGGGCGGCGCCCCGTGCCCCCAGCGGATGCCGGCGGCGCGCCACGCCTCGTAGGCGCGCTGCCAGGGCGACAGGGCCGCCGGAAGGTCGGCGAGGTCGGCGGAGACGCCGAACGTCAGGCGGCGCCGGACCGCGCGCGATCCGGCCGGCCGGCCGTCGGCAGGGGGCTCCGCACCGGCCGGGGACGGGGTGCCGTTCCGCTCCGGGGTCCTCGCCGTCACACATGCTCCTTCGCGGTCCTGGGGACACTATGAAACCGCGCCGCGCCGGTCCCTGTCGGGACATCGGCGCGAACGGCGGCCGATCAGGCCGCTGGAGCGTTCTATCACCTCAGGCCGGACAGATCCGATCTTTCGCCACGATCTCCCCCTTGTAGGCGAATCCCTGGATGTGGACGACCGGGGCGTCGGGCCCCGGGGCGCCGTGCAGGTCCGCGGAGACCCCCATTCCGCCGCTCTCCACCCGGACGCCCGGCGGGACGATCACCTCGACCGTCGACTTGTAGGCGAGGACGCGGATCGTGGTGACGGGCCCGTCGAGTTCGGCGGCCCGCAGGTCGAGCAGGGAATGCCCCTTGTAGACGACGGTGGTGTACCTCTCGGGGAGGCGCCAGCGGCCGGTGCGGCGGACGGTGCTCTTGTAGGCCATCTGGAAGCGCCCGGCGGGGCCGCGCTCGGCGGGGGCGACTGCGGCCTGCGCGTCCGGCAGGTCGGAGGAGACCTCGGCCAGGTCGGCCTGGGTCCGGGCGGCGAGGGCGTGGTCGATGCGCTCGTCCAGCTCGGCCTCGGTGAGCCGGCCTTCGGCGTAGGCGGTGTGCAGCCGGACGAGGACCCGGTCGCGGTCGCCGTCCGAGGCGCGCAGGCCCTTTCGCTGCTCGACGGTCATCTCACATCTCCTTCGCGGCGGTTCTCCCCGCAGCCTGGACCCTCCGGCGGGTGGAGGGTCAAGCAGAGTCGCGATGTATCTTAACTCGATCTCGCTCGGTTTGCGAGAGATTTCCCGGGATCGACTCGCGATCATGGGTGCCGGACTCGCGGGCGTCCGGCCGGTAGATTCGGATCAGCCCGTTGATTGAGGGGGGACGGTCATGGGCGGGACAGCGGGGCGTGCGCACGGCCCGTACACGCTGTACGACCTGGACGCGATGCCCGAGGAGGGCCGGCGCTACGAGCTGGCCGACGGCTGGCTGAACGAGCTGCCGGGCGACCTGTGGCACGACCACGCGGCCGACGCGCTGAAGGCGATCCTGAAGGACGCGGCGCGGCAGGCCGACGCGGACGTCCACGTCGCGGGCGCGCCGCAGGACGTCACGACCCCGGCCGGCGTCCGCAAGCCGGACGTGTTCGCCGTCGCCCGCGACGTGGCGCGCGCCGCGCTGGAGCGGCAGACCCGCACCTACTACGGCCCCGACCTGATGCTGGTCGCCGAGGTCGTGACGCCCCGCACGGTGAACGAGCAGATCGACCGCGTCCGCAAGGTCGAGGAGTACGCGGCGACCGGCATCCCGCACTACTGGATCGTCGACCTGGAGCCCCGCCCGTCGATCACGCTGCTGGAGCTGGCCGGCGGCCGGTACGAGGTCGCGGGCAGGGCGCGCTCCGGCGAGACGGTGACGCTGGACGCGCCGTTCCCGATCAGCTTCGACCCCGTCCGCCTGTCCGAGATGGACTGACGACGTCCCGGACGGGCACCGGTCGGCCGCCGGTCGTGCACGGCCGGCGGGGTGGTGGCCAGATCCTTTCAGTTGTTGGCGATCTCGCCACTTTTTGCAGCGGCGACGGCCGGGCAGAGTGAGTGCGTCGCAACCGAGAAGAGGAGTAACGCCATGTTGGAGCGGATGCGGGCGATCAGGCAGGACGTCCTGGGCGGGCCCGAGGTGCTGAAGCTGGTCGAGGTCGAGCGGCCGGAACCCGGGCCCACCGAGGTGCTGGTCCGGGTGCGGGCCGCCGGGGTGAACCCGACCGACTGGAAGCACCGGGCGCTGAAGATCTTCCTTCCGGACCCGCCGTTCACGCTGGGCTGGGACGTGTCCGGCGTGGTGGAGGAGGTCGGGTTCGGGGTGACGATCCACAAGCCGGGCGACGAGGTGTTCGGCATGCTCCGCTACCCGCACGGCGTGGGCTCGCACGCCGAGTACGTCGTGGCGCCGTCGCGGACGTTCGTGCGCAAGCCGGCCGGGATCGACCACGTGCAGGCGGGCGCGCTGCCGCTGGCCGCGCTGACGGCGTGGCAGGCGCTGGTGGACACGGCGGACGTCCGGGAGGGGCAGCGCGTCCTCGTCCACGCGGCGGCGGGCGGGGTCGGGCACCTCGCGGTGCAGATCGCCAAGGCGAGGGGCGCGCACGTCATCGGGACGGCGAGCGCGCCGAAGCACGATTTCCTGCGCGACATCGGCGTGGACGAGGCGATCGACTACCGGAACGCCGACTTCGCCGAGGCCGCGCAGGACGTGGACGTGGTGCTCGACACGATCGGCGGCGACTACGCGCCGCGCTCGCTGCGCACCATGCGGCCCGGAGGCGTGCTGGTGACGATCGCCGGGCGCGCCCAGCCGGCCTCGATGGCGGAGCAGGCCGCCGAGCGCGGCGTCCGCTTCGAGACGCTGCTCGTCGAGCCCGACTTCCACGCCATGACGCAGATCGCCGAGCTGGCGGGGTCCGGGCGGCTGCGAGCCGAGATCGACACGGTGCTCCCGCTGGAGGACGCCGCGAAGGCGCACGAGCGGGGCGAGACGGGACGGGTGTCCGGCAAGATCGTCCTCACGGTGTGACCGGAGCGGGGTGATCGGGGCGGGCTGATCGGGCCGCCGTGCTCCGGGGCGGTGTGATTCCGGGCGGTCAGCGGCCGAGGTGGCGGAGGTAGGCGGCGCGGTCGAGGGGGTCGCCGCCGGTGCGGGGGCGCGAGGGCGGCGCGCCGGTGACCGGGCGCTCGCCGGACGGCTCGGACCACCAGGTGCCCTCGCCCCGGGTGAGCGCGGGCAGCGCCGCCTCCGCCTCCCGCGCGCGCCCTGCGGGGATCTCGCCCTTGATCGTCCAGCCGCCGGGTCCGGGCGCGGGCTCGACGGCCGCGGCGCCGAGGGTGCCGAGCGCGGCGAGGACGGGGCTGAGCGCGTCGCCGGGCACCTCCGCCTCGAACGCGTGGCACGGCTCGTACACGCGGGTGCCCGCGCGCGCGAGGGCCGCCATGAGGATCAGCGGCGTCAGGCCGCGGAAGTCGGCGGCGGTGCTGACCGGACCGGCGAACCCCGACCGGGTCAGCACCACGGCGCAGTCGGTCACCGGCCAGCCGTGAAGGCCCTGCTCCAGGGTGCGGTGGACGGTCTCCTCGATCGCGCGGTCGAAGGCGTGCGGCAGCGCGCCCGGCTCGGTGTCGCGGCGGAACGCGTTGCCCGAGCCGCGCGGCGCGGGTTCGACGCGCAGCCCGACGCTCGCCCAGAAGTCGGGCACGCGGCGCCGCCAGTCCATCTCCTCGGCGGCCTCGCCGGTGCCGGCCGGGCGCTCGGCGTAGACGGTGCGGCTCTCCTCGAAGACGGCCTCGACACCGGCCTCGGCGAGCAGCCGCGCCGCGATGACCTCCTTCTGCACCTCCCCGTACAGCAGCACCGACGTCGCTCCGGACGGGGCGGGCCGGGCGCGGATCAGCGGGTCCTCGTCGGCGAGGTCGAGGAGCGCTGCGCGCAGCCGTCCCGCGTCGGCGGGGCGGCGGGCGCGGACGACGGTCTCCAGCGACGGCGGCGGGAACGGCGGGACGTCCCGGACGGGCGGGCCGATCCGGTCGCCGACGCGGGCGGCGGCGAGGCCCCGGACGGCGGCGATGTTCCCGGCGGTCAGCGGCTCGCCGGGGGCGCCGGCGACGTCCAGCCCGGTGATGCGCCCGCCGCGTCCGCCCGCGAACGCGACGGTCTGGCGCGGGCGCAGCTCGCCGGAGAACAGCCGCAGGTGGGAGAGGCGCTCACCCGACGCGGTGCGCTCCACGGCGAACACGGTGCCGCGCGTCTCACCGTCGCCGGGCCCGGCGGGAGGCAGCAGGGACGCGATCCCGCCGAGCAGGTCGGCGACGCCCGCGCCGGTCGTCGCGGAGCCGAAGTACAGCGGCTGGACGGTCCCGGCGGCGGTCTGCGCGCGCAGCGACGCCCGCACGGCGTCCGGCGGGGTGGCGCGGCCGTCCACGTAGTCGGCGAGCAGGGCGTCGTCGCCGTCCGCGAGGATCTCGACCGGCGGCGGGCAGGGCACGGCCCGCCCGTCCCGCACCCGGTTCAGCGGGACGGGCTGGACGCCCGGCCGGCGGCCGAGCGCGGCGAGCACCGCGTCCGGGTCGGCGCCGGCGCGGTCGATCTTGTTCACGAAGATCAGGGTGGGCAGCGCGAGCGCGCGCAGCGCCCGCAGCAGCACCCGGGTCCGCGCCTGCACGCCTTCGACGGCCGACAGCACCAGGACGGCGCCGTCGAGCACGCCGAGGGCCCGCTCGACCTCGGCGGCGAAGTCGGCGTGCCCGGGGGTGTCGATCAGGTTGACGCGCAGCGCGCCGAGCCGGAACGGCGCGACGGCCGACCGGATCGTGATGCCGCGCGCGCGTTCCAGGTCGCCGCGGTCGGTCCGGGTGTCGCCGGCGTCGACGCTGCCGAGCCGGGCGATCGCGCCGGTGTCGAACAGCAGCCGTTCGGTCAGGCTGGTCTTTCCCGCGTCGACGTGCGCGAGGATGCCGAGGTTGAGCGTGGGCATGGGCGGTGGGGTCCTCGAAAGCTCTCGTCCGGAATGGGCTGTGAGATTCCGAAGACCTGGCGCATCTCGCCTCCGCCGCTCGTGGACACCGGACGCCCATGCTGCCACCACTCCCCCCGACGCCCATACGGCTTTTCCGGGCGGCACTAGCCTGGGACGGTGCTGCTTCTGACGACGCTCGACGGCTGGCGGGACCAGCCCGGGCCCCGGTTCGTCCTGTCCGACGCGGGCGCCGTGTGGGCGCCCGACTCCGAGCCCGATCTCCTCGCCATCGCCGACGACGTGTACGGCGGCGACGCCGGCCAGCTCGTCGCGGTGACGCTGGATCCGGAGCCGGGGCTGCGGCCGCCGCGCGGGGTGGTCGACAAGTCGGCGGCGGCCACCGTCCGGTACGTCCGGCGCGGGCCGGACGGGCGGCACGTCGCCCTGCTGGACCGGCCCGCCACCGCCGAGGCCCTCGACCTGCTCCCCCACCCCGAGGGGGGCTGGTACCGGGAGACGTGGCGGTCGGACGTGTCGTTCGCCCCGGCCGGCTACCCGGGCGAGCGGGCGACCGCGACGGGCATCTACTTCCTGCTGCCGCCGGGCGAGGAGTCGATGTGGCACGCGGTGCGCTCGGCCGAGATGTGGCTGTGGCACCGCGGCGGCCCGCTGGCGCTGCTGCTCGGCGGGTCGGGCGACGAGCCCGCCGCGGACCCCGAGACCGTCACGCTGGGCGCCGACGTGGCGGCCGGCGAGGTGCCGCAGGCCGTCGTCCCGCCCGGCGTCTGGCAGGCCGCGCGCCCCGCCGGGACGGACGAGGTCCTGGTCAGCTGCGTGGTGTCCCCCGGCTTCGACTTCGCCGACTTCCGCGCCCGCCCCTGACCGGATCAGCGCTGAGCGGGCCCGGCGCCGGCCGCGGCCGGCCGATCGCGGTCAGCGGGCCGTCCTGCGGCGCGGCCGGACGGCCTGCTCGGTCCAGAACGGCTCCATCACCCGCTCGATCGCGCCGGCGACGGCGCGCAGCTCGTCCCGCGACAGCGGCCCGAACACCTCGGCGCCCACCTCGTCGGCCAGCGCACGCGCGCGCCGGTGCACGTCGCGCCCCTCGCCGGTGATGCGGACGGAGTGGCGGCGCCGGTCCTTCGGGTCGCGGGAGCGCTCGCAGAGCCCCCGCTCCTCCAGGTCGTCCACCAGCCCGACCATCAGCGTGGGGTCGAGCAGCAGGTAGCCGGCCATCTCCTGCTGCGACAGCGTGCCGGACGAGCTGAGCATCGCCAGCACGAGGAAGTGCCGCACGCGGAGGCCGAGCGGTTCGAGGGCCTCCTCCAGCCGCTGCTCCATCCACCAGCCGCACTTGGACAGCTGGAAGCCGGCCAGGGACGCGAGCCCGGCCGGCAGCCCGCCGCGCACGGGCCTCTCCTCCGCCATCCCGCCAGGCTATAGCAGTTCGAAGATCGAACCCATCGGTCATCGCTTGACTAGATAATCGAAAAGTTCAACTATTGAGCCATGGCACTGACTCTCGGGCTCTACGGGCTCAACCTGCACGCCTGCGCCGACCCGCGCGCCTCCGCGCGGATCGCCGCCCTGGCCGAGGAGCTCGGATACGACTCGCTGTGGGCCGGGGACCACGTCGTCCTGCCGAGCCCCCGCACCGACCCCTCGCCGCTCGACCCGCGGGCGCCGTTCCTCGACGCGGTCGTGTCCCTCGCCCACCTCGCCGCGGCCACGGAACGGATCGCGCTCGGCACGGGCGTCATCGTCCTGCCGCAGCGCAACCCGCTGATCCTGGCCAAGCAGCTGGCGAGCGTCGACGTGCTGAGCGGCGGGCGGCTGGTCTTCGGCCTGGCGGCCGGCTACCTGGAGCCCGAGCTGCGGGCCCTGGGCGTCCCGCCCGGCGAGCGCGGGACCCGCACCGAGGAGCATCTCGCCGCCATCCGGTCGCTGTGGTACGACGACGCGCCCGCCTTCCACGGCCGGCACGCCGACTTCGCCGGCGTGGACGCGCACCCGCGTCCCGTGCGGCGCCCGGTGCCGGTGGTCATGGGCGGGCACGGCCCGGCGGCGCTCCGCCGCGCCGCCCGCGAGGCCGACGGCTGGTACGGCTGGATGCTCGGCCGCCACGCCGCCGCCGACGCGGTCGCGCTGCTGCGGGCGGCCGAGCGGGAGGCGGGCCGCGACCGGCCCCTGCACGTCTCGGTCTCGCCGCCGCGCCCGCCGGACGCCGGGTCCGTCCGCACCTACGCGGCGGTGGGCGTGGACCGGCTGATCGTCGTCCCGCCCATGGGCGTCCCGCTCGGCGACCTCGAACGGTTCGTCCGGGCCCACGCGCCCGCCGAGGTCGGCGCCGTACCGGCCGGGTGAAGGGCGCGGCGCGCCGTCCCGATGCGTGGCCTCAGAGGGACGGCGCGCCGCAGGCCGAGCGGGCGGGGACGCGGCGTCAGTCGGAGGAGAAGGCGGCGTCGAAGGCGGCGGACGGGGGCTCCATCGCGTTCAGCGCCCGGACGAACTCCAGCGCCTCGGGGGCGCCCTGGAGGCGGTCCATGCCGGCGTCCTCCCACTCGACCGAGATCGGGCCGTCGTAGCCGATCGCGTTGAGCGCGCGGAACACGTCCTCCCAGGGGACGTCGCCGCGGCCGGTGGAGATGAAGTCCCAGCCGCGCCGCAGGTCCGCCCACGGCAGGTGCGACGAGAGCCGCCCGCGCCGCCCGTCACCGGTGCGGACCTTGGTGTCCTTGCAGTCGACGTGGTAGATGCGGTCGCGGAAGTCGAACAGGAACCCGACGGGGTCGAGCTCCTGCCAGACGAAGTGCGACGGGTCGAAGTTCAGCCCGAACGCGGGCCGGTGCCCGATCGCCTCCAGGGTCCGGACGGTCGTCCAGTAGTCGTAGGCGATCTCGCTGGGGTGGACCTCGTGCGCGAACCGGACGCCGACCTCGTCGAACACGTCCAGGATCGGGTTCCAGCGGTCGGCGAAGTCGGCGTACCCGCGCTCGACCATCGCCTCGGGGGTGGGCGGGAACATCGCGACGGTGTGCCAGATCGAGGAGCCGGTGAAGCCCACGACGGTGCCGACGCCGAGGCGGGCGGCGGCGCGGGCGGTGTCCTTGATCTCCTCGGCGGCGCGGCGGCGGACGCCCTCGGGCTCGCCGTCGCCCCAGATCCGCTCCGGCAGGATCGCCTGGTGGCGCTCGTCCGGGATGTCGCAGACGGCCTGCCCGACGAGGTGGTTGGAGATCGCGAACACCTTGAGGTCGTGCTTGGCGAGCGTCTCCAGCCTCCGCGGGACGTAGGCGTCGTCGGCGAGGGCCTTGTCGACCTCGAAGTGGTCGCCCCAGCAGGCGATCTCCAGGCCCTCGTAGCCCCAGCCGGACGCCAGCCGGCAGACCTCCTCGAACGGCAGGTCGGCCCACTGGCCGGTGAACAGCGTGATCGGTCGTGCCATGTCAGCTCCCCTCGACGTCGGCCCAGCCGCCGGACGCCGCGCTCGCGGCGACCGCGTCGAGCACCCGCTGCACCCGCAGGCCGTCGGCGAACGACGGGCTCGGGTCCGCGCCGTCCGCGATGGCGGTGAGAAAGTCGGCCGCCTGGTGGGTGAAGGTGTGCTCGTACCCCAGCATGTGACCGGGCGGCCACCACTGCCGGGCGTAGGTGTGGACGGGTTCGGTGACGACGATCCGGCGGAAGCCCGCCGTCGCGGCGTCCTCGGTGCCGTCGTAGAACCACAGCTCGTTCATCGACTCCAGGTCGAACGACAGCGCGCCGGTCGAGCCGCTGACCTCGATCCGGAGCGCGTTCTTGCGCCCGGTCGCCATCCGGGTCGCCTCGAAGGAGGCGAGCGCGCCGCCGTCGGTGCGGCCGACGAACAGCGCCGCGTCGTCCACCGTGACCGGAGCGGTGCCGCCGCCGGGCACCGGGCGCTCCCGGACGAAGGTGTCCAGCACCGCCGACACCCCGACGAGCGCGTGCCCGGTGATGAACTGCGCGGTGTCGATGATGTGCGCGCCGATGTCGCCGAGCGCGCCCGTCCCGGCCCTGTCACGGTCCAGCCGCCAGCTGAACGGCGCCTCCGGGTCCGTCAGCCAGTCCTGCAGGTACTGCGCGCGGACGTGCCGGACGGTCCCGATGCGCCCGCCCGCCACCAGGTCGCGGGCGAGCGTGACCGCCGGGACGCGCCGGTAGTTGAACCCGACCATCGACCGGATGCCGTGCTCTCGCGCGCGCTCGGCGGCCGCGACCATCGCCTCCGCCTCCGCGGACGAGTTCGCGAGCGGCTTCTCGCACAGGACGTGCTTGCCCGCGTCCAGCGCCGCGACGGCGATCTCGGCGTGCGCGTCGCCCGGCGTGCAGATGTCCACGATCTGCACGTCGTCGCGGCGCAGCAGCTGCTTCCAGTCGCCCTCCGACGACGCCCACCCGAGCGTGCGGGCGGCCGCGGCGGCCCGCCCGGCGTCGCGTCCGGCGAGAGCGGCCATCACCGGGGTCAGCGGCGGGCCGAAGAACGGCCCGACGCTGCGCCATGCCTGGGAGTGGGCGCGCCCCATGAACGCGTGCCCGACCATCCCGACTCCGACGGTGGTCAATGTGCTCACCTCTCTGTACTGCGCCCGCCGGGGTCGCCGGCGGGCGCGCGGTCCCCCGCTCAGGACTCGAAGCCGAGCGGCAGGTAGCGGCTCACGTTGTCCCGGGTGACGGTCTCGGACGCCAGCGTGACCGACTGCGGCGGCTCCAGCTCCACCAGGTCGGCCATGCCCTTGCCCTGCGCCAGCAACCGGGCCAGCCGGACCGCGGACGCGGCCATCGTCGGCGGGTAGGTGACGGTCGCCTCCAGCACCCCGTTCCCCGCCTTGATCTCCCGCATGGCGTTGGCGGACCCGGCGCCGCCGACCATGAAGAACTCCTTGCGGCCGGACTGCTTGATCGCGGCGAGCACGCCGACGCCCTGGTCGTCGTCGTGGTTCCACAGCGCGTCGATCTTCTTGTGCGCCTGCAGCAGGTTGGACGCGACCTGGTTGCCGGTCTCGACGGTGAACTTCGCGTCCTGCTTGGCGGTGACGGAGTACCCGTAGGACTTCAGCGCGTCCGCGAAGCCCTTGCTGCGCTCCTGCGTCAGCGGCAGCGTCGCGATGCCCTGGATCTCCACGATCACCGGGTTCGAGACGCCCTTGGTCTTGAGCTTCTTCCCGATGTAGTGGCCGGCGGACACGCCCATGCCGTAGTTGTCGCCGCCGATCCACGTCCGGTACGACAGCTTGTCGGGGAACACCCGGTCCAGGTTGATCACCGGGATGCCGGCGTCCATCGCCTTGCGCGCGACCTGGTTGAGCTGCTCGCCGTCGTTCGGCAGCATCACCAGCACGTTCACCTTCTCCGAGATCAGCGACTCGACCGCGGAGATCTGCTGGTTGATGTCATTGGTCGGCTGGACGGGCTTGAACGTCACGTCCTTGTACCTCTTGGCCTGCGCCTCGGCGTTCTTGGCGATCGCGGCGGTCCAGCCGTGGTCGGCGGCGGGCGCGGAGAACCCGATGGTCACCTGCTTGCCGGGCTTGTCGTTGTCGCCGCCGAGCGCGCCGGTCTGCGCGGCCGGGGCGGGGTCGTCCTTCTCGTTGTTGCTGGTGCAGGCGGTGGCGAGGGCGCCGGCCGCGACTGCGGCGCCGCCGAACAGGACGCCTCTGCGGGTGGGGCGGGTGCTCTGGTCGCGCATGACGTGCTCCTGGTTTCCGGGGGTGGGGCGGCGGGGGGCGCGCCGCGGGGGCGGGCAGTCAGGTGGGCGAGCGGGCCGGGCGAGCGGGCCGGACGAGCGGGTCGGGAGCGAGCGGCCCGGGGGCGGGTCAGGTGGGCGAGCGCAGGCCGCGGCGCTGCAGCAGCACCGCGATCCCGATGATCACGCCCTTGGCGATGAGCTGGTCGCTGGTCTGCAGGCCGTTCAGGATGAACAGGTTCGTGATGACGGTGAACACCAGCACGCCGAGGATCGACCCGGCGACGGTGCCGCGCCCGCCGGTCAGCAGCGTCCCGCCGATGATCACGGCGGCGATCGCGTCCAGCTCGTACAGGTCCCCGTGGGTGCTGGAGCCCGTGGTGGTGCGGGCCATGATGATGATCGCGGCGACGCCGCAGCAGAACCCCGACAGCGCGTACAGCAGCAGCGTGTGCCGCCGCACGTCGATGCCGGCGAGCCGCGCCGCCTCCGGGTTGCCGCCGACCGCGAACGTGCGGCGGCCGAACGTGGTGCGGTTCAGCAGCACCCACCCGGCGACCGCGACGGCCGCGAAGATGTAGACGACCAGCGGCAGCCCGAGCACCTTCGTGGTGGACAGCGACTCGATCGCGTCGTTCTCCGGCCTGATCAGCTGGGTCTTGCGGTCCGACATCCGCTGCGCCAGCCCGCGCGCCGACACCAGCATCGCCAGCGTCGCGATGAACGGCACCATCCGGCCGTAGGAGATCAACAGGCCGCTGACGACGCCCGCGCCCGTCCCGACGAGGATCGCGCACAGCGCCATCACCGCCGGTCCGTACGACTGCGTCGCGACGGTCGTCGCCCACACCGACGCGAGCGCCATCACCGACCCGACCGACAGGTCGATCCCCCCGCCGATGATCACGAACGTCTGGCCGACCGTGATCACCCCGATGGTGGCGGCCAGCGCCAGGATGCCGACCAGGTTGCCGGAGGTCGGGAAGTTGTCGGGCTCGGTGACGACGCCGACCACCGCCAGCAGCGCCAGCGCGGCGACGAGCCCGAGGTGCCGGAACTCGCCGGCCCCGCGGCCCGCGCCGTCGCGCCGCAGCGGCCGAAGCGGCCCCTTCGCCCACGCTCCGCGTGCCGGGGCGCCGCGCACGCCCGCGTCCGTCTCGGTCACAGCGCGCTCCCTTCCATGATCATGTTGAGTACGGCGGCCTCGTCCAGCCCGGCGGCGTCGCCGCTGTGCACCACCCGGCCCTCGCGCACGACCAGCACCCGGTCGGCGAGGCCGAGCACCTCGGGGACCTCGCTGGACACCAGCAGCACCCCGATCCCGCGCGCCGCCAGGGCGCGGATCACCGCGTACAGCTCGGCGCGCGCGCCGACGTCCACGCCGCGGGTCGGCTCGTCCAGGATCAGCAGCCGCAGGTTCCGCGCGCCCGCCAGCCACCGCGCCAGCACGACCTTCTGCTGGTTGCCGCCCGACAGCGTCACCACCGGACGGCGCGGATCGGGCGGCCGGATGTCGAGCGCCTCGATCTGCTCCCGGACGTCCGCCAGCTCGCGGCGCCGGTTCATCCAGCCGAACCGCGAATACCGGCGCAGTCCGGCGACCGTCACGTTCCCCGCGACGGAGTCGTTCAGCAGCAGCGCCTGGCTCTTGCGCTCCTCCGGCGCCATGCCCATCCCGCGCCGCACCGCCGCGCCCGTGTCGCCCGGACGCACCGGGCGGCCGTCCACGAGGACCCGCCCGCGCGCCGGGCGCCGCGCCCCGTAGACCGCCTCGAGGATCTCCGAGCGGCCCGATCCGACGAGCCCGGCCAGGCCGACGATCTCGCCCGCGCGGACGGAGAACGACACGTCCGCGAACGCGCCGGGCAGCGTGAGCCCCTCGACCCGCAGCACCTCGGCCGCGCCGGCGTCCCCGCCGTCGCCGCCGTCGCCGCCGTCCGGCGCGGGCCGCTCGGGGAACACGTACTCGATGTCGCGGCCGGTCATCAGCGACACGATGTGGTCGGTCCTCGTGGTCTTCGCGGGAAGGCCGTTCGCGACGGACCGGCCGTCCTTCAGGACGGTCACCCGGTCGCCGATCTCGCGGATCTCCTCCAGCCGGTGGGAGATGTAGACGACGGCGACGCCGGACGCGGTCAGCTCCCGGATGATGCGGAACAGGTTCGCCACCTCGTCGTGCGCGAGGGCGGCGGACGGCTCGTCCATCACGATGAGCCGCGCGTCGTGCGAGAGCGCGCGGGCCATGCTGACGACCTGCTTGCCCGCCGCGGGCAGCCGGCCCGCCTCGCGGCGCGGCGGGATCTCGCCGTGCCCGAGCCGGCCGAGCAGCTCCCGCGCGGCCCGCTCGGCGTCGCCGCGCCGGGTGAACCCGAGCGTCGCGCGCTCGTGGCCGAGGAAGATGTTGTCGGCGACCGACAGCCCGTCCACCAGGTCGAGCTCCTGGTAGATGGTCGCGATGCCGGCCCGCATAGCGGCGGTCGGCCCGGCCAGCCGCGCGGGCCTTCCGGCGAAGGCGATCTCGCCCTCGTCCGGCTGGTGCGCGCCGGCGAGCACCTTGATGAGCGTCGACTTCCCGGCGCCGTTCTGGCCGAGCAGGCAGTGCACCTCTCCGGCCCGGACGTCGAGGTCGACGCCGTCCAGCGCGCGGACGCCGGGGAACTGCTTGACGATGCCGCGCATGCGCAGCAGCGGTTCGGGTTCGGACGGGCCCATCGGGCCTCCTCGGGGGGTCAGGAGGGACGCGGGTCGAGCGGAACGGGGGGCGGGCGGGGCGCGGGTCAGGAGGGACGCGGGTCGGGCGGCGGGGAGAACACGTGGTCGCTGATGAGCCGCGCGCCGCCCACCACTCCGGCGGCGCCGGCCAGCTCGGACAGCACGATCGGCAGGTTGCCGGTCGCCAGCGGCGCCGACCGGCGGTAGACGACGCTGCGGATCTCCGCGAGCAGGGTGTGGCCGAGCCCGGCGACGCCGCCGGCGATGATCACCAGGCCCGGGTTGAAGAAGCTGACCAGCCCGGCGAGGACCTGCCCGACGTGCCGGCCGCCCTCCCGGATGATCCGCACCGACGCCGGGTCGCCGGCCGCCGCGGCCTGCGCGACGTGCTCGCCCGACAGCTCCCCGTGGCTGTCCAGCAGCGCCGCGAGCTGCGGCGACTCCCCCGAGCGCGCCGCCGCCTCCGCGTCCCGCGCGAGCGCCGCGCCGCCGAAGTACGCCTCCAGGCAGCCGGCGTTGCCGCACGCGCACATGGGCCCGTCGTCGTCGATCCGGATGTGCCCGATGTCGCCCGCGCTGCCCGAGACGCCCCGGTAGATCGCGCCGTCCACGACGATGCCGCAGCCGATGCCGGTGCCGATCTTCACGAGCAGGAAGTCGTCCACCGACCGCGCGAGGCCCGCGTGCAGCTCGCCGAGCGCCATCAGGTTCACGTCGTTGTCGACCAGGACGGGGCAGCCGAGCTCGGCGCCGATCGCGTCGCGCACCGGGAACCGGTCCCAGCCCGGCATGATCGGCGGGACGACCGGCATCCCGTCCCGGAAGCTCACCGGCCCCGGGACGCCGATCCCGGTGCCGTGCACGCGCGGGATCAGGCCCTCGTCGCGCAGCTTGCCGAGCAGGTCCAGGGCCCGGTCCAGCACCGCGGTCGCGCCCTGCCGGACGTCGCACGCCTCGCTGACGTGACCGAGCACGTCGAGGGCCCCGTCCGTCACCGCGACGTCGATCGAGGTGGCGCCGATGTCGAACGCGACGAACCGCAGGCTCGGCGACAGCCGGACGATCCCGGACCGCCGCCCGCCGCGCGACGCCGCGAGCCCGGCGCCCTCCACCAGCCCGAGCTCGACCAGCCGGTCCAGCTCGACGGCCAGCTTCGAGCGCGACAGCCGGACGACGTCGCCCAGCTCGGCGCGCGACCGCGGTCCCTCGTCGCGCAGCAGCCGCAGCAAGCGTGCCTGATGCACGTTCTGCGGACGAGCCGGCATGCGCATCACGCCGTCCTCTCGGGTTCCGGTCGGGGATGCCGGGGCCGTGTGACCCCGGTCTCATGCCGAGACCGTAACCGGCTTTCGCCGCCCTGAGAAGACCTTTCACCCAACTCTTTCGGACTTTCTCCAGTCGCAGGACAAAGTAGGTCACGAAAAAGCCCCGGACCGGAGTCCGGGGCTCGCCCGCAGGGTCAGGACGTCACGAGGGGGCGCCCGCGCGCCCCGCCGGGTCAGTAGGTGACGGCCTGGCGGCTGCCGCTCATCGTGCGCATGATGTGCTCGACGAGCGTGATGAGGACGCGCTTGGCGTCCTCGCGGTCGCGGACGTCGCAGTCGATCACCGGGATGTCGGGCGACAGGTCGAGGGCGTCGCGCACCTGGTCGGGGCTGTGCCGCCCGGCGCCGTCGAACCGGTTGACGCCGATGATGAACGGCACGCCGCGCCGCTCGAAGTAGTCGACCGAGGCGAAGCAGTCGGCCAGCCTGCGGGTGTCGACCAGCACCACCGCGCCGAGCGCGCCCTTGGCCAGCTCGTCCCACATGAACCAGAAGCGGTCCTGGCCGGGCGTGCCGAACACGAACAGCACCAGGCCGTTCGGCAGGGTGATCCGCCCGAAGTCCATCGCCACGGTCGTCGTCGTCTTCGACGCCACCGCCGTGGTGTCGTCGATGCCGATGCTCTTCTCGGTCAGCGCCTCCTCGGTGCGCAGCGGACGGATCTCGCTGACCGCGCTCACCAGGGTGGTCTTGCCGACTCCGAAGCCACCGGCCACGAGGATCTTGACGGTCAGCGCGGAATCGCCCGCCTGGGCGGCCGCGTCAGAGCGCACGGATTCCATCGATCACTTCCTTGAGTACGCGCTCGCTCGGGAACTGCGCCACCGGCGCGGGGCGCCGGACCTGTATCAGCGAACGGTCGAGCAGGTCGCCGAGCAGGACCCGGACGACCCCGAGGGGAAGTTCCAGATCCGACGCTATCTCGACGACCGACAACGGGGTGCGGCAAAGCTCCAGGATCATGTCATGTTCCGGCTCCGGCGACCACGGAGATGCCGGAATCGCCGGGTTCGCGTCCGCGGCGCCCGGCGCCTCGACGGCCTCGATCAGCGCGACGAGGTCGAACTCGACGCCCTCGTAGTGGGTGCGGCCGCCGGTGAGCGCGTAGGGGCGCACGACGGGCCCGGCGTCGTCGTCGAACCACGCCGTCCCGCCCGCCCCGCCGGCGGCGCCGCCCTGAGCGCCGCCAGGGGCGCTCAGGGCGCTCCCCGGGGCGTTCCCCGGTGGGCCGCCCTGGGCGCCGGCGGCGTGCCGGTGCGGCCATTCGGGCCCGGAACCCTCGGTCCCGTCCACCCTCACACGCCGCCCTCGGCCGCGGACACCCGCGGGTTGGCCGACAGGTGCTGGCCGACCCGCGTGACGAGCATCGCCATCTCGTAGGCGATCATGCCGAGGTCGGCGTCGGCGTCGGCGAGCACCGCGAGGCACGCGCCGCGCCCGGCCGCGGTGACGAACAGGAACGCCGACTCCATCTCCACGATGGTCTGCCGGACGGGGCCGCCGCCGAACGACTCGCCCGCGCCGCGGGCCAGGCTCTGGAAGCTGGCGGCGACGGCCGCGAGGTGGTCCGAGGCCTCCTGGCCGAGACCGCGGGAGGCCGCCATGCGCAGGCCGTCGCTCGACAGGACCACCGCGTTCTGCACCTGGGCGACCCGCTGCACGAGGCTGTCCAGCAGCCAGTTCAGCTCACCGCCGGCACCGCCCGCGGCGTCCGCGCCGGAGTGCTGGGCTTCTGTCATGGGGCGTCGTCCTCCTGGTCACCTCGGTTGGGGTGGTCGTCGCGGCCGGGCGGGGCCTGCGCCTCGGCGTCGGCCGCCTCCCGCCTGCCGCGCTGCCACCCGCGCTGCATGGCGGACATCATCGACCGCATGTTCTCGGGCGAGCGCGCCGCGTCCGGGACGTCGTCCGGTGGAGCGGTCCCGTCACCGGGCAGCGCGCCCGCGTCCCCGGGCGGGGCCGCGTCGGCGGGGACGGGAGCGGCCAGCGGCATCGACGGCTCCGGCCGCGGCGGCTCCTGCGCGGTCTCCTGCCGCGCGGGCGGCGTCGCGGCGGCGGGCGGCGGTGCCTGCCCCCGCGCGGCGAGATGGGCGTCCACCCGCTCCTTCAACTGGGGCGCGAGATGCGTCTGCTTGCGGCGCTTGGGAAGCTCGCCGTCCGCCGGCGGCGGCGCGGGCTCCGCGTCCGCCGCCGGAGCGGGCTCGGGTGCGGGCTGGGGCCGGTCCGCGCCCGCACGCCTGCGCTCCGGCAGCGGCGTCAGCCTGGACGTCTCGTCCCGCGCCTGCTCCGGCCGGCCCCGCTCGGGCCGTCCGGACTCCGCCCGCACCGGTTCCGCCCGGACGGGCTCGGACCGCGCCGGCTCGCTCTTCGCAGGTTCGCTCTTCGTCGGCTCGGCCTTCGCGGGCTCGGTCCGCGGGGACTCGCCCGTGACCAGGCCGCCCCGCAGCGGCTCGGCCTCCGCGACCAGCCGCACGACGCCGCCCTGCTCCACCGCCGGACGCGCGGGCGCCGAGAGCGCGCCCGCGGGCGCGGCGGGCAGCCGCATCGGGCCGGTGTTGCGGCGCGCGGGCGGCTCCTGCTCCGCGGTGTCCACGATGAGGGACCCCGGGATCAGCGCGATCGCGGTGGTGCCGCCGTACGGCGACTGCCGCAGCGTCACCTTGATGTCGTGCCGCTCGGCGAGCCGCGCCACGACGAACAGGCCGAGCTGCGCGCTGTCGGACGGGTCGAACTCCGGCGGGTCGTCCAGCCGGGCGTTCGCGGTGCGCAGCGCCTCCTCGGTCATGCCGAGGCCGCGGTCCTCCACCTCGATGGCGAAGCCGTTGGCGACCGGGTGCCCGCTGACCCGCACCGGCGACTGCGGCGGGGAGAACGTGGTGGCGTTCTCCACCACCTCGGCGAGCAGGTGGATGACGTCGGCGACCGCGGAGCCGAGCAGCGCGATCCGCGGCAGCGGCTGCACCCGGACCCGCGGGTAGTCCTCGACCTCGGCGACCGCGCCGCGCACCACGTCCACCAGCGGGACGGGCCGCCGCCAGCCGCGCCCGGCGGTCTTGCCGGCGAGGATGACCAGGCCCTCGGCGTGCCGCCGCATGCGGGTCGCGAGGTGGTCGAGGCGGAACAGGTCGGACAGCTCCGACGGGTCCTCGGTGCGGCGCTCCATCGTGTCGAGCAGGCTGAGCTGGCGGTGCAGCAGCGCCTGGTTGCGGCGGGCGAGGTTGACGAACACCTCGCTGATCCCGCGCCGCGCCGCGACCTCGCCGGCCGCGGCCACCAGCACCGCCTCGCGGGCCCGGTCGAAGGAGTCGGCGATCTGCCGGATCTCCCGGATGCGGAAGTCGACGGCGGGCTCCGGCTCGGGTTCGGCGGGGCGCCCGGCGCGGACCTGCTCGGCCAGCAGCGGGAGCCGCTTGCGGGTGAAGTCCACGACGGCGCCGGCGAGCGTGCGGCACTCGCGCAGCAGCCGCCGCGACACCCGGATCGCGATCATGGCGGACAGCACGACGGCGACGAGGCCGAGGCCGCCCGCGACGCCCAGCCGGACGAACACGCCGACCGCGATGTGCTGCGCCCGGCCGGTGATGTCGTCGAGGGTGCGGTTCTCGAAGCGGTAGAGGTCCTCGTCGGCGTCGTCGGCGACCGTCCGCCACTGGGACGGGTCGACGACCGGGACCCGCGCGGCGCGGGAGGTCCCCGCGGCGGTCCCGCCGCGGGCGCCCGCCCCGGACGCGGCGCCCTGCCCGGTCCCCGTCGTCGTCCGGCCCTGGGCCTGCTTCTTCTTCGAGACCGTCCGGACCTGGTCGGTCCCCCGGATGACCTCGTCCTCCAGCTTGCGCAGCTGCGTGAACTGCGGGGTGGCGGTGAGGCGCTCGTAGCGGCCGCGGTCGGCGGGCGGCAGGTTCGGGACGTTGTCCGCGTACGCCATCCGCTGCGCGCCGACGAGCTGCGCGAACTCGCCGCGCTCGGCGGCGCTCAGGTGCCCGGCGGAGAGCGCGCCGGTCAGCAGCGCGTCCTCGCGGGACAGGAACTCCCGGCCGCGGCCGACGGAGGTGAGCGTGCGGGCGTCGGCGGTGATGGTGCCGTTCGCGGGCGTCGTCGCGCTGTAGATCGCGAAGCCGGCGTCGATGATGCCGCTGTAGTCGGCCAGCACGTCCGCGCGGCCGGAGGCGCGGTCGTCGACGCCGCGGCGGGTCGTCTCCAGCGTGCCGAGCCTGGCCAGCAGGTCGTCCATCCGCTTGACGACGCCGGGCAGGATCGAGCCGCGCAGCGCGCCGTCGCCGAAGCCCTTGCGCAGCTCCCTGACGGCGCCGTCGGTCACCTGCCGCTGCGTGCGCAGCACGTCGGGGTTCACCGAGCGGGGCGATCCGGCTTCCGCCATCGACAGCCGGCGCTCCTTCTGCAGCGCGTTCATCAGCCGCTGCGTGGGCAGCACCGCCTCCTGCTGGAACTTGCGGCTCTGCAGCAGCTGGTGCGCGTCGCCGTAGGTGATCCCGGTGAGGAACATCCACAGCGCGGCCAGCGCGAGCAGCGGCACGAGGACCAGGAGCGTGATCCTCGCCCGGATGGAGGAGAAGCGGGAGGCCATCACGGCAGGTGGACCATGCTCACATCGGTGGCTTTCGGCGATGGGGGATGCGACATGCGGGGGGAACCTCCCGATGCGGGATGTACGGGGGTCTGCGGGACTCTACTACGTCGCGGGACGGCGACGATCAGGTGACCGAGCGTCATGTCCGGGGTCGTCGGCGTCCGGCCAGCTCAGCACGTGCTCCATCAGCGCGATGAGGACCTCCTTGGCCGATTCGCGGCGGCGGGCGTCGCACAGCAGCACCGGGACGCCGGGGTCCAGGTCCAGCGCGATCGCGACGTCCCGGGGGTCGTGCCGCCGCGCCCCGTCGAAGCAGTTGACGGCTACGACGAAGGGCAGGCGGCGCCGCTCGAAGTAGTCGATCGCGGGGAAGCAGCCGTCCAGCCGGCGGGTGTCGGCGAGCACGACCGCGCCGATCGCGCCGGCGGCCAGCTCGTCCCACATGAACCAGAACCGGTCCTGGCCGGGCGTGCCGAACAGGTAGAGCAGCAGCTGGTCGGAGAGTGTGATGCGGCCGAAGTCCATCGCGACGGTCGTGGTCGTCTTGGCCCGCACGCCGGTGACGTCGTCCACGCCGACGCCGCGGTCGGTCAGCGGCTCCTCGGTGCGCAGCGGCCGGATCTCGCTGATCGACCCGACGAGGGTGGTCTTGCCGGCGCCGAACCCGCCCGCGATGAGGATCTTGGTGGTGACCAGCGGGCGGGCGGCGAGCCCGGCGCCGGGACCGCCGCCCGGGCCCGGGCCCGGGTCAGAGGGCGCGTAGGCCATTGAGGACCTCCCTCAGGACGCCCCGCCCGGGCCGCCCGTCCGCGGGGGCGGCGGAGTCCACCACCCTGATCAGCCCCTCGTCGCGCAGGTCGCCGAGCAGCACCCGGACGACCCCGAGCGGCAGCCCGAACTCCGAGGCCAGGTCGACCACGGCGACCGGGCGGGCGCAGCTGCGCAGGATCCGCACGTGGTCGGAGCTGTAGCGCAGCCGGTCGCCCGGCTGCGCGCCGGTCGCCGCGACGACCGCGATCAGTTCGAAGCCCTCACCCGCGGGACGGGTGCGGCCCCGGGTCCGCGCGTAGGGGCGGACGAGCGGGCCGGCCTCCCGGTCCAGCCACCGCTCCGCCGACGGGTTCATCGGTCATTACCCCCACATCTCCCCCGGGACGGGCTCCGCCCGGGTCACCGGCCCTGCGGGGCCGCTCCCCCGGCGCCGTAGCCGCCGCCGAATCCGCCGCCGCCGAATCCGCCGCCCGCCGGCTCGTGCCGCGGGGCGGCCTGCATGTGCTGCCCGACCCGCTTGACCAGGACCGCCATCTCGTAGGCGACCAGGCCCGCGTCGGCCTCCGCCTCGGCGATCACCGCCAGGCAGGTGCCGTCGCCGGCGGCGGTGACGAACAGCAGCAGCGCGTCCATCTCGATGATGGTCTGGCGGACGTTGCCGCCCGCGAAGTGCCGGCCGGCGCCGCGCGCGAGGCTCTGCACGCCGGACGCCAGCGCGGACAGGTGCTCGGCGTCCTCGCGGCCGAGCTCGTTGGACGCCGCGACCGCGAGGCCGTCGCGGGACAGGATCACCGCCTGCCGCACGCTCGCGACGCGCTCGGCGAAGTCGTTGAGCAGCCAGTTGAGCTCGCCGGTGACCGTGTTGTGCATCATCGGGTCCCCTCATCCTCCCCATCGGACGCGCGGCCGCGCCGCCATCCCTGCTGTACCGAGGCCATCAGCGAGCGCGCCTCCTCCGGGGACCGCGCGACCCCGGCGGCGGGACCGCCGGCCACCGGCGGAGGCGGCGGCGGCTCCTTGCGCAGCTGCGGCGCGAGGTTCTCCTGCCGGACCCTGCGGGGCAGCCCCGCGTGCGTCCCGGCGGGAGAGCCGCCCTCCGCGCCCCGAGGGCGCTCGCCGCCGACGACGGTACCGCGATCCTCCCCGCCGTCCCACGCGGTGTCACCGGCCGGATGCGCACCGCGCTCCGTTCCCGGCTCTCCGTCCCGCTCGGGGGCGCCCGCCGGCGGGCCGCCGGGTGCGCGCACGCCGGGCGCGTAGACCGGCGCGGGCATCCAGCCGTCGGCGCCGGTCGGGTCGTCCGGCGCGTACGCCGGCACGGGGTCGGCGTCGTCGGACCACGGGTTCGCGGATCCGCCGCGCGGCCCGCGGAACGGCGGGGCGGGCTCCTGGTCCTCGGGGTCGCCCCACGGGGTCGCCGGGCCGGCGAGCTGCGGCAGCACGGGCGGCGCCTCGCGCAGCGGCACGGGCTCCGGCCACGCCGTGCCGGGCCGCCGCGGGCCGGGCCGCTCGGGCGCATCGCCGGACGCGGGCTCCCGGCGCGCGAACACCCCGACGTCCGGGACGACCTCGGCGCGCGTCACGACCTCCGGCCGCGGCGTCCCGGCGAACGGGGCCTCGGTGTACGGGGT
Organism: Actinomadura nitritigenes; assembly: GCF_017573545.1. Taxonomy (GTDB): domain Bacteria; phylum Actinomycetota; class Actinomycetes; order Streptosporangiales; family Streptosporangiaceae; genus Spirillospora; species Spirillospora nitritigenes. Next base: position 90,057 of record NZ_JAGEOK010000017.1, on the reverse strand, counting down.
GCCCATGAACGTCGGACCGGTGCCGGCCGGCGCCGCCCGCACGGGGACCGGCCCGCCGGGTTCGGCGCCGCGCGGCTCGCCGCCCGCGCCGTGCGGGGACGGGGCGTCCGCGCCGCCGGCCGCCGCGGGCTCTCCGGCGTCCGCCGGGGCCTCGACCGCGGGGACCCCGGCCGCGGGCGCGTCCGGACCGCCGTCCAGCGGGACGATCTCCTCGTCCATCCGGTCGGCGGGCACCACGAGCTCGTGCGGCATCAGCACGATCGCCGTCACGCCCCCGTACGGGGAGCGGTGCAGCGACACGTCGATGCCGTGCCGGGCCGCGAGCCGGGCGACCACGAACAGCCCCAGCCGGTCGGTGTCGACCAGGTCGAACTCCGGCGGCTCGGCGAGCCGCCGGTTGATCTCGGCGAGCGTCTCCGGCTTCACGCCGAGCCCGCGGTCCTCGATCTCCACGCAGAAGCCGTTGCCGACCCGCTCGGCCATCACCCGCACCTCGGTGTTCGGCGGGGAGAACGACGCCGCGTTCTCCAGCAGTTCGGCCAGCAGGTGCACGACGTCGGTGACGGCGGCGCCGACCAGGCCGTCCTCGGACTCGGTCAGCACGACCGCGCGGGTGTAGTCCTCGATCTCGGCGACCGCGGCGCGCAGCACGTCGGCGATGAGCACCGGGCGCCGCCAGCCGCGGCCCGGGGTGGCGCCGGACAGGATGATCAGGCTCTCGGCGTGCCGCCGCATGCGGGTGGTGAGGTGGTCGATCCGGAACAGCGCCTCCAGGTCGTCGGCCTCGGCGCGGCTCTCCAGCCCGTCCAGCATCGTCAGCTGGCGGTGCAGCAGCGACTGGTTGCGGCGGGCGATGTTGAGGAAGATCCGGCCGACGCCGGCGCGCAGCTCGGCCTGCCCCACGGCGGCGTCCACCGCGGTGCGCTGCACCTTGGCGAACGACTCGGCGAGCCGATTGACCTCGCTGGTGCGGCCGCGCGGCAGCGCGGGCGCCTCCGCCTCGACGTCCACGGGCTCGTTGCGGCGCAGCCGGTCGACCAGCCGCGGCAGCCGCTCGTCGGCCAGCTCCTCGGCGGAGCCGCGCAGCCCGACCAGCTCGCGGACGACGCCGCGGCCGAACCGGAGCGCGAGCAGCACCGACAGGGCGATCACCAGCAGTCCGGCGCCGCCGACGACGCCGAGCCGGATGTAGGCGTCGCGGCCCAGCCGGTCGGCGCGTGCGGCGGCCCCGTTGGTGTTGGCCAGGATCATCTGGTTGACGGACAGGACCAGCGGCTGCGCGGTCTCCTGCCACTGCCAGGCGCTGATCGGCAGCGGTCCGCGGTCGTGCGCGGCGATCTGGTCCTCGATGTCCTTGTACGCGTGGTACTGGGTCGAGGCGAACACCGGAGCGGTGAGCCGCGCGTAGACCTTCGGGTCGGCCAGCGACCGCTGCCGCTGCCACTGCCAGCGCTGCTCGCCGAGCATCTCCAGGAACGTCCGGTGCTCGGCTGCGGTCATCCGGCCGTTCGTGACGAGCGCGCCCGCGACCAGCGCGTTCTCCCGCTGCAGCAGCTCCATCGCGCGCCCGGCGGCGCGGTCCGACAGCGTCCAGTTGTAGAGGGACGCGTCGTTGATGACGATCAGGCTGTCGTACAGCCGGTGCATCACGTCGACCATGCTGCTGTAGTCGTTGACGGCGGTCAGCCGGTCGATCGTGCGGGCGTCGACGGCGGAGCGGAGCTGGCCGAGGCCGCCGAGCGCCTTCAGCACGTCCGAGACCCGCGACCGCATCTCGGCCGTGGTGGCGCCGCGCGCGGCGTCGGAGGTGGAGGTGCGGCGGAACGTGGCCACGGCCTTGTCCAGGCGCGCGCGCTGGGCGGTGAGGGCCGCGGGCGTCGACGCCGGCTTGCGCGGGCCGCTCAGGTACACGACCGACGCCTGCCGCTCCTTGCCCAGCTCGACGAGCAGCCCCTGGCCGGACGCGGCGAACTGCTCGTTCAGCGTGTGGTACTTGCGCTGGGCGAGGGCGGCGCGGCCGGTGATCTCGGCGGCGTAGGCCCAGATCGCGACCAGCGAGACGAGCGGAACGAGAAGGAGCGCGGCGACCTTGGACCGGATCGGGCGCGTGCGTGCGGTTCTCATGGCACCTCGAACGTTCCGGCACGTAGGGTGGCCCGATCATAGAGGCGGCCTGTCACGCCTCCGCAACCCCTTCTCCCCCTTTCGTCCGTATTCGGAACCAGAATCGGTTATCGACAATCGGGACATTTGCTTCATTTCCCCCTGTTGCCGGGCGGCGATGGGCCATACTCTGCTGTTTCGCCCGCCGATCGCGGCCCGGCACGGGAGGGAGACCGACGATCAGTACAGGCAGCCACGGCGCGGCCGGCCCGCTCGGCCGGAGCGGGAGCCCGCCCTCCGCGCCCGGGAGCGTTACCATTCCCGCCGTGAGTCCCGAAAGCCAGGCATCCGAGGCACTTCCGTCGCGACGCCGCCGCACCCCCCGCGGCGGCCGACATCGCGGCGACGAGTCCTTCCTGCTGCCCCAAGGATCCCCCGCTCTCGTTCTGGCCGTGCCCGGCCCCGCCCGGCAGGGCGGCACCGAGATCGCCGCCGAGCTCGCCCGGCTCGTGGAGATCGAGCACACCGGCCAGCCCGCCTACGTCGGGCACCTCGACGGCGGAGAGGGCGACCTGCACGCCGTCCTCGCCGGCCTCGGCCGTCCCCAGGACGAGCTCGCGGCCGTCGTGGTGCCGATGTCCACCGGGCCCGATCCGGCCCTGGACGCCGCCGTCCGCGCCGCCGTCGCGGCCGCCCCGGTCCGCACCGTCGCCGCCGAGCCGCTCGGCCCGCATCCCCTCATCGCGGAGGCGCTGCACGACCGGCTCGCCGACGCCGGGCTCGCCCGCGCCGACCGCATCCGGATGATGACGATGGTGACCGCCGCCACCGGCGTCATCGTCGCCACCCCCGGCGACGCCACCGCCGTCCGGCAGGCCGAGGTCACCAGCGTGCTGCTCGCGTCCCGGCTCGCCGCGCCGGTCTTCACCGCCTCGCTCGCCGACGAGGCCGCCATGCGGGCCGCCGGCGAGCAGCTGCGCGCCGCCGGCGCCGCGTCCGTCGCCCTCGCGCCGCACGTCATCGGCCCCGAGCCGGAGACCCGCCTGGTCCCCGCCGCGGCCGCCGCCGTCGGCGCCGCGTACGCGGGCCCCCTCGGAGCCCACCCCGCCCTGGCCCGCCTCGCCGCCCTCCGCTACGTCGAGGCACTCTCCCTGGCCCTGGCGGATTGACCCAGGGGGACGACTTCCCCAGGGGGCGACCCCCTGGAACCCCCGTCACGGTTGAGGGGCTGTTTCCCGCTCCGCTGGCGCTCCGCGCGAAACAGCCCCTCAACCGCCGGGCGGGCCCGCTGCGCTCGCTGCACTCGCTCCGCGTGCCCGCCCGTGACAGTGGCCGAGGTGCTTGAACGAGTCGGGCCGGAGCCTGGGAAGGCTCCGGCCCGAACGCGTCATCGCCCCTCAGCGGTTCCTGAACCGCGGGGGGCGCTTCTGCATGGTGGCGGTCATGCCCTCGGCCAGGTCCTCGGTGAAGAAGGCGAGGGCCTGGACGCCGGTCTCCGCCGCGATCTGCTGGCGCAGGCCGGGGACGTCCAGGGACATGTTGAGCAGTTCCTTCGTGCGGCTCAGCCCGTACGGGGACGTGGCGAGCAGCTCGTCGGCGAGCGCCTGGGCGGCGTCGAGGTCGCCGCCCTCCGCGCACACCTCGGTGACGAGCCCGAGCGCCTCCGCCCGGGCCGCGTCGAGGCGCTGCGCCCGGTAGGTGATCTCCGCGGCCTTCGCCGGGCCGACGAGGCGCGGCAGCAGCCAGGACAGCCCGCAGTCCCCGGCCGACAGGCCGAGGTTCACGAACGGGACGACGAAACGGGTGGTCGGGTCGGCGACCCGCAGGTCGCAGGCCAGCGCCCAGGAGACGCCCATGCCCGCGACCGGGCCGTGCAGCGCGGCGATCACCGGCTGCGGGATCTCCCGCAGCCGCGCGGTGACCTCGCCGCCGCGGGCGATGCCGCGGTAGAGCCGCTGCACGCGGCCCTCCTTGGTCTCCTGGCCGGGGTCGCCCTGGATGTCCATGCCGGAGCAGAAGCCGCGGCCGTCCCCGGTGAGCACGACGACCCGGGTGGACGGGTCGCGCGGCAGCTCGTTGAGGACGTCCAGCATCCGCTCGGTCAGCGCGCCGTCGACGGCGTTCAGCCGCTCCGGACGGGACAGGGCGATGGTGAGCACCCCGTCCCGCCGGTCGAGCCTGATCCCGTCCAACGGCTCAGGAGGTCAGCTGCTGGATGAGCGGGCCCATCTGCTCCATCGGGTTCTTGAACACCGCGAGCGGCTCGCTCGCGTTGATGGCGGCCCAGTTGTCGCGGACGGCCTCGACGGAGAGGGTCTCCTTCTGGCCGTAGCCGGGGCCCTCCGCGACGAAGATCTTGGCGATCCGGCCGCCGCCGACGGTGTAGACCTCGCCGGTGTCCTGGTTGGACTCGTGCACCAGGAAGGCGACGAGGGGGGTGACCTGGTCGACGCCGAGCTTGTCGGCGAAGTCGGCGGGCAGGAGGTCCTCGGTCATCCGGGTCCAGGCGACCGGCGCGATGGCGTTGGCCTTGATGTCGTACTTGGCGCCCTCCTGCGCGAGGGTCTTGGTGAAGCCGACCAGGCCCATCTTCGCGGTGGCGTAGTTGGCCTGGCCGAAGTTGCCGAACAGGCCGGCGGGCGACGAGGTGTTGACGATGCGGCCGTAGCCGTTCTCGCGCAGGTGCGGCCAGGCGGCGCTGGAGACCAGGAACGAGCCGCGCAGGTGCACGGCGATGACGGCGTCGAACTCCTCGACGGTCATGTTCTTGAACGACTTGTCGCGCAGGATGCCCGCGTTGTTGATGACGATGTCGACCTTGCCGAACGCGTCGAGCGCGGTCTGCACGATCGCCTGCGCGCCCTCGGGGGTCGCGACGTTGTCGGGGTTGGCGACGGCCTCGCCGCCGTTCTTCTTGATCTCGTCCACGACCTCCTGGGCGGGGCCGGCGGAGGCGCCGACACCGGAGCGGTCGCCGCCGAGGTCGTTGACGACGACCTTCGCACCGCGCGCGGCGAGCTCCAGCGCGTGCTGGCGGCCGAGGCCGTGGCCCGCCCCGGTCACGACCGCGACACGGCCGTCGTAGCGCAGTTCCGACATCTCTGTCTCCTCACATCGCACCGACTACGCCCCCAGGTAATCATCCGGGGGTTACCCAGTGGTACCACTGAACCGAATCCCGCTCGGCTGCGGCCCCCTCGGTTCCCTCCCCGGCGCGCCGCGCGGGCAAGCACCGGGCTTCATGGGACTTCAGTGAAACTTGCGGCAAATGCCGCATTTCCTGGGGCGCACGGCGTAGTGTCCACACACCACCCGCGCAACCCGGCCCGGTCCGCACAGGTGCCGCCTCGACTTCGGAGGTCCCGTCTCGATGAGCCCTGCCGACGCGTCCAGCGCCCCCCGCCCGTACCGCGTCGTGCAGTGGGCGACCGGCACGCTCGGCCGCGCCGTGATCCGCGGCGTGCTCGACCGCCCCGGCCTGGAACTCGCCGGCGTCTGGGTGCACACCCCCGCCAAGGACGGCGCCGACGCGGGCCTGCTCTGCGGCCGCGCCCCCACCGGCGTCACCGCCACCCGCGACCTCGCCGCCATCCTCGCGCTGGACGCCGACTGCGTCGTCTACGCGCCCGGACGCGCCGGCGACCCGCTCGCCGACCTCGACACCGTCTGCGCGCTGCTGGCCTCCGGCAAGAACGTGATCTCCATGAACGGCCTGGTCTACCCGCGGGCCCACGGCCCCTCCCTGGTGAACGAGCTGGAGCAGGCGTGCAAGCGGGGCGGCTCGTCGGTGCACGGGACCGGCTTCAACACCGGGTTCATGGCGGACGTGATGCCGCTGGCGCTGTCCCGGCTGTCGCGCCGGATCACCCACGTCTACTCCCGCGAGTGCTCCGACTTCGCGCGGCACCCGTCCTGGCGGATGGTGCACCACATGGTCGGGTTCGGCCGCGACGAGGAGGCGTTCCTGCGCTCGCTGCGCCCCACCCGCACCGCGATGCGGTCGCTCTACACCGAGAGCCTGCACCTCGTCGCCGCCGGGCTCGGCGTGGACCTCGACGAGATCGACGTGGACGTGGACTACCGGCTCGCCGGCACCGACCTGGAGATCACCGCGGGCCGGATCCCGCGCGGCACGGTCGCCGCGGCGCGCTGGACGTTCAGCGGGCTGGCCGGCGGCCGGCCGGTGATCAGCGTCGAGGTGATCCACAAGGCGGACGCCGCGCGGATCCCCGACTGGGGCGACCCCGGCCACTCGGTGCGGGTGCACGGCCGCCCGTCGATCACCCTGACGACCGACGACGAGTGGGTGTCCGACGAGGTCTCCGCCGCCGCGGCGCACGCGCTGAACTCGGTCCCCGTCGTGTGCGCGGCCGAGCCCGGCATCCGCACCCACCTGGACCTTCCGCCGGTCACCGGGCGGATGGAGGCCGCCGTCCCGGGCGGTCTGTGATCCGGCGGCCTGCGACCCGGGGGCGGGACGGCTAGGGGAGGGTCTGCTCGACGCGGGACTCCGCGCCGCCGTCCTCGGCCTCGACCCCGGCCTCCTCCTCGGCCTCCCGGCGGTGCTTGCGGACGCTCCACACCACGATCGCGGCGACCGCGATCACCGCGAGCCCGATCGCCAGGCCGCGCCCGGCCCACTGCGCCGCGCGGTCGAACGCCTCACCGGCGAAGTAGCCGCCGAGCGTGAAGGTGACGACCCAGGTCAGCCCGCCGAGGAAGTTGAACAGCAGGAACTTCGGATACGGCAGCCGGGAGCTGCCCGCCAGCGCGGGCATCAGCGCCCGCAGCAGCGCGGTGAACCGGCCGATGAAGACCGCGACCGCGCCGCGCCGCCGGATCAGGTCCTGCGCGCCCTCCACCTTCGCGCGGTGCTTGGACACCGCGCGGATGTCGAGCAGCCGCGGCCCGTACTTCTTGCCGATCTCGTAGCCGACCGAGTCGCCGGCGACGGCCGCGACGACCCCGATGACCAGCAGGAGCGGCAGCGAGAGCGTGCCCTGGCTGGCGAGGACGCCGCCGACCACCACCGCCGTCTCGCCGGGGAACACGAACCCGACGAACAGCGCCGCCTCCGCGAACACCAGCGCGGCGATCAGCCCGTAGACCAGGCCGGGCGGCAGGCCGTCCACCAGGGTGTTGAAAGTCTCGAGCATGGTCCCCCGCCATCTCGTCCGTCCGGGGCCGCCTCCGGCTGCCGCCCCTGCTGCGTGCCATGCGATCGTGCGTGCCCGTTTGGCGCGGGCCACCGACGGTTATCGTATGCGCGGGGCCGGTGGTCCAGGATCCCCCGGAAGGACGACTTGCCGGTGACCGCGAAGGCGTGCGGACCGGCGGCCTTCTCCTTCCAGGGTCGTGGCCGCCTCCCCCGGACGGTCGCACCGCACGGCTGACTTTCGGAAGGAACCGGACATGACCGCACAGGAAGTCGAGCGGGGCCGCTTCGTCCGGCAGCCGAACCGGTTCACGGAGCGGATCACCGCCGACGGTTCGAGCGGGTACCCGGTGGAGCCGGGCCGCTACCGGCTGTTCGTCTCCTACGCCTGCCCGTGGGCGCACCGCTCGCTGATCGTCCGGCGGCTGCTGGGCCTGGAGGACGCGCTGCCCGTGGCCGTCGTCGACCCGATCAGGGACGAGCGCGGCTGGCGGTTCCCCGACCGCGACCCCGTCACCGGCGCCGTGTTCCTCTCCGAGCTGTACCTGGCGAGCGACCCGTCCTTCGAGGGCCGCTACACCGTCCCCTGCATCTGGGACACCGTGACGGAACGGCTCGTCACCAACGACTTCCCCACCATCACCACGATGCTGGAGACGGAGTTCACCGCGCTCCACCGCCCCGGCGCCCCCGATCTGTACCCGGAGGCGCTGCGCCCGGAGATCGACGAGCTGAACGACCTCGTCTACGACACGGTCAACAACGGCGTCTACAAGGCCGGTTTCGCCACCGCCCAGGACGCCTACGAGGACGCGTTCGACGCCCTCTTCGCCACCTTCGACCGGCTGGAGGAGCGGCTCGCGGGCAGCCGCTACCTGTTCGGCGACCGGATCACCGAGGCCGACGTCCGCCTCTATCCGACGCTCGCCCGCTTCGACGCCGTCTACTACTCGCACTTCAAGTGCAACCTGCGCCGCCTCGTCGATCATCCGAACCTGTGGGCCTACGCCCGCGACCTCTACTCGAACCCCGCGTTCGGCGGGACGACGGACTTCGACCACATCAAGCGGCACTACTACGTGACGCAGCGCAACATCAACCCGTCCGGGGTCGTCCCGAAGGGCCCGCTCGTCGACTGGACGGCCCCGCACGGCCGGGAGGCCGTCACCGGAGCCTGACCTCCGGGAACCGAACGCCGCTCGCTTCACGTCGTACCGGTCGGATCCCGTCGTTATGCTGGCGGATCTCCAGAACGATCACGACGTGAGAGGCAGTACCCCCGACAATGCGCAGCCAGTTCTTCGGAAACATGGACCAGGGGCAGCAACTCCCCGGCCACTTCGCCCTCCAGAACTCCAAGATGCTCCGAGTCCACCTCAACGGGGACGTCCTCGCCCGGCAGGGCTCCATGGTCGCCTTCCAGGGCCAGATGGACTTCGACTACGAGGGCGCCGGAGGCATCGGCAAGTTCATCAAGAAGGCCGTCACCGGCGAGGGCGTCCCGCTGATGCGCGTCCGCGGCCAGGGCCTGCTCTTCGTCGCGCACGACGCCGCCGACATCCACCTCTTCTACCTGGAGAACGAGGGCCTGACCGTCAACGGCGCCAACATCCTCGCCTACGACTCGCACCTCCAGTCCGACATCCAGCGCGTCCAGGGCGCCGGCATCGCCGCGGGCGGCCTGTTCAACACCACCCTCCAGGGCACCGGCTGGGTGGCGCTCACCACGCACGGCACCCCGGTCATGCTCGACTGCGGCCGCGCCCCCACGTTCGCCGACGGCCAGTCCGCGGTGGCGTGGAGCACCAGCCTGCAGGTCGGCGTCAACCGCACCTTCAAGGCCGGCGCGCTCATCGGCCGCGGCAGCGGCGAGGCCATGCAGCTCGCCTACCAGGGCCAGGGCTTCGTCCTCGTCCAGGCCAGCGAGGGCCCCACCGTCCCGCCGCACACCCACTGAACCGGGCGGCCGCCGGGTGACCTCCGTCACCTTTCGGACGGCGGATCTTGTCGGAGGCGCGGCCTCGGCTTCGGCAAGATCCTTGTGGCCCCCGGGGAATGGGGTGCAATCGCAACGCGCTGGCATGGGAAGAGGTCAAGTGCGAGTAGCCTTGATAGGTCTCTTATCTCACCTGCGAGCTGCGGAAGAGGGCGATCTCCGCCGTGTCGACAGAGTCGTCGCAAACTAGTGCCGACCCAAAGATCACAGATTTCGGTGCCAACGAGTGGCTGGTCGACGAGCTGTACCAGAAGTACCTCGAAGACCCCAACTCGGTTGACGAAGCCTGGTGGAACTTCTTCGCGGACTACCAGCCGGGCACCCGGTCGGCGTCCGTGACCCCCGCGTCCCCCGGCGCACCCCAGACGAGCACCGGAACGGCGGCCGGCGCGGCCGCCAACGGCACCGCGGCCGCCCCGCCGACACCGCAGCCTCCGGTGTCGCCGCCGAAGGCCCCCGCCAAGCCGGCCGACAAGGCCGCCAAGCCGGCGCCGAAGACGGACAGGCCGGCGCCGCCGCCGGTCCCGGCCGGCGCCGAGGAGGTCCGGCTGCGCGGCGTCGCCGCGCGGACGGCCACCAACATGGAGGCCAGCCTCGCGGTGCCGACCGCGACCAGCGTGCGCGCCGTCCCGGCGAAGCTGCTGATCGACAACCGCATCGTCATCAACAACCACCTCAAGCGCGGCCGCGGCGGGAAGGTCTCCTTCACGCACCTGATCGGCTACGCGATCGTCAAGGCGCTCGCGGCGATGCCGGAGATGAACGCCGCGTTCACCGAGGTGGACGGCAAGCCGGTGCTGATCCGGCCCGAGCACGTCAACTTCGGGCTGGCGATCGACCTGCAGAAGCCGGACGGCTCCCGGCAGCTGGTCGTGCCGAGCATCAAGGCCGCCGAGACGCTGGACTTCCGCCAGTTCTGGGCCGCGTACGAGGAGATCGTCCGCAAGGCGCGCGGCAACAAGCTGACCATCGAGGACTACCAGGGCACCACGATCAGCCTGACGAACCCGGGCACGATCGGAACGGTGCACTCGGTGCCGCGGCTGATGCCCGGGCAGGGCACCATCATCGGCGTCGGCGCGATGGAGTACCCCGCCGAGTTCGCCGGGGCGTCCACCGACACGCTGGCCCGGATGGGGATCAGCAAGGTCATGACGCTGACCTCCACCTACGACCACCGGATCATCCAGGGCGCCCAGTCCGGCGACTTCCTGCGCCGCATCCACGAGCTGCTGCTCGGCGAGGACGGCTTCTACGACGAGATCTTCGAGGCGCTGCGCATCCCGTACGAGCCGGTGCGCTGGGTCAAGGACATCTCCGCCGGCCACGAGGACGACGTCGCCAAGATCGCCCGGGTGCACGAGCTGATCCACGCCTACCGGGTCCGCGGCCACCTGATGGCCGACACCGACCCGCTGGAGTACAAGCAGCGCCGCCACCCCGACCTCGACATCCTCAAGCACGGCCTCACCCTGTGGGACCTGGAGCGCGAGTTCGCGACCGGCGGGTTCGGCGGCAAGCCGACCATGAAGCTGCGCGACATCCTCGGCGTGCTGCGGATGGCGTACTGCCGGACGGTCGGCATCGAGTACATGCACATCCAGGACCCGGAGGAGCGCGCCTGGATCCAGGCCCGCGTCGAGGTCCCGCACGACAAGCCGTCCCGCGAGGAGCAGCTGCACGTCCTGCGCCGGCTGAACAGCGCCGAGGCGTTCGAGACGTTCCTGCAGACCAAGTTCGTCGGGCAGAAGCGGTTCTCGCTGGAGGGCGGCGAGTCCGTCATCCCGCTGCTGGACTCGGTGATCTCCGCGGCGGCGAAGGCCAGCCTGGACGAGGTCGTCATCGGGATGGCGCACCGCGGCCGGCTGAACGTGCTCGCCAACATCGTCGGCAAGTCCTACGGGCAGATCTTCGGCGAGTTCGAGGGCAACCTCGACCCGCGCAGCGCGCAGGGCTCCGGCGACGTGAAGTACCACCTGGGCGCGTCCGGCGACTTCGTCGCCGACGACGGCTCGAAGATCCACACCGAGCTGGTCGCGAACCCGTCCCACCTGGAGACGGTCGACCCGGTGCTGGAGGGCGTCGTCCGCGCCAAGCAGGACCTGCTGGACGTCGGCGAGGCCGGGTTCACGGTGCTGCCGATCCTGATCCACGGGGACGCCGCGTTCGCCGGGCAGGGCGTGGTGGCCGAGACGCTGAACCTGTCGCAGCTGCGCGGCTACCGCACCGGCGGCACCGTGCACGTGATCATCAACAACCAGGTCGGCTTCACCACCGCGCCGGAGTACTCGCGGTCCAGCGTGTACGCCACCGACGTGGCCCGGATGATCCAGGCGCCGATCTTCCACGTCAACGGCGACGACCCGGAGGCGTGCGCGCGGGTGGCGCGGCTGGCGTTCGAGTACCGGCAGACGTTCAAGAAGGACGTCGTCATCGACATGGTCTGCTACCGGCGCCGGGGCCACAACGAGGGCGAGAACCCCTCGTTCACCCAGCCGCTGATGTACGACCTGATCGACGCCAAGCGCTCGGTGCGCAAGCTGTACACCGAGGCGCTGATCGGCCGCGGCGACATCACCGTCGAGGAGGCCGAGCAGGCGCTGCGCGACTACCAGGAGCAGCTGGAGCGGGCCTTCACCGAGACCCGCGAGGCCGTGAAGAAGCCCCTGGAGCCGGGCTCGGTCGTCAAGCCGGACGTCGAGGAGCGCATCCCGATCGACCACGGCGGGGCCGGCACGGCGATCCCGCAGGAGACCGTCAAGCGGATCATCGAGACGCAGGTCAGCCTGCCGGACGGCTTCACCCCGCACCCGCGGCTGCAGCCGATCCTGCAGCGCCGCGCGCAGATGATCGAGGACGACGCGATCGACTGGGCGACCGGCGAGCTGCTGGCGATGGGCTCGCTGCTGATGGACGGCCACCCGGTCCGGCTCGTCGGGCAGGACACCCGGCGCGGCACGTTCGGGCAGCGGCACGCGGTGCTCGTCGACCGCAAGACCGGCGAGGAGTACACCCCGCTCAAGCAGTTCGGGCAGGGCGTGTCGAAGTTCTACGTGCACGACTCGCTGCTCAGCGAGTACGCGGCGATGGGCTTCGAGTACGGCTACTCGATGACCCGCCCGGACGCGCTCGTCGCGTGGGAGGCGCAGTTCGGCGACTTCGCCAACGGCGCCCAGTCGGTGGTGGACGAGTACATCTCGTCCGGCGAGCAGAAGTGGGGCCAGCGCTCCAGCCTGGTGCTGCTGCTGCCGCACGGCTACGAGGGGCAGGGCCCCGACCACTCGTCCGCGCGGATCGAGCGGTACCTGCAGCTGTGCGCGCAGGACAACATGACGGTCGCCTACCCGACGACGCCGGCGAACTACTTCCACCTGCTGCGCTGGCAGGTGCTGTCCGGCCGGGGCAAGCCGCTCGTGGTGTTCACGCCGAAGTCGCTGCTGCGGCTGAAGGCGGCGACGTCGCCGGTCGAGCAGATCACCGACGGCGCGTTCCAGCCGGTCATCCCGGAGTCCAACCCGGCGGTGGACCCGGCGGGCGTGAAGCGGGTGCTGCTCACCACCGGCAAGATCTACTACGACGTGGCGAAGGCCCGCGACGCGGCGGGCGCCAACGACACCGCGGTCGTGCGGGTCGAGCGGCTGTACCCGCCGCCGGTCGACGAGATCAGGGCGGAGCTGGCGAAGTACCCGTCCGGCGTCGAGGTGGTCTTCGTCCAGGACGAGCCGGCGAACATGGGCGCCTGGCCGTTCATGGCGCTGAAGCTGCCGCACCACATCGAGGGGCTGAGGATGTCGCGGGTGTCGCGCCCGGCGTCGTCGTCGCCCGCCGTAGGGTCGGCGAAGCTGCACCAGGCCGAGCAGGAAGCGCTGCTGTCCAGGCTGTTCTGACGCCGCTGTGAGCTGATGGACAGGCCGTGTCGCTCCGCGTCCCGCCGCCGTGGCGGCGGGACGCGGAGCGACTGCGTTAGAGGGAACGAGTCACATGTACTTCACCGATCGGGGCATCGAGGAGCTCACCGAGCGCCGTGGCGCGGAGGAGGTCAGCCTGACGTGGCTGGCCGAGCGGCTCCGCGAGTTCGTCGATCTGAACCCCGAGTTCGAGACGCCGGTGGACCGCCTCGCCACCTGGCTGGCCCGCCTCGACGACGAGGACGACGACTGACGTGCGGGGGTGCGGCGGAGCGGAGCGCCGGGGTTCGCGATACATCTTGACTTTTGGGTGACGCGACATATCGTGTTACCGGAAGGAACCCTCGGACGAAGGGCATGAGGCGATGCCGCGCTGGACGATCGACGAACCGACCACGCTGGACTTCGACGGCGTGGTCACGCTGCGCACGACGCTGATCGCCGGGACCGTCTCCGTGCTCGCCTCCGACGAGCGGCCGTCCGTCATGGTCAGCGAGGTCGAGGGGCCGCCGCTGGTGATCGCGCACGAGGCCGGGATGCTGACGATCACCCACGACCGGCTCCTGGAGGGCGTGCTGAGCTGGCTGCGCACCCGCAACGCCCGCGCCGCGATCACGGTGACCGTCCCGCACGACTGCCCCGTCACCGTCAACCTGGTGTCCGCCGACGCGGTGATCACCGGGCTGACCGCCCGCACGTCCATCAAGTGCGCGTCCGGCGGCATCACGCTGGACGGGGTGACCGGCGCCGTCGACGCCAACACGGTGTCCGGCGACATCGAGGCGCAGGGCTTGGACGGCACGGTGTCGTTCACCTCCGTCTCCGGCGACCTGGCGCTCGCCGGCGGCGTGGTCGAGCAGCTCACCGCCCGCACCGTCAGCGGCCGCATCGCCGCCGACGTCGACCTGGTCGGCGACGGGCGGGTGGAGGTCAACACGGTCTCCGGCGAGGTCGCGCTGCGGATCCCCGAGTCGGCCGGGGCGCGGGTGACGCTGAACGCGGCGGCCGGCCGGATCGAGACGTCCTTCCCCGAGCTCGGCCGCACCGACCGGGCCGTCGCCACCACCGTCTCCGGCAAGATCGGCGACGGGTCGGGCCGGCTGTCGGTCAACTCCGTGTCCGGCTCGATCACCCTCCTCGGCCGCGACGACGAGGCCCCGGAGATCAGCACCCCGCGAATGGAGAAGTGAGTTGAGCCCCGTTTTCGGCCACGGCCGGCTCCGCCTGTACCTGCTGAAGCTGCTGGAGGAGAGCCCGCGGCACGGCTACGAGGTGATCCGGATCCTGCAGGACCGGTTCCTCGGGGTGTACTCGCCCTCACCCGGGACGATCTATCCGCGGCTGGCCCGGCTGGAGGCCGAGGGCCTGGTCACCCACGAGGTCGTCAAGGGCAAGAAGGTGTACTCGCTGACCGACAAGGGCCGCGAGGAGCTGGAGCGCCGGATGGACGAGCTGGCCGAGCTGGAGGAGGAGATCACCGCGTCCGCGCAGGAGTTCGCGCGCGGTGTGCAGCAGGACGTCCGGCAGACCGTCCGGTCGCTGCGCGAGGAGCTGACGCAGGCCGCGCGGACGATGCGCGACCAGGGGAAGACCACGTCCAAGGAGGCGTGGAAGGAGTCCACCGACCGGCAGAAGGACGAGTGGCGGCGGCAGAAGGACTTCTGGCGCGAGCAGAAGCAGGCGTGGAAGGAGGAGTGGCGGCAGAACTGGGAGGACGCCTGGAAGACGGCGACCGGCAGCCGCGAGGACATCGCCCGCCTGAAGCTGGAGCGCCTGCTGCGCCGGTTCGTCGAGGACGTCCGGAAGGCCGCGAAGCGGTCCCGCCTCAGCGACGACGACCTGGCCGCCGTCCAGACCCTCCTGGACGAGACCCGCGACCGCCTGCGCACCGAGATCCTCGACCGCGACCGCGACTGACCGCCCCGTTCGCCGGGTCGCGGCGAGCCGACGTCATGGGACGCCGCATGACGACGGCTCACCGCGACCCCACGGTCACGGCGTGAAGACGATCTTGCCGAAGAGGTCGCCCTCGGCCATCGCGGCGAAACCGTCGCGGGCCTGCGACAGGGGCAGCGTCCGGTCGATCAGCGGGCGGGTGCCGGTCTTCACCAGGAACCGCGCGAGCCGCTCGAGCTGCTCCCGGGTGCCCATCGTGGACCCGATGACCTGGAGCTGCAGGAAGAACACCCGGTTCAGCTCGGCCGGGGGCACCTGGCCGCTGGTGGCGCCGGACACCACGATCCGGCCGCCCGGCCGCAGCGACTTCAGCGAGTGCGACCACGTCGCCTGGCCGACGGTCTCGATGACCGCGTCGACCCGCTCCGGCAGCCGCGCGCCGGACTCCACGGCGACGTCCGCGCCGAGCTCCAGGGCGCGCTTGCGCTTGGCCTCGCTGCGGCTCGTCGCGAACACCCGGAACCCGGCCGCCGACGCCAGCGCGATCGCGGCGGTCGCGACGCCGCCGCCCGCCCCCTGCACCAGCACCGTCGCGCCGGGCTGCAGCCCCGCCTTGTCGAACAGCATCCGGTAGGCGGTCAGCCACGCCGTCGGCAGGCACGCGGCCTCCTCGAACGACAGCTCCGCCGGCTTGCGGACGAGGTTGCGGCGCGGCACCGCGACCTTCTCGGCGAGCGTCCCCTGGTACCGCTCCGACAGCAGCGACCGCTTCGGGTCGAGGGTCTCGTCGCCGCCGCCGCGCTCCG
Source organism: Actinomadura nitritigenes (assembly GCF_017573545.1). Classification (GTDB taxonomy): domain Bacteria; phylum Actinomycetota; class Actinomycetes; order Streptosporangiales; family Streptosporangiaceae; genus Spirillospora; species Spirillospora nitritigenes. The sequence goes on along the minus strand of NZ_JAGEOK010000017.1, from coordinate 74,193 downwards.
GGTCGCCGATCACCGAGTGCACGATGACCTCGTTGCCGTCCTCGTCGACGCCGGCGGCGTCGCAGCCGAGGATCATCGGGAGCCGGTCGGCGGGGAGCCCTACGCCGCGCAGCGACCACAGGTCGTGGTGGTTGAGCGCGGTGGCCTTCACCGTGACGGTCGTCCAGCCGTCCGGCACCTCGGGATCGGGCCGCTCCCCCAGCGTCAGCCCGTTCAGCGGATTGTCTGCGTCGATCTGCGTGGCCGTGACAGCGAACATGAACGCACACTAACCGCCCGGCCCGCACGCCGGACGACCCGCCCCCACCGGGGACGGGCCGTCCGGAACGCACCCGGCGGGCTCCGGGGCGGGCCTCAGAGGCCCAGGGGCCACCGCCCGGAGCGCGGGATCAGAGCACCTTGGACAGGAAGTCCTGCGTGCGCCGGTGCTGCGGGTTCGCGAGCACCTCGCGGGGCGTGCCCTTCTCCACGACGACGCCGCCGTCCATGAAGACGAGCGAGTCGCCGACCTCGCGGGCGAACCCCATCTCGTGGGTGACGACGATCATCGTCATGCCGTCCACCGCGAGCTGCTTCATGACCTCCAGCACCTCGCCGACCAGCTCCGGGTCGAGCGCCGAGGTCGGCTCGTCGAACAGCATCAGCGCCGGTTCCATCGCCAGCGCCCGCGCGATCGCGACGCGCTGCTGCTGCCCGCCGGACAGCTGCGAGGGGTAGCTGCGGGCCTTGTCGGCGAGCCCGACCCGCTCCAGCAGCGCGACGGCCGCCTCCCGCGCCTTCGCCCGGGGGATCCGCCGGACCTGGACCGGCGCCTCCATGACGTTCTCCAGCGCCGTCATGTGCGGGAACAGGTTGAAGCGCTGGAACACCATGCCGATGTCGCGGCGCTGCGCGGCGACCTCGCTCTCGCGCAGCTCGTGCAGCTTGCCGCCGCGCTCCCGGTAGCCGACCAGGTGCCCGTTCACCCACAGCCGCCCGGCGTTGATCTTCTCCAGGTGGTTGATGCAGCGCAGGAACGTCGACTTGCCGGACCCGGACGGCCCGATGACGCACATCACCTCGCCCGGCATGACCTCCAGGTCGATGCCCTTGAGCACGTCCAGCCGGCCGAAGGACTTGCAGACGCCCTCGGACCGAACCATCGGCTGCCCCGCCGCGGCGCCGGCCGGCCCGTCGTCGTCCACGGGCTCCGGGGGCTCCGCCCCCGGCTTGTCCAGTCCGACTCCGCTCACCGTTCCCTCCCCTCGACGGCCGCTTGCTGGGCGGTCCGCCGGGCGCGCAGGTTGTTCCACAGCCGCTCCAGCATCGTCTGCCGCTGCGCGGTGCCGCGCCCGAAGTAGCGCTCCAGGTAGAACTGCCCGACCGTGAGGATCGACGTCATGATCAGGTACCAGATACTGGCCAGCAGCAGCAGCGGGATCGTCTGGTACGTCCGGCCGTAGATGATCTGCACCGAGTACAGCAGCTCGGGCACCGCGATCACCGACACCAGCGACGACGTCTTCAGCATCGAGATCGTCTCGTTGCCGGTGGGCGGGATGATCACCCGCATCGCCTGCGGCAGCACGATCCGCCGCATCGTCTTGGCGCGGCTCATGCCGAGCGCGCTCGCCGCCTCCGCCTGGCCCTGGTCGACCGACAGGATGCCGGCCCGCACGATCTCCGACATGTACGCCGCCTCGTTCAGCCCCAGCCCGAGGCAGCCCGCGACGAACGGGGTGATCAGCGAGTTCGCGTCGAAGTGCGCGAACGTCGGGCCGAACGGGATGCCGATGGACAGCTCCGGCACGAGGGCCTTGATGAACGCCCACAGCAGGATCTGCACCAGCACGGGGGTGCCGCGGAACGCCCAGATGTACAGCCAGGCGGACCCGGAGATCAGCGGGTTCGGCGACAGCCGCATGATCGCCAGCAGCACGCCGCCGACCACGCCCATCACCATCGCGATGGCGGTCAGCTCCAGCGTCTTGCCGATGCCGGTCATCACCGCGGTGGTGGTGAAGTTCTGCCCGATGACGTCCCAGCCGAAGTTGGGGTTGTTGACGACGCTGTAGACCGCCCACACCGCGATGTACGCGATGATCACAGCGGCGACCCAGCGTCCCCAGTGCCGCACGGGGACGGCCCGGATCTCCTCGGGCCGACCCTCGCGCGACGTCTCGTCCGTGACAGTCATCCGGTCAGCTCGTGGCGCCGTTGATCTGCGGCGAGGTGTTGGCCCCGCTGGTGATGCCCCACTTGTCGAGGATCTTGTTGTAGGTGCCGTCGGCCTGCAGCGCCTTCAGCGCGCCGAGGAGCGCGTCCTTGGTGGTGCCGAGCTGCTTGCCGACCGCGATGCCGTACGGGGCGGTGTCGTAGGTCGCGCCGGACACCTCGAACTGGCCGCCGGACTGCTTCGCCGCGTAGTCGATGACGGGCGAGTCCGCCAGCACCGCGTCCGCGCGGCCGCTGCTCAGCGCCAGGTTCGCGCCGTTCTGGTCCGGGTACGGCTGGCCGACCGGACCGGGCTTGCCGGCGTCCTTGCACTTCTTCGTCCGCGTGCCGAGGCCCTTCGCCGCGTCGACGGTGGACGACACCTCGTCGTTCTGGACGGTGCCCTTCTCGACCGCGACCTTCTTGCCGCACAGCGACAGGTCGTCCGGCTTGAGGCCCTGCGGGTTGCCCTTCTTGACCATCAGCGCGGAGCCGGCGGTGAAGTAGGTGACGAAGTCGACCGTCTTCTCCCGCTCCTTGCTGTCGGTGAACGAGGACATGCCGAGCTGGTACTGGCCGGACTTGATGCCCGGGATGATCGCGTCGAAGCCGGCCTTCTGGAAGGCGAACTCGACACCGAGCTTCTTGCCCAGCGCCTTGCCGAGGTCGAGGTCCATGCCGATCAGCGTCTTGTTGTCGGTGTCGTAGAACTCGTTGGGCGCGTACGACGGGTCGGTCCCGACGGTGAGCTTGCCGGCCGACTTGACGTCGGCGGGCAGCTTCGCGTTCAGCGAGGCGTCCTGGGTGATGCCGGAGAAGATGTCCCCGACGGACTTGGTCGGCGCGGCGGCGCCGCCACCGGAACCGTTGTCGTCACCGCAGGCCGACAGGGCGAGGGCGCCTGTCAGCACGAGCGCGCCCGCCGCGAGGGCGTGGCGGCGCAGAGAACCAGTGATCACAGGTCCCCCTCCAGAGGTCGCATCGGATCCGCACGGATCCTGAGGTCAAGTGCACATTTTGGCGCACACCAGGGGCGATGCGGATAAAGGGTGCGACACAATCGGACAACGAGGCAGCCCGGCACCCCCGCCGCCACCTCGGGTTCCAGCACTCTACGCCATGACCGCCCCACCGTCCGTGACGATCAGTGACGGCCGCCACCGCCCCGCGCCCCGGATCCGCGGGACCCCGTGTGGCACAATCGGACAACGGGTGACCCCCGTACGTCGCGAGATGTCCACCAGGTGACCGGCCACCAGACCACACCACCGCGGCGGCATCGCCCGAAAGCCAACTTTCACTGACAGGGGTCGCTGTGGCTGCCGAGCCCATTCCCACCGAACCGCTCTCACTGGACGACGATCCGGCCTTCCCGCTGCACCGCGGCGGCAAGCTGGAGATGCGGTCGACCATCCCGGTCCGCAACAAGGACGATCTGTCCCTCGCCTACACGCCCGGCGTCGCCCGGGTCTGCACCGCCATCGCCGACAACCCCGAACTCGCCTACGACTACACCTGGACGTCCAAGGTGGTCGCCGTCGTCACCGACGGCACCGCCGTCCTCGGCCTCGGCGACATCGGCCCTGCCGCGTCCATGCCCGTCATGGAGGGCAAGTCGCTGCTGTTCAAGGAGTTCGCCGACGTCGACTCCGTGCCGATCGCGCTGAGCTGCACCGGTGTCGACGAGATCGTCGACACCGTGATCCGGATGGCGCCGAGCTTCGGCGGCATCAACCTCGAGGACATCAGCGCCCCCCGCTGCTTCGAGATCGAGGACCGGCTCCGCGAGGCCCTCGACATCCCCGTCTTCCACGACGACCAGCACGGCACCGCGATCGTCGCGCTCGCCGCGCTGAAGAACGCCGCCCGGTTCGTCGGCAAGCCGCTGTCGGAGCTGCGCGCCGTCGTGGCCGGCGCCGGCGCGTCCGGCATCGCCGTCTCGCAGATCCTCATCGAGGCCGGCATCGGCGACATCGCGCTGTCCGACAGCAAGGGCCTCATCTACGAGGGCCGCGACGGCCTCAACCCCGTCAAGCAGCGGATCGCCGCGATCACCAACCGGTCGCACCTGAAGGGCTCCACCGAGGAGGCGCTGCGCGGCGCCGACGTGTTCATCGGCCTGTCCGGGAGCACCGTCCACGAGTCGTGCGTCGCCACCATGTCCGACGGCGCGATCGTGTTCGCGCTGTCCAACCCCACCCCCGAGGTGCACCCGGAGGTCGCGCGCCGGCACGCCAAGGTCGTCGCGACCGGCCGAAGCGACTTCCCCAACCAGATCAACAACGTGCTCGCCTTCCCCGGCATCTTCCGGGGCGCGCTGGACGTGCGCGCGCACTCCATCACCGAGGGCATGAAGCTGGCCGCCGCGAACGCGCTGGCGGACATCGTCGGCGACGACCTCACCGCCGACTACATCATCCCCAACCCGTTCGACGACCGGGTCGCGCCGGCCGTCACGGCCGCGGTCGCCGCGCAGGCCCGCGCCGAGGGCGTCAACCGCATCTGACCCGGCCCGCCGCACCGCGCCTCGTGCCGGGCCGCGCTCCCCACCCGCGGAGCGCGGACCGCGCCGCCTCCTACCGTCCGTCCACGGCCCGACCGGCCCCCGGACGGACGGACGCGCGCCGCCACGGCCAGTACCGGGCCACGACGCGGCCGAGGACGTGGCCGTCCGGGACGGCACCGAAGTCCCAGCTGTCGCGGCGGCCGCGGGCGCGCTGGTTGTCGCTCTCCAGCCACCAGCCGTCCCCCGACCGGTGCGCCACCCGCTTGACGATCAGCACGTCCGCCCGCTCCGGGTGCCTCGCGACGACGACGTCCCCGGGGCGGGGCCGGACGCCCGCGAGCACCACCAGCCAGTCCCCCGGCGCCAGCGCGGGCAGCATCGAGTCGCCGTCCACCGCGACCGTCCGCAGCCGCCCGCGCGTCCCGGCCAGCGCCAGCAGCAGCGCGCCGCCGAGCGTCCAGGCCACCGGATGGCGCATCCGCATCGCTCTCCTCGCCTTCGTGCACGGCGCTTTCGCGCGCTGGACCGCATAGTCGCGCGGCCACGGGTACATGAACCCCGCTGGAAGGGTTCCGGGTCGCGCCGCGGTCCGGGTCCTAGGCCGAAATACCGAGCGCCCTGGCCGGACGGGCCCCGGGGCACAAGGGTAATGTCGGTGACCTGAGCATGATCCGCAACGAGGGAAGGGAATCGCAGGTGTTCAAGCTTCTGCGCCCGAAGACCACGGTCTCCGCGCACTGCGACCTGCCGTGTGGCGTCTACGACCCGGCGCAGGCCAGGATCGAGGCCGAGTCGGTCAAGGCGATCTGCGAGAAGTACGCGGCCAACGAGGACCCGGAGTTCCGCGCCCGCGCGATCCTCATCAAGGAGCAGCGCTCCGAGCTGGTCAAGCACCACCTGTGGGTGCTGTGGACCGACTACTTCAAGCCGCCGCACTTCGAGAAGTACCCCCAGCTGCACCAGCTGTTCAACGAGGCGACCAAGCTCGCCGGCGCCTCCGGCACCAAGGGCAGCATGGACCCGAAGGTCGCCGACGACCTGCTCGGGAAGATCTCGGAGATCGACAAGATCTTCTGGGAGACGAAGCAGGCCTGACCGGCCTGAGCACCGAGGCCCGGCCCCCGCGGGGGCCGGGCCTCGGTCGTTCCGTCAGGAGCGGGCCAGCTTGGTGAGGGCGTCGCCGGTGAGGCGGTAGGTCGTCCACTCGTCCTGGGGGCCCGCGCCGAGCGAGCGGTAGAAGCCGATCGCGGGCTCGTTCCAGTCGAGGACGGCCCACTCGACGCGTTCGTATCCGCGCTCGTCCGCGATGCGGGCGAGCTCGGTGAGCAGTGCCTTGCCGTGGCCGTGGCCGCGGACGGCCGGGTCGACGAACAGGTCCTCCAGGTAGATGCCGTGCGTGCCGTTCCACGTCGAGAACGTGAGGAACCACACGGCGAACCCCGCGACGCTGCCCTCGTGCTCGGCGATGAGCGCGTGGACGCGCGGGTCGTCGCCGAAGAGCATCGCGTGCAGCTGCTCCTCGGTGGCCTTCACCTCGTGCAGCGCGCGCTCGTACTCGGCCAGGTCGCGGATGAGCCGGAGGATCGCGGGGACGTCGTCGGGGACGGCTGGGCGGATCATGACGAAAAGGCTATGCCAGGCCGCCCCGTGCGCCGTCCCCGGCTGGAGTAGGGCCAGCGGCGCCTCCGGGTCTAGAGAGCGACCAGCGGCTCGTCCGGGTCTAGAGGGCGACCAGCGGCTCGTCCGGGTCTAGAGGGCGACCAGCGGCTTGTCCGGGTCTAGAGGGCGACCAGCGGCTTGTCCGGGTCGGCCCACCGCTCGTTCGGGACGAGCGGGTACCAGCCGGGGCGGCCCGGGTCGCGGTCGTAGGGGTAGCCGCCGAGCTCGCGGTAGAGCTCGGCGTACTCGGCGACCCTGTCGCGGTCGAGGGCGACGCCGAGGCCGGGCCCGGACGGCACCGCGATCCGCCCGTCCGCGTACCGGAACGGGCCGCCCTCGATGACGTCGCCGGCGAGGTGGTGGTAGTGCGCGTCGGCGGCGTAGGTGAGGTTCGGCAGGACGGCGCCGAGGTGCAGCATGGTGGCGAGCTGGATGCCGAGCTCCCCCGACGAGTGGACCGACACCCCGAGCTGGAAGGTGTCGCAGATCCCGGCCGCCTTGACGCACGCGCGGATGCCGCCCCAGAACGTGGTGTCGAGGAGCACGACGTCCACGCTCCGGTGCAGCACGTTGGTGGCGAGCTGCTCGAAGTTCACGACGACGGTGTTGGTGGCCAGCGGCGTCGGCGTCCTCTCGCGGACGAGCCGCAGCCCTTCGAGGCCCCAGACGGGGTCTTCGAGGTAGTCGTTGTCGAGGTCCTCGATGGCCTTCGCGAACCGCAGCCCCTCGTCCAGGCTCAGCACCGCGTTGGGGTCGTAGCGCAGCCGGTCGCCGGGGAACGCCTCGGCGAGCGCCCGGTAGCACTCCAGTTCGTAGGCGGGCGGGAAGACGCCGCCCTTCAGCTTGTGGACGGCGAAGCCGTGCCGCTCCTTGAGGTCGCGGGCGTGCGCGACGAGCTGCTCGGGGGTGCGGACCTCCGGCGTCCGGCCGTCCGCGCCCGGGTAGCGGTAGAAGAGGTAGGACGCGAACGGGACGCTGTCGCGGACCCGTCCGCCGAGCAGGTCGTGGACGGGGACGCCGAGGTGCTTGCCGACCAGGTCGAGGCAGGCGAACTCGATGGCGGCGAGCATCTGGGTGCGGTTGTTGTACAGGCTCGCCGTCGGGTTGGCGATCTTGAAGCGGAGGGCCTCCAGCTCGAACGGGTCGTGCCCCTCCAGGTAGGGCGCGAGCGCGCGGAACGCGTCCTCGGCGCTCTGCCCGCCGCCGCCCATCTCGCCCAGCCCGACCAGGCCGTTGTCCGCCTCGACCTCGACGATCGTGCGGACGAAGCGCCCCCAGTGCGCGCCGTTGCTGTGCAGCAGCGGCGCCTCCAGCGGGACCGCGACGGTGGTGGCCCGGATGCCGGTGATCTTCATTCGGAGTTCCCCTTCACCGTGACGGCGGCGATTCCGCAGGCGGGCAGGCGGACGGTCGCGGCGCCGTCGCGGACGGGCGCCTCGGCGGCGTCGCGGCCGAGCCCGGAGTCGACGATCGCGCGGCGCATCCCCGGGACGGTCAGCGTCGTCTCGACGGGTGCGGCGGCGAGCGAGCGGAGCCGGACGACGAGGTCGGCGCCGTGCCGCCCGATCGAGGTGACCTGCACGTCGGGGTCGTCGACCGACGCGAACGCCTCGGCCGGCGCGGCGGGCGCGGTCCCGGCGCCGGTCGCCGGTGTCGCGACGAACGGGTCGGTGAGCCCCGCGGCGGCGAGGGCGCCGAGCCGCCGGCCGGGGAGCCCGCCGGCGGCGGACGCGACGGCGTACCGGAAGGTGGTCTCGCCCTGCTGCTGGGACGGGAAGTTGGTGTCCCAGATGTTGTTCAGTGCCCAGGAGTAGACGGTGGCGGGCTCGTCGTCGACGGTGGGCGGGAACGGCGCGTACGGCATGTGGATGGAGCCGAACTGGACGAGCGGCGCCTCCAGCGTCGCCCACGCCACGGTCAGGTCGGGGTCCTCGAACGCGACCCAGTGCCGGATCGGGCGCATGTGCTCGGCCGATCCGGGGACGCTGGGCACGCCGGTGCCGCCGACGCCGCCGGTCAGCTCCCATGCGGCGGGCGGCCCGCCGGCCGCGAAGGGGAAGGCGAAGAACACCGCCTCCTTGGTCGCCGTGGGCTGTTTGCCGAGCTGGAAGCGCAGGTCGAGGCGCGGCACGCCCGCGTGCAGGTCGAGGGTCGTGCGGATCCAGTCGACGCCCTTTCCGGTGAGCTCCACGATGAGGCGTTCTCCCACGGGCGTGCGTTCACACCTGACGACGGCGGCGTGCCGGCCGAGGGCGCGGTCGCCGAGGAGCGTCCTGTCGTGCACGAGCATGTGCCCGGACATGTGGTTGAAGTGGGGCGCGGTCGCGTACCGGTCGTAGACGTACTGGCCGAACCCGGCGGCGGCGTCGGCGTTGACCAGCTCGCGTCCGGCGGCCTTGTCGAAGACGGAGGAGAGGTGCCCTTCGGCGAGGTCGTAGGTGACGCGGTAGTACTCGTTCTCGATCACCCCGTCGCGGCCGAGGTCGACGGGTTCGGGCGCGGGGGCCTCGCCGCGCACGACGTCCAGCCGCACGCGGCCCATGCCGGGGACGTCCGGGACGACGGCCTCCAGGTGGCGGCCGATGGGGCGGGTCGGCCACTCGTCGGGGTCGACCTCCTCCTCGTGGTGCGGCAGCGGTTCGCCGGTGCGGGCGTCGAGCAGCGCCACGGGGACGTCGACGGGCACCACGTCGCGCGGCAGGAAGGCGCGGACGACGTCGGTGCGGGCGGCGGACCCGGGGTTCAGGACGGCGAACGAGGCGAGCGCGTCCGGCGCGGGGCCGAGCGTGGCGCCGAACCGCCGCGCCCCTGCCTGCAGCAGGTCGAGGGCGTCGTCGTAGGACTGGTAGCCGACCGCGGACTTGCGGGTCCACTGCAGGCCGCCGGAGTCGGTGCCCTCCTCGGCGTCCTCCCACGGGTTGGCGGCGCCCCAGGTGTGCTCGTCGAACAGGGCGGCCTTGTCGTAGGCGTCGTCGAGCCCCTCGGCCTCGGCGCCGGCGAGGGCGTGCAGGGTCTCGGCGGTGCGCAGGACGTTCTGGGCGCGCCGGACGTGGCCGAGCGGGCGGGCGCCGGAGCCGAGCCCGTCGGCCCACCAGTCGGTCCAGTCGCCCTCGTGGACCTGGAGCCGGTCGTGGTGGTGCTCCTCGACGTGCTCGAAGAAGTCGGCGTTGGTCGCCATCCGCAGCCGCGGGTACTCCCAGGTCGCGTTCCACCGCAGCGCGATGTCGGCGGGCATGATCGACGGGCCGGCGTTGTCGGCGTGCGCGCCCTGGACCCGCAGGTGCACGGCGTCGAGGACGTCGGGGGCCTTGTCGGCGCCGACCTGGCCGGGGGCCGCGTACCAGCCGAAGGTGCCCGGCCCGTACGGGTAGGGCCGGTCGGCGAGCGAGGACAGGTAGCGCGGGAGCAGGTCCTCGGCGAGGTCGTAGCCGTCGACCAGCCCGACGGTGTTGCCCTCCATGTAGGCCATGCCGTGCGGGGTGTCGGTGAACCACACGAGCAGCTCGCGGCCGCTCGGCGCCCGCCAGCGGAACGGGCGGCCGAGCCTGTCGCCGCCGGTGACGTAGGGGACGGAGCGTCCCGCCCAGTTGTGCGCCGCCGCGAGGTAGCGGACGCCCGCCGCGTTGAGCGCGTCGACGACGCCGACGACGGCGCCCGGGATGTCGGTGTGCATCGCCGAGCGGACGTCGATGCCGTGCCGGCTGCGCAGGTCTTCCACGAACCGCAGCTGCCGGTACAGCTCGTCGGTCGAGCACGCTTCGGTGTGCAGCTGCATGGGGAACGCGGTGACCTCGATGTTCCCGCTCCGGGTCCGGTCGACGAACTCGGCGACCTGGTCGTCCGGGCGGGTGGCGAGCCAGCGCAGCGCGGGCAGCGACGACTCCACCGACCAGCGGAACCGTGCGTCGTCGGGCCGGCCGTCGGTCTCCCGGGACAGCCGCAGCGCCGCGTCCAGGTAGTCCAGGTGGTGGCGCAGCACGGTGCCCTGGGTGTCGGTGTAGCCGATGTCCAGGTGCGAGTGGTGGACGACGAAGACGCTCCACTTGCGCTGCGGGGTGACGTCGAGGGGGGCGGCGCCGACGAGGCCCGCGCCGTCCCGCACCTCCAGGGTGAGGCGGCGCGGGGCGTCGACGGCCGGGACGAGCAGGGTGGCCCGGCCCGCACCGTCGGTGCGCTCCTCGGCGTCGCCGAGCCGCAGCGCCAGCCCGGGGCCCGCCTCGATCCGGACGGCCTGCCGGAGCGCGCCGGCCGCGTCCCGCCTGAACAGCGGGAGCACCGCCGCCCGCACCGACAGCCCGCGGACCGCGAGCACCTCGGCGGAGGTGTCGTGGCGGAGGGCGGCGCGGATTCCGTCGTAGTCCGGGGAACCGAGGCTCTCCGTCAGGAGCCGACTGGTCATCCGTGTCCTCTCAGAATGACTGTGACCGGGGTCAGAACTGGGCGAGCGTCAGCCCGCGGGTGAACAGCCGCTGGGTCGCCAGGAACAGCACGACCGTGGGGAGCGAGACCACGAGCCCGGCGGCCAGCGCGACCGGGACGGGCGTCCCGGCGTACACGTCGGTGGTGAGCGCCGACAGCTCCGCCCAGACCGGCCGCACGTTGTCGGACTGCGCCAGCGTCAGCCCGAACAGCAGGTCGTTCCAGACGTAGGTGAACTCGAGGATGAACACCGCGGCCAGCGCGGCCGACGACAGCGGCAGGTAGATGCGCCAGAAGATGCGGAAGGTGGACGCGCCGTCCAGCCGCGCCGCCTCGAAGATCGAGACGGCGACCGATCCGAAGAAGTTGCGCATCACCAGCGCGGCGAGCGGCACGCTGATCGCGGTGTGGACCAGCACGAGGCCCATCTGGTTGTCGTAGAGCGACACCTTGCTGTAGCCGACGAACAGGGGCACCAGCAGCATCTGGAACGGCACGACCGTGCCCGCGAAGATCACGATGAACCAGAGGAAGCCGAACCGGACGCGCAGCACCACGATCGCGTAGCCGGCGAGCGCGCCGAACAGCACGGCGAGCGCCGGCGCGACCAGGCTGTAGATCGCGGTGCTGCCGAGGGTGGCGCCGACGTCGGTGCGGCTCCACGCCTCGTCGATGTTGTCGAACAGGCCCATCGACCCGGGCGGCTTCACCGCGTCGGACGGGTCGTAGTCGCCGGCGGGGCGGACGGCGTTCGCGACGATCAGGTACGTCGGGAACAGCCACACCAGGCCGAGGACGATCAGCACGGCGCGGCGCATCAGGATCCCTCCCTGGCGAGCTGGTGGCGCAGGTAGACGTAGGAGGCGAGGCCGGTGACGGTGGTGAGCGCCACCGCGATCGCCGACCCGTAGCCGTACTCGTCGGCGACGAAGACCTGCCGGTACATGGTCACCGCGAGGGTCTCGGAGGTACGGCCGGGGCCGCCCTGCGTCATCACCCAGACGATGTCGAACGTCTTCAGGCTCGCGACCAGCGCCAGCCCGAACACCACGGTGGTGAGCGGCCGCATCAGCGGCCAGATGACGTGCCGGAACAGCTGCCATCCCGACGCGCCGTCGATGCGGGCGGCCTCGATCGGCGCGCGCGGGATCGACTGGAGCCCGACGACGAACAGCAGCATGTTGACGCCGAGCTGCTGCCACGCCCACACCACGATCATCGCGAGGGTGTTGCGCGGGCCGTCCTGCAGGAACTCGGTGTGGCCGCCGGGCATGCCGAGGAACGTCAGCACCTGGTTGGCCATGCCGTCGGGTTGCAGGATGAAGCCCCAGATGAGGCCGAGGCCGGCGCCCGACATGGCGTACGGGATGAGGAACGGCAGCCGGTACCACGCGCCGCCCTTGATGTTGTACGACAGCACCGCGACCAGCAGGCCGAGGCCGACCGGCAGGACGGTGGTGCCGGCGACCCACAGCAGCGTGTTGCGGACGGAGGTGAGCAGCGCCTCGTCCTGGAACAGCCGCCGGTAGTTGTCCAGCCCGGTGAACTTCGGCGATCCGAGCCCGTCGTAGCTGGTCAGGCTGAGGTACGCGGTCCAGAGGAACGGCAGGTAGATCAGCACCGCGACGAAGAGGACGGCCGGGGTGAGGTAGGCGTGCCGGAACCGGCCGTGCATCGCGAACCCGCTCGCCGGGCGCCCGCCTCCCCCGCCGCGCTGGGGCCCGCCGCGCGCGCGGCGGTGCGGGGTCCTCGCGCGCACGGCGGTCGTCTGGTCGGTCATCGGTTCAGCTTCCGGCCTTGTGGTTCTTCCAGTAGTCCTCGTTGGCCTTCTGGATGTCCTTGAGCACCGCCATGTACGAGCCGGGCTTGCTGAGGAAGCCGTCGAACCCGCTGAGCGCGGCCGTCAGGACGGGCGCCGGCGCCGCCTCGAAGTAGCGGAGCACGAGCCGGTTCCCGCCGTTCGCGGCCTCCTTGGTGACCTTGTCCAGCTCCGGGTCGGCGATCTTGACCTTGGGGTTGCCGGACACGTCGCCGCGCGCGTTGGCCCACTTCTCCTGCGCGCCGGGGGTCACCCACCACTTCAGGTACTTGGTGCTGGCGGCGGCGTCGGGCGCCTTGCGCAGCGAGCACAGCGGCCCGCTCTCGAAGATCAGCGACCGCTTCGGCAGGGACGGCTGGACGTTCGGGATCAGGAAGAACCCGTAGTCGGTGCCGAGCTTGAGGCCGCGCTGGGTCATGCTGGTGTTGAACCAGGTGCCGCTGATGACCATGGCGGCGTCGCCGGCCTTGAAGTGGTCGGCGGGGTCGGCCTTGTCGCCGGGGTTCGAGAAGTAGCCGGAGTCGATCATCGACTTCCACTGCTCCATCACCTTGACCACGCCGGGGTCGGTGTAGGACGCCCGCCCGGTGGACAGCCGCTCGTACAGGTCGGGGTCCGTGCCGGCGAGCAGCTGCTCGAACCAGGCGAAGGAGAACAGCGACGTGGGCGTGGTCTGGTTGAACGGGACCTGGCCCCCGCCCTTCAGCGTCTGGGCGATCTTCATCAGGTCGGCCCAGGTGGTGGGCGGTGCGAGACCGTACTTCGCGAAGATCTTCTTGTTGTAGAACATGCCCCAGTACCCGGTGTTCAGCGGCACGCAGTACTGCTTGCCGCCGACCGTGTAGTACTTGGCGAGGTCCTGGGTGAGGTCGCCGCTCTTGATCGCGTCCTGCCAGATCGACGTCGTCTCGGCGACCTGGTTCTGCGCGACGATCTCCTCGAGGCGCCCGCCGGTCTGCCAGGTGAACAGGTCCGGCTTCACCTTGGTGCGGAACGAGGACTTGATGAACGCGGTGTAGGTGGGCTCGTCGGTGTACCCGACGGGCTTCATGTCCAGCCCGGTCTGCTGCTTGCCCAGCGCGCTCATCTGCTCGAAGAAGGGCTTCCACGCGCCCTTGTCGTTGTAGAGCCTGAGCCCGGACTTCGACCCTCCCGAGTCGTTGCCCGAGGCGCAGCCCGCGACCGCGGCCAGCGCCGCGGCCGCCGCGAGGACGGCGGTCGTGCGCATGCGCGTCGACGGCATGGGGGCCTCCCTGGTTCGTGGGGTGGTTGGAGGTCGGCTGCCGGTGTTCCGGCGTGTGCGGACGGTGGGGTGTGCGGACGGTGGTGGGGTGTGCGGACGGTGGGGTGTCGCGGCGCATGAGGGTGCGCCGAAGGGGACCGCCGGCCCTGCGCGGGCGGGCGGCCGGTGACGGCCGGTGACAGGTGGTCGGTCGTGGGGCGGTCGGGGGGTCGTCGTCGGTGGGTCAGGCGAGCCGGGACGCGATGACCTTCGTGACGTCGCGCAGGTGCGCGCGCATCAGCTCCTCGGCGCGGCCGGCGTCGCCGGCCTCGATCGCGCCGAGGATGGCCCGGTGGTCCTCGTGGTCGCGGCGCCGATCGTCGAAGATCCGCAGTATCTCCCGCTGCTCGGCGCCGTGCACCGACAGCAGCGAGTCGATGACCTCGCCGAGCACGGCGTTGCCGGAGGCGTGCGCGGCGGCGCGGTGGAAGGACATGTTCGCCGCGTCCAGCTCGGCGTCCTCGCCCTCCAGGTGCCGGCCCGCCTGGTCCAGGACGGTGCGCAGCCGCTCCAGGTCGCCGGGTTCGGCGCGGCGGGCGGCCATCGCGGCCAGCGGGGGTTCGATGAGCAGCCGGGCGTCCAGGAGCTGGAGGAGCTGGTCGCCCTGCAGGGGCCGGACGTTGGGGTTGGGAATGACGACCCGTTCCAGGTCGGCGCCGACGTAGATGCCGGAGCCGTGCCGCATCTGGACGGCGCCGGTGGCCTCCAGCCGGCGGAGCGCCTCGCGGAGCGTGGGGGTGGTCACCGCGAAGCGCTCGGACAGCTCCCGCGCCGAGGGCAGCCGGTCGCCGGGGCGCAGCCCGCCGGAGCGGATCAGCTCCAGCACGCGCTCGGTGAGCGCGTCGGAGAGGCTGGGCCGGGCGACATCCTTGGACATTCGTGTACCTCGTTACTCCTCGAAGAAGTCAAGTCATCTAATCACTTGATGTACCAAGATGTCCAGGGTCGAGGTGGAACGCCCGCCGCAGCGCCGCGTGCTGGTCGGCGAGCGCCCGCCGGGCCACCGCCGCCGACAGGACGCCGTCGAAGCCGTGGTAGGCGCCCGGCACGTGCCGCAGCTCGACCGGCACCCCGGCCTCGATCATCCGCAGCGCGTAGGCGAGGTCCTCGTCGCGCAGCGGGTCGGCCTCGGCCGCCAGCACGTACGCGGGCGGCAGCCCCGACAGGTCCCGCGCGCGGGCCGGGGCGGCGTACACGGGCGTCTCCCACCCCGGCGTCCCCCGGTCCGGGCCGAGGTAGTGGCGCCACATCTGCTCGACCTCGCCCCGGTTGAACAGCGGCGGCTCGGTGTAGGCCCGCATCGACGGGGTGTCCATGCGGTCGTCGAGCACCGGGTAGAGCAGCAGCTGGAAGGCGAGCGGCGGCCCGCCCTCGTCGCGCGCCCGCAGCGCCACCGCCGCCGCGAGCCCGCCGCCCGCGCTGCCGCCGCCGACCGCGATCCGGCCGGGGTCGGCGCCGAGCCCGCCCGCGTGCGCGTGCGTCCAGGCGGTCGCGGCCCAGGCGTCCTCGAACGGCGCGGGGAACGGATGCTCGGGCGCGAGGCGGTAGTCCACCGACACCACCGCGATGCCGAGCTCGGCGGCGAATCCGAGGCAGCGGCGGTGCTCGTTGCCCGGGTCGCCGGTGACGAAGCCGCCGCCGTGGAAGTACACCAGGGCCGGGCCGGCGGGCCGCCGCGGCCGGTAGACGCGCACGGGCACGCCTCCGGCGACCGTCCGGTCGATGACGTCCACGCGCGCGTCGGCCACCGGTGCGCCCGACAGCGCGGCCGACAGGTCCCGCATCGCGGCGCGCGCCTCGACCGGATCGGCGAGGCTCACGTACGGCATCCCGGCGAGCGCCTCGGACAGTTCGGGATCCACCGGGTCACCCCGTCACGGGGACGTCGACGAAGCGCGGGCGGTAGATGCTCACGTCGCGGTACACGTCCCTCGTCGGTCCCGCGGTCGTGTCGAGGCTGTTGACGTTGTACGACACCACGAGGTTGCCCGCCGTCGTGAGCGAGGCGTGCGCGTGCGCGTTGTAGGTGTAGACGTCCGGGTCGCCGTACGAGCCGAACGGCCCGCCCTCAGGCGTGTTGTAGACGGTCTTCTCGTCGGTGAACGGCCCGGCGGGAGAGCAGGACAGGTACGTGTCGATCTGCGCGCTGAACGCGTCCTTGGTGTCCTGCGTGAGCAGGATGTAGAAGTTCCCGCGCCTGCTCACGCTGAACTCGTTGGACACGCCGCCCAGCACCTCCACCGCCGCCGACTCCGACGGCGACCAGGTGCCGCCCGCCGCCAGGTAGCTCCACGTCCCGCGCAGGTCGGTGCCCGCGACCCGCGCGACGTACATGTGCTTGCCGTCCGCGCCGAGGTCCTCGGTGCCGTAGACGTAGGTGTAGCCGCCGTCCCGGAGCAGCGCCGACCCCCACATGACGCCGCCGCCGGACGGCAGCGCGGTCACCGAGGCCGGCCGGGTGAGGTCGCTCGTCGAGAACCGCGCGAGGACGTTGGCGTCCCAGGTCACGTCCAGGTCCCCGGACCCGACCTTGTACTCGCGGTACGGCTGCTGGATCTCGCCGCCGTTCATCGTCATGTCGCCCGCCCAGTAGACGTGCGACGCGTCGCGCGGCGGCAGCAGGGCCGTCGGGTTCGCGGCGGTGCCGCCGTGCGCGGTCGCGGTCAGCGCGCCGCCCGCCGACCGCACGACGAACGTGTTGTTGACGAACGGTGTGGTGCCGCCGTCGGCGACCGTCATCGGCCGGGACCCGTCGGCGTTGACCTTGCCGAGGAACGTGTCGGAGAAGCCGAACACCGTCCGGCCGTCCGGCAGCTTCACCGAGTAGGTGCTGTCGGCGCCGGTCCAGTCGTCCAGCAGCGCGTTGCCGTTGCCGTACGAGGTGAACTGCGCGTTCAGCGAGGCGTCGGGCGTCGCCGTGCCGAACGCGGGCGCGGCGGTCCCGCCGCAGGTCAGAGCGGCGGCGTGGGCGGTGGTCGAGGGGGCGAGAAGGGCGGTCGCGGCCAGCGTCGAGGCCGCGGCCGCACGAACGAGAAGACGCATGCGGGCCCTCCGGGGGCTTAGAGGTCGAACGCGCTGATGTGCCAGCGGCCCAGGTTCGCCACGAACGCCGTGGTGCCCCGGAACGCCAGGTTCGTCGGGTGGCAGAGCAGATGCGCGGTGGGATCGCGGACGACCGTCTCCGGCCGCCCGTCCGGGGCCAGCCGCAGCACCTCGCTGGGCTCGTAGAGGCCCACGTAGAGCAGGCCGTCCGGGCCGAACGCGATGCCGTCGGGGACCGTGCCGGGCAGCTCGGCGACCGTCGAGCGGCCGCCCGCGGTGCCGTCCGCCCGGATCTCGACGCGGGTGATCCCGGGCAGGAACGACTCGGCGACGTACAGCGCCGACCCGTCCGGCGCCAGCGCGAGGCCGTTCGCGAACGCCATCGGACGCTCGTCCCAGACCTCACCGGTGCCGTCCGGCACGTAGCGGAACACCGCCGGGCCGGGGTCGTCGATCCGGCGGCTGTCGGAGACGTAGATCCGGCCCTCCGCGTCGATCACCGGGTAGTTGGGGTTGGCGAAGCGGTGGCCGTCCGCGCCGTCCGCGAACAGCGACACCACGCCCGAGGCCAGGTCCAGGCGGAACACGCCGGGATGCTGGATGTCGCAGATGTACAGGTGGGAGGCGGACGCGTCGAACGCGATGCCGAGCACGAACCCGTGGGTCGTCGCGACCTGCTCGACGCTCCCGCCCGCCGGGTCGACGCGGAAGATCTGGCCGGCCTCCCCGCCGCACCAGACGCTCCCGTCGGGATGGACCGCCACGCACTCGGGGTGGTCGAGGCGCGGGCTGCTGGACAGGCCGTCGAAGAAGACGCGGGCGTCGGGCATTCAGACCTCCGGGAGTGCGGCGGGGTTGCGGGCGAGCAGGCCGCCGTCCACGCGGTGCTCGGCCCCGGTGATGAACGAGGAGCGCGGGCCGGCCAGGAACGCCACCACCTCGGCGACCTCCTCCGCCCGCGCGACGCGGCCCAGCGGATGCGCCCGGCCCCACTCGGCGACCTGGTCGTCCTGGCTCGTCCCGCCGCGGAACAGGTCGGCGGCCCAGCGCAGCATCGGGGTGTCGACGGAGCCGGGGCACACGACGTTGGCGCGGATGCCGTCGGCGGCGTGGTCCAGCGCCATCGCCCGGGTGAGCCCGTTGATCGCGGCCTTGCTCGCGGTGTAGGCGGCGACCCGGTCCTGCGACGCGAACGCCTGGACCGACGACACCGTGACGATCGTGCCGCCGCCGCGCCGCCGCAGCTCCGGGACGGCCGCCTTGCAGACCAGGAAGACGCCCTTGAGGTTGACGTCCAGGACCTCGTCCCACAGCTCCTCGGCGGTGTCCTCGACGGTCCCGTACCGCTGGATCCCGGCGCAGGTGACGACGGTGTCGAGGCCGCCGTGCGCGTCGACCGCGCGCCGCACGAGGCCCTGCATCCGCGCGGCGTCGGTGACGTCGGCGACGACGCCGGTCACGTCCAGGCCGCCACCGCGCAGCTCCGCTTCGGCGGCGCGGACGCCGTCCTCGTCGATGCCGCAGAAGACGACCGCGGCGCCGTCCTCCGCGAGCCGCCGCACGACCGCCTGGCCGATGCCGAGCGACCCTCCGGTGACGACGGCGACCTTGCCGGCGAACTCCCCGCCGCCTGCCCTCATCGCGCTTCCTCCCCCTCGATCACGGCCGCGCGCAGCCACAGCGGCCTGGTCTCGCGCGGCCTCAGGGTGAGCGCCGACCCGTTGCGCACCGCCTCGGCGAGCCCCTCGGTCGGCCGCCCGGCGAACGGCTCGAGCCCCACCACGTACGCGCGGCCCCACCAGGGCGCCTCGCGGGCGGCGCCCAGTTCCCGCCACAGCCACAGGTCCGGCAGGACGGCGGCGTCCCAGCGGACCCGCAGGCCGAGTCCCGCGTCCGGGTCGATGATCTCGTAGCGGCCGTCCCGGAACCCGGACAGGTAGTGGATGTCGCTCGGCGCGCCGTGCCCGGGGACGACGGTCAGCTCCGGTTCCGCCGCCACCCCGTCCGGCAGCCGGATCCGGTGCCCGGGGCGCAGGAACGGGGCGCCGAAGACGATGTGGTGGCCCCACATCACCTCCAGCTCGACCCCCGACTCGTTCGCCAGCTCCTCGTCGACGCGCAGCTCCGCCTCGCCGGACGCCAGCCGGAACGTCTTCGCCACGCGCAGCGGCACGCGCCGCGCCCGGACGGTCAGCCGCACCGCGACCTCGGACGGGTCGTCGGCCGCGATCTCGACGTCCCAGGGCAGCCCGGCGACCTCGCCGTGCTGCGCCAGCGCCGCGCCGCGGTAGGTGCTCGGCTCGCCGCCGTTGGGCAGCACCTCCTGCCAGCCGCCCTCGTAGTGGTCGAGGAACGCCGCCACGTCGTCGCTCGCACCGCCCGCCACGTCGCGCGGGTTGCGGATCCCGTCGGGCGCGAGCCAGACGAAGTCCATGTCGCGCCGCTTGTAGCAGAACTCGGCGACGTCGCCGCCCTTGTCCGCCAGGACGGTCACGCGCAGCAGCTCGTTCTCCAGCACGACGGCGCGCATCCCGAACCAGGTGACCTCGTGCAGGCGCGCGCCCCAGTTGCGGGCCGGGCGATGCCGTCGGTAGGCCATCGTCAGCCGAACTTCAGGTCGACGAAACGGGGCCGGTAGATGGTGACGTCCTTGTAGTGGTCGGTGTTGACGAAGCTGTTGACGTTGTAGGAGATGACGAGGCTTCCGGGGCGGCTCAGCTCCGGGTGGGCGTGCGCGTTGTAGGTGAAGACGTTGGGGTTGCCGTAGCTGCCGTTCGCGCCGGTCTCGGGGGTCGAGTAGACGGTGGTCTTGCCGGTGAACGGTCCCTGCGGCGTGCACGAGAAGTACGCGACGATGTTCGTGTTGAACTTCTCGGTGGTGTCCTGGGTGATGAGCATGTAGGCGCCGCCCATGCGGCTGACGCTGTACTCGTTGGCGACCCCGTTCATGATCCGCGCGGAGTCGGCCTCGTTCCGCGACCAGGCGCCGTCGCCCGCGTAGAACTCCCATGGCCTGGTCAGGTCGGTGCCGCGGACGCGGGCCAGGTGCATGTACTTGGTGTCGCCGAGGTCCTCGACGCCGTAGACGTAGATCATGCCGCCGGACCGCTCCAGCCAGGACGCCCAGGAGATCCCCCTGGACGACGGGATCGCGGTCACGCCGGCGGGCTCCGACAGCCGGTCCGGCCGGAACTTCGCCACGACGTTGCGGAGCCAGCGCCAGTCCCAGATGCCGGGGCCGAACCGCTCGTACTCCTGGTAGGTCACCTGGACCCGGCCGCCGGCGGTGATCGCGTCGCCGGCCCAGTACCAGTGCTCGCCGTCGCGCGGCGGCATCACGGCCTTCGGCTGCTCGGCGGTGCCGCCGTGCACGGTGCTGAGCCGGTCGCCGGACTTCACCACGAACGAGTTGTTGACGAACGGGGTGGTGCCGCCCTCCTCGATCACCGGCGACCGGCCGCCGTCGGCGTCGACCTTGCCGAGGAAGGTGTCGGAGAACACGAACGCCACCCGCCCGCCGGGCAGGGTGGTGGAGAACGTGCCGTCCGCGCCGGTCCAGTCGTCGGTGCGGCCGTTGTCGTTGCCGTACCGGGTGAACAGGGTGTTCAGCCCGGCGTCGGGCGCCGAGCTCCGGAAGGCGGGGGTCGGGGTGCCGCCGCACGCCTGCGCGGCGGTGACGGCGGCACGGGCAGGGGCGGTGAAGGTCGTCGTGGACAGGGCCAGGGTGAGAACGCCGGCGGCGAGGCCGCGCCATGGGGATCTTCTGCGCACGGCCAGAAGTCTGGTCATCAGATGACTTGTTGTCTAGATGTATCGTGCTGCGCGTGAACGTTCCCCGGGTCGCCCTCATCGGCGAATGCATGATCGAACTGCGGCACCTCACACCGGACCGGCTCGCCCTCGGCTACGCCGGAGACGTCTTCAACACCGCCGCCTACCTCGCGCGCAGCGCCGCGCCCGACGCGCTCGACGTGCAGTTCGTCACGGTCACCGGTGACGACCCGTACAGCGCGGAGATGCGCGCGCGCTGGCACGCCCACGGCGTCGGCGACAGGTACGCGCGGGTGCGCCCCGGCGGCCGCGCCGGGCTCTACCTGATCCGCACCGACGAGCACGGCGAGCGGACGTTCCAGCACTACCGGAGCGAGTCGCCCGCCCGCGACCTGTTCGGACCGGACCAGCCCGCCGCGATCGACGAGGCGGTCGCCGGCCACGACCTGGTCTACCTGTCCGGGATCACCCTCTCGATCATGAAGGAGCCGGCCCGCGCCCGGCTGGCCGAGGTGCTGGCGGAGACCCGGCGGCGCGGCGGGCTGGTCGCCTACGACGGCAACCACCGGCCGAGCGGCTGGCCCTCCCGCGCCGCGGCGGCCGGGGCCGCCGCCGCCGTGCTGGCGCACACCTCCATCGCGCTGCCGTCCCTGGACGACGACCGGCTGGTGCACGGCGACGCGTCCGCGCGGGCCTGCGTCGAGCGGCTCCGCGACGCGGGCGTTCCGGAGATCGCGGTCAAGCTCGGCGCCCAGGGCTGCGTGATCGCCGACCGCGACGCGATGGAGGCCGTCCCCGCCGTCCCGGACGCCGACGTGGTGGACACCACGTCGGCGGGTGACGCGTTCAACGGCGCCTACCTGGCCGCACGGCTCGCCGGCGACGATCGGCGCGCCGCCGCGGAGGCCGGAACCCGCCTGGCCGCCGAGGTGATCGCGCACCCCGGCGCGCTCCTGCCGCCGCTCCCCGGCCGCCGCTCCGGGCCGTGAACGCCCCGCCGTCCGGCGGCCGGAGGGCCCCTCAGAGACCAAGTCATCTAGTCAATACTCGGACAACCGGTCGAAACCTCTGCGCGCCGGAGTCTCGCAGTGGGCGCCGCAGGCGGTAGTTTCGGAAGCAGCGGGACCATCCTGCGAGGGAGTGACGTGACCGAGGAAACCGCTGCCATGCCTGCCAGTACACAGTTGTCCGTGCGCGACGTGGTGACAGTGAAGCTGCCCGCCGCGAGCGCCTACCTGTCCGTGCTCAGAACCGCCACCGCGGGACTGGCCGCCAGGCTGGACTTCACGCTGGACGAGATAGAAGACCTGCGCATCGCGGTCGACGAGGCGTGCGCGATGCTGCTCTCCCAAGCCGTCCCCGGGACGGACCTGTCGTGCGAGTTCGAGCTGACCGGGGAGGCCATGCGCATCTCGGTGTCGGTGATCACGGTGGACGGGCAGGAGCCCAACCGGGACACCTTCGCCTGGACCGTCCTGTCGTCGCTGGCCGGCGAGGTCGACGCCCAGATCGGCTCCGACGACCGGGTGACCGTGACGCTGCAGAAGCGGCGCGGTACGGCGGGGGCCCCGTGACAGAGAAGACGACCATCGCCGGCGCGAGCAACGAGCGGTCCGAGAGCGGCGTACCGGACCGCGCGCGGGCCCGCGCGCTGTTCGAGCGCCTCGCCGAGCTGCCCGAGGGCGACCCGGAGCGGCAGCGCATCCGCGACCAGCTCGTCGAGCTGCACCTGCCCCTGGTGGAGTACCTGGCCCGCCGCTTCCGCAACCGCGGCGAGTGGCTGGACGACCTCATCCAGGTCGCCACCATCGGGCTGATCAAGTCGATCGACCGGTTCGATCTGGAGCGCGGCGTGGAGTTCTCCACCTACGCCACGCCCACGATCGTCGGGGAGATCAAGCGGCACTTCCGCGACAAGGGCTGGGCGGTGCGGGTGCCCCGCCGGCTCCAGGAGCTGAAGCTGTCGCTGACCAAGGCGATCAGCGACCTCGCCCAGCGCGAGGGCCGGGCGCCGACGGTCAGCGAGCTGGCCGCCCACCTGCAGATGAGCGAGGAGGAGGTGCTGGAGGGCCTGGAGTCGGCGAACGCCTACTCCACGGTGTCCCTCGACGCGCCCGACTCCGGCGACGAGGACGCGCCCGCCGTGGCGGACTCGCTCGGCATGATCGACGAGTCGCTGGAGGGCGTCGAGTACCGCGAGTCGCTCAAGCCGCTGCTGGAGAAGCTGCCGGCGCGGGAGAAGAAGATCCTGCTGCTGCGGTTCTTCGGCAACATGACGCAGTCGCAGATCGCCGCGGAGCTGGGCATCTCCCAGATGCACGTGTCGCGGCTGCTGGCCCGCACGCTCGCGCAGCTGCGCGAGGGCCTCACCGCCGACGAGTGACGCCGAACGCCGAGGGGCCCCGGGGACGCACGTCCCCAGGGCCCCTCGGCGTTCACCGGTCTTCCCGCCGGGCCCACGCCCGCCGGTCAGCTCTTCGCGGACGTGCCCTTGGAGGACGTGCCCTTGGCTGGCGCGTCCTTGGCGGGCGTGTCCTTCGCGGGCTGCTCCTTGAGGCGGTCCATGAGCTTCCGGCCGAGGGACCGGTCGTCCCCGGGGCGCGGCTCCGCGGCGCGGGGCGCGGGCTCCGCGCCGCCGGACGGGGCGCCGTCCTCCTCCTCGTCCTCGTCGTGATCGCGGACGAGCCAGGCGGTGCTCGGCGGGCTCAGCACCGCGACCAGCGCGAGCACCGCGACGATGCCCATCGGCACGGCGATCTCGGGCCGGTCGCTCTGCCAGAGGGACCAGGCGACGGGCAGCGCGAACAGCTGGGTCAGGACCGTGGGGGCGCGGCTGCCCTGGGCGCCGCGCAGCAGGCCGCGGGCGCAGGCGAGCATGCCGAGGCCGCCGGCGAGGGCGAGGACGGTCACGCCGATCGCGCTCACCGGGTCGACGGCGGCGCCCGCGGCGGTCTCCACGCCGGTGTAGGCGCCGAACGCGACGGCGCCGAGGCCCTCCGCGCCCTCCAGGGCGGCGGCGGCCCGCACGGTGATGGGACGATCGGTCACAACGAAACCCTACTCGCCCGCCGCCGCGGCCGATGCGTGGGGAAACGCACGGGAAACGCTCGATACGCTGGCGCCGTGCGCGCCATGCTCATCGCCAACCCCAAGGCGACCTCGACCTCCCGGCGGGCCCGCGAGATCCTCGTCCGGGCCTTCACCGGCGATCTCGACCTCGAGATCGCCGAGACCGCCCACCGCGGGCACGCGACCGAGCTCGCCCGCCGGGCCGCCGACAAGGGCTACGACGCGGTGATCGCGCTCGGCGGCGACGGCACCGTGAACGAGACGGTGAACGGCCTGCTCGCGGACGGCCCGTCCCCGGACCTGCCCGCGCTCGCGGTCCTGCCGTCGGGGAGCGCGAACGTGTTCGCCCGCGCGCTCGGGCTGCCGAACGACCCGGTCGGTGCGGCGCGGGCGGTGCTGGAGGCGCTGCGCGCCGGGCGGTACCGGACGGTCGGGCTGGGCGCGGCGTGCCTGCCGGACGGCGTGGAGCGCTATTTCACCTTCAACGCGGGCGTGGGACTGGACGCCGAGGTCGTCCGGGAGGTGGAACGCCGCCGCGGCGCGGGTGCGAAGGCCGATCCGTCACTGTACGTGCGGGCCGCGGTCCGCCATTTCTTCACGGGCACGGATCGGCGCCATCCGGCCCTGACCCTGGAAGTGCCGGGACGCCCCCCGAAAGCGGGCCTGTTCCTCGCGTTCGTCTCCAATACCGCGCCGTGGACTTTCATGGGCCGGCTGCCGGTGAATCCGAGCCCGAGGTCGAACTTCGCGCGCGGGCTGGACGTGTTCGGGATGCGCACGATGGCCGCGGGCCCCATCCTGGGGGCGTTCGCTCAGATGATGCTCGTGCGGAACCGGCCGGTGCAGGGACGCGACGTGGTGAACGTGCACGATGCGACGGAGGTCACCCTGCGCGCGGACCGTCCGATCGCCTTTCAGCTGGACGGCGACTACCTCGGAGAACAGCGCAGTGTGACGTTCCGTTCGGTGCCGAAGGCGGTCCGCATCCTCATCTGAGACCGCCGTCACGCCATGCCGGGGGCCAAGTAACACGCCCGACCCACTGGTGTGACACATGCGACACCCATACTTTGAGAATCCTTTCTCAAAGGTCTTGCGTCTGCCCGCGCCCGGCTGACACGCTCAAAGTGCGCCAGCCGACAGGGGCCCCAACGTCGTCCGCCTCCTGATCGCAGCGCCGCGGAACAATCACCCTCGGATCGCCGGCCACCGCCGCTCCGGGCGTTCGCGACATGTGAAACCGTTCACAAACGTGGAGTGTCTCACACCACCTGACGAAGGAGTGGACCGCATGGACTGGCGCCACCGCGCTGCCTGCCGTGACGTGGACCCCGAGCTGTTCTTCCCGATCGGCAACACCGGGCCCGCGATCCTGCAGATCGAAGAGGCCAAGCAGGTGTGCCGCCGCTGCGACGTCACCGACGCCTGCCTGCGCTGGGCGCTGGAGTCCGGCCAGGACTCGGGCGTCTGGGGCGGGATGGGCGAGGACGAGCGCCGCGCCCTCAAGCGCCGCGCCAGCCGTGCCCGCGCCCGCGCCAACGCCGGTCTCTGACCCACTCCCCCGCTCGCAGCACCGAGCGGCGCCGCCTCCGAACCCCCAGGGCCGGAAACCCCGGCGTCGCCCGTACCGCACCTCGACGTGCCCGCCGCCTGGAGACAGGCCGCGGGCACTCGGTGTCTCCGGGGTGCCGCGAGCCGGACCGCACGGCGCCGGATCCCGGGGACGGGCCGCTACTGCTGGGCCGATCGGGGGCCGTGGAGCCGGGTGCTGTAGTCGAGGGGGACGTCGACGATGACCTCGGTGCCGCCGCCGGGCCGGTCGCGGAAGTCGAGGCTGCCGCCCAGCTCGCCGACGATCAGGGTGCGGACGATCTGCAGGCCGAGGCTGTTGCTGCTCTCCACGTCGAAGTCCGGGGGCAGGCCGACGCCGTCGTCGGCGACGATCGTGACGAGCCGCGGGCCGGTGGGCTCGCGCGCGCCGGGCGCGTCCCGGTCGTGCGCCTCCTCCCGGACGCGCGGGTCGTGCGCGTCGGAGCCGGGCCACTCGCCCCAGACCGTCACGCCGGCCGGTTCGCGGGGCGGGTCGCCCTCGCCGTAGCGGTGCGCGACGACCTCCAGGGTGCCGAACCGGCTGGCGAGGCCGTGCTCCAGCGCGTTCTGCAGCAGCTCGGTGAGCGCCATCGCCAGCGGCGTCGCGACCTCGGCGGGCAGCACCCCGAAGCTGCCGGTGCGCTTCGGGGTGACCTTGGTCTCCGGGGTGGACACCTCCCCCGCCATCATGATCACCCGGTCCGCGATGTCGTCGAAGTCGATCAGCTCGTCCGGGGTGTGCGAGAGGGTCTCGTGCACGATCGCGATCGACCCGACGCGGCGGACCGCCTCGTCCAGCGCCGCCCGCCCCTCCGGGATCCGCAGCCGCCGCGCCTGCAGCCGCAGCAGCGCCGCGACGGTCTGCAGGTTGTTCTTCACCCGGTGGTGGATCTCCCGGATGGTGGCGTCCTTGGTCATCAGCTCCCGGTCGCGCCAGCGCAGCTCGGTGACGTCCCGGCACAGCACGATCGCGCCGATCCGGGTGCCGCCGACCACCAGCGGGATCGTCCGCAGCTGCATGACCGAGCCGTTCGCCTCGACCTCCACCTCGCGCGGCGCCCGCCCGCTGAGGACCACGCTGAGCGCCTCCTCCAGCGGCTCGCCGGTGTCGCACAGGTCGGCGGTGACCTTGCCGAGCGACTCGCCGACCAGGTCGGACGGCAGGCCGAGGCGCCGGTAGGCGGACTGGGCGTTCGGGCTGGCGTAGGTGACGCCGCCGGAGCGGTCGAGCCGCATCAGCCCGTCGCCGACGCGCGGCGAGCGGACCATGTTCGGCTCCTCGCCCGGCACCGGGAAGCGCCCCTCGGAGATCATCTTGGCGAGGTCGCTGGCGCTCTGCAGGTAGGTCAGCTCCAGCCGGGACGGGGTGCGCGCCGAGCTGAGGTTGGTGCTGCGCTGGATCACCCCGAGGACCTTGGCGCCGCGGCGCACCGGGATCGACTCCTCCCGGACCGGGATGCCGCTGCCCCACTCCGGGTCGCCCTCCCGGACGATCCGCCGCTCCCGCCACGCCACGTCGATCAGCCCGCGCCGGCCCGTCCGGACGACCTTGCCGACCAGGTCCTCGGGGTAGGCGGTGGGGCCGGTCGTCGGCCGCATCTGCGCGATCGCCACCCAGCCCTGCACGGCCGCGCCGGTGTCGATCGTGCCGCCCCCGCGCCGCCCGCCCCGGGCGGGCGGCCCGTCGGCCGGGATCTCCGCCCCGGACCGCAGCGGTACCCACAGCAGCAGGTCCGCGAACGACAGGTCGGCGAGGAGCTGCCAGTCCGACACCAGCGCGTGCAGCCACTCCACATCGGTCTCGGTGAGGTCGGTGTGGTCGCGGACCAGATCGGTCAAGGTAGGCACACGACCATCATCGCCCATTCGTTCCGGTGCCCCGGCGCCGTGCCCGCCGCCCCCGACCTGGCAGGATTCGGGCATGACCGACGACCCCCTCGCCAGGCTCCGGGACGCCGCCGCCCGGCGCGCCGAGGCGGGCCTGCGGCGGACGCTGCGCCCCCGCGCCGCCGACCACGACGGCCTGGCCGACCTCGCGTCCAACGACTACCTGGGCCTGTCCCGCGACCCCCGCCTGGTGGCGGGCGCGGCCGCCGCCGCGCGCGAGTGGGGCACCGGGTCGACCGGGTCCCGGCTGGTCACCGGCACGACCGCGCTGCACGCCGAGCTGGACCGGCGGCTCGCCGCGTTCACCGGCAGCGCCGCCGGGCTGGTGTTCTCCTCCGGCTTCCTGGCCAACCTCGGCGCCGTCACCGCGCTGTCGGGGCCCGGCACGCTGGTGGTGTCCGACCAGGTCAACCACGCCTCGATCGTGGACGCGTGCCGGCTGTCGCGGGCCCGCGTGGCGATCGTCCCGCACCGGGACCCCGGCGCCGTCGAGCGGGCCCTCGCCGAACGTGACGAAGACCACGCGATCGTCGTCACCGACGCGGTGTTCTCCGTGGACGGCGACCTCGCGCCGCTGGCGGAGCTGCACCGCGCCGCGCGGGCGCACGGGGCGCTGCTGGTGATCGACGAGGCGCACGCGCTCGGCGTCGTCGGCGACGGCGGCCGCGGCGCCGCGCACGCCGCGGGCCTGGCCGGCGAGCCCGACGTGATCCTCACGCTCACCCTGTCGAAGTCGCTGGCCGCGCAGGGCGGCGCCGTCCTCGGCGCGCCCGAGGTGGTCCAGGCGCTGCTGGACACCGGCCGCTCGTTCATCTTCGACTCCGGCCTGAACCCGCCCGCCGCGGGCGCCGCCCTCGCCGCCCTCGACGTGCTGGAGGACGACCCGGGCCTGCCCGGCCGGGCGCGTGCCACCGCCCGCCGGATGGCAAACCTCGCGGCCGGTTCCGGTCTGGAGACCGCCGACCCGGCCGCCGCCGTCGTCCCGGTGTTCCTCGGCGAGCCCGGCGACGCGGTGCGCGCCGCCGGAATCTGTGCTGAGCACGGGCTGCGCGTCGGCTGCTTCCGTCCCCCGTCCGTCCCGAAGGGCCGGGCGTGCCTGCGGCTCACCGCGCGCGCGACGGTCGACGAGTCCGACCTCACAAGGCTGCGGACGGCCCTGGCGGAGATCGCCCGCTCTACCGGCCGTAGTCTTCACGCATAACATCGGGGGAAACCGATGATGAACGTGAGGAGATGCCGTGACGGAGGTCAGGGGCGGGCCCCGGCACGGGGACGGATTCGAGCGCGGATTCGATCGGGCGGCACTGGGCGACCTGGGCAAGCACCACACCAACCAGGCGCCGCGCATCCCGAAGTACTACAAGCTCAAAGAACTCCTCGTCGAGCTCATCCAGTCGCTGCCGCCCGGCAGCCCGCTGCCTCCTGAGCGGGCGCTGGCGGAGAAGTACGAGACGTCCCGGACCACCGTCCGGCAGGCCCTCGCCGAACTCGTCGTCGAGGGGCGCCTGCAGCGGATCCAGGGCAAGGGCACGTTCGTCGCGAAGCCGAAGGTGTCGCAGGAGCTCCAGCTCGTCTCCTACACCGAGGACATGCGGCACCACGGGCTGCGCCCCGAGACCCGCATCCTGGACGCCGGCTACGTCAGCGCCGACGAGCGCCTCGCCTCGCTGCTGTGCATCCGGCCGGGCGGCCGGGTGCTGCGCGTCCACCGGCTCCGGCTCGCCGACGGGGAGCCGATGTCGGTCGACACCTCGCACCTCCCGGCCCGCCGCTTCCCGGGCCTGCGCCGCGAGCTGCCCCGGCACCGCTCCCTGTACGAGACCCTCGCCACCGCCTACGACGTCCACCTGACGGAGGCGGAGGAGACGATCGAGACGGTGCTGGCGACCCCGCACGACGCGCAGCTCCTCGGCGTCGACGTCGGCCTGCCGATGCTGCTGCTGTCCCGGCACGCGTTCGACAGGACGGGCCAGCCCGTCGAGTGGGCGCAGTCCATGTACCGGGGCGACCGGTACAAGTTCATCACCCGCCTGCGCCGCGACACCTGATCAGCCGACCGGGGCCGTGAGGTGCGTCCCCCTCGGGGACACAGCCCCGGCGAAGTCGGGCGGGGGTCACTCCGGGGCGGGGGCGTGCGCCTCGCGGAAGGCGGCGGCGTCGAACGAGCCGCCGAACGCCGGGGCCAGGCCGCGGTGCGCGGCGACCAGGAACTCGGCCGGGTCGAGCGCGGACGCGCCGGCCGGGAGCGCGCCGGACAGCGGGCGCGCCGCGATGGTCTCCAGGTCCCGGATGTTGCTGCGCATCGCCAGATCCGGGTCGTCCGGCCAGGCCCCGATGACCACGCCGGCGAGCTGCACGCCGCGGTGCGCCATCGCCTCCAGCGTGAGCGCGGTGTGGTTGAGCGTGCCGAGGTCGGGACGGGTCGCCACGACGACCGCGGCGCCGAGCCAGCGGGCGAGGTCGGCGATGGTGGTGCCCTCCTCGTCGTAGCGGACGAGCAGGCCGCCCGCGCCCTCCACCAGCACGAGCCGGCGGGTCGCGGCGAGCTCCTGGACGTGCTTGGCGACGTCGGGCAGCCGGACGGGCGGGACTCCGGCGCGGCGGGCCGCGGCGGCGGGCGACAGCGGGTCGGGGAAGCGCGCGGACTCGTGCACGTCCTCGATGCCGGCGAGCCGCCGCACCTCGTCGAGGTCGCCGGGCTCGCCGCCGCCCATCCCGGTCTGCCCGGGCTTGACCACGGCGACCGACGCGCCGCGCGCGGCGGCGACGGCGGCCAGCGCCGCGGTGACGATCGTCTTGCCGACGCCCGTACAGGTCCCGGTCACTACGAGCACACTCACGCCCGGCACATTAGCGTGCGGAGCGGGAGCCGGCCGGTCGCAGAGTCCACAGTCTTTCCACCGCCGGATTTGTATTCGGGGGAACCGGGCGGGGCGGCGGCGCGTCGAAGACGCATGGCCGGTTCGCACACACGCACCAGCTTGATCGCCGCGCTCGCCTGCGCGGGCACGGTGGCGGCCTGCGGCGGCGCCTCGGGGGTGGAGAAGCCGCCGCACTCGCTGCCGATCACCGGGTCCGCCACGAAGGACGCGGCGCGCGGCGAGCATCTCGTCCTGCGGATGCGCAGGACCGGCGGCATCGTCGGTCTCGGCGGCGGCCTGCCGGACTTCTCGCTCTACTCGACGGGCCGCGCGCTCGTCGCGGCGCGGGAGAGGGTCACCGAGTACCGGCTGAAGCCCGCGGCGCTGGACCGCCTGCTGCACGAGGCGCGCGCCGCCGGGCTCGGCCGCTCGCACACCGTCAGCGCCGGGCAGGTCATGGACGCGAACGTGCTGGAGTTCACCATGGGCGACGCGCATACCAAGATCATCTTGCCGGAGACGCAGTCGGATCCCGCGGTGCGGTTCCAGGCGCGCCTCGATCCGGCCCGGTGGCCCGCCGCCGACCTTGCGTCCGGCGCGCGGCCGTACGCGCCGTCCAAGATCGCGGTGCTCGCGTCGGAGGGCGCGGTGGCCGACGGCCCGGTCCGCACCTGGCCGCTGGCGCCGCTGGGCCGGGGCACGGGGCTCCCGGGCGCCGTCTGCACGCTCGCCGCTCCGGCGAAGGTCCCGGCGACGGATCTCGGCACCGCCTGGCGCAGCGGCGGCAAGACCTACACCGTCCGCCTGCGTCCCCTCCTCCCCGACGAGCACACCTGCGCCGACCTCCAACCCCGGTGAGCTGTGCCGTGTCGCCCTCGTGCGGCGCGTCATGAGGGCGGCACGCCACAGGTCAACGGGAGAGTTCGGCGGCCACCTCGCGGGTGACGGCCTGCAGGTCGGGAGGTAGTTGGTCCAGGCGGGCGTCCAGGTCGTCGGCGAAGGCGAGCCGCTCCAGGTCGGGCGCCGGGACGGCCTCCGGCATCCACGCGGAGTGGATGAGGAACGGGACGGTGGTGCCGGGCGGCGGCGCCAGCACGGCGAGCGGGCCGCGCCCGACGTCGGCGGCGTCGAACAGCTCGACGCGGAAGCGGTCGTCGTTGTGGACGGCGACGACGAGGTAGCCGTCGTGCCCGCCCGGGTCCGCGCCCGCGTACCGGCTGCCGCCGCGCCCGCGCGGGACGAACGACGGCGACGTCGGGTAGTCGTCGAGCGCGAACGTCCATTCGGCGAGCGGCCTCAGGTCGTCGCGGTCGTGGCTGACCAGGACCGCCGGCGTCTCCTCCGGCGGGAACAGGTCGGCGTCGATGCGGCCGGTGTAGTTGCGCAGCGCCCGCTGGTTGATCGCCTCCGGGTGGAAGCCCAGGTAGACGAGGTGGTGCCGGGTCGGGGCGGTCTGCCCCTCGATGCTCCAGTCGATCGCGGACAGCTCGGCCTGCCACCAGCGCTCCGGGTCGCGGGCGCGGGCGCGCTCGCTCACCGTCCCGGTCTCCGGGTCGAACAGCAGGACGGTGGTGAGCGCGGGCGTCATGCCGTGGCAGTACATGCCGCGCAGCGCCGGGTCGACGGGGCGGCAGAACGCGTCGAGGTCGTCCTCGCGCAGGTACATGCCGATGTCGACGCCGGGCGTGTGCTCCATGACGACCTGCACGCCGCCGGAGTCGTCGTACTTCGCGTAGAAGTGGTTGACCTCGGGGGCGATCCGGAACTCCTTGCAGGCCACGGTGCCGCCGCCGGGGCGCAGGTCGTCCTTGCGGACCAGCAGGACGGGCCCGTCGGGGTTGTTGGCGACGGTGCGGTCCGCGCCGAACACCTCGTCGGTGTCGATCTTGTAGGCGGTGTCGGCGAGCACGAGCCAGTCGCGGGTCTGCGTGATCGTGTGCGTGGCCTGCGGCAGGGCGGCGCCCTCCACGTCCCAGCGCTCGACCCGGCCGCCCTCCCCCGCGTACCGGATCACCGCGACCGCGCCGGTCATGACGTCGCGGCTGACCGTCCACAGGCAGCCGCGCTCGGGGTCGACCACCGGATGCGCGGACGTGGAGATCAGCGGCAGCACGGCCTGGTCGATGGCGGGCCGCCAGTCGTCGCGGTGGCCGACCTCGGCGACGAACCCCAGCGTGACGGGGTCGACCTCGACGGGCCGGCCCGCGTCCCAGGTGGCGAACAGCCGGTCGCCCCACGGCAGCGGCGCGGTGTTGGCGGCGTTGACGAACCCCCACGGCGAGCTGGTGCCGACGGGCCCGGCGGTGAACAGCTCGGGGCGCCGGCGCCGCAGCCGGACGGACGGGGTGTCGATCACCCGGGCGCGCCAGCGGAACCGGCCGTCCGCGTCCGGGCGGAGCGGCAGCCGCGCGATGATCCCGTCGCCGAAGAACGCGTGGACGGGATGGGTGCGCTGGTCGGAGGTGCTGACGACGAAGTGGCCGCGGACGTCGTCCGGCCACGCGCCGGCGACGACCGCGAGGTCCAGGTCGCCGATGTCCTGCGTGCCGAGGATCGAGCGGGGGACCGGCATGGCGCCTCCTGGGGGTTCGGCGGGCCGCCACCTGACGGGCACCCGCCAATCAACACGGCTCCCGGGCTAGTAGTCAAGTAGCTAACGACTAGCCCGCCCGCGACCGTCCCGGGCGGGCGGGCGTCCCTCCGGGATACGGCTAGCCTGATATGTCGCGGCCCCCCGGTCGCGACCGACCGCCCCGACGGCTCCCGCCTGGAGAAGCACCCGATGCAGCACGTCACCGTCCGCGACGCCCGCCCCCACGAGTACGACCTGATCGGCGAGCTGACCGTCGAGGTGTACGTGCACGGCGGGCTGGTCTCGCCCGAGTCGTCCTACGTGGGGAAGCTCCGCGACGCCGCCGACCGGGCCGCCAAGTCGCAGCTGCTCGTCGCGGAGGTCGGCGGGGACGTCGCGGGCGCCGTCGCCTACTGCCCGCCCGGCAGCCCGTACGCCGAGCTGGCGGGCCCGGACGAGGCCGAGTTCCGCATGCTCGCCGTCCTGGCGCAGGCCCGGCGGGCCGGCGCGGGACGCGCCCTGGTCGGCGAGTGCGCGGCGCGCGCCCGCGCCGCGGGGCTGACCGGGCTGCGGCTGTCCACGCAGGCGAACATGGAGGCCGCGCACCGCATGTACGAGCGGCTCGGCTTCGTCCGCACTCCCGACCGGGACTGGTCCCCGATCCCGGGACTCCGCCTGCTCACCTACGCCCTGACCTTCTAGCCGCCCGCAGCCGCCGGCGCCCCGGACGGCCGGATGCCCGGACGGTCGCCGCTCCGGACACTCGGCGCCCCAGGGCGGCGGGGTGCCAGGGCCTGCCTCGAAGTGGCCTCGGCCGCACTTCGAGACACGGCCTAGGCGGGCGCCGTCCAGAGGCGGGGGCCGGAGCGGGCGTCCAGGCGGCGCAGGAACGACAGGATGCCCGCCGTGCCGGTGCCCCATGTGAACGCCTGCGTGTCGAGGTCGTTGCCGGGGAAGACCGGCCGGCCGGGCTCGCCGCCGCTGCGCACCAGCATCAGCTCGACGATCTCCTCGGCGCCCCGCCAGTACGCCTCGTCCCCGGTCGCCAGCGCGACGTCGATGAGCGCCTCGCCCATGCCCGCCAGGCCGCAGCACTGCGACGACACCCACGCGCGCGGCGCGATCGCCAGGCAGCCGCGGGCGCCGCGCTCGGCGAGGTCGAGGTACCGCGCCTCGCCGTACGCGCCCGCGGCGCGCAGCAGCGCGCTGACCACGCCGGACATCCCCTGGCACCAGGACGCCCCCATCGGCCGGGCCGCCGGCCCCTCCAGCTCGTCGAGCAGCGCGGACGTCCGCGCGGCGAGGGCGTCGAACGCCTCGCGGGCGGCGTCCCCGGCCGCGGGGTCGCCGGTGGCCCGGTGGAAGGCGAGCAGGAAGTCGGCCACGCCCGCGTCGCCGTGCGCGAACGCGGTGTCGACGGCGACGCCCGAGCCGGGCTGCTCCACCGCCACCGCCGCGTCGGGCGCGGCGACGTCGCCCGCCAGCAGCCGCCGCGCGCATTCGGCGGCGACCTCCGCGTTCGCCGGATCGGGGGCGAGCGCGTCGAGAAGGAGGTGGCCCGCGCCGATGCCGGCGACGCCGTGCGCCTGGTCGGCGCGCTCGCCGCCGGTGGTCCGGACGGGCCGGGGCAGGGCGACCCCGGCGGCGGTGAGGAAGACCGCCGTCCCGGTGAGCCCGAAGTACAGCGACGCCGGCAGGTTCGCGGCGGGCAGGTTCCCGGCCGTCCAGCGGGCGAGGTCGGCGCCCGCCGCCTTGCCCTCGGGATGCTGGAGGAGCTCCATGCCCACGCCCGCCGACCCGGCGTAGACGTTGGTGACGGGCGGGCTCGTCCGGCGGTCCGGCGGCTCGTCCATGAGCCGCTCGGCGAACCGGACGCACTCGCGGACGGTGTGCGTGAGGACGGACGAGAGCAGGTCGCCGGTCAGGCGCGGGGTCGGTGCGGGGGGCGCGGGCGGCACGTCCGCGTGCCGCCCGGCGCGGATCTCGGCGGCGGCCCGCTCCCGGACGGCGGGGTCGAGGCTGAGCAGCGGGGGGACGAGCGCCGCGGCACCGCCGCCCGGGGACATCCGGGCCAGGCACTGCAGCGACCGCTCGACGCCGCGCTCCGGATCGGGGTCGATGATCACCGGGTTCATCCCGGTGGCCGCGAAGAACAGCGTCGCGCCGAGCGAGAACAGGTCGTCGGACGGCTCCGAAGGGCGGCCGGTCCGCTGGTCGGGGATGCTGAAGCCGCGGCTCCAGCCCGGCATCTGCAGGTCCTCGTAGCGGCTGGTGCCGAAGTCGATGAGCGTGCAGCCGCCGTCCTCGCCGAGCACCACGTTCTTGGGCGACAGGTCCCGGACGACGACGCCGCGCGCGTGCACCTCGTCGAGGACCTCGAGCAGCCGGGACGCCAGGTCCGCGAGGGCGGGGCCGCCGAGCGCGCCGTGCTCGGCCACGTGCCGGTTGAGGTCGGTGGCGCCGGCGTCGCTCATGACGAGGAACTCGTCCTCGCCATGGCGGAAGTGGTCGAGCGCCTCCGGGACGCCGCGGACCCCGGTGAGGGCGGTGAGGACGCGCAGCTCGTTGCGCAGGTACATCCGCAGGTCGTAGCCCTCGGGGTGCTCGCCGACGTGGGCGCGGGCCTCCTTGACGATCACGGGCCGCCCGGTGGCGTCCACGGCGCGGTACACGCTCCCGCGCGGGCCGCGCATCACGCCGGCCGTCACGCGATACCGGCCGCCGACCGTGCGGACCCGCCGGCGCGGCGCGCCGCCCGGGTCCGGCGCCGACGGGCTCGAAGCCGCAGCCGCTGCCGGGTCCGCCGTCGTCCCCGTCGCCGTGGCCGTGGCCTGTTCGGCCGCCGGGGCGGAAGGGCGGAACGGGTCGGAGGTCCAGGGCGGGCAGGTGAACTCGACACCCGCCGCACCGGGTTCGGTCTCCCCGTCCGGGCCGACGACGACCAGCTCGAAGTCGCCGTTGTCGTCCACCTTGTACTGCGGGGCGAACGGGGCGTAGCGGTAGTAGACCGGCGCGTCGGGCCGGACGCGCCGGTCG
Organism: Actinomadura nitritigenes; assembly: GCF_017573545.1. Lineage (GTDB taxonomy): Bacteria > Actinomycetota > Actinomycetes > Streptosporangiales > Streptosporangiaceae > Spirillospora > Spirillospora nitritigenes. The sequence goes on along the minus strand of NZ_JAGEOK010000017.1, from coordinate 38,487 downwards.
CTGACGATCCGCGGCCCGGCCATGCCCGCGAGGGCTCGGGCGAGCGCCCGCCCCAGCGGGACGACCGCGTCCTGCGGCGGGTAGACGGTGACCGCCTTGCCGACGGACGCCGCGTCGAGGTCGCCGGAGTTCAGCTCGCGCAGCATCTCCGCCGAGCGGGCCGCCTTGAAGTCGCAAGGGGTGGCCAGCAGCAGCGGCAGGATGCGGTCGAGCGTCTCCGCAAGCGTGCCGGGACGCGCGGAGACGTGCAGTTTCCATCCCTGCCGGGGTGCCGGGAACGCCGGATCGCGCACGCTGACCCAGGTGTCGTCCGACCGAATTTCCCTACCACTCTCGTGGGCAATTGTGGAAATACGCTCAAAAACAGACGGCTCCATTGTTGCCCTTCGATCGCGGTCAGCCCCGGCAATGGCGTGCACAAGGAAGAGGCCACCGGTGGGAGCCAATGGCCTTTCCCGTGTGCGCTAGCGGAGGGTCAGACGATGGACGGGCAGCACGGGTAGCTGCTGCACACCGTGCGCTTGCAGGTGTTCACGCACGCCTGCGGGCCGTGCAGCAGTTCCAGCAGCTCCATCTCGAAGTCCACGTCGAGGTCTTCCGGGTCGAGGACGCCGGCGTCGCGGGGCTCCAGAGCGAGGACGGACATGGGGGGCTCCTTCCTTGGCCGCCGTTCGGGCGGCCGTACGGGGTGGGCGGGGGAGCGGCACGGTGGTGCCGGTTTCCCCGAGCAAACGGAACGCATTATGAGCAGACGATCAATGCCGTGTCCAGGAAGTCATTTGTCACCGGAACGCCAGCGCGGCCGGGCGGCCGGGCGTTTACAGGAACGACCCGATGATCTACGTTGGTTCCGTGTTCCGCCGCTCCCCGGCCCTTGCCGACGACAGGTCGGGGCTCGAAATAAACTATTGGGAAAGCCACGACGAGGAACTCCTGAAGGCCGGTCTTCCGGCCATGCTGCGCCGGCTTCCCGCGCTGGTCACGGCGGCGCTGCGGCTGGCCTGGCGGGCGAGCCGGGCCGACACGGCGGTCGCGCTCGGCGGCAACCTCGCGGCCGGGGCGTTCACCGCGTTCGGGCTGCTGGCCACCTCCAGCGTCCTCGCCTCGCTCTTCGCCGCCGGGCCGACGCCCGGCCGGATCCGCGCCGCGCTGCCCGCGCTCGCGCTGGTGGCCGCGGCGACGGGGCTGCGCGGCGGGCTGCTCGCCGCCGCCGGATGGGCGCAGGCCCGGCTGAAACCGCAGGTCGAACGGCAGGCGGAGCGGCGGCTGTTCGAGCTGTCCACGCAGGTGGAGCTGACCGCGTTCGACGACCACGAGTTCCACAACGCGATGCGGCGCGCCCGCGACAACGGCGTGCCCGACACCGCCACCGTGGTGGAGATGACGGTCAGCGTGCTGACCGGCGCGGTCGGGCTGGCCGCGCCCGCCGTCGCGCTCGGCCTGCTGCATCCCGTGCTGATGCCGCTGCTGCTGGTCACCGCCGTCCCCGCGGGCTGGGCGGCGCTGCGCACCGCGCGGCTGCGGTACGCGGCGTTCTACCGGCTGTCGGCGGCGCGGCGGCGCAAGTTCATGCTGTCGGACCTGATGGCGGAGCGGCAGCCCGCCGCCGAGGTCCGCGCGTTCACCCTGCGCGGCTTCCTGCTCGGCGAGTACGACCGCGTCGCGGACCTCGAGCAGCACGTCCAGCTGGACGTCGCGCGCCGCCAGGCCGGCGCCAAGGCGGGCGGCGACCTGCTCACCGGCGCCGCCACCGTCGCCGTGTACGGCGCGCTCGGCGGGCTGCTCGCCGGCGGCGTCATCCCGCTGTCGGTGGCGGGCGCCGCCGTGCTGGCGATCAGGTCCGGCCAGACGTCGCTCGCGGCGTCCATGCAGAGCCTCAACAAGCTGTACGAGGCGGGCCTGTACTTCGGCGACTACCTGAACTTCCTCGTCCTGGCCGCCGACCGGACACCGCCGCCGGACGGCGCCGCGCCGCCCGCCGGGGACTTCCGCCGCATCACCGCCGACCGGGTGTCGTTCCGCTACCCGGGCGCGGCCGCGCCGGCGCTCACGGACGTCAGCGTCACCGTGACGCGCGGCGAGGTGATCGCGCTGGTCGGCGAGAACGGCTCCGGCAAGACGACCCTCGCCAAGCTGCTCGCGGGCCTGTACCGGCCGGACACCGGGACGATCCGCTGGGACGGCGCGGACCTCGCCGCGATGGACGGTGACGCGCTCCGCCGCCGCGTGTCGGTGATCGCGCAGGACCACACGCGGTGGCCGCTCACCGTCCGGGAGAACATCATGATGGGCCGGCCGCTCGACGAGGAGCGGCTCGCCGACGCCACCGCCGCGGCGGGCGCCGACCGCGTGGTCGAGGAGCTGCCGGACGGGTACGACGCGCTGCTCGACCGCCGGTTCCGCGGCGGCCACGACCTGTCCGGCGGGCAGTGGCAGCGCATCGCCGTCGCGCGCGGCTTCTACCGGGACGCGGCGCTGGTGATCTTCGACGAGCCGACGTCGGCGCTGGACGCCCGCGCCGAGCACGCCCTGTTCGAGCGGATCCGGCGGCACGCGGACGGGCGGACGGTCGTGCTGATCACCCACCGGCTGGCGAGCGTCCGCTTCGCCGACCGCATCTACGTGCTGGACCACGGCCGCGTCGCCGAGAGCGGCACGCACGACGACCTGCTCGCGGCGGGCGGCGGGTACGCCGACCTGTACCGGCTCCAGGCGTCGGCGTTCCGGGCCGGCCCGGCGCCGGCGCTGCGGACCGATCCGCAGGAGGTCGCGTGACGGTCCTGGCGTCGGCGTGGCCGGCGCTGATCGCGGTGCTGCTGGTCGCGGCCGGCGGCAAGGTCCGCGACGTGCCGGGCTTCGCGGCGGCGATCGCCGCCTACCGGGTCCTGCCGCGGCGGCTCACCGCGGCGGCCGCCGTCGCGGTGCTGGCCGCCGAGGCCGGTGCCGCCGTGCTGCTGGCCGTGCCCGCCGCCCGGCGGTGGGGCGCGGTGCTGGCGGCGGCGCTGTTCGCGGTGTTCCTCGGCGCGATGGCGTCGGTGCTGCGCCGCGGCATGGACATCGACTGCGGCTGCTTCGGGTCGGCGCGCCGCCCGGCGCCCGTCGGCGCCCGGTCGGTGACGCGGACGGCGATGCTCCTGGTGCTGGCCGTCATGGCGGCCGTCGCGGGGCCCGCCGCGTTCTCGCCGGTGCAGCCCGCCCTCGCGGTGGTCTGGCTGGGCCTGCTGGCGGCGGTGCCGCGAGTACGTTCCGGCACGCCGGAGCCGGACGCGCCGCCGCCCCCGGGTCCGCGCCCGGGAACGCCCTTCGCGCTGAACACGCCGATCGGCGAGCCCACGGTCTTCGCGCTGGTGTCCCCGGCGTGCGGGACGTGCCGGTCGATGCTGCCCGTCTTCGCCGCCGCGTCCGAGCGGCACGTGGTGCTGGTGAGCGCGGCCGACGAGGCGGACGTCCGCCGCCACCTCGACGAGCAGGGCGTCGGCCTGCCGCTGGTGACCGACCCGGACGTGTACGACGCGAACCGCATCCCGTGGCCGCCGTACGCGGTCGTCACCGACGCCGCCGGGACCGTCCTCGCGGCGGGCGGCGCGGACACGCCCCAGCGCTTCCGGACTCTCCTGGCCAGGGCGGACTCCGCCGCGCCGCGTCCAGCGGAGTGACCCCGTCCCGGGCCCTCGCTGCGGTGCGCCTCAGCGGATGCGCATGCGCGCCACCACGCCGGTGTCGTACGTGCCGTCGATGAACTCGCGGTGGTCGAGCAGCTCGGCCAGGAACGGCAGGTTCGTCGCGACGCCCTCGATGCGGAACGCGCCCAGCGCGGCGCGGGCCCGGGCCAGCGCGTGCGCGCGGTCCTCGCCGTGCACGCAGAGCTTGGCCAGCAGCGAGTCGTAGTGGTGGGTGACGGTGTTGCCCTCGTGGTAGCCCGCGTCGATGCGGATGCCGTCGCCGACCGGCTCCTCCCACACCTTGATCTCGCCGGTGGCGGGTCGGAAGTCCCGCGGGTCCTCGGCGTGGACGCGGAACTCGATCGCGTGGCCGCCGGGCGCGGCGCCGGCCGGCGCGACCCGCTCGCCGGCCGCGATCCGGAACTGCTGCTCGACCAGGTCGATGCCGGTGACCATCTCGGTCACCGGATGCTCCACCTGGAGCCGGGTCGTCATCTCCAGGAAGGCGAACTCCTGCGCGACCGGGTCGACCAGGAACTCGACGGTCCCGGCGCCCCGGTACCCGACGGCCTCCCCCGCGCGGACCGCCGCGGCGAGCATCCGCTCCCGCAGCGCCGGGGCGACCCCGGGCGACGGGCTCTCCTCGACGACCTTCTGGAACCGGCGCTGGACGGAGCTCTCCCGCTCCCCCAGCGCCACGACGGTGCCGTCCGCGAGGCCGAGGATCTGCACCTCGACGTGCCGGGCGCCCTCGATGTACCGCTCCAGCAGGACGTCGCCGTGCCCGAACAGCCCCCGGGCGGCGGCATGGGCCGCCTCGAACGCGGCGCGCAGCGACGCCTCGTCGTACGCGGCGCCGAGCCCGGCGCCGCCCCCGCCGGCGGCGGGCTTCACCAGCACCGGGTAGCCGATCCGCTCGGCCTCCTCCAGCGCGGTCGCCGTGTCCGGGACGGGCTCCCACGCGCCGGGCGAGACCGGGACGCCCGCCTCCTTCATCAGGTTCCGGGCGTTGATCTTGTCGCCCATCCGGGCGACCACGAGCGGCGGCGGCCCGACCCAGACCAGGTCCCGCTCGGCGACCGCCCGCGCGAACGCGGCGCTCTCGGCGAGGAACCCGTAGCCGGGGTGGACGGCCTGCGCGTTCGTGCGGTGCGCGGCCTCCAGGACGGCCGCCGCGTTCAGGTAGCCGCGCGCCGGGTCGGCCGGGCCGATCAGCACCGCCTCGTCCGCCTCGGCGACGTAGGGCAGGTCGGCGTCGGCCTCGGAGTACACCGCGATCGCCTTCAGGCCCATGGCCTGCGCGGTGCGCACGACCCGGCCGGCGATCTCGCCCCGGTTCGCCACCAGCACGGACTCGAACACGCGCGGACTCCTCCTCGGAGATCTCCTGCCGCCGGCGGCTCCGGCGGTCCTGCCCCCGCCGACCCTAGCGCCCGCACCGGGCCGCGTCCGCCCGTACGTCCGATGAACGACCGGCCCCGCACCCGCGAGCGGGCGGGAGACCCCTGGTCAGGGGCGGGGGCGGCGGTCGACGACGCGGCTGAGCGCCTCCACGACGGTCGGGTCGTACTCGGCCGCCGAGTCCAGCCGGAGCCGCTCCAGCACGGCGGCGCCGCGGTCCCGGTCGGCGGAGTCGCCCACCAGGTCGTCATAGGCGTTCGCGACCTTGATGATGCGCCCGGCCAGCGGCGGCGCGGGGGCGGGCCGCTCGGCCTCCCCGGGGCCCGCGAGCGTCTCCGGTCCCGTCCGGTACGGGTGCGACGACAGCTGGACGATGTGCGCGACGCGGTCCAGCACGCCGGTCTGCTTGATGACCTCGGCGCCGAGCTCGGCGATGCGGCGCTGCTCGGCGGGCGAGGCGAGCACGGTCGCGCCGCCGGGGATCGGGTCGCCGAGCGACAGCTGCCCGATGTCGTGCATCAGCGCCGCGTACTCCAGCTCCAGCAGCTCCTCCTCGGACATGCCGAGCTCGCGGCCCATCGCGACCGACAGCCGCGACACCCGCCGCGAGTGCCCGGTCTCGACGTACCCGCCGACCTCGGTGACCCGCGAGAGGGCCCGGACGGTCTGCAGGTACGTCGCGCGGATCCCCGCGTACCGGCGGAACGCGAACTGGGTGACGAGGATCGGCACCGTGAAGATCAGCAGCGCGGCCTCGCCCATCGCGGTGGTGGCCACCGCGATCAGCATCGCGGTGGCGCTCGTCGCCGCGCACAGCGCCATCTTCGCGTCGAGCTCGTCGCGCAGCGCGATCCCGAACCGGGCCCGCACCGCCTCCGCCCGGATCATCGCGGCGATCAGCACGTCGGTGAAGCAGGACAGCACGACGACCAGGCCCATCACCGCGAGCAGCAGCTGCCAGGGCAGCCCGAGCGACAGCATCGGCCGGAAGCACAGCGCCACGACCGCGACGGTGAACAGCCGGCGCGCCATCGCGTCCGGGCGCGGCGACCGGCCGACCAGGATGTGCGGCAGCGAGCCGACCAGCATCCCGACGGATGTCACCGCGACGACCTGCAGCGGCGAGTGCTCGGCGGGGACGACGCCGAGCGGCGCGTCCGGCGGGGCGCCCTCGGGGCCGATGCCGACCAGCAGCGCGTAGCCCATCGCGCCGGCGCTGGCGATCGGCGCGACCTCCCGGTTGCCGGGCATCACCATCCGGAACAGCTCGCCGAGCGCGATCAGCACGCCGAAGATGATCGCGACGTTGGGCTGCCGGAGCCCGGACGCGGCGACCTCGGCGATCGCGACGACGACGAACAGCCCGGCGGTCGCGATCAGCAGCAGCTGGCCGGAGTCGATGGTCTGCCACGCGGCCCGCTCGCGGCGGGCCCGGATCTGGGTGCTGCTCATGGGAGGTCCCGTCACCGCCGTGCTTCGTCTCCGGCGACCCGCAGGGGGGCGCTCGGGTCGTCATGGTCCTGCTGGGTGGTCTCGACGACGTCGTCGTCCGGCAGCACGACGGGCCGCGGCGGCTCCCAGCCCTCCCGGTCCAGCGCGCGCAGGAACGCCTCGACCATCGCCGGGTCGAAGTGGTCGCCCATGCCGCGGCGCAGCTCCGCGACGGCCTCCGCCACGGTGCGGGCCGCCCGGTAGGAGCGGGTGGAGGTCATCGAGTCGAACGCGTCCGCGACGGAGATGACCCGGGCGAACTCGGGGATCTCGTCGCCGGCCAGGCCCATCGGGTAGCCGCGGCCGTTCACCTTCTCGTGGTGGTGCATGATCCCGGCGAGCGCCTCGTCCAGGAACCCGATCTCGCGGACGATCTCCAGCCCGCGCATCGGGTGCAGCTGGATCGCGGCGAACTCCTCCTCGGTGAGCGAGCCGGACTTCTGCAGCACCTTCGTCGGGACGCCGAGCTTGCCGACGTCGTGCAGCATCCCCGCGTACCGGATCGCCTCGACCCGGTCGGCGCGCATCCCGATCTCCTGCGCGATCATCACCGAGCCGCGGGAGACCCGCTCGGAGTGGCCGCGGGTGTAGAAGTCCTTGGTCTCGACGGCCTGGCAGAGCGCGGCGAGGGTGGCGGCGTGCGCCTGCTGCTGCGCGTACGCCTGGTCCATCGCCCACCGGGCGATGAACAGCGGCAGCAGCACCAGCACGGCGGCGAAGGCGCCGATCCGCGGCCACAGCCCGGCGATCAGCAGCCCGACCATGCCGTAGCCGAGGCAGCCGACGGCGAGCTGGCCGCTCTCGTGCAGCAGCTCGCGCGGCGCGGCCTGCCGGGACAGCAGCAGCACCCCGGCCATCAGCAGCAGGTTGACCAGGACGAAGGTGACGAGCGCGCCGAGGAACGGGCCGATCACGTTCTCCACCCAGCGGGACTGCTCGGGATGGAAGCGGTCACCGCCGAGCAGGTCGAAGACCGTGCCGGCGCAGAAGCCGCTGAGCGCGAACTGCGCGCCGTTGAAGGCGCGCTTCTCGGGCGCGAAGAACCGCTGCCCGGTGACCAGGGCGCTGAGGCCGAGCAGGGCCGCGCCGGCCGGGCCGAGGAGCACGACCCCGGCCAGGCTGGCGGCGAAGCTCAGCGAGACGCGGGCCCGCTCGACGTTCAGCCGGGCGGGCGCCGAGTCGCAGATGAGGAAGAGCAGGGCCAGCACGGCCAGTTTCGTCCAGTCGACCCCCGTGAAGGACGACGTGGCGATCACCGCGGCCGCGAGCGCGACCACCCCGCACACGTACGCCCAGGCAGCGAGAGGTAGTCCACGCATTGCCGCCCCTTAGGGAGTGACGAACGAGCGGGCCGCCGCCGGGATCGACCGTGCCTGCCGGCACTAGACCCAGGAAACGCCCTCGGGCATCATCAGCGACGATCCCGTGGCGTCCTGGCACCGGCCTCGTCCGGCCGGATTGCCGCACTCGAGCATGGCTTCCGCCTCCCCCCGTCGACCGGGTCCGGCCGGCGCGCCGCGCCGGCCCGCCGGAACCGCCCGGCCCCGGTCTCCCAGGCCCAGCACATACCCCGAATTCGGGGGCGTGCACCGCGTTCCCGTCGCTGATTTCGGCCCCAGCCTAACGCGAACTGCCCAGGTCACACAGGCATGCCGGGAATCGTGAGCAAAGCGTGAAGCAACTGTCACTTTAAGTGATCAATTCCCGGGGTTAATGTACTCAGCGTGCCCGCACAATGCCGCTGCACAATCTCAATGCACGTGCATCTGCGAATGGCATTCTTAAACCGGTCAGAATCAACCTATCAATGGCACCAAGCCGCATTCCACGGCTCTCCGGCACCGGGCCGCCGCCGGTCGCGGGGGCCGGCCGGTCAGGCGGCGCGGCCGGTCAGGCGGTGCGGCCGCGCGCCCAGGCGGCCGTCTCGGCGAGGCCGTCCGCGAGGCTCACCCGCGGCTCCCAGCCCAGCGCCTCCCGCGTCGGTCCCGGGTCCACCGCCATCGCGGGCAGGTCCCCGAGGCGCGGCGGCGCGAACTCCGGCTCGTCCGGCGCGCCCACCGCGGCCGCCACGAGCGCGTGGAGGTCCCGGTCGGTCGTCTGCAGGCCCGTCCCGACGTTGAAGCGGCCGCCGCCGCCCGCCTCGCCCGTCGCGCGGGCGAACGCGTCCACCACGTCCAGGACGTACACGTAGTCGCGGGTCTGCCCGCCGTCCCCGAACACCTTCGTGGGACGGCCCGCCAGCAGCGCGTCGGTGAAGATCGAGATCACGCCCGCCTCGCCCTCCGGCGTCTGCCGCGGCCCGTACACGTTCGCCAGCGTCAGCGTCGTGTAGTCGAGGCCGTGCAGCGCCTTGTACATCCCGGCGTACACCTCGCCGGTCACCTTCGACGCCGCGTACGGCGACGCGGGGCGCAGCGGCGCGTCCGGCGGGACGGGCAGCGCGTCCGGCACCCCGTAGACGGCGCAGCTGGAGGTGAACACGACCTTGCGGCTGCCCGCCGCGCGCGCCGCCTCCAGCACGTTGGCCGTGCCGAGCGCGTTGACGCGCGCGTCGTGCAGCGGGTCGGCCACGCTCGCGCGGACGCTCACCTGCGCCGCCAGATGGCAGACGACCTCGGGGCGGCGCGCCGCGATCCGCTCGGCGAGCGCCGGGTCTGCCACGTCCATCCGCCACAGCTCGATCGCCGGGTTCTGGTTGGCCCCCGACGACAGGTCGTCCACGCCGACGACCTCGTGGCCGTCGGCGAGGAGCCGGTCGACGAGATGGGACCCGATGAATCCGGCCGCGCCGGTGACGAGAGCGAGCACCCCAGCACGATACCCAGCCGCGGCGCTCCTGATCAGGCGCGCCTCCGGCCGCCGGTCATGCGGGCCCGGAAGCGCCGGTCAGCCGGGGTCGGACGCGCCGGTCAGGCGGACTCGGAGGCGCCGGTGCCGCCGGAGGCGACGCCGCCGGACGCCTTGATCTCGCCGCAGATCTCCTCGATCCGGCCGAGCACCTTCGAGCGCAGCTCGGCCGGGGCCTGCTCGCACCCGCAGGACTTGTTCACGATCTTCTTGACGGCCTCTTCCAGGCCGTACTCGCGCAGGCAGGGCCCGCACTCGTCGAGGTGCTCGCGCACCTCGCCGCAGCCGCCCTGGTCGAGCTCGCCGTCAAGGTAGGTGTAGACGCGCGCGAGGACCTCTTCGCAGGGCGTCTCGTGGTGGTCGCCACAGCTCATGGCTCACGCACCCCTCTCGCTCACCGCGCCGCGCCCGGCTGCGGTGTCCGGCATGTCGCTCCGCTCCGCGCTTCCGGCGCGTCCCCGGCTCATGCCGGCCCCCCGGTGGCGCGCGTCAGCCCGCGGTCCTGAGCGTAGTCCTCCAGCATCCCGCGCAGCTGCCGGCGACCCCGGTGCAGCCGCGACATCACCGTGCCGATGGGCGTGCCCATGATGTCGGCGATCTCCTTGTAGGCGAAGCCCTCGACGTCGGCGAGGTAGACGGCGATGCGGAACTCCTCGGGCAGTTCCTGCAGCGCCCGCTTCACGTCCGAGTCGGGCAGGTGCTCCAGCGCCTCCGCCTCGGCGGACTTGAGGCCGCTGGAGGTGTGCGACTCGGCGCGCGCGAGCTGCCAGTCCTCGATCTCCTCGGTCGCGGACTGCTGCGGCTGGCGCTGCCTCTTGCGGTAGGAGTTGATGAACGTGTTGGTCAGGATGCGGTACAGCCACGCCTTGAGGTTGGTGCCTTCCTTGAACTGGTGGAAGGACGCGAACGCCTTGGCGAAGGTCTCCTGTACGAGATCCTCGGCGTCCGCCGGGTTGCGCGTCATGCGCAGCGCGGCCGAGTACAGCTGGTCCAAGAACGGGAGCACGTCGCGCTGGAACCGCTCCTGGCGCTGCTCAACGGTCTCCGTGGTGCCCGGTACCTGACCCACCCCCTTGACTGTGGCGCCCTTGGCCTTGGCCGGCCCGGTGGCGTCGTATCCCACAGACGATATCGGGCCGCGCTGCCTCATCACGCCCTTGGGGGCGCGCGCGCCGCCGGGCGGGGACACTACCCCCGCGCCGCGCGGGTAATCGGCAACGACTGTGGTCATCGGCCTGCACCTCCGCTGTGTGCTGATCCATCGCCTCGCCCGCGAGCGCGGGCGGTGCGGTCCGTCCGGTCGTGCCGCACCACGCGTGCGGACGGTTATGAGACGGTGCAACGCCGGGACGCGCCCGCCGATTCCCCGACCGGGAGCCGCGCGCGGAAAAGGTTCCGGACGTCCCCGAGCGGACCGGGTCACCCCGCCCGGCCTGCACGGAGGGTGATGACCGGGCCCTGACGGGGAAAGAACTGACATACACGGCGAGAACAGGAGCAAATCGTTGCTACCGGTGCCGGCGCGACCTCCCGAGCCCACCATCGCCAGCCTGCGCGACTCCCCCACGGAGGGCGACGCCTTGGCGCGCTACTGGAGGTTCTATTGGGCGGTGGCCGACGCGCAGCTGGCGCGCTGGCTGCCGCGCAGGCCGTCGCGCGTCCTCGACATCTCCGGCGATCACGGGCGCTGCGCCGAGCGCGCCGCGGAGGCCGGCCACACGGTCGTCGAGGTCCGCGACCCGCTGCTGGAGCGCCGCACGGCGGGGGCCATCGCGGCGGGGGCGGCCGGGGACGGGGTCTCCGGACCGGGCCCCGCGACGACCAAGGTCCTCGGGGACTCGGGCTCGCTCGCCTTCCTCGGCGGCGCGTCCATGGACGCGGTCCTCGCCGAGAACCGGGTGCTGTCGCGGCACCTGGCCACCGAGGAGACCATCGCGGAGATCGCGCGGGTGCTGCGGCCCGGCGGGCGCGTGCTGCTGTGCGTCGACTCGCTGACGCTCGGGATGGCGCTGCTGGCCGAGCAGAGCCACTGGGCGCACCTGTCGGACGTGCCGAGCGCGGAGGTCGTCCTGGTGCCGTGGCCGGACGGGACGATCACCCGCTGCTTCGGCGCCGACCAGCTCCGCGAGCTGCTCGCCGAGGTCGGGCTGGAGGTCTCCTGGATCAGGCCGCGCACGGCGCTGTCCCCGTCGACGGTGGAGCACGTGCTGTCCTCGTCGCCGGACGCGCTGCCGCGCCTCGTCCGGACCGAGCTGAACGCCCCGCCGGGGGACGAGTCCCTGGGCTTCCACCTCCTGGCGAGCGCCAGGCGCCTCTAGAACGGCCCCTGAGGCCCGTTCCCTACCGTCCGCGGCGGTCGTACCGGGTCTGGCACCGCACGCACCTGGCGGCGTCGGGGCGGGCCTCCAGGCGCCCTTCGGGGACCGCGTCGCCGCAGCCCACGCACCGGCCGTAGGAACCGGCGGCGAGGCGGTCGAGGGCGGCCTGGACGGCGGCGCGGTGCCGGCGGAGGGAGTCGAGCGCGGCCTCGACCCGATCGCGGTCGGAAAGGCCGGAGCCGGCGTCCGCCGGGGAATGCTCTCGCTCCGGGCTCTCCCCTCGCAGAATGGCGATGGAACGATCCAGATCCTCGACCATCGCCTCCAGTCGGGAACGGGCTGCGGCTGCGTCCACGAGGTCCGAACTCCTCCCGGTGGGGGTCTCCGGGCAAAGCCCTCCGGCGCAGGGGGGCTCGGTTCGGGCCGCCGGAACCCGGGAGGGGCCGGGCGACGGCGGTCAGAACAGCGCGCCGGAATGGTTGTCCGAACTATCCCCATCGCTGGACGGTTCTATGAGTTCCGGCCCGTTGTTTTTCACGCTGTTGACCGCTTTCGACACGGGATAGGCGTCCATCGTGCCGGCCATCGCGGGAACGAGCAGGCGGCGCACCCCGTCGGGATCGGTCAGCTCGGGGTCGAGCCAGGCGTCCCACTGGTCGGGCCGGACGATCATCGGCATCCGGTCGTGGATCCGGCCGAGGTCGTCGGGCGCGTCGGTGGTGATCACCGTGCACGTCCACAGCCAGTCGGCGTCCTCCTCGTCGCGCGGCTTCCACAGTTCGTAGAGCCCCGCCATCGCCATGACCCCGCCGTCCTTGGGGCGGATGAAGAACGGCTGCTTCCGCGGCTTCCTCTTGGCCTTCTTCTCGCCGTCCGCCGGGTCGTCGGAGTCCTCGAGCGCGTACCACTCGAAGTAGCCGTCGGCGGGCAGCAGGCAGCGCCTCCTGGCGAACGCGCGGCGGTACGACGGCTTCTCGTGGACGGTCTCGACCCGCGCGTTGATCATGCGGGAGCCGATCGACAGGTCCTTCGCCCAGGACGGGACGAGGCCCCAGCGCAGCGTCCGGAGCTGCCGCACCGCCTCCTCGTCCTCGGGGGCGTCCTTCGGCCGCCGGCTGAGGACCGCCGGGACCTGCTTCGTCGGGGCGACGTTGTAGTCGGGCTGGATCTCCCCGCCGGCCGCGTCGACCTGCACCTGGAACTCGTCCAGCAGCTCCTGACGCGCGCGGGTGGTGGCATATCGACCGCACATGGTCCCCATCCTGCCGCGCTTGAGGCGCATCGTGGCGGGCATGTAGCGGGTCATGCGACCCATCGAGACCCTGGCCCGCCCCCTGGTGGCGGCCCCGTTCATCATGACCGGTCTGGAGGCGGTCCGCGATCCGCGCCCGCGCGCCGAGCAGGTCGGGCCGTCGGTGAAACCGATCGCCGACCGGATCGACTGGATGCCGAAGGACCCCGAGACCCTCGTCCGGATCGAGGGCGCGATCAGCGTCGGGACCGGCGCGCTGCTGGTCATGGGCAAGTTCCGGCGGCTGACGACGCTGCTGCTCGCCGCGCAGATGGTGCCCGCGCTGGCGACCGAGCACCGCTACTGGACCGAGGACGACCCGGACCGCCGCGCCGAGGAGCGCTCCCACCTGCTGAAGAACGCCGCGCTGTTCGGCGCGCTGCTGATCTCGGCGACCGAGCCGCGCCGTCCCCCGCACCTCGCCGAGCTGCGCCGCGCCGCGCGCGAGTCCCAGATCAGGACGGGCGCCGAGGCCAAGGCGATGCGCCGGGAGGCCGCCGTGACGCTGCGGGAGGCCCGCCGCGAGGCGGCCCGGCAGGTCCGGGTGGCCCGCGCCGAGGGCGGCCGGAAGGCAGCCAGGCGGGCGGCGAAGACCGGCGGCGGTGGTGGTGCCGTGCTCGGCGCCAAGCTCGGCAAGGCGTCCGCCAAGGCCGGGAAGGCGTCCGGCAAGGCGTCCGGGATGATGGCGCAGGCCGGCAAGTCCCTCAAGGCGGGCGCGGCGACGCAGGCCGCGAAGGCGGCGAAGGCGGGCCGCGGCGGCGGTGCCGCGTTCGGGATGAGGCTCGGCAGGGCGTCCGGGAGGGCCTCCGGCCGAGGCGGCGCGCTGCTGGGCGGGCTGAAGCTCGGCAAGGCGTCCAAGAAGGGCGGCAGGCTCGGGCTGCTGGGCGGCAAGGCCGTCGGCAGGGCCGGGAAGGCGCAGGGCATGGCGTCCCAGGCCGGCAGGACGGTGAAGGCGCAGACCGCCGCGCAGGCCGCGCGCGCCGCGAAGGCCGGCAAGTCGGTCAAGGCGAGCACCGCGACGCAGGCGGCCAAGGCCGCGAAGGCGGGCCGGACGGTCGGGACCGGCACGGCGGTGCAGGCCGGCAGGGTGCTGCAGGCCGTCAAGCACTGAGCCCGCGCCCCCCGGACGCGCTGAGCCCGGACGCACCGGACCCGGCCGTGCCAGGGCCCGCGCGGGGAGCCGGCCGGGCGCCGGTTTCCCGAAGCGAGCCTTAACGCGGCCTCAAATCCGTTGAACCGCGCGCCGGGTCGCCCGCGTACTGCCTGGTGACCGCCCGCTACCTGGGTCCTTCGACCGACACGGAGACGCCCGGCCATGGCAGCACCCGGATCGACCCGCCGGACCGGCGGCCTGCGGAGCCTGCTCCGCAGGCCGGGTCCGGGCGGCGGACCGCCCCCCGCGCCGGCCGGCGAGGAGCTGGTGGCGGAGCTGTACCGGGAGTACCAGAGGCCGCTGATGTCGTTCGTGCTGCGGCTGACCGGCGGCGACCGGCAGTGGGCGGAGGACGTCGCGCAGGAGACGATGATCCGGGCGTGGCGGAGCGCGGACCGGCTGGACGTCCGCTCGGCCTCGCTGATGCCCTGGCTGGCCACCGTGGCGCGGCGTATCGTGATCGACGACCGTCGGCACCGCGACGTCCGGCCGCCCGAGGTCGGCGACGCCCCCCTGGAGAACCTCCCGATGGCGGACGAGATGGACGCCCTGCTGCGCAAGGTCGTGGTGACCGAGGCGCTGGCCTCGCTGTCGCCCGCGCACCGGCAGGCGCTGACCGAGACGGTCCTGCGCGACCGGACGGTGAACCAGGCGGCCGAGCACCTCGGGATCCCGGTGGGGACGGTGAAGTCCCGGGTGTACTACGCGCTCCGCGCGCTGCGCGTCGCCTTGGAGGAGAGGGGGGTGACCTCGTGAGTTCCCAGGTCGAGCACACCGATGTCGGCGCCTACGCGCTCGGGCTCCTCGAAGCCGGCGATCGGCGGGCCTTCGAGGAGCATCTGCGGGGCTGCGGCCTCTGCCAGGCCGAGTTGCGGGAGATGGGCGCGGTGGCCGAGGCGCTCTCCGGGATCGATCCGGCGGAGGCCGAACCCCCGGGAGAACCCGCGAGGCCGCCCGCGCCGGTGATCGACATGGTCCGGCGCCGGCAGGCGCGGGACCGGCGGACGCGGCGCGCCGCGTACGCGGCGGGCGCGGCGGCGGCAGCGGCGCTGGTGGCGATCGGGGTGGGCGTCGGGACGACGCTGGGCGGCGATGACGGAGCGAAGCCGCGGCCGCAGCCGCAACCCCAGGCGATCGTCGGCGAGCGGCACCAGGCGACGGACGCGCGGTCCGGCGCGTCCGGCACCGTGGGCCTGGTGGACAAGAAGTGGGGCACGCAGGTGACGTTCGAGCTGACCCACGTGAAGGGCCCGCTGAGGTGCCGTCTCGAGGCGGTGTCGGCGTCGGGGGCGCGGTCGGTCGTCGGCGGCTGGCGCGTTCCCGAGCCCGGCTACGGCGTCCCCGGGTCGCCGAAGCCGCTCGCGATGCAGGGCGCGACCGCGCTGTCGCGCACCGAGATCAGCCGCTTCCAGGTCGTGGTGGACGGCGGCGGGACGCTGCTGACCATCCCGCTCTGACCCGCCGGGAAACCGTTCGCACCGCCCCCTCGGCCGCCCGATAACCTTGGGTCATGCCCTCTCCGCACTGGAACGCCCCGGTCGCCGGCGGCCCGGTCGACGCCACGGTCCGGCTGCCCGGCTCCAAGTCGATGACGAACCGGGCGCTGATCCTCGCGGCGCTCGCCGAGGACCCGGTGTGCATCACCCGGCCGCTGCACAGCCGCGACACCGAGCTCATGGCGGACGCGCTGCGCGCGCTGGGCGCGAGCATCGGGGAGGATTCGAAGGCGGTTGCCGAGGGGTCTGGGGAATCGTCCCCCCAGGCGGACGCCGACTGGCAGACCGTCCCGCAGGAGCTGCGCGGGCCGGCGCGGGTGGATACCGGGCTCGCCGGGACGGTGATGCGGTTCGTCCCGCCCGTCGCGGCGCTCGCCGCGGGCGACGTCTCCATCGACGGCGACCCCTACGCCCGCAAGCGGCCGATGGGCCCGATCATCACCGCGCTGCGCGCGCTCGGCGTCGCCATCGACGACGGCGGGCGCGGCGCGCTGCCCTTCACCGTGCACGGGACCGGCGCGGTCGACGGAGGGCCGGTCACGATCGACGCGTCCGGGTCGTCGCAGCTGGTGTCCGGGCTGCTGCTGGCCGCGCCGCGGTTCGGCAAGGGCGTGGAGGTCCGGCACGAGGGGCCGCCGGTGCCGTCCGCGCCGCACCTGGCGATGACCGTCCGGATGCTCCGCGACCGCGGCGTGACGGTCGAGACGGACACCGACGTCTGGCGGGTCGCGCCGGGCCCCGTCCGCGGCGGCGAGTGGGTGATCGAGCCCGACCTGTCGAACGCCGCCCAGTTCCTCGCCGCCGCGCTCGTCACCGGCGGGCGCGTGACCGTGCCGGACTGGCCGTCGGACACCACCCAGCCCGGTGACGCGCTGCGCGATCTCCTCGCCCGGATGGGCGCGGAGGTGACGCCCGGCCCCGGCGGCCTGACCGTCCGCGGGACCGGCGGGTTCGGCGGGCTGGAGGCCGACCTCCACGACGTCGGCGAGCTGACCCCGGTGCTGGCGGCGCTCGCCGCGCTGGCCGACGGCCCGTCCCGGCTGACCGGGATCGCGCACCTGCGCGGCCACGAGACCGACCGGCTGGCGGCGCTCGTGACGGAGATCAACGGGCTCGGCGGGGACGTCCGGGAGCTGCCGGACGGCCTGGAGATCCGGCCGCGCCCGCTGCACGGCGGCGTCTTCAGCACCTACGACGACCACCGGATGGTGATGGCGGCGGCGGTGCTGGGGCTGGCCGTCCCGGGCGTCGAGGTGGAGAATCCCGCCACGGTGGGCAAGACACTTCCAGGCTTCACGGAGCTGTGGGGGTCGATGCTGGCGTCCGCGTGAGAGCGGCGCCGGCCGAAGAACGGAGACCGGACCACTGGCACGACGAGTACAGGACTACGACGAGGACGACGTCCGGGTGCGGCCCGGGCGCCGCGGGTCGCGGCCGCGCACCCGCCGCCGCCCGGCGCACGAGGACGCCTCCACCGGGTTCGTGACGGCGGTGGACCGCGGCCGGTACCGCTGCCTGGTGGACGCCGGGACGAGCGGCGAGCGGCCCGTCACCGCGATGCGCGCCCGCGAGCTCGGCCGCAAGGGCGTGGTGGTCGGCGACCGGGTCGCGCTGGTCGGGGACGTGTCCGGCGCGCCGGACACCCTCGCCCGGATCGTCCGGGTGGAGCCGCGGGCGTCGTCGCTGCGCCGCACCGCCGACGACAGCGACCCGTTCGAGCGGATCATCGTCGCGAACGCCGACCAGCTGGTGATCGTGACGGCGCTGGCCGACCCGGAGCCGCGGCCCCGGATGATCGACCGGCAGCTCGTCGCCGGCTACGACGCCGGGATGGACCCGCTGCTCTGCCTCACCAAGGCCGACCTCGCCGACCCCGACGGCCTCGTCGCCGAGTACGCGCCGCTCGGCGTCCCGTACGTGGTGACGCGGCGCGGCGGCGACCTGGACGACCTGCGCGGGCACCTGTCCGGCCGCACGAGCGTGCTCGTCGGGCACTCGGGCGTCGGCAAGTCGACGCTGGTCAACGCGCTGGTCCCGGACGCGGAGCGGGCCGTCAGCCAGGTGAACGCGGTGACCGGGCGGGGACGGCACACGTCCTCGTCGGCGATCGCGCTGGAGCTGCCCGGCGGCGACGGCTGGATCATCGACACCCCGGGGGTGCGCAGCTTCGGGCTGGCGCACGTCGAACCGGAGAACGTGATCAACGCCTTCGAGGACCTGGCGGAGGGCGCGGCGGAGCGCTGCCCGCCGCTCTGCGACCACCTGCAGGAGTCCTGCGGCCTGGACGGATGGGTCGAGGACGGGCACGCCAGCCGGGCCCGGCTGGACTCGCTGCGCCGGCTGCTCGCCAGCCGGGAGGGCGAGCCGGAGTAGCCGAGGGCCCGCGGACCGGGCGGGAACGGCGCCTCACTCCGGGTGGTACGTCGGTATCGTCGCCTGCATGCCGCGCACGATCGACGAGGGCCGCTACGAGCTCCTGGAGGAGCTCGGCCGGGGCGGGATGGGCGTGGTCTGGCGCGCCCGCGACACGGTGCTGCGCCGCGAGGTGGCGATCAAGGAGGTGTCCCCGCCGCGCGGCCTGGACCGGACGCAGGCCGAGCACGTGTACGCGCGGACGATGCGGGAGGCGCGGTCGGCGGCGCAGCTCGACCATCCCGGCATCGTCACGGTCCACGACGTCGTCAGGGAGGACGGCCGTCCCTGGATCGTGATGCGGCTGGTGCGGGCGCCCGCCCTGGACGCGGTGATCAGGCGGGAGGGCCCGCTCGCCCCGGACCGGGTGGCGCGGATCGGGCTGGACCTGCTGAGCGCGCTCCGGGCGGCGCACGCCGAGGGCGTGGTGCACCGGGACGTCAAGCCGGCGAACGTCCTGCTCACCGGCGAGCGGGCGGTGCTCACCGACTTCGGCGTCGCCACCATCGCCGGCGACGACACGCTCACGCAGACCGGCGCGATCGTCGGCTCCCCCGCCTACCTGTCGCCCGAGCAGGCGCGCCGCGAGGACGCCACCGCGGTGTCCGACCTGTGGTCGCTGGGCGCCACGCTGTACGCGGCGGTCGAGGGCCGCCGCCCGTACGAGCGCCCCGACATCTACGCCCTGATGGGGGCGCTGCTCCGGGAGGACCCGGACCCGCCGCGCCGCGCCGGGCCGCTGGAACCGGTCCTGCACGGACTGCTGCGCCGCGACCCGCACGACCGCCTCGGCTACGACGAGGCCGAGCGGCTGCTGCGCGCGGCCGCGGCGGCGCCCGCTCCCGGCCCGCATCCCTCAGGCCCGGCTCCGCCAGGCCCGAATCCGCCCGGCCCGCTGCCGAACCCGGAGCCGCGAGGGCTCAACGCCACCCTGGGCCAGGGCGGCGAAGGGACGCGGCCGCCCGGACCGCCGCCCGGCCCCGTGCCGCCGTCCCCCGGTCCGCACCCGGGCACGCCGCCGCTTCCCGAGCCGCCGGCGCCCGGGTCCGGGCGGCGGCGGTGGGAGCTGATCGTCCCGGCCGGGATCTTCGCGGTCGCGCTGGTCGCGGCGGCCGTGGTGTTCGCGGTCTTCGTCGACGGCGGCGGGGGGAACGGCGGGCCGCACGGCACGCAGAGCGCCCGTCCGTCACCGAGCGCGGGCTCCGGCATCCCGCCGGGCTACCACCGGTACGAGGGGTCGGCGTTCGTAGCGGCCGTGCCCGACGGCTGGACGGCCGACGGGTCCGGCGACGACGTCACCTTCAGCGCGCCGGACAAGGGCGCGACACGCGGCGTGGCCGTGGCGCGGGTGAAGCCCGGCCCCTTCGACACCGACGACCCCGGGGACGCGCTCGCGGCGGCGATGAAGGACTCCGGTTACACCGACTACAAGCAGGTGTACTTCCACCGGAAGGTGCCGTACCAGGGCCAGGACGCGGCGGAGACCGAGTTCACGTTCACCAAGAACGGCACGGCCGGCCGGGCGCGGGTGCGCGTCTTCCGGTTCGACGGCGCGCTCTACCAGGTGATCCTGGCCGCCGACCAGGCCCACTGGGACGCGACCGTCCCGGTGTACGAGACGTTCCTCGCGACCTTCCGCTCCTCCGGCTGAACCGGCGCATGCGGGGCCGGGCCGGCCGGCCGCGCGGCGCGGCCGGCGGGCCCGGGGGTCACGTGGCCGGCCGGTCCTCAGCGGGGTCGCCGAACAGGGCGCGGGCCCGCGCCTCCGCCTCGTTCAGGGCCCGGACGTGCTCGGGCGCCAGCTCCTCCACGCACCGCGTCATCTCCTCGGTGACGTGGCTGAACGCGCTCTCCTCGGCGGCGCGCAGCGCGGCCCGCACGCTCGCGGACCGGGCACCGAGCGCGGCCCACTCCAGTTCCAGCCGCGCGACGGCCTCGTCGAACGCGCGGGCCGTCCCGGCGCCGGCGTCCTTCAGCTCCTCGGGGATCGGGCCGCGCCCGGCCTTGCGGGCCCGCGCGGACAGGCCGGAGACGCGGTTGGCGAGTTCCAGGCCCTCGCGGGCCAGCGGCAGCACCTCGGTGATCAGGTCGGTGACGGCCCTCGCCAGCTCCTCCACCCGGGTGAGCAGGGTCTGTGTCGCCTCCTCCAGCGCGCCGGACGTCCGCGCGGCGACCCGTTCGGCCACGTCCCGCCGGCTGCGGGACAGCACGGGGACGACGTCGCGGTCGAGGCGGCGGCGCAACTCCTCCTCGCGGGCGTCGCGCCCGTCGGCCGCGGCGCGCTCCGCCCAGTCCGCCCAGAGCCGTTCGAGGCGCTCGTCGCCGGACGCGGCGATCTCCGCGGTGATCTCCTCCAGCGCCTCGCCGGCCCGGGCCTTCAGCCGCTCGACCCGCCCGTACAGGGCCTCCCGTTTGAACGGGTCGTTCAGCTCGTTCAGCTGCGCCTGCAGCCTGCGGGAGACGTCGATGGCGTGCTCGGCCAGGGGGACGAGGCGGTCGGCGAGCTCGTCGAGCGTCCGCGCGCGGCGCGGATCGGTCAGCTCGGCGACCCACCCGGGTAGGTCGTGGGCCATGCGCCCATGCTGCCAGGTGCCCGCGCGCGGCACCGGTCCGCCGCGCCTCGGGGGCGGGCCGAAAAGCCGTCACGGCCCGGGGTGAGTGTGTCGGTGCGGGCCGTGATCGCGGTAGCGTGGCACGCCGTGGCGGGCTATTCCGATGACCTGCGTCTCGCGCACGTGCTGGCGGACGGGGCCGACGACATCACGACCAGGCGTTTCCGCGCCCTCGACCTGAGCGTCGAGACCAAGCCGGACCTGACGCCGGTCAGCGACGCCGACCGCAGCGTGGAGGAGCAGATCCGCGGCACGCTGAAGCGGGCCCGGCCGAGGGACGCGGTGCTCGGCGAGGAGTACGGCCGGACCGGGTACGGCAACCGGTGCTGGATCATCGACCCGATCGACGCCACGAAGAACTTCGTGCGCGGCGTCCCGGTGTGGGCGACGCTCATCGCGCTGATGGAGAACGACGAGATCGTGGTCGGGGTCGTGTCGGCGCCGTCGCTGAACCGGCGCTGGTGGGCGGCGCGCGGCGGCGGCTCCTGGACGGGCCGCAGCCTGACCCGCGCGACCCGGATGAACGTGTCGGCCGTGACGGAGCTGTCCGACGCGTCGCTGTCGTTCTCCAGCCTGAGCGGCTGGGAGGAGCAGGGCCGCCTCCCCCAGTTCCTCGACCTGACGCGGCAGGTGTGGCGGACGCGGGCGTTCGGGGACTTCTGGTCGCACATGATGGTGGCGGAGGGCGCGGTGGACATCTCCACCGAGCCGGAGGTGTCGCTGTGGGACCTCGCCGCCCTCCAGGTGATCGTGGAGGAGGCGGGCGGGATGTTCACCGACCTGTCGGGGGTGCCGGGCCCGGACGGCGGCAGCGTGGTGTGCACCAACGGCCGGCTGCACGCCGAGGTGCTGCGCACGCTGGGCGGCGGGCAGCTGTCCCTCCGGGTCTGACGTCCGGACGGGTCGCACGGCCGGCTGACGGCCGGGCCTGGCCGAGGGCCGGGCGGAAACGGCGGCTGGCCTCCGGGCGGACTCGCGACATATCGTGGAACAGCGGTCGCGGGACGGCCGTTGTAACAGATGGCGGCCCGTAAACGGAGGTACCAGATGTCGACCAAGACCAAGGTAGTGATCGGTGGAGTCGTCGTCGGCTTCCTGACCCTGTTCGTGTTCCCGTGGTGGCTGAGCGCGCTGATCATCCTGGGCGTCCTCGGGGCGCCGCTCGCCGGCTACCTGATGCTCGACCCGTCGCAGCGCAAGCGCGTCCGCGCGCAGGGCCGCAAGCGGCTGGGCAGCTGATCCCGCCCGGCCCCGCACGCCCTGGCGTCCGCCACGCCGTAGCATTCGCCCCGTGGCGGAGATGCGGATCGGTGTCGTCGGGGCCGGGATCCTGGGACTGGCCGTCGCGCGGCGGCTGACCGCGACGCGGCCCGGCGCGCACGTGACGGTCCTGGACAAGGAGGCCCGCGTCGCGGCCCATCAGACGGGCCACAACAGCGGCGTCGCCCACGCGGGCCTCTACTACGCGCCGGGGTCGCTCAAGGCGGCCCTGTGCCGCCGCGGCATCGGGCTGCTGAAGGAGTACTGCGCGGAGAAGGGCCTGCCGTACGAGGAGTGCGGCAAGGTCGTCGTGGCGCGGGACGCGGCGGAACTGGGCCCGCTGGAGGAGATCGAGCGCCGCGCCACCGCCAACGGCGTCCCCGGGCTGAGGCGCCTGACGGGCGCCGAACTGCGCGAGATCGAGCCGCACGCCGCCGGCGTCGCGGCACTGCACTCGCCCACCACCGCCATCGTCGACTTCCCGGCGGTGGCGCGCGCGTTCGCGGACGACGTCACCGCCGGCGGCGGCGAGGTCCGGCTGGGCTTCGAGGTGGTCCGGCTTGGCCGGGCGGGCGACCGCGTCCGGGTGGGCTCGGCCGGCGAGGAGCTGGTGTTCGACCTGCTGATCGTGTGCGCCGGCCTCCAGTCGGACCGGGTGGCCCGGCTGGCGGGCGACTCCGCGGAGCCCGCGATCGTCCCGTTCCGGGGCGAGTACTACCGGCTCGTCCCGTCCCGGACGGGCCTGGTGCGCGGGCTGATCTACCCTGTGCCGGACCCCCGGTACCCGTTCCTCGGCGTCCACTTCACCCGCCGCGTGGACGGCGGCGTCGACGTCGGCCCCAACGCCGTCCTGGCGCTGGCGCGGGAGGGCTACCGGCGCCGCGACGTCCGGCCCGCCGACCTGTGGGAGACGCTGCGCTTCCCCGGCTTCCGGCATCTCGCGCGGCGGCACTGGCGGACCGGGGCCAAGGAGCTGTACGGATCGGCGGTCAAGCGGGCGTTCGTCGCGCAGGCGCGCGGGTTCGTCCCCGAGCTGACCGCGGACGACGTCGTCGCCGCCCCCGCGGGCGTCCGCGCCCAGGCGGTGGACCCGGACGGCTCGCTGGTGGACGACTTCCGCATCGGCCGCGTCGGCCCGGTGGTGACCGTCCGCAACGCCCCCTCCCCCGCCGCGACGTCGTCCCTGGCGATCGCCGAGCACATCACCGCCCGCCTCTAGGCCCAGAGTTTCCGGTCGTCGCCGCGGGGGTCGTGGACGATCTCGTCGGCCGGGTGGCCGAAGAGCTTCACCGCGCGTCCGGACGGCTCGAACCGGTCCCAGCCGGGGTCGCCGCCGGAGGCGAACGCGACCCAGGCGCGGTGCATCCGGTCGGCCAGCTCCTGCGGCGGGTTCGGGCCCGCGAGGCCGTCGGGCTCGGCGGTGAGGTTGTCGAAGACGAAGCCGAGTTCGAGGGCGTGGCAGGCGCCGAGGTCGTGGTTCGGGGACCGCCAGCCGAACTCGTACATCCAGGTGCCGCCGGTGCCGCCGGACGCGGCGTGCCGCTCGGCGAGCCGGTTCGCGGGGATCCGGAACAGGCTGTCGGTGATGATCGTCGCCATCAGCTCGCCGGACGGGACGCCGGGGTGCCGGTCCCGGTAGGCGGCCGCGACCCCCGGCGGCACGCCCATCCCGGCGGCCGCGGCGAACACCAGGTCGTCGGTGAGGGCGGCGGCGATCCCGGTCGGCATCAGGAACAGCCGGAACTCCTCGGAGGTGTAGCCGGTGAGCAGGTCCACGTCGCGCCCGGCGCCGGCGCCGACCGCGTCCTCGGGCCGCCGGGACAGCAACTCGCCGTCCAGCACGGGGGTGAGGGACATGCCGCCGGCGGCGGTGGTGGCGCCCCAGCGGCCGGGGTCGGGCACCGCGGTGACCTCGGCGGCGACGGCGGACTGGACGGGCAGGATCGCGGCCGGGTCGAGCGCGGCGAACCCCTCGGCGGTCGGTTCGACGCCGAGCCGCGCGGCCATCTCCTTGGTGACGAGCAGGGCGTCCGCCGGGTCCTGCGCGATGGAGCCGGCGCCGCTCTGCGCGATCGCGCGGTGGAACAGGCCGAGGTCGAGGGAGAGCAGGGTGCTGACGCTCATCGCGCCCGCGGACTCGCCGAACACCGTGACGCGGGCCGGATCGCCGCCGAACCCGGCGATGTTGTCGCGGACCCATTCCAGCGCGAAGATCTGGTCGAGCAGCCCGCGGTTGGCCGGGGCGCCGGGAAGGTGCGCGAAGCCCTCGACGCCGAGCCGGTAGTTGATGCTGACGCAGACGACGCCGTCGCGGGCGAAGTTGCGGCCGTCGTAGACGTCGACGGCGCCGGACCCGTTGCGGAACGCCCCGCCGTGGATCCACACCATGACCGGCAGCCCGGAACCGCCGGGCTCAGGCGTCCAGACGTTCAGGTTGAGGCAGTCGTCGCCCGGGATGACCGGGTCGGGCAGCAGCCGGTCGTAGGGGCGCGGGTAGCCGGGCTTGGGCACGGTGGGCCCGAACTCGGTGGCGTCGCGGACGCCGTCCCAGGGCTCGTGCGGCCGCGGCGCCTTGAACCGGTTCTCGCCGAACGGCGGCGCCGCGTAGGGGATGCCGAGGAAGGCGGTGACGCCGTCCCGGGTGGTGCCGCGAACCTCGCCGTACGCCGTCCGAACGACCGCCGCCATGGCCCGCCTCCGATTCTAGAACGAAATTCGACAAATCAGAGGGTACGGGACGGCCGCCCCGGGCGGAATGGGCGATTCAGCCGGCGCTCTCCCCCGGCCGCAGCATGCGGGTCAGGTAGCCGCGGGCGAACGCGCGGATGTCGTCCTCGTCGTCCAGCGCGAGCCCGCCGCCGGGCACCAGCAGCAGCGACACCGCGACCCGCAGCAGCACCTCGGCGACGGCGTTGTGCTCGTCGGCGCGGTCCGGGCGGGCGCGCCGCAGCCGGTCGGCGAGGACGTCGCGGGCGGCGATCATGACCGCGCCGCCGTTCATGCTGAGCTGCGGGAGGAACGCCTCCGGCTCGCTCTGCAGGACCCGCGTCATCAGCGGGTGCGTGCGGGCACTCCGCAACCCGGCCACGAAGCCCTCGACCACCGCGTCCTCGGGGGACGCCAGGCCCTCGGTGGCGCGAGCGATGCCGGTCAGGAAGCGGCGGCACTCGCGCAGGATCACCGCCTGGAGCAGCTGCTCCTTGTTGGTGAACCGCCGGTAGATGGTGGTGCGCGCGACGCCGGCCCGCTTCGCGACGTCCTCGACGCTGACCCTGCGCAGCCCGTAGGTCTCGAACTCGCCGAGCGCGGCGTCCAGGATCCGGGCGTCCAGGTCGTCGCCGTCGGCGGCGGGATCGGACAGCCGGGCGAGCAGCCCGCCGTCGCCGCGCTCAGACGGCCGGGCACCGGTCAGCGAGGTCGCGTCCGTGGTCATGGACGCACCTTAACCGCCCTCGGGGCCCCTTCCGTGACATTCTGCGCGACACAGCTACAATTACTGTCGTTCTGTTCCATCCTCGTTCCCCCTCGGCGGTGTCCATGCCCGACCCAGCGCCCACCCCTCTCGGCCCCGGCTCGCTGACCTGGCGGTACTTCGGCGACACCCGGATGCTGCTGGTCGGCCCGCGCGCCGCGGTGCTGCAGAACATGCTTCCGGCGCTCGGCCAGGGCGTCCTGGACCACTCGGTGTTCTTCTCCGAGACGTTCGCGCGGCTGAAGCGCTCCGCCGGGCCGATCCTCGACACCGTCTACGGCGGCGACCGGTCCTCCGAGACGGGACGCCGGGTCCGCGACTACCACGTCGGCATCAAGGGGACGATGCCCGACGGATCCCGCTACCACGCGCTCGACCCCGAGACCTACTACTGGGCGCACGCCACCTTCCTCGACAACATGCTCTACGGCATCGAGACGTTCGTCCGGCCCCTCGGCGAGGACGAGAAGCGCCGCATCTACGACGAGTCCAAGACCTGGTTCCGGATGTACGGGGTCAGCGACCGGGCCATGCCGGACGACTGGGAGGCGTTCCAGGCGTACTGGAAGCGGATGCTCGACGAGGAGATCGTCGCCCACAAGACCGCCCGGTACGGCGTCGGCTACGCCACCAAGGGCCTGCCCGCCCCGCCGAAGGTGCCGAAGCCGGTGTGGCGGGCGGTGTCGCCGCCGCTGAACGCGGTCGCCCGGTTCATCACGGTCGGCGGCCTGCATCCCCGGATGCGCGAGCTGCTGGAGCTGCCCTGGAGCGCGGCCGACGAGCGCCGGTACCGCCGGTTCGCCGCGGCCGTCCGCGCCGGCAACCGGCTCTGGCCGCTGCTCCCCGAGGCCGTCCGGTACCTCCCCCAGGCCCGCCGGGCGTTCCGCCGCGCCCGCCGCCGTCAGGAGGCGGAGCGGATCCTCGCGTCGTAGCCCTTTCTCGCTTCCGGGTCGTAGTCGAGGAAGAGCGTGTCGAGCCCGTAGCGGCGGGAGACGGCCTGCCTCAGGCGGTCCGGCAGGAGGGCGCCGAACCTGATCCGGCGGCCCAGCGCCTTCGGGACGACGACCTGCGGGCACGGGCGGGCGACCAGCCCGGCGACGGCGGCGGCGATCTCCTCCGGCTCGCAGTTGCGCATCCCCTTCGGGCTGCGCGTCCCCGCGATCAGGTCGGTGTTGGTGAACGTCGGCAGCACCGCGCTGACGTGCACGCCCCTGCCCTGGACCTCCAGCCGCGCCGCCTCGGTGAACGCCACGACCGCGGACTTGCTGGCGTTGTAGAGCGCGAGGCCCGGCGTCGGCAGCACCCCGGCGACGGACGCCACGTTGATCACGTGGCCGCGCCCGCGCGGCAGCATCCGGCCCAGCGCCAGCTTCGTGCCGAGCATGACGCCGTGCACGTTGACGTCCAGGCAGCGGCGGGCGTCGGCGTCGCTCTCGCCGGTGACGGGCCCGATCGGCATGATCCCGGCGTTGTTCACCAGCACGTCCAGCGGCCCGGCCGCGTCCTCCGCGTTCGCCAGGAACGCCTCGAACGACTCGCGCGCCGTCACGTCCAGCGGGAACGCGGCGACGCCCAGCGACTCGCCCGCCTCCTTCACGGCGGCCTCGTCGACGTCGCCGATCACGACGGCGGCGCCCCGGGCCCTGAGCGCGCGGGCGGTCGCCAGCCCGATGCCGCGCGCCGCGCCGGTGATCGCGATGACCTTGCTCATTGCGGACGCTCCTTTCGAGGGGGGACGACCCCCCACGCCCCCCGGTTCGCTTCGCTCATTCGTTCAGAGGCGGTCGAGCCGGACGGGCAGGCCGTCCTTCGGGGACGGCAGCGACGTGGTGTCCAGCGGCCATTCGTACCGCGCGGGCACGCTCCACCGGTACCGCTGGAGCAGCTGGTGAAGGATCGTCTTCACCTGCATCCCCGCGAAGTACATGCCGATGCACTTGTGGGCGCCGCCGCCGAACGGGGACCACGCGTACTTGTGCGCCTTGTCCTCGCGGCGCTCGGGCGAGAACCGCTCGGGGTCGAACGTGTCGGGGTCCTTCCACCACTGGGCCATGTGGTGGTTGCTCAGCATCGGGACGACGACGGTCGTACCGGCGGGGATGTGGTAGCCGAGGATCGAGGTGTCCTTGACGACCCGGCGCGGCAGCGCGGGGACGGGCGGGACCATCCGCAGCGACTCCTTCATCACCATGTCGATGCCGGTCAGCTCGTCGAGGTCCGCGTACTCCAGCGACGGCCGGCCGAGCCGCCCGGCGAGCGCGAACGTCTCGTCGCGCAGCCGCTCCTGCCATTCGGGGTACTTGGCGAGGTAGTACGCCATCGTGGTGAGCGTGATGGTGGTCGTGTCGTGCGCCGCCATCAGCGCGAAGATCATGTGGTTGACGACGTCCTCGTCGGTGAAGCGCTGCCCGTCGTCGGTCTCCGCCTCGCACAGCGCCGCGAACAGGTCGTCGCCGCCGTCCCGGCGCTTGGCGGGCAGGTGCTGGTAGAAGAACGCCTCCAGCTCCCTGCGGGCCCGCAGGCCCTTGCTCCAGCGCAGGCCGGGGACGTTGAACCGGACGTAGGCCGTGCCGGCGCGGACGGCGTCGATGAACGCGCCGTTGACCCGGTCGGCCTCGGCGCGGTCCAGCTCGACGCCCATGAAGACGTCCGTGGCGAGGTCGAGGGTGAGCTGCTTGACGTGGTCGTAGACCTTGAAGCCGGACCGGGCGTCCCACGCCTCGACGCCCCGGACGATGCCGGGCGCCATCGCCTCCATGTACGCCTGCAGCCGGGGCCGGGTGAACGCCTGCTGCATGATCCGGCGGTGGTGCAGGTGCTCCTCGAAGTCCAGGAGCATGATGCCGCGGTGGAAGAACGGCCCGATGAAATAGCTCCAGGCGGGGCCGTTCGCGAACGCCTTGTCCCGGTTGACCAGGACGGCCTCGGCGGCCTCCGGCCCCTGGACGGTGCAGGTCCGCATGCCGAGCAGCCAGCCCCACGCGATCGGGCCGTACTCCTCGTAGCGGCGCCGGGCCATCCCGATGGGGTCGCGCATCACGCTGAGGGTGTTGCCGACGTACGGGATTCCGGGGACGCCGGGGACCGCCTTGAGTCCGCTGCCCTCGGGCGGCGGCGCGAGCACGCTCGTCATGAACCCTCCGGACGCGCCGCCCGGCCGGGGACCGGGGCGGCGTGCAACAAAAGTGCGATTTCTGTCGCTTTGTTGTAACGCAACGGACGCCCGTAAGTCCAGACTTACGGAACGTGAGTTACGCCGCCGGACGCGGGCGCGCGCAGCAGCCGACGCCGCGCCGCCTCCGTGAGCGGCCGGTACGCGCCCGCCCGGTCCCGGTAGTACGTCCGCCCGTCCGCGGCCGGGACGCCCTCCGCGCGCAGCGGCGCCGTCCGCAGCCGCCGCCCCGCCGTGACGGGCACCTCGTCCACCACCCGGACGATCGACGGCCGCATCCCCGGCTCGACCCGCAGCAGCGCCTCCGACAGGTCCACCGGCTTCAGCTCGGCGCCGTCCGCGGCGGAACCGCCCCCCGCGCCCTTCTCGCTCCGCTTGGGCTCGCGCAGGCTCACCGCCGCGGCGGCGAGCTCGGTGTCGCCGACCGGGATGCCGTAGACCGCGACGACGTCGATGTACGGCAGGTCGCCGAGCGCGTCGCGGATCGGCCCCGGCGGGACGATCCCCTCCGCCGTGCGAATCAGCTCAGCGTCCCGCCCGACCAGCCAGAAGTCGCCGTCGGCGTCGCGCCGGAACAGGTCCCCGGTGATCGTCCACGCGTCCTCGGGACGGAACACCCCGCGCACCGGCCGCGCCGCCGACCCCAGCGCCGACGGCCGGACCCGCGCGAGCAGCATGCCGATCTCGCCGGGCTCGCACTCGATCCCGAGGCCGTCCGGCCCCTGGACGAGGCGCCCGCTCTCCAGGTCGTAGCGGGCCGGCCGCACCTCGGCGCTGCCGGGCAGCGGGCGGCCGAGCGAGCCGGGCTTCTTGCCGCTCAGGTTGACCAGGACCGCCTCGCCCTCCGTCGAGGCGTAGAACTCCAGCACCCGCGCGGGCGCGAACCGGTCCTCGACCCGCCGCCACAGGTTGCGCGGCATCCCCGACCCGATGAACAGCCGCACCGCGTGGTACCGCTCGGCCGGGTCGGGCGGCGCGTTCACCAGGTCGCGCAGCAGCGTCCAGGTGTAGGACGCGACGGTCACGCCGTAGCGGCGCGCCTCGTCCCAGAACGTCTCCGGGTCGTAGCCGCCGGCGAGCGCGAGCCGCGCACCGCCCGCGACGGCGCCGCCGAGGCTCATCAGCAGCGCGGACGGGTGCTGCAGCGGCGTGATGCTGTAGACGGTGTCGGCCGGGGACAGCGCGGCGGACGAGGCCGTGCCGAACGCCGACAGCGCCCACCGCCGGTTGGTGATCCGGTTCGCGCGCAGGTGCTCGCCGTCCCCGCTGAAGATCACGAACGCGAGGTCGCCGGCCCGTCCCGGGTTCGGCCGGTACCAGCGCGGCGGCTCCACCGCGTCCGGGTCGATCAGCTCCATGTCGGGCAGCGGGCCGCGCCCGCCCGGCCGGTCGCCGCGTCCGGCGCCGCCGAGCACGTGGCCCTCGACCCCGTCGAGGCGGGCGGCCCGCGCCGCGTGCTCGGGGTCGGCGATCACCCGGGTGACCCCGCTCAGCCGGGCCTCCGCCGCCGGGTCGCCGTCCGGGCGCAGCAGCACCGCGACGGCGCCGAGCCGGCTCAGCGCGGCGACCAGCGCCAGCGCCGTCGGCCGCGTCCCCATCAGCACGCCCACCGCGTCCCCGTGCCGGACGCCGATGTGGATCAGCCCCCGCACGATCGCGTCGATGCGCCGCTTGGCGGCGTCGTGGGTGTGCGCGCGGCCCTGGTAGAGGAAGAACACCTCGCCGGGCATGCGCCGGGCCTGCTCGTCCAGGAGCAGGCCCATCGACATCCGCGTGTCGGAGTGGATCCGCTCCAGCCGGGCCAGCCGCGGCAGGTTCTGCGCGGCCTCCCCGCCCAGCTGCCGCGTCCCCTGGACGGCCCGCGCCGCCGTCCGGAACGCCGAGCGCGCCGCGCTGGTCCCGATGCCCATCGCCAGCTGGAGGCCGTAGCCCGCGGCCCCGCCGGGAAGGGACGCCGGCGGCGCCTCCTCGTCCCCGGTCACCGGCGCGACGATCTCCGGCGGCTCCCCGTCGCCCTCGCGCCACCGCACCCACGCCGCGACCGACGGCCACGTCCGGGAGATCGCGAGGCTGCCCACCACGAGCCCGAAGTGCCCGGCCCGCAGGCACGCCTCGTACACCTGGGCGCGCGGCGCGGCCCGCCGGATCCCGCGCACCATCGGCGGCGCCGCGATCTCGTCGACCTCGCCGACGAACGTCAGCACCGGGCAGGTGATGTCGGCCAGCGTGACGAGGCGGTCGCCGATCACGAACCCGCCCGTCAGCATCCGGTTGTGCTGGATGAACTGCCGGATGAACTCCGCGAGCGCCGGGCCGGGCCACGACACCCAGCCCTCCCGCTCCAGGAACCGGCGCTGCCGCTCGCGCGGCGCGAGCCGCTCCCGGTCGTGCAGCTGCATGAGGAACTCGGCCCGCGACCGCACCGACTTCACCGGGCTGAGCAGCTGGAATCCCAGCCGCGTCACCCAGCCCGGCACCGCGAACCCGCCGAGCATCCAGTCCGGGATCCGCTCGGCGCCCTCCGTCGCGATCCAGCTCGGCAGCCCGAACGGCAGCCCGACGCTGGTGTCGGACGGGCTGCCGAACGTCACGATCGACGCCACGCCCTCGCTGCGCCGGTACGCCGCCGCCTGGTAGACGAACATGCCGCCCTGCGAGTACCCGGCGAGGTGGACGTCCCGGCCGGTGATCGCGCGGACCCGGTCGATCGCGTCGCTGACCGCCACCACGTGGTCGGTGACGGTCCGCTCCAGCCCGCCGGGCTCGCGCTCGGGCGCGCCGAAGTCGACCACCCACGGGTCCACGCCGAGATCCCGGAGCACCCCCACCGCGCTGACCCGCGAGGAGATGTCGTACACCTCGGCGGTGATCATCAGCGGCGGGACGAGCAGCATCACCGGCCCGTCCGCCGCCCGCGGGAAGTAGTGCCGCAGCCGGTACACCCGCTGCTCGGTCACCACCTCGAACGGGGAGGCGTCCTCCTCGGTGTCGAGGCCGCCGAAACGGGCGACCTCGAGGGCGTTCTGGGCGGTGGAACCCAGGCGGGAGCCCAATTCAACGAGCGAAGCGAGCCGGGGGGCGCGGGGGGTCGTCCCCCCTCGAACGGCACGAAAAAGCGTCGTGGCAACAGACGGCATCGTCGACCTCTCAGAGCGTCAACCCATGTTGTCCGTTATCACCGGCTTTAGCAATTGGACGCCCCGTTCGGAGGACGACCTCGCGGCGCCGCCCTTCCCGGCCGGCCGCGCGGGCTCAGTCCACGACGCGGGCGCCGTCCATCCTGCCGTCCTTGAGCCGCTCCCACATGTACCGGCGGCGGGGCTTGCCGCTGGAGGTGCGCTGGATCAGCCCGGTGCCGACCACGATCGTCACCTCGACGTCCTCGCCGACCCGGCGGCGCAGCGTCTCGCGCACCTCGGGCACCCACGCGTCGTCCAGCGTCTCGGCGAACAGCGCGAGGCCCTTCTGCCCGGCGCCCGGCACCCCGACGACCACGATGCGGCCCTTGCCGAGCCCGGACACCTCGGCGATCTTGGATTCGAGGTCCTCCACGTAGACGGACCGGCCGCGCACCTTGATGCTGTCGCCCATCCGCCCCAGCACGAACAGCTGGCCCTCGTGGAAGAAGCCCGCGTCGCCCGTGTAGACCTCGCCGTCGATGAACCGCGTCGACTTGGCCTCGGCGCCCGCGAAGTAGCCCGGGCACGCCGAGGCGCCGCCCACGACGATCTCGCCGAGCACGTCCTCCGGCATCGCCCGGCCCTCGTCGTCGACGATCCGGACGGGCACGTCCTCCTCGGGCGTCCCGCAGCCGACGATCCAGCCCGCCTTCGCGCCGACCGACCGCCGCCCGAGCGAGTGCTGCTCCAGGATCCGCACGGGCTTCCCGAACGACAGGGACTCCCGGTCGGGCCGGACGGCCAGCGGGTCGCGCAGCTCCTTGTCCATCGTGACGAGCAGCGTCGTCTCCGCCATCCCGTACGCCGGGCGGAACGCCGTCCGCGAGAAGCCGAACGGCTCCAGCAGCTGGGCGAACACCTCGAGCGAGTGCGGGTCGATGGGCTCCGCGCCGATCAGCGCCATCTTCCAGCCGGACAGGTCCAGGCCCTCCAGCTGCTCCGGCTTCACCCGCCGCGCGCAGTAGGCGTACGCGAACGGCGGCGCCGCCGTGTGCTGGGCCTCGGCGAAGCAGCGGATCCAGCGTGCGGGGTCGCGGATGAAGTGGTCAGGGCGCATCAGCCGCAGCATCCCCTGCCGGGCGATCGGCGTGAGGAAGCAGCCGATCAGCCCCATGTCGTGGTAGAGCGGCAGCCACGACGCGACGACGTCGTCGTCCTCGAAACCCGCCGACCGGGCGATCAGCTCGCTGTTGGCCTCCAGGTTGTCCCAGGTCACCATGACGCCGCGCGGCGCGCCGCTGGACCCCGAGGTGAACTGCAGCAGCGCCAGCTCCCCGGCGGGCTGCACCTCGGCCTCGGCCGCCGCCTGCCGCGGCAGCCAGGGCTCGCCGGGAAGGCCGGCCTGCGCCATCGCCCGTCCCGCGTAGTCCGCCAGGTCCGTGGACGCGGCCACCAGCACCGGCTTCGCCTGCCGCAGGATCGCGGCCACGTGCGCGACGTAGTCGTCGCCGTCCTGGAACAGGGGCGGGGTGATCAGGCAGACCGTGGCGCCCGCGGCCCACACGCCGAAGTAGGTCTCGATGCAGGTGAAGTCCGTGGGCAGGATCAGGCAGACCACGTCGCCCGGGCGGACGCCCTCCTCGATCAGCGCTCCGGCCGTGCGGCGCGCGGCGGAGGCCAGCTCACCGTAGCCGCGGAAGTCCCAGCCGCCGTCGTCGGCCGCCAGGTGGACGCCGCGTCCGGTGTTCGGCTTGTCCAGCCAGTCCCGCAGCGCTGATGCCATCGTGTCCCCTTCGACATGCTTGCTCGGTCACCCACGTGACTCGCGGGTAACTTCACCAGCACCGCGCGCCCGGCGTCAACCGGCCCGACCGGCAAACAGACCGCCCGGTCATTTGGAGAGATCCAACAACTCAGACACGCTCGGGTTTGTCACCCCGGAGCGCCACCGCACCCCGCGCGACGCCCCGCCATCCGAGCAGCACCAGCCCCAGGAACACGAGCGCGACCAGCACGAACGTGAACGCGATCCCCTGCCCCGAGACCACCCGCAGCACCATCCCCACCGCGACCGTCGACAGCCAGACCCCGATCCCCACCGGCACCACCGCGTCGGGCCGCCGCCGCCACGCCCGCAGCACGGCCCACCCGGCCGCGAGGCCCGCCAGGAACGGCCAGGCGGTGTTCAGGAACCCCGTCACACTGGCCGCCTCGTCATGCGAGCTGCGCCCGATCGCCACGAACACGAGCACGCAGCAGACATCGAGCGCACCCGCCACCACTTTCCGCATACGCCCAGGTTATGTCCGCCTCCCCGCAGCCCTGAGACGCCCCCGCCAGATCGTCCTACGATGTATCGCAGCCGAGGAGAGGACCGGCCATGACGTACGTCCTGGTGCACGGAGCCTGGCACAGCCCCCTGGTACTGGGGGGAGGTGACGCCTCGCCTGGACGCCCCGGCCGTCGCGGTCGACCTGCCCAGCTGCGGCCCCGCCCACGGCGACATGCACGACGACGCCCGCGCGATCAGGGAGGTCCTGGACGCCCACACCGGCGTCACCCTCGTCGCCCACTCCTACGGCGGCATCCCCGCGACCGAAGCCGCCGCCGGCCACCCCGCCGTGCGCCACCTCGTCTACGTCGCCGCCTACAACGCCGACGAGGGCGAGACCCTCATGGGCTTCGGCGCCCGGGCCGGCGACGAGCCCAACGTCAACCCGGAGATCGACTGCGACGTCACGGAGGACGGCCTGCTCGCCTTCAAGCCCGACCGCGCCGAGCACGTCCTCTTCCACGACTGCCCCGACCCCCGAGAGGCCGCGCGCCACCTCCGCCCCATGGCCCCGCCCTTCACGCAGCAGTCACCGAACGCCGTCGCCTGGAAGGCGATCCCCTCCACCTACGTCGTCTGCACGCAGGACCGCGCGACCGCCGTGGGCGTCCAGCGAACGCTGAGCACCCGCGCCGCCCACGCACGCGAACTCCCCTCCAGCCACTCCGCGTTCCTCTCCCACCCGGCCCGCCTGGCGGAGATCATCAACAACGCGCGCTAGCAGCTGCTGTGCTCGCCCTTCAGCGCGGCGGTGAGCACCTTCGCGAGCGTCGCGGCGCTCGGCTCCCGGGCCCGCGGGGGAACGGCGTGGGCGTCGAGCACCTGCTCCACGCAGCCGCGGAAGGACTCGCTGAACTGCGCGTAGTACGGCGTGACGGGGCGGGGCCGCGCCTGGAACAGCGCCGTCTTGAGCGTGCCGGCGAACTGCGCGAAACGGTCGGCCGGTGGCAGCTCGCCCGAACTGTACTTCTCGTCGCCGCACGGGTTCCTGTCGTCGAACACCGAGCTCCGCGTCGGTGTGAACCCGCCGCACACGAACAGGGTGTGCTGCGAGTCCCTGCGGGTCAGGAAACGGATCAGCTCGCCCGCCTCGGCCTGGTGCCTGGAGCGCGCGGACACCGCGAGGTCCCAGCCGCCGAGCACCGTGTAGCCCCGGGACGGCAGGGGCCGGACGTCGAAGCCGTTCCCGACGCGCGGGTCGGCGGTGAGCGCCCTGAAGGCGTACGGCCAGTTGCGCATGAGCGTCGCCTGCCCCGAGGCGAACGCCTTGAGGGAGCCGTCCTCCATGGAGTCCCGGGACGCGGCCAGGGCGGGCCCGCCCTGCGCGAGGTGGTCGAGGCCGGTCAGGACGACCTGGGCGGTCCGCACGTCCACCTTGTCGACGGCGTCGCTGAGGACCAGCTCCCCCGTGGAGTTCCAGATGGCCTCCAGCGCGTTCGCGGTGAGCCCCTCGTAGTCCGCCAGCTGCGTCGCGTACCCGTCCTTGAGCAGCTCGTCGAAGGAGCCGGGGGGCTTCGTGCCCTTCCGCACGTACAGCAGGCCGGCGTCGGTGAACCACGGCACCGCGTACTGCTCGCCCTTCCACTGGCCCGTCCTCATGGTCGACGGGAGGAAGTCGGACGGGCCGTCCATCCAGGCGTTCCGCACCGGCGCCAGGAAGCCCCGCCGCGCGTACTCCGGCAGCCACGCCACGTCGACGAGCAGCACGTCGTAGGCGCAGCTCCCCGACTCCAGGGCCGCGGCGATCTGGCTGCGCGTGGTGTCCGTCGACCGCGCCACCTCGATCAGGGTCGCCGGCTCGTTCGGGTGCAGGCCGTTCCACTTCTCGACGAGGGCGCGGCGCTGGAAGTCCGGGCTGACGTCGACGTCCGCGGCGATCGTCAGGCCGCGGTGCTCGCCGCAGCCGTGGAACAGCGGGTGGTACGCCAGCGACCACCGGATCCCCTGCAGCAGCACCAGCGTCACGGCGAACGCCACGACGGACGCGACGATGCGCCTGCGCGGCGCGGCCATCAGCCGTCGCTCCGGTAGATCCGGGCCATCACGAGACTCGTGAGCGCGTCGACGGTGTCCCCGGACATGCACGAGTCCGGGCCGAAGGCGGCGGCGATCGAGGCGACGGGTTCGGCGCGGCAGTCCGACGAGGCGGTGAGCGCGATCAGCAGGTCCATGTCGGGGTAGTCCTTCTTGAGCCGCCGGGCGAGCGCGGCGGCCTGGCCGCCGGCGCCGGGGTTGGTGGACGCGGCCTGCCCGTCGGTCACCACCACCAGCGTCTGCCGGCCGAGCGGCAGGTGCGCGGCGGCCTGGTCGACGGCCGACGTGAGCGGCAGGTCCCAGCCGTTCGTGGTGGCCCGCTGGACGGCGGTCTCCACGTCGGAACGGTCCGACTCGCCGCCCGCGGCGGCGGCCAGCCCGCCGTTCGGCATCCGGTACCCGAGAGGTGCCCTCGGCGGGCGCGAGAACAGGAACAGCGACGTCGGGGCGCTCGGCCGGACGCCGTCCATGATGCGCAGCGCCAGCGCCTGCGCGAACCCGAGGCGCGGGTCGCTCTGGGGCCCCGACGGGTTCGCCATGGAGCCGGAGACGTCGAGCATCACGCTCAGCGGAAGCGGCGGCCGGGCGCCGTGGTAGCAGCCCAGCAGCTCCTCCAGCGACCCGGTGCAGTCTTGGCCGCCGGCCGGTGGACGGGGCGGCACGCTCTCGGGAACGGGATGGCCTCCGTTCCGAAGATCCCGCACCGCGTGGTCGTCACCGGTCAGCGCGCCCGCCGGGGTTCGGAGCCCTTCCCGCGTCAGCGCGTCCTGCTGGAGCCACGTGCGGAAGTCCGCCACCGCCCGGTCGCGCCGGCCGGTGTCCTGGCCTTGCCAGCGGACGTGCACGAAGGGGTAGTCGAGAACCGGAAGGTCATCGGCGTAGTAGGGGAAGAGCCGCCACTGCTGGGGCGGCGCCCCGCTGGGGCATCCGGTGCCTCCCAGCGCGTCGCCGTGGTCGTATCTGGCGAGGACGCTCTCCGGCACGATGACGGCCATGCCGTCGGGCGGGGCCGGAGCGCCCTTCCGCAGCTCGCAGAGCATCGAGACCGCGTCACCGGCGGGCGCCTCGGTCTGGGCGAGGGCCTCCTCCACCTTCGCCGGATCGCCGCGGGAATCCGGCATGGCCTGGTACAGCAGCGGGGTCGCCAGCAGCCCGGACGAGGAGGCGTCCGGGGAGGGACGAGCGAGGGAGCGGACCAGCCCGTCCTTGTAGAACGCGTCCAGCAGCGGCGCCAGCTTCCGCTTCCCGCCGTCGGCGACCAGGCCCGGCTGGTCCGACCTGGAGAAGACGCCGACGACCAGAGGCGACGAGGCGACGGATCCCTGCAGGTCGAGGTCGGCTCGCGCCAGCACGGGGCTCACCTTCCCCGAGCACGTGCTCAGCCCTTCGAGGTAGTCCCGCACGCCCCGCGCGACGATCGAGCCGGCGGGTATCCAGACGTCCGGCTGCGCGCCGAGCAGCGTCGCCCGCGCGGGCCGCGACGAGCAGTCGTCGTCGTTCAGGCCGGTGCCGGGGCTCGTCCAGCCGTGCGAGAAGCCCTTCTCGACCTGCTCGGCCGGCGCGTCCCCGGTGACGTCGACGGTGACCGCCCGGCAGCCGCCGCCGGACCTGTCCGCCATGTACCGGCGCGCCGCCGCGGTGAGCGGCCCGACGTTCTCGGCGTCCGTGACGACCCGCAGGTCGATGGGTTCGCCGCAGGCCCCGCCGGACGTGGCCGCCGACCACAGCGGCGGCACGAACATGATCCCCAGGATGACGACGGCGGCCGCCGCGATCCCCGCCGCCCCGAGCCGCACGAGCCCCCACGCCCACCGCGCGACCTCGACGGCGCGCCCGATGGCGGCCTTCACTCTCGGCCAGATCCCCGGCGCGCCCCCGGAGGAGGTGGCGACGGCGACGATCACGATCCCGAGCACCACGATGCCGAGGATGACGAGCGCCTGCCCCCACCACGGCATTCTCAGAAGCGGCCCCTCATAGAGCGTGAGAAGGGTCAGCAGAAGCCCGCAGACGGCGGTGAATTCCTGGACCCTCGCGTCCCGCCGACCAGAGGGATCCTCCGACATCCCACTCCCATCGGATGAGCAAGAATGCAAATCCCCCCGCACGCACCGCCCAGTCTAGGCAGGCCACCCCGCACCGACCGCAACGTATCCGTAACGGTTGATCACCGGACGAACCCCCGAAAATACGGACACCAAAAACCCCGCAATTACCGAACCCCGAAAACAGCACAAGCCAGAGGACCGAGGAACAGGGCGCGGAGCAAAAACCCGCGCCAGCATGCAAGGGCGAAGCCCGAGGGGGGCAAGGGGCGAAGCCCCAAAAAGCGCGCGCAGCGCGCGCCGGGGGCGTGGGGGCGGAGCCCCCACACCGGGGGGCTCGGGGGGTCGCCCCCCCGAAAACGGCGAAGGG
>NZ_JAGEOK010000016.1 GCF_017573545.1 Actinomadura nitritigenes | reverse complement strand
AACGCCCAGCTCAAGTCATGGCGAATCC
The DNA here is from genome assembly GCF_017573545.1 of Actinomadura nitritigenes. Lineage (GTDB taxonomy): Bacteria > Actinomycetota > Actinomycetes > Streptosporangiales > Streptosporangiaceae > Spirillospora > Spirillospora nitritigenes. Next base: position 227,727 of record NZ_JAGEOK010000016.1, on the reverse strand, counting down.
TGCGGAAGCTGCGCTGCTGCCCCCACCGCGCCGGCCGCCTCGCCAAAGCCATCCACACCCTGCAACTCCGCGAGACCGCATCACACTGAAAAAGGCTCAATGATGTCGGCCCGGCAGGAAGTGATCGGCAATCGCCCAACCAGGAAGGTCTCGGTAATTGCACATCCCGGCCGTGCGGGCACCTTGCGTCCACTGTCGACTACGATTCGTAGACCGAAAAGCGAACCAAAGGACACCGATCTCTCAGGTTATAGGTGGCGAGAGCCGTCGCGGGGTGCCGTAGAAAGCTGTGCGGTTTCTTTGCTTTCCGACCACGCGGCGATTACCCACTGCAGCTCAGTGACATCTAGGTTTCCGTATATGGAGGAAGAACCTTCACGGGAGCACATCATTAAGGTCGCGACACGGCTGTTCGCCGAACTCGGTTTCGACGGCACATCCGGTGCGATGATCGCTGAGGCCGCCGGCGTGGACACCGCAACGCTGATGGAGCTGACCGGCGGGACGCTGGAGCTGTACCACGAGGTGATGCGCCGGGCTCACCAGGCCGAACAGGCGATGCTCGAGACCGCGGCCACCGCGCTGCCGCAGACCGTGCAGGGGATGTGCGACTTCGCCGACGCCTATCTGGCCTTTCACCTGTCGCACCCCCACGTCGCCCGGTTGTGGCTGCACCGGTGGCTGGGCGACGCCGCCGGGAGCGCCGATCTGGAGACCGAATACGAGCTGCCGCTGACGAATCTGGTCGGCGACACCGTGCGGCCACTGGCGCCTCCAAGCGTTGATGTCGACTACATGTTGTGGACTCTGGTGTGGTCGGTGACCGGATTCATGACCTACGGCGTGCCCGACCGCGATGACCAGCCCACCCCCTGGCGCGGCACCACAGCGCAACCGCACGGCCACCACAGTGGTCTCACCCAGCAGGCCGTCGAGCGCTTCCGCTCCCATCTGCACATGCTGATCGAGCAGGTGCTGCAACCGCCCGGTCCGGGTGCGAAGCACCCCGCGTGATGGCCGATCACTGTCCCTCGCCATGGGGCGACGCCCTCGTCGCCAGGCGCCGGGTACGGGCCCTGATGGATGCGGTGCCGACTGTCAGCCGGAACCTCGACCCGCCGGTGGTGCTGCGGTAGATCGCCGGCACCGCGATGGAGCTGGTCGACGCCCGCTACGGCGCGATGGGGGTGCTCAACGCCGACCACATCGAGTTGGAGGAGCCACCTGGTCCGCCCTGGAGCAGGGTGCTACGGTACGCCCGTGAGTGAGTCAGTGAGTGAGCCACTGAGTGACCGGTCCGTGGCGCGGACGAGCGTCGTGGACGCCGTCGCCGAGAGCGTGCGGGCCGACATCCTGTCGGGCGTCTACCGGCCTGGGCAGTACCTGCCGCCCGCCCGTGATCTGGCGGAGCAGTACGGGGTCACGCGCACGTCGCTGAAGCATGCGATCGTGCGGCTGGCCGAGGCCGGCCTGGTGGAGACCAAGCACGGGGTGGGGACCCGCGTCCGCGACTACGAACGGCACGGCGGCATCGATCTGCTGCCCGTACTGGTCGCGGCGAGCGCGGCAGACTGGGCGCCGGCGATCTTCGAGGTCCGCGCCGAGATCGGTGCGCTGATCGCGGTCAGGGCCGCCGAGCACGCCTCCGCCGAGCAGCGCGACCGGCTTGCCGCCCTGGCCGGGCGGCTCACCGACGCGGAGGACGCCGACGCGGCGCAGCTCGTCGAGTGCGAGTGGCATCGCGTCCTGGCGGGCGCGTCCGGCAACCGCGTGTATCCGCTGCTGATGAACGGCGTCCTGGACACCTACCTGCGGCTCCGGCACGCGCTGCGCGGCGCCTTCGGCGACCCCGCGGCGATCGGCGGGCTCCTGGCTCCGCTGTCGGCGGCGGTCTGCGAGGGAGCGCCGGCACAGGTGGTGCGCGAGCGCGCCACCGAGTACCTCACGCGTACCGGGCAGTTGATGATCGAGAGCATGGCGTCCTACGGAGGAGCCTGATGAGAACGCCCCCCAGCCTTTCCGCCCAACGGTCCACCGATGCGTCCGGCGGGCGGCTGCACACCGCCTTCAGCGAGGTGATGGCCGGCCGGGCGCGCATGACCGGGCGCACGAGCGCGTCGGACGAATCGGTCCCCATGATTCTCGATCTGGACGTCCGGCTGCCCGAACTGCTGCATCCGTTCACCGATGCGCACGCGCGGCTGAGCGGCCGGGTGCGCGTCCAGGGCCTCGCCGACGACCCCGTGGCCGTCGGCGACCTGCACATCGCACCGCTGGCTCGCCGTCGCGTCCGTTACCGGATGGACTTCACCGCCCTGGACGGGCGCCGGCTGCACCTGGACGGGTGGAAGTCGGTCAGCCTTGCGCGGCCGCTGCGGTCGATGACGACGCTCCCGGTCACCATCACGGACCAGGACGGCGCCGTCGTCGCGGAGGCGCTGCTGCGGTTCGACCTGCGCGGGCGGCTGTGGCCGATGCTGCGCAGCCTGCGGGTCCTGCGCGAGACGGCGCCCTCCGACGCCGCCCGGGAACTGCGTCCGCGCTGGTCGGGCGAGCGCGGACGTCTGGAGGTCTGGTACACCACCCTCACCGACCCCCGCACCGGAACCGGCGTGTGGATCCATCACGAGCTGGTCGCGCCGCACGACGGCGCCGCTCCCTACCTGCACGGCTGGGCCGCGGTCTTCCCTCCCGGCGGGCCGCCGCACCTGGCCCGCTTCGGGCCGGAGGAGTGGCGGCCGGGTGCCGGCGAGGACGGCGTCCTGCAAGCGGCGAGCGCCTCACTGACCACGTCCCGCCTCGACGGCCGGGCCGGCGACATCGAATGGGAGTTGGCCGTCACGCCTGGAAGCGGGCCGCTGTTCACCTTCCCGCGCTGGGCCTGGAACAGCGGACTGCTCCCGGCGGCGCAGATCGTCCCGCACTGCGGTGCCGCCTTCACCGGCAGCGTCCGCCACGGCGGCGAACTGCTTCAGCTCAGCGGCGCCCCCGGCGCCACCGCCCACATCTACGGGCACGGCAACGCCCACCGATGGGCGTGGCTGCACGCCGACCTCGGCGGCGGGGACGTCGCCGAGATCGTCACCGCCGTGTCCACCAGGCCGGGACTGCGCCGCCTCCCGCCGCTGCCGTTCGTCCGGCTGCGCATCGACGGCCGGGACTGGCCGCAGGGCGACACTCTGCTGGCCGCGACCCGGCTGCGCAGCCGCATCGGCCTCCCGACCTGGCGTGTCTGGGGCCGCGTCGGTGACCACCGCCTGCGCGTCGAGGTCACCCAGCCCCCGGCGGAGACCGTGGACGTCGGCTACACCGACCCCGACGGCGCGACCGCCGTATGCCACAACACCGAACGCGCCACCGCCGACATCCGCCTGGAACGCCGCCGGAACGGCCGCTGGGAGCCCTACCGGTCCTGGCGGCTCGACGGCACCGCGCATGCCGAGGTGGGCCTGCGTGACTAGGACCCTCGCCACCCCCGGCGCCCCCGCCCGCACGGCCTCGCGCGCCCTCACCTCCACCACGTCCGCGCTGCTGGGCCTCGACGACACCGAACAGGCTCGGCGGGTGGCCGCGCGGGTCGACGGCCTCACCGGCCGGTTCCCCCGCGTCCTCGGCGCGGGCTTCCACACTGGGGCGGCGCTGATCGAGGCCGCCGCCCTGCTGCGCACCGGCCGCCGACTGGACCGCCTCTCCACGGCCGAGCGCGACGCCCTCTGCGCCGCCCTCACCGCCCACCCGATCCCCGCCGCCCTGATCGACGCGCTGAAGATGCCCGCGCTGCTGGCCCTCGCCGACCGCGAGCCCGCCGGCACCGGGCTGGCACGCCCCGACCCCGACCTGGACTGCGTGACCGCGGCCGAGTACCCCGCCTGCACGACCGCGGACGCGGTCGTCGTCGGGTCCGGCGCGGCCGGCGCCATGGCCGCCCGCGAGCTGGCCCGCGCCGGGCTGCGGGTGGTGATCGTCGAGGAGGGACGCCGCTTCGGCGCGGCGGACTTCCGAGAACGGCTTCCGGTCGAGCGGTTCGGCGACCTCTACCGCGACGGCGGAGCCACCGCCGCGCTCGGCCTCCCCCCGGTCCTGCTGCCCGTCGGCAGGGCGGTCGGCGGCAGCACCGTCGTCAATTCCGGGACCTGCTACCGGCCGCCCCGCGAGGTCGTCGATCGGTGGCGCCGCCAGGGCATCGACCTGGTCGACCGCTTCGACGCCCTCCTGCCCGAGGTGGAGAACACCCTTTCGGTGGCCCGCCAGCCCACCGACGTCCTGGGCCGCAACGGCGCCCTCGCCCTGCAGGGGGCCGAACGCCTCGGCTGGCAGGCCGCGCCGCTCCTGCGCAACGCACCCGGCTGCGCCGGATCCTGCCAGTGCGCCGTCGGTTGCCCCCGCAACGCCAAGAACGGCGTCCACCTCAACGCCCTGCCCCAGGCATGCTCGGCCGGCGCGCGGATCGTCTGCGAACTGCGCGTCGACCGTCTGCTCGTCGAACGCGGCCGGGCCGCCGGCATCAGCGGCCACCGCCCCGACGGCTCCACCGTCCAGATCCTCAGCCCGCTGGTGATCGTCGCGGCCGGCGCCACCGAGACGCCGCCGCTGCTGCGCCGGTCCGGCCTCGGCCGCCACCCCCGCCTCGGCCGCGGCCTCACCCTGCACCCGGCCACCAGCCTGGCCGGACGCTTCGACCGGCCCGTCCGCTCATGGGAAGGGGTGCTGCAAAGCGTCGGCATCGAGCAGTGGCACCGGGACGGCATCCTGCTGGAGGCCACCGCCGCGCCTCCGGGCATGGGCACCTTCCTGCTTCCCGGCACCGGAACGCGGCTGCGCGCCGAGATCGAGGGCTCCTCGCATCTGGCCACGCTCGGAGCGATGATCGCCGATGCCCCCTCCGGCCGCGTCCACGGCACCCGCCGCTCCGTCCCCGTCTACCGGCTCGCTCCCGCCGACCACCGCAGGCTCCGCCAGGCGATCCTCGCCATGGGAGAGGTCATGTTCGCCGCCGGGGCCTCCGAAGTCCTCACCGGCCTGACCCGGCACCCCCGCGCCGGCGACCCGGCCGAACTGCGCGACATCATCACCCGCACACCGGCCTCCCAACTCCACCTGGCGGCCTTCCACCCCGCCGGCACGGCCCGCATGGGCACCGACCCCGACACCAGCCCCGTCGACAACGAGGGGAGGCTCCGCGGTGTCGCAGGCGTCCGCGTCGTGGACGCCTCCGTCCTGCCGAGCTGCCCGACCGTGAACCCCCAGATCACCATCATGGCCATGGCACTGGCCATCACGGAACGCATCTTGAACGACGCATCCTGAACGATCCCGACAGCCGGGAAACGTCAACGGATACCCGCTCGGTGGGTTCGGTGTCGGCGTGGTGGCGGGGGAGGGGCTTGCCCCTGACGCGCGGGTCAGGGGTTAGCGTCTCCGCTCCGTGTCCGGCGCCGTGCCGGGCACGGACCGTCCCGTTCCAAGGAGCATCCATGCCGACATCGCCGGAGTCCGTCCGCGAGATCCGCCTCGCCGCCCTGCCCGACGGCCTCCCGAAGCCGGAGCACTTCACGATCGCGAGCACGCCGCCGCCGGTGCCCGGCGACGGCGACGTCCTCGTCCGGAACCGGTTCTTCCACGTCTTCCCCGCGCTGCGCATGCTCCTCGGCGAAGGCGTCCCCGGTGCTCCGTTCCCGCCGCTGCGTCCAGGGGACGTCGTGTTCGGGGCGGCGATCGGCGAGGTCGTCTCGGCGCCGCCGGGCACCGGCCTCCAGCCGGGCGACCTCGTCCGGCACTTCCTCGGATGGCGCGAGTACGCAGCCGTTCCCGCCGGCCAGTGCACGCCGGTGGACGATGTGCTGCCCGACCCCGTCGCGCACCTCGGGTCGGCCGCGATCGCCTACACGGCACTGACCAGGGACGCACCCGTCCGCCGCGGGGACACCGTGTTCGTCACCGGTGGCGCGGGAGGCGTCGGCTCGATGGCGGGCCAGATCGCCCGGCTGCTCGGTGCGGGACGGGTCGTCGGCAGCACCGGCTCGCCGGCCAAGGCCGAGCGCCTCATCGCTGAGCTGGGATACGACGCGGCCGTGATCCGCGGCGCCGGGCCGGACGCGAAACCCATCGCCGAGCAGCTGGCGGAGGCCGCCCCCGACGGCATCGACGTCCTGGTCGACAACGTGGGGGGCGAGCAACTCCAGTCCGCCATCGGGGCCGCGCGCACCGGCGCGCGTTTCGTGATCGTCGGCGCCCTCGCCGGGCAGATGGCGCCCGGCCTCTCCGGCACCACCGCGCCCGTCGAGATCGACACCTTCCAGCTGATCACCAAACGGATCGGCATGCGCGGCTTCGGCGGCCTCGACGGCGGGCAGGAGCGCCCGAGCTGGGCCGAGCGCGTCGGCGGGTGGCTCCGGTCCGGCGAGCTGACGTTCCCGCACGTGCGGGTCGCGGGCATCGAACGCGCGCCGCGGGCGTTGCAGGAGGTGATCGACGGGCGCCACCTCGGCACCGTCGTCGTGGAGCTGTAGCCGGGCGAAGTGGGAGGGCGGATGCGGATCGGTGACGCCGCGGCGGCGGCCGGGACGACCCCGCGGGCACTGAGGTTCTACGAGCAGCGGGGCCTGCTCACCCCGCCGCCGCGCACGGCCGCGGGACAACGCGAGTACGGGCCAGGGGAGGTGAACCGGGTGCGCATCATCCGGGAGCTGCTCGCCCTCGGCCTGACCGTCGAGGACGTGCGGAGATGCGCGGACCGCCTCAATCTCCTGGACGGGGACACCCTCCCCGCCTACGGCGGGGAGGGCTGCCCGCGGACCACCGGGGTGGCCCTGCGCCGCCTGGAGGTCCTGGACGCCGAGATCGAGCGGCTGGTCCGGTTGCGCGATGGCCTCGCCGGGCGGCTGGGCGTCCCATCACGGACGGAGCCCGCCCCGCCCCGCTGAGCGTCGCGCCGGACGCGGCCCGCGATGCGGCGCCGCGGTCGAACGTTGCGGCGGGGAAGACGACCTCGATGTCCGGGCCGCCGTTGACGCCGCCGGCTCACGGTGCTCGCCGCCAGGTCACCGATCTCGGCGCCGAGTGGTGGTGCGGTGGCCGGCCAGGATGCGGGTGAGGTCGGTGACGGGGGAGGAAGCGAGCTTGTGGTTGGTGTCGTCGTAGCCGCGGGTGGTGCGCGGGTCGGCATGCCCGGCCAGGTCCTGCACCTTGGCGAGCGGGACGTCGTGGCCGAGCAGGGTGGTGATGACGGTCCGTCGGCCGCTGTGCGGACTCAGGCGGGACGCGTCGGGCAACCCTGCCAGTTCGGCCTGTCGCCGCAGGATGTTGGTGACGTCGCGCTGCGTGAGCCGCTTGCCGCCGGGTTTGCTCCGGTCGTAGGGGTGCGGGGTGGTCACCAGCAGCGGCCCTGGTGGAGTGACACCGTCCGGGTGGCGGGCGGCGCGGAGGGCGAGATAGGCGTCCAGGACCCGGCAGAGCTCGCCGTCCAATCGCACGTAATCGCGGCCGTCCGGACCCTTGCCCTTGGTGTCGTGCCACAGCACCCGGTATCCGGCCTCGGTGGCCAGGTCCGCCAGCTCGGCACCGGTGAAGGCCGACACGCGCAGCGCGGTGTAGAACAGCAGGGCGATCACGGCCGCGTCACGCCAGGCCGCCTCGGTGTTCAGGTCGACCGCGCGTCCTTCCGCGGTGTCGAGCAGCAGCGCCGTCTCGGCAACGCCGAGGGTGGGCGCCTTGCGCGCCGACGCGGCGATCTGCGCGCTGGTCGGGCGCTTGACCAGCAGCGTCGGATTGCGGTCGGTGACGTCGTTGGACTGCAGGTAGGTGTACCACGACGAGACGGCCGCCAGCCGACGTGCCCGGGTCGCGGCGCTCGGCGGGCGTGACCGGCCACCGACGTTGACGGTCATGGAGGCCGACCAGTCGTCGACGTCGGCGCGGCGCGCCGCCCGCGGGGCCAGTCCGGTGCGTGCGCAGTAGTCCAGCCAGCCGGCCAGGTCGCGATAGTAGGCGCGGCGGGTGGCATCGCTGCTCTGGCTGCGCAGCCATGCGGCGGTCAGCAACCTCAGTCCGTAACGGTCGCCCGGGTCGTCGGGCGGCAGCGCTGGAAGCAGCGCAACGGCCTGCCCGATCGGATCCACCGCAAGCTGCGGGACCGCCGGTGTCATTTCCGGTGTCGGCACTGGAGCCGGTGGCGCCGCTCCCACGGGTCGAAGCGTCGTGCCGTCCAGCGGAGCCTCTGGAGTCGGCTGCGGTGGCACGGTTGCCGCCCCTGCGCTGGGCCCCGCATCGCCACTGGCCCGCAAGGTGTCCCGCGTGAGGCCGATCGTCCGCCGGTCGCCACTGTTGATCACGGTCACCAGGATAACCGTCATTATCCCGGAGCCTCAACGCTCTGCTTATTACGCGTATCGCGTGTCGCGTTAATCATTAAGCGTGAAGCGTAGTGAAAAGATGGCTAGGGTGAGGCGGGTGAGCAGCGAAACGAGCACCGCGCACGATGCGACCGACGGCTCCTCCGCCCTCGGCGGATCAAGCCCGCAGCAAGACGACCCCGCAGACGGCGCGGCCGAGCTGCCGACGGTGGGGGAGTGCGCCCTGGCCGGCTGCTCTGAACCGCTACCGGCGCGCGGCCGGGGCCGTCCCCCCAAGTACTGCAGCAAGGCCCATGCCGACCAGGCCAGCCGGGACCGCCGCGCCGCCGACACCGCCGCGGTCGACGAACCGCTCCACCGGGCCGAGGCTCTCGCCCAGCGGGTACCGGCGGCCATCAGCGCCCTGCAGAACCAGCTGACCGAGGTGAAGGACTTCCTCACCAAGGCCCAAGAGGGAGCTCTGTCCCGGGTGCAGCGGGCCGAGGCCGAGGCGATGGCGGCCGCGCAGGCCGAAGCCGACGCCGAAGCCCGCGCCCTGGCCGCCGACAAGGCGCGCAAGGAGGCGGTCACCGCCGCCGAGGCCGCCCGGGCCGCTCAGCGGGCCGCCGAGCAGGCCGCCGCCCGCGACCGCGCGGACCTGGAGCAGGTGCGCGCCGACACCACCGAGGCCATCGCCGCGCACCAGAGCGCCCGCGACGCCGCTCGGGAGGCTCAGGCCGCCGCCGAGGCCGCCCGCGACGCCAAGGCCGCCGAACTCCGCGACCTCCGCAACGCCCACGAGCAGGAACGCGCCCGGTTCGAGGCGACCGCCCGTGCCCAAACCGACCAGTTGCAGGCCCTCCGGAGCGAGCTGGCCGACAGCACGGCAGCACTGGCGACCGCCCGGGAGGCACTGGCCGCCACCCACGGCGAGGCACGCGCCCAGCAGGCCAGGGCCGAGGCCGCCGAGCAGGCACGTGACGAGGCGATGCGGCACGGACGCGAGGCCGCCGCCCGCGCCGAGGCCCTCGAACGTCGCGAGCAAGCCCTCCAGGCCGCTGCCGAGCATGCCGCTCAGCAGTTGGCCACCGCGCAGAGCGCACTCGCCTCCCGCCAGGCCCTCTGCGACCGGCTTGAAACCGACCTGGCGGCCGCCCGCGCCGAAGCCGCCACGCAACGCGAACGCGCCGTCCGCGCCGAAGCTTCAGCAGTGCCTGACGGCCCGACTGCCGAGGACGGCCCAGAGCAGCCATCACGACCATGAACTGAACGACCCCTGCACGTCTCCTCCCAGCACAAACTGGACGGGACCAGCTTCGGCGTGACCTTCGTGGAGATCGGCGGCCTCACCGCGGTGATCAACATTCCCGAACTGTCGTGGCGACCTATCAACCACCCCTCCGACATCGTCACCGTCGGCAAGGAAGTCACCGCTGAGATCCTGGACGTCGATCCTGAACGCCGGCGCGTCGCCCTCTCCCTGAAAGCGCTCCAGAACGATCCGCTGGTCCAGCTCCAACAGCGCATCGGCAAGACCTTCACCGGACTCGTCCCGTTCGGCGCCTTCGTCCGCGTCGAAGACCGAACCGACAGCTTCGATCAGACGCGAGCAGAGCGAACGCGCGATTCCGCCGTCAGTGCACAGGACTTCGGGAATCAGTGCAGAGGACTCCGGAAAACGACGACCAGGGACGATGCCGTCCAGAAGACTCCGTCCAGAAAGACGGGGCCACTCGGGGGATCAGGTCACGTTCAGGAGCGACCGGGAGTCCGAGGGGCTACCGCTAGTTTCTGCACGCCACCCCTCATCCTGCCCTATCGTCCACGGGGCACGAGTCCGGTCTCGAAGGCGATGATCGCCAGGTGGACGCGGTCCCGGGCCTCGAGCTTGGCGAACAGGCGCGCGACATGGGTCTTCGCCGTCGCCGCGCTGATCACCAGCCGTTCGGCTATTTCCCTGTTCGACAATCCCTGTCCGACCAGTGCCAGCACCTCGCGCTCCCGGTCGGTGATCTCTGCGATGACGCGTGAGTCCTGGGCGGGCTCGGTGTCCGGTGCGGGGGTCGCGGGGGTGGCGGAGGTTCCGGCGAAGTCGGCGATCAGCCGTCGGGTGACGCTCGGCGCGATCAACGCGTCGCCGGCCGCCACCACGCGGATCGCGTCCAGGATCGCGTTCAGGGCCATGCTCTTGAGCAGGAATCCGCTGGCCCCGGCGCGCAGTGCGCCGTAGACGTACTCGTCGTCGTCGAAGGTCGTCAGCACCAGCACCTTGGGCGGGTCCGGCTCGGCGGTCGCCTGCCGGGTCGCCTCGATCCCGTCCATGCCCGGCATCCGGATGTCCATCACCACGACGTCCGGCCGCAGCTCACGCACCAGGCGCACCGCCTCGCGGCCGTCGCCGGCCTCCCCGGCCACCTCCAGGTCATCGGTGTCGCCGATCAGGATCCCGAGCCCGACCAGCATCAGCGGCTGGTCGTCGACCAGCAGCACTCGCACGCTCATGCCGGGAGCCTCGCCGCCACCCGGAAACCGCCCTCCGGACGCCGGCCCGCGCTGAACTGGCCGGACAGCAACGTCACCCGCTCGCGCATGCCGAGCAGGCCGAAGCCGCTCCCGCCGGCCGTCGAGTGCCTGGGACGGCCCGGCCCGCCGAGACCGTCGTCCCCGTCGTCCACCACCTCGATCGTCACTTCTTTTGGCTCGTAACCGACCGCGACCCGGCACGTCCGCGCCCCGGAATGCCGCACCACGTTCGTCACCGACTCCTGGATGATCCGGAACGCCGACAGTTCGATCTCCGGCGGCAGCGGACGCTGCTCGCCCCGCCAGGTCACGTGGACCCGCACCCCGGCGTCGGCCGTGCGTTCGGCGAGCTGCGGGACGTCGGCCAGGCTGCCGGCCGGCGCCAGCGGAGCGGCCTGCGGCATGGCGTCGTCCGGCTCGGCGCGGCGGAGCGCCCCGAGCATGCGCTGCAGCTCGAGCAGCGTCTGGCGGCTGGTGGTCTCGATGCCGGTCAGCGCCTGCCGCGTCTGCTCGGGCTTGGTGTCCACGACCCGCGCCGCCGCTCCCGACAGCACCGTGATGATCCCGATGCTGTGCGCGACGCTGTCGTGCAGTTCGCGGGCGATCCGCAGCCGCTCGGTCACGACGGCGCGGGCCGCCCTCTGCTCGTGCAGGGCTTTGCGGTATTCACGGCGTTTGCGGTTCACCCTTCCGAAGACCCACGCGACCGCGACCCACAACGGGTACTGCCCGGCCCACTGGACCGCGTCGCCGACGGACTGCCCGGGGACGTGCATGTCGTTGACGAACGCGGCCGCGACGGCCGCGACGGAGCCGACGGCGGCGGCCTTCGGGCGCCGGACGGCGAGGTACCCGCCCAGGGCGATGATCATGAAGAACACGATCGAGGGCCGTGCGCCGAGGATGTCACCGAGGACCGATTCGCCCAGGATCGTCGCGAAGACCGCCGTCGGCAGACGGCGCACCAGCAGAACCGGAAGGGCGAGCACGGCGCACAGCCCCATCGTCGGGAAGACCCCGAGGCTGGAGAACTGGTACTGGTCGTCGTAGTGCGCAACCATCGACTTGTAGAGCGCCAGCGCGTAGAGGCAGGTGGTGGCCAGCACCACGGCCTGTGATGACATCAGCCAGATCACGGGTCTCGATGTCGAGAGACGCTGGAGAAGCCCTTCCATACGGGGATCGTATTCAGCGGCGTCGACTCCGCGCGTCGCCCCGGGGATGTACGCGGGTACACCGCCGGGCCGATGGCCTGGGGAACGGTGACATCCCCCGGCCGACGCGACGGACAGCGTTCCGTTCCTAGGTTCAGGGCCGTGACGAATGCACCCTTGATCGATCTTGTCGACACGACGAAGAGATACGACGACGGCCCACCCGCGCTGGCCGGTGTGACCTTGTCCGTGGTGCCCGGTGATTGCGTGGCGATCCTCGGCCATTCCGGCAGCGGCAAGTCCACCCTGCTGAACCTGATCGCCGGTCTGGACAAGCCCTCCAGCGGCACCGTGACGGTCAACGGCACGCGCGTCGACCGGCTCGGTGAGGCCGGCTCGGCGAAGTACCGCCGGGAGTCCATCGGCATGATCTTCCAGTTCTTCAACCTCCTCGACGACCTGACCGTCTTGGACAACGTCATGGTCCCGGCGCAGCTGGCCGGGATGGGCAAGGGCGAAGCGAAGCGCCGGGCCGTCGAGCTGCTCGGCTCGCTGGGCATCGAGCGGCATGCCAAGGCCTACCCGCAGCGGCTGTCGGGCGGTCAGCGGCAGCGGGTGGCGGTGGCCAGGGCCCTGATGAACAAGCCGGCGCTGCTGCTGGCCGACGAACCCACCGGCGCGCTCGACTCGAGCTCGGCCGCCGACGTGCGCCGGCTGCTACTGGACCTGAACAGCGAGGGTCAGACCATCCTGCTGGTGACCCACGACGTGCAGCTGGCCGCGAGAACCGCGCGTCGCACGATCGAGTTGGTGGACGGAGCGGTCGAGCGGGACGTCGTCAACAGCGGCAGGGGTGCCGGCCTGGCCGCCTACTCGTCGCTGACCCGTCCGGCGGGAGCGGCCGAATGACGCTGCGCAAGCCTCCGCTGCCCCGGCGCCTCTTCGAGGTCGGATTCCACGCCATGGCCCGCCTGCTGTCGGCGGTGAGCCGGTGAGCGCCCTTGGCAAGGTCGTACGCTCCGGCGTGGGCCGGCGTCGGGTCCAGTCCCTCGTCATGGCCCTGACGACGTTCGCCGCGGTGACGTCGTCAGTACTCTCACTCGGTCTGCTGACCGTCGTGCAGGCCCCGTTCGAGCACGCTTTCAGTGCTCGGAACGGGGCGCACCTGGCGGTCCAGTTCGACGGCTCGAAGGTCACGGCCGCGCGCGCCGCCGCCACCGCGCACGCCTCCGGCGTCACCGAGGCGAGCGGTCCGTACCCGATCGCCGCCGCCCTGGACACGACCATCGGAACCGACTGCCCCAAGAAGGCCTGGGCCGGTCACGACAACGGTCCGATCACCGTCACCGCCCGGCCCGACCTGGGGAGCACCTCCGGGATGGACCAGTTGGCGCTGACCCGGGGGCGCTGGCCGACCGGCCCAGGCGAGATCGCCCTGCCGTGGCAGCACTATGCCGTCGACTGCTTCGGCGCTTCGGTGGTGTTCTCCTCCCTGCCGGGCAGGCCGTCGTTCAAGGTCGTCGGCTTCGCCGACTCGGTGACCAGCAGCGCGACCGCCTTCGCCACCGCCGACGGCTTCGCGCGGCTCACCGCCGCAGGGGCCAGATCCGACAAGCAGATGCTCTACCGGTTCGCCAAGGCCGGGACCGACGCCGACATCGCCACCGACAAGCGGGCGGTGGCCGCCGCCGCGCCACCCGGCACGGTCGAGGCCGGACAGTCGTACCTGACCGCGGAATGGCAGGTGACCGGCGACGCCAAGGCCTACGTGCCGTTCCTGGTCGCCTTCGGGATCTTCGGGCTGATCCTGTCGGTACTGATCATCTCGATCGTGGTCAGCGGGGCCGTCGCCGCGGGAATCCGGCGCATCGGGATTCTGAAGTCGTTGGGCTTCACCCCCTCGCAGGTGGTCCGCGCCTACACCGCGCAGGCCATGATCCCGGCGACACTCGGCGTGGTGCTCGGCACGGTCTTCGGCAACCTCCTGGCCGTGCCGATCCTGGACGAGGCCACCAAGCAGTTCGGCGCGCCCAGTGCCACGATTCCGTTGTGGGTCAGCGCCGTGGTGGCGCTGGGCACCCTGCTGGTCGTCGGCGTCACGGCTTCGATCCCGGCACTGCGGGCCGGCCGCATGCCGGCGGTCCAGGCCCTGCTGGCCGGCCGCGCCCCCAAGGCCGGGCGCGGTCGGACGGCGCAACGTCTGGCCTCGCGGCTGCCGCTGCCCCGGGCCATGTCGCTGGGACTGGCACAGCCCTTCGCCAAGCCGGCCCGGGCCGTACTGGTCGGTGCGGCGGTGCTGCTCGGCGCGGTGAGCCTCACCTTCGCGGTGGGGCTGGAGGCCGGGTTCAGCAAGTACCTGCAAGCCACCACCTCAGGCTTCAACCACGCGTCGGCGTACGTGATCCCCACAGCCGACGTAGGCAAGCCCTGGGGTCTCTACGGCCCCAACGACCCGCGCCACCAGTACCTGGACGCCCCCAAGGTGGCCGCCGCGCTCGCCAAGACCCCGGGCACGAAGGCCGCGTTCGGCTGGGGCGACAGCGGCGCGACCATGGTCGGCGCGCCGACCGGCGGCGAAACGCCGAAGGTGTTCACGGTCAGCGGCGACTTCTCCTGGACGAACCTGGAGCTGCTATCGGGCCGCTGGTACTCGGCGCCCGGCGAGGCCGTCGTCGGCGACAAGCTGGCCACGACGGTGGGGATCCACGTCGGTGACGACGTCACCGTGATGCAGCGGAACAAGCGAACGTCACTGAAGGTCGTCGGCATCGAGTTCGACACCAATTTGGGCGACTACACGGTCATGACGGACGCGGATACTTTCAGCGCCGCCGGTCTGACTCCGCGCATCGACCAGTTCAACGTCGAGCTGGCCTCGAACGTCAAGGGATCGGACTGGTCCACCTCGGCCGCCGCCGCGCTGACCCCGCTGAACGCCTCGGTCCAGCCGAGCTCGGGCGGGAACAACCTCGTGGTGGTCACCATGGGCGCCCTGGTGGCCACGCTCACGCTGATGCTGATCGCGGTCGCCGCGCTCGGAGTGCTGAACACCGTGGTGCAGGACACCCGGGAGCGGGTCCACGACCTGGGGATCTTCAAGGCCCTCGGGATGACACCCAAGCAGACCATCGCGATGGTTCTGACCTCGGTGACATTCACCGGCCTGATCGCCGGGCTGATCGGGGTACCGATCGGGGTCGCGGTGGAGAAGGCGACACTGACCCCGATGGGGAAGGCGATCGGCCGCCACCTGCCGCCGAGCGTGACCCACAGCTACACGGCCGGCCTGCTCCTCCCCCTGCTGGCCGGCGGGATCGTGATCGCCCTGCTAGGGGCGCTGCTGCCGGCCAGCTGGGCGGCACGCTCCCGGACCGCCACCGCGCTGCGGACCGAGTAGGAGCCGCCGGTCGCCGCAGCAACAGCGGTGCCGGGCACTGCACGGCGGCAAGAACAGAATGCCGACCTCCCCCGGTTGATCCCTCGGGAGGTCGGCATTCCGGCGTTTTTCCCTCAACACAAAGGCGTGAGAGGCACCCAGCACGGCGGTCAGCGCTTTCGACCTGTTCTCGATCGGCATCGGCCCGGGGAGTTCACACACAGTCGGCCCGATGCGTGCGGCCCGGATGTTCGTCAAGCGCCTGGACAACGAGGCCCGCTACCCCGGCTGACCAGGGACCGCGCAGAACTGTCGGTGGGCGGTGGTCCGCGGGGTTGATCGTCTGTCTTCAGCGTACGACTTCGAGAGCGGTCAGGACGAGCAGGGCGCGCAGCGGCGCCGTGGCCCGTGCCGAGTTCAGTCGCAGCCGGGTAAGGACGCCCCAGTTTCTCAAGGCGGCGAAGCCGTACTCGACAGGGGCGCGGGTGGCGGCGATGAGCTGCTTGGCCTACTTCTGCCCGGCGGTGAGCTTCTCTTTCCGGGTCCGCTTGACCCCGGTGATGACCACCGGGTCGTCGTCCAGGCCAACGAAGCCGAGGTCCGCCAGGGCGCCCAGGCCGGCGGCGCGCAGAGCTTGTCATGGCGGGCGATCTTCTTCAGGGCGCGGTCCAGGCACGGAGCTTTCGCCGCCAGCAGGGCGATCACCTCATCGTTCCAGCGGCGGATGGTCGTGGGCGAGACCTGGTTGCCGCCGTCCAGGTCGGCGGCGTGCTGGTCGTGGCGCAGCACCGCGAGCACCAGCACCGTGATCTGGCCCGCGGACCGGGACCGCCAGCGCGACCGAATGCAGATCACTGGATCAACGACTCCTGCCGGCATCGCGGGCCTACGCGTTCGGGATTCGCCCGTTTGGGGCTCATGACGCGTTTCTTACCGGCACCCCCTACACAGGGGGATGGGCGGTCACCCCGCGGGCGCCCGGATCTGCCGAACAGAGTGCGGGGACCGATTCCGCGGGGATGTGGCGAACACGGCTCACCACGGATACGGCGGTGCCTCAGGGCCAGGCTCAGATGGTGCCGTTCTGCACCGGGTAGTCGATGACGACCGCACCACCGGTGGCGTAGTTGGCGACATCGGCAGCCGCCTGCCGGCCCTGCGGAGACTCCCTCGCCGCGGTCATCGCCGCAGCGTCAGCGAACTCGGCCTCGAAGACCGCGAAGTACGGCGCCGGTCCCTGCGTCGCTGCCACCTCGAAGCTGTAGCGCCACGCGAGCAGGCCGGGCATGCGCGTGACCAGCGGGAGGTGGTTGCTCACGTAGTAGTCGCGGAAGTGGTCGGGGTCGGCGGGCTCGGGATACAGGACCATCAGCTTGTGCATGACAACCTCCGTTCAGCGGCGAGCGACCACAACACCCGGGAGATCTCGGGCGGCGCCATACCGGCACCATCACCTCGACATCCGGTCGGTCGCACGATCCGGTAGTGATCGCCTGACGAAGCCCCTCCCAAGGCGCTTCGGAAAGCGAATCGATAGACACACGATAGTGTGTCGGATATCGAAGCAGCAAGAGGGGACGGTACGACGGATGACGGCACCCAGGCCGGGACGGGCGGTCCGAGGGTCGAGCACCGGCCGGCCGCTGATGGCCGCCCTCGACCTGTTCGGCCGTAGGTGGAACCTGCGGATCGTCTGGGAACTGCAACACGGGCCGGTCGGGTTCCGTGCGTTGCAGGAGCGCTGCGACAACATGTCCTCCAGCGTGCTGCGGCAACGGCTGACCGAGTTGCTCGACGCTGCCCTCGTCGAGCAGCACCCGGACTCCACCTACGCCCTCACCGAGCTGGGCCACGGCGCCCAAAGCGCGCTGCGCCCGCTCGTCCGGTGGTCCGCAGAGTGGGCCGCGACCCTCTCCGCCGCCGGTTCCGAAGACGCCCAATAACGCTTCTGATATCGAAGCGCTAGCGTCATTCGGCCCATGATGAGGCTGAGTGTAGGAATCAGCGGTAGGCGCCAGCGGTTGGCTGCGAGTTGGTCGCGGCTGTTTCAGGGTCCGTTGCCGAGGTCGTGGTCTTGGGTCAGGGTGTGGTGGCCGGGAGGCCGTTGACGCGGTTGGCGTACTCGCGGCGGGCTTTACGCTGGGCAGCTGCGGACTGTCGGCGGCCTGACCCGCAGTCAGGACCAGCGCCGCGAGCGTCCCACCTTCAGTCGAAGTTTGTGCCGGCGGCGTTCCCTCTGGGGATCCTCGCCGGTCTCCTGCCCGTCGCGGCGCTCACAGCCGCCCCCTTTGACCTGGCCTCCTGGGGCCGTCGAGGCGCGTTCACCGAGTGCGAGCAGACGCTGTTCTCTCGCAGCACCGTGAAGGCCGCCCACGCCGCCTGCCTGCACGAGTTCATGTTCGACGACGGCGTACGCGCAGCTTGATCGACATGCGCGGCGGAACGTCGCGTGCGCCGGAAGGGCGCCGACCTGTTACGTGGGCGGTGTCCGTGAGGGGGACGGCTCCGACGAGCACGGTCGCCGGGGCCGTCCCCCTGCGGTCAGGCGGCGGCCGCGGCGGTTTCGGCGGTGGCGGTCAGGACCGCGCGGCCGAGGATGTGGCCGGCCATGGTGAAGCCGAGGAGCGCCGGAGTCGCGTCCGCCGGGACGCCGATGGAGGCGACGTCGAGGGCGTGCACCACGATGAAGTAGCGGTGAGGGCCGTGACCGGCCGGCGGGGCCGCGCCGATATAGCGCGCGACGCGGGCGTCATTGGGCAGTTGGAACGCGCCCTCGGGCAGGCCCGAGCCGGTGTCGTCGCCGGCGCCTTCGGGCAGTTCGGTGACGGTGGCGGGGATGTCGGCGACCGCCCAGTGCCAGAACCCGGACCCGGTGGGGGCGTCAGGGTCGTAGATGGTGACGGCGTAGCTCCTGGTGCCTTCCGGTGCACCGCTCCATGACAACTGCGGGGAGACGTCCCGGCCGCCGGGGACGCCGGAGGCGAGCTGCTCGGCCGGCCAGGCATCGCCATCGCCGACGGTGGTGCTGGTCACGGAGAAGGACGCCGCCTCGGGGAGGCGGGCGAAGGGGTTGTTCTCGCTCATCGCGACTTCCTTTCGGGGTTGTGGCGTGGTGTGGCGTGGCCGGAGCCGATGAGGGCCCGCGGCGCCGTGCAGGGGAGCGGACTGTCGGCTCCCGCCTCACCATGAATCGACCATAACATCGAAAATCGATTATTTGCATCTTCGTCTATCCTGGTGGCATGCCCCAGACAGCGCACCCCCCGTCCCCGGCGGCCGGGCCGGGGAAGCCGATGCTCTCCGAGCAGGTCCACGCACGCCTCCGGGACGCGATCATGCGGGGAGAGCACGTCCCCGGCGACGCCCTCAAGCCGCACGACCTCGCCAAGCAGCAGGGGGTGAGCCTGGCCGTGGTGCGCGAGGCGCTCGTGCGGTTGGTCGGCGAGGGCCTCGCCGACCGGTTGCCGAACCGCGGCTTCGCCGTCCCGGCCTTCTCCGACCGCCGCTGGCAGGAGATCGCCGAGGCCCGCCGGGCCGTCGAGCCGGTCATGCTGCGCATGTCCATCGAGCGCGGCGACATCGACTGGGAGGCCCGGGTGCGCGCCGCCTTCCACCGCCTGGCCCGCACTCCGCCGTACGCGCCGGAAGAGGGCGAGTACTACACCACCGCGTGGGCCGAGGCCCATCGGGTGTTCCATCGCACTCTGCTGGAGGGGTGCGGCAACCCCGTCCTGCTGGACACCTTCGATCGGCTGTGGACGGCCAGCGAGCTGGCCCGCCGCTGGTCCGCGCACCGCGGCCCCGAGCGGGACGCCGTCGGCGAGCATCGCCGGCTGGAGGAGACGGCACTGGCCCGCGACGCCGACGCCGCGGCCGAGGCCCTCACCCTCCACCTGTCCATGACCGCGGCCGTCCTCGCGGGCGACGAGCCCGCGACCCGGGCCTGACGCGGCCTCACCGACCGGGGACCACGGCGTTCCGGCATAGGGTTGGGCGGCATGGCGCTGCGACTCGTTCAGGTGAACTTCAAGGCCGGTGACGACTCGGCGCTCGGCCGGTTCTGGGCGGAGGCGCTCGGCTGGAGCACGTCCAGCGAGGGCCCCGGCGTGACCAACCTCCAGCCCGAGGGCTTCGACTGGCCGGACCCCGCCGCCGTCTGCGTCGACCTCGTCGCCGTCCCGGACCCCGAGACGGTGGAGGACCGCGTTCACCTCGACCTCGCCACCACCTCCCCGGCCCACCAGGCGGAACTGGTCGGGCGCCTGAGGGATCTCGGTGCGACGCCCGCCGACATCGGCCAGGGCGACGTCCCGTGGACGGTCATGGCCGACCCGGAGGGCAATGTCTTCTGCGTGCTGGAGCCCCGGGAGGCGTACCGGGACACCGGGCCGATCGCCGCTGTGGTGGTCGACTGCGCGGACGTGCGGGCCATGGCCCGGTTCTGGGACGAGGCGTTGGACTGGACTTTGCACGAGGTCACCGACGATCACGCGACGCTGCGCTCCGCCAACGGCGTCGGGCCGTATCTGGAGCTCCGCCGCGCACCCGATGTGAGGACGTGGTGGAACCGCGTGCACCCCGACCTCCTGCCGGACCCCGTGGACGACAAGGAGCCGGAGGTGGCCCGGCTGCGGGCCCTCGGCGCCACCGACCTCGACCTTGGCCAGGGCGACGTCCCGTGGACGGTCCTGGCCGACCCGGAGGGCAACGAGTTCTGCGTCCTCGGCCGAGGTTGACGCGCAACCTCGTGCCCGTAAAACCGATTGAACGGCTCGCCCGCCGTCCCGTAGGTTGCCTGCGGCCCATCGCCGTGAGGACAGAGGACGGAACCCGCGTGACCCCGCCTGCTCTTTAGACCTGACACCTTCTTCCGCTCACCTGTAGCCGACGGTCCCGTCGGCTCTGCCGGGCTGCCCTCGCGCGCCCGGCCGTACAGCGTTCGAGACCGCGCGCAATCGGCCTCGTGTCAGGTCCAGAGAGATCATGTCTTCACAACCTCATACCGTCCTGCCCTGGGTCGTTCGCCGGACCCGGCTGCCCCTGCTGTCGCTGCGGTGCGCGGACTGCCGGTCGGAGTCGGCCACCACCGGCGACGGCAGGTTCCGCGTCAACGCGAACGGCAAGCTGCTGGACGTGTGGCTGCTGGTCCGCTGCGCGTCCTGCGACCGGACGAGCAAGCTCACCGTCCATGAGCGGGCGCCGGTCAGATCCTTCGATCCGGCCGAACTCCATGGCTACCGCGTCAACGATCCGGACCTGGTGGCGTCCAGGCTGCTGGATCCGCTGCTCGCCCGGCGCAACCGCTTCGCCCTGGACTGGACGGGCGCCTGGCGGCTGGACACCCCGTCGGCATGGCTCGACGAGGCATGGCCGGTCCAGGTGAAGGTCGTGTTCGAGGATCCGGTGCCGGTGCGTCCGGAACGTCTCATCGCCCAAGGGCTCGGCGTCAGCAGGAGCGAGGTGCTGCGCCGGATCAAGTGCGAGATTCCGCTGCGACGTCCGACGAGCACCGGGTTCACCTTCACCGTGATGCCCGGGGACTAGCAGGGAGACGGCCGCGGCGGGCCGGGTGGCGCGCCGCGGCCGTACCTTTCTCGGCGGGTGACATCGAGAACCTCCGCCGTGAACTCGCCGTCGCCGCCGAGGCGGGGCCCGGATGTGCGGGCGCTGGCCGAGCGGCTCACCGGTGCGCTCGACTCGGCGTCCAGGCTCGTGCTGCTGGAGGCAGAGAGCCAGGCCCTGGCCGCCGCGGACTGGACGAGGCTGCTCGCATCGCGCTGGGACGCCGTGGCGAACCCGCCGAGGTCGCGAGGTGGGTCCTGCGGCTGGCCGACCCGGCCTCGACCTGGCTCACCGGCTAGGTTGAGGCCATCGACGGGGTCCTAGATCTTTCCTGACCGCGACGGCCCTGGCGATGTGCAGCCACGTCCGTTCCGCCACATCTCCGTCTGGCCGGGACGGGACGGGACGGGAACAGCATGCGGGTCCAGGTGGTTACACGTGATGGTCGGTGTGCCTGGTGTCCCCGGGCCTCATCAATCGCCTTCGCGGAATACCGTCCGGCTGGAGCCGCGTCGCGCCACTCGCCGAGAGGCGACCCGCACACCGGCCAGCACGCATTCCCCGGCCCCGGTAGCGCTCATGTGCTGCCGGGGCTTTGTGGTTCCTGTCTGGATCGTGCAAGGCCGGCTCCCGCAGGCGGCGGACAGTGCTCGCGAGGCTACTGAGCTAGAGTGCTAGCATTCTCGTGTGGGCGACGAGGACGTCAAGCAGTTCAACGTGTACCTGCCGATCGGGCTGATCAAGCAGGTGAAGCACCGTGCCATCGAGGCGGAGCTGTCGCTGTCGGCGCTGGTCGCGGAGGCGCTGCGCGCCTACCTCGACGACGGCGGTCCGCAGGAGCGGTCCAGCGAGAAGGGGAAGTGAGATGACCACCGAGGGCTTCGAGGCCGTCTACCTGGAGACGCACAACTGGGGAAAGGCGGCCGGGTTCTTCCGGTCGCTGGGGTTCGAGCTGGAGTTCGAGACCGATCACAACTCCGGGCAGTTCCGGAAGGGCGACGGCCCCTACGTCTTCATCGCCGAGGTACCCGAGGACCGGGAGCCGCAGGCGCGGATGGTGCTGAAGGTGCCGGACGCGGAGGAGTTCCGTCCGGGCGCGGGCGTGGAGGTGGTGACGCCGTTCGAGGACACCCATTACGGGAGCCGGGAGATGACCGTCCGGGACCCCGACGGGCGGCTGTGGATCCTGCAGGCCCCGGGCAAGTGACCACCCTCGAAGGCGAGGCGGGTACCGAGCAGACGGTGGTGCGGGTCGCGCTGTGAGGGGCGCTGCCCGTCCCCGCCGCCGACTGGTCGAATTCGGCTACGGGATCCCAGACGGGCTGCGGCTGGTGCCGGTCGACTTCGAGATGGAGTCGTGGGGGAGCGGCCGGGGTCGATCCGGGCGAGCCGGCCGTGGTGTCGATGTACCCGACCGAGGGCGAACGCGGCCGCGCTGCGCCTGCTGTCGGCGCTCGCGCCCGGCTCCACCCTGGCCATGACTTCCCAGCCGCCGCTGGAACTGACCGAGCACCCGGCGCGGCGGGCCACCGAAAACGGCGCCCGCTCGTCGGGGACGCCGTTCATCAACTCCAGGGGGCGAAATGGGGAGGCGGAATCGCTCGATTACGCCCCCTCGTTGCCTGTCCTCGGCTCCGAGGCCCTGTCTCGTCCGAATGTGATGTGACCTTGCTCGGGCACACTGGCTCGGGTGGAAGGCGACGGGATTGAGAACGCACGCCGGTGGTTGGCGGAAGTCGGCGTAGCCGAGATCAGGGAAGGTGTGTGGACCGACAGCGAGCAGCCGGGCAGGGAGTTGACGGCGGAGGAGGTCGCCCACGAATGTGCGCCTGGGGCTGTGCTGGCCGATGGGCTGGATCCGGTCGGACGCCTCCGGTTGGCCTTCGGACTGCTGGACCTGCTCGATGAGTACTGGGTGACCGCTGAGATCGGCTTCGCGATGCAGGACGAGCAGGATCCACTCGTGTGGGAGGCGCTCTGGGACTGCTACCGCAGCCGCCTGGAGGCTTCTCGGACGGCGAAGAACCTCACCTACTCCTTGTGGGTCGACTGGTTCGAGGACGCCAAGACCGTCGAAACCGCTTTCACAGCCGTCCTCGGCAAGGACATCGACTTGCTGCGGGATCCCTGTGCGCTCGACGAACCCGACCGCACCGCATTCCACCGAAGGGCCTGCCGAGTCCTGGAAGTCTCCGGACCGGTGCCGTGGCCGATCAAGTTCCCCATCTACGAGGCAGCCTCCGGACGGGCCGATCTCCACCCGTCGCTCTTCAAGGGACTGCTCTCCAGCTATCACGACTTTCACGGCCGCCTCGAACCCGACGCGGCGCTCGACCTCATGCGACGCCTCGACCTTCCGGACGGAACAGAACACCGCGCCGCGCTCCGCACCGTCCTCCAAGCCGGTCACGCCAATCACTACGGCGACCCGAACGTATGGCGTGCAGCCCGGCCTCAAGGTGAGAAGTCGAGGACTCGTCGTTGGACGTCGTGAGGCGCTGGTGCTGTCGGCGATGGACCGCATGATCTCCGCCGCCGACATGCTCGACTGGCTCCTGGACACCCGGGACCTGGTCGACACACCGGCTGTCACCGCCGCGCCTACGAGACTGATCACCCAGGCCCCCGGAACCGAGGGAATGCGGGCGCTCATCGCGGAGGAGTCGCGCGGTACGCCGCGTCCGCTCCATCTGCGGCCGACCCCCGCCGCCCGAAAGGCGTTCCAGTACCTGCGGGACAAGCGTGCGGAGGAACACCGCTCCGCGGAGCTGGGTCCCCTCGCCGAGCGTGTGTGGGAGCGGCGCGCCATCTTCGCGGAGGCGCCGGAACTGAGATCAACGGCGGCGTGGGAGGCGGCAGGCGAGCGACGCCGAGAGCAGATCACCGATGCCGTCGTCACCGCCTTGGGGCCGGAGTTCTCCCTGATCGGACCGCGCTCGTTCGGTGGCTCGCCGATCGCGGTGCTGTCGCGCCAGGGCGTGCGGTTCTGCCTCGTGCCCGGCGGCGGCGTCGGCCTCTCGCCTGAGGAGGAGTTGGCCAGCAACGCCTGAGCGCCTCGAACCTGCCCGAGATCCGCCATGCCGCCGACCAGCGCGAGGAGTGGGAGGAGGACTACACGCTCCTCGATGAGCCGGACCTGATGGGGCCGATGACACATGTGGAGGTCGGCCCGATGGTGGTCGCGCAGGCGCCGAGTCCACCGCTGCCACCGCACGAGGTGTTCGACGAACTGGAGAGGTCACCGCTACGGTTCCCCTCCAAAGCCGAGTGGGAGTATGTCGCACGCGGCGGTCTCGTCCACCGGCTCACCTACCAGGGTCCCGGCATCCCCGACGGCGACGAATGGTTCCGGGCGACCGAGGCGCTCGGCGTCGACGGCGCGAACATGTTCGGACTGTACGGGTTCGGCTCCCAGCCCGAGCCCTGCACGGACGTGTTCCATCGCGGCCATGACGGCCTCCCCGCCGACGGGACCCCACGGCGCGGCGCAGGACCCCGCGTTGTCAAAGGCGGCGCCGCGTACTGCCATCCGTGGCAGGGCCGTGGTGAATGGCAGCTGCTGCTCTCAGGCCATGCGGACTCCGCAGACGGTAGGGGAGCACACGCTCGCCCCCCGCTTCGTGATCGCGATCCGAAACGCCTGGACACCCCACGGGCGGATTCCGCCCGCGACAGGTCGGGGTGCCGCCCCCGGGGGGACGGCCCGGTCCACCGGAGCGCCCGCTTCCCGAATCGCCCGATTGATATTCTCAACGTTGAGATAAGGAGGCGGCGATGGCGGACGCGGTGGACGACATCCTCGCGCAGTGGGCGCGGGAGCGACCCGACCTGGACGTGTGGCCGATGGGGATCATCGGCCGGATCTCCCGGCTGCAGATGCTGCTGCACCGGGAGCTGCGCGGGTTCTTCGCCGAGCGGGGGCTGGAGAGCTGGGAGTTCGACGTGCTGGCGACGCTGCGGCGGTCGGGCGCGCCCTACGAGCTGACCGCGGGGGCGCTGCTGAAGGCGGCGATGGTCACCTCGGGCGCCATCACCAACCGGATCGACCGGATGGAGGCCAAGGGGCTGGTGGAGCGGGTCCGCGACGCCGGGGACCGGCGGTCGGTGCTGATCCGGCTGACCCCGCACGGCCTGGCGGTCGTGGACGAGGCGGTCGGCGCGCACGTGGAGAACGAGGCGCGGCTGCTGGCTTCGCTCGGCCCGTCCGAGCGGGAGGACCTGGCGGGGAGACTGCGGGTGCTGCTGGAGTCGCTGGGCGACGCCTCCCGCGCCTGAGCCGCTCGTTCCGCGCCGTCACCCGGTGGTGAACGGGCGGGTCGCGCGGGCGGCGCGGTCGGCGATGGCGGTGAGGTGGGCGGCGAGCTCGGGCGGGTCGAGCAGGGTGTAGTCGACGTCGAGGACAGCGATGCGGTGGGCCAGGTACCGCAGGGAGTCCGAGCGGGTGTGCAGGCGGCAGGTGCGGTCGTCGACCGGTTCCAGGACGCCGTGCCAGGCGGTGACGTGCCGGGCGGCCTCGGCGAACGGGACGTGCAGCAGCAGGCGGGCGCGGATGGCGCCGGATCCGCCGGCGAGGTTGTCCATGGCCCAGGACGTGGGGTCCGCGCCGCTGGGCGGGGTGCGGGCCGGAACGCGGACGCCGGTGCGGTGGGGGTCGGCGATCCGGTCGGCGCGGTAGGTGCGCCAGTCCGCGCGGTCCTCGTCGTGGGCGACCAGGTACCAGCGGCGTCCGGCCGTGCGAGGCGGTGGGGCTGGGCGTGCCGGCGGCTCTCGGTGCCGTCGGCGGCGGTGTAGGAGAAGCGGACGTTCTCGCCGGCGACGCAGGCGGCGGCGAGCAGGGACAGGACGGCGGGGTCGGCGGCGGGTGGCGCGTCGGCGTGCGGCGGGAGCGCGACGGCGGCCCGCGCGAGCGCGGTGACGCGGTGCCGCAGCCGTTTCGGCAGGACCTGCTCGAGTTTGGCCAGGGCGCGCTGGGAGGCGTCCTCGATGCCGGTGACGGCGCCGGCGGTGCGCAGCCCGATCGCAATGGCGGTCGCCTCGTCGTCGTCCAGCAGCAGC
The DNA here is from genome assembly GCF_017573545.1 of Actinomadura nitritigenes. Classification (GTDB taxonomy): domain Bacteria; phylum Actinomycetota; class Actinomycetes; order Streptosporangiales; family Streptosporangiaceae; genus Spirillospora; species Spirillospora nitritigenes. Next base: position 201,727 of record NZ_JAGEOK010000016.1, on the reverse strand, counting down.
GGCGGCATCGCGGTGCCGGCGGTGAGCCGGTAGCCGCCGGTGCTGCCGTGCACGGCGCGGACGGGGTAGCCGAGGGTGCGCAGGCGGTCGATGTCGCGGCGGATGGTGCGGCCGGTGACGCCGAGGCGGTCGGCGAGTTCGGCGCCGGTCCAGTCGCGGGGCGTCTGCAGCAGGGACAGCAGCCGCAGCAGCCGTCCGGAGGGATCGCGCATGGGTCCATCCTGCCGACCGGTTAGGACGTTTGCTGACCTAATGGGCTCCTAGTGTCGTCGCTGTCGGGACCGGGAGACGTCCGGTCCCCTGGCGGACGGAGGAACGGCATGCTGCGCGGACTGTCGACGATCAGCTTCTTCGCGGACGATGTGGAGGCGGCCGGCGACTGGTACGCCGGGCTGCTCGGGGCGCGTCCGTACTTCCGCGTCCCGGGTCCGGACGGCCGGGCGGTCTACCTGGAGTTCCGGGTCGGGGACCATCAGCACGAGCTGGGGTTGATCGACGCCCGCTTCCGTCCGGGAACGGCAGGCGCGGGGGAGCCGGGCGGGGCGGTGGCGTACTGGCACGTCGACGACCTGGAGGGCGCGGTGGCGCGGCTGGTGTCGATGGGCGCCCGCGTCCACGAGGAGATCACCGAGCGCGGGGAGGGCACGGGGTTCGCGACGGCGTCGGTCGTCGACCCGTTCGGCAACGTGCTCGGGGTGATGACCAACCCGCACTACCTGCGGATGCTGGCGGCGGCCCGCTGACGCCGGGCCGGGAGCGGTCGCGCCGCCCCCGGCCCGGGTGGACCGGTCCGGGGGTCAGTCGCGTCCGACGTAGGCGCGCAGGTGGCGGGCGGTGAGGGTGTCGGCGGAGGCGACCAGGTCGGCGGGGGTGCCGGTGAACACGACGCGGCCGCCGTCGGCTCCGGCGCCGGGGCCGAGGTCGATGATGTGGTCGGCGTGGGCCATGACGGCCTGGTGGTGCTCGATGACGATGACCGACTTGCCGGTGTCGACGAGGCGGTCCAGCAGGCCGAGCAGCTGGTCGACGTCGGCCAGGTGCAGGCCGGTGGTGGGTTCGTCCAGGACGTAGACGGCGGCGTCGCCGGCCATGTGGACGGCGAGCTTGAGGCGCTGGCGCTCCCCGCCGGACAGGGTGGTGAGGGGCTGGCCGAGGGTCAGGTAGCCCAGGCCGACGCCGGCGAGCCGGTCGAGGACGGCGTGGGCCGCGCCGGTGGGGAAGAACTCGCGGGCCTGCTCGACGGACATCGCCAGGACCTGGCTGATGTCCTTGCCGCGCAGGGTGTGGGTGAGGACCTCGGCGGTGAAGCGGCGCCCTTCGCATTTCTCGCAGACGGCGGCGACGCCCGCCATCATCGCCAGGTCGGTGTAGATCAAGCCGATGCCCTTGCAGGCGGGGCAGGCGCCTTCGGAGTTGGCGCTGAACAGGGCGGCCTTGACACCGTTGGCCTTGGCGAACGCGGCGCGGACGTGGTCGAGCAGGCCGGTGTAGGTGGCGGGGTTGCTGCGGCGAGAGCCGCGGATGGCGGACTGGTCGACCACGACGACGCCGTCGCGTCCGGGCAGCGCGCCGTGCACGAGGGAGCTCTTGCCGGATCCGGCGACGCCGGTGACGACGGTGAGCACGCCGAGCGGGACGTCGACGTCGACGTCCTTGAGGTTGTGCAGGTTCGCGCCGCGGATCGGCAGGTGGCCGGTCGGGGTGCGGGGCCGCTCCCGCAGCCGGGCGCGGTGGTCCAGGTGGCGTCCGGTGAGGGTGCCGGAGGCGCGCAGCCCGGCGACGTCGCCGGCGAAGCAGACCTGCCCGCCGGCGGTTCCGGCGCCGGGGCCGAGGTCGACGACGTGGTCGGCGATCGCGATCGTCTCGGGCTTGTGCTCGACGACCAGGACGGTGTTGCCCTTGTCGCGCAGCCGCAGCAGCAGGTCGTTCATCCGCTGGATGTCGTGGGGGTGCAGGCCGGCGGTGGGTTCGTCGAAGACGTAGGTGACGTCGGTGAGGGACGAGCCGAGGTGGCGGACCATCTTCACCCGCTGCGCCTCGCCGCCCGACAGGCTCGGGGACTCGCGGTCCAGGCTGAGATACCCCAGGCCGATCTCCACGAGCGAGTCGAGGGTCTCGCGCAGGGTGGCCACCAGCGGCGCGACGGACTCGTCGTCGATCTTGGCGGCGACGTCGGCGAGGTCGCTGATCTGCATGGCGGCGCAGTCGGCGATGTTCAGGCCGCCGATGCGGCCGGCGAGCGCGGCGGGGTTGAGGCGGGCGCCGCCGCAGGCGGGGCAGGTGCTGAAGGTGACGGCGCGGTCGACGAAGGCGCGGATGTGCGGCTGCAGGGAGTCGCGGTCCTTGCCCAGGAAGAGCCGCTTCACCTTCACCAGCAGGCCCTCGTAGGTGGTGTTGAGGCCGCTGTTGTGGACCTTGGTGGCGGGCTTGTTGAGGAGGTCGTCCCACTGGGCGGGGGTGTAGTCGCGGAGTTTGGCGTCGGGGTCGACGAACCCGGACCCGGCCAGCACCTTCCAGTACCAGGAGCCGACGGCGAAGTTGGGGACGGTGACGGCGCCCTCGTTGAGCGACAGGTCGCGGTCGACGAGCTGGTCGAGGTCGATGGCGGTGGTGCGGCCGAGGCCCTCGCATTCGGGGCACATGCCCTCGGCGCTGTTGAAGCTGTAGGCCGAGGACGTCCCGGCGCTCGGCACGGCGAGGCGGGAGAAGATGATCCGCAGCATGGTGTGGGCGTCGGTGGCGGTGCCGACGGTGGAGCGGGAGTTGGCGCCCATCGGCTCCTGGTCGACGATGATCGCCGCGGACAGGTTGCGCAGCGCGTCGACGTCGGGGCGGGCGGGACTGCCCATGAACGACTGCAGGAACGCGGTGTAGGTCTCGTTGATCAGCCGCCGGGACTCGGCGGCGATGGTGCCGAAGACCAGCGACGACTTGCCCGAGCCGGACACGCCGGTGAAGACGGTGAGGCGGCGTTTGGGGATGTCCAGGTCGACGCCGGCGAGGTTGTTCTCGCGGGCGCCGCGGACCTCGATGACGTCGTGCCGGTCGGCGGCGCGGCCGGCGGCGGTTCGGGGGCCGGTCGGGGTGTCGGTGCCGGTGGTGGGCGGGAGGGGCATGCGTCGTCCTCGCATCGGCTTGATAGCTTATGGCGTAAAGAGATCGCCGAATGAATCAGTGTACGGCATACGGAGTTGTACGGTGACCGTGTTCGCGGGGCAGGGCGACCCCCGCCGCTCGATGGACCTGCTGTGGAGGCGGCCGGAGGCCGCGCCGCCGGGTGCGCGTCCGGGACCGAGGCCGGGGCTGAGCGTGGAGGTCATCGTGGACGCGGCGATCGCGGTCGCCGACGCCGAGGGGATGGCGGCCCTGTCGATGCGCGCGGTCGGCGAGCGGCTCGGCCGGACGGCGATGGCGCTGTACACCTACGTGCCGGGCAAGGCCGAGCTGGTGGACCTGATGTACGACCGGGCGCTGGCGGAGCTGCCGGCCGCTTACGAGGTGCGGGCGGGGTGGCGTGCGGCGCTGGTGGCGTGGGCGGAGGACAGCTGGGCGTTCTACCTGCGGCATCCGTGGATGCTTCAGGTGTCGCAGGCGCGCCCGGTGCTGGGCCCCAACGAGTACGGGGTATTGGAGGCGCTGCTGGGGGTGCTGGCGGCGACGGGGCTGGACGCGCGGGGGGTGCGGCGGGCGGTCGCGACGCTGTCGAGCGTGGTGCGGGGCGCGGCGCGGACGGTGGCGGAGTCGCGGCAGGCGGTGCGGGCGACGGGCCTGACGGAGGCGCAGTGGTGGCACGGGCGGGCCGGGGCGCTGCCGGAGGTCGCGCCGGGGTTCGCCGAGCGGTTCCCGCGCGTGGCGTGGCTGGACGCCGAGGGCGCCCCCGACGCCCGGGACACCGCTGAAGCGGCCGGCGAGGCGGGTGCCGGTTCGGGCGGCGGCTCAGACGGTGAGGCCGAGGGCGGGGTGCCGTATCTGGAGCAGGCGGCGCGGGAGGCGTTCGAGGGCGGGCTGGAACTCGTCCTGGACGGCATCGAGGCGGCGATCGCCCGCACCGCCGCGCGTCAAGGCTGACGGGCCGTACCCGCGCGGGGACGTGAGCGGGATCTCATCGGCGTCCCGTCACATTCGGGGGGCGTGAAGTCCTCATCCTGGTATGGACACTTTCTCGATCGCGCTGCCCGACGAGGCGGCGGTGGGCGCGGCGGCCAAGCCCGGCGGCGGCCGGGCGGCGGTGGGCGTTTTCGGGCTGACCGGCCCGGCGTTCGTGGACGTCTACGCGCGCGCGGGGCACGCGGCGTTCCGCAGGGATCTGGAGCGGCTGGCGGCGGCAGCGGCGGCGGGCCGGGCGCACGCGCCGCTGGTGCGGGCGGGCTGGGAGAACCTGAAGCTGCAGCTGCGCCTTCATCACGATCTGCAGGCGGGCGCGCTGTGGCCGCGGGTGGAGCGTGCGGTGGCGGGCCACGGTCCCGAGCTGGGGGTGGTGGCGGAGCTGCGGGCGGAGTACGCCGGGATCGGGCCGCTGGTGGTGGCGCTGGACGCCGCGTTGGAGGACGGCGACCGGGGTTCGGGGGAGCTCGTGTCGGCGGTGCGCGCGCTGCGGGCGGCGCTGGAGGTGCATCTGCGGCATGAGGAGGCGGGGGTGCTGGCGCTGGCGCGGCGGGTGCTCGGCCCGGCGGACTGGGCGGGGTTCGCCGCGGACGCGGTGTCGGCGTGCGGTTCGGGGAGCGGCGGGTGCGGGGAGGGGACGGTGCCGTGGATGGTGGACGGGATCGCGCCGCTCGAGCGCAGCCGGTTCCTGACGGCGCTGCCGCGCGAGGTGCGGGAGATGAACCGGATGCGGTGGGAGCCGCGCTACCGCAGGCGCCGCCTGTGGAGCGTGTGACCGCCGGCCCGAGCCGGCGGGGTTTCACCAGGGGACGGCGCGGACGGTGACGTGCCGGTCGGCGGGGTTGTAATAGGACATCAGCAGCGCGGCGGCGGTGCTGAGCTCGGGGTGGCCGATGAAGGCGCGGCACTGGTCGTTGCCGCTGCCGCTCGAGCAGGGGACGTCGCCGTGCCCGGCGGGCCGCCAGGGGCCTTGCGGGGCGGGCGCGCGCCACAGCCGGTATCGGCCGTCCAGGCCGCGCTGCTCGATGAGGACCAGGCCCTTGCCGGCGGCGGTGTAGTCGGCGATGTGGACGGCGGCGGGCGCGGCGCCGGGGGCGACGGTCTGGGCGCGGGACGCGTCGGGCGTCCATCCGGCGGGGGACCAGTACCGGTAGGCGGACGGGTCGCGCCAGGCGGCGGGTTCGGCGGGGACGCGGACGAGGGTGACGCGGCCGGCGGCGCAGGCGCCGATGGTCCAGGTGTCGCAGGCCGAGCCGTAGAGGTAGAGGTGGCCGTCGCGCAGGACGGGGGAGCCGAGGGTGAGCTGGAAGGGCAGGCCGCCTGGAACGGTGAACACGCGGGTCTGGCCGTGCAGGGTGCGGTCGGCGGGCCGGTAGGCAGCGATGCCGTATCCCTGGGGGGTGATGGTGGTGCCGTGGACGCACACGTCGGTGTAGGTGAGCAGGACGGTGCCGTCGCCGTTCAGGGGTGCGGCGCCGGATATCCAGGAGGCGCTGTAGGCGGTGCCGGGGATGTGGCAGGGGGCGCCGCCGGGCAGCTGGAGGCCGGGCGGGGTGGCGAGCAGCGCTTGCGGCGGCCCGTCGCCGGGCGCGGTGGCGGTCCGGGTGCCGGGGGTGGGGAGTTCGGTGAGGTCGGTGGGGACGCGTCCGGGTGCGGTGGTGCCGGTGGCGGCGGTCGCGCCGAGCCACAGGCCGGGGCGGGTGCCCTTCCAGGTGGAGTCGCAGAACAGCCAGAGGGCGCGGTGGCCGGTGAGCGGGGCGCTGTAGCCGCAGTCGCGGTCGATGGTGTTGCCGGGTGCGGCGGTCTCGTAGCGGGACAGGACGCGTGCGGGCGGTGCGGCGCCGGGCGGGTGGCGGGGGCGGTCGTGCAGGAGGACGGCGACGATCGCGGCGGTGGTCAGCAGTGCGCCGGCGAGGAGGGCGGCGGGTGCGGCCAGTGCGCCGCGTCCGGGTGGTGCGGGCGGGGCCGTGGAGGCGGGGCGGGCCGTGCGGTGGTTCATGCGACGGTCCCTCTCCGGGGTGCGGCGGCTTCCGGGTGCCAGGGTCGCGTGCCGGTGCGGGCGGCGGCAAGCCGGGGTGCGCGGGGGTGCGGGCGGTGCGCGTCGGGGCGGGTCAGAAGCGGGCGGTGAGCAGGGCCAGGACGGCGACGCCGGCGGTGAGCCAGGCGGCGTAGTCGCCGATGTGGCCGGAGTGCAGGGCGTGCAGGCGGGCGGCCGCGGCGGCGGCGGTCCGGGCGAGGGGACCCGCGCCGCCGGGGCCGTCGGAGGCGGGGCCGGGAGCGCGGCGCCGTAGCGCGTACACGGCGACGAGCACGGCCAGCAGCAGGGTGGCCAGGAACCCGGCGACGCCGGAGGCGGTCCAGGGGTCGGCGGGGACGGCGTGGGGGTGGGGGACGCGGCCGTCCAGGACCAGGGCGGCGTAGCCGCCGGGGTCGGTGAACATCGCGGCGGCGGTGCCGACGGGCCCGCCGGGGATCAGCCCGACCAGCAGCGCGCCGATGAGCAGGACCAGGCCGGGGCTGACCATCGTCCAGGGCAGGTTCCGCAGGGTGGGGCGGGTCTCGGGGTCCTCGTGCCCGCCGCCGGCGCCGGGCCGTCCGCCGTGCGCGGGGTCCTCTTCGGCGGGGGTGCCGCGGAACACTCCGAGCCAGACGCGCAGGACGGCGCCGGCGGTGAGCGCGGACGCGACGACGGCCAGTGGGGTGAACCACCACCAGCCGAGCTCCTCGGCGGCGTGCTCGGTGACGGCGTGCCCGGCGAACAGCCCGGCGGGGGGCAGTCCGGCCAGGCCGAGCGCGCCGAGCAGGAAGGTGGTGCCGGTGGCGGGCATGCCGCGGCCGCGGCCGCGGAGTTCGTGCTCGTCGACGGTCTGGTGCCGGTTGAGCAGGGCGCCGGCGGCCAGGAACAGGGCGCCCTTCACGCCGGCGTGCCCGGCGAGGTAGTAGGCGGTGCCGGCGAGGGCGTCGGGTCCGTGGGCGGCGACGCCGACCAGCAGCAGCCCGACGTGGCTGATGGTGGAGTAGGCCAGCAGCCGTTTGATGTGGTGCTGCAGGACGCACATGACGGCGCCGAGCAGCGCGGCGGCGGCGCCGAGGACGGCGATGGCGCGCAGCGGGACGAGCCCGGCGAACGTCGCCCAGTAGGTGCGGGCGATGCCGTAGACGCCGAGCGGCACCATGATGCCGGAGAACAGCACGCAGACGGGGGTGGGGGCGACGGCGTGGGCGTCGGCGAGCCAGAAGTGGAAGGGGACGGCGGACGCCTTGACCAGGTAGCCGGTGCAGATCAGCACGAACGCCGCGGTGACGAGCGCGTCACCGTGCCCGCCGGCGGCGGTGCCGGCGAGCCCGCGTCCGGCGGTGGCGAGGCCGAGCTGCCCGGTGCGGGCGTAGACCAGGCCGATCCCGGCGAGGGTGAGGTAGGCGCCGATCGACTGGATGATGCCGAAGTTGAGGGCGCCGTGGACGGTGGAGGGCTCTTCGGAGCGGTAGCCGGTGAGCGCGAACGCCACGACGCTCATGAGTTCGAAGAACACGAACGCGTCGAACAGGTCGCCGGTGTAGACGTAGGCGACCATGGCCGCCAGGAACAGCAGCATGAGGGTGTGGAAGATCGCCTGGATCTCGGTGAAGAACCGCCAGGAGAACAGCAGCGCGGCGAGGGTGAGCAGGGCGGTGACGAGGGCGAGCCCGGCGGCGAAGGGGTCGGCGACCAGGGGGATGCCGACGCCGGTGGCCGGTCCCCAGCCGCCGAGCCAGCTGACCTGGGCGTGGTGGGGGGCGCGGGTGAGGGTGAGGGCGGCCAGGGCGGCGACGGCGGCGACGGCCAGCACGGCGGCGACGTCGACGACCAGCCGCGGCAGCCACCGCCCGGCGGTGGCCAGCAGCGCGGCGGCCAGGACGGGGACGGCGATGGTGATCTGCAGGATCACGATTCCAGCGACCTCAGTTCGCCGGGGTCGATGGTGCCGCGGCGCTTGGCGACCTGGACGGCCAGGGCGAGCAGCAGGGCGGTGACGGTGGCGCCGACGACGATGTCGGTGAGGGTCATGGCCTGCACGACGGGGTCGGTGACGGGGCGCCCGTGGGGCGGGCGGTCGGAGAAGACGGGGGCGGTGGCGCCGTAGCGGTAGCCGATGGCCAGCAGCAGCACGTAGGTGCCGGACTGGGTGACCGACAGGCACACCACGGCGTGGATGAGGTCGCGGCTGGTGACGATGCCGTAGATCCCGGCGAGGACGATCCAGCCGGCGGCCAGGTAGGGCAGGTGGCTCATGGGGTCTCTCCGCGTGGTTCGCACACGAGCAGCGCCTGTTCGAAGAACTTGCCGAGCAGCAGCACCAGCGCGCAGCCGACCTCGACGCCGACGGCGCCGTTGAGCGCGGGGACGGCGCCGGCGGCGGCCAGGGCCATCGCGACGAACACGCCGGCGGCGAGCGCCTCGGTCGACTCGAACACCGGGATGGGCCGCAGCCGCTGCAGCGCGGGGTAGTCGCCGGCGAGGTAGAGCAGGTGGACGGCGGTGCCGAGGATGACGCCGCCCTGGAATCCGCCGCCGGGGGACTGGGCGCCGTGGGCGATGATGTAGACGCCGATCAGCAGGGTGACGGGCAGCAGCAGGTAGCCGACGATGCGCAGCGCGTCCGACACCTGGGCGGGGCCGAGCCGGTGCGCGGCGCCCTGGTCCTCGGCCTCCTTGCCGACGACGCGCAGCAGCACCACCGCGCCGATCGCCGACGCCATGAGGATCAGTTCCTCGCCGACGGTGTCGAAGGCGCGCTGGTCGAAGTTGACCGAGGAGACGGTGTTGGTGGTGGACTCGCGCAGCGCCTGCCGGACGGCGCGGTCGCCGTAGGGGTGCACGGCGCCGCCGAAACGGGGCAGGTCGAGGGCGCCGGCGGCGAACAGGGCGGCGACGCCGGCCGCGCCGCCGAAGAACAGCAGGGTGCGGGTGCGGGTCCTCATGCGGGCGCTCTCATCGGGCGTCCCCGCGGGCCGCGCCGGTCCCGGCGCCGTCGCCGTCGCCTTCGCGGTCGGCGTGTCCTGGGTCGTCGTGGTCGGGGTGGCGGTCCTCCTCGCCGGTGTCGCCGCCCTCGCGGTGGCGGCGGGTGGCGTGCAGGGCGAGGACGACGATGAGGGGGACGACGACGGTGCCGACGCCGATCTGGGACATGGCGACGTCGGGGGCCTGCAGGATCAGGAACAGCACGCCGAGGACCATCCCGTATCCGGACAGGACGATGGCCTGGCGGGCGGGGTTGCGGGTCAGCACGACGGCGGTCGCCATGAGGACGGTCAGGGCGAGCGCGGTGAGGATGAGCGCGTCGGCGAGGGCGCCGGAGAACGGGTCGCTCATGGGGCCTCCGTCCCCGTCCCCGCGTCGCCGCTCCCGCGGTTCGGATCCCGGGGGCCGGTGCGGCGGTCGCCGGGCGGGGCGGTGCGGGCGACGGCCTGGCCGGCGGTGACGACGGTCGCGGGGCCGGTCGCGGCGAGCAGCATCCCGATCACGGCGATCTTGACGACGTCGTGCCAGGACGACCAGGGGTGCAGGGCCAGGCCGGCCAGCAGCAGCGGCGCGCCCAGCGCGGTGACGGGCGCGACGGCGTGCAGGCGGCCGGCGGCGCCGGGCGTGAGCGCCAGCCGCAGCCCGGCCACGACGCAGACGGCCGTGCCCGCCCAGGTGAGGGTGTCGGCGAGCAGGGTCATGGCGGTGGGGTCCCGTTCACGGTTGCTCCGTCCTGTTCACAGGGTCCGGCTGAAGAAGCGGGCGAACACCAGGGCCCCGGCGAACGACAGCAGGGCCAGGATGAGGGCGACGTCGAGGTAGGCGGGGCGCCCGTAGGCGGAGGTGAGCAGCGTCAGCACGAGGGTGACCAGGGGACCGGTGACGATGAGGCCGGCGAGCCGGTCGACGGGGCGCCCGCGCAGGGTGGTCAGCAGCGCGGGCAGCACGGCGCCGACCAGCAGCACCAAGGCGGGGACGGCGATGCTCACCGCGCCTCCCCGGAGCCGTGCCCGTCCGGCCCGTGCGGGTTGTCGGTTTCGTCGGCGCGGTCGGGGACGCGCCGCGGGTCCTGGACGAGGCCGGTGTCGCGCAGCCGCCGTTCGAAGGCCGACGGGTCGCGGCCGAGGCGGTGGACGTTCAGCAGCCCGCGCTCGGGATCGACGCCGCCGACGAAGGTGGCGGGCGAGGTCGACACCAGCAGGGTGGCGGTGCCGCGGTTGGCGGCGCCGGGCGCGACGGCCAGCGAGGTCCACGTGCCGCCGGACGCGCCGAGGACGGCGACGCGGGCGCTGTCGGCGACGATCTGGGCGGGCAGCAGCGCCAGCGGGGACAGCAGCCGGACGGGCGGGACGGGCCGCGCGCCGGGCGCGAGGTCGGCGGCGGGCAGGCGTCGCCCGGCGGGTTCGTGCGCGGTGCCGGTGGTGAACAGGGCACGGCGCCCGGCCATCGCGGCGGCGGCGCCGAACGCGGCGGCGACGGCGCCGACGGTGATCTCGATGATGTCGATCGTGGAGACCAGCGACAGGTAGAGCGCGAGAAGGAGCGCCCACCAGGCGAGCGGTTCGGCGGCGCGGCGGGCGGGCCCGGGCCGCAGCAGCGGGGTGGTGCGTGCGGCGCGGGGACCGGCCGGGGGCAGGCCGGGCGGGCGCCCGGGCGAGCCGGAGGCTGGTGGCGTCATGGGTTCCGCATACCCGAGCGGACGGTTCCAACCGTGATCGGCGGCAAGCGGTCGCCTCTCGCATCCCCACCCGGCTACCGGTTCGTGCGGGCCCGTGGTGAGGGCTTGTGGTGGGCGCCCGGATGTTTGCGCGCGCCTCGCGGGGTAGGCCGCGCTACGACCGTGAGGCCCACCGCGCTTGCGGGGCACCGCGCCTTTTCGGAGCACGGGGCCGGCAAGGGGAGGGGGTGGAGATGGCGAGGTTCGGGTATTTCCTGTCCGGCGAGGAGCACGCCCCCGGCGAGCTGGTGCAGCAGGCGCGGCTGGCCGAGCGGGCCGGGTTCGAGGCGCTGTGGATCTCCGACCACTTCCACCCGTGGCTGGACGAGCAGGGGCAGTCCTCGTTCGCCTGGGCGGTGATCGGCGCGCTCTCGCAGGCGACGTCGCTGCCGATCGGGACCGCGGTGACGTGCCCGCTGGTGCGCACGCACCCGGCGATCGTGGCGCAGGCCGCGGCGACGTGCGCGGTGCTGACCGGCGGCCGGTTCACCCTCGGCGTGGGGACCGGGGAGTTCCTCAACGAGCACATCATCGACTCGCGGTGGCCGCCGGCGGCCGAGCGGATGGAGATGCTGGAGGAGGCCGTCGCGCTGATGCGGCGGCTGTTCACCGGAAAGCTCGTCACGCACCGCGGCGAGCACTACCGCCTCGACACCGCCCGCCTGTACACCGTTCCCGACGAGCCGCCGCCGATCCACATCTCGGGGTTCGGGACCAAGGCGGCGACGCTGGCGGGCCGGATCGCCGACGGTTACATCTGCATGATGCCCGACGCGGACCTGGTGAAGGTGTTCCGCGAGGCAGGCGGGGCGGGCCGGCAGGCTGAAGGCGTGCTGGGCGTCCGACGAGGCGCGGGCGCGGCGGACCGCGCTGCGGCTGTGGGCCAGCGACCACCTGCCGGGCGAGGCGAACCAGCTGCTGCCGCAGCCGCGGCAGTTCCGCCAGCTGGCGCAGCTGGTGACCGAGGACGTGTTCGTCACGCAGATCGGGCCCGAGCAGGACGGCTTCTTCGACTTCTACTCCCGCGAGGTGCTGTCGCGCCTACGCGGATGACCCCCTACTCGCACGGCGAGACCCCCGGATGGAAGGAATGAGGATGGACACCCCCTCGGCGCCCGGCAAGGGCTCCGGACAGATCAGCAAGAACGCCGCACGCGCCGGCACCGCCGCGTCCGCCAAGGCCTCGGAGAAGGCGTCGGAGAAGGCGTCGGAGAAGGCGTCAGGCGCCGTGTCGGGCACGGCGTCCGGTGCGAAGTCGGCCGCCCGCCGCGGCACGGACACCGTCAGCACCGTCGGCGCGGGCGCCGGTCAGGTGGCCGGGCAGGTCGGCGGCCAGGTGGCGGCGCTGCCGGGCCGGGTGGCCGGGCTGGCGCGGCTGGTGACGCTGCGGCGGCTGCTGCGGGCGGCGCCGGTGGTGGCCGCCGCGGGCGCCGGCATCGTGATCGGCCGCCGCACCAAGCGCTGACCCGCCCGTTCGCGCCCCCGGGACCGTCCCGCACGGAGGGTCCCGGGGGCGCGGCATGCCGCTTGACCGGCGCCTGACCGAAACCGGAATGCCCGTTTAGACAGGTCGAGGCGGGTAGAGGGGTGCATGAACGTTTTCCCCCGGACAAGGAGATGACATGACTGGGCCGATAGCCCAGCAGACCTCGGGCACCAGCACCGTCCAGCGCGGCGGCGGTGGCGGCAGCAGCAGCCTCGCCGACGTCGTCGACCTGATCCTGGAGAAGGGTCTGGTCATCGACATCTACGCCCGAGTGTCGCTGGTCGGCATCGAGATCCTGACGGTCGACGTGCGGATCGTGGTGGCGAGCGTGGACACCTACCTGCGGTTCGCCAAGGCGGTGAACCGCCTCGACATCGCCCACGACGGCACCTCGCAGGGCCTTCCGCAGTTCGTGGAGGGCATGCAGGAGTCGGGCGCGAAGAAGAAGACCAGGGGCGCGCTGGAAGGCGCCGGCGAGCGGCTGAAGGAGACCTTCGGCGGCGGCTCCGACGATGACCAAGAGGACGAGGACAAGGACAAGCAGCCCGCGCGGCGGCGGTCGTCCAGCAAGAAGGAGGACGACGAATGACCTCCCCGAACGAACCCGGTGAGGACAGGACCCCCCAGTACGTGTACGGGGTGACGCGCGCAGGCGCCTCCCTGCCCGCCGACGTGGCGGGACTGGACGACCGGCCGGTCACGCTGGTGGAGGACGGCGGGCGCTGCGCCGCCGTCGTCAGCGACCTGCCGGCGGGCCGCCCGCTGGGCGAGCGCGCCGACCTGGTGGCGCACCAGCGGGTGCTGAACGCGCTGCTGGACGCGGGCATGGTGGTGCTGCCGTTCCGGTTCGGCGCCGCGCTGTCGGACCGCGCCGCGGTCCGCAAGGAGCTGCTGGAGGGCAACTCCGACCGGCTCGGGCAGGTCATGGACCAGCTGGAGGGCCGGGTGGAGCTGCGGCTGAAGGCCACCTACGTCGAGGACACGGTCCTGCGGGAGATCATGCAAGCCGAGCCGGAGGTCGCCGAGCTGTCGCGGCGGCTGCGGGAGGTCCCCGCGGACGTCGCCGACGCCGTCTACTACGACCAGGTCCGCCTCGGCGAGCTGATCGCGCAGGCGATGGACCGGCGCCGCGAGCACGACGGGCAGGTGCTGCTGGAGGCGGCCGCGCCCGCGGCCGAGGCGTTCGTGCGCAAGACGCCCGCCCGCGAGGAGGACGTCCTGGACGCCTCGTTCCTGGTGCGCGCCGACCGCCGCGAGGAGTTCGAGAAGGTCGTGGAGAAGCTCGGCGAGTCCCACACCGACCGGATCCGGCTGCGGCTGGTCGGGCCGCTGCCGCCCTACGACTTCGTCCCGGAGGCGTGAATGGGCCTGTTCACCGGCCTGGTGACGCTGCCGCTGGCGCCCGTGCGCGGGGTGATGTGGCTGGCGGAGGTGCTCACCGAGCAGGCCGAGCAGGAACTGTACGACCCCGGCAAGATCGCCGCCGAGATGCAGCAGATCGCCGACGAGGTCGCCGCGGGCGAGATCGGCGAGGACGAGGCCGCCGCCCGCGAGGAGGAACTGATCGCCCGCCTGCACGAGGGCCGCGCCCGCGGCCTGTAGCGGCGCGGCGCGTGGAGGGAGACCAGTGATGATGTCGGCGTCCGAGGCCGCCAAGCGGGCGGCCGAGCACGTGACGGCCATGACCGGCCGCGCCGCCGAGAGCGTCGTCGGCCTCGAGCGGGCCGGCGAGGACGGCTGGCGGGTGGCCGTGGAGGTGGTGGAGACCCACCGCATCCCCGACTCCGCCGACATCCTCGCCATCTACGACACCGAGGTCGACGCGGACGGCGAACTGGTGTCCTACCGGCGCGTGCGCCGGTACCCGCGCGGACGAGTGGAGAGGGACTGAGGACCATTGAGCGAGATCTCCTGGACCGGCTCGCGGGGGCCCGCCCGGTCGACGGCCGGGGAGCGGCAGGGGGCGAACCTGGCCGACCTGCTGGAGCGGATCCTGGACAAGGGCATCGTGATCGTCGGTGACGTCCGGGTGAACCTGCTGGACATCGAGCTGCTGACGATCAAACTGCGGCTGCTGGTGGCCTCGGTCGACCGCGCCCGGGAGATGGGCATCGACTGGTGGGAGCACGACCCGTCGCTGTCGTCGAAGGCCCGCGCGCCGAAGTCCGGCGACGGGCACGTGGAGGGCGGCGCGGACCGGGATCTGCTGGAGGAGAACCGGCGGCTGCGCGAGCGGCTGGCCGCACTGGAGGCGGGCGACGCCCCCGCCGCGTCCGGTTCCGAGGGCTCCGGGGCCCGCCGCGCCGAGGGGAAGGAGGCCGGATCGTGACCGACCACGACACCGCCGGCGACGGCCTCGCCGTCTACCTGTACGGGGTGGCGCGGGGCCTGGACCCGGCGGCGCTGGACGGCGCCGCCGGGGTGGGCGGCGCGGCCGTGCGCACCGTCGTGCACACGGCCGCGGAGGGGGCGCTGACCGCGCTGGTCAGCACCGTCCGCCTGGACCAGTACGGCGAGGCGGCGCTGCGCGAGAACCTGGAGGACCTGGCGTGGCTGGAGGAGACCGCCCGCGCCCACCACGACGTGGTGGACCGGTCGGCGCACGCCGCGCCGACCGCGCCGGTGCGGATCGCCACGATCTACCGCGACGACGCCCGGGTCGCGCAGGTGCTCGCCGAGCAGGGCGACCGGTTCGCCCGGGCGCTGGACCGGGTGGCCGGCCGCGCCGAGTGGGGCGTCAAGGTTTACGCGCACCGCGAGGCCCTCGAACCCGCGCAGCCCGCCGAACCTCCCGCGTCCGCCGCGTCCGCCGCGTCCGCGGCGCAGTCCGGCGCGGGCGGGGCGGGGACGGCCTACCTGCGGCGCCGCCAGGACGAGCGGCGCCGCCGCGCCGACGCGGGCCGCAAGGTCGGCGAGCAGGCCGCGGCGATCCACGACCGCCTCGCCGAACTCGCCGTCGCCGCCCGCCACCATCCGCCGCAGGACCCCAAGCTGTCGGGCCGCGACGGCGTGCAGATCCTCAACGCCGCCTACCTGCTGGAGGCCGGCGACGCGGAGGCGTTCGCGGAGGCGGCGCGGGCGGCGGGGGAGCGGTGGCCGGGCATCGAGGTGGAGGTGACGGGGCCGTGGCCGCCCTACTCCTTCATCGACACCGCCGAGACCGAAGCCGACACCGAAGCAGGGACCGGGTCCGCGCGGGCGGCCGAGGGGGCGGTGCGGTGACGGCCGTCCTGGACACCGGCCGCGACGTCCCGCTGGAGCGGGTCGCGCTGGTCGACCTGCTGGACCGGCTGCTGGCCGGCGGCGTGATGATCGCCGGTGACCTGGTCATCTCCATCGCGGACGTCGACCTGGTGCGGGTGTCGCTGCGCGCGCTGGTCACCTCGGTCCGCGACGAGCTGCTGCGCGGCGACGAGATGCTGCGCGAGGAGGAACGGTGAACCCCACACCCCGCGACCACCGCCCCGGCCCCGCGACCGGACGGCCCCGCACCGGGGAACGCGCGCCGGTGTCGGGTGAGGTGTCGGTGCGCGACCCCGCGGCGGGCGACCCGCTCACCGACGACATCCTCGCCGGCCGCACCGGCGGCGCGGCCGGCGACGCCCCGGTCCGCGCGACCCGCGCGTCCGCGCACGCCGAGGCTCTGCGGGAGCGGTCGTCGCGCACGATGCAGCGGCTGCGCACCGACCCCGAGACCGTCGAGCGGGACCTGGTGAAGCTGGTGCTGACACTGGTGGAGCTGGTCCGGCAGCTGATGGAGCGGCAGGCGCTGCGCCGCGCGGAGGGCGGCGACCTCACCGACGAGCAGATCGAGCGGCTCGGGCTGGCGCTGATGCGCCTGGACGAGGCGATGACCCGCCTCAAGGACCACTTCGACCTGGAGGACGGCGACCTGAACCTCGACCTCGGGCCGCTGGGTCCGCTGCTGCCCGAGTGACCCCGCCCTTCCGCTTCGCATCGGGCCCCGCCGCTGCGGGGCCCGACGCATGCTCGGCCCCGATCATGTTCAGTGCGGCGGCGCGCCGTCCGGCGGCTCGTGAGAGTCGGCGGGGTTGACGGCGGTGCCCTTGAAGAAGGTGTAGTGGAACGTGCCGCCCTCGCCGGCGGTGCGGCGCAGGTCGGCGATGCCGCGGTCGAACTCCTCCGGCGTGGTGAGGCCCGCCGCGACCGCGTCGTCGCGGACGGCCCGAACCATCGCGGTGAAGGTGTCGCGGGTGAACCCCTCGACCAGCGCCGGGCGGCTCTGGTCGGCGTACACGGTGCGGGGCCGCACCGTGACCTGCCGGTATCCGGCGGCGGTCAGCAGCGGGTGCAGCCGGCGGCCGATGAGCGCGTCACCGCCCGCGGCGGCCTGCAGCCGGACCTGGTGGCCGATCGCGGCGCGGCCGGCGGCGCTGTCGGGGTGGAAGAACGCCGACCCGTGATCGCCCTCGATGACGGTGAGGGTGCCGCCGGGCCGCAGGACCCGCCGCAGCCCGGCGAGCGCGGCGGCCGGGTCGGCCAGGTGCTCCAGCACGAAGCAGACGAACAGGTGGTCGAACGCGCCGCCGGGGAACGGCAGGTCGTGCAGGTCGGCCCGCAGCCACCGCACCCGCGCGGCCGGGAAGCGGGCGGCGACGCGGTCGCGCGCCCGCGCGAGCGACGCGGCGGACACGTCGACGGCGGTGAGGTCCGCGCCGGGGGAGGACGCCAGCAGGTGGACGGTCTGGGCGCCGACGCCGCAGCCGACCTCCAGGACGCGGGCACCGGGCGGGTAGGCGGTCCCGGCCTGGCCGTCGGAGGCGCCGTGCAGCAGCGCGGCGAGGGTGTCGGCCTGGTCGCCGAGCCGCCGGGTCTCATGCTCCGAATAGCCGTGCACATAGCCGTGGACGGTGCCGGATCCCTGACCTGATGGTCGGCCGGGCGCCTGGCCGGAGGGATGCCCGGGAGCGGTCGCTGTTTCCATGTGCCCACCGTCCCGCCACAATGGCCCGATGCACAGGTCCAAAGACGGCGTGTCCGACCAGGCCATAACCGGTGGCGGGGACGGCCCGGCCTCGGGCGGCGGGCCCGCGACCCGACCGGCCACAGGAGCGGGCACCGGGGCGGACTTCCTCCAGCTCGACGCCGCCGAGGCGCCGCCGGGCGGCATGGCCGAGTGGCTCGCCCGGCGGCTGCGCGAGGCGATCGCCGACGGCCGCCTGCCCGTCGGCAGCCGCCTGCCCGCCACCCGCGTCCTGGCCGCCGACCTGCACGTCTCGCGCGGCGTGGTCACCGACGCCTACCAGCGGCTCATCGACGACGGCCACGTCGCCGGACGCGGCCGCGCCGGCACCATCGTCGTCGCCGCGCCCCTCACCGCCCCACCACCCTCGCCCGCCCGCGCACCCGCCCGCCCCGGCCCGCCGGAACCGCCGCGCCCGGTGTTCCCCGCCCGGCCCGGCACCGAGGCGTTCGACGTCCTGCGCGCCGCACCCGCCCGCATCGACCTGTCGCCCGGCGTCCCGGACCTGGCCGCCTTCCCGCGCGCCGCGTGGCTGCGCGCCGAACGCCGCGTCCTGTCCGCACTGGCGGCACCGTCCTTCGGCTACGGCGACCCGCGCGGCACGCCCGCGCTGCGCACCGCCGTCGCCGGCTGGCTGGCCCGCAACCGCGGCATCCGCGCCGACCCCGCCGACATCGTCATCGTCGCCGGCACCGCCCAGGCCCTCGGCCTTCTCTCCCAGGTGCTGCGCGACACCGGCGTCGACACCGTCGCCGTCGAGGACCCCGGCTCCCTGGGCACCCGCCAGCACCTGGACCACTGGGGGATGCGCACCCCGCCCGTCCCCGTCGACGACCACGGCGTCCGCGTCGACGCCCTGCACGGCACCGGCGCCCCCGCCGTCCTGCTCACCCCCGCCCACCAGTTCCCGACCGGCACCGTCCTGTCCGGCACCCGGCGCCGCGAGCTGAGGGACTGGGCCACCGCCGGCGGCCTGATCATCGAGGACGACTACGACGCCGAGCACCGCTACGACCGGCCCCCCGTCCCCGCGCTGCGCGCCCTGCTGACCGACCGCGTCTTCTACGCCGGCAGCGTCTCCAAGCTGCTCGCGCCCGCGCTGCGCACCGGCTGGGTCCTCGCCCCGCCCCGCCACCGCGACGCGCTCGTGGACGCCAAGCGCTTCGCCGACCTCGGCAACGCCGCGCTGCCCCAACTCGTCCTCGCCGACCTGATGGAGTCGGGCGAGATGGAACGGCAGCTGCGGACCCTGCGCCGCCGCCACCGCGCCCGCCGCGACGCGATGATCGCCGCGATCCGCGCACGGCTGCCCGGCGCCGTCGTGCACGGCGCCGCCGCCGGCCTGCACCTGCTGGTCACCTTCCCCGGCCGCCCCGCCCTCGGGGACGCCGACCTGGCCGCAGCCGCCCTCGGCCGCGGCGTCAAGACCCAGCCGCTGTCCTGGCACGCCCAGCGGCCGGCCCCGCCCGGCCTCGTCCTCGGCTACGCCGCCACCGCCCCCTCGGCCATCGACGACGGCGTCGCCGCGATCGCCGCCGCCCTCCGCGACCTCACCTGACCCGCCGCCTCCAGAGCGCCCGGCTCACGCCGGATCGGGGGAGGAGCCGGGTCAGGCGGCCAGCAGCTCGGCGTCCCACAGATCCCGGTACGGGCCCGGCACCGCCACCAGCTCGTCGTGACGGCCCCGCTGCACCACCCGGCCGCGGTCCATCACCACCACCTCGTCCGCGGCGTCCAGCGCCGCCAACCGGTGCGTCACCAGCAGCAGCGTCCCGCCGCCCGGCGCCGCCAGCAGATCCCGGACGACCGCGTCGGCCATCACCGGATCCAGCGCCTCCGCCGGCTCGTCCAGCACCAGCACCGGCGGATCGGCCAGCAGCGCCCGCGCCAGCAGCAACCGCTGCCGCTGCCCGCCCGACAACCCGTGCCCGCCCGTCCCGACCGGCGTGTCCCACCCGTCCGGCAGCGCCCGCACCACCTCCAGGAACCGCGCCCGCCGCGCCGCCGCCTCCAGCTCGCCGTCCGTCGCGTCCGGACGCGCCAGCAGCAGGTTCGCCCGCACCGACCCCGCGAACACGTGCGCGTCCTGCATCAACCCCCGCACCGCGCCCCCCGCGCCGTACCGGTCCACATCATGCCCTCCGAGCAGCACCGAGCCCGCCTGCGGAACCACCTCACCCGACACCGCCCCCAGCAGCGTGCTCTTGCCCGCACCGCTGGCGCCCACCACCGCCACCCGCCGGCCCCGCTCCACCCGCAGATCCACCCCGTCCAGCGCCGCCCGCCCCCGACCCGCCCCGCGACCCGCTGCACCATCACCGTCCGCGTAGCACACCCGCACACCCAGCAGTTCCACCGCCAGCGGCCCCCGCGCCACCGCCACCGGACACGATGGACCCGGCAGGCGCGACGCCGGGGGAGCGGCCAGCACCGACTCCACCCGCCGCACCGCCGGCCACACCTCCCGCCACCGCTGCGCGGCCCCCGCCAGCGGCAGCACCGCCTCGACGGCCACCAGCGCCGACAAAGCCGCCACCGCCGCCCCCACCTGATCCGCACCGCCCCCGAAAGCCGCCCACACGACCGCCGCCACCGTGCACCCCTGCACCACCACACCCGCCCCGGCCACCAGCGCCGACACCCGCGCCGCCGCACGCTCGGCCCGCCGCAGCTCCGCCGCCGCGTCCCCGGCCGCCGCCGCGAACCGCCCCTCCGCACCGAACACCGCCAAGTCCGCCGCACCCTCCAGGACGTCCAGCGCCCGCACCGCCAGCTCCTCGCGCCCCGCCGCGACCCTCGCCCCCGCCCGACCGGCCGCCCGCGCCCCCACCGACGCCAAGACCGGACCCGCCACCAGCACACCCACCGCCAGCACCACCGCCGACCCCGGCGCCACCAACCCGCACACCGCCACGCCCACGACCCCGCACACCACCGCCGCGACCCCCGGCAGCACGCACCGCAACAGCAGGTCCTGCACCGCCTCCACGTCCGACACCATCCGCGTCAGCGCCCCGCCGTCCCGCAGCCCCGCATCCGCCCGCCGCCGCGCCGCCAGCGCGTCGAACACCCGCCCCCGCAACTCCGCCAGCGCCCGCAACGTCGCGTCATGACCCGCCAGCCGCTCGACGTACCGCAGCGACCCCTTCGCCAGCGCGAACCCCCGCACCGCCACGATCGCCACCGACAGCACCGCCAGCTCCGGACGCTGCGACGCCCGCGCGATCAGCCACGCCGCCGTCGCGACCAGCGCCAGCCCGCACACCTCCGCCGCCACACCCGCCAGCGCCGCCGCCACCAGCCGCACCGCATGCGGCCGCACCGCGCCCCACAGCCCCTTCATGCCGCCCTGCCTCCCTCAACGACACCCGACCGACCCCGCCCCGACACAGGCTCCGACAGGCGGCCGTCCTGCAGCCGCACCACCCGGTCCGCCAGCGACAGCAACGCCGGACGATGCGCCACCACCAGCGCCGTCCGCCCCTCCAGCAACCGCGCCGCACCCTCCACCAGCGCCCGCTCACTGGCCACGTCCAACCGCGCCGTCGGCTCGTCCAGCAGCATCACCGGACCACCCGCCAGATACGCCCGCGCCACCGCCAGCCGCTGACGCTGCCCCGCCGACACCCCCGCACCGCCCTCACCCAGCACCGTCGCATACCCCTGCGGCATCTCCCCGACGAACCCGTCCGCGACCGCCGCCCGCGCCGCCTCCACCACCCGCTCCGGCCCCGCGGCCGGATCACCGAGCCGGATGTTGTCGGCCACCGACGCCGCGAACAGATGCGGACGCTGCGGCACCCACCCCAGGCGCCGCCGCCACGCCACCGGATCCAGCTCCGCCAGATCCACCCCGTCCACCAGAACCCGCCCCGACACCGGAGCCACCAACCCCGCCACCACCAGCAGCAACGTCGACTTCCCCGCACCCGACGGCCCCGTCACCGCGACCCGCTCACCCGCCCCGACCCGCAACGACACCTCCTCCAACGCCGCCCGCCCCGCACCCGGATACCGCACCGTCACCCGATCCAGCACGATCTCCGGCACCGCCGCGGACACCACCGCCCGCCCCGCCGGCGCCGCCGGCGGGGCGTCCTGCACCGCGAACGCCTCCTCGGCCGCCGCCACCCCCTCCGCACTGGCATGGAACCGCGCCCCCAGCGCCCGCAACGGCAGATACGCCTCCGGCGTCAGCACCAGCACCAGCAGCCCCGTCGACAACACCATCCCGCCGTTCAGCAACCGCAACCCCACCGGCACCGCCACCAGCGCCACCGACAACGCGCACACCGACTCCAGCACCAGCGACGACAAGAACGCCACCCGCAACGCCCCCGCCGTCGCCCGCCGGTGCTCCTCCGCCAGCGCCCGCACCACCCCCGACTGATGCCCCGTCCGCCCGAACGCCCGCAACGTCGACAACCCCGCCACCACGTCCCGGAAATGCCCCCCGAGCCGATGCAGCGACGCCCACTGCCGCCCCGTCAACGCCGCCGTCCGCAACCCCACCAGAGCACCGAACACCGGCACCAGCGGCAACGTCACCAGCACCACCACAGCCGACGCCCAGTCCGCCGCCAACAACCGCGCCACCACCAGCGGCGGCACCACGCACGCCGCCAGCAACTGCGGCACGTACCCGGTGAAGAACGGGTCCACCGCGTCCAGCCCCCGCGTCAGCAACGTCACCCGCGCCCCCGCGTCCACCGCCCCGCCCGCAAGCAGCGCCTCCCGCAACCCTCGCTTCACCCCGGCCGCCGCACGCCCCGCCACCAACGACGACACCCACGCCAGCACCCCCCGGCCCGCCACCGCCGCCACCAGCCACGGCAGCACCCCCGCGTCCAGGCCCGCCACCGCCCGCGCCAGCAGACCCGCCGCCACCACCAGCAGCACACCCTGACCCGCCGCCAGCACACCCAACCCCACCAGCACCCGCCGGGGGAGAAGCCCCAGCAGCCGCCGCTCCACACCCTTCACCCCGACCCCCGGGCTCACAGGTACGAGGGCGAATCCACACGCCCCCAGAACGTCCGCCACACCAACGCCTGCGACGCCGCCAGCAATGGCAGCAGCACCACCGCCGACACCGCCGTCAACGACAACCCGCCGCCCTCCGCGACCACCTCCGACCACGGCAACCGCGACCCCGCCACCACCAACGCCACGACCAGCACCACCGCCGACACCGCATACCGGCCACGGCCCCGCGCCGCCCGCACCGCCAGATCACCCGACAGCCGAAGCCGCGCGAACCCCGCACCGTGCCACGCGAACAGCACCGCCAACGGCAACCCCAGCACGCTCCCCGCGTTCAGGCCCCCGCCGCCCAGCACCGACCCCAGCAGCGACGCCCACGCCAACCCCAGCGCCCAGCTCCCCGCGACCACCGCCCCGTCGCACACCGACCGCCACCCCGCCGCGTCCACCCGCCCGCGAAGCCACAGCCCCATGTCCCGCACGACCCACCCGACCAGCAGCACCGACACCACCGGATACAGATCCGCCATCAACCGGTGCTCCAACCCCGGGAACGCGCCCGCCACCAGACCCGCCGACGCCACCAGCCACACCTCGTTCCCGAGGAAGAACGGCGCGAACGACGCGATCACCACCCGCCGCTCCCGCTGATCCCGCCCCAGCCACGGCAGCAGCATCCCCACCCCGATGTCCGCACCCGCCAGCACCAGATACCCGCCGGCGAACACCGCCAGCAGCACAACCGCCAACGACTCCATCACGCACACTCCCGTCGCACCGTCACGAAACCGAGCATCAGAACGTCGCCGTCACCGCCGGCGCCGACGGCGCCACCGGGGGAGCGGCCCCCAGCGCGCCCCCATCCGGACCCCGCCGCGCGAACCGCGCCAGCAGCCACGCGTTCACCCCCACCAGCACCGCGAACAGCGCCGTGAACGCCACGAACGACACCGCGATCGTCCCCGACCCCACCCCGGGCGACAGCGCGTCCCGCGTCTTCAGCACCCCGTACACCATCCACGGCTGCCGCCCCACCTCACGGAACATCCAGCCCGCCAGCATCGCCGCATAGGGGAGAGGCACCGCGCAGATCATCACCACGTGGAACACCCGGCCCCGCACCAGCCACCGCCCCCACCACACCTTCACCAGCGCGACGATCGCCAGCAGCAGCATCAGCGCCCACAGCCCGGTCATCACCGCCTCACCGACGCCCGCCTGCCCCGGCGCCATGTAATCGCCCGGCCCGAACCGCGCCGTGAAGTCCGCCACCGCCGCGGCCGCGTCGTCACCACCGGTCTTCGTCGGCTGCAGGTACCGGTACTGCATCCCCCCGAAGACCATCACCGGCACCACCGCCGCCATCACCGTCACCAGGCCCATCCGCATCGACCGCCGGAAGAACTCCACCTCCGCCGTCCGGCGCAGCAGGTGGTAACCGCTCACCCCCGCCATGAAGAACCCCGCCGTCAGCAACCCCCCGAACAACACGTGCACGAACGCCAGCAACGCCGTCGGATTACCGAGCAGCGCCCCCGCGTCCGTCAGCCGCGCCACCCCGTCCCGCATCTCGTAACCCACCGGACGCTGCAACCACCCGTTGGCCACCAGCACGAAATACGCCGACAGATACGCCGTCAGCGTCACCACCCAGATCAACCCCAGGTGCACCCACCGGTTCAGCCGATCCCACCCGAAGATCCACAACCCCAGGAACGTCGACTCCACGAAGAACGCGCCGATCGTCTCCAGCGCGAGCGGCGCCCCGAACACCCCGCCCGTCATCCGCGACATCCCCTCCCAGTTCAGCCCGAACTGGAACTCCATCACCAGCCCCGTGACGATCCCCACCGCGTAATTCACCACGTACAGCTGGCCCCAGAACCGCGTCATCCGCCCATGCACCTCACGGCCCGACAACGTCGCCCGGGTCTGCATCAACGCCACCAGCGTCGCCAGCCCCAACGTCAACGCCACGAACACGAAGTGCGAACCTGCCGTCAACGCGAACTGCACCCGTGCCAGCATCAACGGGTCCATCAGCACAACCCCCACGAACGATCGCCGGAAACCACGACACGATCCTCCGGCCCCGCACCCCCTCCGCGAATCCTGCGCAAGCCCCGAACCACACTGCGCGTTTCGCGTACCGACCCCCCGCCCGCTACGCCCCGGGATGTACACCGCCGCCGCGCCTACTCCCACCGGAGAAGACCGCCTCACCGCTCCTACGCTTCGGGTCGCTCTTGCAACGCACGGTTACTGCCATGAGCGGACAACCCGGACCGGACCCGGGGGAGGAGCATCGGCACCGTCACCTCATACCGTGCCCCGGGCTCGCGAGACTGTCGGCGCCGTCCAATACCCTGCCCGCCGAACCACCCGGACCAGGGGAGCGCCGCCATGACCACACTGCCCGACCGCCCCAACACCGCATTGCTCATCATCGACGTCCAGAACGGCGTCATGGCCGACGCCCACAACCGCGACGCCGTCATCGCCAACATCGCCGCCCTCACGGCCAAGGCCCGCACCCAGAACAGACCCGTCATCTGGGTCCAGCACTCCGACGCCGAACTGCAGAAGGGCAGCGACGCCTGGCGCTACGTCCCGGAACTGGAACGTCGCGAGGACGAACCGCTCGTCCCCAAGTCCTACGGCGACGCCTTCGAGGACACCGACCTCGACCGCACCCTCACCGACGCCCGTATCGGGCACCTGGTCGTCGCCGGCGCGGAGACCGACGTCTGCATCCGCTCCACCATCCACGGCGCCTTCACTCGCGGCTACGACGTGACCCTCGTCGAAGACGCCCACACCACACCGGACAAGAGCGAGTGGGGCGCGCCGCCACCCGAGCAGGTCATCGCCCACACCAACCTCTATTGGCGCTTCCTCCATGCGGCACCAGGCCGCACAGCCGCGGTTGCCGAAACCCGGAACGTCACCTTCAACGCCTGAGCCGCAGCAGAGGTCCCATACCCGTGAGTCCGCGGGTGGCTGCACACTTTGAAGCGTCAGAGCGACGGAGTCCTCGGCCATGCGGGGGAGCGGCAGCGCGAAACAGCCGCGGGGGACGGGCCGGGCGACCGCCGATCAGGCGATGATCAAGGTGATGAAGGCGTGCGGGTTCGTCCTGATGCGCGCGGCCGCCTTCTCCTCGAGGGAACGCCGTCGTCGCTCGCCGCTGCGCCGTGCGCTCATCAACGGGACGCCGTCGCTGGTGTGCGCGGTACGACACAACGAGCGCAGGCCGGTCGAGGTGAATCCGCGTGCCTTGCCGGGCGCGGACGCGAAGCGCAGCGCGATCCCCGTGAGCCGGTCGGTCGTCTCGGCGACCGGATAGGCGCGGTCCCGAGCTCTACTTAACATAATGCTCATTATCGACCATCTGGGGGAGCTGGGCTGAAAGGGGCGTTCCGCGCCAGAACGCCGCGCGCACGGCGGTCAGCGCGGGACGGCGATCCAGAAACGCTCCTCGCCTCGGCGCCGGCCGTCCGGCACGCCGCCGTTGGCGAGGATGACCCGACGCGACGGCTCGTTGCCGGCGGCGCACGTCAGCAGAACGCGGTCCAGGCCGAGGCGCCGGCATTCGGCGAGGCCGGCGGCGAGCATCGCGGTGGCGTGGCCTTGGCGGCGCCAGGGCGTGACCACGTGGTAGCCGACGTGTCCGCCAGCGCCGGCGAGCTCGGGCGTGAGCCGATGCCGGATGATCAGGGTGCCGATGTAGTGCTCACCGGACACGTACCAGAACGTGCTGTACGGCACGCCCCAGCGGTGCCTGACGGCGCGGACCCGCGCGGCGAACGCGTCGAAGTCGGCGGCCGCGGCGTCGAGCGTCCGCGTCCAGTCGCCGGTGGCGCCCTCGGTGAGGCAGTCGGCGCGTTCCCCGGCGAGGAACGAGTCACGTACCGCCGCCGTCGGCGGAACGAGGTGCGGCGGCCGGTCGAGTACGGGCATGGCTCGCCATCCTCTCGCTCGGCTCCAGCCCGCAAGGCCGGGGCCACTCCCCGGCCGGGGCGCGCACCCGGCGCGGGCGGGCGTCGCCGATGATCAAGGGTTGCTCTGCGTGGTCAAAGGGTGCTCGCGGCGCTCTGGTCGACGATGCGGTACTTCTGAGGGCGCTTGCGATGTATGTAGTCGTTTCTGTCTCATACCGGACAGAAGCTGGATTCTGTCTTGTATGAGCAATTTATGTCCCTCTGTCCCTTTGCTGGACGGTGTGCGGTTCACGGCGGCGGGGTCCCTAGGGTGATCGGCATGACCGTGCTGCGCTCGATCGCCCTGTTCCTGCTGGCCGCGCTGGCGGAGATCGGTGGCGCGTGGCTGGTGTGGCAGGGCTGGCGGGAGCATCGCGGGCCGTGGTGGGTCGTCGCGGGCGTGGCCGTCCTCGGGGCCTACGGGTTCGTGGCGACGTTGCAGCCCTCCCCCGACTTCGGCCGGGTCCTGGCCGCGTACGGCGGCGTGTTCGTCGCGGGGTCGCTGGCGTGGGGCGTGGTGGTCGACGGGTTCCGGCCGGACCGGTGGGACGTCGCCGGCGCGCTGGTCTGCCTGGCCGGGGTCGCCTTGATCATGTATGCGCCGCGTGGGTGATCTGGCGCCGGGATTCAGGTGCCCGTGAGGTCGATGAAGCGCAGGGCGTTGCGGACGGCCGCTCCCCTGGGGTCGTTGTTGAAGTAGGCGTAGGCGTCGTCGGCGCCGTCGAGGCGGTCGGCCCAGGCGCGGAGCGTCTCGTCGTCGTAGTGGGGCCAGGGGTCGGCGGGGCCTTCGTGGAAGCGCAGGTAGAGCCAGCCGGTGGTCCGCCAGAGGGGTGTCAGGGGGCGGCCGAGGCGGTCGGCCCAGCACAGGGCGGCGCCGTGGTGTTCCAGGACGCGGCGGACGTCGCCGGTCCACCAGGTGGGGTGGCGTGGTTCGACGGCGACGCGGACGCCGGCCGGGAAGCGGCGCAGGCATGCGTCGAGGCGGTCGGGTTCGGCCTGCAGGGTGGGCGGGAGCTGGAGCAGGACGGGGCCGAGTTTGTCGTCGAGGCCGCCGGCGGCGGCCATGAGGCGGGCGACGGGTTCGGCGGGGTCGTTGAGGCGTTTCATGTGGGTGAGGTAGCGGCTGGCTTTGACGGCCATGACGAAGCCGGGTGGGGTGTTGTCGCGCCAGGCCTCGAAGGTGGTGCGCTTGGGGAGCCGGTAGAAGGCGTTGTTGTTCTCGACGGTAGTGAAGACTTCGCCGTAGCGTTGCAGCCAGGCACGTTGCGGGACGCCGGGCGGGTAGAGGACGTCGCGCCAGTCGGTGTACTGCCATCCGGATGTGCCGATCAGCACGGGCGGCTCCTCTCCCCCAGGGTGTCGGGTGCGGTGGTCGTACCCGTCCGGGGGCGGTTCTGTCGGTGGCGGGTTGTAGCGTCCGGCGGGTGCGTCCTGCGGATCTTGAGCGTGTGACCGTTGCCGAGGCTGTGGACCGTTATGCGGAGATGGTCCGGGCGAAGTGTTCGACGGGGGCGTTGGCGCCGGCGTCGGCGGAGGTGTACGCGCGGGACGTGGTGACGTTCGCGGAGCTGGCGGGTGCGGATCGGGTGCTGGACGATCTGACGGGGGCGGACGTCGATGAGGTGCTGCTGGGGTTCGCGCGCAAGCCGGACGGGCGTCGGCGCGGGGCTCCGGGTGCTGGGGCCGACGGTGGTGGTGCGTTGCAGAGCGCGTCGTCCCAGGCGCGGTTCCGCAGGTCGGTGTCGGCGTTCTTCAAGTACGCGGTGGTGGCGGGGTGGGTGCAGTTGGATCCGATGGTGGCGGTGACGGTGCGGCCGAAGCATCGGGGCGGGTTGCGGGCGGAGCGGCGGGCGTTGACGGTGGAGCAGGCGGAGGGGTTGCTGGGGGCCGCGCGGGAGATGGCGGAGGCGGGTCCGGCGCCGCGGCGGCGGGTGGATCAGCGGACGGAGTTGCGGGACGGGTTGATCGTGCTGTTGCTGGCGGCGGTGGGGCCGCGGGTGTCGGAGTTGACGCGGGCGAACGCGGAGGACTTCTTCGTCAACGGGGGGATGCGGTATTGGCGGATCTTCGGGAAGGGCGGGCGGACGCGGGATGTGCCGCTTCCGCGTCCGGTGGTGGAGGTGCTGGACGCGTATCTGGCGGAGGGGCGGGTGCTGCTGGATCGCGGGGTGGAGTCGCGGGCGTTGTTGCTGTCGTGGCGGGGGCGGCGGTTGGCGCGGGGTGATGTGCAGGCGGTGATCGATCGGGTGCTGGAGGGGGTGGAGCCGGGGCGGCGGCGGAGTGTGACGCCGCATGGGCTGCGGCATACGACGGCGACGCATCTGCTGGCGGCGGCGACGGACATGGATGCGGTGCGGCGGGTGCTGGGGCATTCGGATCTGTCGACGCTGGGGCGGTATCGGGATGAGCTGCCGGGTGAGTTGGAGGCGGCGATGCGGGTGCATCCGTTGCTGGGGCCGGTGGAGCGGGGGTGAGGCGCCGGGCGGCCTCTCCCCCGGTCCGCGGTCAGAGGAGGGTGCGGGCGAGGGTGTAGGCGGCGGTGAGGTCGGTGCCGCGGTAGTCGAGGGCGGCGATGTCGGCGAGGTGGTGGTCGGCGTTGATGGCGATGGTGTTGGTGAGGTGGCGGAAGAGGGGTGCGTCGGACATGGAGTCGCCGTAGGCGACGCATTGGTCGGTGGTGAGGTGGTGGCGGGTGCGGAGTTCTTCGGTGATGCGGACCTTGTCGTCGGGGGTGAGGATGCCGCTGGTGTCGAGGGGTGCGGCGGTGAACGGGAGCGGGGGGAAGCGGGAGGCGATGACGTGGTCGAAGCCGAGGTCGAGGAGGTGGCGGGCGAAGAAGTCGGGCGACATGGTGATGACGGCGGAGTGTTCGCCGCGTGCGCGGATGTCGGCGCAGACGTCGGGGATGCCGGTGAGCCAGGGGCTTGCGGTGTAGGCGGCGGCGACGTGGTCGGGGGTGAGGTGGTGCCAGAGGCGGTGGATCTCGGTGGAGAAGCCGCGGGTGTCGAGGGTGCCGGCGGCGAATCGGGCTTCGAGGGCGTGGAGTTCGGTGAGGGTGCCGAGGTGGCGGGCGAGTTGGAGGTTGGCGGTGGTTCCGGTGAGGAGGGTGCCGTCCATGTCGAATATGTGCAGGTGTCCCACGTGGTGTGAGTGTGGTGGACGGGGGTTGTGGTGGGCGAATCGGTTTTGGTTGTGGTAGGCGGCCGGGGCGCGGCTTCCTGTCGATGGTGGGGGGTGGTGGTGGGCTTTCGGGTGATGTGGGGGTGGTGGTCCGGTTCTTAGCGTCGGGGCATGGATTCGATCTTGGATGTGGCGGGTGCGGCGGTGTCGTCGCCGTGGTTCTGCCTGGTGCTGTTCGCGGTGGCGGCGCTGGACGGGTTCTTTCCGGTGGTGCCGAGCGAGAGCATGGTGATCGCGGGCGGGGTGTACGCGGCGTCGGGTTCGCCGGATCTGGCGCTGGTGGTGGTGTCGGCGGCGGCGGGCGCGTTCGCCGGTGATCATGTGGCGTATCTGCTGGGGCGGGGGCCGGGCGGGCGGTTGCTGCGGCGGGCGCGGCCGGGGACGCGGCGGTACGGGGCGTTGGTGCGGGCGCGGGGTGCGTTGTCGGAGCGGGGCGGGTTGGTGCTGGTGGTGGCGCGGTATGTGCCGGGTGGGCGGACGGCGGTGACGGTGTCGATGGGTGCGTTGGGGTTTCCGTTGCGGCGGTTCTCGGTGTTCGCGGGGGTGGCGGCGGTGTCATGGGGGTTGTACGGCGGGTTGCTGGGTTATGTGGGCGGTGCGGCGTTCGAGGACGATCCGGTGCGGGGCGTGGCGGTGGGGTTGGGGTTGGCGTTGTCGGTGACGGGCGTGGTGGAGGGGGTGCGTTTCGTGCGGCGGCATAGGCGGCGCGGTGGGGATGGGGGTGCCGCGGGCGGTGGCGGGGTCGTCCGTGCGGAGGGGCGGTAGGGGTGACTTTGGTGGGGGTGCGGGGTCGACTTCTGGGTGATGCGCGGCGTTTGTGGCGCGGGTGATCGTCGGGTCGTGCCAAGCTCTACGAGACGGTGAACGTGGGGTGAACTTCGACGGTCCGCCCGGTGTCTGATGTGGTGTCGGGTGGTCGTCTCGATCGTGAGGGAGAGCATGCAGGCGCCAGATTTCAGCGTGCATCTGTACCGGGACGTCACCGAGTGGGCGTGGGGTACGCCGTCGTGGGTGCATTCGGTGGCGGACGTGGGCACGAACGCGGGTCTGCTGTTGTTCGCGGTGCTGTTCGCGGCGGGCTGGTGGCGGGCGCGGGGCCTGGACGCGCGGGCGATGGGGCTGGCGTTGTCGGCGCCGTTCGCGATGGTGGCGGCGTATCTGGTGAGCGAGGTGTCGAAGGACTTCCTCCAGGAGGAGCGGCCGTGCCGGGCGGTGGCGGGGGCGGTGCACATCGCGTCGTGTCCGCCGCCTGGGGACTGGTCGTTCCCGAGCAATCACGCGACGATCGCGGCGGGGTCGGCGGCGGTGCTGGTGGTGGTGTGGCGGGCGCTGGCTCCGCTGGTGCTGCCGTTGGCGGTGCTGATGGCGTTCTCGCGGGTGTTCGTGGGTGTGCATTACCCGCATGACGTGGCGGCGGGGTTCTGTGTGGGGGTGGTGGTGGCTCCGGTGGTCGCGCTGGTGCTGGTGCGGCCGGCCGAGCCGCTAGTGGATTTCCTGCGGGGGTTCCCGGTGGCGGCGGTGCTGCTGGGGGCGCGTCCGGTGGCTGCGCCAGCGGGTGCGGGGTTCGGTGGTGCGGGGCCGGTTCAGCAGCCGGTGCCGGCGGGTGCCGCGGGCGCTGCGGGTGTGACGCGGATGGACGATGCGGCGGTGACGATGCCGGACGTGATGGGCGGTGTGCGGGGCGTCGGCGGGCCGGGTGGTGCGGTGGGGCGGCATCATCGGCCGGGTTCGTAGCGCTCCGCGGGTGTGGCGGGCCGTTCCGGTGGTGGCACCGGGGCGGCCCGTTCCGTTCGTGTGGACGGGTGCGGACGGGTGCGGGCGGGTGCGGGTTCCCTGTCGAAAGTGGGGGTCGGGGGGTGGCGTTCGGGCACTGTGGGGCCGCTCCCCCGCCGCCTAGGTTCTGGCGTTGTCGGGATGTCGGGGCCGGAGGGACGGTGTGATGATCGCGTTGCGTGGTCTGACGAAGCGGTACGGGGACAGGACGGCGGTGGACGGTCTGTCGCTGGAGGTGGCGGCCGGGAAGGTGACGGGGTTCCTGGGGCCGAACGGGGCGGGGAAGTCGACGACGATGCGGATGGTCGTGGGGCTGGATCGTCCGAGCGCGGGTGCGGCGCTGGTGGGCGGCCGCCGGTATGCGGAGTTCCGGCATCCGCTGCGCGAGGTGGGGGCGTTGCTGGAGGCGAAGGCGGTGCATCCGGGGCGGTCGGCGCGGCGGCATCTGCTGGCGATGGCGCGCAGCAACGGGATCGCGGCGGGGCGGGTGGACGAGGTGCTCGGGCTGGTGGGTCTGGAGGGGGTGGCCGGGAAGCGGGCGGGGTCGTTCTCGCTGGGGATGGGGCAGCGGCTCGGGATCGCGGGCGCGCTGCTGGGCGATCCGGGGGTGCTGCTGTTCGACGAGCCGGTGAACGGGCTGGATCCGGACGGGGTGCTGTGGGTGCGGCGGTTGATGCGGTCGCTGGCGGCGGAGGGCCGGACGGTGTTCGTGTCGTCGCATCTGATGAGCGAGATGCAGCTGACGGCGGACCGGCTGGTGGTGATCGGGAGGGGCCGGCTGATCGCGGATGCGCCGGTGGCGGAGGTGATCGCGGCGAGTTCGCGGAACGCGGTGCGGGTGCGCAGTCCGCGGGCGGCGGAGCTGGCGGCGCGGGTGGAGGCGGAGGCCGTCCCGTCCGGGGGCGTCCCGTCTGGGGGTGTCCCGTCTGGGGGTGTCGGGCGGAGGGGTGTCGAGGTGGTGCGGGTGTCGGCGGAGGAGCTGGTGGTGACGGGGTTGCCGGTGGATCGGGTCGGGTGGCTGGCGTTCGAGGCGGGGGTTCCGTTGCTGGAGCTGAGTGAGGAGAAGGCGTCGCTGGAGGAGGCGTACATGGAGCTGACGGGGACGAGCGTGGAGTACGGCGCCGGCGCGGCGGCCGGGGTGGAGGCGTGATGGCGGCGACGGTGCGGACCGGGTCCGGTGGGGTGGTGCGGGCCGGCGGCGGGCTGCGGGGGGCGGTCGCGGCGGAGTGGACGAAGCTGTGGTCGGTGCGGTCGACGTGGTGGGGCCTTGCGTGCGCGGCCGTGCTGATGGGGCTGATGTGCCTGATCCTGGCGTCGTCGACGGTGTCGAACAACACCAACGAGGTGGCGTCGGACGATCAGGGGGTGGTGTCGGTGAGCGGGGTCGCGATCGCGGCGCTGGACATGGTCCAGTTCGTGGTGGTGGCGGTGGCGATCCTGGTGATCACCGGTGAGTACGCGACGGGGAGCATCCGGTCGACGTTGCAGTGGGTGCCGCGGCGGGGGCGGATGCTGGCGGCGAAGGCGGGGGTGCTGGCGGGGGTGATGCTGCCGGCCGGGGTGGTGCTGGGCGTGGTGGGGACGGCGGTCGCGGGTCCGGTGCTGGGCGGATGGGGCCGGTTCCGGTCGGTGGTGTTCGCCGACGACGCGTTGCAGTCGGGGGTGTATCTGGCGCTGGTGTGCCTGCTGGTGCTGGGGCTGGGGGCGATGCTGCGGAGCACGGCGGGGACGTTGACGACGGCGTTCCTGTTCCTTCTGGTGCTGCCGATGCTGCTGGAGAACGCCGGTTCGAGCGTGGGGCGGCACGCGGCGGACGCGTTGCCGAGCGGTGCGGGGCGGCACTTCATGAACGGGGACGGCCCGTATCCGGCAGGGGTCGGGGCGGCGATCCTGGCGGCGTGGGCGGTGGCGGCGTTGTGGGGCGGTGTGGTGGTGCTGCGGCGCCGGGACGCCTGACGCGCCCGTCCGCACGTGGGCTCCGGGGGCCGTCGCGCCGTGGTCGGTGCGGCGGCCCCGTCGCGCGCGGGGTCCGCCGGAGGTGAGAGGGGGTGGTCAGGGGGTGGGGTCGTGGACGAGTCCGGCTTCGTGGGCGAGGACGGCGGCCTGGACGCGGTTCTTGACGTCCAGGCGGGTGAGGATGGCGCTGACGTAGGCCTTGACGGTGCCTTCGACGACGTGGAGGCGGCCGGCGATCTCGGCGTTGGACAGGCCGGCGCCGAGGAGGGCGAGGACCTGGCGTTCGCGGGGGGTGAGCGCTTCGGCGCGGCGGCGGGCGGCGGCGCCGGCGGCCATGCGCCCGCCGGACAGCTCGGTGATGACGCGGTGGGCGACCTTGGGCGACAGGAACGCGGCGCCGGCGGCGACGGCGCGGACGCCGGCGATGAGTTCGTGGGGGTCGCCGGACTTGAGCAGGAAGCCGCTGGCGCCGCCGGTGAGGGCGCGGGCGATGTAGTCGTCCTCCCCGAAGGTGGTGAGGATGGCGACGGCGGTGGCGGGGGCGGCGCGGCGCAGTTCGTCGGCGGCGGTGAGGCCGTCCATGCGGGGCATGCGGATGTCGAGGAGGGCGACGTCGGGGTGGTGGGCGAGGGTGAGGTCGACGGCTTCGCGGCCGTCGCCGGCCTCGGCGACGACGTCGATGCCGGGGTCGGCGGACAGGATGGCGCGGACTCCAGCGCGGATCATGGTCTCGTCGTCGGCGAGCAGGACGCGGATCACTCGGGGCCTTTCGTGGCGGGGTCGGCGGTGCTGTAGGTGTCCTTGGCGGTGAGGCGGCCGCCGCTGAAGCACAGGCGGTAGAGGTGGCCGGTGCCGAGCAGGTCGGCGGTGGGGCGGTAGTAGCGGCAGCGGGCGCCGGGCGGTTCGGGGACGCGGGCGCGGACGGTGCCGGCCTCGGTGGCCTGGACGGGCGGGAGCAGGCGCTCGACGTGGTCGCGGGTGTCGCCGACGCGCAGGGCGGCGTAGTCGGCGGGCGGCAGGACGGAGTTGAGGGTGGCGTAGGTGTAGTAGCCGAGCATGACGGCGCCGAGCGCGGCGATGAGGGCGGCGGGGACGGCGATGGCGGTGATGAGGCCGCGGCGGACCTGGCGGCGTTCGCGTTCGAGGTGGCGCGCGGATTCGGAGGGGCCGTCGGGGGCGTCCAGGGGGCGGGGGCCGGGCGGCGGTGTCTCGGGCAGGACGGCGCGGACGGTAAAGCCGCCGCCGGTCGCGGGTGCGGCGTGCAGGGTGCCGCCGGCGAGGCGGGCGCGTTCGGTGAGGCCGGTGAGGCCGTGGCCGCCGCCGGGCGGGAGGAGGGCGGGGCCGCCGGGCGGGGCGTCGTTGGCGACGGTGACGGTGATCGCGGGCTCGGCGGGCTCGGCGGGCTCGGCAGGGTCGGCGCCGCCGGTGGCGGAGGCGCGGCGGGTGAGGGTGACGGTGATCGCGGCGCCGGGTGCGTGTTTGGCGGCGTTGGTGATGGCCTCCTGCACGATCCGGTGGGCGGCGAGCGCGATCATGGGCGGGAGGGGGCCGGGGGCCGGGCCGGCGGCGGTGTCCAGGCGGACGGGGACGCCGGAGGCGCGGGCGCGTTCGACGAGGTCGTGGACGCTTTCGTGGACGGGCCGGGCGGCGGCGTCCGGCGCGGCCCCGGTGGTGGTCTCCCCCGCCGCGGCGCGGCGGGCGGTGTCGTCGCGGAGGATCCCGATGATCTCGCGGAGGTGCTCGGTGGCGTCGGCGGCGCCGGCGCGCAGTTCGGCGGCGGCGGCGCGGTGGCGGTCCTCGAGGCCAGGGGCGACCTGCAGGGCGCCGGCGCGGACGGCGATGAGGGCGAGTTCGTGGCCGAGGGAGTCGTGCATGTCCTGGGCGATGCGGGCGCGTTCGCGCAGGCGCTCGCGTTCGGCGGTGATGCGCTGCTCGCGTTCGAGGCGGTCGGCGCGTTCCCAGCCGGCGTGCAGGAGTTCCTGGTACTGCTGCCAGTAGCGGCCGACGAGCCAGGGCAGGACGCCGAGCAGCACCAGCCACAGCGTCAGGGGGAACCAGGTGGTGACGTCGATGCCGCGGGCGATGTTGATGAGGGTGCCGGCGGCGAACACGGTGGTGAATCCCCACAGCACCGGGCGGGCGCGGGGCGTCCGCAGCCCGGTCAGGTAGGACATGACGGGCATCGCGAACACGAAGTTGCCGTGCACGGGGATCAGCGCGATGGCGGTGAGCAGCGCGGCGGTCGGGCGCGTCCGGGAGATCGCGACGGCGGCGGCCAGGACGCCGAGCGCGGCGATCCGCAGCCACCAGGACGGGGCCGCCGGGTCGAGCGGTGAGACCAGGTCGAACGCGGCGGGCAGCGCCAGGACCGCCCACAGGGCGATGTCCTTGACCAGCAGGGATCTGCGGGGCCGGTGGAGGGCGGCGCGGGCCTCCGCGCGGGCCGCCCGCAGCGCGGCGACGGCGGCATGGGAGACGCGGGTGGCGCGGGTGCCGGTCGGGTGGGCGGGCGCACGGGCGGCGGCGGGTGCGGGGGTGGCCGTGGCCCGCTCCCCCGGGCGCCGCGGGACGGTGGTGGCCGGGTCGTTCACCCGGACCACGGTACAAGCCGGTGATCTGCGGTGATACTGCCGAAAGTCAGGGGCCGCTACGGTGGGCGGGTGACCGTGCCCTCGCCGCGTCCCGGGCGTTCCGTCCCGCCGAGCCCGCCGTCGCGGCCGTGGTCGGCCCGGTTCCGGCGGGAGTGGGACGGCCGGTGGGGTCGCGGGCGGGTCGGCGAGGTGGTGCCGGCGGTGGCCGCGCTGGTGGTCACGCTGGTGATGAGCGCGGTCGCGGTCAAGCCCGGCGACCGCCCGCTGTGGCCGGGCGGGCTGGCGCTGATCGCGGTGACGACGCTGGCGCTGGTGTGGCGGCGCCGGCATCCGGTGGTGCTGCTGGTGGTGGCGACCGTGGTGCCGCCGCTGTACTACCCGCTGGGGTATCCGGACGGGCCGATCGCGTTCGTGTTCCTGGTGGCGCTGTTCAACGCGGCGGTGCAGTGCCGGCTCGCGGTGCCGCTGGGCGCGGTGATCGTGGTGAACGCGGGGTTCCTGACGACCTCGGCGGTGCGGGGCGGGGGCGGCGGCGATCCGGACGCGGTGGCCGACGCGCGGGGCGTGGCGTCGCTGTCGCTGGCGCTGCTGGTGACGGTCGGGATCGGGCAGTACGTGCGGGGGCGGCGGATCCGGGTCGAGGAGGCCGAGCGGCGCGCCGCCGCGGCCGAGCGCGGCCGGGAGGAGGAGGCACTGCGGCGGGCGGCGCAGGAGCGGCTGCGGATCGCGCGGGAGCTGCACGACGTGCTGGCGCACCAGATCTCGCTGATCAACGTGCAGGCGGGGGCGGCGCTGCACCGGCGCGACGATCCGGCGCGGGCGTACGCGGCGCTCGAGGCGATCAAGGCGGCGAGCCGGCAGACGCTGCGGGAGCTGCGCGGGGTGCTGGGGGTGCTGCGGCAGGTCGACGAGCCCGGCGGCGGGGCGGGGCCGGTGGAGCCGGTGCCGTCGCTGGCGCGGGTCGGTGAGCTGCTGGAGCGCACGGCGGCCGCGGGGCTGCGGGTGCGGCGGGCCGGTGACCTCGCCGCCGGTGACGGCACCGGCGGCACCGATGACGACACCGGCGGTGCGGGCGGTGGGCGGCTGGCGGCGGTGCCGGCGCCGGTCGGGCTGGCGGGGTACCGGATCGTGCAGGAGGCGCTGACCAACGTCGTCCGGCATGCGGGCGCGGGGACGGTGACGGTGGAGGTGCGGTGCACCGCGGACGCGGTGATCGTGCAGATCGACGATGATGGGGCGGGCCCGCCCGGCGGCACCGCCGCGGCGGGCGGGCGCGAGGACGGCCCGGCGGCCGTGCCGGCGAGCGTGCCGGCGAGCGTGCCGGCGGGCGGCAACGGGCTGCGCGGCATGCGGGAGCGGGCCGTGGCGGTCGGCGGCGAGCTGACCGCGGGCCCGGGCCCCGGCGGCGGGTTCCGGGTGCGGGCGCGGCTGCCGCTGGACGCCCCGGGCGGCCGCCGGGGGCACGACGAGGGAGCGGGAGAACAGGTGGCGGACGGAAGGCCCGGGCGGGCGATGCGGGAGGACACGTGATCCGGGTGGCGCTGGCCGACGACCAGACGCTCGTGCGGGCCGGGTTCCGCTCGATCCTGGAGGGCGAGGACGACATCGAGATCGTCGCCGAGGCCGGGGACGGCGAGCGGGCGGTGCGGCTGGCGCGCGAGCTGCGCCCGGACGTGGTGCTGATGGACGTGCGGATGCCGGTGCTGGACGGGCTGGAGGCGACCCGGCGGATCGTCACCGACCGCGCCCTGGCGGACGTCAAGGTGGTGATCTTGACGACGTTCGACCTGGACGACTACGTGTACGGCGCGATCAAGGCGGGGGCCAGTGGGTTCCTGGTGAAGGACACCGAGCCGCCGGAGCTGATCCACGGGGTGCGGGTGGTGGCGCGCGGTGACGCGCTGCTGGCGCCGGCGGTGACGCGGCGGCTGATCGCCGAGTTCGCCTCCCGGATCAGCGCGCCACCGCCGTCGGTGGAGCTGGACGTGCTGACGGCGCGGGAGCGGGAGGTGCTGGAGCTCGTCGCGCAGGGCCTGTCGAACGAGGAGATCGCCGAGCGGCTGGTGCTGTCGCCGGCGACCGCCAAGACGCACGTCAGCCGTATCCTGTCCAAGCTGGGGGCGCGGGACCGGGCGCAGCTGGTGGTGCTGGCCTACGAGTCGGGGATGATCCGCCCGGGCTGGCTCGGCTGACTCCGCTCCCCGGCCGGCGACCGGGGCCCGGGGCGGCGTCGCGGGCCCAAGGGCGCAACGGGCCGGGCGGCGGCGGTGTTGAAGGGGATGTGACGGTTACCGACGAGGTTTCGATCCGGCCCGCCGAGGCGTCCACCGGGGCTTCCGGCGGCGGGAGCGCCGAAGGCGGGGGCGACGCCGCGGGCGCGCGGGTCGTCGCCGCGCTGTCCGGCGACCTGGACGGCGGGTTCGCCGTGATGTACGAGGCGTACCGGGGGCCGGTGTTCTCCACCGCGCTGCGGCTGTGCGGCCGGTGGGCGGAGGCCGAGGACCTGTCCGCCGAGGCGTTCCTGCGGGCCTACCGGGCGCTGTGCGGGTACGGGCCGGAGCGGATCGCGGACCTGCGGCCCCGGGCGTGGCTGCTGACGATCCTGACGAACGTGTGGCGCAACGGGCTGCGCACGGCGGCGCGCAGGCCGCCGCCGGGTCCGCTGGAGGACGCACCGGACCCGCCCGACCCCGCCGAGGGCGTGGAGGACGCGGCGGCGCGGCACGAGACCGGGCGGGAGCTGGCGGGGCTGCTGGCGGCCCTGCCGGAGGCGCAGCGCGCCGCGGTGGTGCTGCGGCACGTCACCGACCTGCCGGTCGCGGAGATCGCGGAGGTGATGGGAGTGCCGGAGGGCACCGTGAAGTCGCACGTCTCCCGCGGCCTGGCGCGCCTGCGTCGCCTGCACCATGATCAGGAAGAAGGGGGTGCCCGATGAGCGGCATCGATCCCGCGTCCGACGCGCTGCTGGAGGGCCTGGCCGGGCTCGCCGCCGACGCGCCGCCCGCGCTGCTGGACCGGATCGCCGCGCGCCGCGTCGAGGTGGACGGGCCGCTGGAGCACCTGCGGGTGGCGTTCACCGACCGCGGTGTGGCGTACGTGCGGGCCGGGCTGGACGAGGAGGAGTTCACCGCGTCGTTCCGGGAGCGGTTCGCGCGGCCGCTGCTGCCCGCCGACGCGCCGCCCGCCGGGCTGGTCCCGGCGCTGCGGACGGGGCGGCTCGGCGACCTGGCGCTGGACCTGCGCGGGCTCAGCGGGTTCGAGGCGGCGGTGCTGCGGGCCGCGGCGACGATCCCGCGCGGGCAGACCCGCCCGTACGCGTGGGTGGCGCGGCGTGCGGGGCGTCCGAAGGCGGTGCGGGCGGTCGGGTCGGCGCTGGGCCGCAATCCGGTGCCGCTGCTGATCCCCTGCCATCGGGTGACCCGGTCGGACGGGTCGCTGGGCGAGTACGTGTTCGGGGCGGCGGCCAAGGAGCGGCTGCTGCGCGCCGAGGACGTCGACGTGGACGAGGTCGCCGGGCTGGCGCGGCGCGGGGTGCGGCTGGTCGGCAGCGACACCACCGGGATCGTGTGCTTCCCGACGTGCGCCGACGCGCGCCGGATCGCGCCCTCGCACCGGCGCGGGTTCCGGGACCTGGCCGCCGCGCGGGCCGCGGGGTACCGGCCGTGCCTGCACTGCCGCCCGGACGGCCCGGACCCGTCCCCCGCCTGACCGGCGGGCCCGGCGCCCCCGGGACGGGCCGGGCCCGCCGAACCGGCCGAGCGCGCGGGCCGGTCGTGGGCTGTGCGGGGCGGTGTCAGCGGCGGCCGGCCAGCAGGACGCCGGCGCCGCCGAGGACGAGCCCGGCGCCGGCGAGCGGGTCCAGCGCCTGCCCGAGCGCCGCCCACGCCAGCACCGCGGTGACCGACGGGGTCAGGAAGAACAGGGCGGCGACGGTCGAGGCCGGGGAACGGCGCAGCATGGTGTTCAGCAGAAGGAACACCCCGATGGAGTTCACCGCCACCATCCAGGCGAGCGAGGCGCCGAACGCGCCCCAGTGCGCGACGGCCGGTGTCTCGGTCAGCAGCGACAGCGCGCCGAGCGGCGGTGCGGCGACCAGGAACTGCACGGCGGTGCCGGTGCGCACGTCCATGTCGGTGACGTGGCGCTTCTGGTAGAGGGTGCCGAGGCTGAGGCCGAGGAGCCCGACCAGGCACAGGACCACCCCGAGGGGGGAGAAGGCGACGCGGTCGGCGACGGCCAGCACGACCCCGGCGGCGCCGAGCCCGAACCCGGCCCACTGGCGTCCGGTGACCCGCTCCCCCAGGACCCGCGCCGCCAGCAGCGCGATCACGACCGGGTTCAGGCCCTGGACGAGCGCGACGACCCCGGCGGGCAGGCCCATCGCCATGGCGCTGTAGAGGGCCCCGAACTGGACGGCCTGGATGAGCAGCCCCGACACCGCCAGGTGCGCGAGGGCGCGGCCCCGCGGCCACGGCGCCCGGACGGCGATCGCGTAGCCGGCCAGCAGGAGCCCGGCGGCGGCGAACCGCGCGAAGATCAGCAGCAGCGGAGGGGCGGCGTCCACCCCGATCGCTCCGGCGATGAACGCGCTGCTCCACAGCAGGACGAACACCGCCGGCATCGCCGCGCCCGCCACTCCCCTGCGCTCGCCGCCGGACCGGGTGCCGCTCGGGTCCGCCGGCGCCGCCCTTCGCCGTCCCGCCTTGGCGGACGCCGTCTCCGGAGACGGCGCGGCCGGGGTGCGCGGGACCACCATGAGGCACCTCCATAAGTAACCGGTCTTGATGGTTATTCATCCTCGGACCACCGTTCGTAACCTGTCAAGCCGGTTACCATGGGGGGATGGAGTTCACCTTCCACTCCGGCGACCTCGCCCTCGATCTCGCCGGGACCGTCCAGCACCGCCGCGACGACCGCCGCGACCTGCTCACCGCCCCCGACCGGCTCGCCCGCTGGGCCGTCGCCGCCGGGCTCGTCACCGACCCGCCCCCGGTGAGCGACGCCGACCTCGCCGCCGCCGTCGACCTCCGCGAGGCGATCTACCGCGCCGCGACCGCCGTCCTGCACGGCCGGGCCCCCGCCGCCGACGACCGCGACCTGATCAACCGCCGGGCCGCCGCCGCACCGCCCGTCCCCCGCCTCACCGGCGACGGCGCCGTGCACCGCGACGGCGACGCCACCGCCGTCCTGGCCGCCGCCGCCCGCGCCGCCGTCGACCTGCTCGCCGCCGCGGCCGGACCCGGAGAACGCACCGACGACGGCGTCGACGCCGGCCGCGGCGTGCTCAAGGAATGCCAGGCCGACCCCTGCACCCGCCTCTACCTGGACACCTCCCGACGCCGCACCCGCCGCTGGTGCGACATGCGCCAGTGCGGCAACCGCGCCAAGGCCGCCGCGTTCCGCGCCCGCCGCACCACCCCCGGCACGCACGCCTGACCCCGGCACGGCGCCCCCCCGCGGAAGGCACCGCGGAGGGCACCGCGGAGGCGCGCGCCGCCGGGCGTGTAGACCGGCGCATGGCGGGAATGGGGCCGTCCACCTGCAGGGACGACTGAGGGGGAACACCATGCGGGTCGTGGTCACCGGCGCCACCGGCAACATCGGCACCAGCACCGTCGAAGCGCTCACCGCCGATCCCCGCGCCACCTCCGTCCTCGGGCTGTCGCGCCGCGGCCCCGGCGCGCGGGCCGCCCGCGACGGCGGAGTCGAATGGGCGCAGGCCGACGTCACCGACACCGACCTGGTCCCGCTGCTGCGCGGCGCCGACGCCGTGATCCACCTCGCCTGGCTGTTCCAGCCCACCCACCGGCCCGCCGTCACCTGGGACTCCAACGTCGTCGGCACCACCCGCGTCCTGGACGCCGTCGCCGACGCCGTCGCCGACGCCGGCGTGCCCGCCCTGGTGGTGGCGTCCTCCGTCGGCGCCTACTCCCCCGGCCCCAAGGACCGCGCCGTCGACGAGTCCTGGCCCACCCACGGCTGGCCCGGCGCCGCCTACAGCCGCGAGAAGGCCTACGTCGAACGCCTCCTGGACGCCTTCGAGGCCCGCCGCCCGCAGACCCGCGTCGTGCGGATCCGCCCCGGCTTCGTGTTCGAGCGCCAGAGCGCCGCCCAGCAGCGCCGCCTGTTCGCCGGGCCGCTGCTGCCCGGCCGCCTCGCCCGGCCCGGCCGCGTCCCGGTCGTCCCCGACCTGCCCGGCCTGCGCTTCCAGGCCCTGCACTCCGCCGACGCCGGGCAGGCGTTCGCGCTCGCCGCGCTCGGCGACGCCCGCGGCGCCTTCAACATCGCCGCCGAGCCCGTCATCGACCCCGCCGTCCTGGCCGACCTGCTCGACGCCCGCACCGTCCGGCTGCCCGCCCGCGGCGTGCGCGCCGTCCTGGCCGCCGCCTGGAACCTGCACCTGGTCCCCGCCTCGCCCGGCCTGTTCGACCTGGCCCTGCAAGTGCCGATCATGGACACCGCGCGCGCCCGCGCCGAGCTCGGCTGGACGCCCCGCCACACCGCCCGCGACGCGATGGCCGCCTTCCTGGAGGGCCTGCGGACCGGCGCCGGACGCGACACCCCGCCCCTGGCGCCCGGCACCGGCGGCCCCACCCGCGCCCGCGAGATCGCCACCGGCGTCGGCCAGAAACCCTGACCCCGGGCGCGCAGCCCCCGCGCCGCGCCTCGCCCGCCTCGGCCCGCACGCCCCGCCGAACATCCACAGGAGGTCACCCGATGCCGACGATCACACCAGCCCACCTGCACGAACTGCTGGCCTCCACCGACCGCGGCGCCGCCCTCGTCGTCGTCGGCGGGCACGCCGCCGTCGTCCCGTCCACGCCCACCGGACGCGGCGAGGCCGACGACGCCCTGGTGATCACCACCCGCGACGCCGTCATCGCCGAACTCGACACCGGCGCCAACGACGAGCAGCTCGAACGCCTCGCCCAGCGCCTCGACACCGCCCTCGACAGCCTCGGCGGCTGACGCCCGCGCCACGCCGCGCCCCCGCGCCCTCGGGCGCCCCGCCGGGACCCGCCGGCGCCCGGGTCAGCCGTGCAGGGCCAGGTAGGGCGCCAGGGCGAACAGGCTGACGACCAGCGAACCGGTCAGCGCGCCCGCCGGGACCGCCCGCGCGATCACCCAGCCCAGCAGCACCCCCGCCAGCTCCGGCACCCCGGTCAGCGCCGCCAGCGGCCAGTCCACCGCCCCCGCCGCCACGTACCCGACCGTCCCCACGGTCGCGATCACCACCGACTGCGCCTGCGCCGCCGCCAGCGCCGACAGCACCGGCACGCCCAGCACCACCAGCAGCGGCACGCTCAGCATCGGCCCGCCGATCCCGAACACCCCGCTCGCCACCGCCACCGCGAACCCGACCGCCGCCACCACCGGCGCCCCCGGCCCCCGCGCGCCCCCCTCACCCGCGGGTGCATGGTCGGACGCGGCGGCGGGACGGCCCGCGCGGCGCCACACCAGCGCCCCCACCAGCGCCACGAACACCCCCAGCAGGATCCCGAACACCCGCCCCGGCACCACGCTGTTGACCAGCACGCCCAGCGGGGTCCCCGCGACCGCGGCGGCCGCCAGCACCACCGCAGCCCGCCGCGTGCCGCGCTCGCGCAGCTGCCCCGACCGGGTGTAGGCCGCCGTCGCCAGCGCCCCGGTCGCCACGTGCGTGACGATCGCCGTGCCCGCCACCTGCGCCGGCGACAACCCCGTGAGCGTGAACAGCCCGACCGTCACCAGCACCCCGCCCGGCCCGACCGCCGTGATGCCGACCCCCGCGACCAGCCCGACCAGCACCAGCCCCGCCAGCACGGGCACTCCGAGACCGCCCACGGCTCCTCCTCTCGCTCGCAACGGGACACCCCACGACCGGCACCGGCACCGAGCGCCGCGCCGGGCCCGCCCGGACCGGGCCCGCGCCGCCGCGGGCGCGATCAGGCGCCGGGCGGTCCCGGCGCGCGGTACAGGGTGGCGCGCAGCGTCAGGCGGTCCGCGCGGATGTGCACCGCCTCGCTGTCGACCGGACGCCCGTCGGCCAGATGCGCGAGCCGGTCGATCGCGAAGATCGCCGCGCCCGCCGGGACGCCCAGCGGCGCCGCCGTCGCCGGCGCGGCCGCCACCGCGTGCACCTGCACCTCCGCCCGGCCGAGCCGCTGCCCGGCGACCTTCTCGACCAGCCCGAACAGGTCCCGCCCGGCCAGCTCCCGGCCGAGGTCCGGGCGCCGCAGCAGGCCCTCGCCGATGTCGCCGGGAAGGTAGGTGGTGTCCAGCGACAGCGGCTCGCCCTCCAGCCGCCGCAGCCGCTCCACGCGCACCGCGCCCGCGCCGGGCGGCAGCGCGAGCCGCGCCGCCACCGCCGGCGGCGGCACCGGGACCCGGGCGATCTCGCGGACCTCGTTGGTGACCGTGCCGTGCCCGGTGAGCGCCTCCGCCAGTCCCGCCAGCCGGTCCAGCCCGTGCCCGTGCTTGGCCGCGACCACCGTGGTGCCCACCCCGCGCCGCCGCGTGATCAGACCCTCGGCGCGCAGCAGCGCCAGCGCCTCGCGGACGGCGTTGCGGGACGCGCCGAGCCGCTCGCCCAGCTCACGCTCGCCCGGGAGCGTCCCGCCGGGGAACGCGCCGCCGGTGATCTGCTGGCGCAGCACGTCGGCGGCCTGCCGGGCCCGCTCGGCCCGCGGCCGCGACGACACCCACTCGCCCCGCCCCGCCCGCGACGTCCCGCCCATGCCCCTCCCCGGTCCGGTGGCCGGCGCGCCGCCCCGCGCGGGCGGCCCGCCCCGTCCAGGATGCCCCAGCGAGATTGCGCCACTGTTACGCCACCCGTTTTGACCTGCGTCAACGCCCCACCAGCAGGTCTGCGGAGGCCATCAGGGAGTTCGGCCACCCGCCGACCGCGGCACCCGGCCGCGAGCCGGTGCGCAGGGCCCCCGCGATCTGGCATCCTGCCCGGGAGAGCGATCTCGTCCGGCGACCGCGGGAGGCCCTGTGCGCTACGTGCTGATGATCTGCAGCGACGAGACCGCCGGGACCGATCCCGAAGAGGCCGCCGCCACCGGCTGCGGCGGCTGGTCGGAGGAGATGACCCGCCGCGGCGTGGTGTACGGCGGC
The DNA here is from genome assembly GCF_017573545.1 of Actinomadura nitritigenes. Taxonomy (GTDB): domain Bacteria; phylum Actinomycetota; class Actinomycetes; order Streptosporangiales; family Streptosporangiaceae; genus Spirillospora; species Spirillospora nitritigenes. The sequence continues at coordinate 156,872 of NZ_JAGEOK010000016.1, read as the reverse complement.
GCCGGGCTGGCCCCCGCCGACACCGCCACCACCGTCAAGGTCCGCGACGGCGAGGTGCTGCTCACCGACGGGCCGTTCGCCGAGACCAAGGACCAGGTCGGCGGGTTCAGCCTCATCGAGTGCGCCGACCTGGACGAGGCCGTCGAGATCGCGTCCCGGCACCCCTGGGCCCGGCTCGGCCAGATCGAGATCCGCCCCGTCCACGAACCGTGACCCTCCCCGCCCCCCGTCCCGAGCGACGCCCCGAACCGGCGCCAGGCGCGGCCGGGAACGCGGCGGCCGCGGCCGCCGCCGCGGCGTTCCGCACCGAATGGGGACAGATCGTCGCCACCCTGATCCGCATGACCGGCGACTGGGACCTCGCCGAGGACTGCGCGCAGGACGCCTTCACCGCCGCCCTGCGCCGCTGGCCCCGCGACGGCGTCCCCGCACGCCCCGGCGCCTGGCTCACCACCACCGCCCGCAACCGCGCCGTGGACCGGCTCCGCCGCGACGCCGCCGGCGCCGACCGTCTTCGCCGGGCCGCCCTCACCGCCCCCGGCCCGCCCGCCAGCGGCCCCGGCGAGGACGGCGGCCGCGAGGACGGGTTCGGTGACGACCGGCTGCGGCTGATGTTCACCTGCTGCCATCCCGCGCTCGCGCCCGAGGCCCGCGTCGCGCTGACCCTGCGCACCCTCGCCGGCCTCACCACCGCCGAGATCGCCCGCGCGTTCCTGGTCTCCGAACCCGCGATGTCCAAGCGCCTCACCCGCGCCAAACGCAAGATCCGCGCCGCCGGAGTCCCCTACCGCGTCCCGCCGCCGCACCTGCTGCCCCGCCGCCTCGGCGCCGTCCTCGCCGTGCTGTACCTGCTGTTCAACGAGGGGTACACCGCCGGGGACGACGCCTCGGGGAACGGGCCCGAGCGGCGCCGGCTGAGCGCCGAGGCGATCCGGCTGGCGCGCGTGCTGGCCGCGCTGATGCCCGCCGAGCCCGAACCGCGCGGCCTGCTGGCCCTGATGCTGCTGCACGACGCCCGCGCCGCCGCCCGCGTCGACGCCGCCGGCGCCCTCGTCACGCTCGAGCACCAGGACCGCGCCCGCTGGGACGCGGCCGAGATCGAGGAGGGCACGCGGCTCCTGGACGCCGCGCTGCTCGACGCCCGCGCCGCCGGACGCCCCGCCGGGCCCTACCTGGTGCAGGCCGCCATCGCCGCCTGCCACGTCACCGCCCCCGACGCCGCCTCCACCGACTGGCCGCAGATCGCGGCGCTCTACGACGTCCTCGCCCGCCTCGCCCCCACCCCCGTCGTCGCGCTCAACCGCGCCGTCGCCGTCGGCATGGCCCGCGGCCCCCGCGCCGGTCTCGACCTGGTCGAGCGGCTGGAGCGGGAAGGCGCCCTCGACGGCTACCACCTGCTGCCGGCCACCCGCGCCGACCTGCTGCGCCGCCTGGGACGCCGCGCCGAGGCCGCCGGGGCCTACCGCTCCGCCCTCGCCCTGGCCCCCGGCGACGCCGACCGCCGCTACCTGGCCCGCCGCCTCGCCGAGGTCACCGCCCCCGACACCGGAGCCGGGGCCGGGCAAGGCTGACGGGCGCGGCACGTCCGGGAAACCGGGTAGAAGAAAACTCGCGCCGGGGTGTCCGTTCGCGTCCCGCCCGTACGTCGGTGACACGAACGGGCCGCGCACCGCGGCCCTCCAGAGGCGACCGCCACACCCGGAAGGACACCGCCATGGACACCGTGCACTCCAAGGACGGCACCCCCATCGCCTACGACCGCACCGGCCGAGGACCGGCCCTGGTGTGCGTGGGCGGCGCGCTCAACGACCGCGGATCGGCCGCGCCCCTCGCGGCGCTGCTCGCCGCCCGCCGCACCGTCGTCACCTACGACCGCCGGGGACGCGGCGGCAGCGGCGACACCGCCCCCTACGCCGTCGACCGCGAGATCGAGGACCTGGCCGCCGTCATCGACGCCGCCGGCGGGCAGGCCGCGGTGTACGGGATGTCCTCGGGCGCCGTGCTGGCCCTGCGGGCCGCCGCGCACGGCCTGCCCATCACCCGCCTCGCCCTCTACGAACCCCCCTTCACCCCCGACGAGCCGGACCGCGTCCGGCACACCCGCGACCACGCCGCCGAGCTGAACCGCCGCCTGGAACAGGGCCGCCCCGGCGACGCCCTGGAGCTGTTCATGACCGGCGTCGGCATGCCCGCCGAACTCCTCGCCCAGATGCGCCACGCCCCCATGTGGCCCGCCCTGGAGGCGCTCGCGCCGACCCTCGCCTACGACTCCGCCGTCATGGACGACGCCGCCGGAGGCGTCCTGCCCACCGCGACCGCCGCCGCCGTCACCGTCCCGGCGCTGGTGCTGGCCGGCGGCGCGAGCCCCGCCTGGATGCGCGACGCCGCCCGGCGCCTGGCCGCCGCGCTGCCCGGGGGCGCGCACCGCGTCCTGGACGGCCAGACCCACGACGTCGCCCCCGACGTCCTCGCCCCCGCCCTGGAGGACTTCCTCGGCGCATGACCCCGCGACGCCGGGGTGCGGACCCGCCCGGAGCCCGCACCCCGGCGCCGGACGCCCGTCAGACCGGCACCTCGACGTGGCCGGCCGCGCCGCGCGCCACGGCGGCGCGGCCCGCGGTGACCTGCGCCGCCCACGCCTCGAACGCCTCCACCTCCGCCAGCGGCACCGCCACGTCCGCCTCCACCGCCTCGCCGTAGCGGACGTCGGACGGCTGGACGCCGCGGCCGTGCAGATCCCCCAGGAACCGGCCCGCCAGCGCGTGCTCCACCCGCACCGTCACCGTCAGCACCGGCCGCAGCTCCACCACCCCGACCGCGTCGATCGCCTCCGACACCGCCTGCCCGTAGGCGCGCACCAGACCGCCCGCGCCGAGCTTCACCCCGCCGAAGTAGCGGGTGACGACCGCGACCGTGCCGGTCAGGCCCCGCCGCACCAGCACCTCCAGCATCGGGATCCCCGCCGTCCCCGCCGGCTCCCCGTCGTCGCTGCTCTTGGTGATCTCGCCGTGCTCGCCGACCACGTACGCCGAGCAGTTGTGGGTGGCGTCGCGGTGCGCGCGGCGGTGCCGCGCCAGGAACTCCACCGCCTCGGCCTCGTCCGCCGCGCGCGCCAGCGTGCACACGAACCGGGACCGGCGGATCTCCAGCTCGCGGGAGCCCCCGCCTCTGATCATGCGCATGTCGGCCCCGAGTCTAGGCGCCGCACCGCCCGGGGGCCGGGGTCAGCCCTTGGGGAACGGCCACGGGTTCGGGGAGCAGCCGTACAGCGACTTGGTCTGCTGCACCATCACCGGCGCGGGACGCCCCTTGCCCGGGCACTGCCGGTGGCCGTGGCCGAGCGCGTGCCCGACCTCGTGGTTGATCACGTACTCGCGGTAGGAGGCCAGGTCGCGCCCGTAGGACGCGGCGCCCTCGCCGTAGCGCAGGGCGTTGATGACCGACCGGTTCCCCTGCCGGCACGACAGCTCCCCGCCGGTGACCAGCGGCGCGCACATCCGGTCGGTGAGCGCGGGGCTCGACAGCGACACCCGGAACCGCACCGGCCCGCGGCTCACCCGCTCGAACCGCATGGTGCCGCCGTGCCCCCAGCTTCGCGGGTCGTTGAGGACCCGCTGCACCTCCGCCGCGAACTCCGCGCCCGTGATCGGCAGGCCCCGCTCGACCTCCACCGTGTACCGGATAAGGGTGCCGCGCGACCCCTTCGGCTTCGCCGTGCCCGGGACCACGGCGTACCGGCCGCTCGCCGCCCGGGGGATGCGGACGCGCGGCGGCTGGCGGCGGCCGTTGACCACCGGTCCCTGCACCGCCCTCGTCCTGCCCGCCTTGCCCGTCGCGTTCGGGGACCGCCCGGACGCCGACGGTGACGACGACGCCGAGACCGCCCCCGAGGCAGGGGTCCCGGCGGCCGGGGCGCGGTCGTCGCGGCCCAGCGTCAGCCAGGCGCCGGCGGCGCCGGCGCCCAGCACGGCCGCGACGCCGACCGCCGTCACGGCGGTGCGGCGGCGGCGCGGCCCGCCGCGCGGCGGCAGCGGCGGGCGCGACGGGGCGGGAGGGTCCTGGAGGTCGTGCACGGCGCTCCGCTCGGCCAGGGCGCGCGCAGGCGTCCGGCGGCAGTGCGGCCCGCGGACCGCCGGCCGATCCCGCCGCGTGCCACCGAGCCCTCGACCTGCGCGAACGCACGACGGCGCCTATCGTCGATCTCGCCTTGATCGTATCGGTCGAACGCCGGCCCGGGAGCCGGTCGCAGGCCGGTCAGGCGCCGGTCAGGCGTCGATCAGCTCGATCAGGTCGGCGATGGAGGGCACCACCCGGTGCGGGCGGAACGGGAAGCGGCCCACCTCGTCCTTGCGGGTCACCCCGGTCAGCACCAGGATCGTCTCCAGGCCCGCCTCCACGCCGGCGACGATGTCGGTGTCCATCCGGTCGCCGACCATCGCGGTCTGCTCGCTGTGCCCGCCGACCACGTTCAGCGCGGTCCGCATCATCAGCGGGTTCGGCTTGCCGACGAAGTAGGGCTCCACCCCCGTCGCCCGGGTGATCAGGGCGGCGACGGCGCCGCAGGCGGGCAGCGAGCCCTCCTGGGACGGGCCGATCGGGTCGGGGTTGGTCGCCACGAACCGGGCGCCGCCCTCGATCAGCCGGATCGCCTGGGTGATCTGGGAGAAGCTGTAGGTGCGGGTCTCCCCCAGCACCACGTAGTCGGGCCGGATGTCGGTGAGGACGTAGTCGGCCTCGTGCAGCGCCGTGGTCAGCCCCGCCTCGCCGATCACGTACGCCGATCCCTCGGGCCGCTGGTCGGCCAGGAACCGTGCGGTGGCCAGCGCCGAGGTCCAGATGAACTCGGCCGGGACCTGCAGCCCGACCGCGGCCAGCCGCGCCGACAGGTCGCGGCGGGTGTAGATCGAGTTGTTGGTCAGCACGAGGAACGGCTTGCCGGAGGCGGCGAGCCTGCGGATGAACTCGTCGGCGCCGGGGACGGGGTGGCCCTCGTGCACCAGCACGCCGTCCATGTCCGACAGCCAGTACTCGATCGGCTTGCGCTCGGTCATGTCCCCATTGTCGCAGGTCGGGATCTTCGAGTGGAACGGTCCGCGGCGGTGTCGCCGGGTGGGCCGGCCGGGAGGGGGCCGGCGGCGGGCCGTGCGGGCGCGGGCGGCGGCGGACCGTTGACCAGGGAGTGAGACAAATCATAGATTTGCCCCACGGTGCGCCGAACCGCGTTCGGTGTAAGGGCCGCGCGGCGGCGCGCCGGTACGGTCCGCGGGAGGCGCGCGTGCAGAGCCGCGAAGTGAACGGCCCCGAACTGACGAGCATCGCCGAGGTCAGAGCCCGGCTGACGGCCCCGGGTCAGCTGTTCGAGATGGACGAGGTCGACATCCGCGGCGTCAGGACCCGCGTCTGGAAGAACGCCCCGACCACCCTGCGCGACATCCTGGAACTGTCGCGCGGGCACGGCGACGCCCCGTTCCTGGTCTACGAGGACGACCGGCTGAGCTTCGCCGAGCACCACCGCCGCGCGGCGGCGTTCGGGCGGCTGCTGGTCGCCGAATACGGCATCGCCAAGGGCGACCGCGTCGCGATCGCGATGCGCAACTACCCCGAATGGTCGGTGGCGTTCTTCGGCGCCGCCGTCGCCGGCGCCGTCGTCGTCCCGCTGAACGCCTGGTGGAGCGCCGACGAGCTGGAGTACGGGCTGCGCGACAGCGGCGCCAGGCTCCTCATCGCCGACGCCGAACGCGCCGAACGCCTCGCCGGGGTCCTGCCCGGCCTGGGCATCCCGGTGCTGGTCGCCCGCCCCGGCGGCGCCCCGCCCGCCGGCGGCGAGGACTTCGGCGCCGCCCTCGCCCGGGCGCTCGGCGACGGCGCCGACGGCCTGCCGGACGTGGCGCTCGACCCCGAGGACGACGCCACGATCTTCTACACCTCCGGCACCACCGGACGCTCCAAGGGCGCCCTCGGCACCCACCGCAACATCGCCACCAACCCCGTCAGCCTCGCCTACGGGCTGCTGTCGGCCGGCGTGCGCGCCGGCGCCACGATCGAGCAGCTCACCCGGCCGCAGCCCCGCGTCACCCTGCTGAGCGTCCCGTTCTTCCACGCCACCGGCTGCCACTCGGTCCTGGTCAGCAGCGCCCTGCAGGGCGGCACCGTCGTGCTGATGTACAAGTGGGACGTCACCAAGGCGCTGCAGCTGATCGAGCGCGAGCGCGTCACCGGGTTCGGCGGCGTGCCCACCATGGCCTGGCAGGTGCTGACCTCCCCCGACTTCGACAAGTACGACACCTCCAGCCTCACCGGCGTCAGCTACGGCGGCGCCCCCGCCGCGCCCGCCCTCGTCGACAAGATCAAGGAACGGCTGCCCCAGCGGGTCCCCGGCAACGGCTACGGCCTCACCGAGACCTCCTCGGTCACCACCTACAACGGCGGCGTGAACTACCTGGAGCACCCCGACAGCGTCGGCCCGCCCGTCGCCGTCTGCGACGTGCGGGTCGTCGACCCGGCCACCGGGGAGGACCTCCCGCCGGGCGAGGTCGGCGAGCTGCTCATCGCCGGCCCCAACGTCATCAAGGGGTACTGGAACAAGCCGGAGGCGACCGCGCAGGCGTTCGCGGACGGCTGGTTCCACAGCGGCGACCTGGCCCGCGTCGACGACGACGGGTTCGTCTACATCGTCGACCGCGCCAAGGACATGCTGATCCGCGGCGGCGAGAACATCTACTGCGCCGAGGTCGAGGCCGCCCTCTACGAGCATCCCGCCGTCGCCGACTGCGCCGTCATCGGCGTCCCCCACGACGTGCTCGGCGAGGAGGTCGGCGCCGTCGTCGTGCCCCGCCCCGGCACCGCGCCGGCCCCCGAGGAGATCCAGGCGTTCCTGCGCGAGCGGATCGCCGCGTTCAAGGTGCCCGTCCACTTCTGGTTCCGCGAGGAGGGACTGCCGCGCAACCCCGGCGGGAAGATACTCAAGACCCGCCTGCGCAGCGAACTGCTCGGCTGACCCCCGCCACCGCGACGCCGGCGCGCCCGTCCACCCCCGGGCGCGCCGGTTAACGTGATCACGTGAACGAACAACAGCGACCCAACGGCGGCGCCGTCCGCCAGATCAACGCGCCCGGCCTGGCGCCCGGCCCCGGCTACAGCCACGTGGTGTCGGTGGACGTCCCCGGACGCCTCGTCGTGGTCAGCGGCCAGATCGCGCTCGACGGCGAAGGGAACCTCGTCGGCCCCGGCGACCTGGAGGCCCAGACCCGGCAGGTGTTCACCAACCTGGAGGCCGCGCTCGCCGCCGCCGGCGCCCGCTGGGAGCACGTGATCCGGCTCGGCTACTTCCTGCTCGACGCGAGCGCGGTCGGCGTCGTGCGCGCCGTCCGCACGCAGATGCTGCCGGACGGCGTCGACCCCGCCGCGTCCCTGATCCAGGTGTCCGGGCTGGTCCGCGACGACCTGCTCATCGAGGTGGAGGCCCTCGCCGTCGTCCCCGCCGCCTGACCCCCATCGACCGAGCGCACGAACCGGAGCCCGCGAGCCGGAGCCCGCGAACGCCGGAGCGGCGGGGCGCGGGCCCCGCCCCTCCGGAATCCGAGGAGATCAGACGTTCACGCCGAAGTCGGCGGCGATGCCCGCCAGCCCGGAGGCGTACCCCTGGCCGACCGCGCGAAACTTCCACTCCGCCCCGTTGCGGTACAGCTCGCCGAACACCATCGCGGTCTCGGTGGAGGCGTCCTCGGTCAGGTCGTAGCGGGCGATCTCCCCGCCTCCGGCCTGGTTCACCACCCGGATGAAGGCGTTGCGGACCTGCCCGAAGTTCTGCTGCCGTCCGTCGGCGTCGTAGATCGACACCGGGAACACGATCTTGGCGACCTCGGCCGGGACGGTCTGCAGGTCCACCTTGATCTGCTCGTCGTCGCCCTCGCCCTCACCGGTCAGGTTGTCGCCGGTGTGCTCCACCGACCCGTCCGGGCTCTTCAGGTTGTTGAAGAACACGAAGTGCTGGTCCGACAGCACCTTGTTCTCCGCCGAGCACAGCAGCGCGCTGGCGTCCAGGTCGAAGTCGGTTCCGGTGGTCGTGCGCACGTCCCAGCCCAGACCCACCACGACCGCGGTCAGTCCGGGAGCCTCCTTGGTCAACGAGACGTTGCCGCCCTTGCTCAGACTGACTCCCACTGTGCCTACCTCCGTATCGGACCGGGCGGATGACGGTCACCCGCGGCCTGTCTATGCAGAACGGTAGCCAGTCCCCGCCGGTTCCCCCGCCGGTTTCGCCGATGACCGGCGTGGCGTGCGGTTTCGCGCCCGCACGCCACGTCCGCACCCCTCATCCGGCCCCCGACGGGCCGCCTCGACGGGCCGATCTGCCGCCGCCGCCCGGTCCGGCGCGGCGGGTCAGCCGCCGGTGAGGAACGCCGTCGGCGCGGTGATCACCGGCGGCAGCTCGAACGCCGCCGCCAGCTCCCCGGCGCGCGGCGCGAGCTCGTCGCAGGCCCGCCGCCGCGCGGCGTGCACGTCCTGCAGCCATCCGGGCGGCACGACGCCCTCGTCGAGCAGGCCGCCGGCGCGGCGCGCCATCCAGTTCAGGGCGTGCAGGCGCAGCACGGGCCGCAGCGCCGCCGGCCCGCCCTCCAGCGCCGAGTCGCAGATCTCCAGCGTGACGCGGTCGGCGCACGCGGTGGCGGCCTGCGCGGCGAGCACGAGGTTGTCGTTCCAGGCGGTGAACGGGTCGGCGCCCGCGTCGGCGGCGCCCCGGACCCGTTCGGCGAGCCGGTCGCGCATCCGCCGCTCGGCCTCGCGCGCCAGGAACAGCCACACCCGCGGCGAGTCCAGGTCCCCGTCGTCGGGCGGGCCCGGCACCGCCTCGGGCGGGGTGTAGCGGTCCAGGTCGGCCATCGCCCGCGCCGTGTCGTACAGGATCAGCTCGTTGTCGCCTCCGGCGTTCATGTAGGCGTGGGCGAGGCCCCGGTAGGCGTTGAGGCGCTCGACCGCCGCGAACCCGGGCGCGCCCGAATGCACCCGGCACATCGACACCGTCTCCTGCGCGGTGACGGTGGACGCCGCCTTCAGCAGCGCCAGGTCCCGGTCGACCGCCGACCACGGCGCCCACGCGGTCTGCGGGCCGTCGGCGGGCGCGTCGGCGGAGGTCCGGCGGGTTTTCACGTGGGCGGCGACCGCCGTCAGCGCGTACGCCGAGGCCAGCGCGCCCAGCACCGCCTCCTGCTGGTTGCGGTAGTCGGTCAGCGGGCGGCGCGGCGCCAGGCGGCCGAGGGTGGAGCGGCCCGCCGAGTGCGCCAGCAGCATCCCGGCGGACGCGCGGGTGATCGCGGCGGACGCGGAGATCACCGCGCGCCACACCGCCGGCGCGATGCCCATCGAGCGGGTCAGCCGCGCGGCGGGCGACCCGGCGGGGTCGTGGAAGGAGCCGTCGGCGTCGATGCGGGCGCCGTCGCGCAGCCACGCCTCGTAGGGGACGTGCAGGTCCTCCAGCAGCACGGCGGCGTAGTCGACCTGCAGGCCGGTCGTCTCGGGCGCCGGCACCACCCGCACCCCGGGCGGGACGGCGCCGTCGGGGCCGCGCACCGGCACCGCGAACACGAAGACCCCGCGCTCCTCGCCGCCGTGCACGAGGGTGGCGTAGACGCAGGCGGTCTTGGGCAGGTCGGGGTGGGCGGTGCTGGTGGGGAACTTGGCGGCCTGCACGTCGGGGGTGTGCAGCACGAACCCGCCGGTGGCGGGGTCGTGGCGGGCGATGGTGCGCGGCGACAGGTGGCTGTTGCTGCGGCCGACCTCGGTCATCAGCAGCGTCCCGAAGGAGTCCATCGACTCCAGCGACTCGCGGGCGGCGGGCGGGCCGTCCTGGCCGGCGCCGAACCGCAGGACGGGGCCGAGCGCCAGGGTGTAGTGCAGGAGCATCACGTGGAACAGTGCCGGGTCGGCGATCGCGGCGCGTTCCAGCAGCGCGCACAGCGCCGGCGGGTCGTCCAGCAGCTCCGACCCGGGCGGCGCGGCGAGCCCGGCGCGCCGCAGCCGAGCGTAGGTGAGGGCCTGGTGGTCGCGGGCGGTGAGCCCGCCGGGGTAGCTGAAGAACTCCTCGGGGACGGCGTCGGCGAGCCGCTCCCGGAGCTTGGGGCCGGGGGACGCGCCGCGCACGAAGCCGGCGAGGTCGTCATCGGGGGAGGTGCCCATGAACATGCCCATCGCGCTGCTCTCCTGTCGGGACGGAGTGGTCGGGCTGAAGGGATCGGGCGAAGGCGGGGGACGGGTAGGGGCGGGGCCGGGGCAGGGAAGGCGGAGACCAGGCCGGGAACGGGGTCGGCGGCGGGGTCAGGGCTGCGGGTCGGGGGTGATGCCGGGCGCGGACTTGCCGACCGGCGGGCCGTCCGCCCCGATCGCGTCGGCGGCGCCGCGGGCGGTCTCGGTGGCGCGGGGGCGCGGCGCTCCCTGGCGGGGCCGGTCGCGCAGCGGGACCAGGAAGGTCTGCGCGTCCGGGACGCTGAGGCGGGCGCACTGGCACAGCGCGTTGCCCGAGCCGGCCTCGGCGAACACCGTCGCGCCGGCGGCGTGCACGGCGCGCAGCGCCTCCGGCAGCCGGACGGGCTTGACGATGCAGTCGGCCAGCGCCCGGTGCAGGTCGTCGTCGTCGCGGTAGGCGCGCCCGCGGACCGGCGAGTGCACGACCAGCTCCAGGGGCCGCTGCGGGTACGCGCGGATCATCGCGTACCACTCGTCGTCGGCGCCGGCCATCGCGGGATGGTGCGACAGGTAGGGCACGGCGAGCCGGACGGCCCGCACCCCGCTGTCGCGGGCGGTCCGCAGCACCGCCTCCAGGGGGGCGTCGGGGCCGGAGACGACGGTGACCGACGGGGCGTTCAGGCACGCGACGACCACCTCGGGCGCGGCGGCGTCGTCGATGCAGGCGCGGGCGCCGTCCTCGCCGGCCTCCAGCAGCGCCATCCCGCCGCCCGCGCCGCGCCGCGCCAGGACGTCGACGAGGCTGACGGCCATCCGGGCGCCGTCGGCGATGGCGAACACGCCCGCGCACACCATCGCGGCGATCTCCCCGAAGCTCTGCCCGACGGCGAAGCCGGGCTGCACGCCCAGCGCGCGCAGGGCGCGGTCGACGGCCACGGAGGAGGCGTAGCCGGCGAGCTGGGCGACGCCGGGGACGCGGGCCGCGGCCCGGTACCCGGCGGGGTCCTCCAGCAGGATCGCGCGCATCGACGGCCAGCCGTCCGGCAGGCCCTCCTGGACGGCGTCCAGGACGTCGGCGGCGGCCCGCGCGGCCGCCGGACCGGACCGTGCCAGGGAGGGCAGGTCGGGGACGCCGGCCGAGCCGGTTCCGGCGAACAGGAACGCGCAGACGTCATCGGGTTTGAGTTCCCCGGCGGGGTCGAAGGGGCCGTCCGGCTGGAAAGAGGTGTGGGACACGCGAGGTCTCCTTACCTGGAAGGAAGGCTCTCTTTTCTTTTCGGATAATGGCCGCTTATCGAGGAGTTATAGAACGCAAATCCTGAAATGGGATTATTCACTCATGGAATCGGCCTGGCAACCATCGGTGCAACGGACGGACCGCAGAGGGACCGCCCGCCGGCGCCGGGCCCGGCGACGACCACCGGCCTCACCGCCGGTTGGGGGGAGCGACGCATGAACTGGAGCGACCAGCAGCCCGCGCACACCCGGTGGGCGATCCGCGGAACCGGCTCCTACCTGCCGGAACGGCGCGTTCCCAGCACCGAGGTGGCGCGCTCGCTCGGCCTGGAGGACGACTGGATCGAGCAACGCACCGGCATCCGCAACCGGCACGTCGCCGCGCCCGAGCAGGCCGCCTCCGACCTCGCCGCCGCCGCCGCGCGCGAGGCCCTCGACGCGGCCGGGCTGCGGCCCGACGACGTCGGGCTGATCGTCCTCGGCACCTCGACCCCCGACGAGCTCGGTCCCTCCACCGCCTGCCGCGTGCAGGCGCTGATCGGCGCCCGCGGCGCCGCCGCCTTCGACGTCGCCGCCGCCTGCACCGGGTTCGTGTTCGGGCTGCAGGCCGCCCTCGGCTGGCTCGCCGCCCAGCGCGGCGCCGCCCCGTACGCGCTGGTCATCGGCGTCGAGGTGTACTCGCGGTTCCTCGACCCCGCCGACCGCGGCACCACCGCGCTGTTCGGCGACGGCGCCGCGGCCGCGGTCGTCGGGCCCGTCCCCGCCCCCTACGGGTTCGGGCCGGTGACGCTCGGCTCGGACGGCACCCGCGCCGGCGACGTCCTCATCCCCGCCGGCGGCTCCCGCCGTCCCGCCGACGGCGCCACACTGGCCGATCTCGGCCACACCATCCACATGGACGGCCGCGCCGTCCGCGACTTCATCGCCGACGCCCTGCCCCGGCAGGTCGCCGAGGCGTGCGAGGACGCCGGGATCAAGCCCGCCGACCTCGCCCTGGTCGTCCCGCACCAGCCCAACCCGCGGCTGGTGGCGTCGCTGGCCGGGCACGCCGGTCTCGAGCCCGGCCAGCTGATGATCGCCGGGCAGGACGTCGGCAACATCGGCGCCGCCAGCCTCCCCTACGCCCTGGACCGCGCCGTGCGCACCGGCCGCATCGGCGGCGGGGACCTGGTGCTGCTCGCCGGCTTCGGCGCGGGCCTGACCTGGGGCCACACCCTCATCACCTGGCCCGGCGCCTGACTCCCCCGGGCGCGGTGCGGTCACCGGCGGAGCAGCCCGGTGACCGAGCGCCGCAGGTCCCGGGTCTCGGCGCGGCGGTCCCAGCCGATCACCGCGCAGACGGCGGCGAGCGCGGCGGGGAACAGCGCCCACGCGGCGTCCAGCACCAGCAGGTGGGTGAGGACCGCGCCCGCCAGCAGGCCGATCAGCGCGGTCGCGGCGAACCCGGCCAGCCGCGGGACCACGAGCCCGATCGCACCGGCGGCCTCGACGGCCCCGGTCACGTACCGGAACCACTGCCCCCAGCCGATCCTGGTGAAGGTCTCGACCGCGTCGGCCTGCCCGGCGAACTTCGGCATCGCCGAGGCGAAGAACAGGAACGCGGCGATGAGGATCTGCGCGGTCCACAGGACGCGGCGCAGGACGCGGCGGCGGCCCTCGACGGAGCCGGTGGCGGGGGCGGCGAGGATCTGGGTGACGGTCATGGCGGTGTCCTTCCGTGCGACGTGCTCGTCTCGTGCCTTCACTGACGCGTCGCACGGGCGCACGCCGGATCGACATCCCGCCCCGCTTTTTCTCCGATTTTTTTCGCCGGCCCCGTCAGCGCAGGTCAGGGACGGTCCGGAGCGCGCCCGCGTCCGTGTTCCGGCCTGCGGTGCCGCGGGCGGTGTCGCGAGCGTTGTGGCGGGCGGCGACCGCGGCGGTGACGCGGACGAACGCCGCCAGCGCCCGCGACCGCGACTCCTCGGGCCACGCCAGCACCAGCGTCGTCGGCGGCGCGTCGGGCACCGGCACCGCCGTGAGGTCGTCGCGCAGCAGCCGCCGGTAGGACCGCGGCAGCACCGCCACCATCCGGCCGAGCGCGATCAGCTGCATGACCTGGCCCCCCTCGGTCACCATCGGCCCGTCGCCGCCGGGCCGGGCCGGGGTCCGCGGCAGCACCTCCCCGTCCAGGTCGGCCATCGACACCCGCGCCCGGCCCGCGAGCCGGTGGGTGCGGGGCAGGACGACGACCTGCGGTTCCACCACCAGTTCCTCGACGGCCAGGCCGGTCAGGTCGGCGCGCGGCGCGTACAGCAGGGCGGCGTCGGCGCGCCCGTCGTCCAGCGCCTGCCGCGCCCCGTAGCCGAACACCATCTCCACCGGCAGCGCGTCCGGCTCCCGCTCGTACTCGGCGAGGACGTCCGGCAGCAGCCCGCCGCCGTCACCGCCGGGCTTCATCGCCAGGACGAGCCGGGCACCGGTCCCGCCGGCCCTGCGGGTGCGCAGCACCGCGGCCTCGACGGCCGCCAGCGCCGCGCCGCCCTCGGCCAGCAGGGTCTCGCCCGCCGGGGTCAGTGTCACCCGGCGGCTGGTGCGCTCCAGCAGCCGGACGCCGAGCCGCCGCTCCAGCCGCGCGATCGCGCGCGACAGCGGCGGCTGCGCGATGCCGAGCCGTTCGGCGGCCCGCCCGAAGTGCAGCTCGCGGGCGACCTCCAGGAAGTAGGCCAGCTCCCTCGTCTCCACCAGATCCATACCTCCAGGGTATCGATCGTGGCCCGGTCGGTGTTGGAGTCCGTCCGGGGCCCGGTGATGGGATCGAGGGCATGAGCGAAGCACCCACGAACGCGAAGGTCGCCCTGGTCACCGGGGCCAACAAGGGAATCGGACGCGCGGTCGCCGAGGGGCTGGCGGCGCGCGGCATGACCGTGCTGCTCGCCGCCCGCGACCCCGACCTCGGCGAGAAGGCCGCCGCGGAACTGCGCGACGCGGGGCACGACGTCCGGTTCGTCCGGCTGGACGTCACCGACGACGCGAGCGTGCGGGCCGCCGCCGCCACCGTGACCGCCTCCCCGGGACGGCTGGACGTCCTGGTCAACAACGCCGGCATCTCCGGCGGCCCGAACGACCCGCCCTCGGAGGCCGACCTGGACCGCGTCCGCCGCGTGTTCGACACCAACCTGTTCGGCGTGATGCGGGTGACCAACGCGCTGCTGCCGCTGCTGCGCCGCTCGCCCGCCGCCCGGATCGTCAACGTCTCCAGCGGCACCGGGTCGCTCACCCTCATGACCGACCCGGACCACTACTTCTGGAACCTGGGCGCCGTGGCGTCCTACCCGGAGTCCAAGGCCGCGCTGAACATGCTGACCGTCCAGTACGCCAAGCAGCTGCGCGACACCGGCATCCTGGTCAACGCCGTCGCGCCCGGCGCCTGCGCCACCGACTTCACCCTCGACCACATCCGCGCGGGCCGCACCATCACCCGCACCGCCGAGCAGGGCGCCGCGATCGCGATCCGGATGGCGACGCTGCCGGACGGCGGCCCGACCGGCGGCTTCTTCGACGACGACGGCGCCGTCCCCTGGTGACCACCGGCCTCGCCGGGGCGCCCTGTCCGGCCGCGGCGCGCGCCGACGGCCGTGACGAGGGCGCCCCCGGCCCGGCCCGCCGCGCGCTGTGGCTCAGGAGGGGACCGGCGCGCGCGGGTGGCGGGCGCGCACCGCGTCGATGCACACATCGCGCGACACCGGTCCGCCGAACCGCAGCCGGTCGAAGGCGGTGAACGGCGGCTCCAGCGCGTCGAGCTCGTCGACCAGGGCGTGCAGGCGCCGCGACCAGTCCGGCGAACCCGCGTCCTGCTCGTCCGGCGCCGCGGTGATGGCCGCCACGAGCTCGTCCTTGCGGCGGATCGTCTCCGGCGACACCGACCGCAGGCACACGTACTGCCCGCTCAGGTAGGCCGCCCACTCCCGCTCGCCCTCGGCGCGGTCGTCCCAGTGAGCGACGAACCACTCGCGCAGCCGGTCCTCGCCGCCCGCCCGTGAGGCGAGCCCGAACAGGTCGGCCGGCACCATCTCCGCGCCGTCGGACCGCAGGTAACCCGGGAGCGGCAGCCGTTCGTCCAGCATCAGGGCCCGGACCTGGTCGGCGTCGCGCCCTGCCGCCGCGCACAGCTCCTCCAGCTCCGCGTACCAGGCGGTGACGTAGGCGTCGTCGGCCGGCGTCATCGGATGGTCGCCGTTGACCTCGCGGAAGCGGTCGGCGAGCCGCGCCCGCAGCACAGAAGTACTCATGTTCCGACGCTAGTCCCGGATCGCTTCCACGCCCGTCGAAAGGTCGGTCACCAGGGCGAGAGCACCACCGCCTGGACGGCGAGGGCCGTCACCGCCTGCGCGGCCAGCCACCCCCGCACCGCCGTCCCGCCGGGCGGCCCGCCGGGTGATTCGCCGGGCGGTTCGCCGGCCCGGTCCGTCCGCGCCAGGGGCGCCGCGACCACCAGCCACGCCGCGAACGGCACCCAGATCCGCTCCACCTCGCCCTTGGTCACCCCGGACACGTCCAGGACGAGCGTCCCCAGCAGCGCCGCGAACGCGACCGACGCCACCACCGCCCGCGCCGACCACGCCCGCGCCCGCACCGCCCGCCGCAGCGCCCCCGCCGCCCCCGGCAGCGCGTAGGCGACCGCCGGGCCCGTCAGCAGCCCCAGCACCGCCAGATCACCGAACAGGAAATAGGTGAAGGACCGCTGCGCCGACCCGCGGCTGACCAGGTAGGTGTCCAGCGTGGCGCGCACGCCGTCCGGCCACCAGAACCCCAGCGAGGTGAACGCGGCCGGCGCCACCGCCAGCCCCGCGCCGAGCGCCGCGAGCACGAGCGGGCGGGGACGGCGCGCGGCCAGCACCGCCAGCGGCACCGCGAACAGCGGCAGCAGTCCGTAGGACAGGTAGGGCAGGCACCCCAGCAGCAGCCCGCCCGCCGCGGCGGCCGGCAGCGCCGACCGCAGCCGCGCCCGGCCCGCGGCGACCGCCGCGAGCGCGGTCCCCCACGCCCCGACCGCGAGGAAGAACGCGTCCATCGCGGTCGCGACCCACAGCGCCAGCGGCGCCAGCACCAGGAACGGCACCGCCGCCCGCGCCGCCCGCTCCCCCGCGGCGCACCGCAGCGTGACCGCGATCGCCGCGACCGCCGACGTGCCCGACGCGATCACGAACGCCGCCGCCCACCCGGTGCCGGGCAGCCCCGCCTTCTCCAGAGCCCACAGCGTCAGCGTCGGCAGCGGCGGATGCCCCCGCACGTGCGTGGTGTAGCCGCCGAGCCGCTCGGTGAAGGTCCGCAGCCACTCCAGCGGATCGGGCCGCACCTGTGCCAGGCCCGCCGGGTACTCGGTCGGCGCGTCCAGCGGCCGGGCGAGGGCGGCCCACCCGTCGGACGCGGCGAGCGCCACCGCCCACAGCGCCGAACCCGCCCACGCCACCGCGAGAAGCGCCCGCCACCGCAGCCGGGACGCCGCCCACGGCAGCACCGCGACCAGCGCGGCGGCGGCCGCCGCTCCCGGAGCCATCCGCCAGGTCAGCGGATGCGAGCGCGTCCGCGCGTGCAGCGGCGGCAGCGCGTCCTCGGTGGCGAGCCCGGCGCGCCGCAGGTACCAGCCGACGCCGAACACGGCCGCGATCCCCGCCGCCCACACCGCCACGGCGATCCATCCGGGACGGCTCCCGCGCCGCGCGACCGGGGACGGGACGCCCTGCGCCCGGGTATCGGTGGCGGTCACCTGTCCCGCTCCTTTCTCCTCGGCGGTCTCCCCGGCGAGACGGCGCGGTGCGCTCCGCCGCTCATGCCGTCCCGCCGCCGGCGCCCGGAGACCGCCCGCAAGGCCAGCATCGCGACCGCCACGGCGCCGATCACGCCCACGACGATCGCCAGGTTGCGGCCATAGGGCAGCGGCAGCTGCGACGGGACGTCCGGGCGGCGCCCGTAGCCCAGGACGAGCGGGATCGCCACCGCCGTCACGCACGCCGCCACCACCAGCGCGCCGCGCAGCACCCGCCGGTAGGCGACCGGGATCCAGCCCGTCACCACGCCCGCGGCCAGGACCGCCGGGACCAGGACCCCGTCGTGCAGGACCGCGGCGCCGACGAACCACGCCGCCCAGCGCCGCACCGGGACGTCCGCGACGATTCCGCTCAGCCCGTACCCGATCAGCGCCGTCCCCGCCGCGTACGCTGCGAACCTCGCGGCGCGCGCGTTCATGCGACCACCAGCCGGCCGACCCACTTGGTCTGCATGACGCCGGGGCGGTTCGGCGCGATGAGCCGGCACGGGTACCCGTGGTCGAGGTCGAGGGGCTCGCCGTTCACCCGCAGCGCCAGCAGCGTGAGGGGGTCGTGCCAGTGCGGCGGGCGCACCTCCGAGGTGCGGTAGCGGCCGTAGGGTTCCAGCGACTCGACGCGGACGTTCGCGTCGTCGTCGACGCCCGCCATGCGCAGCAGGTCCCGCATCCGCACGCCCTCCCAGGTGGCCTCCGCGCTCCAGCCCTCCACGCACGCGATCGGCAGCCGGGCCGTCCGCATCGGCATGGCCTGCAGCTGCGCCAGCGACAGGGTCAGCTCGCGCCGGACGCGCCCGGTGACGGTGAGCCGCCATCCCGGGTCGCGGGCGAGCGCGGTGACGCCCGATCCGGCCGCGGACTTGTTGACCGGCAGGCCCTGCGACCCGATCCCGGGACGGCGCGGCGCGAGCACCGCCAGCCGCGCCAGCGGCGAGAACGTCTCCCCCACGGTCGTCGCGACGACCACGCCGCTCGCGCCGAGCACCGTCAGCAGGAACGTGCGGCGCCGCAGCCCGTCCTGCGGCCGCGTCATCACCGTCCGGCGCGTCGTGGCCCACTGGTTGGCGATGTGGATCAGCAGCGCGCCGATGATGACGTAGGCGGTCCAGTAGTGCGCGGTGGTGAAGAAGAACCGGAACGCGTACCAGTAGTCGATGTTCATCACGCCGGTGACCAGCTGGAACAGGGACCCGCCGACGAGCACGAACACCATCAGCCGCTCGATCGCGTGCCCGGCCGAGCGGGCCGGGGGCCACTGCAGCAGCCGGGGGTAGACCGTCCACAGCTTGGCCAGCAGCAGCGGCACCGCCGCCAGGCCGGTCATGACGTGCAGGCCCTGCGTGACCCGGTACAGGTTCACCGGGCGCGACGGCCACGTCATCCAGTTCGCCGGGTTCTGCATCAGGTGGCTGACCAGCCCGGTGCAGAACGCGACGAGGAAGCACGCGCCGAGCGCGATGCCCAGCCACGCGGCGACCCGCTCGTCGTGCAGGCGGCTCGTGAACCGCTGCGGCAGCGTCGTCAGCGCCTCCGGCGGTACCGGCCTGCGGCCGAGGAGGGGCCGGGTCAGGGGCGCAGGGCGACGAACCATCGGCCGGCCTCCTCCCACCGCTCGGTGACCGCCGCCGCGCACGAGGCGGCCAGCGCGCCGACGCCGTCGGCGGACACGTGCGCCCAGGGGAACCATTCGCCGACCGCGCGGCCCGACCGCAGCCGCAGCGGCTCGGTCCGCGTCCCCGCGCCCGGCGGGTCCACCTCCGCCAGCACCCGGCCGCCGGGGCCCAGCAGCCCGAGGACGCGGCGCAGCAGCGCGGCGGGGTCGCCGCCGATGCCGATGTTGCCGTCGGCCAGCAGCACCGTCCGCCACCGCCCGGCGCCCGGCACCCGCCCGAACACGTCCCGGCGCAGCGCCGGGGCGCCCGCCGCGATGGTCAGTGCGACCGCGCGCGGCGCCACGTCGATGCCGAGCACCGGAAGCCCGCGGCCGGCCAGCGCGGCCGCCAGCCGTCCCGGGCCCGACCCGACGTCCAGGGTGGCGCCGCGGCAGCGGTCCAGCAGCCCCGCGTCGCCGGGGCGCAGCGCCAGCCAGTCCTGCACCGGCAGCGGGCGGCGGCGGCCGTCGGCGTGCTCGATCTCCACCGGCGCGGCGCCGCGCAGCGCCTCCTCGTACAGTTCGCCGATCATGCCGGGACGGTCCTGGTCCCGAGCGCGCGGACGGCCGCGGCGAACCGGCCGCCGGGAGCCCGCGCGGCGACGGTCTCGGCGTCGGCCGGGGTGTCGACGTCGGTCAGCTCCGGCATCGCCGCGACCGTCAGGCCGGCGGCGCGCAGGCGGGCGAGCTGGAGCGTTCCGGTGTCGGGCCGCGACATCGGGACGCCGCGCAGCAGCCGCTCGTCGGGGCGGCGCAGCCCCAGCAGCCAGAACCCGCCGTCGCGCGCCGCGCCGAACACCGCGTCGTGCTCGCGCAGCGCGCGCCCGGCGCGGGCCAGCAGCGCGGGCGTGACCTGCGGGGTGTCCATCCCGATCAGGACGAGCGGGCGGCCCTCGTAGGCGTCGGCGAAGGCGTGCGCGAGCCGCTCGTCCAGCCCGGCGCCGCGCTGCGCGAGGACCTCGAAGCCGCCGGGCAGCCACGGGCCGGGCGTCCCGGACAGCGCGAGCACGCGGCGCCGCGCGGGCGCGGCGGCCACCGCGGCCAGGGTGTCGCGCAGCGCGGCCGTGGCCAGCGCGGCGGCCTCGGCGGGCGTGTAGGCGGGCGTCAGGCGGGTCTTGACCCGGCCCGGCACCGGCTCCTTGGCGATGACGATCAGATCGGCGCCGGGGGCGCCGGGGGCGGTGGGGGCGTTCACGGGGCGACCTCCGTCAGGACGCGGCGCATGTCGCGGACGGCGCGGACGGTCCCGCCGACCGTCCCGGTCACCTTCGACTCCCCGGTGCGCGGCAGGTACGCCACCTCCAGCTCGCCGATCCGCCAGCCCGCGCGGGCGGCGCGCAGCACCATCTCCAGCGGGTACCCGAACCGGCGGTCCGCCAGCTCCAGCGCGAGGAGCCCGGCGCGCGGCGCGGCGCGCATCGGGCCGAGGTCGCGCAGCCGGGTTCCGGCGCGCCGGTTCAGCGACCGGGCGAGCACGGCGTTGCCGAGCCGGGCGTGCGGCGGCCACGCGCCGCGCCCGGCCGGGCGGCGCCGCCCCAGCACCAGCGCCGGCGCACCGCCTGCGGAGAGCCGGCCGAGTTCGGCGACCAGCCGCGGCAGCTCGGCGGGGTCCAGGGACGCGTCGGCGTCCATGACGCACACCACCTCGGCGGTGGCGGCCAGCAGCCCGGCGTGGCAGGCGGCGCCGAACCCGCGGGCCGCGGCGGGCACCACGTCGGCGCCGTGGTCCGCGGCCACGCGCGCGGATCCGTCGGTGGAGGCGTTGTCGACCACCAGGGGCCGGAAGCCCGCGGGCATCCGGGACAGCACCCACGGCAGGGCCTCCGCCTCGTTGAGGCACGGGAGAATCACGTCGATCACGGCTCTGACGCTACTTTCGGTGACGGGTCCGCGACCCTTACGAACTGGTGACGGGCCGCCGGGCCGGCTCCGCGGCGTCCCCGGCGGGCTCCGCCGCGGCACGGGCGAACTCGGCCATGCCCTCGCCGAATTCGACCGCCGCGCCGAACCCCAGCTCGCGGCGGGCGCGGTCGGGCCGGGCGACGATGTGGCGGACGTCCCCGAGCCGGTGACCGCCGGTGACGCGCGGCGGCGGGCCGCCGAACGCGCCGGCGAGCGCGTGCGCCATGTCGCCGATGGTGCGGGGCTCGCCGCTGGCGATGTTGTAGGCGCGCAGCCCGCCCGGCTCGGGCGGGCCGTCCGCGAGCCGCTCCAGGGCGAGCACGTTGGCGCGGGCGACGTCGCGGACGTGGACGAAGTCGCGGCGCTGCCCGCCGTCCTCGAACACCAGCGGCGCCTCGCCGTTCATCAGCCGCGACCGGAAGATCGCCGCGACGCCCGCGTAGGGGGTGTCGCGCGGCATCCTCGGCCCGTACACGTTGTGGTAGCGCAGCGCCGCGGCCGCGCCGCCGGTCGCGCGCGCCCACGACGCCGCCAGGTGCTCCTGCGCGAGCTTGGTGTCGGCGTAGACGTTGCGGGGGTCGAGCGCGGCGTCCTCGGCGACGGTGCCGGGCGCGAGGGGGCGCCCGCACTCGGGGCAGTCCGGTTCGAACCGCCCGGCGCGCAGCGCCTCCTCCGGGCGCGGCGCCGGACGCACCGGGCCGTGCGTCCCGCAGGTGTAGGCGCCCTCCCCGTAGACGACCATCGAGGAGGCCAGCACCAGCGTGCCGACCCCGGCGCGGGCCATCTCCGCCAGCAGCACCGCGGTGCCGTGCACGTTCACCGACGCGTAGTCCGGCAGGTCGGACACGTCCACGCCGAGGCCGACCTTGGCGGCCTGGTGGCAGACGGCGTCCGCGCCCCGCAGCCGCCGCGCCACGGCGGCCGCGTCGCGGACGTCGGCGGTGCCTCCCGGCCCGCCGGAGGGGGCGAGGCCGTCGGGCCGCAGGTCCAGTCCGCGGACCCGGTGGCCCGCGGCGGTGAGCGCCTCGGCGACGTGCGAACCGATGAAACCGGCCGATCCGGTGAGCAGTACGTCCATGCCGAGGAACGGTAGGCCGCGGCGGCGGCCGGATCCGGCGTGAAGGCGCCGGTCAAGGCACCTTGTTCGAGACTTGTAAGATCTGCGAATTTCCGCGCCGCCTCCGGCTCTGCCGCCGCCACGCCGCCGGCGGGGGCGGTCAGGCGGCGATGCGGTCGGCGAGCAGGTCTGCGGCCTTGTCGACGTCGGCCTCGGTGGTGGACAGGTGGAACGCGCAGCGAAGCCGCCCGGCGCGCACGGAGGCGATCACGCCGTTGGCGCGCAGCAGGTCGGCGGTGCCGGCGGTGACGGGCACCGACACGATCGCCGAGTCGCTCGGCTCGAGGCCGAGCGCGGTCTGGAAGCGGCGCGCCAGCGCCACGTCGTGGTCGTGGATCGCGGCGACGCCGACCCGCTCGACCAGCTCCAGGGCGGGGGCGTGCCCGGCCCAGCACTGCCAGGCCGGCGACAGGTCCAGGCGGCGCGCGTCGGACGCCAGCCGCAGCGGCGTCCCGTAGATGGAGTCCCAGACGTCGGCGCCGGCGTACCAGCCCGCGCCGACCGGCGGCAGCGCGGAGAGGGCCTCCTCGGTCCCGGCGAGGAAGGAGGTGCCGCGCGGGCCGAGCAGCCACTTGTAGCCCGAGCACACCAGCCAGTCGACGTCGCCGGCGGGCAGCGGCAGCCATCCGGCGGCCTGCGTGGCGTCCAGCAGGATCCGCGCGCCGTGCGCGCGTGCCGCGGCGATCAGGTCGTCCATGGGGGCGATGCGGCCGTCGGCCGACTGCACCGCCGACACGGCGACCACGTCGACGTCCGGTCCGGTCTCCTCGGCGACGCGTTCCAGCGGCACCTCCCGCACCGCCAGGTCGGGGCGGGCCAGGAACGGGAACAGCAGCGAGGTGAAGTCGCCCTCGGCGACCAGGACGCGGGCGCCGGCGGGCAGCGCCGCCGCGACCAGCCCGACGTGGTAGGACGCCTGCGAGCCGACGGCGACGCGGCTCGCGGGCAGCCCGACCAGCCGCGCGAACGCCTCGCGGGACCGGGCGACGGCCTCGTCGAGGTCGGTCGGCACCAGCAGGCCGGCGGCGCGGTCCCGCTCGGAGGCCAGCATCGCCTCGTGCGCGGCGCGCGGCGGCAGTCCGTAGGTGGCGGTGTTGAGGAAGGCAACGCCCGCGGTGAACTCCCGCTGCGCGTCCTGCACGGAAAGGGTCATGTCCCGATGGTCGTGCACCCGGCACCCATAGGACAAAGTGCGGTTCTCTGGGTGACCCATAAGCACGGTTGATATCTTGCGGGGATGCTCGACCTGCACCGCGGCCGGATCCTGCGGGAAGTCGCCCGCCTCGGCTCGATGACGGCCGCCGCGCGGTCCCTCGCCTACACCCAGCCGGCGGTGTCGCACCACATCGCCCGGCTGGAGGCGGAGGTCGGCACGCCGCTGGTGGTGCGGCACGGGCGCGGCGTCCGGCTCACCGAGGCCGGCCGGATCCTGGTGGAGCACGTCGAGGACGTCCTGGCCCGGATGGGCGACGCCGAGGAGCAGATCGCCGCGATCGCCGGGCTGCGCGCCGGGCGGGTGCGGATCGCGGTGTTCCCGACCGCGGCGGCGGCGCTGCTGCCCGCCGCGCTCGCGGGCCTGCGCGCCCGGGCCCCCGGCGTCGCCGTCACCCTGATGGACGCCGAACCGCCGCAGGCGCTCGCGGCGCTGCGCGCGGGCGAGGCCGACGTGGCGGTGGTGTTCAACCACGAGCACCTGCCGCCCGACCGCGACTCGCGGTTCCGGGAGGTGGAGCTGTGCCGCGACCCGATCCGCATCGCGCTGCCCTCCGCTCATCCGCTCGCCGCCGGGCCCGTCCGGCTGGCGGACCTGGCGGAGGAGACGTGGGCGTCGGGCTGCGCGCGCTGCCGCGAGCACCTGACGTGGGCGTGCGGGCGCGCCGGGTTCGTGCCGCGGATCGCGTTCGCCACCGACGACCATGTCGCCGTGCAGCGGCTCGTCGCGCACGGCCTCGCGGTCACCGCGCTGCCGGGACTGGCGCTCGGGCTGCACTCCGAGCCGGGCGTGACCGTCCCGCCGGCGCCCGATCTCGGCAGGCGGCGCATCGCCGCGCTCGTGCCGGCGGGGCCGCGCCCGCCCGCGGTCGCCGCGCTGCTGGACGAGCTCGCCGCGGTCGCCCCGCCCGGCACGACGGGCGGCGGGGCCGGCGGGGCCGGCGGGGCCGGCACGGTCGAGGCGGGCGGCGCGGAGGGCGCGGACGATGTGAAGGACGCGGTCAGGACAGGTGGCGGTGCAGGTCGGTGAGGCGCGTCGCCGCCTTCAGCACCGCCTCGGTCAGCTCCGGCATCCGGTCGTCGCCGAACCGCACCGACGGGCCTTGCAGCGCGACCGCCGCGAACGTGCGGCCCGCGCCGTCGCGGACCGGCGCCGCCACCGCGCGGACCCCGGCGAGGCGCTCCTCGTCGTTGACGGAGTAGCCGCGTTCGCGGATCCGCGCCAGCTCGGCCTCCAGCTCCGCGCGGGTGGTGAGCGTGGACGGGGTGAACCGCCGGTACGGCTCGTCCATCGCGACCTGGTCGTCCCCGAACGCCAGCAGCGTCTTGCCCATCGCGCAGGTGTGGATGGGGTTGCGGTCGCCGGGCGGCTGGTCGTAGCGCAGCGGGTGCGTGGAGGGCAGGTGCAGCAGCACCGCGACCTCGTCGCCGGCGCGGACGCCGAGGCTGACGGCCTCGCCGGTCCCGTCGCGCAGCGCGGTCAGCTCCGGCTGCAGCAGGGTGGTGCCCATCCGCTCCAGCGCCAGCCGCCCGAGGATCGCGGCGGTGGGGCCGAGGAAGTACCGCTCGGTCTGCGGGTCGCGGCCGAGCATGCCGGTGGCGTGCAGCGCGTGCACGATGCGGTGGGCGGTGCTCACCGACAGGCCCAGCCGGTGCGCGATCTCGGTGGGGGTCTGGCGGGCGGCGTCCTCGAAGGTGCGCAGCACCGCGACCGACCGGTCCACGGTCTGCGTGCCGGGTTTCGGGCGGTGGCCGCCCGGCTCCGGGGGTCCGGCGGGCACCGCGCTCACCCGTCCTGCGGCCGCGGGGCCCACAGGCTCGGCAGGTTGACCACGATGCCCTCCTGCGTGCTGCGGGCGATCACCACGACCGCCTCCTCGTCGCCGGACGGGTTCTCCTCGCGGTGCGGGACGTAGGGCGGGACGAACACGTAGTCGCCGGGCGCGGTCTCCACCCGGACCTCCCGGTCCTCCTCGGCGAACACGAACACCGGATGGCCCGACACCACGTAGATCGCCGTCTCGGCCTCGCCGTGGTGGTGGTCGCCGGAGCTGGTCGCCGGCGGGACGTGGGTGCGGCCCATCCACAGCCGCTCCGAGCCCACGGTCGTGCCGGAGATCGCCTCGAACCGGCGCATCCCGGATGTCTGGGCGGTGTCGGAACGCACCTGCGACCCTGGGACGTGCTCGATCCTCCCGTGCCAGGCCGCCGTTCCCCGCGTTTCGGTCTCGTCCGTCACGCGTCCCATCCTCGCACCGGGCCGGTGGTGGCGCCGACCGGGGGCGTCCGCCCCGGCGGGCGCGGCGGGCGCGGCGGGCGTGGGATAGTGGGCGCGTGGGATCCGCGACGATGACCCCGGCCGCGACGATGGCCCCCTCCCCGAGGGTGACCGCCCGACACGGCGTCGGGTTCGCCATGAACCCGTGCGCGAGCCTGCTGCGGCTGTACGCCGAGCACGGCCCGGTCGTGGCCGTCGGGACGCGCCGCAGGCCGTTCGTGCACCTGTTCGGCCCGGACGCCAACGCGTTCGTGTTCGCCAACTCCGGGCTGTTCCGCTGGCGGGAGGCGTTCGACCTGCTGGTACCGGTGAACGGGGAGACCGCGCTGATCGTCAGCGACGGCGCCGACCACCGCCGGCGGCGCCGCCTCGTCCAGCCGGCGTTCCACCACCGCCGCGTCGACGGGTACGTCGCCCGCATCGCCGCCAACACCGACGCCGCGCTGGCGTCCTGGACGCCCGGCCGCACGCTCGACGCCTACGCCGAGCTGCGCGGCGTCATCCGCCGCAGCACCGTGGAGGTGCTGTTCGGCGACCGGCTCGCCGCCGACGCCGAGGTCATCGGCCGCGGCCTGCAGGTCGCGCTGGCCGGCATCGACCGCAACTTCGTGGCGCAGATGATGCTGCGGGCGCTGCCCAACCCGTACTGGCGGCGCGTCACCGCCTCCCGCGCGGCGGTCGCCCGCCGGGTGGACGAGGAGATCGAGCGGCGGCGCCGCGAGGGCGGCGAGCACGACGACGTGCTCGGCATGCTGATGGCGGCCCGCGACGACGACGGCGCCGGCCTCACCCGGCAGGAGCTGCAGGACCAGGTCATCAGCCTGATCTCGGCCGGCTACGACACCACCAGCGCGGCGATGGCGTGGGCGGTGTACGCGCTGCTGACGCATCCGGACGCGGCCGAGCGGGGCCGCCGGGAGGTCGCCGAGGTGCTCGGCGACCGTCCGCCGGAGGCCGCCGACCTGCCGCGGCTGCCGTACCTGGACGGGGTGGTGCAGGAGACGCTGCGGCTGTTCCCGCCGGCGGTGCTGAGCGCCCGCGTCCCGGTGGAGGACTTCTCCTACGCCGGGCACCGGATCCCGGCGGGCGCGATGGTGCTGTACTCCCCCTACGTCACCCACCGGATGCCGGAGGTGTGGCCGCAGGCGGGGCGGTTCCGGCCCGAGCGCTGGATCCCGGGCTCGGACCTGCACCGCCCGACGACCCCGTCGACGTTCCTGCCGTTCGGCGGCGGGCCGCACCGCTGCATCGGCTCGACGCTGGCGACCGTGGAGCTCAAGACGATGCTCGCCTGCCTGCTGCGCGGGCCCCGGCTGCGGCTGGTGTCGTCCGCGGCGACGCCGACCAGCGTCACCGCGATGCGGCCTCGCGGTGGCCTGCCCGTGCGCGTCCTGCCGGCCTGAGACGCGCCGGGCCGCCGCCCCTGCTACTGGCTGCGCAGGCAGGCGCAGAACGGGTGCCCGGCCGGGTCGGTCAGCACCCGCCAGCGGTCGCCGCCCGGCTGGAAGTCCGGCTTGCCGCCGCCCAGCTCGGCGACCTGCGCCTCGGCCTTGTCGAGGTCGTCGACGTAGAAGTCGAGGTGGTACTGCTGGGGGCGCTCCCCGGTCGGCCACGTCGGCGCCTTGTGGTCCGCGACGCCCTGGAAGTAGAGGTTCTGCCCGCCGGGCAGGGCGACGGCCGCCGCCTCGGGGGTGTCGTAGGTGACCTCGCCGCCGGTGAGGGCCGCGTAGAACGCCGCGAGCTTCGGCGGTTCCGGGCAGTCGATGTTGACGGCGATGAATTCGGCGATACCGGACATGCATGTACTCCCTGGTCGTTCAAGGTCGATGCTGTCCAGCCTTCCAGGAGAGACTGACATCTCCTGTCAGGTACCCGAAGAAGATCGTCCGCCGCGCCGCCGCGACGCCGCGCGGACCACGGCGGCAGCCAGCGCGTGGTTCTCCGGGGCGCCGCCACCGCCGCCGTAGGAGAAGCGGCGGCGGGTGTAGGAGTAGGCGACGCCGCTGCGGGGGTCGGCGACCGACTGGGCGCCGTCGGCGCCGCTGTGCCCGAAGGCGTCCGGGCTGAGGAACGGGTAGCGGACGCCCTGCGCCTCGAAGCCGAGCAGGAAGTGGTCGCGTTCCCCGGTGACCAGGTCCATCTTCGCCAGGCCGCGGGCGTTGCCGACGCCGCCCGAGGAGGCCGGGCAGGGGCACCCGGACCTGCGCCCGCAGCACGGCGTGGTGCTCGCCTACCTGGACCCCGAGGGCAGCCGCGCGACCGAGCTGGCGCGCCGGTCCGGGCAGCACAAGCAGGTCGTCGGGAACGTCCTGGACGAGCTGGAGGACCTCGGGTGCGTCGAGCGGCGCCCCGACCCGAGCGACCGGCGCGCGAAGCTCGTCGTGCCGACCGCGCGGGCCTGGACCAGATGACCCGTTCCGACGCGATCCTGGAGGCGATCGAACGCGGGCACGCCGAGGCCCTCGGCGCCGACGCCTATACCGCGCTCAAGCGGATGTACCGGGAGATCGTCGAGCGTCAGAGCGCCCGCCGCGAGGACGCCGCCGGGCGAGGCCCGGGCCGGCGGCGCGCGTGAGGCGGGCGCCGACGGCGGCGAGCCGCTCGGCGAGCTCCGGCGGTTCGACGACCTCGAAGTCCAGGTCGAGGTAGGCGATGCGCAGCGCGGTGTACTCCAGCGAGTCGGGCGCGGTGCGCAGCACGCAGGTGCGCTCGTCGACCGGTTCGACCTCGTCGCCGGTGACGCGGAACCGGTCGATCAGCTCCTCGGCGGAGGCGTGCACGGTCAGCACCGCCGGCCGCACCGGCCGCGAGCGGGCCAGGGAGCGGGTGACGAACGCGGCGGCGTCGGCGGCGGGCAGGTCGCGGGGCGGGCAGCGGACGCCGGTGGGGTGCGGGCGGGCGACGCGGTCGACGCGGAACGTCCGCCAGTCGCCGCGGCCGGTGTCGAAGGCGACCAGGTACCAGCGGCGCCCGGCCGACACCAGCCCGTGCGGGTCGGCGAGGCGGGAGGTCTCGGCGCCGCCGCCGTCGCGGTAGGCGAACCGGATCCGCTCGCGGTCGCGGCTCGCGGCGGCCAGCACGGTGAGGGTCTCGGGGTCCACGGCGGGCCCGGCGGGCGGCCCGGTCAGCGGGGTGGTGGCGGTGTGCAGGGCGTTGACGCGGCGGCGCAGCCGGGCGGGCAGGATCTGCTCCAGCTTGGCCAGTGCCCGCACCGACGCCTCGCCGATGCCCTCGACCGCTCCCCCGGCGGCGCCGCGCAGCCCGACCGCGATCGCGACGGCCTCCTCGTCGTCCAGCAGCAGCGGCGGCAGCGCCGTGCCCGCCTCCAGCCGGTACCCGCCGACCTTGCCGAGCGTGGCGTGCACCGGGTAGCCGAGGTCGCGCAGGCGCTCGACGTCGCGGCGGACGGTGCGGACCGTCACGCCGAGCCGCTCGCTCAGCTCCGGGCCCGTCCATTCGCGGCGGGTCTGCAGGAGGGACAGCAGTTGCAGCAGTCGCGCCGAGGACATGCCGCCAGTATGCCCCTCAAATGAGGACCGTTCCCGACCTCATTGCTGCATAGCGTGGCCGGCATGAACGGGGACGACATCATCATCCGCAGGGCACGGGAGAACAACCTCAAGGACGTCTCGCTGCGCATCCCCAAGGGACGCCTGGTGGTGGTCACCGGGGTGTCGGGGTCGGGCAAGTCGTCGCTGGTGTTCGGGACCGTCGCGGTGGAGGCGCGGCGGCAGCTGGCCGAGACGTTCGGCTGGTTCGCCCGCGACCGGATGCCCAAGCACGAGCGGCCCGACGCCGACGCGATCGAGAACCTCGCCCCGGCCGTGGTCGTGGACCAGCGGCCCATCGGTGGCGGCGCGCGCTCCACGGTCGGGACGGCGTCGGAGATCAGCCCGGTGCTGCGGGTGCTGTTCTCCCGGCACGGCACCCCCAGCGCGGGCGAGGCGTCCGCCTACTCCTTCAACGACCCGCGCGGCATGTGCCCGGAGTGCGAGGGGCTCGGCCGCGTCACCCGCGTCGACCTGGACCGCTTCCTCGACAAGGAGAAGACCCTCAACGAGGGCGCGGTGAACTTCCCGCCGTTCGGCGTCGGCACGTTCGTGTGGCAGCTGTACGCCGAGTCGGGCCTGTTCGACCCGGACAAGCCGCTGCGCGACTTCACCGCCGAGGAGTGGGACCTGCTCCTGCACGGCAAGGGCTTCCGGGTGAAGCGGCTGAACCGGACCGGGTCGCTCGGCACCAACGCCTACGAGGGCCTCGTCGAGCGGTTCGACCGCCTGTACATCAAGCGGGACCTGGACACCCTGAAGGGGACGGTGCGGGAGGCGGCGCGGCGGGTCGTCCGCGAGGACGCCTGCGCCGAGTGCGGCGGCGCCCGGCTGAACGCGGCGGCGCGCGCGTCCCGGGTCGCCGGGCGGACGCTCCCCGAGATGTGCGCGCTGGAGATCGGCGACCTGATCGCGGTGCTGGAGGGCGTCACCGGTCCGGTCGCCGGCACCGTCGCGGGGGCGGCGGTCGCGCGGCTGCGGCGGCTGGAGGACATCGGCCTCGGTTACCTCAGCCTGGACCGGGAGACCCGCACGCTGTCGGGCGGGGAGGCGCAGCGGCTGAAGGTCGTCCGGCATCTCGGGTCGAGCCTGGCGGGGATGACCTACGTGTTCGACGAGCCGAGCGCCGGGCTGCACCCGCGCGACGTGGACCGGCTGATCGCGCTGCTGCGGCGGCTGCGCGACAAGGGCAACACCGTGCTGGTGGTCGAGCACGACCCGGACGTGGTCGGTGCCGCCGACCACGTCGTCGACATGGGTCCCGGTGCCGGTGCGCACGGCGGCGAGGTGGTGTTCACCGGGACCGTCGCCGGGCTCCGCGACGCCGGCACCGCGACCGGGCGGGCGATGCGCCGCGTCGTCCCGGTGAAGAAGGCGTTCCGGGAGCCGTCGGGGTGGCTGGCGGTGACGGGCGCGAACACCCACAATCTCGACGACGTCACCGTGCGGTTCCCGGCCGGTGTGCTGACGGCGGTGACGGGCGTGGCAGGGTCGGGCAAGAGTAGCCTGGTGATGGGCGAGTTCGCGGCCCGACACGAGCACGCCGTGGTGGTGGACCAGTCGGCGATCACCGGGTCGCGGCGCTCCAGCCCCGCCACGTTCCTCGGCGCGATGGACCCGCTGCGCCGCCTGTTCGCCCGCGCGAACGGGGTGGACGCCGCGCTGTTCAGCCACAACTCGGCGGGCGCGTGCCCGGAGTGCGACGGCGCCGGCGTCATCCGCACCGACCTGGCGTTCATGGACCCGGTCACGGTGCGGTGCGAGGCGTGCGGCGGGCGCCGCTACCGCCCCGACGTGCTGGCCCACACGCTGCGGGGACGCTCCATCGCCGACGTGCTGGAGACGCCCGCCGAGCAGGCCCTCGGGCTCTTCACCGGCGACGACCCGGCCGAGCGGACGATCGCCGCGCGGCTGCGCGCGCTCGTCGACGTCGGGCTGGGCCACATGGCGCTCGGCCGCTCGCTGTCGTCGCTGTCGGGCGGGGAGCGGCAGCGGGTGAAGCTGGCGGCGCGGCTGCACCGCACCGGCCAGCTGTACCTGTTGGACGAGCCGACGACCGGCCTGCACACCGACGACGTCGCCGGGCTGCTGGCGCTGCTGGACCGGCTGGTGGACGCCGGGAACACCGTCATCGTCGTCGAGCACGACCTGGCGGTGGTCAAGCACGCCGACTGGGTGGTGGACCTCGGGCCGGGCGGCGGCCGGCGCGGCGGCCGCGTGGTGTTCGAGGGCACCCCGGCGGCGCTGGCGGACGCGACGGGTTCGGTCACCGCCGAGTTCCTGCGCCGCTCCCTCGCCGCGCCCGCTCGCGAGGCCGAGCGCGCCGTCGCGAGCTGACGGGGCCGGTGGGCGACGGCCGTCAGCCGTCGCCGAGCACGACGGTCTTGTTCGGGGTCGGGGTGGGGGCGAGGTCGTCGGTGAGGACCAGGACGCCGTCGGCGGCGGTGCGGATGCCGTACAGGTGATCGGGGCGGGGAAGCGCGGGCGGCACCCGGGCCAGCAGTGCCCCGGTCCGGGCGTCGTTGACGTTGACGTGGTCGACGATCTCGCCGCCGTGGTCGCTGGTCAGGGTGTAGACGCGTCCGCCGGCGACGGCCATCGGCGAGCCGAGCTGCGTGGTCTCCTCGGCGCCGGGGAAGCGGAAGCTCCACAGTTCGTCAGGAAGGCGGTCCGGGCACGCGCGGGCCGGTGGTCAGTCGGTGGGGGCGAGGCGGGCGGGGAAGCCGCCGGTCGCGATCGGGCCCCAGCGGTCGATGGTGACGCGGATGAGGGACTTGTCCTGGCGTCGCATCGCCTCGCGGTACTCGTCCCAGTCGGGGTGCTCGCCGGCGATGCAGCGGTAGTAGTCGACCAGGGCGTCGGCGGCGTCGGGCATGTCGAGGACCTCGGCGGTGCCGTCGACCTGCACGTAGGGGCCGTCCCAGTCGTCGGACAGCACGCACAGCGACACCCGCGGGTCGCGGCGGGCGTTGCGGGCCTTGACGCGCTCGGGGTAGGTGGACACCACGACGCGTCCCTCGCCGTCGACGCCGCAGGTGACCGGTGACAGCTGCGGGCGGCCGTCGGCGCGCGTGGTGGCGATCAGCGCGCGGTGCCGGGGCCGCAGGAATTCCAGCAGTTCGGAGCGTTCGACGCGGTTCGCGGTGGCGATCGAAGGAGCCATGCCCCCACCTTAGGGACGGGCCGGGCGGCGCCCGTTGTCGCCCCGCACAATGATCGCCGGGAAGTTTTGAGGGCTCACCAGTTCATCGCCGTCGGGCGGGCCTGCATGATGACGGGCGTCCCCCTCTCCCCCGCCCTTCGAGGACCGCCATGCGCACCCCCCGCACGTCCGGAGTCCTGCTCGGCACCGCGCTGCTGGCCTGCGCGCTGACCGCGCCCCCCGCCCTGGCGGACGTCCCCGCGCGGGCGCCCGCCGCCTCCGCGCCGGCCGCCGCGTCGCTCTCCGCGGCGCCGCGGCTGGCGACGGCCGCCAACTTCCGCGACCTGGGCGGCTACGCGACCGCCGACGGCCATCACGTCCGCAGCGGTGTCGTCTACCGGTCCAACTCGCTGGCGAACCTGTCGGACGCCGACCAGCAGACGCTGCTGAGCCTCGGGATCACCCTGGACGTGGACCTGCGCAACGCCAAGGAGCGCTCGGACGACCCGGACCGGCTGCCCGCAGGGATCGCCTACAAGGTCGCCGACGTGGAGGACCTGACGCACGGCATCTCCTTCGCCGACCCGGCGCTGGGCAGCCTGCTGTACGGGTTCCTGATGGGCCTGATCACCGGGTCGTCCGACATCGGGCAGTCGATCGCCTACCCGTTCATGGTGGACTTCAGCGGCGCGAGCCGCGCCTACCGCGACCTGCTGACGTCCATCGCGGCCAACCCGGGCGCGACGGTGTTCCACTGCACCGCCGGCAAGGACCGCACCGGCTGGGGCGCGGCGGTGCTGCTGACGCTCCTCGGCGTCCCGAAGGCGACGGTCTACCAGGACTATCTGGCCAGCAACACCTACCTCGGCCGGCCGGACGCGGTGGAGTCGTCGTGGCTGGACGAGGCGTTCCACGAGGTCGACAACGTCTACGGGGGCTTCGACGGCTACGTCCACAAGGGCCTGGGCCTCAGCGACGCGACCATCGCGGCGCTGCGCGCCCGGCTCCTGACCTCCTGACCACCTTCTGACCACCCCTGCCCCTCTTGACCCGCGTCCCGCGCCGCGGTGGGGTCAGGGGCGTTCGACGGGCGGCATCAGCGGCGGTCCCTCGGCCTCGGCGGCCGCGGCGACCTTGCGGAGCAGGGCGGAGAGCTGCGCGAGCTCGTCGCCGGTCAGGGGTGCGAGCAGCGCGTGCTCGGCGGCGGCCTGGTCGCCGATGGTGGCCTCCCACGCGGCATGGCCCTTGTCGGTGAGCGCGACCAGGAGGCGCCGCCGGTCGGACGGGTCGTGCGCGCGGGTGAGATACCCCGATTCCTCCAGCCGGTCGAGCCTGCTGGTGAGGGTGGCGGGGTGGGCGTCCAGCGCCTGGGCGAGCCAGGTGGGCGTGGCCTGGTAGGGCGGTCCGGCGGAGCGGAGCCGCCAGAGGACGTCGTACTCCCAGCCTTTGAGGCGGCGCGCCTTGAGCGCGGCCTCGCGGCGCCGCCGCAGGAGCGCGACGAGGGTCTGCATCCGGGTGATCGCGCCCTCGACGTCGGGGTCGAGGTCCGCCAGTTCCCGGGACCAGTAGGCGATGTGCCGGTCGATCGAGTCCTCCACACCGCAAAGATACTATCTTTTCAGATAGTATGTTTTCGTAATAACAGAGAGTGAGGACTCCCCCATGCCCCTGTGGCCCCCCGGATTCGCCGGCCGGATCGACGAACGCACCATCGACAGCCGGCTGCTGCGCGGCAACCCCCTCGGGGACCCGCACAGCAGGCCGCTGTGGGTGTACACGCCCCCCGGCTACGACGACGAGCCCGATCGCCGCTACCTGGCCGTCTACATGCTGCTCGGCTTCGCCGGCACGCTCCCGGCCTGGAGCAACCAGCCCGGCGCCTTCCGCACCTCGGTGCCCGTCGCCACCGACGCGCTGTTCGCCCGCGGTGAGGCGCCGCCGATGATCCTGGTGTTCGTGGACGCCTGGACCACCTACGGCGGCAGCCAGTACGTCGACTCCGCCGGAACCGGCCCCTACCACTCCTACCTGTGCGAGGAGGTCGTCCCGTGGGTCGACGCCCGCTACCGGACGCTCGCCGACCGCGACCACCGCGCGGTCGCGGGCAAGTCCAGCGGAGGGCTCGGCGCCATGGTCACCTCGATGCTGCGCCCCGACCTGTTCGGCGCGTTCGCTACCCACTCGGGCGACGCCCTGTCCGAGGCCCAGTACATCCCGCACTTCCTGCGGGCCGTCCGGCATCTGCGCGCCTACGACGGCGACATCTTCGCCTGGTGGCGCGACTTCCGCTCCCGCGTCGCCTTCACCAAGGAGGAGGACCTGCGGCTGCTGGAGATCCTCGCGGTGTCGGCGTGCTTCTCGCCGGACGCCGACGGCACGCCGCTGCTGCCGTTCGACCCCGTCACCGGGGCGCTGCGGCCCGAGGTCTGGGAGCGCTGGCTACGCTGGGACCCCGTCCGGATGGCGCCCGCGCACGCCGAGGCGCTGCGGTCCATGCGCGCGATCTGGATCGACGCGGGGACCCGCGACGAGTGGTTCCTCGACCTCGGCGCCCTGGCCTTCCGCGAAGCGGTGCGGCAGGCGGGCGTGCCCGAGGACACCGTGCGGTTCGAGCTCTTCGAGGCGGGCCATATGGCGATCGAGTACCGCCACCCGCAGGCCCTCGCCTGGCTGGCCCACCGCCTCGCGCCTTGAGCCCACCGCCGGCGCCCGCCACCCCGTAGGCTTCCGTACATGATCGATCAAACGGCGTCGTACCTGTCCGGGCTGTTCTCGCTGGAGGGCAGGACGGCCGTGGTGACCGGCGGCAGCTCGGGGATCGGGCGGGCCATCGCGGTCGCGCTGGCGCGGGCGGGCGCGTCCGTCGTCGTGGTCGCGCGGCGCGAGCCCGAACTCGCCGGCACCGTCCGGGAGCTGGAGTCGCACGGGTGCCGGGCGGCATGGGTGAGCGCCGACCTCGGGTCCCGCGACGGCGTCGCGGGGGCGGCGCGGGCCATGGCGGAGCCGTTCGGCGAGCCCGACGTGCTGGTCAACGCGGCCGGGATCAACCTGCGGCCACCGATGGACGAGCTCGGCGAGGACGTGTGGGACGCGACGATGGCGGTGAACCTGGACGCCCCGTTCCTGCTCGGGCAGCGGTTCGGGCCGGGGATGGCCGAGCGCGGGTACGGGCGGCTGATCCACATCGCCTCGCAGCAGGCGTTCCGGGCGTTCGTCACCAGCGGCGCCTACGGGGTGTCGAAGGCGGGGCTGGTCGCGCTGGCCCGCTCGCAGGCGGAGGCGTGGTCGGCGCGGGGCGTCACCGCCAACACCCTCGTCCCGGGCTTCGTCCTGACGCCGTTGAACGCGCGGCTGCAGGACGACCCGGCGCGGGTGGAGGCGCTCGCCGCGCGGACGATGACCGGCCGCAACGGCCTGGCCGAGGACTTCGCGGGCGCGGCGGTGTTCCTGGCGTCGCCGTCGGCGTCCTACGTCACCGGGCAGGCGATCTTCGTGGACGGCGGCTTCTCCGTCCACTGACCCGCCTCGGGCGGGCGCGGGCCGGGCCCGCGCGGGCCTGGGCGGGTCAGTCCCACAGGCCGGTGGCCCGGAGGGCGTCGGCGGGGTCGGTGGCGTGCACGATCCCGGCGACGGGCCGGCCGTCCTCGTCGTGGACCAGCCAGCCGCCGAGCTGCACGACCGGGGCCCGCCCGGCGCGCATCGCCAGCGCCAGCTCCGACAGCGTCCCCCAGGACCCGCCGACGACGATGACGGCGTCGGCGGCGTTGACGATCACGTTGTTGCGGGCCTGGCCGAGGCCGGTCGGCAGCACGACCGTCAGGTCGGGGCCGGCGGCGGACCGGTCGGCGGCGGGCAGCACCCCGACCACGGTCCCGCCGGCCGAGCGGGCGCCGGCCGCGGCGGCGGCCATGACGCCGCCGTGCCCGCCGCAGATCAGCACCGCGCCGCGGCCGGCGAGCAGCCGGCCGGTCTCGTGGGCGCGGTCCCAGTCCCGTTCGGTGCACTCGGCCGGGCCGCACACCGCCACCTGGACGGCCACGGCCGGCTACTCGGCGCCGTGCCGGGCGGCGATCCGGTCGATCACCGCGGCGAGGTCGAAGTCCTTGCCGGTCAGGCCGCCGGCGCTGTGGGTGGACAGCGCGAACGTCAGGGTCCGCCACCGGATGTCGATGTCGGGGTGGTGGTCGGCGTCCTCGGCGGCCCTGGCGACCTCGTCGACCACCGCGATCCCCTCCGGGAACGACGGCGCCTTCACCTCCCGGCGGATCTCGTCGCCGTGCCGGCTCCAGGCGGGCAGGTCGCGCAGGCGGTCGGCGACGGCGGCGTCGTCGAGCGTGTCGGCCATCGGTGATCACTCCCTGTCGTCGGGTCGCTGCGGTCTCCTTTCCGAGTACATCACGGAACCCGCGGGCCCTTGCGGCGCGGGTCACGCGATCCACCGGCCCGCGGGTCACGCCGTTCCGGACGCGCCGGTCGACAGGTCGTACAGGGTGACGCCTCCGACGGACGCGGCCGTGAAGTTCGCCGCGACCCATTCGCTGATCTCCTGGGCGTCGTCGCTGCCGCTGCTCCCGCCGCGGCCCATCGTCATCCCGCCGCCGACGAAGTAGTGGATCCTGCCCTGGCGGACGAGCCGCTGGAACCGCGCGAGGGTGGGAGCGGGGTCGGTGCCGTTGAAGCCGCCGACCGCCATGACCGGCTCGCCGCTGGCGAGCTGGTAGCCGGCGGCGGTGTTGGACCCGACCGCGGCCGCCGCCCAGGTGGAGGACTCGGCGCCGGCCTTGAGCGCGGCGGTGACCTGCGCGCTGGGCGTTCCGGCGTTCAGCAGGCCGCCCGGGCCGCCGCCGGCGCCGCCGAACCCGCCGGGCGCCGTGCCCTGGGAAGCGCCCTGCCCGTTGCGCTGCCCGTTTCCCTGGCCGGCGGATCCGCCTCCGGGGACGCCGGCGCCGGGCTGCCCGCCCTGCGGCGGCGCGAACCCCTGGCCGCGGTTCCAGCCGCCGCCTGCACGGCCGGGGCCGCGCCCGCCGCCCGGTGCCCCGCCCGGTCCGCCGCGTCCGGGCCCGAAGCCGCCGGATGTGCGGGGACCGGCGGTGACGATCGCCCCGGTGTGGGGGGTGCCTGCCGTCTCCACCGCGTACGCGGCGGGTCCTGCGAGGGACGCGGCGACCGCCAGGACCAGCACGGCGGCCAGCAGCGGGCCGCGCAGCAGCCGGACCCCGGCGAGCGCGGCGGCCGCGACCAGCCCGGCCACGACGATCGCCGGGCCGAGCCAGGGGTGCCAGCCGGGGCTGCGGCCCAGCAGCACGTACGCCCACACGGCGGTGACGGCGACCGTCACCGACAGGAACGCGGCGCCCTCGGTGGTGCGGCGCCGCTCCCACAGCAGCGCGGCGCCGATGCCGGCCAGGGCGGCGACGGCGGGGGCGAGCGCGACGGTGTAGTACTCGTGGAAGATGCCCTGCATCTCGCTGAAGACGGCGCCGGTGAGCAGCAGCCACCCGCCCCACACCAGCAGCGCGGCGCGGGCCGGGTCGGTGCGGGGCGCGCGGCGGGTGGCCCACAGGCCGGCGGCGAGCAGGAGCAGCGCCGCGGGCAGCAGCCAGGAGATCTGGCCGCCGATCGCGGCGCCGAACATCCGGCCGACGCCGGCGTCCTGGTTGAGGTTGCCCAGGCCGCCGGTCTCGTCGCCGTTGAGGCGGCCGATCCCGTTGTAGCCGAGCGCCAGTTCCAGGACGGAGTCGTGCTGGGATCCGCCGATGTAGGGGCGGGACGAGGCGGGCACCAGCGCGACGGCGAGCACCCACCAGCCGGCCGACGCCACCAGGGCGGCGCCGGCGAGGACCAGTTGCCACAGCCGCCGCCGGACGGGTGCGGGCGCGGTGGCGAGGTACACCAGCGCGAACACCGGCACGACCAGGAACGCCTGCAGCATCTTGGCCAGGAACCCGGTGCCGACGAACGCGGCGGCGGCCAGCAGCCAGCGGGTGCTCGCGTTCTCCTGGGCGCGGAGCGTGGCGTAGGCGCCGGCGGTCAGCAGCAGCACCAGCAGCGCGTCGGGGTTGTTGAACCGGAACATCAGCGCGGCGACCGGGGTGAGGGCGAGCGCCGCCCCGGCCAGCAGCCCCGCCCAGGCGGGGAACCGGCGCCGGACCGCCGCGTACAGCGTCGCGACGGTGGCGACGCCGATCAGCGCCTGCGGGACCAGGATGCTCCAGGAGTTCACCCCGAAGATCCGCGCGGCGATCTCCATCGGCCACAGCGCGGCGGGCGTCTTGTCGACGGTGATGGCGTTGGCGGCGTCGGAGGAGCCGAAGAAGAACGCCTTCCAGCTGGTGGCGCCGGCCTGGACGGCGGCGGAGTAGAACGCGTTGGCCCATCCGGACGCGCCGAGGCCCCACAGGTACAGCACGGCGGTCGCGGCGAGCAGGACGAGCAGGGCGGGCCGCGCCCAGGCGGGGTCGGCGGCGGGTCCGCGCCACAGGCGGCGCAGGACCCGGCGGGGACGGCCTCCCCACCCGTCCGGGGTGCGGTGGGCGGGCGGGGAGGCCTGGATCGTGGAGGTCATCGTGGGATGTCCCAGGGGTCAGCCCAGCTTGTACAGCTGGGCGCCGGTGGAGCCGGACGACGCGGAACCGGACTGCGAGGTGCCCGACTGCGCGGTTCCGGACGAGGTGCCGGACGACGTGGTGCCGCCGTATTCGGAGGGGTCGACCAGGGTGCCGTTCTTCTGCACCCAGGCGGTGACGGAGGAGTTCCCGCCGCCGGGGCCCATGCCGCCGCCGAGCATGATGTAGCGCAGCTTGCCGTCCTTGACGTACTTCTGCAGCTTGGCGACGGTCATCGCGGGGTCGGAGCCGGTGAAGCCGCCCATCGCGATGACGGGACGTCCGGTGCTGAGGATGATCGAGCTCGCGGACTGGGCGCTGGAGACCGCCACCAGCCAGGTCGCGCTCCCCTGGTTCCTCTCCAGGTAGGAGATCATCTGAGTGCTGGCCTCGCCGCCGGGGCCGCCGCCGAACCCGCCGCGTGCGCCGCCGGACCGCTGGGAGCGGTCGCCGCGCGTCCACGGCATCTGCCCGCTGTCCGAGCGGGAGCCCTGGCCCGCGGAGGTCTGCCCGCCGGGCGCGGCGCCCGGCATCTGACCGCCGGGAGCGCCGCCCGGCGCGCCGCCGGGCATCTGACCGCCGGGGAAGCCGCCCCTGAACCCGCCGGGCATGCCGCCGGGTCCTCCGCGCATGCCTCCGGGACCGCCGAATCCGGTGGCCGGTCCGGCCTGCGGGTTGGTGCCGTTGGAGGCGGTGGACGCCGCCGACACCGCGTACGCGCCCGGTCCGGCGAGGGTCGCGACGGCGGCGAGGGCGGTCCCGGCCACGAGGGCGCGGGTTCCGGCGCGGCGCACGAGGCGGCCCAGCAGCAGCGCGGCGATGGACGCCGCGGTCGCGGCGACGATCGTCCAGCGCAGCCAGGGATGCCAGGACGGGGTGCGGTCCAGCAGGACGAACGCCCACGCTCCGGTCACGGCGATCGCGACCGCCCCCACCAGCGGCCGCACCCGGCCCCAGCGGGCCTCGCCGTGGTCCGCGCGGAACAGCAGGACGGCGCCCGCGCCGGTCAGCGCGGCGATCGCGGGTGCCAGGGCGGTGGTGTAGTAGGGGTGGAAGGTGCCTTCGGCGAAGCTGAAGATGACGTAGTGGACGGCCAGCCATCCGCCCCACAGCAGCAGCGCGGCGCGGGCGAGGTCGGTGCGGGGCCGCTTCCACAGCAGCACCAGGCAGGCGATCAGCGCGATCACGGCGAACGGGATCAGCCAGGAGATCTGGCCGCCGACGATGTCGTTGAACAGCCGTCCGGCGCCGGCCTGGCCGCCGAAGGAGGCGCCGCCGCCGGGTCCGCCGCGTCCCCCGCCGGGTCCGCTGTTCTCGCCGAAGACGCGGCCGAGGCCGTTGTAGCCGATGACCAGGTCCCAGACGGTGCCGTCGGTGCTGCCTCCGATGTAGGGCCGGCTGCCCGCGGGGACGGCGTCGACGATCAGCATCCACCAGGACGACGACACCGCCAGGACGGCGCCGGCGGCGACCAGGTGCCCGAGGCGCCGCACGATCCCCGGGCGTCCCGCGATCAGGTAGACCAGCGCGAACGCGGGGACGACCAGGAACGCCTGCAGCATCTTGGTGTTGAAGCCGCAGCCGACCAGGAACGCCGACAGCAGCAGGGGCCGCAGCCGCCCCGTCTCGACGGCGCGCTGGCACGCCCACGCGGCGGCGACCAGCAGCAGCACCAGCAGCGTGTCGGGGTTGTTGTCGCGGTTGATCGCGACGGTGATCGGGGTGAGGGCCAGCACGGCGGCGGCGATGAGCGCGGCGGGGTGCCCGAACGCGCGGCGCACCGTGGCGTGCAGGATCGCCACGGCGGCGACGCCCTCGAGGACCTGCGGGAGCAGCAGGGCGGGGGTGCCGAACCCGATGACGCGGGCGAACAGCTCCTGCGCCCACAGCGCCATCGGCGGTTTGTCGACGGTGATGTAGTTGCCGGCGTCCAGGGAGCCGAAGAAGAACGCCTTCCAGCTCTGGGTGCCGCTCTTGACGGCGGCGGAGTAGTAGCTGTTGGCGTTGCCGCCGGAGGTGAGGTCCCAGGCGTACAGGGCGGCGGCGAGGGCCAGCACCGCCCACAGCGCGGGGCGCGACCAGGCGGGGTCGCCGGGGCCGCCGAGCAGGATCCGGCGGATCCTGCCGCGGGGCGCGGGGGCCGCGGTTCCGGTGGGCGGCGCGGGGAGCGTCTGGGTCATGACAGGTTTCCTCCGGTCTCCCCGGCGGCCGGCGCGCGGCCGTCCCGGGAGATCGTGACGTCGGTGCGGAGGGCGGTGCGCGGGTCGCCGGCGTGCGGGGAGCCGGCGCCTTCCTCGCGGTGCCCCAGGCGGCGGGGGTGGAAGATCCAGGCGCGCATCAGCAGGAACCGCACCAGGGTGGCGACGGCGTTGGCGGCGACGAGCGCGCCGACCTCGACGGCGCGGGACGCGCCGGGCGCGGCGGCGTGCAGCAGCGCCAGCCCGCCGGTGGACAGCGCGAGGCCGAGCAGGAACGCCAGGCCGCCTTCGAGCTGCTGGCGCAGGGCGCGGCCGGTGCCGGTGACGCCGAAGGTGAAGCGGCGGTTGGCGGCGGTGTTGCCGACGGTGGTGATGATCAGGGACAGCGCGTTCGCCCACAGCGGGCCCATCGCCAGCCGCAGCAGCACGAACAGGACGAGCTGCGCGACGGTGCTGATGGCGCCGATGACGGCGAAGGCGGGCAGTTGCCGCGCCATCCCGGCGGGCAGCGCGTCCTTCGCGGCGGGGGCGCGGCGGCCGCCGACGGGGGCGCGGAACGCGCCGGTGAGCATGCGGCGGGCGACGCGGGCCATGCCGCGCAGGTCGTCGCGGGCGGTGCGGACGACGTCGACGCGGGAGTCGGGGTCGTCGACCCAGTCGACGGGGACCTCGTGGATGCGCAGCCCGTTGCGTTCGGCGAGCAGCAGCAGCTCGGTGTCGAAGAACCACTCCTCGTCCTCCACCGACGGCAGCAGCGCCTGCACGATCTCGGTGCGGGCGGCTTTGAAGCCGCACTGGGCGTCGGAGAAGCGGGCGGCGAGGGTGGTGCGCAGCAGCAGGTTGTAGCAGCGGGAGATGACCTCGCGGCGGGGGCCGCGCACGACGGCGGACCCGCGGGTGAGCCGGGACCCGATCGCCAGGTCGCTGTGCCCGGAGATCAGCGGCGCGACCAGCGGCAGGAACGCGTCCAGGTCGGTGGACAGGTCCACGTCCATGTAGGCGACGACGTCGGCGTCGCTGGTGCCCCACACGTGCCGCAGGGCGCGTCCCCGCCCCTTCAGGTCCAGGTGGACGGCGTGGACGTGCTCCAGCCGCGCCATCAGTTCCCGGGCGGCGCGCCAGGTGCCGTCGGTGCTGGCGTTGTCGGCGATGGTGATGCGGAACGGGTAGGGGAAGGTGTCGGCCAGGTAGGCGTGCAGCCGCCGCACGCTCGCGGCGAGGACGCGTTCCTCGTTGTAGACGGGGATGACCACCTCGACCAGCCTGCCCCGCCCGCCGTGGTCGTGCACGGGCGGGGGCGGCGCGGCGGGCGTGCCTCGTTCGGTGACAAGGTGACTCATGGGACCGAGGTTCGGGTGCGGGTGTGGGAAGCCCCTGAGCCGTTGATTAACGCGGTATGAGAAACCCGCGGGGCGCGCACCGGTCCCTTTGGCGCGGGTGGTCAGTCGCGGGGTGCGCCGGTGCCCGGGAGTCGGAGGCGGGCCAGGGCGCCGCCGCCCTCGGCGGGTCCGAGGTCGACGGTGCCGCCCATCTCGGCGACGACGCGGGCGACGATCGACAGGCCCAGCCCGGAGCCGGGGAGGCTGCGCGCCGACGGGGACCGCCAGAACCGCTCGAACACGTGCGGGAGGTCGGCGGCGGGGATGCCGGGGCCGTGGTCGCGGACGGTCAGCTCGCCGCCGGCGAGCCGGACGGTGACGGTCCCGGCGGGTGGGGAGAACTTCACGGCGTTGTCCAGCAGGTTCACCACGGCGCGTTCCAGCGAGGCGGGGTCGCCCTGGACGTACCAGGGTTCGGTGTCGGCCTGCACGGTCAGGCCGGGGCCGCGCAGCCGGGCGCGTTCGACGGCGCGGT
The DNA here is from genome assembly GCF_017573545.1 of Actinomadura nitritigenes. Classification (GTDB taxonomy): domain Bacteria; phylum Actinomycetota; class Actinomycetes; order Streptosporangiales; family Streptosporangiaceae; genus Spirillospora; species Spirillospora nitritigenes. The sequence continues at coordinate 114,141 of NZ_JAGEOK010000016.1, read as the reverse complement.
CCACGACGTCGTGCAGCGCGACGGTCTCCAGGACGGGTTCGGCCTCGTCGGGCCGGGCGAGTTCCAGCAGGTCCCCCACCAGGCTGGACAGCTCCTGCATCTGCGCCTTGACGCTGACGAGGAGGTTGTGGCGGGCGGCGGCGGGCAGGTCGCGGCCGGTCGCCTCGGCGCGCAGCAGCAGGTCGATGTTGGTGCGCAGGCTGGTGAGGGGGGTGCGCAGCTCGTGCCCGGCGTCGGCGATCAGCTGCTGCTGCCGTTCCCGGGAGGCGGCCAGGGCGCCGGTCATGGCGTTGAAGGAGCGGCTGAGCCGGGCGATCTCGTCGGTGCCCTCGGCGGGGATGCGGGTGCCGAGGTCCTCGGTGCGGGCGATGTGCTCGACGGCGCCGGTCAGCTCGTCGACGGGGCGCAGCGACGCGCGGGCGATCATGAGGCCGGCGCCGGCGGACACCAGCACTCCGAGGGCGGTGACGGCGACCAGCAGCAGCGCGAGGTTGTCCAGCGGCCCCTCCACCTCGTCCAGGGACAGCGCGACCGACAGCGCGATCGGGGTGCCGTCGGCGGCGCGCGCGGGGAAGGTGAGGATCCGCACGTCCACGGTCTTGCCGCCGGGGCTGACGCCGGTGCCGTCGTGCAGGGCGCGGTCGCTGTCGCCGCGGGCGACGGCGGCGTCGGCGGCGGTGACCTTCAGCGACCCGGCGTCGGGGACCGTGCAGGGCCGCCCCTGCGCATTGACCACCTGGACGATCTCGTAGGGGCCGAACCCCCGGCCGTCGCTGGTGCTGGTGCTGCTGCTGGAGCGGCAGTCGAGCAGCGCGGCCTCGATCTGCCGGCCCAGCATCCGCTGGACGCCGCGGCCGGGCCCGCCGCCGGGCGCGCCGGGGCCCTCGGAGCCGGGCGGGCCGCCGACGTCGGCGGCGCCGAGCCGGCGGTCCAGCTCGCGGTAGAGCTGGTTGCGGGTGAGGTACCAGCCGGCGGCGGCGCAGACGGCGACGGCGAGCGCGACGGCGACGGCGGTGAGCAGCGCCATGCGGGCGCGCAGCGTCAGCCGCCGCGTCACCGGCGGGCGCTTGGGCGCGCGCGTCGCGCCGGGGCGCCGCCCGGCTGTCACGGGGACGCCGCCGTCCGCAGGACGTAGCCGACGCCGCGGACGGTGTGCACGAGCCGCGGCATCCCGCCGGCCTCGGTCTTGCGCCGCAGGTACATCACGTACACGTCGAGGGAGTTGGAGGCGGGTTCGAAGTCGAACCCCCAGACGGTCTCCAGGATCTGCTCGCGGGTGAGGACCTGGCGGGGGTGGGTCAGGAACATCTCCAGCAGCATGTACTCGGTGCGGGTGAGCGACAGGGGCCTGCCGGCGCGGGCGACCTCGCGGGTGAGGGTGTCCATCCGCAGGTCGTCGAAGGCCAGGACGTCCTCGCGGCGGGCGTCGCCGCCGGTGTCGGCGTTCATCGCGCTGCGGCGCAGCAGGGCCCGTACCCGCGCCAGCAGCTCGTCCAGCTCGAAGGGCTTGGCGAGGTAGTCGTCGGCGCCGGCGTCCAGGCCGGTGACCCGGTCGCCGACCATGTCGCGGGCGGTGAGCATCAGCACCGGCATGGTGGCGCCGAGGGCGCGCAGCCGCCGGCAGGTGGTCAGGCCGTCCATGCGGGGCATGAGCACGTCCAGCACGACCAGGTCGGGGCGGTCGGCCTGGACGCGTTCCAGGGCCATGGCGCCGTCGGCGGCCTCGGCGACCCGGTAGCCCTCGAATTCCAGGCTGCTGGACAGCGATTCGCGGACGGCGGGCTCGTCGTCGACGATCAGTATCCGTGCGGCGGGTGCCGCCTGCGGGGTGCCGGGCTCCATGCACTCACCGTAAACACCGCCGGTGAGGGCTCCGGCCGCGGACGGGCGTTTCTCATCGATCTTTCAGAAAGTTCTGAGCAGGCCTTCAGCGGGGCGGGGCGCCGCCGGCGTCGCCGCGATCGTCGCCGCGAACGTCATCGGTGGCGTCGGCCCAGGGGTCGCGGTGCGCCTCGCCGGCGCCGGGGATTCCAGCGGTGTCGGCGGTGACGGTCTCGGTGACGGTCTCGGTGACGGTCTCGGTGACGGTCTCGGTGACGACGGTCTCGGCGGTGACGCGGACGACGACGGATCCAGGGCCGGAGCCGGGACCGGGTGCGGGTGTGGGGCGGGCGGCGGTGGTCCAGGTGGTGCGGGCCACGTCCACGACGACGTCGCGGGCGACGTCCAGGACCATGTCGCGCAGCACGTCCTTCATCGCGATCTTCAGTGCTTCGCGGAGCAGTTCGGCCATGACCAGCTCGATCGCGGCGGTGGCGGCCTGCGTGGCGGCGCGGACGGCCAGGTCGCGGGCGGTGCGGGCGAACGCGCCGCCCGCGGCGGCGGCCAGCAGCCCGCCGGCGGAGCGGGCGGCGTCGCGGGCGCCGGTGCGCTCGGCCAGGTCGCGGCCGGCGTCGGCGGCGGCGCCGGCGATCGGGGTGAGCTCGGCGGCGATCGCGTTGAGCTCGGCGGAGCCGCGGGCGCGGTCGCGCAGCGCGGCGGCCAGGTCCCGGGCGGTCTCGCGGGCGGTCTCCCGGACGACGCGCCCGACGATGTCGCGGCCGGCGACCAGCGCGGCGTCGACGGCCGCGTCGGCGACGGCGTCGATCGCGGCGTCCACGACGGCGCGGGTGGCGGCCTGCACGGCGGGCGAGGCCGCGGCGGTGGTCATGGTGCGGCCCGCCATGTCCAGCGCGGTGGCGGTGGCGGCGCGTGCCAGGGGGCTGCGGGCGGCGAGGCGGCGCGCGGCGATCGCCATGGGGTGCCGGGCGGCCTGCTCGGCGAGGGTCATCGCGGCGGTGGCGGCCTCGACGGCGGGCGCGGTGGCGGGGTTGGCCTCGGCGGCGGCGCGGGCCTCCCGGACGGCCTTCTCCGCGGCGGCCGACGCGGCCTTGACGGCGGCGTCGCGGGCGGCCTTCTCCACGGCCCGCATCACCGGGGTGCTGGCCATCTGCTCGACGATGCGGGCGGCGGCGAGGGACGCGGCGTCGCGGGCGACGCGCCGGACGGGTTCGCCGGCGGTGGCGGCGAGGCGCGCGGCGCCGCCGGCGACGGGCGCGAGCCCGTTCCACAGCTCTTCCAGGCGCTCGGCCGCGGCCCGGTCGGCGCGCTCGGCGAGGCCCCGCTCCGGCTCGTGCGGCTCGTGCGGCCGCTCGTCCCGCCGGTCCCTTTCGTCCACGGTCACGCCCCCCATCACGGTCCGCCGCCCCAAATCACCATACTTTCCGTTTGCCCATTCCACTCCCCTCGCCCGCGCCGCCGGTCCCGCGACCGCCACGGGACGGCACGGCACGGGACGGCATGGCGGGGGCCGGTAATCGCCTGGCCCGGCGCGGGGTCGGCCGGTAAAGTGGGCGGCGGAACCGAAAGGGGGGTGAGGTGCATGGCCGTCGTTGCGGTCGCTGCTGCGCGCAGCAGCCAGCTCGTCCTCATCTCCCGGGCCTCCGGCTGACCCCGGTCCGTCTCGTCCGGCGTGCTCGCCGGGGCCCCTTCATGCAAAGGGTTCCATTCCGTTGTCTTCTTTCGACGGGTCTCCCCTGTCCGCCTATGGCTGGGACGAGACCTTGGAGAACGTCTTCTCTGCGCACCGCGCGGCCGGGCTGGTGCCGGCGCGTGTCGCCGCGGTGGACCGCGGCCTGTGCGACGTGGTGACCGAGTCGGGTCCGGGCCGGGCGTCGGCCGGGGCGCTCGGGTCACCGGCCGATCCGGCGGCGGCGCCGTGCACCGGCGACTGGGCGGCGCTGCGGCCCGGCGGTCCGGACGGGCGTCCGGTGCTGGCGGAGCTGCTGCCGCGCCGTACCGCGATCGTCCGGTCGTCGGCGGCGCGGGACTCGCGCGGCCAGGTGCTGGCCGCCAACGTCGACACCGTCGCGATCGCGGTGCCGCTGGTGCCCGATCCCGATCTCGGGCGCCTGGAGCGGCTGCTCGCGCTGGCCTGGGAGAGCGGGGCGCGGCCGGTGGTGGTGCTCACCAAGGCCGACCAGGTCGCCTCCGCCGCGGACGCCCACGCGGACGTCGCCGCCGCCGCTCCGGGCGTGGACGTGGTGGCGTGCAGCGCCGCGACCGGTGACGGCGTCGACGTGGTCGCGGCGGTCCTGTCGGGCACGGTGGTGCTGGTCGGGCCATCGGGCGCGGGCAAGTCCACGCTCGGCAACGCGCTGCTGGGCGCCGACGCCCTCGCCACCGGCGAGGTCCGGGCGTCCGACGGCAAGGGCCGGCACACCACCGTCCGGCGGGAGCTGCTTCCGCTGCCGGGCGGCGGCGTCCTGATCGACACGCCGGGGCTGCGGGGCGTGGGCCTGTTCGACGCCGACGACGGCCTGCGGCGGACGTTCGCCGACATCGAGGAGCTGGCCGGCGGCTGCCGGTTCGGCGACTGCGCGCACCTGAGCGAGCCGGGCTGCGCGGTGCTGGCGGCCGTCGCGGACGGGTCGCTGCCGCAGCGGCGCCTGGACAGCTACCGCAGGCTGCTGCGCGAGAACGCGTGGATCGCCTCGCGGACCGACGCGCGGCTGCGCGCCGAGCAGCGCGACAAGTGGAAGGCCGTGAGCCGATGGCAGCGGCAGATGTACAAGGAGCGGGGGCGCGACCGGTGAGCGGGCGGTGGACGGTGCGCCCGGAGACGGGCGCGGACGCCGCGGCGGTGCGCCGGGTGGTGGAGGCGGCGTTCCCGACCGCCGAGGAGGCCGACCTGGTGGACGCGCTGCGCGGTGACCCGGCGTGGCTGCCGGGCCTGTCGTTCGTCGCGGAGGCCCCGGACGGACGGGTCGCCGGGTACGCGCTGCTGACGCGCTGCCGGGTCGGCGGCGCGGACGCGCTGGCGCTGGCGCCGGTGGCGGTGCTGCCCGAGCACCAGCGGCGCGGTGCGGGCGACGCGGTGGTCCGCGCGGCGCTGGCCGAGGCGGCGCGGCGGGGCGAGCGGCTGGTGGTGGTGCTGGGGCATCCGGCGTACTACCCGCGGTTCGGGTTCGTGCGGGCGTCGTCGCTGGGGGTGTCGGCCGGGTTCGCGGTGCCGGACGAGGCGCTGATGGCGCTGGTGCCGGCCGGGTCGTCCGGTCCGGTGCCGTCCGGGCCGATCGAGTACGCGGCGCCGTTCGGGGTGTGAGCGAGCGGGCCGCGCCCCCGGTGGACGCCGGGGGCGCGGCCCGCGGGCGGTCACCGTCCGCGCCGGTGGAAGGTGCGGACCGACAGCGGCGCGAACACCGCGATCAGCGCGGCCGACCACAGCAGGGTCGCGGCGACGGGGTGCGCGAGGGGCCAGGCCAGGTCCCCGGCGGGCGCGCCGGGGTTGCCGAACAGCTGCCGGCAGGCGGCGGTGGCGGCGCTGACGGGGTTCCAGTCGGCGACGGCCTGCAGCCAGCCGGGCATCCCGCCGGTCGGGACGAAGGAGTTCGACAGCATGGTGACCGGGAACACCAGCGGGACGAACTGGTCGGCGGTCTGCTCGTTGCGCACCACCAGGCCGAGGAAGCAGCCGGCCCAGCTGAGCGCGTGCCGCAGCAGTATCAGCAGCAGGAACGCCTCGGCGGTGGGCCACGGGCCGCGGTGCGCGCGCCATCCGACGACCAGGCCGGTGGCGGCCATGATGGCCAGGGCGAGGACGCCGTTGACGAGGTCGGCGCCGGCCTGCCCGAACGGGACGGCCGAGCGCGCCATCGGCATGGCGCGGAACCGGTCCATGACGCCGCGGGAGGCGTCGGTGGCGACGCGCATGGTGACGGCCATGACGGAGGTGAAGGACACCATGACGAACAGGCCGGGCATCAGGTACTCGCGGTAGTTGCCGCCGCCGGGGACGGCGATGGCGCTGCCGAACACGTACCCGAACAGCACCACCATCACGGCGGGGAAGACCAGCGCGGCGATCAGCTCGCCGGGTTCCTGGCGCAGCCGGCTCAGCTCGCGTCCGACGAGGACGAGGCCGTCGGCGGCGGTCCAGCGCAGCCGTGCGGCCGGGGACGGGCGGGTGCCGAGGGCGGGGGCGGTCATCGGGCGGTCTCCTTCTCCCGGCCGGTCCGGTCCCCGGTCGCGGGCGGGGCGGCGGGGTCTGCGGTGCGTTCTGCGGTGCGTTCTGCGGTGGTTTCTGCGGCGGTGGCCGGGGTGGCGGGGTCGGTGTCGCGGCCGGTGAGGCGCAGGAACACCTCGTCGAGGGTGGGGCGGCGCAGGCCGACGTCCTCGGCGGTGACGCCGGCGCGGTCGAGCTCGCGGACGACGTCGGCGAGCCGGACGGCGCCGCGGGTGAGCGGGACGGTCAGCCGGGCGCCGTCCAGGTCGGGGTGGGCGCCGGCGAGGCCGGACAGGACGCGGGCGGCGGCGCCGGCGTCGGCGGGGTCGGTGAGCGCGACGTCGAGCCGGTCGCCGATGGAGGCCTTGAGCGCGTCGGGGGTGCCTTCGGCGATGACGCGCCCGTGGTCGATGACGACGACGTCGTCGGCGAGCCGGTCGGCCTCCTCCAGGTACTGGGTGGTGAGCAGGACGGTGGTGCCGTCGGCGACCAGGCCGCGGACGGCGTCCCAGATCTCGCCGCGGCTGCGCGGGTCCAGGCCGGTGGTGGGCTCGTCCAGGAACAGCACGCGGGGCCGCAGGATCAGGCTGGCGATCAGGTCGAGGCGGCGGCGCATGCCGCCGGAGTAGCCCTGCACCTGCCGGTCGGCGGCGTCCGCCAGGCCGAAGCGCTCCAGCAGCTCGTCGGCGCGGCGGTGGGCCTCGCGGCGGGGCAGGTGGTAGAGGCGGCCGAACATGCGGAGGTTGCCGCGTCCGGTGAGCTTCTCGTCGACGGCGGCGTACTGGCCGGCGAGGCCGATGGCGGCGCGGACCCGGTCGGGTTCGGCGGCGACGTCGTGGCCGGCGACGCGGGCGCGGCCGGAGTCGGCGTCGGCGAGGGTGGCCAGGATCCGCACGGCGGTGGTCTTCCCCGCGCCGTTGGGGCCGAGCAGCCCGCAGACGGTGCCGGGGGCGACGGCCAGGTCGAGGCCGTCCAGGGCCTTGGTGCCGCCGTAGCGCTTGTGCAGCGCCTCGGCGGACACGATCGGTTCTTCCGGCATCATCGCCTCCATTGGGTACGCCGTACGCGGTGGAACGACGCCAGGCTAGACAACCGAGTACGATGTACGCAACTAGAATCGCGGAAGGTGCCGGACGGGTCCGGGACAGCGGCGGAGGGAGCACGGTGGCGGACGTCGAGGCGGTCAGCATCTTCGCGGTCCCCGAACGGCAGGGCCGGGGCCCGAAACCCGCCTACAGCCGGGCGCAGATCACCGAGGCGGCGGTGCGGATCGCCGACGCCGACGGGCTGGAGGCGGCGTCGATGCGGCGGATCGCGGCCGAGCTCGGCACCGGCGCGATGTCGCTGTACCGCTACGTCCCCTCGCGCGACGACCTCATCGAGCTGATGTACGACCACGTGGTCGGCACCCTGGAGATCCCGGACCGGCCGACCGGCGACTGGCGCGCCGACCTGCGGCTGGTCGCCCGCAACACCCGGGAGATGTGGCTGGCGCACCCGTGGGTGGCCGACCTGCACCGCGCCCGCCCGACGTTCGGCCCGAACCAGCTGCGGATCACCGAGTTCGGCTTCGGCGCCCTGGACGTCGGCATCCCGGTCGACGACATCATCACGCTGGTGACCATGCTGAACGGCTACGTCGTCATGACCGTCCGCGCCGAGATCGAGTGGGAGCGCGAGCGGCGCCGCAGCGGGCTGACCATGCAGGACTGGATGCGCCAGAGCTCCCCCTACGTCCAGCGGCTGCTCGACGGCGGCGAGCACCCGATGTTCGCCCGCGTGGTGAAGGACGCGTCGCTGCCGCACATGGACCACGAGGCGCAGTTCGCCTACGGCCTGGAGCGCGTCCTGGACTGCATCGCCTCCTGCCTGTGACGCGCGCCCGCACGCCGAGTGCGGCCGGGGTGAGGGGCGTCCGGGCGGGCCGCGTCAGGGCAGGCGGTAGGCGCCGGACCGCAGCCCGTCGGCGACGGCCTGCGCGGTCTGCTCGGGGGTGAGGGCGCCGGAGTCCAGGACGCGGGCCTCGTGGTCGCCGAGGTCGGCGAACTCCTCGAACATCCGCAGGACCGGCGCGGGGTCGGTGAGCGCGCCGGGCCCGCGTCCGGCGGCGCGGGCGAGCACGGTGTCGCGGTCGGGGCGCAGCACCACGTAGTGCAGGGGGACGCCGGCGCTAGCGGCGGCGTCGCGGAAGGGGCCCAGGAACCACGGCCCGACGACCCCGTCGAACACCACGTGGTAGCCGCCGGCGGCGTACCCGGCGGCCGCGGCGGCCTGGACGGCGACGACGGTCTCGTTCTGCCGGTGCGCCTCGGGCAGGTACGGCGGGATCGCGCCCTGGGCGATGAAGGCGTAGAAGTCGTCGCCGTGCAGGCGCACGCTCGGGTCGAGCCGCCCGGCCAGCAGGCGCGCGACGGTGCTCTTGCCTGCGCCGCACGGCCCGGTCAGCACGGTGACGGTTCCGCGTTCCCCGCCGGTCATCGCTCCCCCCAGCGGCGGCTCGGGACGCGGGCGCCGGCGGGGCGCGGGCGGGACGCGGGGGCCGCCGCCTCGCGTCCGCGCGCCACGCTACCGCTCGGCCCCACCCTCGCCACCACCCGTTTATGTACCGCAAACTTCCCTATCCGTCCCTTCTTAGGGTAGTTTTCGGAGTGATGGAGGAGCGAATGTACTCGGTCGAGGAGGTCGCGGACCTTCTCGGGCTGCACGTGCGGACGGTGCGGGGCTACATCCGGGCCGGGCGCCTGGAGGCGGTGCGGATCGGCAAGCAGTACCGGATCCCCGCGGCCGCGCTGGAGGCGCTGACCGGGCGCCCCCGCCCGGCGCAGGACGGTTCCGGCGGGGGCGCGGGGCGGGCGGAGGCGTCGAGCATCGTGCAGATCGACGGGGTCGGCCGCGTCGCCGCCGACCGGCTCGCCACGTTCGTGCTGGCCGGGGTGAACACCGCGCGGGGCGGCGGGGACGCGGTGCGCGTCCAGACCGTCCACGACGAGGAGCGGAGACGCATGAAGATCGTGATACTGGGCGGGGTGCCGGCCACCGCGGAGGTGCTGCGGCTGATCGAGGCCGTCCTGGACGGCGGCGTGCTGGACGGCGACGTCACCGGCGGCGTCGCCCTCGGCGGCGCGGACGGCGACGGGCGGGAGGCCGGCGGTGCCTGACGAGGTGCGGGAGCGGGCGGGCGTGCAGGTGCTGATGTGCGACCCGGACGGGCCGCCGGTGGCGACCGAGCAGGACGCACTCGACCTGATCGGCGCGGTGTTCCTCGGCGCGCAGGTGGTGGCGGTGCCGGCGGCGCGGCTGGACGAGCGGTTCTTCTCGCTCGGCACCCGCTTCGCGGGCGACGTCATGCAGAAGTTCGTGAACTACCGGCTGCGGCTGGCGGTCGTCGGGGACATCTCCCGGCAGCTGGCGGCGAGCCCGGCGCTGCGCGCCCTGGTGCGCGAGTCGAACGCGGGCGACCACATCTGGTTCGTCGCCGACCTCGACGAGCTGGACGACCGGCTGCGCACGGTCGCCTGAGCGGCGGCCGGAAGCGGTCCGTTTGCGACCGGAGACGCCGTGTATCGCGAGAGACGACGCGTTCTGTGAGAATCTCACGACCGGATCCGGCCACCGGTCCGGTCGCTCTCGGTCCGGACGGCGGGCGCCGGGCGCACGGCGGAGACGCGCGGGGCGCGGGATGTGCCGATAAAGGCGCAGCGCATTCCGTTCGGAGCCGGAACTACCATACGCCGGTGCGGTCGTGCAAGGGTCGCGGCGGCGACGGTAATGGACCGGTGAAGGCGATATTGGGCGGGTGCTGAGCGTCGGTTAGGTTCTGCTGTTAGCGCGCCGCATCGCGCGTCCGCGGGGGCGCCCCCGACGGGCCCGCCGCCGGGCGGAAAACCGTCGAACCCCGCCTCGACGTGCGGCGATGATGGGAACAAAATGGCCGCAGACCATTGGAGAAACATGACCTCGCTCGCTGGATCCGCCGTATCGGCCGACCTGCTCGCCCATGCCTCCGGAACGCTGGACGACAGCGCGTTCTTTTCGGACCTGCGGACGGGAAAGGCTCCGGCCGAGATGGTCCGCGACGTTTTCGGGCAGTACTACCTGTGGCGGAACCAATTTCATCGGTGGCTCGGCGTCTGCGTGGTGAAGAGCCCGGCGTTCGGTACCGAGTTCGACGCCTCGCTGGTGCTGACCGGGCTGGTCGAGCACATCGCGGAGGAGGTCGGCGGGGACCATCACGGCCTGGCGGTGCGGATGCTGCGGGCGCTGGGCGTGCGGCGGCCGTCGTCGGTGGAGCCGCTGCCGGTGACCGCCGCCTACTGCGCCTCGTTCCCGGCGCGGTTCCTGGCCCCGGAGCGGGACGGCGCGGAGGCCGTCGCGGCGCTGGCCGGCCGGGAGATCGCCAGCCCCGTCCGCAACCGGGTCGTCATCGACGCGCTGGCGGAGCACTACGGGGTGGTGTCGGGGCTGGAGTTCCTCACCGTGCACGAGACCAAGGGCCCCGGGCAGTTCGCGGCGCTGTGGGACGTCCTGGTCAACGGCTACTTCGCCGACGAGACGCTGATGCTGCGGGCGGCGCGCCGGGAGATCGGCGAGCACGTGGCGTTCTGGGACGAGGTGTACGCGCACCTGTCGCGCCGCCTCACCGGCGCCCCCGCCTGACCGGCGCGGCCTGATCTCTCCGGTCCGGCCGGCGCCGCGCCCCGGCCACCGGCGACGCCCCCGGCCCGCTGCGACGCGGGCCGGGGGCGTCGCCGTGAGGGGCGCCGGGCGGGCGGTCAGCCTCCGGTGGTGGCGACGATCTTGCCGACCTGCGCGCCGGCCTCCAGGTAGCGGTGCGCCTCGACGATCTCCGGCAGGCCGAACACGCGGTCGACGGCGGGGGCGAACGCGCCGGTGCGCAGGCCCGAGGCGACGAACGCCTCGGCGCGGCGCAGCCGCTCTGGGTCCCGGGTCGTCTCGTACAGGGTGTAGGTCCGCATGTTCAGCGCGGGCATGCCGAGCACGAAGCCGGGATAGGGGGTCGTCTCGCCGCTGAGCGCCCCGTACTCGATGAGGGAGCCGCCGGGCGCGACGGCCCTGGCCAGGTCGATCACGCCGGGTCCGGCGACGGCGTCGAACACCAGCTCCGCGCCGCGCCCGCCGGTCAGCTCCAGGACGGGCGCGGCGACGTCGTCCCCGCGGCTGACGATCACCTCGGCGGCGCCGGCCTCGAGCAGCGCGTCCTTCTTCGCCGGGCTGCGGGTGACGGCGATCGGCCGGGCGCCGGCCCGGATGGCGACCCGGATCGCGGCCAGGCCCACGCTGCTGGAGGCGGCGGTGAGCACGACGGTGTCGCCGGCGCGCATCCCGGCGACCTCCACCAGCGCCCCGTAGGCGGTCAGGTACGGCATCCACACCGCGGCGCCGCCGACGGCGTCCAGGCCCTCGGGGCGCCGCAGCACGGCTGCCGCGGGGACGATCGCCTTCTCGGCGTAGACGCCGTAGTCGTTCATCGAGAACGCGGGGACGACGCTGACCGGCTCGCCGCGGCGGAAGCCGGTGACGCCGGCGCCGGCGGCCTCGACGGTCCCGGCGGCCTCGGCGCCGAGGCGGGCGGGGAACGACCTGACCGGCTCGATGTAGTCGCCGGCGCGGAACAGCGCCTCGGCGCGGTTGAGGCCGATCGCCTCGACGCGGACCAGCAGCTCGCCGGGCCCGGGTTCGCCGGTCTCCACGTCCTCCAGCCGCAGGACCTGCGGGCCTCCGAGCTCGTGGAACCGCACCGTGGTGGTCATCGCGCATCGCCTCTTCCGTGTCGGCGGGCGGCGCCGCGCGCCGTCCCGGGGAGATCACCCAATCCGAAAGTACGACCGCTGTCAAACTTTGACGCTCATCAAACTTTGACGGTCGCCGTACTTCGACGGACGTCGTACGATGGGGCGCGCGGAGGTGGACATGGCGGCGGTGCGCGACGGCGGGCGGGACCGGGTCCCGCCGCATCCCGACGTCCGGGACGTCGGCCTGCAGCGGGTGCTGGAGGCGCTGGTGGACCCGGTGCGCCGGCGGATCGTGGGCGAGCTGGACGCGGCGGGCACCGACCTGAGCTGCGGCACGATCGAGCTGCCGGTCAGCAAGTCGACCGCGACCCATCACTTCCACGTGCTCCGCGAGGCGGGCCTCATCCGCCAGTACTACGTCGGCACGTCCCGCATGAACGCGCTGCGCCGCGAGGAGTTCGACGCGGTGTTCCCCGGGCTGCTGGACACGGTGGCCGCCGAGCACGCCCGCTCCGCCTCCCCCTGACGCCGGCCCCGACGCCCCCGACTGGCGTCCTCCGTCTGGCATCCCCCGGTTAATGGTTTGCGGACGCGGGCGGGGGGCGGGGAGCCTCGGCGGCATGGATCGCGAAGTTCTGCGCTACTACGAGCGCGGCGAGGAGGACCGCCGGCTGCGCGAGGGCGACGGGCGGCTGGAGTTGTGGCGGACCCAGGACGTCCTGCGCCGGGTGCTGCCCGCGCCGCCGGCGCGGGTGGTGGACGTCGGCGGCGGTCCGGGGGTGCACGCCGAGTGGCTGGCGGCCGACGGCCACGCGGTGGAGCTGGTGGATCCGGTCCCGCTGCACGTGGAGCAGGCGTCACGGATCCCCGGGGTGGCCGCACGGCTCGGCGACGCCCGCGACCTGCCGGTGCCCGACGCGTCCGCCGACGCGGTGCTGCTGCTCGGCCCGCTGTACCACCTCCTGGACCGCGCCGACCGGGTGCGGGCGCTGCGGGAGGCGGCGCGGGCCGTGCGGCCGGGCGGTGTGGTGGCGGCGGCGACGATCGGGCGGCACGCGGCGCTGCACGACATGCTCCGCCGGCGCCGCTACCGGGACAAGCGCGCGATCGTGGACGCCTCGGTCGAGACCGGTGTGCTGCGCGCCACGCCTGACATGGGGTTCACCACCGCCTACCTGCACGGGGCCGACGAGCCGCCGCGCGAGTTCGCCGACGCCGGCCTGCCCGGCGCCCGCTCCTACGGGCTGGAGGGCGCGGTGTGGATGTTCGGGGACCTGGAGGAGCTGCTGGAGGAGGACCGGGAGGCGGTCCTTGATGCGCTGCGGGCGGTGGAGTCGGCGCCGTCGCTGCTCGGGGTGAGCGCCCACGTCATCACGGCGGCCACCCGCCCGCGCTGACCGGCGCCGGGAACAGGGGAGCGCCGGTCAGCGCGGGCGGGGCCGCACCGCACGCTTGAGGACGAACATGTTCGTGACGAACTTGTTCGGAACGAACATGTTCGTCTAGTGTGGGGGCATGACAGTCGATCCCGCTGCGGGCGGCGCGCCGCGCAGCCGCCGCGAGCGTCCCGCCAAGCCCGCTCTGACCAGGGAGGGCATCGTGGCGGCGGCGGTGCGGCTGGTGCGCGCCGAGGGCCTGGCGAAGGTGACGATGCGGCGGCTGGCCGCCGAGCTGGACACCGGCCCGGCGTCGCTGTACGTGTACGTCCGCAATACCGCGGAGCTGCACGCAGCGGTGCTGGACGAGCTGCTGGGGACGGTCGCGCCGCCGCCGGCGTCCGGGACGTTCGCCGAGCGGCTGGAGGCGGTCCTGACCTCCTACACCGCGATGCTGATGGAGCATCCGGGGCTGGCGCGGTCGGCGCTGGCGGCGCGTCCCAGCGGCGAGAACTACCTGGACCTGGTGGAGCGGCTGCTGGCGCTGCTGATCGAGGGCGGCGCGTCGCCGGGGCAGGCGGCGTGGGGGGTGGACGTGCTGCTGCAGCACGCGACGGCCACCGCGGCCGAGCAGTCCGCCCGCGACGCCGACACCGACGCCGACGGGGACTGGGACGCGCTGGTGGCGGCGCTGCGCGGCGCGTCGCCCGGCAGGCGCCCGCATCTGGCGGCGCTGGCCGGGCCGCTGCTGTCGGGCGCGCCGCACCAGCGGCTGTCGTGGGGGTTCCAGGCGCTGATCACCGGCATCCTGCGCACCCCCGCACCGGACGACCACGACGACATCGGGAGGACACCATGAACGGCGACGGCGAGAACGGCGGGGCGGGGCGGCGGGCGCACGAGCCGATCACGATCGTGGGGGCGGGCCTGGGCGGCCTGACCCTGGCGCGGGTCCTGCACGTCCACGGCATCGAGGCGGCCGTGTTCGATCTGGACGCCTCGGCGGGCGCCCGCGCGCAGGGCGGGATGCTCGACATCCACGAGGAGTCGGGGCAGCGGGCGCTGCGCGCGGCGGGCCTGCACGAGCGGTTCCTGCCGCTGGTGCACGCGGGCGGGGAGGAGATGCGGGTCCTCGACAGCGGCGGCCGCGTCCGGTTCGCCGAGCCCGACGGCGGCGGGCGGGGCCGTCCGGAGGTGGACCGCGGCGCGCTGCGGGACCTGCTGCTGGCCTCGCTGCCGGAGGGGACCGTGCGGTGGGGCGCGAAGGTGGAGGGGGCGCGGCCCCTGGGCGGCGGCCGCCACGAGGTGCGCCTGGCGGGCGGGGCGGTGTTCACCACGGACCTGCTGGTGGGGGCGGACGGGGCGTGGTCGCGGATCCGGCCGCTGGTGTCGGACGCGGTCCCCGCCTACACGGGGGTGGTCATGGTGGAGTCGGACCTGCGCGACGTCGACGTCCGCCATCCGCGGGCCGCGCGGATCGCCGGCGGCGGGATGCTGTTCGCGCTCGGCGGCGGCCGGGGGTTCCTGGCGCACCGGGAGCCGGACGGGAGCGTCCACGTCTACACGGCGCTGCGGGTCGCGCCGGAGTGGGCGGCGAGCGTCGACTTCGGTGACGCGGCGGCCGGGAAGGCGGCGGTGCTGGAGCATTTCGGCGGCTGGGACGAGGGGCTGCGGGCGCTGGTCGGCGACGCCGACGGGCCGCTGGTGCCGCGGCCGATCCACGCGCTGCCGGTCGGGCACCGCTGGGACCGGGTGCCGGGCGTGACGCTGCTGGGGGACGCGGCGCATCTGATGTCGCCGTTCGCCGGTGAGGGCGCGAACCTGGCGATGCTGGACGGCGCGGAGCTGGGCGAGGCGGTCGCCGCGCGTCCCGGTGACGTGGAGGCGGCACTGGCCGCCTACGAGGCGGTGATGTTCGCGCGCGGGCGCGAGGCGGCGGCGGGCTCGGCGGAGAACCTGGAGCGGTGCCTGGCCGCGGACGCGCCGGACGGGCTGGTCGCGATGTTCGCCGAGCACGCCGCCTGACCCCGCCCTCCGCCCCCGGACCCCTCCCCCGGTCAGGGAGGGGTCCGGATGTCACGGGGCGGTGACGGGGCCGGGTGTCAGGGGGCGGGGAAGTCGCGCCGCTTGATCTTGGCCTTGTCGCAGGCGGGGTCGGACGGATCGCGCCAGAACACGATGCCCTCGTAGGGGTGGGCGTGCAGCCAGGCGGCGAGGCCGTCGCGGTCGCGGGGGACGTCGCCGAGGTCGTCGGCGCCGTGCGGGACGAGGGTGTGCCTCTCGGCGCCCTCCGGATTCCCGTTGATCTTGGGGCCGATCAGCTCGTAGGTGCCGGGGGCGAGGCCGCCTCCGTCGCCTCCGTCCCGGTCGGCGTGGTCGTCCAGCGCGGCGCGCAGGTGCTTCCAGAACGCCGACTGCTCGGCCGGCTCCCATCCGACGGTCTTGCCGGTGACGGGATCGGTGGCGACGGGGTTGAATCCGGGCGGTGCGGGCCGGCCGGGCTTGACCTCGCGGCGGGCGTGCCAGCGGGCGCCGTCGAAGCGGACGCAGGTGCCGTCGTACTTGCGGGTGGCGCGGCCCTCACCGGCCAGCACCCAGGCGCAGGACGGGTCGGGCTCGGAGGTGACGTGGCGGGGGTCGCCGTCCCGGTCGCGGACGAACAGTGTCGGTATCTTGCGCATGCGGTCCTTCCCTGCGGTGGCGTTCCGCGCCCGGCCGGCCGTGGCTGCGGCGGCCGGTGCAGCGGCCGCGTCCGGTGGCGGGTGCGGGGTCTCCCCGGCAGGAATCGAACCTGCGGCGCCCGGCTTCGGAGTCCGGCGCTCTGTCCTCTGAGCTACGGGGAGGGGGCCCCGCCCCCGGGTGACGTGGGGGCGGGGCGGGAGACGCCGGTGGGATTCGAACCCACATGATCCGGATCTGCAATCCGGTGCCTGGATACCGTTCGGCCACGGCGTCGGGGCCCGCGGGACGCGGGCACGGGTGTCTTTCACCGGGGGTCTTTCACGGGCCTTCGGGAAGGGAAGGGCCGCCGTCCCGGGGCGGAAGGGCGGCCGTCACGCGCGGGACGCGCGGGTCAGGTGGCCGCCCGCCGGGTGGACCGGGAGCAGGCGCGGGTGCGGGTGCCGCATCGGCGCGTCATGGTCTGCTCCTTCCCGGTGGCCGGTCGATATGAGGAGTATGTGGGGCGCCGCGCGGCGCCCGCAACGGGTTTTCCCGCCGGGGGTGAGCGCGGTCTCGGCGCGGTCCGCCGCGGGACATTCCGTTCAGTGGAAACGTGTTGTTCCGCCGGTGGCCGGGTGCGGCGAGGCTGTGGGGACGGGCCGCGCCGCGCGGGCGGGCCCGCGTTGAGCCCGCGGGCGCGGGCGCGTGGTTCGAGGAGGAGCCGACGATGGCGTTGCTGGACCCCGGGACGTGGACGGGCAAGATCTTCACCGGCGGGTGGGCCGCCGCGGACGGCGGCGTGCTGGAGGTCGTCGAGCCGGCGACCGGCGCGGCCCTCGGCACGCTCGGGCAGGCGTCGGCGCGCGACGTCGCCGCGTCGGCCGCCGCGGCCGCCGACGCGCAGCGCGACTGGGCGGCCCGCACCTACGAGGAGCGCGCCGCGGTGCTGCGCCGCGCGGGCCGGCTGTTCGAGGAGCACGTCGCCGAGATCCAGGACTGGATCGTGCGGGAGGCCGGGTCGGTGCCGGCGAAGGCGGAGCTGGAGGCGCACTTCGCGGCGGGCCTGTGCTACGAGGCGGCGGCGCTCGCCTCGCACCCGCAGGGCCTGGTGCTGCCGTCGGCGCAGCCGCGGTGGAGCCTGGCGCGGCGCCGCCCCGCCGGGGTGGTCAGCGTGATCGCGCCGTTCAACTTCCCGCTGATCCTGTCGATGCGGTCGGTGGCGCCGGCGCTGGCGCTCGGCAACGCGGTGCTGCTCAAGCCCGACCCGCGCACCGCGGTGTGCGGGGGCGTCAGCGTCGCGCGGGTGTTCCAGGAGGCGGGCCTGCCCGAGGGGCTGCTGCATCTGCTGCCGGGCGGGCTGGAGGCCGGCGAGGCGGTGGTGGCGGCGCCGCAGGTGCGGGTGGTGTCGTTCACCGGGTCCACCGCCGCGGGCCGCAGGATCGGGGAGGCGTGCGGGCGGCTGCTCAAGCGCGCGCACCTGGAGCTCGGCGGCAACAACGCCCTCATCGTGCTGCCGGGCGCCGACATCGCCAAGGCGGTGTCGGCGGGGGCGTGGGGGTCGTTCCTGCACCAGGGGCAGATCTGCATGACCACCGGGCGGCACCTGGTGCACGAGAGCCTGCACGAGGAGTACGTCGCCGCGCTGGCCGACAAGGCCGACAAGCTGCCGGTCGGGGACCCGGCGGCCGGGCCGGTCGCGCTCGGCCCGATCATCGACGAGGGGCAGCTCGCCCACGTCGACGCGCTGGTCCGCGACACCGTCGCCGCCGGGGCGCGGCTGGCGGCGGGCGGCACCCACGAGGGCCTGTTCTACCGGCCGACGGTGCTGGCGGAGGTCACCCCGGACATGCCCGCCTACGCGCAGGAGGTGTTCGGGCCGGTCGCGCCGGTGGTGCCGTTCTCGGACGCGGACGAGGCGGTCGCGCTGGCCCGCGACAGCGAGTACGGGCTGTCGCTGGGGATCCTCGGCGACGTGGGGCAGGCGATGGCGATCGCCGACGCGGTCCCGACGGGGCTGGTGCACATCAACGACCAGACCGTCAACGACGAGCCGGTGGTGCCGTTCGGGGGGCTGGCGGCGTCGGGGAACGGGTCGCGGTTCGGCGGCCCGGACGCCAACATCGAGGCGTTCACCGAGACCCAGTGGGTGACGATGCGCGGGGAGATCGCCCCCTACCCGTTCTGACGCCCTCCCCGCCCGGCCGCCCGCCCCGCCGGCGCGGCGTCCTGTCCCGCCGGCGCGGCGTCCTGTCCCGCCGGCGCGGCGTCCTGTCCCGTGTCCTGTCCCGTGTCCGGTTCCGGGGCGGCGCGGGGCAGGACGCCGTCGAGGTACTCGGCGACGGCGGCGCGCAGGTCGGCGGCGCCCGGTTCGGGTCCGGCGCCGGCGACCGCGTCGAACAGCAGCCCCTCGACGAAGGCGACCAGCCGCGGCCCGTGCCGGCCGGGATCGGGGGACCCGGCCCGGCGCATGAGGTCGGCGGCGACGCCGCGGAACCCGCGCCCCAGCTCGTCGTAGATCGCGCGCAGCTCGGGGCGGCGGGTCGCCTCCAGCGCCAGCTCGTAGCGGGCCAGCACGGACGCGCGGTGGTCGCGCAGCTGCGCGTCCACCAGGGCGGTCAGCGCGTCGGTGAGCGCGCCGCGTCCCGGGCCCCGCAGGTCCCCGCCGAGCAGCGCGGCGGACCCGGCGAACCGCCGCCGCTCCACCTCGGTGAGGCGCCGCAGCGCCAGCTCCAGCAGCGCGGCGCGGGTGCGGGCCAGGTTGGAGGTGGACCCGGCGGGCAGCCCCGCGGCCCGGTCGACGGCGCGGTGGGTGAGGCCGCGCATGCCGGCGGCGGCGAGCAGCGCGATGGCGGTGTCGGCGACCAGCTCGGCGCGCGGGGACGTCATGCCCCGGATCCTACCGGCGCTCACTACAGGCGTAGTATCCGGACTACGGCTGTAGTGAGAAGGGGTGTCGGACATGGCGCACGCGATCGTGATCGGCGGCGGGATCGGCGGCCTCACCGCCGCCGCGGCCCTGCACGCCCACGGCTGGACGGTGACGCTCCACGAACGCGCCGCCTCCCTGGAACCCGTCGGCTCCGGGCTGGCGATCGGCCCCAACGCGCTGCGCGCCCTGGACACCATCGGCGCCGGCGACCCCGTCCGTGCCCTCAACGCCTTCCAGGGCGAGGGCGGCGTGCGCCGCGCCGACGGGCGATGGCTGTCGCGCACCTCCATCCAGACCGCCGCCGACCGCTACGGCGACCCGCTCGTCGTCACCCTCCGCGCCGCCCTCGTCGACCTGCTCGCCGCCCGGCTGCCCGACGGCGCCCTGCACCTGAACTCCACCGCGACCCTCGCCTCCCCCGGCGACGCCACCGCCCCCGCGACCGTCACCACCAGCACCGACACCGGAACCGGAACCGTCACGGGAGAGGAGACCGCCGACCTCGTCGTCGCCGCCGACGGCATCCACTCCCCGACCCGCGCGGCGCTGTTCCCGGGCCGCTCCCCCATCCGCTACACCGGCCTGACCGCCTGGCGCGCCGTCACCCGCGCCCCCGCCGGGAGCTTCACCCCCGCCGAGGCGTGGGGCCGCGGCACCGTCTTCGGGATCAATCCCCTCACCGGCGACCGCGCCTACCTGTACGCCACCGCCCCCGCCCCCGAAGGGGCCCGCGCCCCCGGCGGCGACGAGCGCGCCGAACTGCTGCGGCTGTTCGGCGACTGGTACGACCCCGTCCCCGCCCTGCTGAAGACCGTGGACCCGGACGCGGTGCTCCGCAACGACGTCTACCACATGCCCAGGCCGCTGCCGGCGTTCCACCGCGGACGAGCCGCGCTGCTGGGCGACGCGGCCCACCCCATGACCCCCAACCTCGGCCAGGGCGCCTGCCAGGCCGTCGAGGACGCGGTCGTGCTCGCCCACCACGCGACCCGCGCCGCGACCGGCGGCATGCCGGCCGCGCTCGCCGCCTACACCGCCGCCCGGCGGCGCCGCACCACCGAGGTGATGCGGCGCTCCCACCGGATCTGCCGGATGACGGCGCTGACGGGCGCGGTGCCGGTCGCCGCCCGCGACGCCGCCGTCCGCCTCGCCGGACTGCTCGGCCCGACCGCGCTCGTCCGGCAGGCCGACATGATCTTCCAGTGGCGGCCGCCCGCCGACCCCGCGTGAACCGGCACCCCACGGGAAACGCCGCGGTACATGTGGGGGGCCGCACCGGCTCAGCGGCCGGTCAGGACCCGCACCAGCACGATCCACCGGTCCGGATGGACCTCGGCCACCAGCGCACCGGACGCGACCCCCGCCGCGGCCAGCGCCGCGTCCACCCGCCGCCGCGGATACCGCGAGCACAGCGAGGCCCGCAGCGAACCGCCCTTCCCGGTGAACCCCAGATCGACGCAGCGCAGGTAGTCCCCCATCGCGGCCGCCGGCAGCAGCGGACACGGCCTCCGCACCAGCCGCAGCACCGCGCCGTCCACCCGCGGCACCGGCCGGAACAGCCCCCGCCCGACCCGGCCCCCCAGCTCCCAGCCGAACTCCGGCCAGGTCCGCACCGTCAGCCGCGACCACCGCCCGTACCCGCCGGTGCGCTTGCGCGCGTACTCCAGCTGCGTGATCAGCGTCGCCGACGCCAGCCCCGGCGCCTCCAGCGCCCAGCCGACGATCCGCGACGTCGCGCCGAACGGGATGTTGCCGGCCAGGTGGAACGCGCCCGACGGCGGGCGGGCGGCCAGGAAGTCGCCGGTCACGCACCGCACGTTCGGCAGCGCCGCGCACCGCGCGCGCAGCCGCGCCGCCAGCCGCGGATCGATCTCGTAGGCCACGACGCGGCCCGCGCGGGCGGCCAGCGCGGCGGTGATGCGGCCGTCGCCCGCCCCGGCCTCCACGATCAGCGCTCCGGGCGCGGGCACGGCGGCGCGGGCGTAACGGGCGATCGCCGCGGAATCGGACAGGAAGTTCTGCGACAGCGTGCGCCGCGCGTTCGCGCGCGGGCCGCCGTGATGGTGCTGGTTCAGGATCGCCGTCCTCGGCTTCCGGCCCACGGCGGGCCGGCCGGACGGGCACCGGAGGCACCAGAGGAACGCGTGCGGCGGCGTCACCGCACGCGTCACCGGCCGGAAAGACGTGCGAAGGCGCGGCCGGGCCCGTCCGAGGTGGTCATGGACGCTCGAAGGCCCTGGACCGCAGGCGGGAACGCCGACGAGCGCGCACGGCCTCGCGGGCCGCCGCGCCGACGCGCGACACAAGGCGGGCACCTCGAGACGGCCCCGCCGAGAAGATCAGGCGCGAACGCGCGCCACCGGCCGGTCCAGGACGGGACGGGCCTTACGCAGCCTCGCCGAGACGGCGTGCCCGGTCCCCAGGACCGCGCTCTTCGTGAAACCGGCCATGCCGGCGATCGTAGGAGACCACCGGCTCCGCGCCCAACAGGTTTTCCAGCCCCGGGCGGCGGCCGCGCGG
This sequence comes from Actinomadura nitritigenes, assembly GCF_017573545.1. GTDB lineage: Bacteria > Actinomycetota > Actinomycetes > Streptosporangiales > Streptosporangiaceae > Spirillospora > Spirillospora nitritigenes. Next base: position 92,859 of record NZ_JAGEOK010000016.1, on the reverse strand, counting down.
CCCCGCCCTCGTAGGCTGGGCCGCCCACCGTCCGCCGCGCCGTCAGGGAGGGCCATGGGCCGCGATCCCGACTACCTGGCGTTCCTGCGCCGCCGCCTCAGCGAACCCCCGCCCCGGCCCCCGGCCGCCTCCCCGCCCGGACCGCCCACCGGACCGCCCACCGGGGCGGGCGGCCGCGACACCGCCCGCGCGATCGAGGACGCGCGCCGCGAGCACGCCGCCGACCTGGCCCGCTCCCCCCGCCCGCCCGTCGCGATCGTCCGGGACCTCGCCCTCGACGGCCCCGCCGGACCGCTGCCGGCCCGCCTCTACCACCCCGGCGGCGACCGCCCCGCACCCGCGATGGTGTACTTCCACGGCGGCGGCTGGGTCCTCGGCGACGTCGACTCCTACGACCCCGTCGTGCGGGCCCTCGCCCTCGCCAGCGGCGTCGCCTGGCTGTCGGTCGGCTACCGCCGCCCGCCCGAACACCCCTTCCCCGCACCGCTCGACGACGCCGTCACCGCCGTCCGCCGGACCACCGCCCGCGCCGGCCGCCTCGGCCTGGACCCCGCCCGCATCGGCGTCGCCGGCGACAGCGCCGGCGGGCAGCTCGCCGCCGCCGCGGCCGCCCTCCTGCGCCACGCCGGACCCGCCCGCCCCGTCCTGCAACTGCTCGTCTACCCGGCGCTGGACCTGCGGGACGTCCCGCCCGCCCCGCCCGACCCCGACGGCCTGGACTGGCCGCCGTCGGACGTGCACCGCGCCCTGCGCCTGTACCTCGACGGCGCCGACCCCGCCCGCCCCGAGGTGTCGCCGCTGCTCGACCCCGACCCCCGCGGCCTGCCGCCCGCGATCATCGCCACCGCCGAACACGACCGGCTCCGCCCCCAGGCCGAGGACCACGCCGAACGCCTCCGCGCCGCCGGCGTCCCGGTCACCCTCATCACCGGCACCGGCCTCGACCACGGCTTCCTCGGCTGGGGCTCGTTCGCGCGCCGCCCCGCCCAAGCCGTCGACCGCATCGGCGCCGCCGTCCGCACCGCCCTCACCGCGCCCGCGCCGACCGCACCACCACCGGCCCCGCAACCGCCCTCGCCTTGACCGGCCTTGACCGGCCTTGACCGGCCCGCACCGGCACCCGGCCCGCCCTCGCCGTCACTTGCCCCGGCCGTTTAACCGCCTTGACGTGGGCAATCACCATAGCGAGCCGGATTATCGCCGAGCCTCGCCGACGGTTGAGGAGGAACCCCGTCTTGAGGGCGACGCACCAGATGCGCATGGTCCGGACCGAAGAGTCCGGAGCCGAGGAATGGGCCTGCCCGACCTGCGGCCGCAGGATGCTGCTGCGCTGGCCGCCCCACTACAGCAAGCGGATCCTCGAACCGGGCGACGAGAGCGCCTCCCACGTCGGCTCCTGCACCGACCTGCCCGGCGAGCAACCGGCCCCCGGCACCACCGCCGCCCACCCGCCGCGCCGCTGGCTCCGCGAGACCGGCGTCGACCCGGCCGTCGGCCCCTCCGCCCCCGTCTGACCCCACCCTGACCCCGTCCACCCCAAGCCCCCGCCCGGGGTCACAGACCGGCCAGCTCCGACCGCAGAAGATCCAGCCCCATCGGCCCCAGATCGAGCGCCCGCCGATGGAACCCCTTCAGATCGAACGCCGAACCCGCCCGCCGCCGCGCCTCCTCACGCCCCTCCAACCACACCCGCTCCCCCACCTTGTACGCGATCGCCTGCCCCGGACGCCCCAGATACCGGTCGATCTCGAACGAGATGTACGCGTCCGTCTCCGGCCCCGTATGCGCACGCAGGAACTCCCACCCCAGCTCCGGCGTCCACCGCTCCCCCTCGTGGAACCCCGCCCCCTCCGGGATCTCCAACCCCAGATGCATCCCGATGTCCAGCACCACCCGCGCCGCACGGAACTGCTGCCCGCCCGCCAGCATCCCCAGCCGGTACGCCGGATCCCCGTAATACCCCAGCTCGTCCATCAAACGCTCGGCGTACAGCCCCCACCCCTCCGCATGACCCGGGAACAGCTCACCCGACAACCGCTGGAACCGGTTCAGCGTCGCGGCGTTCAACGTCGTCACACCCAGCTGCAGATGATGCCCCGGCACCCCCTCGTGGAACATCGTCGCCGGCACCGTCCACGTCACGACCTCCTCGTCCGGGCCGCCCACCGTCCACCACACCGTCCCCGGACGCGACAGATCCTCCGCCGGCGCCAGGTAGTACACCCCCGACTCCACCGGCGCGATCCGGCACTCCACCCGCCGCAACGGCTCCGGAATATCGAAATGCGTCCCGTCCAGATCCGCGATCGCCCCGTCCGCCAGCTCCTGGATCCACACCCGGAACGCCTCCGCGCCCCTGATCCGGTACGCCGGATCGGCGTCCAGCGCCGCCCGCACCGCCGCGACCGGCTCCCCCGGACCGATCCGCGCCGCCGCCTCCGCCATCTCCGCCTCGATCCGCGCCAGCTCCCGCCAGCCCCACGCGTAGGTCTCCTCCAGATCCAGCTCCGTCCCCAGGAAATCCCGCACCCCCAGCCGGTACCGCTCGGCGCCCAGCGCGTCCCGCTCCGGCGCCCGCGGCGCCAGCTCACCCGCCAGGAACCCCGCGAACTCCTCCAGCGCCCCCGACGCCGACGCCACCGCCGACTCCAAACGCCCCCGCAACGGCCCGTCCCCGTGCCGCCCCGCGAACCCGGCCAGGAACGCCGGCATCTCCCGGCACTCCCGCACGTTCCGCAGCACCTGCCGACGCGCCGCCACCCGGCCCCCGCGCAGCGCCTCCTCCAGCGACACCCGCAGCCCCGCCAGCGCCCCCGGCAGCCCGCCCACCCGCGCCGCCACCGACTCCCAGTCCGTCGTCGCCCCCTGATCCAGCAGATCCACCGCCGTCCGCAGCCGCTGCACCGGACCGTCGGTCGTGTCCAGCTCCCACGCCCGCACCCCCGCCTCGTCCAGCTCCCGCTCGCACTCCAGACGCTCGCGCAGCACCGCGGCCCCCAACCGCCCCGCAGCACCTCCCGCGCCCGCCCCGCCGGACGCGGTGATCCGATCCAGTTCCGCCAGCGTCGACCGCGTCAGCTCCGCCCGCGCCGCCCACCCCTCCGGCCCGAAATCGGTCAGCCGCGACTCCTGCCCCGCGATCCCCATCATCGCCGCCCTGCACGGATCCAACGCCGCGAAAGCGTCCACGTACCGGTCGGCCAGAGCGTCCACAGCGCTCACCTCAGAAGCGGTCATCGCCCCAGGCTAGGACAGCCCGCCCCACGAAGCGATCATGAAAGGGACCGCCCGGCCCCACCGCCGGCCGCCCCACCCGTCACAGCGGCCCGCCATCACCGCCACCACCCGAACCCGACGGCGACGGAGACGGCGACCCCGACGACGGCGGCGGCGACGGCCTCCCCGGCTGCTGCGGCACCGACGGCGGCGCCGACGGAGCCACCGACGGCGTCGGCTCCGGAGGCTCCGGAGGCGGATCCTTCGGCCGCGGCTGACACGCGAACAGAACCGCCAACAACAACACCAGGACCACCAGCGCCGCCGCCAGCGCCAGAACCGCCGCCACCAGACTCCGCTCCGGCGGACGCTCCGGAGCCGCCACCGGCCCCACCACCGGCTCCGGCCGCGGACGCGCCAACGCCGCCTCCGACGACCCCAGCCAATGCGGCTGGAACTGCGGACCACGCCGCCGCCCCCACCGCCGCGAACCCCCCAGCACGACCGGCTCCAAGAACCGCTCCGCACCCGGCCCGTCCGCCTCGTACGCCGTCGCCACCCACGGCGCCGGCCCGTCCGGCTGCGCCGCCACCACCGGCGCACCCCCGCCATCACCCGCACCACCGCGCCCAGCACCGGCACCACCGGCACCAGGCACCGCCGCATTGATCGCCGCCCGGAACCGGTCCCGCGCCGCCGCGTCCTCCGCGGCACCCCGGTTCAGCACCGCCACACTCGCGCGCCGCCCCTCACCGTCCACCCCCAGGAACACGATCCCGGCAGCGGACTCCGACAAACGCGCCGACAAACGGAACGGCCCCACCTGTGCGGGATCGCCCGGGGGCAACGGCCTCGACATGGCCGCAACACTAACAACCACCCCCACCCCCGGTCCGCACCACGACCACCCCCACCGCCACCTGCCCCGACCCCCCACACCACAGGCACCCAGACCACAGGCACGGATCGCGCATGAACGGGTACAAGTGATCGCGTAGGGTCGGAACGCGCCCGCTCACACCCGGCACACAGTGAGGGACACCCACATGACCATCGCCGCCAACGACGTCGACGAGGCCGCCGCGCTGCTGCAGAACACCCTCGCCGAGGTCAAGAAGGTCATCGTCGGCCAGGACCACATGGTCGAACGCATGGTCGTCGCCCTCCTCGCCCGCGGCCACTGCCTCATCGAAGGCGTCCCCGGCGTCGCCAAGACCCTCGCCGTCGGCACCCTCGCCAAAGTCGTCGGCGGCACCTTCGCCCGCCTCCAGTTCACCCCCGACCTCGTCCCCTCCGACATCGTCGGCACCCGCATCTACCACCCCTCCACCGAGCAGTTCGACGTCGAACTCGGCCCCGTCTTCGTCAACTTCGTCCTCGCCGACGAGATCAACCGCGCCCCCGCCAAGGTCCAGTCCGCCCTCCTGGAGGTCATGGCCGAACGCCAGGTCTCCCTCGGCGGCAACACCTATCCCCTCCCCCGCCCCTTCATCGTCCTCGCCACCCAGAACCCCATCGAGTCCGAAGGCGTCTACCCCCTCCCCGAAGCCCAGCGCGACCGCTTCCTCATGAAGATCGACGTCCGCCACCCCTCCGCCCACGAGGAACTCCACATCCTCCAGCGGATGAGCGTCGACCCGCCCGAAGCCAGCCGCCTCCTGGACCCCGACCGCCTCGCCGAACTCCAGCGCGCCACCGGAGAGGTCTCCGTCCACGAACTCGTCGCCGACTACATCGTCCGCCTCGTCATGGCCACCCGCGAACCCGAGCAGTACCGCCTGCCCGACCTGCGGCCCGTCATCGAGATCGGCGCCAGCCCCCGCGCCACCCTCGGCCTCGTCGCCACCTCCCGCGCCCTCGCCCTGCTGTCCGGACGCGACTACGTCCTCCCCGACGACGTCCAAGCCGTCGCCCGCGACGTCATCGCCCACCGCCTCGTCCTCACCTTCGACGCCCTCGCCGACGGCACCGACCCCGCCGAGGTCGTCGACCAGATCCTCGCCGCCGTCCCCCCGCCCCGCGTGGTCTGGAACCACGGCGCCGCGGCGGTGACCACCGCATGACCGCCCGTCCCCGCCGCGACGCCCTCGCCGAGCTCGCACCCGAACGCACCCTGCGCCGCCTGGAACTCCAGGTCACCCGGCGCCTGGACGGTCTGCTCAACGGCGAGCACCTCGGCCTGCTCCCCGGCCCCGGCACCGAACTCGCCGAAGCCCGCCTCTACCAGCCCGGCGAGGACGACGTCCGCCACATGGACTGGGCCGTCACCGCCCGCACCACCACCCCCCACGTCCGCGACCTCGTCGCCGACCACGAACTCGAAGCCTGGGCCCTGGTCGACCTCACCCCCAGCATGGACTTCGGCACCGCCGGCATGGTCAAACGCGAACTCGCCGTCGCCGCCCTCGCCGCCGTCGGCTTCCTCACCGTCCGCCTCGGCGACCGCGTCGGCGCCTACCTCCAGCACCCCGGCGGCCTGCGCCGCTGGCCCGCCCGCACCGGCAAGGCCGCCCTCTACGCCCTCCTGCAGGCCGTCCTCGACGCCCGCACCGAACCCGGCACCGGCCCGCCCGCCGCCATGACCGGCACCACCGCCGCCGCCGGCACCCCCCACAGCGGCCTCGCCGCCGCCATCACCTCACTGGCCCGCGGCCAGACCCGCCGCGGCCTGCGCGTCGTCATCTCCGACTTCCTCCCGCCCGCCCCCGGCGCCCCAGGCGCCGAACCCGGCACCGACCCGGACGCGCAACCCGACTGGGAGAGCCCGCTGCGCCGCCTCGCCGCCCGCCACCAGGTCCTCGCCGTCGAGGTCATCGACCCCCGCGAACTCGACCTGCCCGACGTCGGCCTCGTCGAGATGACCGACCCCGAGACCGGCGCCGTCCACGAGATCGTCCTCAGCCGCCGCACACGCGAACGCTACGCCCAGGCCGCCGCCGCCCAGCGCGCGCACACCCGCGCCGCACTGCGCCGCTGCGGCGTCCACCACCTCGTCCTGCGCACCGACCGCGACTGGATCGCCGACGTCGCCCGCTTCGCCGTCCGCCAGCGCCGCGCCGCCGGGCGCGCCGTCTCCACCGCGGGAGTGCGCCCATGACCTTCCTGTCGCCCGAACGCCTGTGGCTGCTGGCCCTCGCACCGATCCTCGTCGGCCTGTACATCGTGCTGCAGATGCGGCGCCGCAACTACGCGGTCCGCTTCACCAACCTCGCGCTGCTCTCCCAGGTCGCGCCCAAACGGCCGGGCTGGCGCCGGCACGTCGCCGCCGGCCTGTTCCTGATCATGATCGTGCTGATGATGATCGGGTTCGCCCGCCCCGCCAGCTCCGTCAAGGTGCCCCGCGACCGCGCCACCATCATGGTCGCGGTCGACGTGTCGCTGTCGATGATGGCCCAGGACGTCGCGCCGAACCGGATGGAGGCCGCCAAGGCCGCCGCCAAGAAGTTCATCCGCGAGCTGCCGTCCCGCTTCAACGTCGGCGTCGTGTCCTTCGCCGGCAACGCCAACCTCATCGCCGCGCCGTCCGCCGACCGCGACACCGCGATCGCCTCCCTCGACCAGCTCAGCCTCGCCAAGCGCACCGCGATCGGCGAGGCGGTGTTCACCTCGCTGCAGGCGATCCGCACCTTCGACTCCCAGGCCGCGCACGACCCGCCGCCCGCCCACATCGTGCTGCTGTCCGATGGGGACAACACCACCGGACGGTCCGTGCAGGAGGCCATCGACGCCAGCCGCACCGCGCACGTCCCGGTGTCCACCATCGCGTTCGGCACCCCCTACGGCACCGTCGACATCGAGGGGGAGACCACCAGCGTCTCGGTCAACAAGGAGGCGCTGAAGACCCTCGCCACCAGCACCCAGGGCAAGGCCTACGAGGCCGCCGACGCCGGCCAGCTCCGCGACGTGTACGCCAACATCGGCACCTCCCTCGGCTTCAAGACCGAGCACCGCGACGTCGCCGCCCGCTACACCGGCATCGCCCTGCTGTTCGCGCTCGCGGCCGGCGGGGCGTCCCTCGCCTGGTTCTCCCGCATGCCGTGACCTCCGGCCCGCCGATCTTGAACGGCTGATCCTCGCCCCGGGCGGGGCCGCGGCGGCGCGGGGACGTCCCGAACGCTGATACGGTCGGCCGACGTGGGGGAACACTACTTCGCCGCGCGGCCCGGGGCCGCGAGCCGCCGCCGCACCGTGGACCTGGTCCTGCCGGACCTGCACCTGCGGCTCGAGACCGACAGCGGCGTGTTCTCCCCCGACCGTGTCGACGCCGGCACCCGCGTCCTGCTGGAGACCGTCCCCGCACCGCCGCAGACCGGCGACCTGCTCGACCTCGGCTGCGGCTACGGCCCCATCGCGCTCACCCTGGCAAGCCGCTCGCCGCAGGCGAGCGTATGGGGCGTTGACGTTAATCGGCGAGCGCTGGAGCTCGCCGATTTGAATGCCACCACCGCCGGCCTTGACAATGTAAGGTTCATGTTGGCGGACGAGATCGACCCCGGCCTGCGCTTCGCGGCGATCTGGTCCAACCCCCCGATCCGGATCGGCAAGGCCGCCCTGCACGACCTCCTGCTCGCCTGGCTGCCCCGCCTGTCCCCCGGCGGCCTCGCCCACCTGGTCGTGCAGAAGCACCTCGGCTCCGACTCCCTGCAGCGCTGGCTGAACGACCAGGGCTTCCCCACCGAACGGATCGCCTCCCGCTCCGCCTACCGCGTCCTGCGCGTCTCGTCCCGCACGGAAGGCCACACCCGATGAGCACCACCGACTCCGCGCCCGGCCGCCGGCAGCTGCGTCCCACCGACGTCAAGCGCCTCAACCGCGACTGGCGGCGCCGCACCGAAGGCCGCCTCGGCCTGCTGGTGGAGTCGGTCACCCAGCCGTTCAACATGGGCTCGATCATCCGCAGCGCCGCCGTGTTCGGCGTCGAACGGCTCTGGCTCGCCGGCAACGCCACTCCCCCCGACCAGCGCAACGTCGCCAAGACCGCACTCGGCACCGAACGCCTCGTCCCCTGGGAGCACGCCGGCACGCCCGCCAAGGCCGCCGCCGCCATCCGCGAGGAGGGCATGCGGCTGGTCGCGATCGAGCTGACCGGCGACGCCGTCCCGCTGCACGAGGCCCCCCTGGACGGCGACGTCTGCCTGGCCGTCGGCGGCGAGGACCACGGCTGCTCCCCCGCCCTGCTGGCCGCCGCCGACGCCGTCGCCTACATCCCCCAGATCGGACGGGTCGGCTCCCTCAACGTCGCCGTCGCCACCGCCATCGCGCTCGCCGAGGCCCGCCGCCGCGAATGGTCGTCCTGACCCGCACCACCGGGTTATGATCACGCCGTGCTGTTCCTCCGTGCGTAGAGCGCCGCGCTGACCGCCCCTCTCCAGGGCGGCCCGCGCTCTCCGGCGTCCACGCACGTCCTCTCCGCGCACCCCGCGGACCCCTTTTCGAGGAACACGCACATGGCCCCCTCCTACACGGCCGTCCTGCGCGCCCCGCACGCCGCCCGCACCTTCGGCGCGGCGCTGCTCGGCCGCCTGTCCTACGGCACGGTCTTCCTCTCCCTCACCTTCGCGCTGACCGCCTCCACCGGCTCCTACACCACCGCCGGCGCGCTGATGGCGGCGCTGGGCCTGACCATCTCGGTGCTGTCGCCGCTGCGCGCCCGCCTCATCGACCGGCACGGGCCCCGCGCGGCCCTGCCGCCGATGTCGGGCGCCTACGCCCTGGCGCTGCTCGGCCTCGCCGCCGCCACCTGGCGTCCCGGCGCCCCCGTCGCCCTGCTCGTGGCCCTGATCGCCGCGGCCGGCGCGACCGCTCCCCCGCTCGGCCCCGTGATGCGGGCGCTGTGGAACGACCTGGCCGCCGGCGAGGCGCTCCGGCAGCGCGCCTACAGCCTCGACGCCGTCGCCGAGGAACTGCTGTTCATCACCGGCCCGCTCCTCGCCGGCCTCGCCGCCGCGGTGGCGAGGCCGGCCATCGGCGTCGCCGCGAGCGCCGCCCTCGTCGCGGCCGGGACGCTGGGGCTGGTCACCTCCCCCGCCGTCCGCCCGCGCCCGCTCGGACGCCGCCCGCTCCGCGGCGGCCGCGCGCTGCAGTTCGCGCCCGTGACCGCGGCGGCCGCGACCGGCGCCGCCCTCGGATGCATGGAACTGCTGGCCGTCGCGTCCGCCCGGCACCACCACCACGCCACCGGCGGCGCGTGGGCGATGGCGGCGATGTCCGCCGGCAGCGCGCTCGGCGGCCTCGGGTACGGCGCCGTCGCCTGGCGCCCGCCCCCGCGCGTGCGCCTGGCCGCCCTCGCCGGCGCGCTGGGCGCCGCCGTCGCCGCCGCGGGGCTCGCCCCGACCGTCGCCCTGCTCGCCGCCGCGATGTTCGCCGCCGGCGCGTTCGTCGGGCCGTCGCTGACCACGTCCTACCTGATGGCCGACGCCGACGCCGCCCCACGCGACCGCGTCCGCGCGAGCGCCTGGGTCAACACCGCGGTCAACCTCGGCTCGTCCGCCGGGACGGGGGCCATCGGCGCCTGCCTGGACGCGCTGCCGCTGCCCGCGTGCTTCGCGGTCGCCGCCGCCCCCGCCGTCCTCGCCGCGCCCGTGCTGATGGCACCCCGGATTTTGCGGAAACGGCAAAAGAGTTCGCCGAGAACGGTCCCGGGAACGAGCATGGCACCGGAAAACACCACCTACACATCCCAAGGACGCATGATGAGCGACGACGGCACCACCGCCGAGGAGTTCTGGGACGCCCGCTACTCCGAGAGCGAGCGGATCTGGAGCGGCGATCCCAACACCGTCCTGGTCCGCGAGACCGCGGACCTGCCGCCCGGCACCGCCCTCGACCTCGGCGCGGGCGAGGGCGCCGACGCCGTCTGGCTGGCCCGCCGCGGCTGGCGCGTCACCGCGGTCGACATCTCCCGCGTGGCCCTGGAGCGCGGCGCCCGGCACGCCGCCGACGCCGGAGTCGGCGACCGGATCGACTGGCAGCACCACGACCTCGCCGTGTCCTTCCCCAAGGGCGAGTTCGACCTGGTGTCCGCGCACTTCCTGCACTCCCCCCGCGATATGCCCCGCGACGAGATCCTTCGGGCCGCCGCCGCTGCCGTCGTTCCCGGCGGGGTCCTGCTGATCGTCGGTCACGCCGGACCGCCGCCGTGGGAGCAGCAGGACGATGGCCACGCCGACGGGCACGACCACCACCACGACATGCACCTGCCCACCCCCGAGGAGGTGCTGGAGTCGCTGCGCCTCCCGCAGGACGCCTGGGAGGTGCTCCACAGCGGCGAGCACGAGCGCGTCCAGACCGCCCCCGACGGCCGGACCGTCACCCGCACCGACAACGCCCTCAAACTGCGCCGTCTCACCTGACCCCGCCTTCCGGCCGTCCCCGCCGCGCACACGGCCGGGGACGGCCCGCATCGGCATCGCACCATCTGCCCCCCGGCTACGAGGCGGTCGTCGGTGCCGCCTCGCCCTTCTCGGGCCCGCCGACCGAGCCCGGCCGCCCGGAGCCGGCACCGTCCTCAGAGGCCGGCTTCCCCGACGGGGGCCCGGCCTTGCCGCGCAGCGGGACCTCCTTCACCAGCAGCGCCGCGACCAGCGAGACGGCGCACACGACCGCCCCCACCAGGAAGATCTGGTGCGTGGCGGTGGCGAACGAGTGCAGGTAGGCCTCCCTGGCGGGACCCCGCAGGGACGCCGCGTGCACCGCGCCCGCCCCGCCGGCCCGGAGCCTCCCGTCCAAGGCCCGGTTGAACAGCGACCCGAACACCGCCACCCCGACCGACCCGCCGATCGTCCGGAACAGGGTGATCGCCGCCGACGCGGCCCCCATGTCGCGCATCTCGACGCTGTTCTGCGCGATCGTGGTGACCATCTGCGTCAGGAAGCCCGTCCCCACGCCCACCAGCGCCATGTAGCGGCCGGTCAGCGTGCGGGACGTCGAGGCGTCCATGGTCGAGAGCAGCAGCAGGCCCGCCGTCATGCACGCCGTGCCGAGCACCGGGAAGACCTTGTACCGGCCGGTCGCCGACATCACCCGGCCGCCGATCTGCGAGACCAGCACCACGGGCGCCATCATCGGCAGGAGCAGCAGCCCGGAGTCCGACGCCGACGCGCCCTGGACGGCCTGCTGGAACAGCGGCAGGTACAGCGAGCATCCGAAGAGCGTCACCCCCGACACCAGCATCAGCACCGACATCAGCGGGAAGTTGCGGTGCCCGGTGAAGATCCGCAGGGGCAGCAGGGGCTCGGCGACCCGGCGCTCCACCGCCACGAACGCCGCGACGCCCGCCGCGGCCGCCGCGAACAGCGCCAGAACCCGCCACGACGTCCACGGGTAGGCGCTCCCCGCCCACGTCGTCGCCAGCACCAGCGCGGAGATCACCGCCGTCATCAGGGTGATGCCCGCCCAGTCGACCCGGGCCTCGGCGCGGACCGCCGGGAGCCGCAGCAGGAACCAGCACCACACCAGCGCGATCGCGCCGAGGGGCAGGTTGACGTAGAACGCCCAGCGCCAGCCGGCGTGGCTCGTGACGAACCCGCCGACCAGCGGCCCGCCGATCGTGCCGACGGCCATCACCGACGCGGTCATCCCCTGGTAGCGGCCCCGCTCCCGGGGCGGCACCAGCGTTCCGATGAGCGCGAACGCGAGGGCGCCGATGCCGCCGGCGCCGAGCCCCTGCACGGCGCGGAACACGATCAGCTGGACCATCGACCGCGCGGCGCCCGACAGCGCCGACCCGGCCACGAACACCGCGACCGACAGCAGGTAGACGCTCTTGCGGCCGAACAGGTCGCCGCACTTGCCCCAGACGGGCGTGGACGCCGCGGTGGCCAGCGTGTAGGCGGTGACCACCCAGGAGATGTGCTCCAGGCCGCCCAGGTCGCCGACGATCGTCGGCATCGCGGTGCCGACCACCATGTTGTCCAGCATCGACAGCAGCATCGCGAGCATCACGCCCAGCAGGGCCCACCGGACGGCGCGCGCCGGCGGGGACGGATCGGGTGCGGACACGGCTGATCACCTCACTCGTCGCGGGAATCGGGGAGCGCCGGGCCGCATCGGGGCGTCGCCGCCATGCCCGGCGGACCCACGAAAGCACACTCGATACAAAAGTGCAACGAGTCAACTTTTCAATCGAGGCAACCGAAGAAGGCTAGGATGGCCGCATGACGGAGACGATGGGCCGCCGGGAACGCAAGAAGGCCGCCACCCGCAAGGCGCTCGCCGACGCCGCCCTGCGGCTGTTCCTCGAGCACGGCTACGACAACGTCGGCATCAAGGACGTCGCCGAGGCCGCCGACGTCTCCACCACCACGCTGTTCAAGCACTTCCCCAGCAAAGAGGCCCTGGTGTTCGACCTGGACGCCGACGTCGAGGCCGCCCTCGTCGCGGCCGTCCGCGACCGGCCCGCCGGCACCTCGGTGCCGGCCGCGCTGCGCGAGCACATCCTGCGTCGCAAGTTCATCGACCCGGACCGCGCCACCGCGGACTTCACCAGGCTCGTCGAGGGCCACCAGGCCCTGCGCGACTACAGCCACCGCATGTGGATGCGCCACGAGACCGCGCTCGCCCGCGCCATCGCCGAGGACGCCGGCCGCCCCGAGGACGACGCCGCCTGCGCCGCCCTCGCCCACTTCGCGCTCGAGACCTCGGCCCTCGCCCGCGGCCGCTCCGACCCCCGCGAGGCCGTCGAGCGCGCCTTCGACCTCCTCGAGGGCGGCTGGTCCGCCGCCCTCGGCGCCGTCCCGCCGGCCGGCTGACGCGCCCCCGGCCCCGTGCCCGCATGACGACGGCCCGGCCGCAGCCCCATGGGGGCGCGACCGGGCCGTCGATCCCGGTGGTTACGCGGTCCGCTCCATCAGCGCCGCGAACTCCTCCAGCGAGATCTTCCCGTCGTGGTTGGCGTCGGCCGCCACGACGACCTCCACGGCGCGCGTCTCGGTGATGCCCTGCCCGAGCCTGGACATCAGGTTCTTCAGCTCGGCCGTGGAGATGTACCCGTCGCCGTCCACGTCCACCAGCTCGAACGTCGCGCGGTACTCGTTCACGTCGGCCATGGGGTTGCTCCTCCTGCTGATCGCCTGGGGAGGCGACGTTAGCAGCCACGGCCACCGCCCGGCGCCTTTACATAGTAAGGTAAGGTCGGGTCCGGGCGTCGGCCATAATCGGACGGGTGCCCCGCTCGTACCCCTTCCTCGACCACCCGGGCCCGATACCGTTCGCCCACCGCGGCGGCGCGAGCGGCCGGCCGGAGAACTCGATGGCCGCCTTCCAGCGCGCGATCGACCTCGGCTACCGCTACCTGGAGACCGACGCCCACGCCACCGCGGACGGTGTCGTCGTCGCCTTCCACGACCGCACCCTCGACCGGGTGACCGACCGGACGGGAGCGATCGCGCGGCTGCCCTACGCCGAGGTCGCCAAGGCCCGCATCCGCGGCACCGAGCCCATCCCCCGCCTCGAGGACGTCCTGACCGCCTGGCCGGACGCGCGCGTCAACATCGACCTCAAGGACGCGCCGGTCATCGGCCCGCTCGCCGAGGTCCTGCACCGCACCGGCGCGTGGGACCGGGTCTGCATCACCTCGTTCTCCACCCGCCGGCTCGCGCAGATGCGGGCGCGCCTGCCGCTGTTCGACGCCGAGAACGTGTGCATGGCGCTCGGGCCGCGCGGGCTGATGGCGCTGCGCGCCAGGTCCTACGGGGGGCCGACCGCCAAGCTCGTCCGGCTGGCCGCGACCGGCATCGCCTGCGCCCAGGTCCCCTACGGCCTCGGGCCCGTCCCGTTCGTCACCGAGTCGTTCATCGCCGAGGCGCACCGGCTGGGCCTGAAGGTGCACGCCTGGACGGTCAACGACCCCGCCGCGATGAACCGGCTCCTCGACATCGGCATCGACGGCATCATGACCGACGACCTGGTCGCCCTCCGCCACGTCATGGCGTCCCGCGACCTGTGGCCGCGCCCCACCCCGGCGTCCTGAGCCCGGCTCCCCCGGCCGGGACGGATCAGCGGCCGAAGCCCGGCGGGCGCGGCGGGCCGCCGGGACGGTACTCCGCGGCGATCCGCAGCGGCGCGTGCTGGGGCCGGTCGGGCTGCGCGCGGTCGGACTGCGGCGAGGCGGAGGGGCCGGCCTGGGTGAGGTCGACGCGCCCGGCGCGCAGGCTCTCCAGAAGCTCCAGGTCCTCCGCCGACACGAGGGCGGCCATCACCTTCCCACGGCGGGTCAGCGCCACGCGCTCCCCCGTGTAGGCGACCCGGTTCACCAGGTCGGCGAACTCCTTGCGTGCCTCCGTCACCGGCTTCTCCACGCTGTTCATCGTATAGCGAACTCCCCTGGCCCCCTCCGGTGCGCACCTGTAGCGTCTCGATCTGTACAGAGTGTACGTTCCGTACAGATCGAAGGAGGGTGCATGTTCGAACGACCGCAGGAGGACCGTCCCGGCGGGCGGGCGGAGACGTTCGCGCCGCGGACGTCGGCGGCGGTGGCCGAGGCGCCGCGGCTCGCGGACGCGCAGCTGCACGAGCGGCTGCTCGCCCGGCGGATCGTGTTCCTCGGCACGGAGATCGACGACCAGGTCGCCAACCGGGTCAACGCGCAGCTGCTGCTGCTCGCCGCGCAGGACGCGCGGCGCGACATCACCATCTACATCAACTCCCCCGGCGGGGTGGTCGACGCCGGGATGGCGATCTACGACATGATGCAGTTCGTCCCGAACGACGTGTCGACGGTGGCGATGGGCATCGCGGCCTCGATGGGGCAGACGCTGCTGTGCGCGGGGACGGCCGGCAAGCGGTACGCGCTGCGGCACGCGCGGGTGATGATGCACCAGCCGCACGGCGGGATCGGCGGCACCGCGTCCGACATCAGGATCCAGGCGGAGCAGTCCCTCTACCTGAAGCGGATCCTGGCCGAGCGCACCGCCTTCCACACCGGCCAGCCGCTGGAGAGGATCGAGGCGGACGGGGACCGGGACCGCTGGTTCACCGCCGAGCAGGCCCGCGAGTACGGGTTCGTCGACCACGTCGCCGACGGCACCGACCGGGTCGGGTCCTGACGGGCGACGCGGACGGCCGGCTCCGCCGGACGATCGGCGCGGGCGGCGCGGCGCGGCCGCAAAGAGCAGGGTTGGGCGCCGCATGATCCGGGAATCTTGTGATGGTGTCCGGCGTTGGTGAGGACAAGACCGCAAGCCGTCTGGGAGGCACGTGACGATGGCCGAGCGCGCACTTCGCGGCACCCGACTCGGAGCGACGAGCTACGAGAACGATCGCAACACCGATCTGGCCCCTCGGCAAGAGGTGGACTACACCTGCACGAAGGGCCACCGGTTCACGGTGACGCTCGCAGCCGAGGCCGAGGTGCCGATGACCTGGGAATGCCGCAGCTGCGGCGCCACGGCCCTGCGGGTCGACGGGGAGCTGCCCCAAGCCAAGAAGGGGAAGCCGCCGCGCACCCACTGGGACATGCTCATGGAGCGCAGAACCGTGGAGGACCTGGAGGAGGTCCTCGCCGAGAGGCTGGAGATCCTGCGAGCGGGGCGCAGGAGATCGGCATGACCCGCTGAGGGTCGGCGAAAGGGCCCGCACCGGAAGGTGCGGGCCCTTTCGCATGCCGTGGACTCGCATGCCGTGGACCCTTCGCGGGCCGCACCCGGGGCGCGGCCGTGTCAGGTCCGGGACGGGTGGTCGTCCTCCTCGACGACCTCGCCGCGCACGACCGGGCCGCGCGGAGTGCCGGGGTCGCGCGCGTCCGCGCCCGGATCGAACGGGTCGAAACGGCCGAACGGCCCCAGCCCGGGACCGCCGGCGGAAGGCGGGAACGTCATCGACGCGCGGTCGCCGGCCAGGCGCGTCCGCCGGGCGGCGTACCGGGACGCGGCGCGGCGGACCAGCGGCCGGGTGAACGGAAGCACGAACAGCAGGCCGAGGACGTCGGTGATCAGGCCGGGGATCAGCAGCAGGACGCCGCCGGCCATCACCAGCGCGGCGTCGCCGAGCCCGCGTTCGGGCACGGTCCCCCGCCGCAGCGCGTCCTGCAGGACGTGCCAGGCGCGGCGGCCCTCCCGGCGGACGATCCAGGCGCCCAGCACGGTCTCGGCCGCCAGCAGCGCCAGCGTCGGCCACAGGCCGATCACCTCGCCGACCTGGACGAGCAGGACGATCTCCACGACCGGTATCAGCAGGAACGCCAGGACCAGTGCGAGCGGCAGCATGGCTCCATTTTCGGGTTGCGGATTGCCTGTACCGGTGTCAACGCCGGGACGCGCCCGAACGTTTCCCCTGGAGGCGCCCGCGGCGCGTCAGCCGGACCGGTCGCGCTTGCCCGAGCGCTCGGCCATCCCCCACTGGGTGATGCGCAGCGCCGCCTCCATCATCACGTCCCGGCTCATCTTGCTGGTGCCGTGGACCCGCTCGACGAAGGTGATCGGCACCTCGACGACCCGCAGGCCCTTGTGGAGCGCGCGCAGCGCGAGGTCGATCTGGAAGCAGTAGCCGCGCGAGTCCACCCCGTCCAGGCCGATCTTGTCGAGCGTCGCGGCGCGGAAGGCGCGGTAGCCGCCGGTGGCGTCGTGCAGCGGGATGCGCAGCATCATCCGCGCGTAGGTGTTGGCGCCGCGCGACAGCGCCTCCCGGCGCCTGGGCCAGTTCTCCACCTTGCCGCCGGGCACCCAGCGGGCGCCGATGACCAGGTCGGCGTCCTCCAGCGCGGCCAGCAGCCGAGGCAGCTCCTCGGGCTGGTGGGAGCCGTCGGCGTCCATCTCCACCATGACGTCGTAGCCGTGCTCGGCGGCCCACCGGAACCCGGCGATGTAGGCGGGGCCGAGGCCCTCCTTGCCGGTGCGGTGGAGCACCTTCACCTGGTCGTCCGCGGCGGCCATGGCGTCGGCGACCTCGCCGGTGCCGTCCGGGCTCGCGTCGTCCACGACCAGCACGTCCACCGACGGCACGGCCTTGCGCACCCGGCCGGTGATGCCCTCGATGTTCTCCCGCTCGTTGTAGGTCGGGATGATCACGAGCACCCTGCCGAGGTCGGCTGGGATCTCCATCGGTGTCAATTCCCCTCGTTCTTCCTGGCCGTCGTCCATGCCGCGGCGCACAGCGCCCCGATACCCACCACGACCAGCACCCATTCCGGCAACTCGCCGACCCGGTCCGCCAGGGTCCGCTCGGTGCGCTCGGGGACGCTCGCGACCTGGATGTCCGGCACGAACTCCCTGGACCGGTCGATCATCCGCCCGTCCGGGGCGACGATCGCGCTGATCCCGCTCGTCGCGGCAACCAAGATCGTACGGCCATGCTCGACCGCGCGCAGCCTCGACATGGCGATCTGCTGGGGCGGCAGGCTGGTGCGGCCGTAGGTGGCGTTGTTGGTCTGGACGACCAGGATCCGGCCGCGGGAGACGTCGCGGACCTCCCGGTCGTAGGCGACCTCGAAGCAGATCACGTCGCCGATGTCGACGGGCCCGAGCCGCATGACACCGGACCGGGTGCCCTTCGCGAAGTCGCGGGGGATCAGCTCGAACCGCTTGATGATCTTGGTGAGGACGTCCCGGTACGGCAGGTACTCGCCGAACGGGACGGGGTGCCGCTTGACGTAGTAGTCGCCGGGGCCGGTCACCGGGTCCCACACGATGCCGCGGTTCTCGACCTTCTTGCGGTCGGGCGTGTCGGTGAGGGCGCCGACCAGGACGGGCACGCCGACGTCCCTCACGGCCCCGTCGATGGCCCGGTAGGCGTCGGGCTCGGTGTAGGGGTCCAGGTCGCTGGAGTTCTCCGGCCAGACGACCAGCTGCGGCTTCGCGACCTTGCCGGCGCGGATCTCGGCGGCCAGCTCGTGGGTGGCCGTGACGTGGTTGTTCAGGACGGCCTTGCGCTGGCCGAGGAAGTCCAGGCCGAGGCGGGGCACGTTGCCCTGGATGACGGCGACGGTGACGTGCGGGCCGTCGGCGGGCGTCGGGATGAGGGCCCCCGCACCGGTGACCGCGCCGGCCACCACCAGGGCCAGGGCGGCCGAGACGGCCGCACGGCGCCTGCCCGGCCCTCCGGGTGCGCGTGCGGCGCCGTCCGCCCCGTCGCCGCCGGCCTCGGCCTCGGGCGCCGGGCGGGGCGGGCGCAGCCGCCAGGCGGCGACGGCCGCGAAGGCGAGCAGGCCCCCGACCAGGGCGGTCAGGAAGGTGACCAGCGGCGCGCCGCCGATCGAGGCGTAGGGGGTCAGGGGCGTCGCGGTCTGGCTGAAGGCCAGCCGCGCCCACGGGAACCCGCCGAACGGCTCGCGGCCGCGCAGCGCCTCCTGGCCGACCCACAGCGCCGCCGTCCACACCGGCCAGCCGGGCAGCCGGGTGACCAGCGCGATGGCGGCGCCCATGGGGATGAAGTAGAGCGCCTGCACCAGGCTCAGCACGGCCCAGGCGTCGGGGCCGACCGGGATCAGCCCGTCCAGGGTGGGCAGGAAGAACGCGGCGCCGCCGAGGAAGCCGAGCCAGGCGCCGGTACGGGCCGCCTGGCCGCGCATCGCGAGGGTGAGCGCGGCGACGGCGACGGGGCCCAGCGGCGTGAGGTCGAACGGCGGGAACGCCAGGCACAGCGCGCCGCCGGCGACCAGGACCACGAGCGTGCGGGGCCAGCCGGCGCGCCCGCCGGTGCGCAGGAAGCGGCGCAGCGCGCGGCCCCGCCGGGCGAGGCGCCCGGGGCGCGCTGCCGGGCCGGGCCCGCCGCCGGCGTCCGCCGGTCCGCCGGCCGGCGACCGGTCCGGGAGGGTCTCCTGGGCCAACGTCCACCCCTCGTTCGCTCGATCCGTCCGCCGGAACGCTACCGGCCCGTGGCGGCCGGGGCGACCACGCCCCGATCACGGTGTCACCGCCGCTGGGGCAACGGTATGCGTTCGCGGCCGAGGTCGGGGCGCCGCGGGCGGCGGAAGGCGGGGCCGGATCCGGCGGGAACGGGGCGGACAGGACGGCTTCCGGGGGGCGCGCGGACGCGGAAGAGGGCCCGTGACATCCATCGGGCCGGAGCCGTCCCACAGGCGGTGAGAGCGGGCCTCCGTTTTCTACTGGATGTCCGGGCCCTTCCCGGGTCCAACCCCCCGCGCGATCGGGCGGCTCCGCCCGGACACCGGCCCGGACCACCGCACTGGCTCGGGCGGGCGCGGCGTCCGCCACCGGTGTGGCCCGCTCTCGTCCCGCCGCGGCGCGGTGCCCGGTGACGACCCGGGCGGCCGATCGGTGAGTCCCGTGCTGGACTGCAGCAAAACTACCGGCTTCGCGGCCCTTGTCAACCGCCGCATGTTCTGCGGCGACTCTCTGTTCTCCCAGCTCAGCACCATGATCGCAGGTCACCGCCAATTCCGGCCCGGACGCGCCGGCGCCGCCCCGCGGCGCGCGCCCGCGGGGCGGCGCGCCGGGGGCCCGGACGGCCCGGCGGATCAGCCGACGGGCGCGGGGACGACCACCGTGCCGGTGGCGGTGACGGCCACGATCGGCTCGGCCAGCACCTCGGCGGACGACTCGCCCTTGTCGGGGCGGCCCCGGCACACCACGCGCGCCTCGAAGTCCAGCGTGCGGCTGCGGGTGCCCACGCGGGTGACGACGGCGGTGGCCTCCAGCACGTCCCCGGCCCGGACGGGCGCGCGGAACTGCACGTCGGAGTAGGAGGCGAACAGGCCCTCGTCGCCGTCGGTGCGGATGCACACCTCGGTGGCGACGTCGCCGAAAAGGCCGAGCATGTAGGCGCCGTCGACCAGGTCGCCGGCGTAGTGGGCGTGGGCGTAGGGCACGTAGCGCCGGTGGGTGACGGTCAGGCCCTCGCGGGGGTCGGTCATCGTCCGTCCTCTCCTTCGTCGTCGTCCGCCTGCCGTGCCTCCCGCACGGCCTCCCCCGGAAGCAGGGCGTGGACGAGGTAGCTGGCGACCTCGGCGGGCGTGGTGCCCTTGCCGAAGATCCGGTCGACGCCGAGGTCCTCCTCGGTGACTGTGTCGAACCGGGGCCCGCCGACCACCAGCAGCGGGCGCCCCATCCCGGCGGCGACGGCGGTGGGGTACTCGGCGTGGAACGCGGCGGCCGTCTGCTTGGTGTTGTGCAAATGCGCGTTCTTCTGCGTGACGACCTGGGAGACCAGCACGGCGTCGGCGTTCTCGGCCTTGGCGCGCTCGACGAGCTCTTCGACGGTGACCTGGGCGCCCATGTTCACCACCTGGATCTCCCGGTAGTACTCCAGGCCCTTCTCCCCCGCGAACCCCTTGACGTTGAGGATCGCGTCGATGCCGACGGTGTGGGCGTCGGTGCCGATGCACGCGCCGACGACGACGAGCCGCCGGTTCAGCGCGCCCCGGATGGCGAGGTTGACCTCCTGCGAGGACAGCAGCGGGTACGCCCGCTCCTCAGGGACGGGGATGGAGGCGTAGTCGATCAGGTGCCCGACCCGCCCGTAGACGATGAAGAAGGTGAAGTCGGGGCCCATCGGCTTGGCGTGCACGACGCTGGCGGGATCCAGGCCCATCTTCCCGGCCAGCTGGAGCGCGGCGGCGTCGGCGCGCTTGCCCGCCGGGATCGGCAGGGTGAACGACATCTGGACCATGCCGTCGCCGGTGGTGTCGCCGTAGGGGCGGATCACCTGGCGGGTGTCGGCGGGCTGGACCGGGGCCTGCGTCCCGGGCGTCTCGACCGTCATGCGGGCACCTCCTGGGCGTCGGCCGTGCTGCGGGGGGCGTGCGGGTCCTCGGTGTCGAGGATCTCGATCGCGGGGTTGACGTAGCCGTCGGCGCGCTCGACGACGCCGTCCAGGCCCTTGCCGCCGTCGGGCGGGCGGCGGGTGACGCCGAAGGTGCCCTCGGCGATCGCGGTGAGCAGCCCGTCGTCGCTGATCCGCTCGAGCAGCTCGACCGACTCCGACAGCACCTGCCTGGCCCGCTGGACGATCATCCCGTCGGGGCGGGGCATGAAGTCCTCGGCGAGGGCGCCGCAGGCGTCGCGGACGTAGCGGACGTTCTCCAGCGCGAGGTCGCGGTCCGACAGCCAGGGGGTGTGGATGCCCTCGGTCATCATCCCGATCAGGATGATCGACTGCCCGGTCAGCACCCCGGCGAGGTTGAAGAACGCGTCCAGCAGGTAGCCGGCGAAGATGTTGCCGGTCATGTGCTTGGTCGGCGGCATGTACTTCAGCGGCGCGCCGGGGAACAGCTCGCGGACGAGCTGGGCGTGCGCCAGCTCCAGCCGGAACGAGTCGGGGATCGCCGGGTTGATCTCGAAGGCGTGGCCGAGGCCGAGCTGGGCGTCGGCGAGGCCCGCCTCGTGCCCGAACCGCTCGTTGAGCAGCTGGCTGACGATCACGGTGTGCGCGGCGTCGACCGCGTCGGCGGTGGTGAGGTAGTTGTCCTCGCCGGTGTTGATGACGATCCCGGCGCGGGCGTGGATCTGCCGGGAGAAGCGCTGGTCGATGAAGGTGCGGCGAGGGTTGATGTCGCGGAAGATGATGCCGTACATGCAGTCGTTCAGCATCATGTCCAGGCGCTCCAGCCCGGCGAGCGTGGCGATCTCCGGCATGCACAGCCCGGAGGCGTAGTTGGTCAGCCGGACGTAGCGGCCGAGCTCGCGGGACACGTCGTCCAGCGCCGCGCGCATGAGCCGGAAGTTCTCCTGGGTGGCGTAGGTGCCGGCGTAGCCCTCGCGGGTGGCGCCCTCGGGGACGAAGTCGAGCAGCGACTGCCCGGTGGAGCGGATGACCGCGACGACGTCGGCGCCCTCGCGGGCGGCGGCCTGGGCCTGCGGGATGTCCTCGTAGATGTCGCCGGTCGCGACGATGAGGTAGACGAGCGGGCGCGGCGGGTCGGCGGTGTCCGGGGTCGGCAGCCGCCGCAGCAGCGCGTCGCGCTCGGCGCGGCGGCGGTCGATGCGGGCGATGCCGCCGCGGGCGGCGGCGGTCGCGGCCTCGCGGGCGTGCGCGGCGTCGGTGCCGGCGGGCAGCCGGAAGGACACACGGCCCCGGGCGGCGGCCTGCGCGAGGTCGCCGAGGGTCCGGTGCGGCCCGTTCAGCAGCGCGTCCCACACCGGCAGGGCGAGGCCGTGCTCGAGGCCGACCTGGTCGCGGACGGCGTCGGCGAGGTGGTTGGCCCAGGGCCGGCCCTCGTCGTCGGCGCCGGTCAGCCCGGCCAGCCGCAGCAGCGCCCGCTCAACCGAGACGGTGGTGTGGGAGCGGGCCATCCGGATGATCGGTTCCGCGGCCCGCGCGGCGAGCCGCCGGGCGGCGGCCACCACCTGCGGATCGAGGTCCAGCTTCCCCTGCGGCGCCATTGCCGTCTCCCCTCACGCTGCCGCCCCTCTCAGGCCGGTTACCGATAATCGTCCTTCTATACGAGTTCTCTACCGGAGATCTTCCGGCATCTGAACCACAAATCGCAAGAACTAGCAGCAGATACTCAGGTCAGGCGCGTGCACCGCACCGCCCCCTCCAGTCCTTCCCCTCCCACGCGACGCGCTCCCCCGCCGGCCGAAAGCCCGTCCGGGGCCAGCCTTTGCTCCCCGCGCCGGACGGCGGGCTCACTTCCAGGTGACGACCAAGGGGAAACCAGAGACCGGGCACGCTTGGTGAAAATACAATCACCGACAGTGGCAGACGGGCGGGGACCCGGCCCCGCCCGAGCACGTCCGGTTCCGCCTGGAGGGGCATGATCATTTATATTGCGGCCGCCGTGTGCGCCGTCATCGTGGTGATCCTCGCGAGCCGGCTGGTGCGGCGGGGGCGGCACGGCGTCGACGACCCCGACCCCGACGGCCCCACCACCGCGCACACGGGGGCGATGCTGTCGGCGCTGTTCCTGCTCGCGTTCGCCATCGCCATCGTGGTCCCCTGGACCTCCGCCGACTCCGCCCGGTCCAACACCTACGCCGAGAGCCAGGCGGTCGTCGAGGCGTACTGGGCGGCGTCCCGGCTGCCCGCCGCCGACGCCCAGCCGATCCAGGCCGGGCTGCGCGACTACGTGCAGCTCGTCCGCGGCCCCGAATGGCGGCTGATGCACGACCACGGCCGGCTCAGCGCCGCGGGATGGACGAAGCTCGACGCCCTGCGCCGCGAGGTGATGGCCGTCAAGACCCCCACCGACGAGCTCCAGAACGCCCAGGGCTCCGTCCTGGACCACCTCACCGAGATCTCCGCCGCCCGCCACCAGCGGGCCATGGACGCCGGGACCACCCCGCCCGCCGGGCTCCTGGCGGTCACCGTGCTCACCGGCATCGTCGTGATGCTGCTGCCCCTGTTCGCCGGCGCCAGGCCCCGCGGGATGACGCTGGTCCCGCTCGCGCTCATGGCGGGGCTGCTGGCCGCCGGCGTCTACCTGGTCTTCGACATCGCGCACGTCTTCCGGGGCGGCCTCGCCGTCCATCCCGACGCGTTCACCGGCGCGGCGGCGGAACTGCGGCGCATCTCCGGAGGTGGCTGAGCATGCGCCGCCTGCCGCTGCTCCCCGCCGCGGTCTGCGGGGCGCTCGCCGGGACGCTGGCCCTGCCGACCTGCGCGTTCGCCGATCCCTCGCCCGACCCCTCGTCCTCGTCCTCGTCCTCGCCGTCGTCCTCGGTCACGGTCACCGGGCAGGGCGGCGGCGGGGTGAGCGTGTGCGTCGACGGGCTGGTCCACGTGCACGTCGGCCCGGGCGCGCCGGGCTGCGTGAAGCCGCCGGCCCCCGCGCCGGAGCCGCCTTCCGAGCCCGCGCCACCGCCGCCGACGCACGCCGCACCGCCGACCCACGCGCCTCCGCCCGAGACGCCCGCGCCGCCGGCGACCGAACCCGCGCCGCCCGCCGCGAAGCCGCCGCCCCAGGCCGCGCCGCCGGTGCACGTCCCCGAGGCGCCCCCGCCCGAACCGGTGCCGAGCCCGCCGCCGCCCGCACCGCCTCCGGCGCGCGCGGCGGCCCCCGCCCCGGCCGCTCCGCACGCGCCGCCGAGGAAGCCGAGCCCGCCCGCCTCGCCGCACCCCGTCAACCGGGCCGCGACGTCCGAGCCGAAGGCCCTGGAGCGGCGGCACGACCCGCTCAGCACCTCGCTGGTCCTGGTCGTCATCGCGGTCGTGGTCAGCGCCGGGACGGCCATCGCGTTCGCCCGCTGACCCGGCCGGCCCGCCGACCCCGGTGAGCCCGCCGACGCGGGCTGAACCACCGGGCCGGCGCGCCCCCGCCCGTCCCGCCGCGCCGGGGTCGGGCGGGGGCGCGTCACGCACACCGCGCACACCGCGCGCGCGTCAGCGCAGCCGGGCCTTCAAATACGGGGCGGTGCGGCTCGCCGCAGAGGCCGCCACCCGCGCGGGCGTCCCCTCGGCGACGACGCGGCCGCCCTCGCCGCCCCCGCCCGGTCCCAGGTCGACGACGTGGTCGGCGGACGCGACCACGTCCATGTCGTGCTCGACGACCACGACGGTCGCGCCGCCGTCCACCAGGGCGTGCAGTTGCCGGTCCAGCAGCTCGGTGTCGGCCGGGTGCAGGCCGGTCGTCGGCTCGTCCAGCAGGTACAGCACGTGGCCGCGGCGGGCGCGCTGCAGCTCGGCGGCCAGCTTGATGCGCTGCGCCTCGCCGCCCGACAGCTCCGTCGCCGGCTGGCCCAGCCGCAGGTAGCCGAGGCCGACGTCGCGCAGCGCCGCCAGCGCGCGGGCGGCCGGGGCGACCTCGGCGAGGAACCCGGCGGCCTCCTCGACCGTCATCGTCAGGACGTCGGCGACGCTCGCGCCGTGCCAGGTGATCTCCAGCGTCTCCGGGTTGTAGCGGGCCCCGCGGCACACCTCGCACACCGCGTAGGTCGACGGCAGGAACAGCAGCTCCACCGACACGAACCCCTCGCCCTGGCAGTTCTCGCACCGGCCGCCCGGCATGTTGAAGGAGAACCGGCCGGCGCCGTACCCGCGCGCCCGCGCCTCGTCCGTGGCGGCGAACCGCGCGCGGACGGCGTCGAACAGGCCGGTGTAGGTCGCCAGGTTCGAGCGGGGCGTGCGCCCGATCGGGCGCTGGTCCACCCGCACCACCCGCTGCACGGCGCCGCCCGCCTCGGCGCGCTCGGCGAGCACGTCCACGAACGTCGACTTCCCCGACCCCGACACCCCGGTCACCGCGGTGAACACGCCGAGCGGGACGTCGGCGTCCAGCCCGCGCAGGTTGTGGCGGGTGACGCCGCGCAGCTCCAACGCCCCCGACGGCGCGCGCGGCGCCCGCCGCGGACGGGCGGCCTCCCCGAACAGGAACCGGCGCGTGACCGACTCCGGCACGTCCCGCAGGCCCTCGACGGGCCCGCTGTGCAGGACCCGGCCGCCGTGCACGCCCGCGCCGGGACCGACGTCCACGACCCACCCGGCGCGGCGCACGACCTCCATGTCGTGCTCGATGACGAACAGGCTGTTCCCCGCCGCCTTCAGCCGCTCCAGCACCACCATCAGCGCCTCGGTGTCGGCGGGATGCAGCCCGGCGGACGGCTCGTCCAGCACGTACACCACGCCGAACAGCCCGGACCGCAGCTGCGTCGCCAGCCGCAGCCGCTGCAGCTCCCCCGCCGACAGCGTCGGCGCCGGCCGGGACGCGGCGAGATACCCCAGGCCCAGCTCCTCCAGCACCTCGATGCGGGCGGTCAGGTCGCGGGCCAGGACGGCCGCGGGCCCGTCACCGGCCAGATGCGGGCGCAGCACGTCCGCCAGCGCCGACAGCGGCAGCGCGGCCAGATCGGCGATGGTGCGGCCGGCGAAGGTGACCGCGAGCGCCTCGGGCCGCAGCCGCCGCCCGCCGCACACCGGGCACACCGCCGCGACCAGGAACGATTCGGCGCGACGGCGGCGCGCCTCGCTCTTGGAGTCGGCGTAGGCGCGCAGCAGCAGCCGCTTGGCGCTGGAGTAGGTGCCCTGGTAGGGCCGGTGGATGCGGTGGGCCTCCCGGACCGGGTGGACGGTCACGACGGGCTGCTCGTCGGTGAACAGGATCCAGTCGCGCTGCTCGCGGGGCAGGTCCCGCCAGGGCCGGTCGATGTCGTAGCCGAGGGCGTCGAGGATGTCGCGCAGGTTCTTGCCCTGCCAGGCGCCCGGCCAGGACGCGATCGCGCCGTCGCGGACGCTCAGCGACGGGTCGGGGACCAGCGAGTCCTCGGTGACCTCGTGGACCTCGCCGAGGCCGTGGCAGTGCGGGCACGCGCCGGCGGCGGTGTTCGGCGAGAACGCGTCGGAGTCCAGCCGTTCGGCGCCCGGCGGGTACTCCCCCGCGCGCGACATCAGCATCCGCAGCGAGTTCGACAGCGTCGTCACCGTGCCGACCGACGACCGCGACGACGGCACCGACCGGCGCTGCTCCAGCGCCACCGCCGGCGGCAGCCCCGTCACCTCCTCGACGGCGGGCGCCGCGACCTGGTGCAGCAGCCGCCGCGCGTACGGCGCGACCGACTCCAGGTAGCGGCGCTGCGCCTCGGCGTACAGCGTGCCGAACGCCAGCGACGACTTGCCCGACCCGGACACGCCGGTGAACGCCACCAGCGCGTCGCGGGGGATCGCGGCGTCCACGCCGCGCAGGTTGTGCTCGCGGGCCCCGCGCACCCGCACGAACGGGTCGTCGGCGGCCTGCACGATCAGCACACTACCGGCCCGCCGCCGCGCCCGGCCGCGCCGGGACCGCGGGTCAGGGGAGGCGGCCCACCCCGCCGAACACCAGGAACCGCTCGGGGTCCCTCACCTCGTCCCCGTCGTCGGGACGCCACAGCGGCACGTACACCAGGCCCGGGTCCAGCAGGTCCCAGCCGTCGAAGAAGCGCAGGATCTCCGCGTGCGACCGCGACACCGCCGGGGAGGTCGCCCGGTCGTACAGCTTGCCGATCGCGGCGGTCTTGCCCGGCTGCGCCTCGTGGGTGAGGTGGGACAGCACCAGGTGGCTGCCCGGCGCGCCCGCGTCGCGCAGCGCCGCGGCGATCCCGGCCGGGTCCTCGTCGTCCTTCACCAGGTGCAGGGCCGCGACGAGCAGGAACGCCACCGGCTTCGACAGGTCGACGACCCGGTTCAGCCCGGCGTGCTCCAGGATCTCCGCGGGCCGGCGCATGTCCGCCTGGATGACCGCGGCGCGGTCGTTGCCCGCCAGGATCGACCGGCTGTGCGCGACGGCCACGTCGTCGTTGTCGACGTACACCACCCGTGCGGCCGGGTTGACACTCTGTGCGACCTCGTGCACGTTGCCCTGTGTGGGGATCCCCGACCCGATGTCGACGAACTGGTCGACGCCGGCCCGCGCCGCCGTGCGGACCGCGCGGCGCAGGAACGCCCGGTTCGCGTGCGCCAGTTCCCGCGCCTGCGGCTCGATCCGCAGCAGCCCGGTCGCGAGGTCACGATCGGACGCGAAATTGTGGTCTCCGCCGAGCAGGAAGTCGTACACCCGTGCGACGCTTGGCCTCTGACCGTCGACCTCGGGTGGGATCCACTCGGAGTCCATGCATCGTCTCCCTTTTCCGCCGAGGGGCTCGTCCGCGGGGGATTCAGCGTAACGGCAATCCCGCCGGGACCACCCTGACGCAGCCGACAGTGAAGGACCGACGTCAGAGCCATTCGCAGCGCACGCCGGTCCGGTGACCGTCCTGCTGACCCCGGACGGCGAGGTCACCGCCTGCGGCGACGGCGCCGCCCGCCTGTTCGGCTGCCCGGCGTCGGCGGCCGTGGGCGCGCGGCTGCCCGAACTCCTCGGCGCCGCGTCCGCCGGACCGCTGGAGGCGGCGCTCAAGCAGGCCGCGACGGGCCGGCCGTGGCGCGGGACGCTGGCGCTCGCCGGCGGGACGCTGGAGGTGTCGTGCGACCCGATGGCGGCCGGATCCGGCCGGACGCTGGTGGCGCTGACCGCCGCGCCGCCCTGGGCGGCCGGGCTGGAGCTGCTGAACGAGGCCGGCCGCCGGATCGGCTCCACCCTGGACCTGCACCGCACCGCCGCGGAGATCGTGGGAGTGACGGTGCCGCGGTTCGCCGACGCGGGCGCCATCTACGTCCTGGAGTCGCTGCTGGCCGACGGGCGGCCCGCTCCGCACGCCGGGGGCGCGGGCGGGGCGGCGGTGGTGCGGCGGCTCGCGATCGCCTTCGCCGAGGACGACCCGAGCCGCTGGGCCCGCGAGTTCCCCGTCAACGAGGTCATCGTCTACCCGCCCGACACCCCTTACGCCCGGTGCGTCGGCACCGCCCGGATGGTGGAGTTCGGCAGCGACGCCATCCCGGACGCGATCGCGCACCGCACCGGCCCCGCCATGGACGGCCTGCTCGACCACGTGTCGCTGCTCGCGGTGCCGCTGGTGGCGCGGGGCCGGGTGCTGGGGTTCGCGGTGTTCAGCCGCAAGCGCGGCCGGCCGCCGTTCGCGGCCGCCGACACCGCGCTCGCCGCCGAGCTGGCGTCGCGGGCCGCGACGTGCGTCGACAACGCCTGCCTGTATCGGCGCGAGCACCGCACGGCGGCCGCGCTGCAGGCGACCCTCAAGCCGGGCCGCGTCACCGCGCCCGCCGGGCTGGAGATCGCGCACCGGTACGTGCCGGCGGGCGGCGACGTCGGCGGCGACTGGTACGACGTCGTCCCGCTGCCCGACGACCGGGTCGCGATCGTGATCGGCGACTCGGTCGGGCACGGGGTGACCGCGGCCGCCGCGATGGGCCAGCTGCGGATCGCCGCGCACACCCTCGCGGGCAGCGAGCTGCCGCCCGCCGAGGTGCTGACCCGGCTCGACACGATCGCGCAGGGCCTGGACGCCGCGCAGTTCGCCACCTGCCTGTGCCTGGTCTGCGACCCGGCGACGATGCGCTGCGAGCTGGCGTGCGCCGGGCATCCCCCGCCGCTGCTCGCCCTCGCCGGCGGGACGGCCCGGCACTTCGCCGTCCCGCACGGGCTGCCGCTCGGGGTGTCGGACCCGGCGCACCCGCCCGAGTACGAGCAGCTCTCCGCGGTCATCCCGGCGGGCGCGACCCTCGCGTTCTACACCGACGGGCTGGTGGAGAGCCGGATGCGCAACGTCGACGAGGGCATCGCCCGGCTGGCGTCCGCGCTCGTCGCCTCGCGGTCGGAGTCGCTGGACGCCACCGCCGACGGCGTCCTGGCCCTGCTGTCCGACCAGCAGGGCCACGACGACATCGCCCTCCTCCTGGTCCGCGCCACCGGCCCCGGGGGCGCGGCCGGCGGCGGGACCGGCGACCGGGCCGGCTGACCCGGCCGGCGGCCGCTACAGGCCGGGGATCAGGTGGTTGCGGAAGGCGTCCACGAAGTACTCGTGGTCGCGGCGCACGACCTCGGCGTAGCCGGTGCCGAACGCGACCATGTCCTCGACGAACGCCGACTCGTCGGCGCCGATCACCGCGTTGATGGCGTCCTCGACCTGGAAGCCGACCAGTGTGTGGTCGGAGTCGGTGTCGGACACGCAGTGCACCTTCGCGGTGGCGCGGCCGAGGTCGTCCAGGACCGACAGCATGTCCTCCGGCTCGGTGAGCCCGCCCCAGTCCAGGTCCTCCTCGTAGGGCGACAGCTCCTGCACCACGTAGCCGACCCCGTCGATCTGGGTGTAGCCGAGCCACGGGTCGGTGTTGGCCTGCAGCGCCCGGCGCGACACCGCCGTGCGGTGCCCGTGGTGCTGGAAGTACTCGCGGATGCGGGCGTCGTCGACGACCCGGCTCGGCGCGGCGACGTTGCCCTGCTTCATCGACAGGATGACGTCGTTCTCCAGCGCCTGCGTGTTGCCCTCCACCAGGATGTTGTACGCCGACAGGCCCGCCGAGCCGATCCCGAAGCCGGACGCGCCGACGATGTCCTTCACCTGGTAGGTGAGGCTGCCGAACCGCTTCTCCGACGGGATGGTGCGCAGGTAGTCCTGGTAGGCGGCCTCGACCTTGGCGCGCTCGGCGTCGTCCAGCCGGCGGACGCCGGCGCGGTCGCGGAACCGGCGGTCCGGGCCCTCCACGACCGTCATGCCGTCCAGCAGCGCGATCCGGGTGCCGCCCATCGCCTCGATCAGCACGTCCCGCACGTAGCCGTCGGAGTTGTCGAGGGTCAGCGCGAACTTCTCGTCGCCGTCGTGGGCGGCGAACAGGCGGACCTGGTCGACGTAGGCGCGCACGTAGGTCTCGATGAGCCGCCGGATGTCGGCGTCGGAGATCGCCTTCTGCCAGGCCAGCAGCGCCAGGCTCGCCACGAGCCGCTTGACGTCCCAGGTGAAGTGCCCGACGTAGGCCTCGTCGAAGTCGTTGACGTCGAACACGAACACGCCGTCGTCGTTCATGTAGGTGCCGAAGTTCTGCGCGTGCAGGTCGCCCTGGATCCACACGCGGCTCGTCCGCTCGTCGGCCCACGGGTCGTCGTCGTGCTGCACGTCGGCGTAGAACAGGCAGGCGCTGCCGCGGTAGAACGCGAACGGGTCGGAGGCCATCTTGCGGAACCGGCGGCGGAACTCGGCGGGGCTGCGCTCCATGAGGTCCGAGAACGCCTGGACGAGCACGTCCACGATCTGCGTCTGCCGCTCCTTGGGATCGCGCCCGTGCAGTTCCCCGATGACGCTCGCCATGCTCTCTCCCTCGATGATCACCTGATCCCGCCGCTTACGGGGGATTCGACGATCATTCTGCCGAATCGGCTCCCGCCCGGGCGGTGAACAGCGGGAGAAGGGCCGGTTCCGACCGCAACAGGCCGAGCGCGGTCTCCGCGTGCCCCGGCACGTAGCCGTTGCCGATGAGCATGGTCACGTCGGCGGCCAGGCCCTCGGCGCCGAGCGCGGCGGCGGAGAACGACGTCGCCATCGAGAAGAACACCACGGTCCCGCCGCGCGCGGTGGCGAGGATCGCGCCGTGCTCGCAGCCCGGCACGTCCACGCACACCACGGTGACGTCGGCGGGCTCGCCGATCGCGGCGGCGACCGCGACCGGGTCGCGGGCGTCGGCGCGCACCACGGTGTCGGCCAGGCCGGTGGCGGCCAGCCGTTCCTCCTCCTCCGCGGTGGGGACGAGCCCGATGGTGCGGGACGCGCCCGCCCGGCGCGCCGCCGCCAGCGACAGCGAGCCGCTCTTGCCGGCGCCGCCCAGCACCGCCACGACCGGGCGCTCGCGGGCCGCGACGACCCGCTCGGTGAGCGCGGGCGCGCCGCACACGTCCATCACGGCCAGCGCGACCGGCATCGGCAGGTCGCCGGGCAGGACGGCGGCGATGGAGCGGGCGAACAGGATCGCGTGGCCGTCGGCCGGGACCTGCTCGGACCGGCCGTCCCAGCGGGCGAGGCCGTCGGTGACCGCGAGCGGGGTCAGGGTCAGCGAGACGAGGGTGGCGACGCGGTCGCCGGGCTCCAGCCCGAGCGGGGAGTCCGGCCCGACCTCCTCGACGGTGCCGACGAGCATCCCGCCCGAGCCGGTGACCGGGTTGTGCATCTTGCCGCGCTCGCCGATGATCCGCAGCACCTCGGCGCGGATCGCGTCCGGGTCGCCGCCGTGCGCGGTGTGCAGCTGCCGGTAGGACGCGGCGTCCAGGTTGAGGCGCTCCACCCGGACGCGCACCTCGTCGGGGCGGATCGCCGGATCGGTGTCCAGCCGCGCCGCCGCCTGCGGCAGCACGCCCGCCGGTTCCAGCACCCGGTGCAGCCCCACCGCGGTCCCCGTCCCCGCCGCCGTCCCGGCTCCGCTCATCCCCGCGCCCCTTCGCAACGTCCGTGTCCCGTGTGATCCATGGTGATGCCCCGGAAGATATCCCGAGTACCTCTGGTTTCGGTGGAAGTCTTCCCGTAACGTCGGCTCCATACAAGACTTTTATGTGATCGATGTGACGCGAGGAGGCGGTCGACGATGACCACTGCCCTGCATCCGGACCCGGACGCGGCCGTCCGGGACCCGGCGGACGGCCGGGACGCGGCCCGCCAGCCCTACGCCTACCGGCGCCGGCCGCTGGAGGAGCCCGACTGGCGGCGGCTGCCCGGCTGGCGCGACGTCACGGACGCGGAGTGGGAGTCGGCGCAGTGGCAGCGCGCGCACTGCGTGAAGAACGTCCGCCAACTCCGCACGGTCATGGGCGACCTGCTGGACGAGCCGTTCTACGCCGACCTGGAGCGCGACCAGGCGGAGCGGGCGACGATGTCGATGCTGCTGCCGCCGCAGATGCTCAACACGATGGACACCTCGTCCACCGAGGCCTTCTACGCCGACCCCGTGCGCCGGTACATGCTCCCGGTGTTCAGCGACCGGCGCACCGACTGGCCGTCGCACCCCTACGCCACCCGCGACTCCCTGCACGAGGCCGAGATGTGGGCCGTGGAGGGGCTGACCCACCGCTACCCCACCAAGGTGCTGGCCGAGCTGCTGCCGACCTGCCCGCAGTACTGCGGGCACTGCACCCGGATGGACCTCGTCGGCAACTCCACGCCGAACGTCGACAAGCACAAGTTCACCATCCGGCCCCCGGACCGGCACGAGGCCATGCTCGACTACCTGCGCCGCACGCCCGGCGTCCGCGACGTCGTGGTGTCCGGCGGCGACGTGGCGAACCTGCCCTGGCCGCGGCTGGAGTCGTTCGTCGACGCGCTGCTGGACATCGACAACATCCGCGACATCCGGCTGGCCAGCAAGGCGCTCATGGGCCTGCCGCAGCACTGGCTGCAGGACGAGGTCCGCGCCGGCATGGAGCGCCTGGCGACCAAGGCGCACGAGCGCGGCGCGCAGATCGCGATCCACACCCACGTGAACGCTGCCCGGTCGGTGACGCCGCTGGTCGCGAAGGCGGCGCGGGCGATGCTCGACACCGGCATCCGCGACGTCCGCAACCAGGGCGTGCTGCTGCGCGGGGTCAACGACTCCCCGGACGCGCTGCTCGACCTGTCGTTCGCGCTGCTCGACGAGGCGGGCATCATGCCGTACTACCTCTACATGTGCGACATGATCCCCAACAGCGAGCACTGGCGGCTCGCGGTCTGGGAGGCCCAGGAGCTGCAGCACGCCATCATGGGCTACCTGCCCGGCTTCGCGACCCCGCGCATCGTGTGCGACGTCCCCTACGTCGGCAAGCGCTGGGTGCACCAGCTGTCGGACTACGACCGCGAGCGCGGCGTCTCCTACTGGACGAAGAACTACCGCACCGGGCTGGAGCTGTCCGATCCGGACGCGCTGACGCGCCAGTACGAGTACTACGACCCGATCTACACGCTGCCCGACCGCGGCCGGGAATGGTGGCGGGAGCGGGCCGAGGCCGCGTGACGACCCGGCGCCTTTACAATGTAGATCTGTTCCGGGGGCGATCGGGCGGAATATCCTCGGACGGGTGACCTCCGAGCCGACGTCCCGTTTCCCGGTCGGCGCCGCCGCGACGGTGGCCGACCTGGAGGACGACCCGCATCCCCTGCTGGCCCGCCTGCGCGCCGCCGAGCCCGTCTCCTGGCTGCCCGCCCTCGGCGGCTGGCTGGTCACCTCGCGGGACCTGGCGCAGCGGGTGATGCGGGACGCGGCGGCCTTCACCGTCGACGACCCGCGCTTCTCCACCGCGCGGGTCGTCGGGCCGAGCATGCTGTCGCTGGACGGGCCCGTCCACACCCGGCACCGCGACCCGTTCGCGCGGCCGTTCCGGCCCGCGCGGACCCGCGAGCGCTTCACCGCGTTCGTCGAGGCCGAGGTCGCGCGGCTGGTCGGCGGGCTCGCTCCGGCCGGCCGCGCGGAGCTGCGCGGCGAGCTGGCCGGGCCGCTCGCCGTCGCGGTCGTCGCCGAGGCGCTCGGCCTGGAGGGCGTCGACGCCGCGACCGTCCGGTCCTGGTACGGGGCGTTCGTCGAGGCCGTGTCCGCCATCACCGCCGGCGGGGACGCGCCCGCCCGCGCGGACGAGGCGTACGCGCTGCTGCGCGCGGCCGTGGAGAAGGCGATCACCGCGGACGCCCCCGGGTCGCTGCTGGCGGAGGCCGCCGCGGACGGGGCGGGCCTGACCACCGCCGAGGTCGTGGCGAACGCGGCGATCCTGATGTTCGGCGGCATCGACACCACCGAGGGGATGATCGCCAACACGGTGCTGCACCTGCTGGGCCACCCCGCCGAGCTGCGGCTCGTCCTGGACGACCCGGACCTGCTGCCCGCCGCGATCGAGGAGTCGCTGCGGCTGGAGCCGTCGGCGTCGGTCGTCGACCGCTACGCCACCCGCGACACCGCCCTCGGCGGCGTCACGGTGCGCGCGGGCGACCTGGTGCGCGTGTCGATCGCGGGCGCCAACCGCGACCCCGCCGTGTTCCCCGACCCCGACCGGTTCGACGTGCGGCGCGCCAACGCCGGCGAGCACCTGGCGTTCGCGCACGGGCCGCACTTCTGCTTCGGCGCCCATCTGGCCAGGCTGGAGGCCCGCACCGCGGTCGCCGCGCTGCTGGAGCTGCCCGGGCTTCGGCTCGACCCGGCCCGCCCGGCGCGCGCGCACGGGCTGGTCTTCCGCAAGCCGCCGCATCTGCACGTCCTCTGGGACCGATAGCGGCCGCACCGGCGCGGGCGCGGCGGGCCGGAACGGCGCCGGTTTTATGGGAACATTCCGCTCATGATCGTGGAACGCCAGGTCGCGCTGCGCTTCGGGCTTGAGAGCCGGGAAGCCGGGACGCACACCAACCTGTCCGCCGTGCGCCAGGACGGCCGCTGCCTGTGGGTGGCGGGCGACGAGACCGCCACCATCGAGCGGCTCACCGCCACGCTCGACGGCGACGGGCTCGTCACCGGCTACGAGGGGCACACCACGGTCGCGCTCGCCGATCTGGTCGACCTGCCCGCGGGCCCCGACGAGGAGGCCGACATCGAGGGCCTGGCGCGGAGCAACGGATGGCTGTGGGCGATCGGCTCGCACAGCCTCAAGCGCAAGAAGATCAAGGCGGGCCAGACGGGAGCGAAGGCCCGCAAGCGGCTGGCGTCGGTGGTGCGCGAGGACAACCGCTTCGTGCTCGCCCGCCTCCCCCTGGCCGCCGGCGCGGACGGGCTGCCCGAGGTCGTCCGCGAGGACGGGGACCGCACCGCCGCCGTGCTCGGGCTGGACGGCGACTCCGTCACCGACCTGCTCGCGGACGACCCGCACCTCGCGCCGTTCCTGTCGATCCCGAGCAAGGACAACGGCATCGACATCGAGGGGATCGCCGCGCACCGCGACCGGCTCTACATCGGCCTGCGCGGGCCGGTGCTGCGCGGCTGGGCCGTGCTGGTGGAGATCCGGCCGGGCACCGATCCGGACGACCCGCGCCGGCTGCGGCCGCTGCCGGTCGGCGACGGCAAGGCCCTCTACCGCACGCACTTCCTGGACCTCGGCGGGCTCGGCATCCGCGACCTGTGCCCGCAGGGCGACGACCTGCTGATCCTCACCGGCCCGAGCATGGACCTGGACGGCCCGGTGCGGGTGCACCGCTGGCCGGGGATCGCCGAGGCCGACGCGCCCGAGGTCGTCCCCGCCGAGCGGCTGCCCCGGCTCGGTGACCTGCCCTACGGCGACGGGGACGACCACCCCGAGGGCCTCGCCGTCCTGGACGGCCTGCACGGGGAGGGCACCAGGCTGATGGTCGTGTACGACAGCCCGTCGTCCAAGCGGCTCACCGCGGACGGCGGCGTGCTTGCCGACGTCATCCGCATCCCCGAATAAGCGCTCGCTTTCCCGATCTGCTTGGATGGTGCCCGCAACCTGCGGGAACCGGAAGGGCGAGGCTGAGCATGATCGAGTGGTCCGAGGAAGACCTGATGATCCGGGACGCCGTGCGCGGCTGGATCGACGCGGAGGTCCGGCCGAACCTGGACGCGCTGGACTCCGGCGAGCTGCCGCCCTACGACCTGCTCCGGAGCCTGTACAAGACGTTCGGGATGGACGAGATGGCGCGCTCGTCCTTCCAGGCCCGGATCGCCAAGGAGCGCGAGGCGGGCGGGAGCGGGGGCGCGCCGAAGAAGGACGCCGACGCCCCGGGCGGCGGCAACGCGGCGATGACGATGCTGCCGGTCATCGAGCTGTGCAAGGTCGCCCCCGGCATGGTCTCGGCGATGGGCGTCGGCCTCGGCCTCGCCGCCGGGACGATCATGAAGCGGGGCACGCCCGACCAGAAGGAGCGCTGGGCGCTGCCCCTGCTCACCATGGAGAAGGTCGGCGCCTGGGCCATCACCGAGCCGAACTCCGGCTCCGACGCGTTCGGCGGCATGCAGGCCACCGCGAAGAAGGTCGGCGACGAGTACGTCATCAACGGCAGCAAGACCTTCATCACCAACGGCCCCTACGCCGACACGATCGTCTTCTACTGCAAGCTCGACGACGGCCGCGAGCCCCGCGACCGCGAGATCCTCACGTTCGTCCTCGACCGCGGCATGGAGGGCCTGGAGCAGAGCAGGCCGCTGCGCAAGATGGGCCTGCACTCCTCCCCCACCGGCGAGCTGTTCCTCAACGACGTGCGCGCCGGCGCCGACCGGCTCCTGTCGTCCGGCTCGCAGGGCGGCAAGGAGTCGGCGAAGCAGAACTTCGTCACCGAGCGCGCCGGCGTCGCCGCGATGGCCCTCGGGGTCATCGAGGAGTGCCTGAAGCTGTCGGTCGAGTACGCCAGGACCCGCGAGCTGTGGGGGCAGCGGATCGGCGACTTCCAGCTCATCCAGCTGAAGCTCGCCAAGATGGAGGTCGCCCGCCTCAACGTGCAGAACCTGGTGTTCCGGCACATCGAGATGCAGCGCTCCGGCCGCACCCCGACGCTCGCCGAGGCGTCGGCGATGAAGCTGTACGCCGCGCAGGCCGCCAGCGAGGTCGCGCAGGAGGCGGTGCAGCTGTTCGGCGGCAACGGCTACATGAGCGAGTACCGGGTCGAGCAGCTGGCCCGCGACGCCAAGTCGTTCCAGATCTACGCCGGCACCGACGAGATCCAGGTGACCCACATCGCGCGGGACCTGCTCTCCCGCTGACCCGGCACGGCACCGGAGTTCCCGCGGCGGGCGCCGCGGGAACTCCGCGGAACGTTCCCGAACTTCCGGCGGCCTCGAGGCATCGAAAAGGTGGAGGGCGGGTGAGGGCGATCGCCCGCCCTCCACCTGACGGCCTTTCTGGACAGCCGACGACGGGGACTGGATACTCACAGCCATGGACGGTCAGCCCTCTTACCCGGTGCGAGCGTCCGACACCGAGCGGGACCGGGTGCTGCGCGTCCTCAGCGAGCGCGTGTCCGAGGGCCGGATGTCGCACGAGACGTTCGAACGCCGCGTCGACCAGGTGCTGCAGGCGCGCAGCCGCGCCGAGCTCGACGACATCGTGCACGACCTGCCGCCCACCAGCCGCGTCGTCGGCCGGCTGACCGGCCTGGTGGCGACCGTCTCGCAGGTGACCGCGCGGATCGAGGCGGCCTGGCGCGGCCCCCGGCTCCCGCGCTTCGTGCTGCCGCCCGCCGGGTCGTCCCGGATCGTGGTCGGCCGCGCCCCCGCCTGCCAGTTCGTGCTGACGGACCTGACCGTCTCCCGCTTCCACGCCGAGCTGTACCAGGCCGAGGAGGGCTGGATGGTCTCCGACCTGGGGTCGATGAACGGCACCCGGGTGAACGGCTGGCGGCTCACCGGCCCGGCCCGCGTCCGGCCCGGCGACGAGATCGGGTTCGGCAACGTCGGCTTCATCGTCGCCGCCCCCTGACGCCCCCTCGACCGCCCGCCCTGACTCCCCGGCGCCCTCCCGGCTCCCCCTCGCGGCCTCCTCGGCGGCCTCCTCCCCGGCTTCCTTCGCGGCCTCTTCCGTGACCGCCCGCCCGGAACCGGCCGCCCCAGGGTCTTGACGTGTTCGTTAAGACTCCTTACTTTCTCCTCCAAGTTAGGAAACCTTCTTAACTCCGAGGAGCCGCCGTGACCGCGCCCGTCCCCGGGACCCCGAGCCTGCTGCGCGCCATCAACGACCGCGCCGCGCTGGAGGCGCTGCTCGCCCGCGGCCCGCTCACCCGCCCGCAGATCTCCGACCTCACCGGCATCTCCAAGCCGACCGCCTCGCAGCTGCTCGCCCGGCTCGAGGAGGCCGGCCTCGTCGTGCGGGACGGCCTGCGCGAGGGGCTCCCCGGACGGACCGCCGAGCTGTACCGCGTCAACGGGGCCGCCGCCCACGTGGCCGGCGCCGACGTCACCCCCGCCCGCATCAGGGTGAGCGTCGCCGACCTGACCGGGGCGGTCGTCGGCGAGCACACCCTCCCCACGCCCGCCCGCACCGGCGTGGACGCCGTCGCCCGGATGGCGGAGGCCCTCGACGGGGCCGCCGCCGCGGCCGGGCTCGCCCGCACCGCGCTGAACCGGGCCGTCATCGGCATCCAGGGCGCGATCGACCCGTCCACCGGACGGCTCGGCTACGCCGCGCACATCCCCGGCTGGCACATCCCCGACCTCGTCGGCACCCTCGCCGGCGGCCTCGGCGTCCGGATCGCCATCGAGAACGACGTCAACCTCGCCGCGCTCGCCGAGCGCGCCGGCGGGCAGGCCGCCGGGACCCGCGACTTCGTGCTGCTGTGGGTCGCCGACGGCGTCGGCATGGCCGTCGTGCTGGACGGCGCGCCGCACCGCGGCGCGACCGGCGGCGCCGGCGAGATCGGCTACGCGCCCGCGGTCGGCGCCCCGCTGATGCGCGACGTGCGCCGCACCCACACCGGCGGCGTGCACAGCCTCACCGGTGGCGCCGCCGTGCTGAAGCTGATGCGCGAGCACGGGTTCCGCGGCCGGGACGCGGCCACCGCGCTCGGCCGCGCCGCCGCCGAGGTCGGCGCCGGCCGCGCGGGGACCCGCACCGCCGCCGACGCGGGGGCCCGCGCCGAACGCGCGCTGACCGAGCTGGCGACCCGGCTCGGCGCCACCCTCGCCACCGTCGTCGCGGTCCTCGACCCGGCCCTGGTCGTGCTCACCGGCGACGTCCTGCGCGCCGGCGGCGAGCCGCTGCGCGCCCGCGTCCAGCAGCACCTGCACAGCCTGACGATCCCGCGCCCCGAGGTCCGGCTCAGCTCCCTGCGGGGCAACCCGGTCCTCGCCGGCGCGCTGCAGCAGGCACTCCAGGAGACCCGCGACGAGGTGTTCTCCACCACCGTCCCCGACACGCCCCGTTCCTGAACCGCGCCCATCCCACCCCCGCTCCCCCACAGCGGACGGCGGCACCGGCCGTCCCTCCCCCGAAGGAGAACCGGAGTGCGCACATCGACAACGCGCCGGCTCGCCGCGGCCCTGGCCGCCGCCGGGCTCGGCCTCACGGCCTGCACGGCCGGCGGAAGCGGCGGCGGGTCCGGCGGCCCGAAGGCCGGGGAGAGGCAGACCATCGAGGTCTGGCACGGCTGGAGCGCCCCGCACGAGGTGAAGGCGTTCGAGGACGCCGCCGCAGGCTTCCACAAGCTGCACCCCAACATCACCGTCAAGCTGGTCAAGGACCAGACCGACGACCGCATCACCAACGCCATCCGGGGCGGCAACCCGCCCGACGTCGTGTCGTCGTTCACCACCGACAGCGTCGGGCAATGGTGCCAGAGCGGAGCCTGGCAGGACCTGTCCGGCGACATCGCCGGGTCCAGGCTCGACATGAACCAGTTCCCCAAGCCGGTTCAGCAGTACACCCGCTACAAGGGCCGCCGGTGCGCGATGCCGCTGCTCGCCGACGCCTACGGGCTCTACTACAACAAGGCCCTGATGAAGGGCGAGCAGCCGCCCCGCACGTTCTCCGAGCTGACCGCGCTGGCCAAGAAGCTCACCGTCCGCGATCCCGACGGGACCATCAAGGTCGCCGGGTTCATGCCGTCCGCGCAGTACTACGAGCACCAGGTGCAGCACCTCGCCACCCAGTTCGGCGCGAGGTGGCTCACCCCCGACGGGCACGCGGACTTCGCCGCCGACCCCGCCGTCAAGGCGTACCTGCAGTGGGACAAGAGCCTCATCGACTGGTACGGCTACGACAACGTCAAGAAGTTCCTGCACTCGATGGGCCAGGAGTTCGAGTCGTCCAACCCCTTCGAGAAGGGCAAGGTCGCCATGGCCGTCGACGGCGAGTGGCGCACCAAGTTCATGCAGGAGGAGGCGCCGAAGGTCGACTACGGGACCGCGCCCGCGCCCGTCCCCGACGGGCAGGACGCCCGCTACGGCAGCGGCTTCGTCACCGGCACCGTCATCGGCATCCCGCGCGGCGCGAGGCACCGCGCCGCCGCGTGGGAGTTCATCAGGTACCTGACGACCGACACCGGCGCGCTCGTCACCTTCGCCAACGCGCTCGGCAACGTCCCCACCACGATCGCCTCGCTGTCCTCGCCGGACCTGAGACTGCCGCCGCAGTTCAGGACGTTCCTCGACGTCTTCAAGAACCCGGCGAGCGCCACGACGCCGCCCACCCCGAACGGCAACGACTACGTCGTGAAGTTCCAGCAGTTCGTCCAGGACCAGTGGGAGCCCGGGAAGGCCGGTGACCTCGGCAAGGCGCTCGACGACCTCGACGGGAAGGTCGACGCGTCGCTGAAGCTGGCCGGGGGCTGACGCCGTGGCCTCCGGCTCGCTGCGCCTGCCCCTGCGGCGCGACCGGCTCGGGACGGCGTCCCGGGCCGGCCGCCGCCGGCGGCTGCGGGTGCTGGCGTTCCTGTCGCCCTGGCTGGCCGGGGTCGGCCTGTTCTTCGCCTACCCGCTCGCCGCGACCGTCTACTTCTCCTTCACGCGCTACAACCTGTTCACCCTGAAGTACGCCGGGCTGGACAACTACCGCTACCTGCTTCACGACGGCGACGCCTGGACGGCGATGCGCAACACCCTGTGGCTGGTGGCGGTGCTCGTCCCGCTGCGGGTGCTGTTCGGCCTCGGCGTCGCGCAGCTGCTCACCCGGATCAGGCGCGGAGGCAACCTGCTGCGGGCCGTGTTCTACGTCCCGTACCTCATCCCGCCGGTGTCGGCGACCGTGGCCTTCGTGTTCGTGCTGAACCCCGGCACCGGCCCGTTCCCGGTGATCGCCCGCCACCTCGGGTTCTCGCTGCCGGACTTCTTCAACGACTCCGCGTGGGCCAAGCCCGGCCTGTCGCTGCTCGGGCTGTGGGCGGTCGGCGACGTCATGATCATCCTGCTGGCGGCGCTGCTGAACGTGCCCCGGTCGCTGTACGAGGCCGCCGCCATCGACGGCGCCGGCGCCTGGGCGCGGTTCCGGCACATCACGCTGCCGACCGTCTCGCCCGTCCTGGCGTTCGCCGCCCTCACCGGCGTGATCGAGACGCTGCAGTACTTCACGCAGGCCATGGTCGCCGGGAAGGTCGCCGCCGGGCAGGCCGACCTGCCCGGCACCCAGTTCGCGCCCGGCTACCCCGGCGGGTCGACGCTGACCTTCCCGCAGTGGCTCTACGACGAGGGGTTCCGGCAGTTCAACATGGGCTACGCGTGCGTGCTCGCGCTGGTCATGTTCGTCATCGCGATGGCGTTCACGCTCCTGCTGCTGCGCCGGTTCCGCGCGTTCGCCGGAGAGGAGGCGCAGTGACCGCCCCGTCGGGAACGGCCATGGCCTACGGCGGACGGTCCCGCCGCACGCTGATGTGGATCGCCACGCACGCCGCCGTGATCGTCCTCGCGGTGATGTTCCTGGCGCCGCTGGCGTTCATGTTCCTCACGGCCGTGATGAGCGACTCGCAGGCGCTCAGCACCTCGCTCTGGCCGAAGGAGTGGCACTTCGAGAACTTCCGCCGCGCCTTCAGCGGCGACATGGTGCGGTGGACGGTCGACAGCACCGTGTACGCGGCGCTGTCGACCGCGCTGATGCTGGTGTCCAGCGTGCCGGTCGCCTACGCGCTGGCCCGCTTCCGGTTCCGCGGCCGCAACCTCGCGCTCGTCGTGGTCATCTCGGCGATGATGCTGCCGCCGCAGGTGACGATGGTGCCGCTGTACATCGTGTGGTCCCGCTTCCACCTCACCGGGACGCTCTGGCCGCTGATCATCCCGCAGGCGTTCGGCGACGCGTTCTCCATCTTCCTGCTGCGCCAGTTCCTCGTGACGATCCCGCGCGAGTACGCCGACGCGGCGCGGGTCGACGGCTGCGGAGAGCTGCGCACCATGCTGCGGGTCGTGCTGCCCATGGCCAAGCCCGCGCTGGCGGCCGTCGCGCTGTTCCAGTTCTTCTACTGCTGGAACGACTACTACGGGCCGCTGGTGTACGCCAAGCCGGAGAACTGGACCCTCGCGATAGGGGTGGCGACGTTCCGCGCCGCGCACCACGTCGAGTGGAACCTCACGATGGCGGCGACGCTGCTGACCATCATGCCGGTGCTGGTGGTGTTCTTCCTCGCCCAGCGCGTGTTCATCCAGGGTGTGACGTTGACGGGAGTGAAGGGTTGAAGCTGACGGTCATCGGGGGCGGGTCCACCTACACCCCGGAGCTGGTCGACGGGATCGCGCGGGAGCGGGCGGCGCTGCCGGTGTCGGAGCTGGTCCTCGCCGACCCCGACGCGCGGCGGCTGGAGCTCGTGGGCGGGCTCGCCGCGCGGATGCTGGCCCGCGCCGGCCACCCCGCGAAGGTCGTGGCGACCGGAGACCTCGACGAGGCCGTGGACGGGGCCGCCGTCGTGCTGGTCCAGCTGCGGGTCGGCGGGCAGGCGGCCCGGAGGGTCGACGAGACGCTGCCGCTGGAGTGCGGCTGCGTCGGGCAGGAGACCACCGGGGCGGGCGGGCTCGCCAAGGCGCTGCGCACCGTCCCGGTCGTGCTGGACATCGCCGAGCGCGTCGCCGCCCGCGCCCCGGACGCGTGGATCATCGACTTCACCAACCCGGTCGGCATCGTCACCCGCGCGCTGCTGGACGCCGGGCACCGCGCCGTCGGCCTGTGCAACGTGGCCATCGGCGTGCAGCGCCGCGCCGCCGCCCTGCTGGACGCGGCGCCCGAGCGGATCGCGCTCGGGCACGCCGGCCTCAACCACCTGACCTGGGTGCGCTCGATCGCGCTGGACGGGCGCGACGTCCTGCCGGAACTGCTGGACGGCCGCG
The DNA here is from genome assembly GCF_017573545.1 of Actinomadura nitritigenes. Taxonomy (GTDB): domain Bacteria; phylum Actinomycetota; class Actinomycetes; order Streptosporangiales; family Streptosporangiaceae; genus Spirillospora; species Spirillospora nitritigenes. The sequence goes on along the minus strand of NZ_JAGEOK010000016.1, from coordinate 49,761 downwards.
CCGCGGACCTGGCCGCGATGTCCGGGCTGCCCGCGCCGTTCGTGCGCCGGCTCGGCGCCGTCCCGTCCTACTACCTGCGCTACTTCTACGAGCACGACCGCGTCGTGCGCGAGCAGCGCGGCGCGCCGACGCGCGCGGAGGAGGTCGCCGCGCTGGAGCGCGACCTGCTCGCCCTGTACGCCGATCCCGCCCTGGACACCAAGCCCGCGCGGCTGGAGGAGCGCGGCGGCGCCTACTACTCCGAGGCCGCCGTGCAGCTCGCCGTGTCGCTGCTCACCGGACGCGGCGACGCGCAGGTCGTCAACGTCCGCAACAACGGCACGCTCCCGTTCCTGGACGACCGGGCCGTGATCGAGGTGCCCGCGCGGATCACCGCGTCCGGGCCGGTCCCGCTGCCCGTCCCACCGCTCGAGCCGCTGTTCTCCGGGCTGGTCGCGCACGTGTCCGGCTACGAGGAGCTGGCGCTGGACGCGGCGCTGCGCGGCGGCGTCGACCGGGTCGCGGACGCGCTGCTCGCACACCCGCTGGTCGGGCAGCTCGAGTTCGCCGACCGGCTCGCCCGCGACCTGGTCGCCGCGAACCGCGCCCACCTGCCGTGGGCCGCGTGATGGCCGCGGCGCCGCCGCGCCGCCGGGACGGGGTGCTCGTCGCGGTGGACGGCGGCAACAGCAAGATCGACGCGGCCGTGGCGGGGACCGGCGGGGAGCTGCTGGCGACCGCGCGCGGCGCCGGGTTCCGGCCGCAGGCCACCGGGCTCGACGGCGCCGTGGACGCGCTCGCCGCGGTCATCGGCGCCGCGCTCGCCGAGGCCGGCGTCCCGCCCGGCGACGTCGTCCACCTCGCCGCCTCCATGGCCAACGTCGACCTGCCGGGCGAGGAGGAGCGGCTGGAAGGGCTGCTGCTGGACCGGGGGCTCGCGCCCACCGCGGTGGTCGGCAACGACACGTTCGCGCTGCTGCGCAGCGCGGTCACCGAGGGCTGGGGCGTCGCGGTCGTCTGCGGCGCCGGCATCAACTGCGCCGGCGTCGCCCCCGACGGCCGCACCGCCCGCTTCCCCTCGCTCGGCGAGCACACCGGCGACTGGGGCGGCGGGGGCGCGCTCGGCCGCGCCGCGCTGTGGCACGCCGTCCGCGGCGAGGACGGCCGCGGCCCCCGCACCGCGCTGACCGGCGCGGTCGCCGCCCACTTCGGTGTGGACCGTGCCATCGACGTCGGGCTCGGCATCCACCTCGGCGAGTTCGACGAGGGCCGCCTCACCGCCCTCGCCCCGGTGCTGATCGACACCGCCGAGGCCGGCGACGCGGTGGCGCGCGGGGTCGTGCTGCGCCTGGCCGAGGAGATCGCCGTCCTCGGCTCGGTCGCGCTGCGCCGCCTCGGCCTGCTGGACTCCCCGGCCGACGTGGTGCTCGGCGGAGGCGTGCTCGCCGCCCGCCGCCCGCCGCTGATGGACGCGGTCGCCGAGCGCTACGCCGCGCTCGCGCCGCGCGCCCGGCTGGTCGTCCCGGACGACCCGCCGCTGCTCGGCGCCGCGCTGCTCGGGCTGGACCACCTGGCCGCTCCGCCCGCCGCGCACGCGGCGCTGCGGGAGGCGTTCCGGCGCCCGCGAGTCCGGTAGATTCGGCGCTTCGGCCACACCGCACCGGGCTCCGCCCTTGACGCTGTAAGGTGCGGTCCGACGAGGAGGAGGAGCGCCGTGCAGATCGGGTTCGCAGTACCGGTGGCGGGGGCGTGGTCCACCCCGGCCAACCAGGTGCTGATCGCGCAGCGGGCCGAGGAGCTCGGCTACCACTCCCTGTGGACGCTCCAGCGCGTCGTCAACCCGGCCGGCTCGGCCGACCACACCTACCGCAACGTCCCCGACCCGCTGGTCACGCTGGCCTACCTCGCGGGCTACACCGGCCGGGTCCGGCTGGGCGTCGCCGTGGCGAACATGCCGTTCTACTCCCCCGCCATGCTCGCCAAGCAGGCGATCACCCTGGACCACGTCACCGGCGGCCGGCTCGACCTCGGGCTCGGCAACGGCTGGATGCCGGAGGAGTTCGCCGCGGTCGGCGCGTCGATGGACCGGCGCGGCGCCCGCGCCGAGGAGTTCCTCGCCGCGCTGCGCGCGATGTGGAAGGGCGAGCCCGGCGAGGTCAGCGAGTTCCACGGCGAGTTCTACGACATCCCGCCCGTCACCATGGACCCCCGGCCGCTGCAGGAGCCGGAGCCGCCGATCCTGCTCGGCGGCGCCTCGGAGGGCGCGCTGCGCCGGGCCGGGCGGCTCGCCGCCGGCTGGGTCAGCTCCAGCCGCGCCGACCTGGCCGCGATCGGCCGCTCGATCGAGATCGTCCGGGACGCCGCGGACAAGGCCGGCCGCGACTCGGCGGCGCTGCGGTTCGTCTGCCGGGGCGCGGTGCGGGTCCGCACCGAGGAGGCCGCGCCGCCCGAGGGCGACCGCCGCCCGCTCACCGGCACCTACGAGCAGATCATCGCCGACTTCGCCGCGCTGGAGGAGCAGGGCGTGACCGAGCTGTTCGTCGACCTCAACTTCGACCCGGAGCTGACCGGGCCGGACGCCGACCCGTGGGACTCGATGTACCTGGCCCGCGAGGCGCTGGAGGCGTTCGCCCCGCGTTCGTGAGCGCGCGCCGCCGCACCGGGCGGCCGCCCGCGCACGTCCTCACAGCGCCGGGCGGCGCCCCTCCCACGGGGTGCTGAGGACGACGGTGGTCCGGGTGGCGACGTTGGCCGCCGCCCGGATCTGCTGAAGCAGCTCCTCCAGCTCGTTGGGGGACGCCACCCGGACCTTCAGGATGTAGCTCTCGTCGCCCGCGACCGAGTGGCAGGCCTCGATCGCCTCCAGGTGGGTCAGCCGGTCGGGCGCGTCGTCGGGCGCCGCCGGGTCGATCGGCTTGATCGACACGAACGCGGTGAGGGGCAGCCCGATCTGCTCGTTGTCGAGCTGGGCGGTGAAGCCCCGGATGGCGCCGCGCTTCTGCAGCCGCCGCACCCGCTGGTGCACCGCCGACACCGACAGGCCCGTCCGCTTGGCCAGATCGGTGAAACTCATCCGCCCGTCGTCGGCCAGCAGCGCCATGATCTGACGATCGATCTCCTCCACGCGGGAAATCTAGCGTGCCGGGGCGGTGGACGTGACCCCGGCAGATCACAGATCAGCTCTAATCGCCCGTCCTCGACCGGACGCGGACCCCTGGCGGGGGTCAGCGCCGGGAGCCGCGCAGCGCCCCGCAGCTCCCCCGCACCACCAGTTCGGTCGGCAGCAGCAGCGGCCCGCCCCGGCCGCGCCGGGCCTGGTCGCGGAGCAGCAGCTCGCAGGCGCGGTGGCCGATGTCGCGGCCCGGCCGCGCCACCGCCGTCAGCGGCGGATCGCACAGCTCCGCCCACGCCACGTCGTCGACCATCGCGATCGACACGTCGGCGGGCACGCGCAGGTCCAGCTCCCGGGCCACCAGCACGGCGGCCTCGCCGAGCAGGTGCCCGGCCGCGAGCACCGCGGTCACGTCCGCGCGGCGCTGCAGCAGCCCGGCCGCGGCGGCGTACGCGGCGTCCCGCGCGGGCCGCGCCGCGACGACCAGGTCCTCCTCCAGCGGGACGCCGAGCCGGGCCAGCGCGTCGCGGAACGCGCGCTCCCGCACCCCGGGACGCTCTCCGGGCGCGGCGCCGCCGAGGAAGGCGATCCGCCGGTGCCCGAGCCCGGCCAGGTACTCCACCAGGGACCGGACGCCGCCGGCGTCGTCGGCGAGCACCGCGGGGATCTCCGGCAGCCCGGGCAGCACCCGGTCGGCGAACACCACGCTGGAGCACACCCGGACGGCGGCGCGCCAGTCGGCCTCGTCCCCGGCGGGCAGCGCGATGATCCCGTCCACCCGCTGCTCGACGAGCCGGTCGACGATCTCGGCCTCCTGCGCGGGGTCGCCCTCCGACGCCTCCACGATCACGTGCCCGCCGAGCGTGCGGGCGCTGGCCAGCACGCCGGCGACCAGCTCGGCGTGGAAGGGGTCGGTGACGCCGGGCAGCACGAGGCCGATGCCGCCGCTGCGGCGCAGCTTGAGGCCGCGGCCGAGGGCGCTCGGCCGGTAGTCCAGCTCGGCGGCCGCGGCCAGCACCCGCTCGCGGGTCGCCGCGCTGACCGACCCGCCGGAGAACACCCGCGACACCGTGGCGATGCCGACGCCCGCCGCCGCCGCCACGTCCTTGATCGTCGCCGATCGTCCGTCCCCCACCGCCCGCCTCGCCTCCCCATATCCGCAGATCTGCGATCTTATCCTGATCAACTCTCCCATGGAAACGATTCCATGTTGTTTACTCCAGCCATTGAGAGAAAGCCCTGCTGAGCAGGGGTGGACGGGAAACGTTTCCAAAGGGGGCGGGATGGCCGAGATCAAGCTGGACCAGGTGGACAAGATCTACTCGGGCGGCGTCAAGGCGGTGGACGGCCTGGACCTGACGATCCGGGACGGCGAGTTCATGGTGCTGGTCGGCCCCTCCGGCTGCGGCAAGTCGACCGCGCTGCGGATGATCGCCGGCCTGGAGGAGATCAGCGGCGGCAAGATCTCCATCGGCGGCCAGGTCGTCAACGACCTGGCGCCCAAGGACCGCGACATCGCGATGGTGTTCCAGAACTACGCGCTCTACCCGCACATGACGGTCGAGCAGAACCTGGCGTTCGGCCTGAAGCTGCGCGGCACGCCGAAGTCGGAGATCAAGCAGAAGGTGCACGAGGCGGCGAAGATGCTCGGCCTCGAGCAGTTCCTGTCCCGCAAGCCCGCCGCCCTGTCCGGCGGCCAGCGCCAGCGCGTCGCGATGGGCCGCGCGATCGTCCGCGAGCCGCAGGCGTTCCTGATGGACGAGCCGCTGTCCAACCTCGACGCCAAGCTCCGCGTGTCCATGCGGGCCTCGCTCAGCCAGCTGCACGAGCGGCTCGGCGTCACCACCGTGTACGTCACCCACGACCAGATCGAGGCGATGACCCTCGGCTCGCGGGTGTGCGTGCTGCGCGAGGGCAAGCTCCAGCAGGTCGACACCCCGCAGCGGCTGTTCGACAACCCGGTCAACATGTTCGTCGCCGGCTTCATCGGCTCGCCCGCGATGAACTTCGTCACGGCCCGGCTCGACAGCGGCGACGGCGGCGCGCAGATCTCCTTCGCCGGGTTCTCGCTGCCGGTGCCGGACGCGCTCCTCAACGACCGTCCCGCGCTGCGCGACTACATCGGCCGCGAGGTGATCCTCGGCGTCCGCCCGTCCGACTTCGAGGACGCCGCGCACGCCAATTCCGACTGGGCGCCGATGTCGGTGAAGAGCAGCGTCACCGAGGAGCTCGGCAGCGAGATCAACGTCATCTTCACCATCGACGCCCCGCCGGTCGAGCACAAGGACACCGCCGACCTCGCCGAGGACGCCGCCGAGGGCGACGCCGACATGGCGATCCCGCTGGTGGACAACAAGGCGCTGTGGACGGCCCGCGTCAACTCCCGCTCGCACGTGCGGCCCGGGCAGGACATCGACCTGGCCGTGGACACCAAGCGGCTGCACTTCTTCGACCCGGCCAGCGGCCTCGCGATCGGCCACCCGGGCGCCGCGACCGCCGCCGCGCCGAACCTGACGAAGGCCGTCGACTGATCCCGGCGGCCCCGGCCTCGGGCCGGGGCCGCCCGCGGTGACGCGAAGGCCCGTGCGGGGCGATCCCCCGCACGGGCCTTCTCGTCTTCGCGCTCCGCCCGGCGCCCGCGCCGGGCGGAGCGCGTCCGCTACTTGACCGAACCGGCGAGGACGCCCTGGACGAAGTAGCGCTGGAAGGCGAAGAACACGGCCAGCGGCACCAGCAGCGACAGGAACGCGCCGGGCGCGAGGATGTCGATGTTGCCAGTGAACTGCCGCATCTGCGACTGCAGCCACTTGGTCATCGGCTGCGCTCCGGTGTTGGCGAACACCAGCGCGACCAGCAGGTCGTTCCACACCCACAGGAACTGGAAGATGCCGAGCGACGCGATCGCCGGGCCGCCCAGCGGGAAGATCACCCGCCGGAAGATCGTCCACTCCGAGCCGCCGTCCATCCGGGCCGCCTCCAGCAGGTCCCGGGGGATCGCGGCGAAGAAGTTGCGCAGCAGGAAGATCGCGAACGGCAGGCCGAACGCGACGTGGAACAGCACCACGCCGGTGATCGAGCCGTACATCTTGAACCCGCCGACGTCGATGTTCCCGTACAGCTTCGCGACCGGCAGCAGCGCGACCTGGACCGGCACCACCAGCAGCGCGACGACGATCAGGAACAGCCAGTCGCGGCCGGGGAACTCCAGCCATGCGAACGCGTACGCCGCGAGCGAGGCGATCGCGACGACCAGCACCGTCGCGGGCACCGTGATGAGCACGGTGTTCCAGAACGAGTCGACGAAGTCGGGCTTGTCCAGCAGCGAGCTGTAGGCGCTCGTCGTGATCTGGGACGGGTGGGAGAAGATCTTCCACCAGCCGCCGGCGTTGTTGTCCTCGGTGGAGCGCAGCGACTCCACGAACAGCCCGAACGTCGGCACCAGCCAGAACAGCGCGACCAGCACCAGCATCGCCTGCACGACGGTGCCGCCGGCGCGGCCCACCAGGCGGGACGCGACGCTCCGGCGCGGCGCGCCCGCCGCCCCGTTCGCGGCGGCGCCGTTCGCGGCGCGGTCCTTCTCCGGCGCGGCGCCGGCGCCGGTGCCGCCGGTGACGGTCTCGGTGCCGCCGTCGCCGTCCGGCGCGCCGTCGGGGGTGACGTCAGTGCCGTCCGCGGTGCTCATTTCCGCTCCTGCCGCAGTCGCCGGATGTTGAACAGCATGGCGGGCATCACCAGCAGGAACAGCAGCACCGCGATCGCGCTGCCGGAGCCGGGGTCGTTGCCGCCGCCGAACGACTTGGTCCACATCTCCAGCGCCAGCACGTTGGCGTTCGGATCGCCGCCGCCGATGATGAACACCAGGTCGAAGACCTTCAGCACGTTGATGACGAGCGTGACGAGCACGACCATCAGCACCGGCGCCAGCAGCGGGATCGTCACCCGCCGGAACACCTGCCACTCGGTCGCGCCGTCCACCCGGGCCGCCTCCAGCGCGTCGCGCGGGATCGCGGCCAGGCCCGCGGCGATCAGCACCATCGCGAACCCGGACCACACCCACAGGTACGACCCGATGATCGCCGGCGTGATCAGCGTGCTGCCGAGCCATTCGGCGCCGCCGTAGGAGGCGGTGAAGTTGCTCTTCGGCAGCCGCAGCGTGACCGCGCCCGACGGCACCTTCTTCAGCGTGAACGCGCCGTCCTTGCCGGTGGTCGCCGTGGCGACGACCTTCCCGCCGCGGACCGCCTCCACCTTGATGCCGGGCAGCCCGGACTCGCCGGCGTTCGGCTTGTTCAGCTCGCCGCCGCCGCCCTTGGTGAAGTCGAACCAGACGGTCCCGGTCACCTGCCCGGCCTTCGCCGCCGGCGGCTGCGCGGCCGGCTTCGCGTCCTTCGGCAGGTACTCGGGCTTGACCCTCACCAGGGGCAGCAGCGCGGTCTGCCCCGCCGCCACCGGCGTGGACCCGACCACCGCGCCGCCCTGCTCGTGGACGAGCTGGTCGCCGCCGGTGCGCGGGCCCGCGCCCGGATAGGCGGTGCCAGACTTGAAGGTGTCGTGGATCGCGACGAGCGCCGCGTTCGCCACCCCCTGGTCGGGGTCCTGCTGGTACACCAGCCGGAAGATGACGCCGGAGGCGAGGAACGAGATCGCCATCGGCATGAACACGACGAGCTTGAACGCCGTCGCCCACCGGATCCGCTCGGTGAGGACGGCGAAGAACAGCCCGACGATCGTGACGAGCGTGGGCGCGACCACCACCCACACCACGGTGTTGCGCACCGCGACGAGGTCGTCGTGCCCCTGGAACACCCCGGTGTAGTTGTCGAAGCCGACGAACGAGCCGCCCGAGGCGTCGAAGAAGCTGCGGATCACCGAGTAGACGATCGGGTACACGACAAGGAAGCCGAGCAGCAGCAGCGCGGGCAGCAGGAACAGCAGCGCCAGCCACGACGGCGGCGTCAGCCGCTCGCGCGCGCCGCGCCCGCGTCCCGGTGCGGCCGGGCCGGTGACGGCGGCGGCGCCGCCGGCCGTTGCGGCCGGCGGCACCCCCTCATTCGAAGGCTTCATCCGGGGTCGTCCGCTCCCCTACTTGAACGCCTTGGCGGCCGCGGCCTCCAGCTTGGCCTGCGTCCCCTTGACGTCGGTCGGCTTGCTCACGAACTGGCGCAGCGCCTCCCACTCGCCGGCGCCCGGCGTCGCGCCGAACGCGGCGGGCGCGAGGTCGGACATGTCGTAACGGGCGGCGTCGCCGGCCTGCTGCATCTGCTGGATCAGCTGCTTGGCGATCGGGTCGGAGTACGCGTCCGGCGGGACGGACTTGTTCGGCGTCAGGTAGCCGCCGAGCCCGGCCCAGACCTTGCCGGCGTCCGGGGAGGCGAGGAACTTCATCAGCGCCTGCGCGCCCTTGCCGTCCTTCATCGCGACCGCGACGTCACCGCCGATGACCGCCGGGGCGGTGTCGCCGGCCTTCGGGAACGCGAACACCTTCGCGTCGGTGCCGACCTTGGCCTTGGTGGTGCCGATGTTGGCCGCGGCGAAGTCGCCGCCGTAGGCCATCGCGGCCTTGTTCTGGCCGAAGACCTGCGTGATCGACTCGTCGAACTTGGTCTTGGTCGCGGTGGCGACGCCGCCGTTGAGGAACTGCGGCTTGCCCCAGATCTCGGCGAGCGTCTGCAGCGCCTTGGCGACCGTCGGGTCGGTCCACTTGATCTCGTGCTTGGCCAGCTTGTCGTAGTTGTCCGGGCCGGCCTGCGAGAGGTAGACGTTCTCGAACCAGTCGGTCAGCGTCCAGGAGTCCTGCGGGCCGGCGGCCAGCGTGAACGGGGTGGTGCCCGAGTCCTGCAGCGTGCCGGCGTCCTTCACCAGGTCGGCCCAGGCCGCCGGGGGCTGGACGCCCGCGTCGGAGAACGCCTGCGGCCGGTACCAGATGATCGACTTGTAGGCCGCCTTGGCGATCACGCCGTAGGTCTTGCCCTGGTAGGAGCCGAGGTCCTTCCAGTACGGCGAGAAGTTCTGCGACACCTCCGACACCACGTCGTCGGCCAGCGGCTTCAGCTGGCCCTTGGCGGCGTACTGCTGCATCAGGCCCGGCTGCGGCAGGATCGCCACGTCCGGCGGGTTGTGCGCCGCCAGTTTCGGCCCGAGGTAGGCGTCGGTGTTCTCGCCGGTCGAGGCGTACTGGACGGTCGCGCCCGTCTGCTTCTCGAACGCCTGCAGGACCTTGCGGAAGTTGGTCTCCTCCGTCCCGGTCCACTTGGCGGCCACCGAGACGGTGACGCCCTTCAGCTCCGTCCCCCCGGCCGAGGTCTTCGAGCCGCTCCCCTTGTCGTCGTCGCCACCGCCGCACGCGGCCGCGGCCGACAGCAGCAGTCCCGCCGCGACGGCGGCGCCCACCGTCCGTCGGCCCATCCCTCTGCTGACCCTCATCCCTCATCCTTCCTGAGCGAACCGGCCGCGTCCGATCCCCAGATCGACGCGCCGGACTCGATATCGAAGAAGTGCAGGCGCCCGGTGTCGACGCGGATCGTCACCGGGTCGCCGACCTTCACGCGGGTGCGGGGGCTGAACCGCGCGACCAGGTCCGTGCGGGGCCTCTCCATGTGCCCCAGCACGTCGGTCCCCGCGTCGCGGGCGAGCTCCTTGGTGTCCTCGGTGACGACCTGGGCGGCCTCGACCGCGAAATGGACCAGCACGTCCGAGCCCATCGCCTCCACGAGGTCGGCGGTGGAGGTCAGCCCGGACCCCTCGGGCGCCTCCACGAGCTCGGAGTCCTCCATGTCCTCGGGACGGATGCCGACGACGACGTCGCGCCCGAGGTAGGACGCGAGGGCGGGGCGCTCGTGCAGCACCCCGGCCGGCAGCGTCAGGGTCTGGCCGCCGATCTCCAGGCGCGGGTTCGCCGCGTCCCCGGACAGCGCGCCGTGCAGCAGGTTCATGGCGGGTGAGCCGATGAAGCCGGCGACGAACAGGTTCGCCGGCCGGTCGTACAGCTCCTGCGGCGGTGCCACCTGCTGGAGCTGGCCCTTCTTCATCACCGCGACCCGGTCGCCGAGCGTCATCGCCTCGGTCTGGTCGTGCGTGACGTAGATCGTGGTGACGCCGAGGTCGCGCTGGATGCGGGCGATCTCCGCGCGCATCTGGACGCGCAGCTTGGCGTCGAGGTTGGACAGCGGCTCGTCCATCAGGAACGCCTGCGGCTCGCGGACGATCGCGCGGCCCATCGCCACCCGCTGGCGCTGGCCGCCCGACAGGTTCCGCGGCTTGCGGTCCAGGTGGTCGGTCAGGCCGAGGATCTCCGCGGCGCGGTCGACCTTCTCGCGGATCTCGGCCTTGGGCAGCTTGCGCAGCGACAGCCCGAACCCGATGTTGTCGCGCACCGACAGGTGCGGGTAGAGCGCGTAGCTCTGGAAGACCATGGCGACGTCGCGGTCCCGGGCGGGGACCCGGTTGACGACGCGGCCGCCGATCGTGACGGTGCCCTCGGAGATGTCCTCCAGGCCAGCGACCATGCGCAGGGCGGTGGTCTTGCCGCAGCCTGACGGTCCGACCAGCACCAGGAACTCCCCGTCGGCGATGCTGAGGTTCAGGTCGGTCACGGCCCGCGTCCCGTCGGGATAGACCTTCCCGACGCTGGTCAGGTCGACCTCTGCCACGGCGTCTCCTCTGCTTGACAAGCGCTACCCCGGCGTAACTCGAAACAAGGTGGTACAGGGCGGGACGGCCGGACCGCAATACGCGCGGCACCGGCTGGCGCATTTAGTACAGAGATCGTTACCGACCCGTTTCCGGGTCATTTTCCGCCAACCGAAAACAAGCAGAAGGCGCGGGCGAAAACCACCCGCGCCTTCGCGCCCTCACGCCCCGGAGGCCCCGGGGCACCGGAGGTTCAGCCGACGACCACCAGACCCCGCTCCGTCACGTTCATCGGCTCGTGACCGTTCTCGGTGCACACGACGATGTCCTCGATGCGCGCGCCGTGCGGGCCCGGGTAGATGCCCGGCTCGATCGAGAACGCCATTCCCGGCTCCAGCGGCTCGCGATTGCCCGCGACGATGTAGGGGTCCTCGTGCGACTCCAGCCCGATGCCGTGCCCGGTGCGGTGGAAGAAGTGCTCGCCGTGCCCCGCCGCCGCGATGACGTCGCGGGCCGCCGCGTCCACCGCCTCCGGCGTCACGCCCGGCCGGACCGCCTCGCGGGACAGCCGCTGCGCCTCCTCCAGCACCGCGAAGTAGGCGGCGTAGTCGGCGGGCGGCTCGCCCACGCAGTAGTTCCGGGTGGAGTCCGAGCAGTAGCCGCTCGGCATCGTCCCGCCGATGTCGACGACCACCGGCTCGCCCGCCCGGATCACCCGGTCCGACAGCTCCGCGTGCGGGTTCGCGCCGTTCGGGCCCGACCCGACGATGACGAAGTCGACGGCCTCGTGTCCCTCCGCGATGATCGCGTCGGCGATGTCGCGGCCGACCTCCCGCTCCGTCCGTCCGGCGCGCAGGAACTCCGGCACGCGCCGGTGCACCCGGTCGATCGCCGCGCCGGCCTCCCGCAGCGCGGCGACCTCGGCCGCGCTCTTGCGCATCCGCAGCTCCCGCAGTACGCCCCCCGCCGCGACCTGCTCGGCGCCCGGGATCGCGGCGCGGAACCGCAGCGCCATCACCGCCCACATCCGGTCGGCCACGCCCACCGAGGCGAGGCCGCCGGGCAGGCGGCGGGCGACCAGCGCGTACGGGTCGTCGGTCTCGTCCCACGGGACCAGTTCCACGCCGAGCGAGCCGGCGGGCGACTCCTGCGCCGCCGGCAGCTCCAGCCGCGGCACGACCAGGAACGCCTCGCCGTCCGCCGGGACCACCAGGCAGGTGAGCCGCTCGAGCTGCTTGGCGTCGTAGCCGGTGACGTAGCGCAGGTCCGGGCCGGGCGTCAGCAGGACCGCGCCGAGGCCCGCCTTCGCGGTCGCCTCGCGCACCCGCCCCAGCCGCTCGCGCGGATACAACTCCGTTGTCACATCCGTCTCCATACCGGTCGCGGTGCCGGGCCGCCCCGCCGCCGGGCGTGGGCCGCGCCGCGGATCACCGCTTCCTCCTTCCCTGTGACCTGCTCCTGTTACATTCTGTCCGTGCTCCGACACAGTTCGCACCGCCTCGGATACCGCACCAGGATCCCAACAGCGCCGCCGGGCCGCCGCCCCGGCCCGCCCGCTCCGTCGCGCCGCGGCTGAGCCGATGCGGCGCACCCGAGACACCGCAGGCCGCGAGGATACGTCGGCGCCCCGCGTCACCGCCGCCGTCGAGCGGGCCATCGTCCCGCAGGCCGCCGTCGAGCAGGCGAAGGGCGTGCTGGCGGAGCGGTTCGGCTGCGACGTGGAGACCGCCTACGACCGGCTGCTGGAGCTCGCCGCCGGCGCCGGGGTCGAGCCGGAGACGGCCGCCGCGCTGCTGCTCGGCCTGGCGCCGGACGCACCGGCCCGAGCCCGGCTCCGGGCCGCGCCGGCGTCCGGCCGGACCCCGGACCACGGCGACGTGCCGCTCCCGCGCGCCGCGCCGCGCGGCGATCCCGCCGGCCCGGAGGACGACGCCGATCCCGCCGGGGGGCTCGCGCTCGTCGAGCGGCTCGGCGGCCTCGGCTGGGGCCGCTGGGACCTGGCCACCGGCGAGGCCCGCTGGTCCGCCGGGCTGTACGAGCTGTTCGGACGGGACCCCGCCGCCGGGCCGGTGGCCCTGGACCGGCTCGCCGAGCACGTCGTCACCGCCGACCTGCGGCACGCCGAGCACTTCGCGCGCGCCCTGCTCCGCCGCCGCGAGCCCGCCGACGTGGAGTTCCGCGTCCGCGCCGGGGGCGCCGTCCGGCACCTGCGCGCGACCGCCGAACCGGTCCTGGACGCCCGCGGCGAACCGGTCGCGCTGCGGGCCGTCTTCCAGGACGCCTCGCACGGCCGGTGCGACGACCTGCCGGCGGTCACCCGGCTCCAGCTGATGCGGCAGCGCCGCCGCGCCGCCGAGGAGCGGCGCACCGCCGTCGAACTGCAGCGCGCGCTGCTGCCCCTCCCCCGCGGCCCCCGCGACCTGCCGGGGCTGCGCGCCGCCGTCCGCTACCTGCCCGCCTGCGCCGCGACGCGGGTCGGCGGCGACTGGTACGAGGCGACCCCGCTGTCCGGCGGCGAGGTCTTCCTCGCGATCGGCGACGTGGCCGGGCACGGGCCGCCCGCCGCGGCCGGGATGGCGCGCGCCCGCAACGCGCTCAGCGGCCTGGCCTGCACCGGTGCGCCACCCGACCGGCTGCTGGCGGCTCTGAACCGGATGCTGCTGAACCGGACGCCGCTCGACGATCCCGCGCGCGGGCGGGACCGGCCGCTGACCGCGAGCGCCGTCGCCGCCCGCTACGAGCCCGGGTCCCGCGTCCTAACCTGGGCGCGGGCCGGCCACCCGCCGCCGCTGCTGGTCCGCGACGGCGCCGCCGCGCTGCTGGAGGCCCCCGAGGGCGTGCTGCTCGGCGCGCACGAGGCCCCGGACCTGGAGCCGGTCATCACCCGGCTGCACCGCGGCGACCTGCTGCTGTTCTACACCGACGGGCTCGTCGAGCGCCGCGACCGGGACCTCGCCGACGGGTTCCGGATGCTGCTCGCCGCCGCGGCGGAGCGGCCGGGCGCCGGGCCCGACGCCGTCATCGACCACGTGCTGCGCTCGCTCGGCGCCGCCAACCCCGACGACGACACGTGCGTGCTCGCCGTCCAGGTCGCCTGAGCCGCGCCGCCCGGCCGGCCGGGCGGCGCGGCCGGGCGGCCTGCCGTGGCGCCGCCGGGATGTCGGGGGCGCGTGGGAGCATGAGGCCATGAGCGGGCTGATGCTGCTGGACACGCCGTCGTTGTACTTCCGCGCCTTCTACGGGGTGCCCGAGTCGGTGACGGCGCCGGACGGCACGCCGGTGAACGCCGTGCGCGGACTGATCGACATGATCGCCCGGCTCGTCCAGGACCGCTCCCCCGACCGCCTCGTCTGCTGCATGGACGCCGACTGGCGGCCGGCGTTCCGGGTCGAGGCGCTGCCGTCCTACAAGGCGCACCGGGTCGCCGAGGACGGCGGCGACCAGACCCCCGACGCGCTCGAGGCGCAGCTCCCCGTCATCGACGCGGTGCTGGACGCGTTCGGGCTGGCCCGCGCCGGCGTCCCCGGCTACGAGGCCGACGACGTCATCGGCACCCTCGCCGTGCGCGGCGCGGCGGACGGCCCGGTCGACATCGTCACCGGCGACCGCGACCTGTTCCAGCTCGTCGACGACACCGGCCCGGTGTCGGTGCTGTACACCGCGCGCGGCATCCGGAACCTGCAGGTGATGGGCGAGGCGGAGGTCGCGGCCAAGTACGGCATCCCCGGCCGCGGCTACGGCGACTACGCGACGCTGCGCGGCGACCCGAGCGACGGCCTGCCGGGCGTGCCGGGCGTCGGCGACAAGACCGCCGCCGCGCTGGTCACCCGGTTCGGGTCGGTCGACGGCATCCTGGCGGCGCTGGACGCGGGGATCACCGACGGGTTCCCGGCGGGCGCCCGCAAGCGGATGGAGGCGGCGCGGGAGTACCTGGCGTCCGCCGAGACCGTGGTCCGGGTCGTCACCGACATCGACGCGCCGGAGCTGGCGAAGCTGGACGACCGGCTGCCCGCCGAGCCGCGGGACGCCGAGGCCCTGGTGGGGCTCGCCGACGCCTGGAACCTCTCCGGCCCCGTGAACCGCCTGCTGAACGCCCTCTCCCGCTAGCCCGCCGCTCCCGCAGGGACGCGGAGGCCGCACCGATCCCGCGGCGCGGGGAATCGCCGGGCTGCAATTTTCCGCGAAAGTGTCAGATGACGCAGACGCGGTGCGCCCGCGCGCGCAGCATGTGGATCAATGAGGGGTTCTCCTAGGGACATGCGGAGAGCACGCACGCCGCCGCGGGACGGGCGATGACGGCCGTCGACCGGGCACCGGGTCCGGCCGCGGCGGCCGCACGAGCGGACCGGTATCCGCGGCACTGGGCCTCACCGCCCCACTCCCCCCATCTGCCGCGGGTACCGGTTCACCAGGCGGCGCGCACCGGCGCGCGCCCGTCCGTCCCGACCCGTGAGCCCCGCGGGGCTCGGAAAGCCGGCACCCCGTGAACACCAGGACACCGCCCCTCGGCGGCCTCGCCGCTCCCGCCGCGCCCGGCGGCGACGGCTTCTGGACCGAGCTCGACCGCGCCCAGCGCGCCGCGCTGGAGGCGGCGGCCCGGCCGCGCAACTACCCGGCGCGGGCGCCCCTCTGCTACCAGGGCGAGGACTCCGACCACATCATCGTCATCCGGTCGGGCTGGGCGAAGGTGACGTCCACGACGCCGGACGGCCACGAGGTGGTGCTGGCCGTGCGCGGCCCGGGCGACCTGGTCTGCGAGAGCGCGGTGCTCGGCAGCCGGCACCGTTCGGCGACCGTCACCGCGCTCACCCCCGTCCGCGGGCTGGTCGTCCCCGCCGGCCGCTTCACCGCCTTCCTGGACGCGCATCCGGGCGTCTGGCGGCTGGTGAGCGGCACGTTCGTGCGGCGGCTGGACGACGCGGACCGGCGGGTGCGGGCGAACGTGTCGGCGCAGGGCGCGCGGCGGCTGGCGATGCTGCTGGCGCATCTGGCGGAGCTGTCGGCGGCGTACGCGCCGCCGTCGGCGGACGGTTCGGTGGACATCGGCCCGCCGCTGTCGCAGGAGGAGCTGGGCAGCTGGATGGACGCCTCGCGCGAGACCGTCGCCCGCGCGCTCGCGGTGCTGCGCCGCGCGGGCCTGGTCCGGACGGGCCGCCGGCGGATCACCGTGGTGGCGCCGGGGGCGCTTCGCGCGTTCGCACGCGACCCCGCCGGCTGACCGGCCCGGTGCCTTTACATTGTAGATCACGAATGCGGCGGTGGCCGCGGCGCGGACCTGCGGCGGTGCGGGGGCGGGTCGCGGTCAGCGGCGCCGGCGGCGCGTGTAGCGGCGCCAGTCCCGGCCGGCGCCGACGCCCGCGAAGTGCAGCGACAGGAGCAGCAGCCCGAGGACGGTCAGCGTCCCGTTGTTGATGGCGTCCGACGACACGTCGGCGAGGTCGAAGAGCAGGGCGAGAGCGAAGACGATCGCGGCGACGATCGCGAGCATGGCGTCCTCCGATGGGGGGTTCGGGACGCGCCGGGCGCCCCGCGGGTACCGTCCCGATCACCGTTCGCGCGCCCGCGAAACGGCGCCCCGGTTCCGGACGCCCGAATCAGCCGCCGGTGCCCTGTCCGGAGCCCGTGCCCCGCGCCGGGGAGCCGGGGTCGTCCGCGATGCCGGGATAGACCCGCATCGCGTTGCCGCCGAGGACGAGCGAGACGGTCTCCTCGTCCAGCCCGAGGCCGGCGACGGCCCGGGCGTTGCGGGCGATGCCCGGGACGCCCGGCCAGTCCGTCCCGAACACGAACTTGCGGGCCAGCCGCTTCAGGTCGTGCCGGGCGTAGTACTCGGGGAGGCGGCGCGGAGGCAGCCCCGACAGCTCGATCCACACCTCCTCGCGGGACAGCGCGAGGAACGCCGCCGCGTCGTACCACCAGCCCCGCCCGCCGTGCGCCAGCACGAACGTCAGCCCGGGGAAGAGCCGGAGCACGTCGTCGATCGGGGTCGGGTCGGCGTACCGGTTGGCCGAGCCGGGGAAGGAGCTGGTGCCGCAGTGCACGACGACCGGGACGCCCGCGTCCCGGCACAGCGCGTACGCCGGGTACAGCTCGGGGTCGGCGACGGAGAACCCGCCGTGGACCGGGTGCAGCTTGAGCGCGACGGCACCGAAGCCGAGCTGGCGCTCCAGTTCGGCGTCGACCGGGTAGTGCAGGTGCGGGTTGACGTTGGCGACCGGCTTGAAGCGGCGCGGGTTGTGCTTGACGAGCGGCACCAGGTCCTCGATGGGCTGGTAACCGGTCGTCCTGGGGCTGTACTCGCACAGCAGAAGCGCGACGTCCACGCCCTCGGACGCGAAGTAGGCGTCGACGCGGTCGGGGACGAGGGTGCCGGAGTCGTCGTAGAGGTCCTGCCAGGGGTGCGCGGAGCCGAACTCCTCGGCCCACTGCCGCCATGCCGGGGGCAGGGTCGGCAGCCGCGCGGTGTGGACGTGGGCGTCGACAAGGGGACGTCCGTCGAGCATGTGCGCCTCCCCCGCGTCAGTCCTGGATCCGCTTGAGCTCGGCGGCGTAGCGGCGCCCGTTGGCGACGTACATCCCGACCGCCTCGGCGTGCCACTTCTCGTCGATGCCGCCGGGCCTGGGCTTGGCGGGGACGCCGAGCGCGGTGTGCCCGGACGGGACGACGGCGCCCTCGGTGACGACGGCCCCCGCGCCCACGACGGCGCGGGTCTCCACGCGGGCGCGGTTGAGCACGACGGAACCGGACCCGACGAGGCAGCGGTCCTCGATGACGCAGCCTTCGAGGTGGGCGTTGTGGCCGACGACGCAGTCGGAGCCGATGACGGTCGGCCATTCCTCGGTGGTGTGCACGACGGTGCCGTCCTGGACGGACGTGCGGGCGCCGACGGTGATCGCGCCGTAGTCGCCGCGCAGCACCGCGCCGGGCCAGACGGTGGCGCCCTCGCCGAGGGTCACCGACCCGATGACGGTCGCGCCCGGATGGACGTACGCGGTCGGATGGATGTCGGGGACCTGGTCTCCCAGCGCGTAGACGGCCATGCGGCGGAGCCTACCGGCCGCTCCCGGCCGGGCCGCCCCCGAGGGCGCCCAGGATCGTCGAGACCAGCGTCTCCGCGGCGTCCGCGGCGTCCAGCCGACCCTCGTCCACCTCCTGCGCGGCCGCGTGCATCAGCGTGTAGACGGCGGTGACCTGCCATCCGGGCGGCGCGGCGGCCGTGAAGACGCCCTCGTCGCGGCCGCGCCGCAGGAGCCGCTCGAGGCGGGCGAGGACGGGTGCGTGCCGGTCGCGGACCCGCTCGGGGCCGAGCACCCGCAGCGCGACCGTCAGCACGGTGCGCTGGCGGTCCAGGACGCGCCAGGACGAGCGGACGAGGCCCGCGAGGGCCTCGTCCGCGCGCCCGGCGTCGACGTCGACGGCGCCGAGGACGGCCTCCGCGTCGGCCAGCGACCGGTCGAACAGGGTGTCCACGAGCGCCTCGCGGGACGGGAAGTGCCCGTAGAGGGTGACCCGCCCGACCCCCGCGGCCTTGGCGATCTCGGTCATGCTGGCCGAGGGGTCGCGGCCGAGGCGGGCGAGGGCGGCGTCGAGGATGGCCTCGATGTTGCGCTCGGCGTCGGCGCGGCGGCGGGTGGTCGCGGAGGTCATGGGATCAGCGTACGGGCCGTCAGTGCGCGAACACCGGGCCGTCGCCGAGGTCGGGGCGGCCCGGCGGCACGAGGACGAGCGCGAGCAGCGCGACGGCGGCGGCCGCCGCCCCGAAGGTCGTGAACGCGGTGTGGAAGCCGCCGGCGGTGCGCCCGCCGATGCTCGCGCCCGCCATGGCGGTCGCCAGGGCGATGCCGAGGGCCCCGCCGATCTCGTGGCCGGTGTTGACGACGCCGGACGCGAGCCCGGCCTCCTCGTGCCCGATCCCGCTCATCGCGGTCATGGTGGCGCTGACGAAGCCGGCGCCGGCGCCGGCGGCCAGCAGCACGAATCCGGGGAGGACGTCGGGCAGGAGGTGGCCCCCCGCGGGCGCGCGCGCCAGCAGGAGCACCCCGGCGGCCGCGACGAGGAAGCCGGCCGCCGCGACGGGCCGGGTGCCGGTCCTGCCCGCCAGGTGCGAGGCGAGGTGGGCGCCGGCGATGGTCGCGACGGCGGCCGGGAGGAACGCCAGGCCGGTCTCCACCGCGGAGAACCCCAGCAGGTTCTGCAGGTACTGCGAGCAGAGGAAGAACCCCGACAGCAGAAGCGCGGACGCGGCCACCATCAGCACGTTGCCGGACGCGATCGTCCGGCGCCGCAGCAGGGCGGGCGGGACGAGCGGCGTGCGGACGGCCCGCTCGATCAGCAGGAAGGCGGCGGCGAGGACGGCGGCGGCGCCGACCGGGACCAGCGTCCGGGCCGCGCCCCATCCGTGCTCCCCCGCCTGGACCAGGCCGTAGATGAGGGCGGCGGCGGCGAGCGTGGCGGTGACGGCGCCGCCGGGGTCGAGCGGGCGGCGCACCGGCGGGACGTGCGCCACGGCCGACGGCAGCAGCGCCAGCACGGCCAGCCCGACCGGGACGTTGACGAAGAACACCCACTCCCAGCCGGGGCCGCTGGTGAGCAGCCCGCCGGCCAGCACGCCCACGGCGGCGCCGGTGCCGCCGATGGCCGCCCACACGCCGAGGGCCCGGTTGCGCTCGGGGCCGTGGAAGGTCGTGGTGACGATCGACAGGGCGGCCGGGGACAGCAGCGCGGCGCCGACGCCCTGGGCCGCGCGCCCGGCGATGAGCATCCCGCCCGTGCCGGCGAGGCCGGAGACCAGGGACGCGGCGGTGAACAGCGCGAGCCCGAGCAGGAAGGCGCGCCTGCGGCCGATCGTGTCGGCGAGCCGGCCGCCGAGCAGCAGCAGGCCGCCGAAGCACAGCGAGTAGGCGGTGACGACCCAGGTCTGGCCGCCGCGGCCGAGGTGCAGGTCGGCGGCCACGGACGGCAGGGCGACGTTCACCACGGTGATGTCGATGATCAGCATGAACTGGGCGACGCACAGCAGGACGAGGGCCCGCCACCGGCGGGGGCCGGCGGTCGGCGCGTCCGGGTGCGCATGGGGCGGCGCGGTCGCGTGGTCGTGCAAGGGGGATCTCCTAACTCGAACACCATTGTTCGAGTTAGCGTAGCCCGAAAAGCCGAGAACTTGAACAGCTTTGTTCGACTTGTCTCCCTAGGCGTCCACCGACTCCTGCTCGTCGAGCCAGGACACGATCCCCTCCAGCGCGTCGCGGCAGCTCCCGCAGCCGGTCCCCGCGCGGGTCCGCCGGGAGACCTCGTCGGCGGTGCGGGCGCCGTCCTGCCAGCACGCGCGGATCTGCCCCTTGCTGACGTTGTTGCAGTTGCAGACCGTCGCCGCGTCCGGCATCCGCACCGGCGAGGCGGCCTCGGGCGCGCCGCCGAGCCCCGGGAACAGCAGGTCGAGGCGCTCGGACGGCAGCGGCGAGGCCCGGTCGTAGAGCTGGGTGAGCGTCCCGGCGGCGGACGTCTCGCCGAGCAGGATCGCGCCGATCAGCCGGCCGTCCTTGATCACCGCCTTCTTGTAGGTGCCGCGCGCCGCGTCGGTGAACCGGACGACCTCCACGCCGTCGTCGTCGTCGCCGAAGTGCGTCTCCCCCATCGACGCCAGCTCGATGCCCGCCGCCTTCAGCCGGGTGATCTGCCGCGCGCCGGTGAACCGCGCGGCCGGATCGGTGCCCGCGAGCAGACCGGCCAGCACGGTCGCCTGCTCCCACGCGGGCGCGACCAGCCCGTAGACCTCGTCACGGTGCTCCGAGCACTCCCCGATCGCGCGGACGGACGGGTCGCTGACCGAGCGCAGCTCGTCGTCCACGACCACCGCCCGGCCGATCGCCAGGCCGGCGTCGCGGGCCAGCGACACCTCGGGCCGGACCCCGCACGACAGGATGACCAGGTCGGTGTCCAGGGTCTCCCGCCCGCCGTCCGGCAGCGCCAGCTCGACGCCGGTGACCGTGCGGCCGCCGCCGGCGCCGGTGGTGCGCAGCCCGGCGACGTTCGCCTGGACGCGGGTGCCGATGCCCAGGCGCGCGAGCGTCCGCGCCAGCACCTTGCCCGCGGCGGGGTCGAGCTGGCGTTCCATCAGGTGGCCGGCCAGGTGCAGGACCGTCACCTCCAGCCCCCGGCCCATCAGCCCGCGCGCCGCCTCGATGCCGAGCAGGCCGCCGCCGACCACCACCGCCCGCTTCGCCGACTCGGCCAGCTCGGAGATCCGGCGGCAGTCGTCGAGCGTGCGGAACACCAGCGCGCCGCCGGGCAGCCCGTCCTCCAGCCCGGGCATCGGCGGGACGAACGCGGTGCTGCCGGTCGCCAGCACGAGCGTGCCGTACCGGGTGACGGTGCCGTCGGAGGCGTGCACGGCGCGCGCCTCGCGGTCGACGCGGACGACCTCCACGCCGAGCCTGGCGTCCACGCCGTGCGAGGCGTACCAGGCCGCGTCGACCAGGCTGATGTGGTCCGGCCTGGTCATCCCGGCGAGGACGTTCGACAGCAGCACCCGGTTGTAGGGCCGCTGCGTCTCCGCGCCGAACACCGTGACGGGCACGCCGGGGTCGCGTGAGCGCAGCTCGCTGACGAACCGGGCCCCGGCCATCCCGTTCCCGACGACGACGATCCGTTCGCGGTTCACTTGACCTCCAGCGGCAGGAGCACGGGCTTGATCTGCTCGCGCTCGACCTCGAACTCGATGCTCGGGTCGGGGGTCTGCGGCGCGTTGACGAACGAGACGAACCGGCGGAGCCGGTCGGGGTCGGCGAGGGTGTCGCGCCACTCGTCGGAGTACGCGGCCACGTGCCGCTCCATGGCGGCGTCCAGCTCGGCGCAGATGCCGAGCCGGTCGTCCACGATCACCTCGCGGAGGTAGCCGACGCCGCCGTCGAGGGCCTCCAGCCAGCTCGCGGTGCGCTGCAGCCGGTCGGCGGTGCGGATGTAGAACATCAGGAACCGGTCGATGGTGCGGATCAGCTCCTCGTCGGACAGGTCGGAGGCGAACAGGTCGGCGTGCCGGGGCCGCATGCCGCCGTTGCCCGCGAGGTAGAGGTTCCAGCCGTTCTCGGTGGCGATGACGCCGAAGTCCTTGCTCTGCGCCTCCGCGCACTCCCGGGCGCAGCCGGACACCGCCGACTTCAGCTTGTGCGGGGCCCGCAGTCCCCGGTACCGCAGCTCCAGGCGGATCGCCATCGCGGCCGAGTCCTGCACGCCGTACCGGCACCAGGTGGAGCCGACGCACGACTTCACCGTCCGCAGCGCCTTGCCGTAGGCGTGCCCGGACTCGAACCCGGCGTCGACGAGCCGCCTCCAGATCTCCGGGAGCTGCTCGACGCGGGCGCCGAACAGGTCGATCCGCTGACCGCCGGTGATCTTGGTGTAGAGGCCGAAGTCGCGGGCCACCTCCCCGATCACGATCAGCTTCTCCGGCGTGATCTCGCCGCCGGGGACCCGCGGGACCACCGAGTACGTGCCGTTCCTCTGCAGGTTGGCCAGGAAGTGGTCGTTGGTGTCCTGCAGCGCGGCCTGCTCGCCCTCCAGGATGTGCCCGTTGCCGAGGCTGGCCAGGATGGACGCGACGGCGGGCTTGCAGATGTCGCAGCCCCGGCCGCGGCCGTGCTCCTGGACGAGCTGGGTGAAGCTCGCGACCCGGCCGCCGCGGACGATGTCGAACAGCTCGGCGCGGCTGTAGTCGAAGTGCTCACAGATCGCCTTGCTGACCTCGATGCCGGCGGCGGTCAGCTCGGCGTCCAGGATCCGCTTCACCAGCGGGACGCAGCTGCCGCAGCTCGTCCCGGCCCTCGTGCAGCCCTTCACCGCGCCGACGTCGGTGAGGGACTCCGCCGCGATCGCGCCGCGGATCGTCTCGGCGGTCACGTTGTTGCAGGAGCAGATGACGGTCGCGCCGGGCAGGTCGCCGCCCGCCGCCTCCGTCCCCCCGAACAGCATCTGCTCGGGGGCGCCGGGCAGGTTCCCGCCGACGTAGGCGCGCAGCGTCCCGTAGGACTCGGCGTCGCCGACCAGCACGCCGCCGAGCAGGGTCTTCGCGTCGTCGCTGACCACGAGCTTCTTGTAGACGCCGGCGACCGGATCGGTGTAGGTGACGCCGAGTGCGCCCTGGTCCGGGCCAGCGAACGGGTCGCCGAAGCTGGCGACGTCGACGCCCATCAGCTTCAGCTTCGTCGACATGTCGGCGCCCTCGAACACCGCCGTGCTCTCCGGGTCGAGCAGCCGGTCGGCGACGACCTCCGCCATCGAGAAGCACGGCCCCACCAGCCCGTACACCGTCCCGCCGACCAGCGCGCACTCGCCGATCGCCCAGATCGCCGGGTCCTCGGTGCGGCAGGCGGCGTCGACGACGATCCCGCCGCGCTCCCCCACCGGCAGCCCGCAGCCGCGGGCCAGCTCGTCGCGCGGCCGGATGCCCGCGGAGAACACCACCACCTCGGCGTCGATCCGCCCCCCGCCGGCGAGGGCGATGCCCGCGACGGCGCCGTCCCCGCCCGCCTCCAGCCGCTCCATCGGCGCCCCGGCGTGCACCGCCATGCCGAGGGCCTCGATGTGGCGGCGCAGCATCGCGCCGCCGCCCTCGTCCAGCTGGCGCGGCATCAGCCACGGCGCGACCTCGACGACGCCGCTGCGCAGCCCGAGTCCCTGGATCGCGCGGGCCGCCTCCAGGCCGAGCAGGCCGCCGCCGACCACGGCGCCGGTCGCCCGGTCCCGCGCGTAGTCGCGGATGGCGTCCAGGTCGTCGATGGTGCGGTACACGAACACGCCGGGCAGGTCCCGGCCCTCCACCGGCGGCACGAACGGCGCCGACCCGGTGGCCAGCACCAGGGCGTCGTAGCCGACGGCGCGTCCGGCCGAGGTCGTGACCGTGCGGGCGGCGCGGTCGATCGCGGTGACCCGCTCGCCGGTGACGACGGAGACCTCGGCGCCGTGCGCGGGGTAGGCGAGGTCGGCGCCCTCCAGATGGGTGGTCAGCGCCACCCGGTCGTAGGCGGTGCGCGGCTCCTCGCCGATGACGGTGACCGTCCACGTCCCGGCGGCGTCGCGCTCGCGCAGGGCCTCCACGAGGCGGTGCGAGGCCGGTCCGTGGCCGACCACGACCAGGTGCATGTCCGGTTCGTTGCGGGCTTCCATGGCTTGATCCTCGGTAAGCCGTATTTCCCGTATGGGTCCCGAACGTCACCCGCGCGTTAACTGGCGCTCACAGCGGCGGGCCCGGCCGGGCGGGCGGATCCGGTCCGACGGGCCGGGCCCGCCGCGGGCACAGGCACGGGCGGGCGACGCTGGGCGCCCGCACAAATTTGCGGTTTCCCCGGCATAAGCATTCATTTCGGCGCCTCCATGGCGGACGATGTGCGGACCGGGCACGGCGCCCGGCCGTCGGGGCGGGGGAGCAGCGAAGGACGAGGAGGCGGCATTGCGCAACGTCATCGGCATGGTGCTCACAGGACTGGGAGCGTTCCTCCTGATCACCGCCGTGCTGGTCCGCTTCTACGTCGCCCCCCGGCTGATCGCCGCGCCGACCGACGTCTACCAGGTCACGCGGCTGCGCGCCGAGAACGCCACCTACTTCGACGCGAAGTCCGTCAAGCAGGTGACCGGCGCGACGGTCGTCGCCACCAACACCGTCCGCGGCGACGTGACGTCCTCGCACGGCGACGTCGCCGTCTGGGACTCGGCGACGATGGTCCAGGACGTCGCGCGCGGCACGACCATCGAGATCCAGAACCAGCGGGTCGCGTTCGACCGCCGCACGGGGCTGCTCACCCGATGCTGCGGCGCCTCGGTGGACGGCGACGTGTCCGCCCGCCAGTCGGGGCTCGGGCTGTTCTGGCCCGTGGACGCCACCAAGAAGCCCAAGCAGGTCTACGACCCGGCGACGCGCCGTCCCTGGCCCGCCGTCTACGCCGGCCAGGAGCGCGTGCACGGCATCCTCGCCTGGCGGTTCGTCCAGCACATCCCCAGCACCAAGCTCGAGGGCCAGGACCTGCCGGCCGTGCCCGGCGAGCTGCTCGGGCGCGCCAAGGGCGGCCCCGCGGTGCCGGTCGACCGCTACTACCAGGCGGACGGCACCTACTGGGTGGACCCGCGCACGGGCAACCCGATCGACCAGGAGCAGAAGGTGCTGTCCACCCTGCAGCCGAGGAGCGGCCCGGGCCGCCTCGTCGTGGGGCAGATGGACCTGCGCATGACGCCGGAGTCGCAGAAGTCGCTGCAGGACACCTCGGCCGACGGCGCGTCGAAGATCAACCTGCTCCGGATCGCCGTCCCGGTGGGCTCGGCTGCGGTCGGCGCCGTGCTGCTGGCCGCCGGGGCCGTCGTCGGCCGGGCCGGGCGCCGGCGCCCGTCGCACAGCCGGCAGCCGGGCGAACCCCTCGCCACCACGCGCTGACCTGACCGTTAGGTCTGTGATGTGGGGGTACGTCCCGTAAGGGACCCGGCCAGAGCCTGGTCACCACGGACCACGACGTGATCCGCCAGTGGGCCGACGAGCGCGGCGCCGAGCCGTGCAGCGTGCCCGACAGCGACTACGGGGGCAGGCCCGGCCGGCTGCTGTTCGACTTCCCCGGCTACGGCGGGGGGAACCTGGAGCACATCTCCTGGGACGACTGGTTCCGCACGTTCGACGAGCGCGAACTCGACTTCATCTACCAGGAGCACAAGAAGGACGGGGCGCAGAGCAACTTCTTCCAGCTGGAGAACCCGGGCCGCTGACCGGTCGCACCCGCGCGAGGCGCGCCCGTGCGGGTGGGCCCCGCGCGGGTGCGCCCCGCCGCGTCCGCCCCGTGTCGATCACGAATCGCGAAATCAGTGGATCTTGAGGGCGCTTCCCGGCGTCCGAATAGCCGTGACTACAGAGAACAAGAGCCGTGCGGCCGTCCTGGTCCTGACGGGCCTCGCGCTGGGCGCGGCCCTCACGGGATGCAAGGTGGGCGACACGGGCACCGATCCCGGCGGCACCAGGACGAACGCCGGGACCGGCACCGCGCCCGCGGCCGGCGGCACCGCCGAAGGGGCGGGCGGGAACGCGGGATCGGGAACGGGCTCGCTCGCCCGCTGCCACACGCGCGACCTCGCGGCGCGGGTCGGCCGCCTCGACGGGGCCGCCGGATCGCGATCGACCAAGATCGTCCTGACCAACGCCTCCGGCCGCGCGTGCCGGGTCTACGGGTGGCCGGGCGTCGGCATCGCCGTCGCGGACGGGTCGGCGCTGCCGAGCAGCGACCAGCGGGTGGGCGGCCCGCCTCCGCACCTGGTGCTCCAGCCGAACGGGCACGCCTACACCGAGATCGACTGGGCGGCGCCGGGCGCCGCCGACCCGCAGTCCCGGTCGGAGGCCGCGGTGCCGGGCCTGCTGACGGTCATCCCGCCGGACGAGACGCTGGCGCTGCGCGTCCCGTGGTCCTTCGGCCCGGTGGCGGAGCAGGGCAACTTCCGGGTGACCCCGCTCAAGCCGGGCAGCGGGCCGGCCTGACCCGCCCGCGCCTCACTCCGGCCCGTGCTCAGGCCGGAGTGAGGACGAGCGCGGCGTCGTGGCCGCCGAACCCGAACGAGTTGGACAGCACCGGCGCCGACGCGGGGATCGCGCGCGCCTCGCCGTGGACGACGTCGATCAGCCCGGTCTCCGCGTCCGGCCCGGCGAAGTTCGCGGTCGGCGGGACGAGCCCGGCGGCGCCGCAGCGCAGCGCGACGATCGCCTCCACCGCGCCGCCCGCGCCCAGGATGTGGCCGGTCACGCCCTTGGTCGCGGTGACGGGCGGGGCGTCGCCGCCGAAGCAGCGGTCGATCGCGAGGGCCTCGGCGCCGTCGTTGCCGCGGGTCCCGGTGGCGTGCGCCGAGACGTGCCCGATGTCGCGCGGGGCGAGGCGCGCGTCGGCGAGGGCCGCGGCCATGCAGCGGGCGGCCACCCGGCCGTCCTTGCGCGGCGCGACGATGTGCGCGGCGTCGCTCGCGGCGGCGTACCCGGCGATCTCGCCGTGCACGCGGGCGCCGCGGGCGGCGGCGCGGTCGGCGCGCTCCAGCACGAGGAACGCGGCGGCCTCCCCGACGACGAACCCGTCCCGGTCCGCGTCGAACGGGCGGCTCGCGGTGTGCGGCGCGTCGTCGCGGCGGGCGAGCGTGCCGATGCGCGCGAACGCCGCCATCACGAACGGGGTCAGGATCGCGTCGACGCCGCCCGCCACGGCGGCGTCGATCCGGCCGGCGCGGATCGCGAGGGCGGCCTCCCCGATCGCGGTGGCGCCGCTGGCGCAGCCCGTCGAGTACGTCGGGCACGGCCCCTCGCACCCGTGCCGGATGGAGATGTTCGCGGCGGTCGCGTTCGGCATGATCATCGGGACGGCGGGGACCGGGACGCGGTGCAGCGTGCCCGCGTGCTCGTGCCCGCCGAGCGCGACCACCGACGCGAGGTTCGCGGCGGCCGTCCCGACGTACACCCCGCGCCGGCCGGGCACCGGGGCGTCCGGCCCGTGCAGTCCCGCGTCGGCGAGCGCGTCCTCGGCGGCGGCGACGCCGAGGCGCGTCATGCGGTCGAGCCGCCGCAGCTCGGGACGGGTGAAGTAGCGCTCCTCCTCGAACGGCTGCGCCGGGCACCCGTAGGAGACGGCCGTCCCCGCCTCCAGCAGGTCCTGGACGTGGACGGCCTGCGACTTCCCGGAGAAGACGGTGGCGACGACCTCGTCCGGGGTGCCGCCCGCCGGGCTCTTCACGCCGAACCCTGTGACCACCACCCGGGGGGTTCCGTCGGCCCGGCGCGCAGCAGTCATCCGTCACCTCGCGGTCGTCTGGAAAACGCAAGGATTGGAAGCTAGCGGCCCTCCGCGCGCCGCCACTTGGCCCTGCGGGCACATTTCTCGCGGGTGTTTTTGTCACCGCCATGCGAGAACTCCGGAAACACCTTCACGGCGGTACGGATCAGAAGGACGCCGGCGCTCTCCGTTTCCGGGGAACGGGGCCTCGGCGCGGTTCCGTCAGCGTTCGCGGCCCGCGGCCGACGTCATGGGCAGCCGCTGATCGACCTTCTCGCCCGCCCAGGCGCCGCGGACCCAGGCGTGGGCCGGGTCGTCGCAGATCCGCCAGGCCCGCTCCTCCCCCGGCCCCGCCATCACGTTGAGGTAGTACAGGTCGTAGCCGGGCACCGCCATCGACGGGCCGTGCCAGCCGTGCGGGATCAGCACGACGTCGCCGGTGCGGACCTCCTCCAGCACGTCGATCGGGCGCTCCTCGCCGCCGTACACCCGCTGGTAGCCCATGCCGGGACGGCCGCCGGGACCGTCCGCGACCTCGAAGTAGTAGATCTCCTCCAGCACCGATTCGGTCGCCGTGTGCTCGTCGTGCTTGTGCGGCGGGTAGGACGACCAGTTCCCGCCGGGCGTCAGCACCTCGCAGGCGATCAGCCGGTCGGCCTCGAACGCCTCCGGGGTGCAGAAGTTGTTCACCTGCCGGCTCGCCGCACCGGCGCCGCGCACCTCGACGGGCACCCCTTCGGCGGGTCCGTAGCGCGGCGGCAGCCGGCGCTCGCAGCGGGCGGACGGCAGCGCGAACCGGCCGCCGTCCCGCGACGAGACGACCACCGTGGCGTCGCGCGGCGCGTAGGCGAAGTCGGTGACGCGGGAGAAGACGTCGGCGCGCCCCCGCAGGTCGAACGGCACGGCCTCCTCGCCGGGGACGGTGACGGCGGCGCGGCACGACCCGGCGAGCGGCAGCACGAGGGTCTCGGCGTCCCCCGTCTCGACGGTCGCCTCCTCGCCGGGGCCGAGCGTCACGACGCGCAGGCCCGAATAGGTCCATCCGGCGTCCGCCGGCGCGATGTCCACCTCGGTCATTCCGTCCTCCTCGCGGGGGTTCCCAGCGCCGCCACCGCGGCGTCGACCGCCGCCGCGACGTCGCCGCCGGGCGGGTACAGCAGGCTGCGGCCGATGACCAGGCCGCGGACGGTCGGCAGCTTCAGCGCCTCCCGCCAGCCGGCGAGCGCGGCGTCCGGGTCGGCGGACACCTCGCCGCCGAGCAGCAGCGCGGGCAGCGTCGAGGCCGCCATGACCCGCTCCATCTCCGGCACGACGGGCACCTTGAGCCAGGTGCGCGCGGACGTGGCGCCGAGCCCGGAGGCGATCGCGACCGCGCGGATCATCGCCTCCGCGGTGAGCTCGTTGCGGACGCGCCCGTCCTCGCCCCGCCCCGACATGAACGGTTCGACCATCGCCATCAGGCCGTGCGCGGCCAGGTCGGTCACCGCGCGCCCGCACGCCTCCAGCGTCCGGGCGGTGGCGGGGTCGGCGGGGTCGACGCGCAGCAGCATCTTGCCGCCGTCCAGCCCGGCCGCCGCGATCGCGGGCGCGCTGTAGGCGGTGAACCGGTCGTCGATCTCGAACGACGCGCCGGCGAGGCCGCCCCGGTTCATGGAGCCGACGGCGAGCTTGCCGTCCAGCGCGCCGAGCAGCAGCAGGTCCTCCAGCACGTCGGGGGTGCCGAGCACGCCGTTCACGCCGGGCCGCGCCAGCGCCGCGCACATCCGCTCCAGCAGGTCGCGGCGGTCGGCCATGGCCAGCGGGTCGGACCCGGCGCGCAGCGCGCCGCGCGCCGGATGGTCCGCCGCGATGATCATCAGCGGGCCGGACGCGCCCGGCGGGCCGGACGGCCGCACCCGCCGGGCGGCGGCGCGCGCCACCGCCTCGGGATGCGCCGCCCGGACCTCGGCGAGGGCGGCGTAGCGTTCGGCGAACGTTCCCGCGCTCACGCGGTGACCTCCTTGCCGGGGCCCGGCGTCCGCCGGGCGGCGAGCAGCCGCTCGACCTCGTCGGCCGAGGGCATGGCGTCGGCGCAGGCCAGCCGGGACGCGACGATCGCTCCGGCGGCGCCGGCGAACCGCACGATCCGTTCCAGGTCCCAGCCGCTGAGCAGGCCGTGGCAGAGGGCTCCGCCGAACGCGTCCCCGGCGCCGAGCCCGTTGACCACCTCCACCGGCGTCGGCGGGACCTCGACGGTGCCGTCCGCGGACGCGGCGAGGACGCCGCGCGGGCCCTGCTTGACGACGGCGACCGACACGCCCTGGTCCAGCAGCGCGCGGGCGGCGGCGCGCGGTTCGCGCTCGCCGACGGCGACCTCGCACTCGTCCAGGTTGCCGACCGCGACGGTCGCGTGCCGCAGCGCTTCGCGCACACGCGCGCGGGCCGCGTCCGGCGACTCCCAGAACATCGGCCGGTAGTCCAGGTCGAGGACGGTGGTGCCGGGGTGCGCGGCGAGCGCGGCGAGCGTCGCCTCGCGGCTCGGCTCCTGCGACAGCCCGGTGACCGTCGCCCAGAAGATCCGGGCGGCGGCGATCGCGTCCAGGTCCAGCTCGTCCGCGCGGATCTCCATGTCCGGCGCCTTCGGGTACCGGTAGAAGTACAACGGGAAGTCGTCCGGCGGGAAGATCTCGCAGAACGCCAGGGGCGTCGGCAGGCCGGGCACCTCGGTGACGAACCGGTCGTCCACGCCGTAGCCCTTCAGCGCCTTATGGACGAACCGCCCGAACGGGTCGGCGCCGGTGCGGGTGATGACCGCGCTGCGGCGGCCGTGGCGGGCCGTGGCGACCGCCACGTTGGTGGGGCTGCCGCCCAGGTACTTGCCGAACGTCTCGACGTCCTCGAGCGGCACCCCGATCTGCCGCGGGTAGACGTCGACGCTCACCCGGCCCATTGTGACGAGATCGTGGGGCGCTCCGCCCTCCGGCGCGGACGTCATCGGCGCACCTCCTCGATCGTGACGGTGCGCCGCTCGCGGCGGGAGATCCCGCACGCCTCCGCCACGTAGAGCGCCTCCAGGCTCTCCTCGGGCGGGCACGGGCTGGCGGTGCCGTCCGCCACCATCAGGGCGAACGCCGCCAGTTCGGCCGCGTACGCGTCGGCGAACCTCTCCAGGAACCCGGTGTGCGCGGGCCCGGCCGGGCGGATGCCCGCGGCCGCCGGGGACAGCGGCGTCCCGTCGTCCAGCCCGGCGACGACGCCGCCCTGCGAGCCGAGGACCTCCAGCCGCACGTCGTAGCCGGCCGCGTTGTAGCGGGTCGCGGACACGAGCGCGAGCGTCCCGTCGTCGAGGGTCAGCACGGCCGCGCCGGTGTCGACGTCGCCGGCCTCGGCGAACGCCGCCGATCCGCGGTTCGCGCCGGTCGCGGTCACCTCGGTCACCTGCCGTCCGGTGACGAACCGGACGGCGTCGAAGTCGTGCACCGAGCAGTCGCGGAACAGCCCGCCGGAGCCCGGGATGTAGTCGTCCGGCGGCGGCACCGGGTCCAGCGTGCAGGAGCGGACGGTGTGCACCCAGCCGAGCCGGCCCGAGCGCACCGCGTCCCGCGCCGCGACGTGGCCGGGGTCGAAGCGGCGCTGGAAGCCCACCTGCACGGGCACGCCCGCGCCGCGGACCGCCTCCAGCACCTCGATCGTCCCGGGCAGGTCGGGGGCCACCGGCTTCTCCACGAACACCGGCATCCCGGCCTCGACGGCGCGCACCACCAGGCCGGCGTGCGCGTCCGTCGGGGCGGCGACGACCAGCGCGTCCAGCCCCGCGGCGAACAGCGCGCCGACGTCCTCGGCGGCGCGGACGCCGAGCCTGCCGGCCGCCTCCCGCGCCCGGCGCGGGTCGGCGTCGGCGACGACGACCTCCGCGACCCCGGGCAGCGCGCGCAGCGTCTCCGCGTGCGCGCTCCCGATCCGTCCCGCTCCAGCGAGCCCGATCCTCATCGCACCCCTTCCGGCCGTGAATCGCGACCGAGTCTCATGGAACGATCCAACATCTGTCAACACTATGTCCTGACATAAGGACTTAAATATATCCGGACGGCGGTGGACTAAGCTGCGTCACACCCCCGAGAGAGGAGACCCGCGTGCACGGACCGACGGTCACGCTGGACCGCGGCAGCCCGGTGCCGCTGTACTTCCAGGTCGCCCAGCAGCTCGAGGCGGCCATCCGGTCCGGCGAGCTGCCGCCCGGCGCCCGGCTGGACAACGAGCTCGACCTCGCCGCCCGGTACCGGCTGTCCCGGCCGACCGTCCGGCAGGCGATCCAGCACCTGGTCGACAAGGGGCTCCTCGTCCGCAAGCGCGGCGTCGGCACCCAGGTCGTCCAGTCGCAGGTCCGCCGCCCCATCGAGCTGACCAGCCTGCACGACGACCTCGCCGCGGCCGGCGCCGAACCGCGCACCCGGGTGCTGGAGTTCGGTCCCGCCCCGGCGGGCGACGAGGCCGCCGAACGGCTCGGCGTCCCGGCCGGGACCGAGGTGCTGCGGCTGCGCCGGCTGCGGCTCACCGGCGGCGAGCCGCTGGCGCTGCTCACCAACGTGCTGCCCGCCGGGCTGATCGACGTCACCGCCGAGCACCTCGCCGAGCACGGCCTGTACGAGACGCTGCGCTCCGCCGGGGTGAACCTGCGGATCGCGCACCAGACGATCGGGGCGCGGGGCGCGACCGCCGCGGAGGCGCGGCTGCTGGACGAGCGGAGCGGCACGCCGCTGCTCACCATGACCCGCACCGCCTTCGACGACAACGGCACCGCCGTCGAGTACGGCGACCACGTCTACCGGGCCGACCGGTACTCCTTCTCCCACACGCTCGTCGGCCGCTGACCGGGCCGGACGCGCCCCCGGCGCGCCGGCCCGGCCATCGGGCGGATGCCGCCGCGCCGGGCGCGAACCCGGCGCGGCGGCGCCGTTCACCGGCTCAGCCGGGCGATGCTGCTGGCCGTGCCCCCCTTCTTCGCCTCGAACGCGACGGCGAGCAGGCCGCTCGCGCCCGTCACCGTCACGGACTGGGAGCCGGCGCCCTTCACCTCGACGGTCTTGGTGCCGAGGACCTTGCCGTCCCAGGCCGTCACGTGGGCCGTGCCGGGACCGGTGGCCTGCAGCAGGAAGGTCGCCGACCCGCCGGACACCTTCGGCTCACCGGCGATCCGCGCGCTGTCGGACCGCGGCGCCGCCGGGCCGCCCGCGAGCGGGATCCCGGTGCGGACGGCCTGCTCGATCGACTCGGGCGAGTTGACCGAGGCCGCCGCGTCGGTCGGCATCACCGGCGCGGGCGGGGTGGTCGGCAGGCTCGGGTCCGGGGTGTAGCCGGGCAGGGTCGTCTGGCCCCACCGGTACGGGTCGCCCTGCACGCCGCCCCAGGTCGACCAGCCGATCCGGGTCTGGCCGGTCTTGTCCTGGGTGTCGGAGTCGTAGACGAAGACGTTCAGGCCCATCCGCGCCGGGTCCACGGCTGTCGGCAGGTCCTTGAACGGGATCTTCGCCTCGATGGTGTAGCCGTCGTAGGGCTGGTTCACCGTCGCGGCCACCTGCATGCCGGGCGCCGCGTCCGCACCGCCCTGGTGGGCGTCGGCGTCGCGCTCGAAGCAGGGCTTGCCGTCCGACATCTGCGGGAAGATGCCGGTCTTGAAGGTGGTCGAGGTGTTCTCCGAGTCACCGCGCGGGTCGATCCCGATCTCGACCGAGTCGGTGCGCCAGTGCCGCTTGCAGTCGTCCGCGCCGAGCACCGTGCCCTGCTTGTCGTCGCGGACCTTGACCAGCACGTTCAGCGCGTCGTCGGTCCAGGTCACCTTGCCGGTGGCCGAGCAGTCGGCGGCCGACTGGCAGGCGTCGCCCTCCCACACCCGCGACAGGTTCAGCTCGGCGCCGGCGTACTCGCCGGGCTCCTCCTTGCCGTCGATCTTCGGGGCGGCGGACGCCTTGGGGATCTCGGCGACCGGGACCAGTTCCAGCGCCGCCTGCTCCACGTCGGCCGGGCCGGACGACGGGGTGGTGGTGATGGTGTAGTCGTAGTCGCCGCCGGAGCCGCCCTCGTTGGACGTGGGCAGCGAGGCGTCGGTGTTGGTCACCTTGAAGGTGGCCGTGCCCTTCGCGCCGGCCGCGAGCGTGTACGGCTTGGACGCGGCGTCGGCCGAGAAGCCCTTCGGCAGGTCCAGCTTCACCGTGCCCGACTGCGCGGACGAGGTCGTGTTCACCAGGTCCACCCGGACGTCGCGCGACCTGCCCGACGCGACCGTCAGCACGCGCTTCATCTGGCCGATGAGCGCGGGCACGCCGGTCCTGGTGGCCCAGGTGTCGAAGTCGTCGACGCGGGGCAGCGGCTGCTGCCGGCCCGTGACGGGCGGCTGGACGCTCACCATCGTCGCGGTCTGGCCGGTGGCGCGGCCGGACGTGAGCGTCGCGGAGATCTGGGCGCGGCCCACCGTGGCGCCGGCGGGCGGCGTCACCGTGAACGTCGCCGTCCGCTCGCCCGATCCGACCTTGCCCAGGTCACCGTTCCCTGTCACGTTCCAACCGGACGGCACCGAGAGTGCGGCCCGCGCGTTCTTCAGCTGCTGCGGCGCGCTCGCGTGCGCAGTCACCGTGAACGCCGCGCCGGGCGTCACCCCGTACGACTGCGCGGTCAGGAAGAACTGCGTCCCGAGCGGCAGGCCGCCCTTGCCCGGCGTGACCGCGCCCTCCAGCGGAGCCGACGGGTCGGCGTTGCCGAGCGTGAACGGCACCCGGCTCGCGATCTGGGTGAAGAAGTCGCAGCCGATCTTGGACGGGTCCGACGGCGCGTCCGGGAACCCGGCCCAGCCCTGGCTCACGTACAGCCGCTGCGCCTCCCGCTCCACCTGCGCCCACGTCTTGCCGCCGTTGCGGGGCGACGTGCGGCCGCCCCACACCCCGTACGCC
This sequence comes from Actinomadura nitritigenes, assembly GCF_017573545.1. Lineage (GTDB taxonomy): Bacteria > Actinomycetota > Actinomycetes > Streptosporangiales > Streptosporangiaceae > Spirillospora > Spirillospora nitritigenes. The sequence continues at coordinate 15,342 of NZ_JAGEOK010000016.1, read as the reverse complement.
ACCGACGCCGGCGTGCTGGGGGTGACCTTGGCCGCGCAGTCCTGCCCGGTCGGGCCGGACGCGCCGCCGCCCTGGAACAGCCGCCCCGGCGCCCAGGTCTTCAGCCCCTCCTTGCCGAGCTGGGTCGGGAAGGCCTTGGGGTCGGCGGCGGCGTAGTACGCCTCGGTCGCCAGCCGCGCGGCCTCCTGGTGGTTGCCGTGCTGGCCGGGCAGCGGCGCCGGGTTCATCGTCACGATCACCTTGGGCCGGGTCTCGCGGACGATCCGCACGACCTTCGCGAGCGTGTCGTCGTGGCCCCAGGTGTCCTCGGTGAGCGGCGCGCTCACCGTGTAGTAGAAGTCGACCTTGTCGAGGTTGTGGACGTCGGTGACGCCCGCCTTGCCGACCGCGCGGCGCTCCTCGTTCTCGCGCAGCAGGCCGAGCGCCGGGCCCTCCTCGGTCCCCGCGGCGTTGCCGCCGCCCTCGCCGCGGGTGACGGTCAGCACGCCCGTCCTGGCCTTGTCGAACTCGTTCCACTGGCCGAGCGTCGACAGGGTGCCGGACTCGTCGTCGGGGTGCGCCCCGACGAAAAGCACGTCCAGCCGGCCCTGGTCGGACGGTGCCGTCCGCGCCTGCGCGGGCGGGCCGGCCAGCGCGATGGCCGAGCCCGCCAGCGCGGCGGACAGGACGGCGGGTAGGGCGAGTCTTCGCATGAACTCTCCTGTTCCGTTGCGGGGCCGCTGGGGGGCGGCCCCGGACTCCCTACTCCTTGATGGCCCCCGAGAGCATCCCTGCAATGAACCGCCGTTGCAGGAAGACATAGACGATCACGATGGGCGCGGCGATGATCAGCGCGCCCGCCATGAGCAGCGAATAGTCGGTCTTGTGCGCGCCCTGGAAGAACGAGAGCCCCAGAGGCGCGGTGCGCAGTCCCTCGTCGGAATTGACGATCACCAGCGGCAGCAGGAACTCGTTCCAGGTCCACATGGTGATCAGCACGACCATGGTGAGGATGGCGGGCCGGCCGACCGGCACCAGCACCCGCCACAGGGTCGTCCAGCTCGACGCGCCGTCCATCCGGGCCGCCTCCATCAGCGAGGGCGGGACGCTGCGGAAGTAGGCGCGCATCCAGAACGTGCCGAACGCGACCGACATGGCGACCTGCGGCAGGATCAGCCCGGCGTAGGTGTTGTCCAGCCCGGCCGAGCGCAGGTCGAAGTAGAGCGGCACGACGACGGCCTCGGTCGGGATGGTCAGGCCCGCCAGGAACAGCAGGAACACCGCCCCCGCGCCGCGGAACCGCATGACGCCGAGCGCGTACCCGGACATGATCGAGAAGACGCTGGCCAGCACCACCGTGATGGCGGTGACGATGACGCTGTTGCGCAGGTAGGCGGCGAAGTGGCCCTCGCTCCAGGCCACCCGGAAGGTGTCGAAGGACAGGTCCCCGGGCAGCCGCAGCGCCTGCGCGACGATGCCGATCATCGGGAACAGGGCGATCACCGCGAACAGCGCCAGCACGGCGTGGTTCAGGATCCGCTCGTAGCGCCTGCTCATTCGCCCCTCCCCTCGACGAGGCGGCCGATGCCCGCGGTGACCGCGAACGCCAGCACGGCCAGGGTGACGCCGATCGCGCAGCCGAGGCCGACCTCGCCGGTGTTGAACGTCCGGTTGTAGACCTCGTAGGCGGGCACCTTCGTGGAGTCGCCCGGCCCGCCGGCGGTGGCCATGTAGATGAGGTCGAAGTTGCGCACCGCCATGATCGTGGTGAGCGTCAGCGCCACCGACAGCTCGCGGCGCAGCCCCGGCAGGGTGACGGTGAAGAACTCCCGGACCGCCCCGGCGCCGTCGATCCGCGCCGCCTCGTACAGCTCCCGCGGGATCTTCTGCACGCCGGCCAGGAACAGCACCAGCGCCAGGCCGATCTCCACCCAGGTGCCGACGAGCCCGATGGCGGGCAGCGCGAAGGTGAAGTCGCCGAGCCAGCCGTGCCGCCAGTCGGGGAGCCCGAGGTCGTGCAGCCAGCCGAGGACGGTGTTGACCGGCCCGTGCGTGGAGTACACCCACTGCCACGCCACCGCGACCGCGACCATCGCGATGACCTGCGGCATGAACAGCACGGTGCGGAAGAACGTCAGGCCGCGGATCTTCGTCCGGGACATGATGGCCACCAGCACGAACGCGATGCAGCACGGCAGGATCGCGTAGAACACGATCAGTAGCAGCAGGTGCCCGAACGCGCCGCGCAGCGTCGGGTCGGTCCAGGTGGCGGTGTAGTTGGACAGCCCCGCCCAGGTCGCCTGGCCGATGCCGTCCCAGTGGTAGAGGGAGAACTGCACTCCCCGCACCAGCGGCCACAGCAGGAACGCCCCGTACACCGCCAGGGCCGGCAGCACGTACAGCCAGCCGACGGAGCGGGGCTCGCCCGGCGGCCGGGACCTGGCCCGGCGGCCTGCGGGCCGCGCGTTGCTCGAGCCGGACGCCTCGGGCCCCGGCTCGGGGGTCTTCTGCCGCGCGACGGTCGTCATCTGCGCGCTCCTCGCTGTCACCTCGTCGGCGCGGGCCGCCCTCGCGTTCCGCGCGGGGGTCGGCCGGTGCCCCGCCGCCGCGCCGGGGGTGCCGGGGCGGCGGCGGGGCCGGCGGTCACGCCGGGCCGGTCGTCACTACTTCTTCTTCTGGAAGGCGGTGTAGTCGTCCTGGGCCGCCTTCATGGCCTCCTGGGCGGACTTCTTGCCGGCCACGAGGCCCTGCAGCGGACCGCCGAACGCGTCGGTGAACGTCGGGGTCGTGTAGTCGATGTAGGGGGTGGTGCCGTCGTTCTTGCTGAGCTCGGCCCAGGCCGTCGACACCTCCTTCATCAGCGGCTTGTCCGGCTGCGTGGAGGCGGGCAGCACCGGAAGGCTGCCGGTCTGCACCGCCACGTTCATCGCCTCCGGGGAGGTGATGAAGTTGATGTAGGCGGCGGCGACGTCGGCGTGCTTGGACTTGGAGGTGATCGACCACGGCAGGCTCTCGCCGCCCATGGTCGCCACGGGCGCGCCCGCCTGCGGCGCGGGCGGCAGCGCGAAGCCGACCTTGTCCTTCATCCGGTCGTTGAGGTCCGGCGCCCACCAGGTGCCGCCGAACATGAACACGCCCTCGCCCTTGGCGAAGTTCACCGGGGTGTCGTCCCACTTCACCGAGTTGGAGTCCTTGGTGAGGTAGCCCTTCTTCGCCCAGTCCGCGAGCTTCTGCGCGGCCTGCACGTTGGAGGCGTCCGTCCAGGAGCCGCCGCTGCCGAACACCAGCTTGCGGACGGCCTCCTTGCCGGTCGCGGCGTCCTGCAGGATGCCGTACAGCTGCATCGCGGGCAGCTTCTCCAGGTTGCCGAACGCGATCGGCACCTCGCCCTTGCCCTTGGCGGTGGCGAGCGCCTGCTCGAACTCGTCCCAGGTCTTCGGCGGCTGGATGCCGAGCTTGGCGAGCTTCTCCTTGTTGTAGTAGAGCCCGACGATCTCGCCGTTCAGTGAGACGCCGTACAGGTCGCCCGACCCGATGAGCTTGCCGTCCTTGGTGACGCTGTTGAGGTCCAGCAGGCCCTTCGGGTACCGCTTGGACCACCCGTACGCCTGGTCGTAGGCGCCGAGCGGCAGCAGCATGCCGTCCTTGACGTACTGGGCCATGGACGCGTAGCCCTGGTTGGCCTCGACGACGTCGGGCGGGTTGCTGCCCGACAGCGCGAGCCGCAGCGTCTTCTGCAGGTCGCTGAAGGAGCGCGACACCCGCTTGATCTTGACGTTCGGGTACTTGGCCTCGAACTGGGCGTTGAGCTTCTCGATCTGCTCCTTCAGCCCGCCCTGGACCTCCTGGTCCCAGACGGTGAGGGTCACGTTCCCGGCCTTGGCGACGTCGGTGCTGACCGCCGCGGGCGCCTTGCTCGCCGGCTTGTCGTCCGACGAGCCCGGCGCGCAGGCGGCGGCGAGCGCGGTCACCAGGGCCGCCGCCGCGGCGACCGTGCTCCGTCTCATGAGCGTCGGCATTCCTGCGGCTCCTTTCTGTGCTGCTGTCCCGTGCCGGCCCGGGGGCCGGTACGGGTCCTGGGGTGGGGCGGGGGGGCTGGGACGATCGGTCAGGACGAGTGCTGCAGGTCGTCGCGGAGCGTCGGCTCGGCGCGCACGACGGTGTCGGTCGCCGAGTCGGGAATGTAGTCGACGACGAACGCGTACGGTTCGAGGACCTCCTCGGGGACTTCGCCGGACTCGCCGAACGCGGCGATCTCCCCCCAGCAGGGGGCGCCGAGCGAGCCGCTGCGGTGCCGGACCGACAGGCCCGCGCACAGGTTGGCGAACTTCAGCCGCTCGTCCAGGGGGAGCCCGGCGAGGGTGCCGAACAGGAACCCGGCGCCGAACACGTCGCCCGCTCCGGTGGCGTCCAGCGCCCGGACCGGGAGCGCGTCGGTCTCGGCGACCTCGCCGCTGCGGGCGTCGATGGCGATCGCGCCGGCGCCGCCGCGCTTGACCACGACCACCGGGACGCGCTCCGACAGGGCGCGGGCTGCGGCCTCGGGCGAGGCGGTGCGGGTGTAGGCCATCGCCTCGACCGCGTTGGGCAGGAACACGTCCACGTGCTCGAGGCGGTCCAGCACCTCGCTGGACCAGGTCTCGGTGGCGTCCCAGCCCAGGTCGGCGAAGACCGTGGTCCCGGTGGCGCGCATGTCCCGCGCCCACGCGGGCACCGGCCGCTCGATGTCGATGAAGCAGGCCCGCGCCGACGGGGGCGCCGACCCGAGCACCTCCTCGTAGGGGCCGTCGGCGGAGCCGATGTCCGGGACGGGCTTGGCGTAGGTGACCATGCTGCGGTCGGAGTCGTAGGCCAGCGACACCGTGACCGGCGTGGGCCAGGCGGGGACGCGGCGGGAGTGGCCGAGGTCCACGCCCTCCTGCTCGGCGAGGGTCCGCCACAGGTAGGCGCCGAACAGGTCGTCGCCGAACGGGGCGGCGAGCCCGACGCGCAGGCCGAGCCGGCTCATCGCCACCGCGATGTTGGCGATGCCGCCGGGCGCCGAGCCGAGGCCGTCGGTGAACAGCTCGGTGCCGGGCGGCGGCAGGCCGGGCAGCCCGGTGAAGATCATGTCCATGAAGACCTGGCCGGACAGGAACACGTCGAGGTCGGGCGCCGGCCCCTGGCCGCCGTCCGCGCGCTCCGCCAGCAGCCGCTCGGTCACCGCGCCGCGCTCGGCGCACGGGTCGGCCAGCGAGGGCTCGGGCGGGCGGCCGCGGGCCCCGGTCTCGCCGCCGGACGGGGCGGCGGGCGGGGCGGCGGCGGTGCCGTCCTCGCCGGCGGCCGGAGCCCCGCGCAGGGTTCCTGCTGTCATTGCGCCTCCTCACGAGGGCCGTCAGAGATGAGACCAGGATGACCGGTTGTCAGGACAAAACAGGGTGGGGTACGGGCCGGGAGGGGCGGTGGTGCCGCGGCCGGCCTGCCGCCCGTCACGTCCCGCCCGCGAACACGGCCGCGACCTCCGGGATGCGGGCGGCGTAGCCGTCCAGCAGCCGCCGCCCCACCGACACCGAGTCGACCAGCGGGTGCAGCCCGAACGCCTTGGCCGCCTCGGCCCGGGAGCCGGTCCGCGCGGCGCTGATCGTCAGCCGCTCCACGGCCTTGACCTGCTGCATCAGGCCGGCCTGGTGCAGGTCGGGCTGCGCGAGCGTCAGCGGGTGCACGCCGCCGGCGTCCACCAGCACCGGCACCTCCACCACGGCGTCCTCGGGCAGCGCGCGCACCGTCGTCCCGTTGCGGACGTTCAGGATCATCGTGGCGGGCTCGTTGCGGCTGATCGCGGCCATCACGCTCAGCGCGACGCCGGCGTAGCCCTCGTCGACCGGGTCGACGCCGGCGTGCCCCGCCAGCTCGCTCCCGGTGTCGGCGCCCTTCATCTCCGCCATGTAGCTCGCGCTGCGGGACGCGACCGTCTCCCGCCACAGTTCCATCGCCGCGCCGCCGGACGCCGCCGCGATCCGCTCGTAGAACGCGGCCTGCTGGTTGGCCAGGAACTCGCCGCGCGTCTGGGGCGCGTCGAGGGTGGCGCGGACCGCCTCGCGGTTGAAGTAGTAGTAGTACAGGTACTCGTTCGGGATCACCCCGAGGTCGCGGAGCCAGTCGCGGCCGAACACCACGCCCTCCTCCAGCGAGCCGAGCAGCTCGTCGTCGGCGAGCAGCCGCGGCAGCACGTCCACGCCGTCGTGCAGGATGCGGCGCATCCAGCCGAGGTGGTTGAGGCCGACGTAGTCCAGCTGCACGCGGGACGGGTCGAGGCCGAGCGCCGCGGCGACGCGGGTGCCGAGCCCCGACGGGGTGTCGCAGATCCCGAGGACCCGGTCGCCGAGCACCGACTGCATCGCCTCGGTGATCATGCCCGCGGGGTTGGTGAAGTTGATGACGTAGGCGTCCGGCGCGAGGGCCTTCACCCGGCGCGCGATGTCGAGCATCACCGGGATCGTGCGCAGCCCGTAGGCCAGGCCGCCGGGGCCGGTGGTCTCCTGCCCGAGCACGTCAAGGTCGAGCGCCACCCGCTCGTCGCACACCCGGCCGGCGAGCCCGCCGACGCGGATCGCGGCGAAGACGAAGTCGGCGCCCTCGAGGGCCTTGTCCAGCTCGGTGGAGGTGAACACCTTCGGCGCCGCGCCGGCGCCGCCCGCGTCCTCGTCCGCGAGCGCGGCCAGCACCGCCGCCATGCCCTCGAGGCGGCCGGCGTCGGAGTCCTGCAGCCAGACCTCCTCGATGCGCGGGGTGCCGTGGTCGCGCAGCAGGGCCTGGTACACGTAGGGCACCCGGAACCCGCCGCCGCCGAGAATGGCCAGCTTCATGCGATGAACACCTTCCCGCCCGCCTGCCGGCAGAGCTCGAGAGTCTTCGGATCGGCCCCGGCCGTGGTGACGAGGGCGTCGACCTGCGCGAGGGAGCACACGCGCAGCGAGCCGGTGCCGGGGAACTTGGCCTCGGAGGCGACGAGCACGACCCGGTCGGCGGACTCGATCATCGCCTGCTTGATCGGGGTCTCGACCTCCATGTCGTCCACCACGAGCCCGTTCGGCCGGACCCCGGTGCAGCTGAGGAACACCAGGTCGGCGCGCACCTGGCGGAGCGCGGTCTCGGTCAGCGACCCGACCAGCGTCAGGTAGTTGCGCCGGACCACGCCGCCGAGCAGGCACAGCCGGACGGCCTCGTCGTCGCGCAGCTCGTCCAGCACGGCCAGGTTCGCGGTGATCACGGTGACCGGGCGGCCGCGCAGGTGCCGGGCGAGCAGCCGGGTGCTGGTGCCGATGTCGAGCACGACGACCATGTCGTCCTCGACCAGGGCGGCGGCCCGCGCCGCCACGGCCTCCTTCTCGGCGCTGTCGTGCTCGGCCGACACCGCGAAGGAGACCTCCGGCACCGCCGCCCGCGGGGTCAGCGCCGCACCGCCGTAGGTGCGGACGAGCTCACCGTTGCGGTCCAGCAGGTCCAGGTCCCGGCGGATCGTCGACTCGCTCACCTGAAGGCTCTCGGCCAGCTCCTTGACGGACGCCGCCCCCTTCGTGCGCAGCGAGGACACGATCTGCGCGCGTCGCTTGCTCGAGGTCACGCAGGGGAACGTAGCACTCATGACCGACTTCGGTCATCACCTGGTGGAAAGTTGCTCGAACTCCGTCATTCACGCACCTGACCTGCACATATCCCCGTCAGTACATGGCAGGAGTCAGTCAACACGGTCAAGATCGGCCCGGTTCACCACGGGCGGACGGTCACCGCCTGTCAGAACGGACGGTCAACCGCGCCGTCGTGCACCATGGAGAGGTGACGCAGGTTGTAGAAGAACGGTCGGAAACGGTCCCCGGGCTGGCGCTGCTGGCGGACCTGGTGGCCGACGGCGACGTGGTGGTGCTGAGCGGCGCGGGACTCTCCACCGAGTCGGGCATTCCGGACTATCGGGGCGAGACCGGCCGGCGGCGGCGCGCCGAGCCGATGACCTACCAGCGCTTCACCGGGGACGCTGCGGCGCGGCGCCGGTACTGGGCGCGCAGCCATCTCGGCTGGCGGCACATCGCCGGGGCCCGCCCGAACGCGGGCCACCGCGCGGTCGCCGAGCTGCAGCGGCGCGGCCTGCTGGCGGGGATCATCACCCAGAACGTCGACGGGCTGCACCAGGCGGCGGGCGCGGACGGCGTCGTCGAGTTGCACGGCGGCCTCGACCGGGTGGTGTGCCTGGACTGCGGCGAGCGCACCCCGCGCACGCGGCTGGAGGAGCGGCTGCGCGCCGCGAACCCCGGCTGGGACGCCCGGCCCGACATGATCAACCCGGACGGCGACGCGGTGCTGTCGGACGCCGACGTCGCGTCCTTCCGGACGGTGGACTGCGCGCGCTGCGGCGGGCTGCTGAAGCCCGATGTGATCTTCTTCGGCGAGAACGTGCCGCCCGCGCGGGTCCGCGACTGCTACGCGCTGACCGAGTCCGCCGGGACCCTGCTGGTGCTCGGGTCGTCGCTGACGGTGCTGTCGGGGTACCGGTTCGTGCGGCACGCGGCGCGGCACTCCGTGCCCGTGGCGATCGTCAACCGGGGCGCGACGCGCGGCGACCCGCACGCGCTGGTGACCCTGGACGCGCCGCTCGGCGCGACCCTGGAGGAGCTCGTCGCCCTGGCGTCCTGACCGGCCGCGCCGCCTCCGGCGCGGTTCGGGGAAACGGCGGGTACCTCCACCTCCGCCCCGCTACGGTGATCATCATGGACATGGGGGCGGAGGACATCGCCGCACTGCTCGCCGGGCTTCTGGCGGAGGGGCACGCGCTGCCCGCGTCGGCGGACGGCGCGGAGGTCGACGTGGCGGGAACGGGCGTGCGGATCGCGATCGCCGCGCCGCAGCCGCAGGACAACGGGCTCGTCCAGTTGCCGATCGGGGTGTCGCATCCGAGCTTCGGCGGGATGTTCGCCTGGGACCAGGCGGTGGGCGTGCCGGGCGGCGACCGGCATCCGGCCACCGACGCGCTCGACGGCTGGACGCACACGGTGTTCCCGGTGTTCGCCGCCGCCCTGCTGCCCGCCTGCGACCTCGCCGCGCACGCGACGGCGGTGCCGATCGAGGGCGGCGACCGGAAGGCGGAGGTGTTCTACGGCCCGGTCGCGATGCGCGACTTCGGCGGCCTGACCGACGCCGACCGGTCCGCCATGGCGGACCGCCCGCCGACCCGGGTCGTGATCGAGGAGCTGTTCACCGGGTACGCGCTGCCGGACCGCCCGGTCTGGGCGTTCACGTTCTGCGCGCGGCTGCCGTCCGGGCCGGTCACGGAGGTGACGCTGCTGAACGGCGAGGCGGGCTCGTCGTTCGGGCACATCGCCGACCACCTGCCCTGGCACGGCCACGGCTCGGTCAAGTCGTGGGCGCTGGTCGTGCCGCGCGGCTGAGCGGCGTCCGGTCGACCGTCCGCAGCGCGGTGGACGGGTCGACCTCCAGCAGCCCGGCGGGCGTGACGAGCTTCGCCGGCCCCCGCGTGGACGGCACGACCAGCGGCCGGCGGGCCCTCAGGGCCGGCCGGCGGGCCCTCAGGGCCGGCCGGCGTCGTCCGGCAGCAGGTCGGCGAGCAGTTCGGCGAGGTGGCGGGGCCGGGCGTCGGTGCCCGCCTCGATCTGCGTCCGGCAGGAGAACCCGTCGGCCAGCACGGTGGTGCCGGGCCCGGCGTCCTCGACGGCGGGCCACACGCCCTGCTCGGCGATCTTGGTCGAGACCTCGTAGTGGCCGTTCTCGAAGCCGAAGTTGCCGGCCAGGCCGCAGCACCCGACGTCGAGCGTCTCGACCTCGACGCCGGCGCGGGCGAGGACGCGCTCGTCGGTGCCGAACCCCATGACGGCGTGCTGGTGGCAGTGCGGCTGGGCGATCGCGCGGACCTTCGGCCGGTCCAGCCCGGCGACCACGTCGTGGGACGCGCCGGGCGAGGGGCCGCCGGACTCCTCCTGGTGCTCGTCGAGCAGCTCGGCGAGGGTGCGGGTCTGGTCCCGCAGCCGTTTCACGTCGTCCTCGACGCGGTCGCCCTCCATCAGCTCCGGCGCGTCGGCGCGGAAGACGGCGGTGCAGCTGGGCTCCAGGCCGACGACGGGGATCCCCTCGCGCAGCCGCGGCGCCAGCGCGCCGACGGTGCGGCGCAGCACGCGCGCCGCGACGCCGAGCTGGCCGGTGGAGATCCAGGTCAGGCCGCAGCACATCGGGACCGGCGGCACCTCCACCTGGTACCCGGACGCCTCCAGCACGCGGACGGCTGCCTTGGCGATGTGCGGGTGGAAGTTGTTGGTGAACGTGTCGGGCCAGAGCACGACCCGGCGGCCGCCGGTGCGCGCCGGGCGGCGCTTGAACCAGTCGGTGAACCGCTCGGCGGCGAACCGCGGCATCTCGCGCTGCGGGGCGATACCGCCGAGCCGCTTGATCACCCGGTCGAGGCCGGGGACGTTCAGCGCGGTGTTGGCCGCGCCGGGCGCCACCGAGGCCATCTTCGCCCAGAGCGGCAGCCAGCCCATCGTGTAGTGCGCGGGCGGGCGGATCCGCCCGGCGTAGTGGTGGGACAGGAACTCGGCCTTGTAGGTCGCCATGTCGACGTTGACGGGGCAGTCGCTGCGGCAGCCCTTGCAGGCCAGGCACAGGTCGAGGGCGTCGCGGACGTCATCGGACCGCCACCCGTCGGTAATAACGGCGGCGCCGCCGGGCCCGGGGACCGACGGGTCGGGCGTGCCGTCCTGCGGCATGCCGCGCATCATCTCCATCAGGATGCGGGCGCGGCCGCGGGTGGAGTGCTCCTCCTCCCCCGTCGCCCGGTAGCTCGGGCACATGACGCCGCCCGACGAGGCGCGGCACTTGCCGATGCCGACGCAGCGGGCCGCCGCGTGGGTGAAGCGGTGCTTGTCGTCGGGGTAGGAGAAGTGCGTCCTCGGCTCGGCGGGGTCGTAGCCGAGGTGGTCGAGGTTGTCGTCGAGGCGGTAGGGGTGGACGACCTTGCCGGGGTTCATCTTCCCCCGCGGGTCGAAGATCGCCTTGAACCTCCCGAACAGCCGGACGACCTCGTCCCCGAACATCAGCGGCAGCAGCTCGCCGCGGGACTGGCCGTCGCCGTGCTCGCCCGACAGCGACCCGCCGTAGTCGACGACGAGGCGGGCGGCGCGCTCGATGAACCTGCGGTAGTTGCCGGTCCCCTTCTCGTCCTCCAGGTCGAACGGGATGCGGGTGTGCACGCAGCCCTGCCCGAAGTGGCCGTAGAGGGCGACGGGGCCGTAGCCGAACTCGTCGATGAGCCTCTGGAAGTCGCGCAGGTAGTCGCCGAGCCGCTCGGGCGGGACGGCCGAGTCCTCCCAGCCCTCGTGGGTGTCGGGGTGCCCGGGCGGGTAGGCGGTGGCGCCGAGCCCGGCCTCGCGGACCTTCCAGAGCCGCTCCTCGAGCGCGGGGTCGTGCACGAAGGTGCAGTGCGGCGGGTCCGGCTCGTTCTCCAGCCGCTCGATGAGGTCGTGGGCGCGCCGGTCGGCCTCCTCCTTGGTGTCGCCGCCGAACCGGACCATGAGCCACCCGGACCCCTCGGGCATGTCCTTCAGGACGGCGGGCCCGGCGAGCTTGTCCTGCCTGGCGAGGTCGAGGAGCGTGTCGTCCATGCCCTCGAGCGCGAGCGGCTCGGAGGGCAGGACGCGCTTCACGGCGTCGCCGGCCGCGAAGATGTCGTCGTAGCCGAGCACCGCCAGCGACTCGAACGGCGGGACCGGCACCAGGCAGATCTCCGCGCGCAGCACGGTGACCAGCGTCGACTCCGACCCGACCAGGGCGCGCCCGACGTCGAAGCCCTTCTCGGGCAGCAGCGAGTCGAGGTTGTAGCCGGACACGCGGCGCGGGATGTCGGGGTAGCGGGTGCGGATCAGCTCCATGCCGTCGTCGCGGAGCGCGCGCAGCGCCCGGTAGATCTCGGCGGGGCGGCCGCCCTCGGCCTGGATCCGCTCGTACTCCTCGTCGGAGGTCGGCCCGACCCACATCCGCACGCCGTCGTAGGTCAGCACCTCCAGCCGGACCACCGAGTCGACCATCTTCCCGTACGCCTGCGCCGACGCGCCGCACGAGTTGTTGCCGATCATCCCGCCGATCGTGCAGGTGTCGTGGGTGGACGGCTTCGGCCCGACCATCAGCCGGTGCTCCGACAGCGCCTCGTTGAGGTCGTCGAGGCACGCGCCGGGCTCGACGATCGCCGTCCGCCGCTCCGGGTCGACGGAGACCAGGTCGCGGCAGTACTTCGACCAGTCGATGACGACGGCGGTGTTGCAGCACTGCCCGGCCAGGCTCGTCCCGCCCCCGCGCGACAGCACCGGGACGTCGTGCTCGGCGCAGACGGCGACCGCCTCGGCGCCGGCCTCGACGGTGCGGGGCACCACCACGCCGATCGGCGGCTGCTGGTAGTTCGAGGAGTCGTGCGCGTAGGCGGCCCGCGATCCGGGATCGAAGCGGACCTCGCCGTCCACCCGGTCGGCCAGGTCGCGGCGCAGCGCCGCGGTCCCCCGCTCCCCGTCGCCGCCGGGGCCCTGCCCGGTCCCGCCCCGCCTCGCGCGCTCGCCGTGTCCCAGCTTGCCCACCTGACGCAGTCGCTCCGCCGATACAGACATGTCGGTGCGCATACCCGTGTCGCGCCGTTCAATCCGGGAGCGCCGACGGCGCGCCCGCCCGTGGCGGCGCCGCTTCCGGCCCCGGCGATCGCGCCTGCCGAGCGCCCGCTTTGGGATAGGGTGTCGGCCGATTCATTTGATCTTGTCGCGGGGGACGTCGTTGCAGGGTGCCCGACCAGCTGGTGACCTCACACCCGAGCTGCTCCGATCGCCGGTCTGGCACGACCGGCAGGTCCAGTCCGCGGGCATCCCGCTCTACGACGTGCCGCTGGTCACGGTCGGCGGCGGGCTCGGCTCGTTCACGCTGGTGGACGTCCTGCGGATCCAGGGGGTCGCGGCGGGCGCCCTCCGGGTGCTGTCCAGCCGGGACGCGCCCTGGCAGTCGTGGGAGTACCTGACCCGGGTGTCGCAGCTGCCGGCGGGCGAGCGGATCCGCTCCGACGCCGGCGCCCGGCCCGACAACATCTGGGGCTTCCCGTCCTACGCGCTGCACGAGGCGTGGCAGGACAAGTCGGTCAAGCTGCTGTGGCAGGTGCTGACCGAGCCGATCCTCAGCGACTTCTTCAGCCCGCGCGCCGCCACCGTGTTCGAGACCGTCCGCCGCGAGGCCGACCGGATCTCCTACTGGCAGATGCTCTCCAAGGGGCAGGTGCGGATGGTGCGGCGCCGCGCGGGCGGCGGCTACTTCACCGTCCTGACGCCGCCGCCCGGCACGTCCGCGACCAAGCGGGTCGTGATGCGGTCGCAGTACGTGCACCTGGCGGTCGGCTACCCCGGCCTGAAGTTCCTGGCCGACCTGCAGCAGTTCCGCGAGACCCACAACGACTACCACCGCGTCGTCAACGCCTACGAGCCGCACGAGCACGTCTACGAGACGCTGAAGTCGCGTCCGGGCGTGGTCGTGGTGCGCGGCGCCGGGATCGTCGCGTCCCGCGTGCTGCAGCGGCTGATGGACGACCGGGAGCGGTACGGGCTGCAGACGCAGATCGTCCACATGTTCCGCACCTTCGTCACCGGCGTGCACGGCTCGGGGCCGTGGATGCGGCGCAAGGGCGGCGACGGCTGGGCCTACCAGGCGTTCACGCTGCCGAAGTCGGCGTTCGGCGGGCAGTTGAAGGCGCAGTTCCGGCGCGCCGGGCCCGAGCGGCGCGCCGCGCTGTCCAAGGCCGTCGGCGGGACGACCACGCCGCGGCTGCGCCGCTGGCAGGAGCAGATGCGGCGGGGCCGCGCCGGCGGCTGGTACCACCCGTTCCAGGCCGTGGTGGACCGGGTCGAGCCGACCCCGGACGGGCGGCTGGTGTCGCTCACCCGCAGCGACGACGGGCGCCTCGGCCGGTACACCTCGGACTTCATCATCGACTGCACCGGGCTTGAGGCCGACATGCCCGAGCACCGGGTGCTGGCCGACCTGCTGGAGTACGGCGGCGCGCGGCGCAACGGCGCGGGCCGCCTCGCGGTCGGCGAGCACTTCGAGGTGCTCGGCGCCGAGAGCGAGGGCGGGATGCTGTACGCCTCCGGCGCCGCCGCCGCGGGCAACCACTTCCCCGCCGTCGACAGCTTCCTCGGCATGCAGACCGCGGCGCTGGACATCGCCGCGGACCTGGCCCGGCGCGGGTTCTGCTCGCGGCTCGGCCCGGTGCGGTCGGCCGGCCAGTGGATCAGGTGGATGAGGGGCCGTCCCCTCTGATCCGCCGCCCGCCCCGCTCCCCTCCCCGCCCCCGCCTCCCTCCACGCCTTCCCCACGCAGGAGCTCCCACCGTGATCCCCACCCTCGCCGGACGCCTGCAGACGCGGATCTTCGTGCTGTCCACGGTCGGCGCGCTGCTGACCGCGCTGGTCGTCCCGGTGCTGCCGGGCAGGCCGGGCTCGCTCGGCGCGGCGTACCGGACGGCGTTCCTGATGCTCCTCGCCGTGATGGTGGTGGGGCTGGCGTGGGAGCTGCTGTACCACCTGCTGATGCAGTTCCGCTGGGACAAGGACTGGCCGACGCTCTTCGGGCTGGTCACCATGGTCCCGGAGGGCGCCGCCATGTGGCTGCTGCTGAACACCGGGCTCGTCCCCGGCGTCGGAGACCATGTGTCGGCATCGATGTTCCTGACGATGTTCGTGTTCGTGTGGCTCGGCCAGTGGCTGTTCCTCAACGGGCCCATGCGCGTGTTCTTCGTGCGGTGGAGGCTGCGCGGCGGACGGCTGCTGTGAGCGGCGGGTCGCGGGCGTTCGCGCGGCCGCTGCCCGGCGACGGGCTCGTCGCGCAGGAGGGCGAGCTGTCGCTGGTGTGCGCGGCGCCCGACGCGGTGACGGCGCCGCTGGTGGACACGCTGCTGACCGCGCTGCAGGAGGTCTCGGAGGCGGGCGGCGACGGGGCGGAGCTCGTGCGCCGCGCCGCGCGGGCGCTGGCCGGCCGCGCCGGGAACCGGCCGCCGGCGTGCGCGGTCGCCGGGCCGTCCGGACGGTCGGGGCTCGCGGTGCTGGCCAGCGGCGAGGCCGTGGCGCGGGTGATGCTCGCGGACGGCGACGAGGTCCGGGTCGGCGGCGGCCCGCACGGGCCGTCCGAGCGGACCGTCGAGGGGCCGGTGGCGAGCCTGGAGCTGACGCTGGGCGGCGCCGGCCGGGCCGAGCCGCGGCTGCGGCTGGCCTCGGGCGTGGTCCGCGGCGGCGGCCTGCGCCGCGCGGGGCGGCGCCCCGCCCGGTCGGGAGAGCCTCGTGTTGGGGCGGGGGGTGTAGGCTT
>NZ_JAGEOK010000015.1 GCF_017573545.1 Actinomadura nitritigenes | reverse complement strand
ATTCCGAACCCGGAAGTTAAGCCCTTCAGCGCCGATGGTACTGCATGGGAGACTGTGTGGGAGAGTAGGACACCGCCGGACATTTTTTAGGAAGGCCCCGCCGTTACGGCGGGGCCTTCCGCATTTCCGCCTGCGGCGCACGCCCGTCGAATATTCGGATGCGCTCCGGAAGCCGGCCCTGGGAGGCTGCGGACATGCCGATCGTCGACGTGTCGCCCGGGGTGTCCATCGCCTATGAGAGCTTCGGCGATCCCTCCGATGCTCCCGTTCTGCTCGTCATGGGATTCGGCGCCCAGATGATCGCCTGGCATGAGGACTTCTGCCGTGCGCTGGCGGCTCGCGGCCGCTACGTGATCCGGTTCGACAACCGCGATTGCGGGCTGTCGACGAGATTCGACGATCATCCGGTCGACATGGGGCGGTTCATCGGCGCCGTGAGTTCGGGGGACATCGCCTCCGCCGTGGCGATGGTCCCGTACGGGCTGAAGGACATGGCCGACGACGGTTTCGGGCTGCTGACCGCGCTCGGCGTCGAGCGGGCCCACGTCGTCGGAGCCTCGATGGGCGGAATGATCGCCCAGACGATGGCGATCACCAGGCCGGAGCGGGTGCTGACCCTGACGTCCATGATGTCGTCGACGGGTGAGAGCGAGTACGGCCAATCCAGTGCGGACGCCCGGACGGTGCTCTTCGCCCCGAAGCCTCAGGACCGGGACGGATACATAGCGGCGGCGGAGCGGGAACTGGTGTGGGCCTCCAAGCGCTATGGCGACGCGTCCGCCCTGCGAGAGCTGGCTGCGGCCGCCTACGACCGTGCCTACTACCCCGCCGGCGTCGGGCGTCAGCTCGGAGCGATGATCCTCAGCGGCTCGCGTGCCGATGCCCTCCGGGAACTCCAGGTGCCGACTCTCGTGATCCACGGCCTGGACGACACGCTCATCGATCCGAGCGGCGGCCGGCGTACCGCGGAGCTCGTGCCCGGCGCGGAGCTGCTGCTGATCCCCGACATGGGGCATGACCGTCCGCGTGAGCTCTGGCCCGTGATCATCGATGCCTTGGAAGCGCACACGAGATAAGCACGGTCAGGCGCGGTGCGTCGTCCTTCACGCGGAGGCGGGGTGGCTGCGTTCGGGCGGGTGTGCGCCCGTCAAGCGCTGCCATCGTGCGAGCTGTTCCGTGTGCGAGCCCATGGAGGTCGCCTGAGCGACGGCGTTGAGCGACGCGGCCGACGGTTCGGCGCCGTCGCGGTAGAGGAGGGTCAGCGGCCAGACGGGGGTGCCGGTGCCGCCGTCGAAGGGGCGCCAGTCCCAGGGCGCGACGAAGCGCCAGGCTCGTCCGGCGGCGTCGGCCAGCTCGTCGTCGGGGCGCAGGAACGCGTACGGGCGGAAGACGAGGTCCATGGCGATCGGCTGATCGTCGTCGGGGTCGATGATGTATCCCTGGAACTCCGCGTCGGGGTCCTCTGATTCGCCGTGGTGGAGGACGACGACGTGCCGGTGCGGGCGGGGGAGGCGGCCTGTCTCCAGCGGCGGGTCGAAGCGTTCGACGGACATGACATGGACGATCGTCGGGGGTATCCCGACCTTGCAGCGGTCGCCCGCGGCGAGCGCTTCGGTGTCCGGGATCGTCGTGAAGAACTCGCGTTCCGCGTCCATGGAGGAGGCGCGGGGGAGCGCGACGTCGCCGTTCCAGTGGAAGAAGTCGCTGTCGGGATCCACCTGCCACCACGGCCAGCGGACGGAGACGTTGTAGGGATGGACGGCGCTGACGGTCACCTCCGTGAACGGGCAGGAGATCCGGAGGACATCGCCGGGACGGAAGTCCGGGAGAGGCTCGCCGGTCATGGACCGAACGGCGCCAACAGCTCGGCGAGGGCGGGGTGGGCGCGGCCGGGGACGATCGTGGTGATGGTGTAGCGGCCGACGCCGGCGCGCACGAACGGGTCGCCGGCGGCGATCTCCTCGGCGCCGGCGCGGTCGACGCCCGCGGCGATGATGAGGCCGCCCTGCTCGGACGGGACCGTCTGGCCGGAGACCAGGAAGGTGCCGGCGGCATGATGCCGGTCGAGGAACGCCACGTGCTCCTTGACGTGGGGTTCGGCGGCCTCCTCCGACACCGTGTACTCCAGCCTCAGCAGATGCAGCATTCCCGCCCTCTCGGTGATCGTCCGGCGTATCGGGCCAGTCTCCCAGCGGGCGGGCGGGCCGTCGACTTCGCGGTGCGTTGCCGCCGGGCGCGGGACGTTCAGCGTGCGGACAGGGCCATGTCGAGGGTCGCCGCCCACTGGCGGAGGAGCCCGGTGCGGCGGGCCGAGTCGTCGGTGAGCAGGTCGGCGAGGCCGAGACCGCGGACGAGGTCGAGCGTGGCCTGCACGGTCTCCCGGACGCCGGGCACGGACTCGTCCGCGCCGAGGGCCTCGACGGTGAGGCGGTGGGCCTCGCGCCCGACCCGGGCCTCGAGCGGCAGGACATGGGCGCGGAGCTGCTCGTCGGAGCTGGCGGCGACCCACAGCTGGAGCGCCGCGCGGAACAGCGGCGAGGTGTACATCTCGCCGAGCAGGGTGACGACGTCGAGGGTGGACGGCCGGCGGTCGGCGAGCGCGTCCAGGTGCTCCCGCATCTGCGCCATCCGCACCTCGGAGCCGTACTCGACCGCGGCGGTGACCAGCTCCTCCCGGGTGCGGAAGTGGTGCTGCGCGGCGCCGCGCGACACCCCGGCGCGTTCGGCGACGGTGGCGACCGTGGTGCCGGCCCAGCCCACCGACGCGAGGCGGTCGACGGCGGCCTCGAGGAGGCGCCGCCGGGTCGCGCGGCTGCGGTCCTGCTGCGGTTCACGGGGGATCGCCTGCGTGGTCATCTCTTCCTCGGCTCGGGTGGCCCTCCAGTCAACCAAATCCGGCCGCCGGAAAACAATCAAGCGCGATTGATTTTTTCAGGGCGGGCTGGCAGGGTGCTGGCCATGAGTCGACCCTTGCGGATCGGTAACGCCTCGGGCTTCTACGGCGACCGTTTCAGCGCGGTGCGGGAGATGCTGGAGGGCGGTCCCCTGGACGTCCTCACCGGCGACTACCTGGCCGAGCTGACGATGCTGATCCTGGGCCGGAGCCGGATGAAGGACCCCGGGGGAGGGTACGCGTCCACCTTCCTGCGGCAGATGGAGGACTCCCTCGGCCTCGCCGCCGAGCGCGGCGTCAAGATCGTCGCCAATGCGGGCGGGCTGAACCCGCGCGGGCTCGCCGAGCGGCTGCGCGAGCTGGCCGGCCGGCTCGGCGTCGACGTGCGGATCGCCCATGTCGAGGGCGACGACCTGCTGCCGCGCGCCGGTGAGCTGGGGCTGACCGATCCCCGGTACGGCGACCCGCTCACGGCCAACGCCTATCTCGGGGCGTGGGGCATCGCCGAGTGCCTGCGGGCCGGCGCGGACGTGGTGGTCACCGGACGGGTGACGGACGCGTCGCTGGTCGTGGGGCCGGCGGCCGCGCATTTCGGGTGGGCGCGCGACGACTGGGACGCGCTGGCCGGGGCGACGGCCGCCGGGCACGTCCTGGAGTGCGGCGCGCAGGCGACCGGCGGGAACTACGCCTTCTTTGAAGAAATCTACAATGTAAAGCCGCTGGGCTTTCCGCTCGCCGAGATCCACGCCGACGGCTCCAGCGTGATCACCAAGCATCCCGGGACGGGCGGTGCCGTGACCGTCGAGACCGTCACGGCCCAGCTGCTCTACGAGATCGGCGCGCCCGCCTACGCCGGCCCCGACGTGACCACGCGCTTCGACACCATCGAACTGGCGCAGGACGGGCCCGACCGGGTGCGGATCGGCGGGGTCGAGGGCTCGCCGCCGCCCGCCACGACGAAGGTGTGCCTGAACCACCTCGGCGGCCACCGCAACGAGATGACGTTCGTCCTCACCGGGCTCGGCATCGAGGCCAAGGCGGCGTTCGCGCGGGCCCAGGTCGAGGCCGCGTTCGGCGACGCGCCGCCGGCCCGCGTCGAATGGACGCTCATCGGCGCCCCCGCGGCCGATCCGGCCTCGCAGGGCGCGGCGACCTCGCTGCTGCGGTGCGCCGTCCTCGACCCGGACCCCGAGAAGGTGGGGCGCCGGTTCAGCGGGGCGGTCGTGGAGCTGGCGCTGGCCGGATACCCCGGGTTCACGATGACGTCGCCGCCCGGGAAGGGCGCCCCGTACGGGGTGTACAAGCCGGCGTTCGTGCCGAACGGGGAGGTCGAGCACGTCGCCGTCCTGCCCGACGGGACGCGCGTGCCGATCCCCGCCGCCGGGGGCGACCCCGCGTCCGGTGTCCGGCCCGCCGGTCGTGCCCCGGAAGAGGGATCGCGTTCTGCGGACGACCCGCGCCCGCCCGCCGGGGAGACGGTGCGGGTCCCGCTGGGGCGCGTCGCGGGCGCGCGGAGCGGGGACAAGGGCGGGGACGCCAACATCGGCGTCTGGGCCCGCACGGACGCGCAGTGGCGGTGGCTGGAGCCCTTCCTCACCGTCGAGCGGCTGAACGAGCTGATGCCCGAGACCCGCGACCACCGCGTCCGGCGGTACGTCCTGCCGAACCTGCGGGCGGTCAACTTCGTCGTCGAGGGCCTGCTGCAGGAAGGCGTGTCCGCCTCGACCCGGTTCGACCCGCAGGGCAAGGCCCTGGGGGAGTGGCTGCGGTCCCGCCTCGCCGACGTGCCCCGATCCCTGCTCGCCCCGGACGCGGGGGCCGGGGGCGAGGCCCCGGCGGCGGAGAACATCGAGAAGCCGGAGGGAGTCCGTTGACCCTCAAGAGCACGCTCGACACCGGCGGCCCGGAGTACCGGGCGCGGCGCGCGGCCATGCTGGAGAAGCTGGCGGCACTGGACGCCGAGCACGCCAAGGCGCTGGAGGGAGGCGGCGAGAAGTACGTCGCCCGGCACCGCAGGCGCGGGAAGCTGCTGGCCAGGGAGCGCATCGAGCTGCTGCTCGACCCCGACTCGCCGTTCCTGGAGCTGAGCCCCCTCGCCGCCTGGGGCAGCGACTTCCCGGTCGGCGCCAGCGTCGTCACCGGCATCGGCGTCGTCGAGGGCGTCGAATGCATGATCGTCGCGAACGACCCGACGGTGCGGGGCGGCGCCAGCAACCCGTGGACGGTGAAGAAGAGCTTCCGCGCGTCCGACATCGCGCTGGAGAACCGGCTGCCCGTGATCAACCTGGTGGAGTCGGGCGGTGCGGACCTGCCGACGCAGAAGGAGATCTTCATCCCGGGCGGCCGGATGTTCCGCGACCTGACGCGGCTGTCGGCCGCCGGGATCCCGACGATCGCGCTGGTGTTCGGCAACTCGACCGCCGGCGGCGCGTACATCCCCGGCATGTGCGACCACGTCGTCATGGTCAAGGAGCGCGCGAAGGTGTTCCTCGGCGGGCCGCCGCTGGTGAAGATGGCGACCGGCGAGGAGGCCGACGACGAGGAGCTCGGCGGTGCCGAGATGCACGCCCGCACGTCCGGCCTCGCCGACCACATGGCCGCGGACGAGGCGGACGCGCTCCGCATCGGGCGGCAGATCGTCAAGAACCTCAACCACCGCAAGCTCGGCCCCGCGCCCGGCCCCGTCGAGGAGCCGCGGTACGACGCGGAGGAGCTGGCGGGGATCGTCCCCGAGGACCTGAAGATCCCGTTCGACCCGCGCGAGGTGATCGCCCGGATCGCGGACGGCTCGGAGTTCGACGAGTTCAAGCCGCTGTACGGGACGAGCCTGGTCACCGGCTGGACCCGGATCCACGGCTACCCGGTCGGGGTGCTCGCCAACGCGCAGGGCGTGCTGTTCGGCCCGGAGGCGCAGAAGGCCGCGCAGTTCATCCAGCTCGCGAACCGGGCGGACACGCCGCTGCTGTTCCTGCACAACACCACCGGCTACATGGTCGGCAAGGAGTACGAGCAGGCCGGGATCATCAAGCACGGCGCCCTGATGATCAACGCGGTGGCGAACAGCAAGGTCCCGCACATCACCATCGTGATGGGCGCGTCGTACGGGGCCGGCAACTACGGCATGTGCGGCCGGGCGTACGACCCCAGGTTCCTGTTCACCTGGCCGAGCGCGAAGTCCGCGGTGATGGGGCCGCAGCAGCTCGCGGGCGTGCTGTCGATCGTGGCGCGGCAGGCCGCCGAGGCGCGCGGCCAGGCCTACGACGAGGACCAGGACCGCGCGATGCGCGAGCTCGTCGAGACGCAGATCGAGGCGGAGTCGCTGCCGTTCTTCCTGTCCGGCCGGCTCTACGACGACGGGGTGATCGATCCGCGCGACACCCGCACCGTCCTCGGCCTGTGCCTGTCCGTTGTCCACAACGCGCCCGTGCGCGGAGCCGACGGCTTCGGCGTCTTCCGGATGTGAGTCGCAGATGATCAAGACTGTGCTGGTCGCCAACCGCGGCGAGATCGCCCGCCGGGTGTTCCGGGCCTGCCGGGACCTCGGCATCGGGACCGTCGCCGTCCACTCCGACCCCGACGCGGGGGCGCCCTACGTCCGTGAGGCGGACGCGGCGGTGCGGCTGCCCGGGGCGTCGCCCGCCGAGACCTACCTCGCGGCCGCGAAGGTGGTGGACGCGGCGCTCCGGGCGGGCGCCGACGCCGTCCATCCCGGCTACGGGTTCCTGTCGGAGAACGCCGCCTTCGCGCAGGCCGTCCTCGACGCGGGCCTGACCTGGATCGGGCCGCCGCCCGCCGCGATCGCCGCGATGGGCTCGAAGATCGAGGCGAAGAAGCTGATGGCGGCGGCCGGGGTCCCGGTGCTGCCGGAACTGGACCCCGCGCAGGCCACCGCCGCCGACCTGCCGCTGCTGGTGAAGGCGTCCGCGGGCGGCGGCGGGCGCGGCATGCGGATCGTCCGGGCCCTGGACGAGCTGCCCGCCGCCGTCGCCGGCGCCCGCCGCGAGGCCGAGTCGGCGTTCGGCGACCCGACCGTGTTCTGCGAGCCGCTGCTGGAGAGCGCCCGCCACATCGAGGTGCAGATCATCGCGGACGCGCACGGCACCGTCGTCGCGCTCGGCGAGCGGGAGTGCTCCATCCAGCGCCGCCACCAGAAGATCATCGAGGAGGCGCCATCGCCGGCCGTCGGAGACGCGCTGCGCGACGCGCTGTGCACGGCCGCGGAGAACGCTGCACGCGCCATCGGGTACGTCGGCGCCGGGACGGTCGAGTTCATGCTCGCGCCGGACGGCCGGTTCTACTTCCTCGAGGTCAACACCCGCCTGCAGGTCGAGCACCCGGTCACCGAATGCGTCTACGGGGTCGACCTCGTCCGCATGCAGATCGAGTGCGCCGAGGGCGCCGCGCTCCCGCACAACGATGTGAAGCCGGACGGGCACGCGATCGAGGTCCGCCTGTACGCCGAGGACCCCGCGCACGACTGGCGGCCCGCGAGCGGCACCCTGCACACCTTCGAGGTGCCGGGGGTGGACGCCGCGTTCGCCGTCCCGCCCTCCGGCGGGCTGCGGCTCGACAGCGGCGTGGAGAGCGGGAGCGAGGTCGGCGTCCACTACGACCCGATGCTCGCCAAGGTGATCGCCTGGGCGCCGACCCGCGCCGCCGCGGCACGCCGCCTGGCGGCCGCGCTGCGCGGCGCCCGCGTCCACGGCCTGACCACCAACCGCGACCTGCTGGTGCGCATCCTGGAGGAGCCGGCGTTCCTGGCCGGGGACACCGACACGGGCTACCTCGACCGCATCGGCCTGGACGCCCTGGCCGCGCCGCTCGCCGGGGAGGAGACCGTCGCGGTGTCCGCGCTGGCCGCCGCGCTCGCCGGCGCGGCACGGGCCCGCGCGTCCGCCGGTGTGCTCGGCGGGCTGCCGTCCGGGTGGCGGAACGTCCGGTCGCAGCCGCAGCGGCGGTCGTTCGACGGCCCGCACGGCACGGTCGACGTCGACTACCGCCTCGGCCGCGACGGCCTGGTCAGCGAGCTGTGCCCGGGCACGGCGCTGGTGAGCGCCGGGCCGGACCGCGTCGTCCTCGACCGGGACGGGCTGCGCGAGACGTTCACGGTCGCCGCCGCCGGAGACGAGGTGTTCGTCGACTCCCGGCTCGGACCCGTCGCGCTGCGGGCCGTGCCGCGCTTCACCGACCCGAGCGCGCAGGTCGCGCCCGGCTCGCTGCTCGCCCCCATGCCCGGCACGGTCGTCCGGGTCGAGACCGAGCCCGGCGCCGCCGTCGCCGAGGGGCAGACCCTCGTCGTCCTCGAGGCGATGAAGATGGAGCACCGCATCGCCGCCCCCGCCGCCGGGACCGTCGCCGAACTGAACGTCGAGGCCGGACGGCAGGTCGAGTCCGGCGCCGTCCTCGCCGTCATCTCCGTGGAAGGGACCCCCGAATGAGCTTCGTCGAGACCGAGGAACGGCGGGCGCTGCGCGCCGCCGTCGCCGAGCTGGGCGCGAAGTACGGCTCGTCGTACTACGTGGAGAAGGCCAGGGCGGGCGAGAAGACCGACGAGCTGTGGGCCGAGGCCGGGCGGCTCGGCTACCTCGGCGTCAACGTGCCGGAGGAGTACGGCGGCGGAGGCGGCGGCATCGGCGACCTCGCCGCCGTCTGCGAGGAGCTGGCCGCGGCGGGCTGCCCGCTGCTGCTGATGGTCGTCTCCCCGGCGATCTGCGCGACGATCATCGCCCGGTCCGGCACCGAGGCGCAGCGGAAGCACTGGCTGCCGAGGTTCGCCGACGGGTCGGTGAAGATGGCGTTCGCGATCACCGAGCCGGACGCCGGGTCCAACGCGCACCGCATCACCACCACCGCCCGCCGCGACGGCGACGGCTGGGTGCTCAACGGGCAGAAGACGTTCATCTCCGGCGTGGACGAGGCCGACGCGGTCCTGTTCGTCAGCCGCACCGAGGACCAGAAGGGCAACCTGCGGCCGTCGCTCTTCATCGTCCCGACCGCCACCGACGGGTTCACCTTCACCCCGATCGACATGGAGATCGTGTCGCCGGAGAAGCAGTTCATCTGCCACCTCGACGACGTCCGGCTGCCCTACGACGCGCTCGTCGGCGACGAGGACGGCGGCCTGCTGCAGCTGTTCGCGGGCCTCAACCCCGAACGGATCATGGCGGCGGCGATGGGGGCCGGGATCGGCCGGCTCGCGCTCGGCAAGGCGATCTCCTACGCCAAGGACCGGCAGGTGTTCAAGACGCCGATCGGCGCGCACCAGGGCCTCGCGCACCCGCTCGCCGCCGCCAAGATCGAGCTGGAGCTGGCCCGGCTGATGGGGCAGAAGGCCGCCTGGCTGTACGACGAGGGCGATGACATGGGCGCGGGCGAGGCCGCGAACATGGCGAAGTACGCGACGGCCGAGGCCGCGATCCACTGCGTCGACCAGGCCATTCAGACCCACGGCGGCAACGGGCTCACCACCGAGTACGGCGTCGGGATGCTGGCCGGGGTCGTCCGGCTGATGCGGATCGCCCCGGTCAGCCGGGAGATGATCCTCAACTTCGTCGCGCAGCACTCGCTGGGGCTGCCCAAGTCGTACTGACCCGCCGCGCCACGGGAAGGCGCGCGGACCACCGGGCGGATGTCCGGGTCCGCGCGCCTTTGCCTACTTATGGCGATGATCGAGTTACAGAGCGTGTCGCCAGGGGGACCATCGCGGAGCGACCGCCGCATAACGAACGAAAGGGATGATCATGCGGAAGTTCCTCTCTGCCCTGGTCCTGACCGTCGCCGCGCTGCTCGCCGGCTTCTTCGGCCTCACCACGGCCGCGTCGGCCTCCACGGCGTCCGCCGCCGCGCCCGCGGCCATCGCCGGTGGCTGCCACCACTGCTGCGGCGACCACAACACGAACATCAACATCAACATCAACGGTTGACGCCCGCCGTGCCCCGCCGCGGCCGTCCGTCCCGGGCGCGGCGGGGCACGGCCGGCTCCAGAACCACCGGCCCCCGGGCGCGCAGCCCGTGACGCGAGCGGCCCCTCAGGCGAGCAGCGCGTCGAGCTGCGACTCCAGCGTCCGCGGCGCCGCCAGCCGGTTGTCGACGGCCGCGTGCGGGACGGGAGGCGGCTCGTCCGGGCGCATCCGCGCGACGAAGGCGTCGAACCCGTCCAGCTTCCCCGCGTCGCGGGGCAGGCCGCGCCGCTCCAGGCGGTGCCGGAGCGTGGCGGCGTCCGTGCGGATCCACAGCAGCCGCACCTGCGGGCCGCCGAGCGCGTCCACCCACTCCGCCCAGCGGGCGGGGGACCGGATCTGCCCGGTGAACGGCGCGCTCAGCAGCACCGGGCAGCCGTGCCCACGGATCTCCCGCGCCGCCGCGGTGAGCCCGGCGTACTCGTGCCGCTTGACGTGCTCGTCGTACCAGGGGCCCTCGCGCTCGCCGGGGTCGCGGCCGTGCGAGGC
The DNA here is from genome assembly GCF_017573545.1 of Actinomadura nitritigenes. Lineage (GTDB taxonomy): Bacteria > Actinomycetota > Actinomycetes > Streptosporangiales > Streptosporangiaceae > Spirillospora > Spirillospora nitritigenes. The sequence continues at coordinate 257,762 of NZ_JAGEOK010000015.1, read as the reverse complement.
CAGCGTCGCCGCGACGAACGGGCCGAACAGGGTGTCCTTGTCGAGCAGCGCCGGGACCGGGCGCAGCCGCGCCAGCAGCAGGTCGCACACCGTCGACTTGCCGCCGCCCGGCGGGCCCGCCACGATCCAGACGGCCGCCGGCATCAGGCGGGCAGCCGCATCCGGCGGGTCGCCAGCCGCCCGATGCGCGCCTCGTCGATCTCGTGGCCGAGGCCCGGCTGGGTCAGCGGCACCCCGACGACCCCGCCGGACGAGCGGACCGGCGGCGTCACGAACACCGGGCCGCCCGCCGGGTCCGACACGTCGCTCGGCAGCGTGCAGCCCGGCAGCGCCGCCAGCGCCACCGCCGCCGCCTGCCCGATGCCGAACGCGCCGCACCCGCTGCACCACACGTCCCAGCCCGCCGCGTACGCCAGGTCGTGGGCGCTGCGCGCCGCCGTGAGCCCGCCGAGCCGGTCCAGCCGCAGGTGCAGCGCGCGGCCCGCCTCCAGCGTGATCGCCGCGTCCAGGGTCTCCAGGTCGCCGACCGCCGGCGCGACCGCCGTGCCGACCCGCAGCTGGAGCCGGGCGTGCGCGGCGAGGTCGTCGGCGGGGAACGGCCGCTCGATCGCCACGGGCCCGTAGGCGTCCAGCGCCTCCAGCACCGCCATGTGCTCGGAGGACTCGGTGTAGGCGTGGCCCGCGTCCGCGACGAGCGCCAGCGCCGGGTAGGCCTCCCGCAGCGCCCGGACGGGCTCGACGTCCCAGCCCGGCCGGATCGGCAGGGTCACCCGAGTGTGGCCCGCGCCCACCGCCCTGTTGGCGCGGGACGCGACCGTGTCCAGAATCGGCTCGGGCCCGAGCCGGGCGCCGGTGACGATGGACGTCCGCGTCCCGCCGAGCGCGTGCGCGAGGGGCAGGCCCCGCTCCCGGCACCACAGGTCCCAGCAGGCGACGTCGATCGCCGCGGCGGCCTCGTTCGCGCCGAGGTCGGCGGCGGCGGACACGTCCTCGGGACGGTCCCAGTCCAGCCCGATCAGCGCCGGCGCCATCCGCTTCTCGATGTCGGCCCAGCCGGGGCCGGGGTCCGCCGTCCCGGCCGGGACGGCCATCTCGCCCCACCCCGCCGCGCCGTCCCCGCCGGAGAGCCGCACGAGAATGCTCTCCGGCCGCCGCCCGCGCGGCATCGCGACGCGGAAGGCGTCGCAGCCAAGGATCCGGGGCACCCGCACCCGCCCTCTCGTGGTCGGAAGTGTTCTCCCCTCAATGATCCCCCCTCGCGGGACCTGCCCGAACACCGGCCGGGCGGGAGCTCAGCGGCGGCCCCGCAGGAACGGGCGCGGCGGGCGCCGCTCGTAGCCGCCGTCCGCCAGCCCCGCGAACCGCTCGAAGGGGTTGAAGGACGCCCAGTCGCCGCACAGCGCCATCGACGCGCCCGCGCACGCGAGATAGAGGGGGATCATGACGACGCCCAGGCACCAGGCGTACTGCGTGGCGTGCCGGGCCTCGTGGCGCAGCAGCCGGGGGCTGGACAGCAGGCCGGACGCGTCGCCGCGGACCAGGATCACGTTGCCGACGGTGAACGCCGACGCCACCGGCACCGGCGGCCGGTAACCGCCCGCCACCAGCAGGCCGTCCCCGGCGCCGCGCAGCCGCGGGCCGCCGCCGGAGGGGCGCGCCGCCGCCAGCGCCAGCAGCAGGCCCAGCGGCGTCGAGAGGTTGACGACGTTGACGACCGAGCGGACACGGTATGCGGGCTTCACCCCGCCAGTGTGTCCCCACCCCCGCCGCCGCGCGACCGCCCGTGAAGACCGGTGTGAAGGACCGGCGCGACGATCAGGACGGGCAGGTCGCCGCGAGGGACGTCGGCTTGGACTCCGGCGCCGGCGACCCCGTCGGGTCCGGCGACGCGCCGCCCGACGCGCCCGCGCTCGGCGTCGCGCCGGGCGAGCCGTTCGCCGCGAGGTTGGACGAGCCGGTCGGCGACGGGCTCGCCGAGGTGGGCGCGTGCGCCTGCTCGGGCCCGACGGCCTTGGCGGTCAGCCTGCGGATCAGCGCGAAGTCCGGGTTCCCGGAGTTGATCAGCGGCGGGACGAACTGCAGGCTGTTGATCTGCGCGCCGTCCTTGACCTTCCCGGACAGCTTGATCAGCGCGGGCAGCAGCTCCTGCGGGATGTCGGTGGAGAGCGTCCGCTTCGCCGCCGCGGCGAGCTTGTCGAAGCTGGTCAGCACGGTCTGCGGGTCGGCCTGCTGCGCGATCGCCCGCATCAGGCACTTCTGCCTGCCCATCCGGACGTAGTCGTCGCTGTCGGTGCGGGAGCGCCCGTACCAGAGCGCCTCCTTGCCCTTCAGCGTCCGGTAGCCGGGCTGCAGCACCTGGCCGTCGAGCCCGTACGGGATGGGCTGGGTGACCCTGATCTTGACGCCGCCCATCGCGTCCACGATGTCGGCGAAGCCGAACATGTCGACCAGGATGTAGTAGTCGACGCGCTGCCCGAGGACCCCGGCGATGGTGGCCTTCAGCAGCTCGGGGCCGCGCCGGTTCTTGGGCACGCCCGGCACCACGTCCGGGTGGTTCTCGGCGTACTCGTACACCTCGTTCAGCAGGCCCGGGTTCTCCGGGCCGTCGCCGGTGAAGCCGTAGGGGAACCGGTCGCGCGCCGGGCCGGGCGGCATCTGGAACTTCTCCAGGTTGCGCGGCAGGCTCAGCAGCACCGTGTCGCCGGTCTTGGTGTCGACGCTGGCGAGCGTCATGCTGTCGGTGCGCACTCCGGTCCGGTCGGCCGCCGAGTCGCCGCCGAGCAGCAGGACGTTCACCCGGGGCTGCCCGTCCCACGGGTCCGCGGTGTCGATCTGCCGGCCGTTCTGGCTGCCGGTGCGGAAGATGCTCGTCAGCGCGTCCCGGTAGACGTAGGTGCTGTGCGCGCCCCACGCCACGGGCACCGCGACGGCGAAGCACATCACCGCGACGGCGGCGGCGCCGAGCGTCCGGGCGCTGATCGACTGCCCGGCGGGGCGCACCACCAGGTAGGAGCGGATCACCACGGCGACCCACACGACCCCGAGGGCGACGATGCCGGCGGCCAGGCGCTGCAGCTCGTCCGGCCGGACGGCGAGGTGGACGAGGCTGGAGCGGTAGACGGTGACGGTGACCGCCAGGGCCGCCACCGCCACGACCCACAGGCCGAGCAGGAGCCCGCCGGCCACCCGGCGTCCCGCGACGAGGTGCGCCACACCCCAGACGAGCGCCGACGCCAGGGTCAGCGCAAGAGCGCGGGGGAGGCCCCCCGCACCGTCCGAGGAACGGTCCACGTCATCTTCCGGGACGCGTCCGCCCGCCGATGGACTCGACATGTAACGCTCCGTCCCCCACCCATGGTGAATTAAGCCCCTGGCTCACATTATGGACGCGCAGAACCGGACAAAGGTTGCGTGGGAGTCGACCGCATGCGAGCGCGAACGTCGATCAGTTGCAGCTCTTGATCAGGATAGGCAATCCACTCGCGGGCCGGACGGCCGGGACCGGGTCACCGGGCTCCCGCGCCGCCATGGCCCGCAGTGCGGGGTGGTCGGCGCGCGGCGCGGACGGCCCGCCCGCCGCTGGTCGCAGGCTCGTGATCTCGGCGTTCTCGATCCTGGCGGCCAGCCCGGCGAGCGCCGGGAGCAGCCGGCGGGGCACGTCGGTCTTTACCGAATTGATGAGAACCCGGGCGAGTCGCTGGTATCGCTTCAGCACTGCCAATGGCCGGGTTTCCCGAAGATTTGCCCAAAAAGGGCAGCCCTTCTTGGCAGGTGCGGCGCGGGAGGTCGTCGCGGCGAGTTCCCGGACCCCGCGCGCGTCCACCTTCACGTAGTAGGGGACGTCCAGCCCGAGCATGTGGGCGACCGTCCGCTTCAGCAGCTCGGCCCCGGGGTCCCGGACGGGCCCGCCGCCCGCGAGCAGCTCCGGGTGCGCGGCGCCCTCGCGGTACACGTCGGCCAGCGGACGCCCCGGAGGGAACGGGACCGGCTCCGTGCCCGACCAGACCGGGACGCGGCGCAGGCCGTCCGGCAGGCTCAGCAGCGTCGTGGCGCCGGACCGGGCGTCGACCGCGGCCAGGGTGATGCCGCCGACGCGGTCGGGGGCCTGCGGCGCGCCGGGCTCGGAGCCGATGAGCAGCACGTTGAGGCGCGGCGCGGCCGGCCGCCGGGCCGCGTCCCCCGTGTCCATCCGCCGGGCGGCGACCTGGACGGCGGCGGCCGCCACCGGCCCGTCCGCGAAGATCGTCCGGATCAGGTGCCGCTGCACGTAGCCGTACTGGGCGAGGGTCAGCGGCGGCACGATCACCAGCAGGCACAGCACCGAGACGGTGGTGCCACCGGCCAGCCGCCACAGCGGGGCGAGCCCCTCCGGGGCCAGCACCGCGTACGAGTGGGCGATCAGCAGTGCCCAGAGCGCCGCCAGGGCCACGCAGGCCGCCGCCAGCGCCAGCAGCCAGGACGGCCGCGCGGACAGCTCCAGGAACAGCGCCCGGTAACGCCCGGCGGCGAGCGCCGCCGCGGTCAGCGCCGCCGCCTGCGCGCCGAGCAGCGCCCCGCCCAGCCGGACCCGCCCGGCCCGCAGATGCGCGATCCCCGGCACCACCGGCGACACGGCCGCGATCAGCAGCGCCTCGGCGAGCCGGCCGGGCACCCCCGCGCGCCCGCCCGCCGGCCCCCGCCCGGTCCCGCCGGACGCGCCCGCCGCGGCGGCCGGATCCCCGTCGACCATGCTGTCGCCCCCTCCGGGGCGGCGGACCCCGCATCCCCGCCCCGCACCAAGAGCGTGCAGGTCACCGGCATGATCGGGAGGCCGATCCGGGGCCGTGTCGCGTAAATCCGGCACCGCGAGCCGGTCAGCGGCGGGTCACCAGCTGGTGGACAGCGGCATCCCCTCGGCGTAGCCGGACGCGCTCTGGATCCCGACCGTCGCCCGCTCGTGGAACTCCTCCAGGGTGCGCGCGCCCGCGTAGGTGCAGGAGCTGCGCAGCCCCGCCACGATCGAGTCGATCAGGTCCTCGACGCCGGGACGCCGCGGGTCGAGGAACATCCGCGACGTGGAGATGCCCTCCTCGAACAGCGCCTTGCGGGCCCGGTCGAAGGGCGAGTCCTCGGCGGTGCGCAGCCGGACGGCCCGCGCCGACGCCATGCCGAAGCTCTCCTTGTACAGCCGGCCGTCGGCGGCCCGCTGCAGGTCGCCCGGCGACTCGAAGGTGCCGGCGAACCAGGAGCCCACCATCACGTTCGCCGCGCCCGCCGCGAGCGCGAGCGCGACGTCGCGCGGGTGCCGGACGCCGCCGTCCGCCCACACGTGCCGGCCGAGTCGGCGGGCCTCGGCGGCGCACTCCAGCACGGCGGAGAACTGCGGCCGCCCGACCCCGGTCATCATCCGGGTCGTGCACATCGCGCCCGGGCCCACGCCGACCTTGACGATGTCGGCGCCCGCCTCGATCAGGTCGCGGGTGCCCTCGGCGGTCACCACGTTGCCCGCCACCACCGGCACCGACGGGTCCAGGCCCCGCACCGCGGCCAGCGCGCCGATCATCTTCTCCTGGTGGCCGTGCGCGGTGTCCACCACGAGCAGGTCGGCGCCCGCCTCCAGCAGCGCCTTCGCCTTGCCGGCGACGTCCCCGTTCACGCCGACCGCCGCGGCGACGCGCAGGCGCCCCGCCGTGTCGACGGAGGGCTTGTAGAGCGTGGCGCGCAGCGCACCGGTCCGGGTGAGCACGCCGGTGAGCCTGCCCTCGGCGTCCACCACGGGCGCGAGCCGGTGACCGCGCTCGTGCAGCCGGTTGAACGCCTCGCGCGGGTCGACGCCGTGCGGCAGCGTCACCAGGTCCCGCGACATGATGTCGCGCAGTTGCGCGAACCGGTCCACGCTCTGGCAGTCGGCCTCCGTCACCACGCCGACCGGCCGGTCGTCCTCCACCACGATCACGGCGCCGTGCGCGCGCTTGGGCAGCAGCGCCAGCGCCTCGCCCGCGGTGCTGCCCGGGTCCAGCCGGATGGCGGTGTCCACCACCAGGTCGCGGCGCTTCACCCAGCCGATGACCTCCGAGACGACCTCGACGGGGATGTCCTGGGGGAGCACCGCGACGCCGCCCCGGCGGGCGATGGTCTCGGCCATCCGGCGGCCGGACACCGCCGTCATGTTCGCCACGACCAGCGGCACGGTCGTCCCGCTGCCGTCGACCGTGGAGAGGTCGACCTCCAGGCGGGACCCGACCGCGGAGCGGCGCGGGACCATGAAGACGTCGTTGTAGGTGAGATCGTGAGCGGAACGCTCACCGTTCAGCAGGCGCACGGCTGTACTACACACCAATCCCGGATCAGAGTGGCTGGGCCACCGTACATTGTGATCCATACCCGCGGGTGCTCCGGCCAAGCGCTCGCCCGGAGCCGCCCCGGGCCCGCCGCGAGGGCCGTCCCAGGCCCGTGACCGGGGGTGATGGTCGTGTGTCTCCGGGGATCGTCCGGGTGATCTCCCGCGTTGTGTCCGCGCCCTTCCAGGCGTAACGGAAGTGTCTTCGCGGACGAGGCTGAAAAGCGTGCAACGTGAGGCTTGGCTCTCTGTAAAGTTACCTCTTGACGTAACTGCGCCCCCGATGCACTTTTCTTACATGTGCGTCACGCGGACGGCCTGCCCGCCGTAGGGGCGCGCACATCAGAACACCGGGAGAAGGCGGAATGCAGGTCACGCACTCGAACCCGGTCAGCAGCGTCCGTCCGCGCCGCGGGCCGCCCCGCCCGCACCGTCCCTCCGGGAGTGACCATCGCCACCCCGCGCGCCCGCCGCCCGCCCCCGCGCGGGCCCGCGCGCGGCCCGGCCCCGGCCGCGTTGCGCTCTCGGACCGGTCGGCGCGGCGTCGGAAACGGCGCCGCCCGGAACCCGGCGCCGACGGTTCGACGGTCACCGGGCGGGGCGAACACGAGCAAGATCAATATTTGACGCCATACCGTCTTGAAATGGAATGATCTTGCAGTTGCCAGCAGAACGATTCATCACATGTCGAGGAGGACAGCCGTGCTGGATGCGGTCGACGCCGTGCTCGTCCGCGAGCTCCAGCGGGATGGCAGGGCGACGTTCCAGGCGCTCGCCGACCGCGTCGGGCTTTCCCGCACGGCCGTGCGGGCACGGGTGCAGAACCTTCTCGAGACCGGCGTCGTGCGCGTCGTCGGCATCGTGCACGCCGCCGTCGTCGGGGCGGAGGCGATCGGGCACGTCTCGGTCACCGTGGAGGGCTCGGCCCGGGAGGTCGCGGACGCCGTCGCCGGCCTCCCGGCGGTCAGCTTCGCCGCGCTGACCGCGGGCCCGCACGACCTGGTCGCGCAGGTCCGCACCCGCGACGACGCCGCGCTCGCGACCGAGGTGGACCGGCTGCGGTCCGTCCCCGGCGTGCGCTCGGCGGAGGTCTTCCGCTCGGTCTGCACCGTCCGCGACACCCACGCGGTGGTGCGGGAGCTCGGCGAGGTCACCCTCGACGACATCGACTGGCGGCTGCTCCAGGAGCTGCAGCGCGACGGGCGCGCCCCCTACACCCGGCTCGCCCACATCATCGGGCTGTCGCAGGCCGCCACCCGGGCCCGCGTCGTCCGGCTGATGCGCACCGGCGTCATCCAGGTCACCGGGCTGGCCGACCCCCTCGCCCTCGGCGCCGCCGAGCTCGGCGGGTTCGGGCTCCTGGTGACCGGCGGGCTCCGCAAGGCCGCCGAGGCGGTCGCCGCGCAGGACGGCGTCCGCTACCTGGCGACCGGGTTCGGCCGCTACGACATCGTCGGCCAGGCCGAGGCCGCCTCCCGCGCGGAGCTGGTCGCCGTCCTGGACGGGATCCGGTCCGTGCCCGGCGTGACGGTGCGGGAGTCCTGGCACCACCTGGACGTGGTGAAGGAGTCCTATGCCGTCGAACTCCCCGAGCGGCCCCTGAACGGGGCGTGAAGGAGGGCCGCCGCGGGCGCCGTTCCCGGCGCCCCGGCGGCGTCAGCCACGACCGGGGCCGGCGTCCGCGCCCCGCCGGGGCCCCGGGCGGCCGCGTCAGTCGCGGCTGAGCGCGACCTCCTCGAGGTCCAGCTCGTGCAGGACCCGGTTCAGCACCTCGTCGTCGATCCGGCGGTCGTCGCGCATCTGCACGAACACCCGTCGCTCCGCCGCCAGCATCTCCCGCCGCAGCCGCCGGTAGGTGGCCGTCGGGACCTCCTCGCCCTCCGGGCCCGTCCCGCCGCCGAGCCGCTCCCACGCCCGCAGCTGCCGGTGCTCGGCCAGCTGCCGCAGCCGCTGCACGACCGCCTCGTCGAGCTCCTCGGCGGTGTTCAGCTCCTCCAGCCGCTCCAGCGCCGCCTTCGCCGCCGCGTGCTGCGCGCCCGCCTCCGCCACCGTGTCGGTGTAGCGCTCCCGCTCGCTGCCGATGCGCAGCATCCGGATCAGCGCCGGGAACGTCAGCCCCTGCACCAGCAGCGTCCCGAGCACGGTCGTGAACGTGAAGAAGATGATCAGGTCGCGGCCGGGGAAGGGGGCGTGCGACGCCTCGAACGGGATCGCGAACGCGGCCGCGAGCGACACCACCCCGCGCATCCCCGCCCACGACACGACGGTCGCGCCGCGCCATCCGACGTCCTCGCGGGCCCGCTCCCTGCGCGACAGCAGCCGCGGCAGCCGGGACGCGGGGAAGACCCAGACGAACCGGGCCGCCACCGTCACCGCGAAGATCGCCGCGGCCCACCAGGTCAGCTCCGGCCAGCCGTGCCCGGACAGCCCGTTCACCACCGGCGGCAGCTGCAGCCCGATCAGCAGGAACACCACCGACTCCAGGACGAAGACGACGACCTTCCAGAACGAGTGCCCGATCAGCCGGGTCACCGGCGCCGACTCGGTGAAGCGGTGGCCGAGGTAGATCCCGCTGACCACCACCGCGATCACGCCGGAGGCGTGCACGCTCTCGGCGATCAGGTACGCCGCGAACGGCGCGAGCACCGCCACCCCGTTCTCCACCAGCGGGTCGTTCATGCGGGTCCGCAGCCAGTGCAGCGGCGGCCCGAGCAGCAGCCCGACCGCCGTGCCGGCCACCGCCGAGAACAGGAACCGCCACACCCCGTCCGCCAGCGTGAACCCCGCGCCCGTCGCCGCGATCACCGCGACGCGGAACGCGGTCAGCGCCGTCGCGTCGTTGAACAGGCTCTCCCCGACCAGCACCGTCACCATGCGGCGCGGCAGCCCGAGCCGCTGCGCCACGCTGACCGCCGCGACCGCGTCCGGCGGCGCGACGATCGCGCCGAGCACGAACGCGGCCGACAGGGGCAGCCCCGGGACGAGCAGATGCGCCGCGTAGCCGACGGCGAACGTGGTGAACAGGACCAGCCCGACCGACAGCAGCCCGATCGACCAGGCGTTCTCCCGCATGTTCGCGTACGAGCTCTGCCACGCGGCGGAGAACAGCAGCGGCGGCAGGAAGACGTACAGGACGAACTCCGGGTTCAGCCCGAACTCCGGCACGCCCGGCACGAACGAGAACAGCAGCCCCGCGATCACCAGGACCAGCGGCGCGGGCGCTCCGGCCCGGCGCGCCGCCGCGGCCACCATCAGCGCGCCGACCGGCACGGCCAGCAGCCAGAGTGCGTGCGTCGTCTCCACGCGCAGATCATGGCATGGCCGACGGTTCGCCCCGAACCCGGCGGCCGGCCGTCCGGGCGGGATGAGGCGTGCTCAGCGGGGCTCGCGCCCGCGCGGCTCCCGCCCGTCGTCCTTCGCGAAGGCCAGGAAGTCGCGGGCGGACGGCGGGAGCCGCCGGTGCGCGTGCACCAGCCCGATCAGCCGGGTGATCGGCGGCATGAACGACCGGACGGCCAGGCCGTCGGTGTCCTCCAGCTGGTTGCGGTACCACAGCAGCGAGCCGAGCCCGGCGCGGACCCAGCCCAACCAGGCCGCCCGCTCGTCGGACTCCGCGACCGGCACCGGCTTCGCGCCGAACCGCCGCAGCACCGCGTCGACCTCCGCGCGCCGGGCGCCGCCGCGGGCCGGGAGCACCAGCCGCATGCCGTCCAGCGCGGCGGGCGGCACCGGCTCGCGGATCCGCAGCGCGGGCGGCGAGACCAGTACCATCTCCCGCTGCTCGAACGGGTGCGCCGTGAGGTCGCCGGGGACCGGAAGGTCGGTGAGCGCGAGGTCGGCGCGCCCGGCCCGCAGCAGGGCGGCGACCTCCTCCCGGCCCGCGCACCGCACCACCCGGACCCGCACCGCCGGCTGGTCCCGGGCGAAGCGGGGGAGCAGCCGCCCGATCAGCTCCGGCTCCAGCGACGGTGTGGTGGCGACGCGGAGCTCGGCGCCGCGCCCGTCGGAGCGGGCCGCCGACATCCCCTCGATCGCGTCGACGGCGTCCAGCGCCGCCCGCGCCTCACGGACCACCCGCTCGCCGACGGGGGTGAGGACCACGCCCCGGCCGGAGCGCGCGAACAGCTCCACGCCGAGCTCCCGCTCCAGCTCGCGGACGGCGCGCGACAGCGCGGGCTGCGCGACATAGAGAGCCTGGGCCGCCGACGTCATCGTGCCGTGGTCGGCGGTCGCCACGACGTAGCGCAGCTGCCGCAGATTCATGCCACGACCGTATGACAACGAACCGCTCCGGTCCTGGACATAGCCGGAATCGGCCCGAGAACGGCCGGGCGGTCACGGCCGCGGCGGGGCCGCGTTCCGGTCGTTCGGCCCGGGAGAGCCGGCGGGGACGGCCTCCGGTTCGGGCTGGAGTTGCGGGGCGCCGACGGAGCAGTGCCTCCGGCACTCCGGTTCGACCTGCTCGCCGGTCGGCGCGCGCAGCGCGTCGCCGGACACGGTGAGGAACGTCAGGACGGCGCCCGCGGCCAGCAGCGCCGCGCAGGCCGTCATGGCGATGCGGAAGCCGTGCGAGAAGAGGGCGGGGTCGTTGTAGGCGTCGCCGGTCAGCCCGGCCAGCGGCGGGATCGCCGCGACCGCGAGCAGCCCGGCGGCCCGCGCGACCGCGTTGTTGACGCCGCTGGCCACCCCCGCGTGCCGGACGTCCGCCGTCGCGAGCACCGTGGCGGTCAGCGGAGCGACGACCGCGGACAGCCCCAGCCCGAAGACCACCACGGCGGGCAGCACGTCCCGCACGTAGGAGGTGTCCTTGCCGATCCGCCCGACCAGGAGCATCCCGAACGCGGCGACCACCAGACCGGCGGTCATCGGCAGCCGCGGGCCGATCTTCTGCGCGAGCGCGCCCGCCCGCGCCGACAGCAGCAGCATCAGCACCGTGACGGGCAGCAGCGCGGTGCCCGCCGCGATCGGCGAGAACCCGCCGACCACCTGGAGGTTGAGCACGAACAGGAAGAACAGCACGCCCATCCCGCCGTACATGATGAACGTGACGACGTTGACCGCGGAGAACTGCCGGGAGGCGAACACGTCCAGCGGCAGCATCGGCTGCGGCACCTCGCGCCCGCCCGCCCGGACCGGGCCGCCGAACAGCCGCCGGCCCCGCCCGCGCGCCCGCTCCAGCAGGACGAACCCGGCCGCCGCCGCGACGCCCGCCACGGCCGCGACGGCGATCACGGCGCCCGGCGTGCGGCCGCCCGGCGCCTCGGTCAGCGCGTACGTCGTCCCCGCCAGGGCGAGCGCGGCGAGCGCGGCGCCGGGCACGTCGAAACGTCCGCGGGCGGCCGGATCGACGCTCTCGGGGACGTGCCGGGCGGCGACGAGCACCACGACCACCGCGAGCGGCACGTTGAGGAGGAACACCCACCGCCAGCCCGCCACCTCGACCAGCCAGCCGCCCGCGAAGGGGCCGACCGCCCCGGCGACGCCGCCGAGCCCCGACCAGGCGCCGACCGCGCGCGGCCGGTCGTCGGACGCGAACGACGCCTGGATGATCGCCAGCGAGCCCGGGGTGAGCAGCGCGCCGCCCATCCCCTGCAGCGCCCGCGAGAGCACCAGCATCTCGACGTTCAGCGCCATCCCGCACAGCACCGACGCCACCGCGAACCACACCACGCCGATCAGGAAGATCCGGCGGCGGCCGTACCGGTCGCCGAGCGACCCGCCGAGCAGGATGAACCCGGCGAGGGTGAGGGTGTAGGCGTTGACCGTCCACTGCAGCCCCGCCATGTCGGCGTGCAGGTCCCGCGCGAGCCTCGGCAGCGCCACGTTCACCACGGTCGAGTCGAGCATCGCCACGCTCGACCCGAGGACGGTCGCCAGCAGGATCCAGCGCCCCGGCGCGGTGCCCAACCGGACGTCCGGCATCAGCGCCTCCCGCCGCAGGACGCCCTCCCGCGCGACATCACACGATCAGTTCGTCGGCGAAGCACCAGCGCCAGTCCTCGCCGGGCTCGAACGAGCGGACGATCGGGTGCCCCTCCTTCTGGTAGTGCGCCGTGGCGTGCCGCATGGGGGAGGAGTCGCAGCAGCCGACGTGCCCGCAGCTCAGGCAGAGCCGCAGGTGCACCCACCGGGTGCCCTGTTCCAGGCATTCCTGGCAGCCCTGCGGCGTGTTCGGCGCCGGGTCCTCGAGCGGAATGGACTGCACGTGCTCACAAGTGGCCATACGGGCATCGTGCCACGCCCGCCGTCAACGGATCACCAGTGGTCGGGGCTGAACGGCTCGTCCTCGGGACGGGCGGACTCGGCGAGCAGCCGCAGGTCCGACTCGACCATCATGGTCACCAGGCCCTCGAAGTCGACCTCGGGCTCCCAGCCGAGCTGCTCGCGGGCCCGCTTCGGGTCGGCGCACAGCAGGTCGACCTCCGCCGGACGGGTGTACCGGTCGTCCAGGACGACGTGGTCCTCCCAGTTCAGCCCGGCGGTGCGGAACGCGAACTCGACCAGCTCGCGCACCGACTGGGTCTGGCCCGTCCCGATCACGTAGTCCTCGGGGGAGTCCTGGGCGAGCATCATCCGCATCGCGCGCGCGTAGTCGCCGGCGTAGCCCCAGTCGCGGCGGGCGTCGAGGTTGCCGAGCCGCAGCTCCTTCGCGAGGCCCAGCTTGATGCGGGCGGCGCCGAGCGACACCTTCCGCGTGACGAACTCGGCGCCGCGGCGCGGCGACTCGTGGTTGAACAGGATGCCGCTGACCGCGAACATCCCGTACGACTCGCGGTAGTTCTGCGTGATGTAGTGCCCGTAGCTCTTCGCGACGCCGTACGGGCTGCGCGGGTGGAAGGGCGTCCTCTCGTTCTGCGGGGTCTCCCGGACCATCCCGAACATCTCCGAGGACGACGCCTGGTAGAACCGGATCTGCTCGCTGCCGGGCGTGCGGGACGGGCTGATGCCCGACACCACCCGGATGGCCTCCAGCATCCGCAGCACGCCCATGCCGGTCACCTCGGCGGTGAGCTCCGCCTGCTGCCACGACATCGGGACGTAGGAGATCGCGCCGAGGTTGTAGACCTCGTCGGGCCTGACCCGCTCGACCGCGGAGATCAGGCTGCCCTGGTCCAGCAGGTCGCCCGTCGTGATCTGGACGTCGCCGATGTGCTTGCGCAGCCGCGACACGTGCGGATTCGCCTGCCCCCGGACCAGGCCCCACACCTCGTACCCCAGCTCAAGCAGATGCTCGGCCAGGTACGAGCCGTCCTGTCCGGTGATGCCGGTGATGAGTGCTCGCCTGGACAGCGGATCCTCCATGGGCTGATCGGTGCGACGCGGGACCCACCGCGGGGCGAACCCGGGCGAGCGTGAAATATGAGGTTAGCGACCCGGCGGGGATGCTGACGAGGGAGGGCGCCGTTTGAACCGAATTTGCTTCAGGTTCGGTGTCCCGGCCCCGGCCGGCCGGCCGGGGCGGCCCCGCCGGGCGCCGCGGCGCGTGGCGTGCGGGCCCCCGCGTGTGCCACGGTGGTGGGCATCATGACCTCTCCGGACGCCGCGCCGCTGCGGCTGAACGGGCGCGACCTCGGCCGCCACGCGATCATGGCCGTGGTGAACCGGACGCCCGACTCGTTCTTCGACAAGGGCGCCACCTACGGCTTCGGGGCCGCGCTGGAGGCGGTGGACCGCGCCGTCGCGGACGGCGCCGACATCATCGACATCGGCGGCGTCAAGGCCGGCCCCGGCGAGGACGTCGGGGTCGCCGAGGAGCTGCGCCGGGTGGTGGACCTGGTCGCCGCCGTCCGGGACCGGCACCCTGGCGTGGTGATCAGCGTCGACACCTGGCGGGCGGAGGTCGGCGCGGCCGTCGCCGAGGCGGGCGCCGACCTGCTGAACGACACCTGGGGCGGTCCGGACCCGGCGCTGGCGGAGGTCGCCGCCGCGCACGGCGTCGGGCTGGTCTGCGCGCACGCCGGCGGTCTCGACCCGCGCACCCGGCCGCACCGGATCGGGTACGACGACGTGGTCGCGGACGTGATCGGGCACGTCACCGCCGAGGCCGAGCGGGCGGTCGCGCTCGGGGTGGCGCGGGAGGCGATCCTCATCGACCCCGCGCACGACTTCGGCAAGAACACCCGGCACTCGCTGGAGATCACCCGGCGGCTCGGGGAACTGACCGCGACCGGCTGGCCGGTACTGGTCGCGGTGTCCAACAAGGACTTCATCGGGGAGGCCCTCGGCCGTCCCGTCGACAAGCGCGGCGTCGGCACCATGGCCGTGCTCGGCGTCTCGGCGCTGCTGGGGGCCCGCGTCTTCCGCGTCCACGACGTGGCCGCCGCCCGCCGAGCCCTGGACGCCGTGGCCGCCGTCGCCCCCGAGTAGGCGACCGGACGAACGGTTTCCGCGTGAGCGCGACGGTCCCGGCCACCGCGCGAGCGCGCTATCTGACCGGTGGGGGCGAAGCCGAAGGCGAGCCCCCACCGGGAAGCTCGCGAAGCGAGGTCGCGCTCGCCCAAGCACGGTCAGCGGGCGAGCCGCCAGGCGAGCCTGCTGGGCCGGGATTGCGAGATCACAGCGCCGCTTCGCGCTGGCGGGCCCGGTAGGCGGCGACGTGCATGCGGTTGCCGCACGTCCGGCTGTCGCAGTAGCGGCGGCAGCGGTTGCGCGACAGGTCCACCAGCACGCGCGAGCAGTCGGGGGCCTCGCAGGTGCGCAGCCGGTCCAGCTCGCCGGCCGCCACCACGTACGCCAGCGCCATCCCGCAGTCGGCCGCCAGGTGCTCGCCCACCGGCGCGCCCGGCGCGAAGAAGTGCACGTGCCAGTCGTAGCCGTCGTGGTCGGTGAGGTGCGGCGTGGTGCGGACCTCGCCGACGATCTCGTTGATCAGCCGGACCGCGGTGGGCACGTCGCCGGTCTGGAACACCGCGTGGAACCGGTCGCGCAGCTCCAGCACCCGGGCCAGGTCCGCCTCGGCCAGCTCGCCGACGTCGCTGAAGGCGCTGCGCCCGACGAACGCGCGCAGCCCCGGCAGCCCGCCGAGCTCCTCGGTGCCGGACGCGGCGGCGCCGGTGTTGATCAGGTCGACGACGACGGCGAGGGCGTGCTCGGTGTCATGAGTGAAGATCACTGTGGCTCCAGTCTCGGGGGACCGGGGTCGTACTGCTCCTGGGGGGCGACCCCCAGACCGCCCCGACGAGGGCAGGACGGTCGTGCGCCCGGCAGCGCCGCCGGGGCCGGAACGCGGCCCGGCCCCCACCATATGACGCCCGACGCCTCCGTTTACGCCGACCCTGCCGGCACGGCGCCGCCGGTTCCGGCCCCACTGCCTGCGGGAACGTTCCATGTCGGGCCCCGGCGCCGGACGCGGTCCCGCCGCGGCGCGTACCGCGCCGCGATCCGGAGAGGATCACGGCGTGGAGGGGGACCGGCTGTTCATCGTCTTCCTGGTCGTCGCCGTCGTGGTGCTGGCGGCCCGGGCGCTGTCCGGGCGGCTGCGCCTGCCGGACGCCATCCTCCTCGTGCTGCTCGGGATGGGGGCCGGGTTCGTGCCGGGGCTGCCCGCCGTCGTCGCCCCGCCCGACCTGGTGCTGATGGGCTTCCTGCCGCCGCTCGTGTACCACGCCGCGTTCTTCACCGCCCCGCGCGAGGCCCGCGCCGACGCCGTGCCGATCGTCACGCTGGCGTTCGGGCTGACCACCGTCACCACCGGGGCCGTCGCCGCCACCGTGCACGCGCTCCTGCCCGGCCTCGGCTGGGCCGCCGCGCTGGCGTTCGGCGCCGCGGTCGCCCCCACCGACGCGGTCGCCGCGACGGCGGTGCTGCAGCGGCTCGGCGCGCCCGCCCGGCTCGTCACCATCCTGGAGGGCGAGAGCCTGATCAACGACGGCGTCGCCCTGACGATCTTCGGGCTCGCCATCGAGGCGATCGGCGTCGGGTTCGCGCCCGCGCACGGCGCCGTCCGGCTCGTCCAGGTGGTGCTCGGCGGCGTCGCCTACGGGCTGGTGCTGGGCGTGGTGATCCGCCGGATCCGGCGCCGCATCCAGGACCCCATCAGCCAGGTGATCGTGTCGCTGGTCACCCCGTACGCGGCGTTCGTCCCGGCGGAGAACTTCGGCGCGTCCGGGGTGCTGGCGACGGTCGTGGCGGGCTTCTCCATCGGCACCCACGGAGAGGGCGTGCTGCAGCCCGCGTCCCGGCTCGCCGGCGACACGTTCTGGCGGATCCTGACGTTCCTGCTGGAGTCGGCGCTGTTCGTCCTGCTCGGCCTGGAGATCCGGGAGATCATCCGGCAGCCGGGCGGGCACACCTGGCACGAGGTGCTGCTGACCACCCTCGCGGTGTCGGCCGTCGTCATCGGCGTACGGCTCGCCTGGGAGCTCGGCAACGGCCCGCTCGCCGGGCTGCTGCCGGGCGGCCGGCGGAGCCAGGAGGGCCTCGGGTGGCGGCAGCGGCTGGTGATCGGCCTCGGCGGGATGCGCGGGGCGATCTCGCTGGCGATCGCGCTGTCGCTGCCGGCCGCGGTCGGCCCCGACCGGGGCGTGCTGGTGCTGCTCACCGCCCTCGTCGTGCTGATCACCCTGGTCGGGCAGGCGCCCCTGCTGCCGCCGCTGCTGCGCGGCCTCGGGCTGATCGAGTCCGACAAGCGCCGGCTGGAGGTGATGACGGCCCGCCGGGCCGGGCTGCAGGCCGCCCTGACCAAGCTGGACGAGCTCGCCGATGACGAGCAGGTCGACGACCAGACCGCCGAGGCGTTCCGGCAGATGCTGGAGCTGCGGCTGGAGCGCGTCCGCTACCTCATGGACGAGGAGGAGGCCGGCACCGAGGCGCCGCCGCCCAACAGCCGCAGGGTGCGCGCCGAGCTGGTCAGGGCGCAGCGCGCGAAGCTGACCGCGCTCTACCGCAAGGGCAGGATCGGCGCCGGCACGCTCCGCCAGATCAGCCGCGAGCTCGACTTCGAGGACCCCGTCGTCATCCGCCGCAGCCGCTCCTAGGGGGCCTCACGGCCTCAGCGGGCGTAGTGGGGGTCCGCCACGACCGGGTAGTAGGCGTCCGAGTGCTGCACGCGCATGGTGACGGCCGACCCCTCCAGCGTGTAGTCCGCCTTCACCTGGCGGAACATCGAGTCGCTGGCCCACGGGTTGTAGAGCCGCCCCACGGTCGCGCCGTAACGCAGGTGGACGACGTCATAGCCGCCGGACGGCATCGCCTCCAGCGCCAGGCCGTCGGCGAGCGACACCGGGAAGCGGAACTCCGAGGGGGCGTCGGGGCCGTGGATGACCGTGAGCAGCCGCACGCCGTTGTCGGTCGTCTGCGCCACGATGTCGGTGTCGACGTCCACGCCGACGAACACCCGCAGGCTGGGCCGCAGCACATGGGCGACCGTGTCGGCCGCCGCCACGTCGATGCCGAGGTGGATGCGCTGCCCGTCCTTGGTCGGCACCCACACGCCGTCACGCGCGCGCTGCCCCCAGGCGACGTCGGGGTTCTCCATCTCCTGGGGCTCGTTCTTGCCCCGGGCGACGAGAATCCTCGAGGCCGCGCTCATCGCGGCGGCAGCCCCGTCCCGTGCGTGCCTCATGGCGGGCCCCCTCGCCTTCTTCTTTCATCACATAACGTGATGTCACGCTTCTCATGGGTTTCACCACGGGTGCGCCCTGCAGGAAGTCCTCGGCCTGCCGTCCCTGCCAGCGGGCGGGTTCGCGGTGTTCGCCCCGTGCGTCGTTGGACCTTACACCACGCTTATACGTGCCGTACGGGCGCATATTGATCGTTCCTCTCCGTGCCCGGACCGCCACTTACCGCGCCCGGGCGCGGCACCGCCGGCCGGGCGCCGTTCGCCGATAAATGCTTTGCCCGCGGACGCGAAAAGGCGCATGATCGAACATGTCGGACGGAAGTGCGAAGGGGTGAGCCACCGGATAGGCGGCCGGTCCCCAAAACCGGCGGAAAGTGGGTTCGACTCCTACCGCCCCTGCTGAGCACGCTCGATGGGCCTGTGGTGCAACGGAAGCACACTTCTCTTGCAAGGAAGTGACCAGGGTTCGACTCCCTGCCGGTCCACGCGGTCACGGCCGCCGCCGGGCGCTCCCCCGCCCGTGCGAGGAGGGTTGGCCGAACGGTAAGGCAGCAGTTTCGAAAACTGACGTCGAGGTGAAACTCGAAGGGGTTCGACTCCCTTACCCTCCGCCATTCGGGGGGAACGCGGCGGGCGGGATGGCCGAGCCTGGCCATCCCGCCCGCCGCGTTCACGCGACGTTCCCGCGCCGCACTCTTCCTTTGTGTCCGCGTCCCTTCCGCGAGGCGGACGCGGACCGTGTCAGGCGAGCGCCGCCTGCCCGGCCCGCGCGCTCTCCCGCAGATCGGCGAGCACCTCGGAAAGGCGGTCCAGGCCGCCCGCGATCCAGGGCAGCGACGCCGGATCGGGGGAGGCGAGCGCGGCGAGCCGCTGCTCGTCGGTCTCCCCGTACAGCAGGCTCGGCGCGACCCGCAGGCGCAGCGCCACGGGCGGCTCGCCGAACGAACTGCCGGGCAGCACCCCCACCCCGTAGCGCTCCAGGAGCAGTTCGGACAGCTCCACGGACGTGTTCACCCCGTGCCCGCGGCGCAGCGCGTCCCGGAGCGGGCCGAGGTCGGGGTAGACGTAGAACGCGCCCTGCGGGGCCGGCACCCGGGCGCCCGCCGCGGCGAACCGGCCCGCGACCGCCCGGCAGACCGCCGCGTGCAGCCGCCGGCTGCGGTCGACGTGCTCGACCAGCTCCGGCGGCTCGGCGAACGCGTACGCGGCGGCGTGCTGCACCGGGGCCGGCGCGCTGGACCAGACCTCGCTGGCGATCCCGAGCACGGCGGCGCGCAGCGCGGCGCCGAACGGGCCCTCCGGCAGCCGCGCCACCCCGAGCCGCCAGCCGCCGGCCGCCAGGCTCTTGCTCAGCGCGGTCGTCACCACGGTCCGCTCCGGCGCGTACCGGGCGGGGCTCGGCACCGCGCGGCCGCGGTCGTGCACCAGGTCGCGGTAGATCTCGTCGGAGACGATCACGAGGTCGAGGTCGCGCGCCGCCGCGCAGAGCCGGCGGACGGTCTCCTCGGAGGCGAGCGTGCCGGTCGGGTTGTCCGGCAGCGTGACGATCACCGCCCGGACCGTGCGCCCGGCGGCCCGCGCGCGCACCACCGCGTCGGCGAGCAGCGCCGGACTCGGCACCCCGCCCTCGCCCGGCGGGGTCGCCACCCGGATCGGCCGCACCCCGGCCAGCGGCGCCTGCGCCGCGTAGCTCACCCAGCTCGGCGCGGCCACCACCACGTCCCCGCCGATCGCCATCAGCAACGCGAACAGCAGCGGCTTGCTGCCGGGGCCGCACACGACGGTGGACGGATCGGTCGGCAGTCCGCGCCGCGCCCAGTACCCCGCCGCCGCCGCACGGAGGGCGGCCGACCCGGCCACCGGACCGTAGCCGCCGCGGCCGGAGGCGGAGGCGAGCTCGCGGGTCAGCGCGGGATGGATCGGTATGCCGGCCTCGCCGAAACCGAGCGGCAGCACCCGCACCCCTTCGCGGCGCTTGCGCGCGAGCGCCTCGTTCACCGCGAGCGTCGGCGACAGCGGGACGGCGCGCGGCGCGAACGACACGGGCCGGGCCGGGCCGGACGCCGTGGACGGGACGGAGGCGCCTGAGGAGACACGGGGGCCGGAGGGACTGGGGCTGGAGGGACTGGTCGGGCGGCCGGCCGGGCGTTCGTGCGCGGGCGGGTTCTGGGCATGCATCGACGCTCCAAAGGCATGGCGAAATAACGGTGGGTGTCGGAAAGATCCCCCTGAGTGACCCGGCCGGGGCTCGCTTCATGCTTTCCCGCATTCAGCATCATCACAAGCGAGTCTCGGCGATGGTGACCGTAAGCTGAGCTGATGCTGGAACTGCGCCGCCTGCGGCTGCTCGCCGAATTCGCCCGCCGCGGGAGCATCGCCGCGACCGCCGCCGCCCTCGGCTACACGCCGTCGGCCGTCTCCCAGCAGCTCGCCGCCCTGGAACGGGAGGCGCACGTCCCGCTGCTGGACCGGACGGCCCGCAGCGCGGAGCTGACCGACGCCGGACGGCGGCTCGCCGGGCGCGCCGAGGAGATCCTGAGCCTGGTGGAGACCGCGGAGGCGGAGCTGTCCGCGCAGGCCGACACCCCCATGGGCCGGGTGGTGGTCACGGCCTTCCCGACCGCCGCCGTGGCCTTCGCGCCGGCGCTGGCGCACAGCCTCGGCGACCATCCCGGGCTGACCTTCGTGCTGCGGCAGACCCGCCCGGGCGACGGCATCCGCCAGGTCCAGAACGGCGAGGTCGACATCGCGCTGATCGACGACTGGACGGGCAAGGTCCCCGACCAGTCCCCGGCGGTGCTGGAGTTCTTCCACCTGCGCCGCGACCCGCTCGTCCTGGTCGTCCCGGCCGGGCATCCGATGTCGGACCCGGACCGCCCCGTGGAGCTGCAGATGCTGCGGAACGAGGCGTGGATGGCGGCGCCCCCTGGCGAGCCGTCCCGGCAGGCCGTCGAGCGGCTGCTGGACACCGTGGGGGGCGCCCGGCCCGTCCCCTGGGAGTTCGAGGGCCTGCACACGATTCTCAGCCTGGTGGCGCGGGGGATCGGCATCACCGCCGTGCCCGCGTTGGCCCTGGCCGCCGGCGACCAGGGCGTGGCCGTCCGCCGGATCCCCGAATGCAGGCTGGCCAGGGAGGTGTACGCGGTGACGCGGCGGGCGAGCGTGCGGCGGCCGTCGGTGGCGGTGACGCTGCGGGCGATCTACGCCGCCGCCCGGGAGGCCCAGCCCGCCGCGCCGGAGTTCTGACCGCTTCCGGCCGCGGCTCGGCCAAGCGCGGGACAAATCCGAATTAAGAGACAAATCACCTCAATAGATCGCTCTGTGGTGGGAAGTCGCTGATGAGAGAGCAATCCGGCGGACGGTCTGAACACGGACGCCTCCAGGTTCGTCAAAACGGGACGACGCACACGGATCATCACGTACGGTGGTGCGAATCGTGACGCCGTCCCAGGCCATGCATCAGTCCATGCACACCGATCGGGGAGCGCAGCACTCGATGAACCCACCAGCGACGACGCCGGCCGTCTCGGCGGCCGGGCCCTCGGGCGCCACGGCCGCGGCCGTGGTCGCCGAGGGCGGCGGGCACCACTTCGAACTGCCGCGGATCCGGGCGCTGCTCCTGCACGCGCTGCCGCGCTTCGTCGAGGGGGTGGTGGCGCCCGTCGCGGTGTTCTACGCCGCCCTGGCGCTGCTGGGGCTGAACGGCGCCCTCGCCGCAGCGGTCGCCTGGGTGTACGGGGGGATCATCTTCCGGTACCTGCGCGGGCACCCCGTCTCCGGGATGCTGATGCTGGCCGCGGTCGGCGTGACCGTGCGGGCGGCCCTGGCGGCGGCCACGCACAGCGCCGTGGTCTACTTCCTGCAGCCGACGCTCGGCACGCTGATGGTGAGCATGGCCTTCCTCGCGTCCGTCCCGCTCGGGCGGCCACTGGCGATGAAGCTCGCCCGCGACATGGTGCCGATCCCCGAGGCGTTCTTCCGGCACGACAAGGTGCACCAGTTCTTCCTGCGGATCTCGCTGCTCTGGTCGATGGTGCTGTTCGTCAACGTCGCGCTCAGCCTCTGGATGCTGTTCAACGAGTCGATCGGCACCTACCTGTGGCTGCGCACCAGCATCGTCGCGGGGCTCGGCGCGCTGGGCGTCGGCGTCTCGGTGCTGGGCTTCAAGCGGCTCCTGCGGCACATCAACCGCGAGCCCGCCCCCGCGGCCTGACCCGCTCCCGGCCGCTCCGGCCGCTCTGACCGTCCTGAGCTGCGATTCTCTGATCCCGGCGCGAACTTTTCCGGTTCCCGGACCATCTTTCTTTGCACAGGCATTCGCCGAAGCAGGGTGAGTCTTGGGACTGGGGGAGTTTCGTGGCGATCAAGGGGCGGCCGGCTCTGGCGGCGGCGGGCGGAGCGGGCGCCGTGGCGCTGCTCGCGGCCGGATGCGGCATCGGCGGCACGGGGGTGCTGTCGGCGGGCGAGTCCGACACCACGGTGACGATCACGCCGGCGAACGGGACGCAGCGGGTCGCGCCGGACGCGGTGATCCGGGTGAAGGCGTCCGGCGGCAAGCTGGCGAAGGTCGCCGTCCAGGGCGGCAAGGGCTCGGCCGTCACCGGCGAGCTCGCGGGGAACCGCAAGTCGTGGCACTCCACCCGGACCATGACGCCCGGCGCGTCCTACACCGTGACGGCGCAGGCCAAGAGCGGAGGGAAGCTCCGCACCGTGACCAGCGCGTTCACCGTGCTGACCCCGGACCGGACGCTGTCGATCACCGACGTCACGCCGAACCTGGCCGGGGAGAAGGTCGGCGTCGGCATGCCGATCATGCTGCGGTTCGACCGCCCGGTGGCCGACAAGGCCGCGGTGGAGAAGGCCCTGCACGTCACCCCGGACAAGCCGGTCGAGGGCGCCTGGCGCTGGATCGGGTCCGACCAGGTCGTCTACCGGACGAAGACGTACTGGCAGCCGCACCAGACCGTCCGGTTCCGGGCGGACCTCGCGGGCGTGAACGCCGGGGGCGGCGTGTACGGGGCC
Source organism: Actinomadura nitritigenes (assembly GCF_017573545.1). Classification (GTDB taxonomy): domain Bacteria; phylum Actinomycetota; class Actinomycetes; order Streptosporangiales; family Streptosporangiaceae; genus Spirillospora; species Spirillospora nitritigenes. Next base: position 234,861 of record NZ_JAGEOK010000015.1, on the reverse strand, counting down.
GCCGACGTCGCCGAGACGATCACCATCGGCGCCGCGCAGGTCACCACCGGCGACATCGGCGGCCACCACATGACGGTCACGCGGGACGGCCGGAAGCTGCGGACCGTCCCGTTCAGCGCGGGCAACGGGGAGACGCGGGAGTTCACCACCACCAGCGGCGTCCACCTGCTGATGGACAAGGGCAACCCCGTCACGATGACCTCGCCCGGCCGGCAGCCGGGCGACCCGGGCTACTACCAGGAGGTGGTCGACTACGCGGTGCGCTTCTCCGACAGCGGCGAGTACGTCCACTCGGCGCCCTGGTCGGTGGGGTCGCAGGGATCGGCGAACGTCAGCCACGGCTGCCTGAACGTCAGCCCGTCCGACGCCGCCTGGTTCTACGGCATCGCCCAGCGCGGTGACGTGCTCGAGCTCACCGGCTCCAACCGCGAGGTCGAATGGGACAACGGCTGGAGTTTCTGGCAGCTGCCCTTCGCCAAGTGGAAGGAGGGCAGCGCCCTTGGATGACCGCGCTTTCCCGGCGGACCGCGCTTTCCCCGCCGACCGCGCTTTCCCGCCCGATCGCGGTTCCGGGCCGGGCGATGCCCGGCAGGTACTACGGACCGTGTCCGCTTGCAACGCTTTGATCTCGGACTGCCGTCAAAACCCCGGGTCATGGCATCGTCGCCCAATTTTGTCGCTAATGTCGCTGTGGTAGACGGCGGGGTTCTGGAGGTTTGAGGTGCAGCGGAGGATGTCCGCGGGTGTCCGGGCCGGTGCGGGGATGGCGGGGGCCGTGCTGCTCCTCACGACCGCCTGCTCGGGCGGCGAGAAGGAGCACGGCGTTCCGGTCGGCGAGCAGGGGGACGCCGCCGCTCCGCAGGTGACGATCAGCCCGGGCAACGGGAACGGGAAGGCGGCGCCGGAGGCCGGAGTCACCGTCACGGCGGCGGGCGGCACGCTGCAGCAGGTCACCGTCACCCGCAAGGGCAAGCCGGTGGACGGCGCGATGGCGGCCGACAAGAAGAGCTGGAAGTCGCGCACGCTGCGCCCCGGCTCGCAGTACCAGGTCTCCGCGGTCGCCGTCAGCCCCAAGGGCAAGTCGGCCACCGTGAACTCCACCTTCACGACGCTGAAGGCGGCCAACGAGCTGGGCATCGCCGACGTCTCGCCGACCAAGGGGGAGAAGGTCGGCGTCGGGATGCCGATCATCGTCACCTTCGACCGCGCGGTCGGCGACAAGAAGGCCGTCGAGCAGGCCCTGGAGGTCACCTCGACCAAGCCCGCCACCGGCGCCTGGCGCTGGGTCGGCGACACCCAGGTGATCTTCCGGACGGAGAACGGGCACTACTGGCAGCCCAACCAGAAGGTGACCTTCACCGCCAAGCTGGCGGGCGTGAAGTCGGGCAAGAAGACCTACGGGATGACGGACTTCAGCCGCAAGTTCACCATCGGTGACGCGCACATCATCAAGGCGAGCACCAAGACCCACCACCTGACCGTCACCAAGAACGGCAGGAAGGTCAAGAGCTGGCCGATCAGCGCCGGCCGGGGCGGCCGCGTGGTCAACGGCGTGGACACCTACGCCACCACCAGCGGCATCCACCTGACCATGGGCAAGGAGAATCCGGCGATCATGACGTCGGAGTGGATGGGCGTGAAGCCGGACGAGCCGGGCGGCTACAAGGAGGTCATCCCGTTCGCGGTGCGGATCTCCAACAGCGGCGAGTACATCCACTCGATGGCCTCGACGGTGTGGGCGCAGGGCCACCAGAACGTCAGCCACGGCTGCGTCAACTCCCCGCCCGCCGCCGCCCGCTGGTTCTACAACTTCTCCTACCGCGGCGACCCGGTGATCATCACCGGTACCAGCCGCAAGCTGGAGCCGGACAACGGCTGGGGCTTCTACCAGATGTCCTGGAAGAAGTGGGTGAAGGGCAGCGCTCTGGACCGCACCGTCACCACCGGCTGACGGCGCGCCGAGACGCGTCGTGGCGGCGCCCCCCGCTCGGGGGGCGCCGCTCGCGCGTTTCAGGCCCGCTCGATCAGGCCCCGGACGTAGGCGGCCTGCCCGGCGTGCTGGAGGTCGTCGGAGATCACGCTGATCAGCCGCACCGCGAGCGTCACGGGCGGGTCCCAGGCCGTGTCGACGATCCGGTCGAGGTCCTTGTCGGTCAGCGTGCCGACGTACTCGACGGTCCGGTCGTGCACCGCGTCGTGGTAGCCGGTGAGCAGGTCCGCCGAGTCGACGCGGACGGACGCGACCTGCCCGGGGTCGTGGCCGTAGCCGGTCTCGGCCGTCGCGAGCGGCAGCGCGAAACGGTCCGCCCAGCCGCCGGACGTCCAGACCTGCTCGGTGCCGGCGGCGTCGGCGACGTGGTCGTCCTGGACGCGGGTGAGGTGCCAGACGAGCCAGGCGATCGTGTTGGCCTCGGCGTCGGGGCGGAGGACGAGCTGGTCCGGGGTGAGGCCGTCCACGGCTTCCCGGACGACCTCCTGGATGCGGTCGAAGGCGTCGGCGAGCAGTTGCGCACTGGTCATTTCCCCGACGCTACCCCGCGCGCGTCCGTTCGATGCGGGGGCGCCCGCCGAACCCGGGAGCGTCCGCTCGGCAAGGGCGTCCGCTGAGAGCGGAGGGCGTCCGCTGTGAGCGGAGGACGGGGCGCGGGGCGGCGGGGCCGCGCCAGGATGGGGCGATGGTGAGCACACGCCTCGAAGACGCGACCGAACTGCCGGGCGGCCTGCTCGTCAGGGGCCGGGGGCTGCGCCGGCCCGCGCCGGGCGGCGCCGCGCCCGACTACGGCCTGTACCTCGGCTCGGACCGCCCCCGCGGCCGCCACGACGCCGCGCTGGCCTGGCCGCACGCGTGGGTCGACTGGCCGGACTTCCTGCTGCCCCGCGACCGGGAGGGGGCCGTCGCGCTGATCCGGGACCTGCACGCGCGGGCCACCGCCGGCGAGCGGGTCGAGGTCGCCTGCGGCGGCGGCGTCGGCCGCACCGGCACCGTCATGGCCTGCCTGGCCGTGCTGTCCGGGGTGCCGGCGGACCGCGCCGTCGCATGGACGAGAGAGAACTATCACCGCAAAGCGGTCGAGACGCCCTGGCAGCGGCGCTGGGTGCTGCGCTTCCCCTTGGAGTAGCGGCTGCTGAGCGGGTACCTGTCCGGCATGGGCACACCCGCGACCGGCCGGAACGGGGCCGCGCCCGTCCGCGGCTTCGCCGCGGAGCTGCGCGACGCCGTGACGCTGCGCTCGTTCAGCCTCGTCGTGGGCGTGCTGATCCTGCAGCTGGCGTTCATCCTGTCCTACATCGGCGCGTTCCACTCGCCGACACCGCACCGGATCCCCGTCGCGGTCGTCGCGCCCGGGCCGGCGGCGGGGCAGGTCGCCGCGCAGCTGAACGCGCTGAAGGGCGACCCGCTCGAGGCCCGCACCGCGCCGAGCGGGCAGCGGGCCCGTGAGCTGATCCTGGACCGGACGGTCGACGCCGCGATCGTCGTCGACCCGCGCGGCGGCACCGACACGCTGCTCGTGGCGTCCGCGAGCGGCCCCGCCGTCTCCAGCACCACCCAGCAGATCGCGGCCGGGATCGAGCAGTCCCGGCACCGGCGGGTGCGGACCGTCGACATCCGCCCGCCGGCCCCCGGGGACGGCCGCGGCCTGTCGTCGTTCTACCTGGTCATCGGCTGGATCGTGGGCGGCTACCTGGCGGCGGCGATCCTCGGCGTGGCCGGCGGCGCGCGCCCGGCGAACCTGCGCCGCACGGTCATCCGGCTGGGCGCGCTCGCGCTGTACGCGATCGTGTCCGGGCTCGGCGGCGCGATCATCGCCGGGCCGGTCCTCGGCGCCCTGAACGGGCACTTCTGGGCGCTGTGGGGCATCGGCGCGCTGGTCGTCATGGCCGCCGCCGCGACGACCGTCGCGTTCCAGATCCTGCTCGGGCTGCTCGGCGTCGGGCTGGCGATCCTCGTGTTCGTCGTCTTCGGCAACCCGAGCGCGGGCGGCGCCTACCCGATGACCCTGCTGCCGACGTTCTGGCGGGCCATCGGGGACTGGCTGCCGACGGGCGCCGGGACCACCGCCGTCCGCAACACCGTCTACTTCTCCGGCCACGCGACGGCGCAGGCCCTCGGCGTGCTGGCGGGCTACGCCGTCATCGGGTCGGCGGTCGCCCTCGCCGCGTCCGCCGCGCACCTGCGATATATCAGGCTCGTCCCGGACGCCCCGGCGACGAGCAGCACGCAGAGCCAGGCGAACCAGTCGCCGAACCGGGAGTAGACGGTCCGGACGCCGCCCGCGGGGAGCGTCGCGGTGACGGAGGCGAACCCGGCTCCGCCGGTGGCGCGCTCCGCGAGGACCCGGCCGTAGGGGTCGCTGACCAGGAGCGTCCCCGCCCGCGCCGCCCGCGCGACGGTCAGCCCGCTCTCGACGCCGCGGACGAGCGCCATCCGCCCGTGCAGCCGGCCGTCGCCGGTGAAGTCCCATGCGGGGGCGTACAGCACCGTCGCGCCGCGGGCCCGGTAGCCCCGGACGAGGCCCGGGAAGTCCAGGTCCTTGCAGATGGCGAGGCCGCGGCCGGAGGGCAGGAACGCGAACTCCGATCCCGGCGCCAGGCCGTCTTCGAGCCCGGGGATCAGGTGGTGCTTGGCGTAGCGGACGGGCGCGCCGCCGTCCGCGCGGATCCCGAGCGCGACGTTGCGCGCGGTCCCCGCGGTCGTCAGGACCAGCCCGACGACGATGTCCTCGTGGCGTTCGGCGGCGAGCCGCGCCAGCGGCCCGGTGAGCGCGGGCAGGGTCGTCTCGTTCGCGGCGAAGGTCTTCTCCGGCAGGACGACCGTGCCGGCGGGCGCCGTCGCGCGGATCGCGGCGAGGTAGCGGCGCAGCAGGTCGCGCCCCTGCGGCGCGGCGAGGTCGACCGTGTCGTCGGGGCGGTCGGTGCCGAGCAGCGTGACGGTCGCCCGCGAGGGGTCGTGCGGCTGCCGGAGCCGCCAGCCGCCGTAGGCCAGCGGGAGGGCGAGGACGAGCGCGCCGGCGAGCAGCACCCGCCACCGCCGCGCGGTGCCGGGTGCGGCGGCCGCCGCGACGGCCGCGGGCACGCCCATGACGAGGAACGTGATCCCCCACGGGCCGGTCAGCGACGCGGTCTGCACGACCGGCGGGACGTCCGCCTGCGTGTAGGCCAGGCTCAGCCACGCGCCGTGCGGGGCGGCCACCGACAGCGCGTACTCCAGCGCCGCCCAGCCCGCCGGGACGGTCAGCGCCGCGATGAGCGGGAGCCCGCGCAGCAGCAGCCGCCGGAACGCCAGCGCGAGCAGGCCGAACGCCAGCGCGGTGCCGGCGATGATGCCGGCAGCCACGGGCGGCGGCATCTCCAGGGTGCCGAGGTAGTAGGGCCACATCCGGCTCTGCCCGGCGAGCCAGGCGAGGGACGCGGCGGCGAACGCGGCCCGCCCGCCGGTCCGGGGCGCGAGCCACAGGACGGGCAGCGGGCCGAACCAGGTGAGCCAGGCGACCGGGTGCAGCCCGGTGCCGAACAGCAGAAGGACGGAGGACAGCAGCGTCGAGACGATCGCGGTCATGGAGCGAGCGTCGGCCGAGCGTGCCCTCCGCCGCGTCGCCGGGGCGAGTGAAACCCCGCCTCACTCCACCGGACCCCGCCGGGCCGCCGCTCAGTCCGCCGGGTCGCCCGGGACGACCAGCCCCGACTCGTAGGCGAACACGACCGCCTGCACCCGGTCCCGCAGCCCGAGCTTGCCCAGCACATGGCTGACGTGCGTCTTGACGGTGTGCTCGGTGACGACCATCGCCTCGGCGATCTCCGCGTTGGACCGGCCCCGCGCCACCTGCCGCAGCGTCGCGGCCTCCCGCTCGGTCAGCCCGGCGAGCCGTGCCGCGAGCCGCGGGACGACGCCGTGGCCGGGCCGCCGGACCAGGTCCTCGACCAGCCGCCGCGTCACCGCGGGCGCGAGCAGCGCGTCGCCGGCGGCGACGACCCGGACGGCGTCCGCCAGCTCGTCGCGCCGGATGTCCTTCAGCAGGAACCCGCCGGCGCCCGCCCGCAGCGCGTCGTAGACGTGCTCGTCGGAGTCGAACATCGTCAGCACGAGCACCCTGGCGGGCAGCGTCGCGCAGATCCGCTCCGTCGCCTCGATCCCGTTCATCACGGGCATCCGCACGTCCATCACGACGACGTCGGGCCGCAGCTCCGCGGCGGCGCGGACGGCGGCGGCCCCGTCCGCCGCCTCCCCGACGACGGTCATGTCCGGTTGCGCGTCCAGGATCATCGTGAACGCGGCACGGAAGAGGTCCTGGTCGTCGGCGACGAGGACGCGCAACGCCGTGTCGTCCGTCACGGGCTCATTCAACCGGAAGCCGGGCGAGGACCGTGAACCCGCGCGGGCCGGGCCCGGCGCGCAGGGCGCCGCCGCAGGCGGCCGCGCGCTCGCGCATCCCGGCGAGACCGTGCCCGGACGCGTCGGGCTCGCCGCCCCGCCCGTCGTCGGCGACCTCGATCTCCAGCGCGTCCCGCCAGCGCACCGCCACGGTCACCGCGCCCACCGGTCCGGCGTGCTTGCGGACGTTGGTGAGCGCCTCCTGCACGATCCGGTACGCGGCGACCCCGGCGTCCGCCGCGACCGGGCGCGGCTCGCCGTCCACGGTCAGCGCGGCCGGCAGCCCGCAGTCGCGGACGAGGTCGGGCAGCGTCGCGAGGCCCGGCTGCGCGCCGCCGGGCGCCGCCGCGTCCTCGCGCAGCGCGTCCAGGATCGCCCGCAACTGCGCCAGGGCGCCGCGTCCGGTGTCGGCGATCCGCGCGAACGCCGCGTCCGCCCGGTCCGGGCCGGCGAGCGGCGCCGCCTCGGCCTGCACCACCATCAGCCCGACGGAATGGGTGAGGACGTCGTGCATGTCGCGGGCGATGCGGGCCCGTTCGCCGGCGGCGGCCGCCGCCCGCTCCTGCTCCAGCCGGCGCGTCCGCTCGGCGTGCTCGGCGGCCTGCGCGCGGCGGGCCTGCTCGGCCGTCCCGAGCGCGAACGCGGCGGTGAAGGCGGTGCCCAGCAGCGGGTAGACGTCGGAGTCCTCGCCGGGCAGCACGATCGAGACGTACACGGTGGCTGCGAGTAGCGGGACCGACAGCAGCCGCAGCACCGGCCGGCTCAGCGCGGCGATCGTGTACACGGCCACCAGCGGCCCCCACGGCAGCAGCAGCGGCTTCTGCCACTCGACCAGCGCGGTCATCGCGAGGCCGACGACGAGGCCGACGCGCAGCGGGGCGCGGCGCCGCCACAGCACCGGGACGGACGCGAGCAGCGCCAGCGCCACCACCCACCACGGCCGCGCCGCCCACAGCGCCGGCGCCACGGTCGCGGCGGTGACGGCGGCGGCCACCGCCCGGTCGGCGGTCCTCGCGTCGCGCATGCCGCCAGTGTCGGGGACCGGGGCCGCCGCGCACCTCACTCGCGCGAGTGAGACACCCCCTCGTCCCCGCGGAGGGGGCGGCCGCCCTGGACCGGCCGCCCGTCCTGCGCGGGCGTGCCGTGCCCGGGAGCGCCGTGTGCGGCGAGCGGGACGGGCATGCGGGACGGCAGCCGGGCGGTGACGACGAGGCCCCCGCCGGGACGCGGCTCGGCCGTCACGGTCCCGCCGTGCGCGCCCGCGATCGCGCGGACGATCGACAGGCCCAGCCCCGACCCGCGGTCCGAGCGCACCCGGTCGTTGCCGAGCCGGCGGAACGGCTCGAAGATCGTCTCGATCTCGTAGCCCGGCACGGCAGGCCCGGTGTTGGCGACCCGCACCTCGGCCCAGCCGTCCCGGCCGCGCGTCGACACCCACAGCTCGCCGCCCTCGCGGTTGTGCCGGATCGCGTTCTCCACAAGGTTCTGCACGAGCCGCTCGACCAGGACCGGGTCGCCGGCGGTCGGCGCGGGGCCGAGCCGCCGGTCCGCGGTGACCCCGTGCACGCGGGCCTCGGGCGCGGCCTGGTCCAGGACGTGCCCGGCGACGTCCGCCAGGTCCAGCGGGTCCGTGCCGGCCTCGGCGTTCTCCGTCCCGGCGAGGGTGAGCAGCCCGTCGATCAGCCGCTCGTGCCGGGTGTTGACGACCAGCAGCGACTCGCCGAGCCGCTTGACGTCGTCGGTCGCGTCCGGGCGGCGGACCGCCACGTCCACCAGCGTGCGGTTGATCGCGAGCGGGGTGCGCAGCTCGTGCGAGGCGTTCGCGACGAAGCGGCGCTGCCCGTCGAACGCGCGGGCGAGGCGGCCGAGCATGGTGTCGAAGGCGTCCGCCAGCTCCTTGACGTCGTCGCGCGGGCCCTCGTAGCCGATCCGCTCGGTCAGGTCGTGGCTGCGCGCCACCCGCCCCGCCGTCTCGGTGATCTTGTGGACGGGGCGCAGCGCCCGGTCCGCCAGCAGCCAGCCGAGCCCGAGCCCGGCCGCGCCGACCAGGCCGAGCGCGATCCCGCCCTGCGTCAGCAGCGCGTTCAGCGTGTCGTCCTTGTAGTCGCGCTGCGCCCTCACCAGCACGCCCTTCAGCTGGCCCGGCGTGATCGTCTGGCCGGCGTCGGGGGCGGCGACGTCGGCGGGCGCCTGGGTGAACACCCGGTCGGTGGCCCCGCTCGGAGCCGAACCGCTGACCTCCATCGGGCCGCTGCGCTGCGCCAGGTTGTTCTGCACCAGCAGGTACGTCAGCCCGAGCAGGACGATGCCGGCGCCGAGGAACAGGCCGGTGTAGAGCAGGGTGAGGCGCATCCGGATGGTGGGGCGGACGCGTTCTGCGAGGCGTGTCACGGGATCCGGTACCCCGCTCCCGGCACGGTCTCGATGACCTGCGGCTCGCCGAGCTTGCGGCGCAGCTTCATCAGCGTCACCCGCACCGTGTTGGTGAACGGGTCGGTGTGCTCGTCCCACACCTTCTCCAGCAGCCGCTCCGCCGACACGATCGTCCCGTCCGCGCGCATCAGCTCGGCGAGCAGTCCGAACTCCTTGCGCGCCAGCCGCACGTACCGGCCGTCCCGCACGACCTCCTGGCGGGACGGGTCCAGCCGGATGCCCGCGCGCTCCAGCGCGGGCGGCGCCGCCGGGCGGGCCCGCCGGCCGAGCGCCAGGATCCGCGCGACCAGTTCCTCGAACGCGAACGGCTTCGTCAGGTAGTCGTCCGCGCCGATCCGCAGGCCGTCGACGCGCGCGGGGACGGCCGCCGCGGCCGTGAGCATCAGCACCCGCACCAGCGCCCCCGACTCCACCACCGCGCGGCACACGTCGTCGCCGTGCACCACCGGCAGATCGCGGTCCAGGACGAGGACGTCGTAGTCGTTGAGGCCGAGCCTCTCCAGCGCCGCGTCCCCGTCGTACACCACGTCCACCGCCAGCGCCTCCGCCCGCAGGCCCTCGGCGATCGAGTCGGCGAGCATCCGCTCGTCCTCGGCGACCAATACGCGCACCTGTGCCGTCCTCCGCCTCGCCCGTAACCGTTCGGCGCCAGCCTGCGGCATCGGGCGTAACGCCGGCATAACGAGTTCCGGTTACGCCGGGGTTACCGCCCGGCCGCTGGACTTGCCTCGCCGCCGGCGTCCGCCCGGCGGCCTGAGGAGAACGACCGATGAGACGGAACAAGCTCGCGATGCTGGCCCTGCTGCCGGTCCTCGCCCTGGGACTCCAGGGATGCGGCGGAGACGGCGGCGGGACCGGCGCCTCCCGGAAGGCGAGCGACGAGGCGAAGATGCGCAAGTTCGCGCAGTGCATGCGCGACAACGGCGTCGACATGCAGGACCCGAAGGACGGCCGGGTTGAGATCAAGGCGAGCGCGAAGTCCTCGGCGGGCGGCGGGCCGAAGCTCTCGGACCCCACCATCGAGGCGGCGCAGAAGAAGTGCGCGCACCTCATGCCGAACGGCGGGAAGCCGCGCAAGCCCTCCTCGGCGGAACTGGCCACGATGCGCGCCTACTCCAAGTGCATGCGCGACCACGGCGTCACCGCCTTCCCCGACCCGAATCCCGACGGCGGCATGCAGCTGCGGGCCGGCAAGGGCACGGGGATCGACCCGCAGAGCCAGACCTTCAAGGACGCCGACAAGGCGTGCCAGAAGTACCAGCCGGACGGCGGCAAGGGCCGCCCGAGGCTCTTCAGCGGAGGCGGGAAGTGAGCCGGAGGCGCACGGCCGTGCTCGGCGCGGCGGGCGTCGTGGTGGTCGGCGGCGCCGGCCTGGCCGCCGCCGGACTGGGCGGCGGCGACGGCCCCTCCGCCCGGCACGGCGCACTGCCGCCCGCCACGGCGGCGGTCGAGCGCACCACGCTCGTGGAGACCCAGAAGGTGGACGGCACGCTCGGCTACGGCACGTCCGCCTCCGTCTCCGCCCAGGGACGCGGCACGCTCACCTGGCTGGCCGGGGAAGGGGCCGTGGTCACGCGCGGGCGGCCGGTGTACCGGGCCGACAACGAGCCCGTGCCGCTGCTGTACGGGAAGCTGCCCCTCTACCGGACCCTCGACGAGGGGACGGAGGGCGCCGACGTCCTCCAGTTCGAGAAGAACCTCGCCGCGCTCGGCTACACCGGGTTCACCGTCGACAAGACCTACGGCTCCGCCACCGCGGCGGCCGTCAAGCGCTGGCAGGACGACCTCGGCGTGGACGAGACCGGCAAGGTCGCCCCCGGTTCGGTGGTGATCGCACCCGGGCGGATCCGCGTCGCCGACCACAAGGCGCAGGTCGGCGACAAGCTCGGCGGCCCCGTCCTCACCTACACCGGCACGACCCGCGTCGTCGGCGTCGACCTGGACGTCCAGTACCAGCGGCTCGCCAGGAAGGGCGCCAAGGTCGAGATCGCGCTGCCCGACGACCGCACCGCGCAGGGCACCATCGCGTCCGTCGGGAAGGTCGCCGAGCAGGGGCACGGCGACGACCCGACCACCGTCCACCTCACCATCTCCGTCACCGGCCGGCACGCGCTCGGCACGTACGACAAGGCCCCCGTCGGCGTGAACCTGGTCGCCGGCCGGCACCCCGGCGTCCTCGCCGTGCCCGTCGCCGCGCTCCTCGCGCAGGGCGACGGCGGCTACGCGGTACAGGTCGTCCAGAACGGGACGGTCCGGACGGTCCCGGTCGAGACCGGCGTGTTCGCCGGCGGGAAGGTCGAGGTCTCCGGATCCGGGCTGGCCGAGGGCATGAAGGTGGGGGTCCCCTCGTGACGCCGGTGGTCGAACTGCGCGAGGTCACCAGGAGCTACCCCGGCGGCGTCACCGCCCTGGACCGGGTGTCGGTCACCGTGCGGGCGGGCGAGCTCGTCGCGATCGCGGGGCCGTCCGGCTCCGGCAAGTCCACGATGCTGCACCTGCTCGGCACCCTCGACCGGCCGAGCAGCGGCACCGTGCTCGTCGAGGGCCGGGACGCGTCCGCGATGAGCGACCGCCGCCTGTCGGCCCTGCGCGCCCGCCGCATCGGGTTCGTCTTCCAGCAGTTCCATCTCGCGGCCGGGGTCGCCGCGCTCGACAACGTCGCCGACGGCCTGCTGTACGGGGGCGTGCCGCTCGCGCAGCGGCGCCGGCGCGCCCGCCTCGCGCTGGAGCGCGTCGGCCTCGGGCACCGCCTCGGCCACCGGCCGCACCAGCTGTCCGGCGGCGAGCGGCAGCGGGTCGCGATCGCCCGCGCCGTCGTCGGCGAACCGGCGATCCTGCTGGCCGACGAGCCGACCGGCGCGCTGGACTCGGCGTCCGGCGCCGGCGTCCTCGACCTGCTGCGCGAGCTGGCCGGCGGCGGCACCGCCGTCGTCCTCATCACCCACGACCGCGACATCGCCGCGTCGCTGCCCCGGCAGGTGCGGATGCGCGACGGGCGGATCGTCCACGACGACGCCGGACTGGAGGCCGCGCGATGACGCCCCCCGCAGCGCACCCGAGAAGCGGCGACGCCCCGGCGCGCCTCACCCCGCCCGACGTCCTGCGCGTCGGCGCCGCCGGGCTCCGCGCCCGCCCGTTGCGCGTGTTCCTGTCGGCCCTCGGCATCGCGATCGGCATCGCCGCCATGATCGCGGTGGTCGGCATCTCCACGTCCAGCCGCGCGCAGCTCCAGGCCACCCTCGACCGGCTCGGCACGAACCTGCTGACCGTGGCGCCCGGCAAGGACCTGTTCGGCTCGAACAGCGAGCTGCCCGAGGAGTCCACCGGCATGGTCGGGCGGATGTCCGACGTCGACTCGGCGTCCGCCACCGGGAAGCTGGAGGACACCGACGTCTACCGCAACGACCACATCCCGGAGGCGCAGACCGGCGGCATCTCGGTGCTCGCCGCCCGGCTGGACCTGCCCCGCACCATCGGCCTCACCATGGCCGCGGGGACCTGGCTGAACGCCGGCACGGCCCGCTACCCCGCGGTCGTCATCGGCGCGGACGCGGCGCAGGCGCTCGGCGTCTCCACGCCGGGCGTCCAGGTCTGGCTCGGCGCCCAGTGGTTCACCGTCGTCGGGATCCTCGACCCGAACCAGCTCGCTCCGGAGCTGGACAGCGCCGCCCTCGTCGGCTGGGACGCCGCCATGACCCACCTCGGCTTCGACGGCCATCCCACCACCGTCTACGCCCGCGCCCGCAAGGACGCGGTGGAGAAGGCGCAGAACCTGCTCGCCGCGACCGCCAACCCGCAGTCGCCCAACGAGGTCGAGGTCAGCCGCCCCTCCGACGCGCTGGCCGCGCAGAACGCCGCGAACGCGACGTTCACCGCGCTGCTGCTCGGTCTCGGCGGCGTCGCGCTCCTGGTCGGCGGCGTCGGCGTGGCGAACACCATGGTGATCTCCGTGCTGGAGCGCCGCGCCGAGATCGGGCTGCGCCGCTCGCTCGGCGCGACCCGCGGCCAGGTCCGGCTGCAGTTCCTCACCGAGTCGCAGCTGCTCGCGGGGCTCGGCGGAGTCGGCGGCGTCGCCCTGGGCGCCGCCGTCACCGCCGTGTTCGCGGTGGCGCAGGGCTGGCCGACGGTCGTCCCGATCTGGGCGATGGCGGGAGGCGTCCTCGCCACCCTCCTCATCGGCGCCGTCGCCGGCCTCTACCCGGCGATCCGCGCCGCACGCCTCCCCCCGACCGAGGCCCTGGGGGCTGTTTAGCCCAGGGGGGACGACCCCCTGGAACCCCCGTCACGACGGGCAGGGCGTTCCTCGCTCGCGCTGACGCCCTGCCCGTCGACGGGTGCCGGTGGGTCAGCGGACGCCGTAGAGGTGTTCCAGGGCCAGCTGGTCGAGGCGTTCGAAGGCGGAGCCGCGGGTGGCGAGGGCCTCGATGTCGGGGGACGCGTCGCGGACGGAGCGCCAGTCCTCGCCGTCGGCGAGGGTCGGGACGGCCAGCTCGTCGAGCTTCGCGTCCCGCAGGGCGTCCTGGACCTCGGGGTCGGCGCGGAAGGCGCGGGCCTTCTCGCGCAGGATCAGCCAGTTGCGCATGCAGGCCCGCGCCGACTCCCAGACGCCCTCGTCGTCCTCGGTGCGCGGCGGCTTGAAGTCGAAGTGGACCGGACCGCTGTAGTCGCTGTTCTCGATGAGGTCGACGACCCAGAACGCGCCGCGCGCGTTGCCCGCCCCGAACCGCAGGTCCTGGTCGTAGCGGGGGCCGTGCTGGCCGTTCAGGTCGATGTGGAACAGCTTGCCCTGCCACAGCGCCTGCGCGAGGCCGTGCGCGTAGTTGAGGCCGGCCATCTCCTCGTGCCCGACCTCGGGGTTGAGGCCGACGTTCTCGGACCGCTCGAGGGTCTCGATGAAGGCGAGGGCGTGGCCGATGGTGGGGAGCAGGATGTCCCCGCGCGGCTCGTTCGGCTTCGGCTCGATGGCGAAGCGCAGGTCGTGGCCCTGGTCGGCGACGTAGTCGCCGAGGACGTCGAACGCCTCCTTGTAACGGTCCAGCGCGGCGCGGACGTCCTTGGCGGCGCCCGACTCGGCGCCCTCGCGGCCGCCCCAGCACACGTAGGTCTTCGCGCCCAGCTCGGCGGCGAGGTCGAGGTTGTCCATGACCTTGCGCAGCGCGAACCGGCGGACGTCGCGGTCGTTGGAGGTGAACGCGCCGTCCTTGAAGACCGGGTGGGAGAACAGGTTGGTCGTCGCGGTGGTGACGACCAGGCCCGTCTCGTCGAGGGCCTTCCGGAACGCGTCGATCTTCTCCTGGCGCTCGGCGGGCGAGGCGTCGAAGTCGAACACGTCGTTGTCGTGGAAGTTGACGCCGTAGGCGCCGATCTCCGCGAGCTTGCGGACGGCGCGGTCGGCGGGCATCGGCGTCCGGGTGCCGGGGCCGAACACGTCGACGCCCTGCCAGCCGACCGTCCAGATGCCGAACGAGAACCGGTCTTCCGGGACGGGCGTGTAGTCGCTCATGGGTCTCCTTGTCAGATCTGCGGAGCGGAGTCGCGCAGCGCGGCGTAGCGCGCGCGGACCGGGTCCGCGTCCGCCGCGCGGTCGGTGGTGTGCTCGGTGGCGGGCGGCGCGGGCCAGCGCGGCGGCTCCGGCGTGCCCGCGAGCGCCCAGGCCGCCTGGCGGGCGGCGCCGAGCGCGACGTATTCGGCGGGCTCCGGCACGGTGACCGGCGTACCCAGGATCGCGGGGGCCAGCGCCCGGACGGCCTCCGAGCGCGCGCCGCCGCCGATGAGCAGGGTGCGGCGGGGCGCGACGCCCTGCGCGGCGAGATGGCCGACGGCGTCGGCGAGGGAGCACAGCAGCGCCTCGACCGCGGCCCGCGCGACGTTCTCGCGGGTGGCGTTGGACGTGGTGAGGCCCGCGAGCACCCCGCTGGCGTCGGGGCGGTCGGGGGTGCGCTCGCCGTCGAGGTAGGGCAGCAGCGTCAGGCCGCCCGCGCCCGGCTCGGCGGCGAGCGCGAGCGCCGACAGCTCCTCCAGGTCCGCGCCGGTGATCGACGCGGCGGCCGACAGGATCCGGGCGGCGTTCAGCGTGCAGACGAGGGGGAGGAACCGGCCGGTCGCGTCGGCGAACCCGGCGACGAGGCCGGACGGGTCGGCGGCGGGGGCGTCGGCGACCGCGAACGCCGTCCCGGACGTGCCGATCGACACCACGACGTCGCCGGGCTCCAGCCCGAGGCCGAGCGCGGCGCCCATGTTGTCGCCGGTGCCGGGGCCGAGCGCCGCGCCCCAGGACGTCTCGCCGACCGCCTCGCCGGGGCCCGCGACGCGCGGCGGCTCGGCGTCGTGCCCGAGCGCGGCGCGCAGCAGGTCGGGCAGGTAGGCGCCGGCGGCGGGGGACCAGTAGCCGGTGCCGGACGCGTCGCCCCGGTCGGTGACCGGTTCGCTCGCGCCGAGCCGCCAGGTCAGCCAGTCGTGCGGGAGCATCACCCGCTCGGTGCGGCGCGCGTTCTCGGGCTCGTGCTCGGCCATCCAGCGCAGCTTGCCGACGGTGAACGAGGCGAGCGGCACGCTGCCGGTCCGCTCCGCCCACGCCTGCGGCCCGCCGAACTCGGCGACCAGCGCGCGGGCCTGCGGCGCGGAGCGGGTGTCGTTCCACAGCAGCGCCGGCCGCACGACCTCGCCGGCGCCGTCGACCGCGACCATCCCGTGCTGCTGCGCGGCGACGGCGACCGCGTCGGCGCGTTCGAGCACGTCGCGCACCTGCGACAGCGCGTCCCACCAGTGCCGGGGATGGCACTCGGTGCCGTCCGGGTGCGGTGCCGACGCCTGCGCCACGACGGTGCCGTCCCCGGCACGGCAGAGCACGACCTTCGTCGACTGCGTCGACGAATCGACGCCCGCCACCAGGGTCTCGGCCATGCGCCCTCTTTCGTAAAGAGTTTGGACTAAATAACGTAGCAGATGACATCCCCCCTGCCCAGGCACCCGATTGAATTAGGGTTGGTCCATGACGAAGTCCGGAAACGCCCCCGTCCGGCACGCCACGATGCGCGGGCGCAACCTCGCGGTCGTGCTCGAGCACATCGCCCGGCACCAGCCCGTCACCCGGGCCCGGCTCGCCGAGCTGACCGGCTTCACCAAGACCACCGTCTCCAACCTCGTCGGCCTGCTGGAGGGGGCGGGTCTCGTCCGCGACGGCGCGCCCGTGCACGAGGGGGAGCGCGGCCGGCCCGGCGTCGGCGTGTCGATCGCCGGGGACGGCGCCGCCGGGCTCGGGCTGGAGGTGAACGTCGACTACCTCGCCGCCTGCGTCCTCGACCTCGGCAAGCAGGTCCGGTACCGGCACGTGGTCAGCGCCGACAACCGCGGCCGGCCGCCCGCCGCCGTCCTCGCCGCGCTGTCGGCGCTCGCCGCGGAGGCCATCGCCGCGGTCGCCGGCCAGGGCCTCGCGGTCGCCGGCGCCGCCGTCGCGCTGCCCGGCCTGCTCGACCGCGAGCACGGCGTCGTCCGGCACGCCCCGAACCTCGGCTGGGCGGACGTCCCCGTCGCCGTGCCGACCGGCCCGGCGCCGCTGCCCGCCGAGTACGACAACGAGGCGAACCTCGCCGCGCTCGGCGAGCTGTGGTTCGGGGGCGGCGCGCGGCTCGGCGACTTCGTGCACGTCTCCGGCGAGATCGGGATCGGCGCCGGGATCGTCGTCGACGGCCGGGTCTTCCGCGGCGCGCACGGCTTCGCCGGCGAGCTCGGCCACCTGGTCGCCGACCCGTCCGGCCCGCCCTGCTCGTGCGGCGGGCGCGGCTGCCTGGAGCAGATCGCCGGTCAGGAGGCGATGCTGCGCGCCGCCGGCATCCCGGAGGCGAGGGCGGTCACCGGGCCGGACGGCTCGGTGAACGCGCTCCTCGACCGGCTGAACGGCGGCGACGCCGCCGCGCTCGCCGCGGTGGACCGCGCGGGCCGCGCGCTCGGCGGGGCGCTCGCCTCCGTCGTCAACCTCATCGACCCGGACGCGATCGTCCTCGGCGGGGTCTTCTCGCCGCTGGCCGAGTGGATCCGGCCGCCGCTCGAAGGGGTCCTCGCCGCCGGGACCGGGTCGCTGCGCCGCGGCGTCCCGCCGGTGGAGGTGTCCGGCCTGGCCGAGGGCGCCGCCGTCCTCGGCGCCGCCGGCCTCGTCATCGAGCGCGTCATCGCCGACCCCGCGCGCCTCCTCTAGAGCGGGACGTACTCGAACCAGTCGAAGTCGGCGTGGTTCGTGCCGGACCGGCCGTTGGAGGTGGCGTAGAGCCCGACGAGGACGCCGGTGAAGCCCCCGGCGACCTGGCTGGTCAGGAAGTCGCCGTCGATCGGGTCGCCGAGCGGCGCCCATCGCCCCGGACCCGGGGAGTAGGACGCCCGGTACCAGCGGCCGTGGGCCTCGAAACCGAGCCCGACGATCCCCGGCACGGCCCGCGCCTCGGCCAGGACGGTCGTGACGCCCTGCTCCCGCTTGGCCAGCCGCAGCCCCCGGTCCGTCACGGCCAGCACCACGTGGAAGTCGGGGTTCTGCACGAGCGCGAGCCCGGCCTCCTCGTCGTCGCCGGCCGCGAAGTCGAGGGCGGTGAAGGCGGCGAACTCCGGATGCCGCTGCCGCCGCCCGACGAAGGACGGGTTGGCCGCGTCGGCGAGGCCCTCCGGACGGAGCCGCAGCCGCAGCCGGCCGGGACGGTCCGTCAGGCTCCACCACCGCTCGCGCGGGGTCCGCAGCATGGTCCACGACGGGTCGAGCTCCGGCCCGTCGAACTGGTCGCACGCCGGGACGGCCGGCCACGGACGCTCCGGCAGCGACGGCGCGGGGCACTCCGCCTCGACCCGGCCGCCGGCGACCGGCCAGCCGTCCTCCCAGGTGACCGGGGCGAGGAACGTCTCGCGGCCGAGGGCGCACCGGTCGCCGTGGTGCGGGCGCATGGCGAGCAGGACCATCCACCACTCGCCGTCCGGCGTCTCCACGAGATCGGCGTGCCCCGTCCCGACGATCGGGTGGCCGGCGCCGAGGTCGCGGTGGGTCAGGATCGGGTTGCGGGGGTTCCCCTCGTAGGGGCCGGTGACGCGGTCGGCCCGCGCGATCATCACCGCGTGGTCCATCGCGGTGCCGCCCTCGGCCGTCAGCAGGTAGTACCGGCCGCCGATGCGGTAGAGGTGGGAGCCCTCCGACCAGATCGCGCCCTTCAGCGCACCGTCCCAGATCACGTGCTCCTCGCCGACGAGGGACAGCGACCGCGGGTCGAACTCGCGCAGCCAGATCTCGGTGTGCCCCTCGTACCGCCCGGTCGGCCGGGTCCCGGTGCACCAGGCGCGGCCGTCGTCGTCGAAGAACAGGGACGGGTCGATGCCGTCCCCCTCCAGCCGCACCGGGTCCGACCACGGTCCGGACGGATCGCCGGCCGTCATCACGAAATGGCCCGACCACTCCGGCCCGTCCACGAGGGTGCAGACCAGGTAGAAGGTGCCGTCGTGGTGCCGCAGCGTGGGCGCGTACAGCCCGCCCGACGCAGGGACGCCGTCCAGCGGCAGCTGCTCCGGCCGGTCGAGGGCGTGCCCGATCGGCCGCCAGTGCACCAGATCGCGGCTGTGGTGCACCGGCAGGCCGGGGAACCATTCGAACGTCGACGTCACGAGGTAGAAGTCGTCGCCCACGCGGCAGATCGACGGGTCCGGGTGGCAGCCCGGCAGCACGGGGTTGCGGAAGCGCCTCACAGCGGCGTCACCTTCACCGGGACGGTCAGGACGCGGTCCGGGCCGGGCTCGCGGACCGGGCCGTCCAGCGTGAACGAGCCGCGCAGCGGCAGGTCGGCGCTGGACCCCCCGACGGCCACCTCGATCACTCCCGGTTCGACGATGCGGCGCAGGTCCGCGCCGGTGAACGAGGTCCGGTCGGCGTGCACCTCGAACGTGACGCGGGCCGCCTCGCCCGGCTCCAGCCGGATCCGGGCGAACCCGGCGAGCCAGCGCGCCGGCCGCACCACCGACGCGACCGGGTCCGACAGGTACAGCTGGACGACCTCGGTGCCCGCGCGGTCCCCGGTGTTGCGGACGACCGCGCTGACCGTGACCGTCCCGTCGGTGGCGGCGCGCTCCTCGGTCCTCAGGTCCTCGTAGTCGAAGGACGTCCACGTCAGGCCGTAGCCGAACGGATAGAGCGGGACGGGGTCGACCACGCTCCAGTCGTGCCCGCCGTCCATCAGGGACCGCAGGTAGGTGACCGGCGGGCCGGAGGCGCGGCGCGGCACGCTGATCGGCATCCGCCCGGACGGCTCGGCCCGTCCCGCCAGGATCGCCGCCACCGCCCGGCCGCCCTCCTCACCGGGGAAGAAGGCCTGCACGACGGCCGCGGCCCGGTCGGCGACGGACTCGAGCGCGTAGGGGCGCCCGCTGAGCATGACGATCACGGTGGGCGTGCCGGTGTCCAGCACGGCGGAGGCCAGTTCGGCCTGCCGTCCCGGCAGCGCGAGCGTCTCGGTGTCGCAGCCCTCCCCGGACGTGCCCCGGCCGAAGAGCCCTGCCCGGTCGCCGAGCGCGAGCACGCACACCTCGGCGTCCCGCGCCGCCGCGACGGCCTTCTCGATGTCGGCGTCGTCGGCGACGAACACGTCGTCCGTCGCGGCCACCCGGACTCCGGGCAGCTCGGCGGCCAGCGCGTCCGCCAGCGTCGGGACGTCCACGCCGAGCCGCAGGTCCGGATGCTCGCGGCCGACGTGGCTGGGGAAGGTGTAGCAGCCCAGCATCCCGAAGGGGTCGTCGGCGAGCGGGCCGGTCAGCGCCACGCCGGAGCCGGAGCGCAGCGGAAGGACGCCGTCGTTCGCCAGCAGGACGACCGATTCCTCCGCCAGCCGCCGCGCCAGCGCCCGGTGCTCGGGGGGATCGAGGTCGAGCGGCGCGCGGTCGTCGTCCGCCGGCAGCGGGTCCAGCAGGCCGAGTTCGGCCTTCAGGGCCAGGACGCGGCCGGCGGCGCGGTCGAGCAGTTCCTCGGGCACCTCCCCCTGCCTGACCCGGTCGATCAGCGGCGCGCCGTAGCAGCGGACGGTCGGCAGCTCGATGTCGACGCCGGCCTGCAGCGCGAGTACGGCGGCCTCGGCCCGCGACCCGGCCACCCGGTGCCGGCTCTGCAGGAACGAGATGCCGAAGTAGTCGGCGACGACGACGCCCGTGAAGCCCAGCTCCTCGCGCAGCAGGCCCGTGAGCAGGCGCTCGTCGGCGGCGGCGGGCATCCCGTCGACGTCGGTGTAGGAGTGCATGACCGCCCGGGCGCCGCCGTCGCGCAGCGCCATCACGAACGGCTCCAGCACCACGTCGGTGAACTCGCGCGGTCCGATCGGCGTCGGCGCCATGTTCCGCCCCGCGCGGGACGCCGAGTAGCCGGCGAAATGCTTCAGCGTCGTGACGATGCCCGATCGCTCCAGGGCGCTCACATAGGCCGTGCCGAGGACTCCGACGAGATACGGGTCCTCGCCGATGCACTCCTCCGTCCGGCCCCAGCGGGCGTCGCGGACGACGTCCAGGACGGGTGCGAGGCCCTGGTGGACGCCGGCCGCCCGCATGCTCGCCCCGATCGCGGACGCCATCTCGGCCACCAGCTCCGGGTCGAAGGTCGCGCCCCAGGCGGGCGGGCTGGGGAACACGGTGGCGCCCCACGTCATGAAGCCGTTGAGGCACTCCTCGTGCGCGATCGCCGCGATGCCGAACCGGTTCCCGGCGGCGACGCGGGCCTGCAGCTCGCGGAGCCGGGCGGCGCCCTCGGCCGCCGGCACCGGCAGGGTGCCGAACACGCGGGTGAGCTGGCCGAGGCCGCGGGGCAGCACCTCGTCCAGGCTCGGGACGTCCTCGTCGAAGTCGTCCTCCATCGGCGCCACCTGCGCGCCCGGCTCGGCGGGCATCACCCAGAAGCCGGCGAGCTGCCCGGCCTTCTCCTCCGGCGTCATCCGGGCCAGCAGGCCGGCGACCCGCTCGTCCGCGGGGGACGGTGGGGCCGAGGGCCGCCGGCGTGGGGGCGGCGGGGCGGTGGACCCGCGGACGCGCAGGTCGGTGGCCAGTTCCACGCGCGGCGTCAGCGGCGGGCGGCCGTCCAGCAGCTGGAGCAGGGTGCGGGCGGCGACGCGGCCCATCTCCTCCAGCGGCTGCCGGACGGTGGTCAGCGGCGGCGACAGCCACTCGCAGGTCGGCAGGTCGTCGAAGCCGACGACGCTGAGGTCCTCGGGGATGCGCAGGCCGGCGAGCCGGGCCGCCTGGTAGGCGCCCATGGCCTGCTCGTCGCTGCCGGCGAAGACGGCGGTCGGCGGATCCGGCAGCTCCAGCAGCTCGCGGGTGCGGGCGAAGCCGCCGCGGTGGTGGAAGTCGCCGTACCGGACGAGGTCCCTGTCGACCTCGATCCCGGCGCGCTCCAGCGCCGTCCGGTAGCCGTCCACGCGGGCCTGCGTGCACAGCATGTCGGCGGGCCCGCCGATCATCCCGATGCGGCGGTGGCCGAGGTCGATGAGGTGCTCGGTGGCGGCCAGGCCGCCGGCCCAGTTGGTGGCGCCGACGCTGGCGATGTCGGTGTCCGGCAGGTTCACCGGGTCGACCAGCACCAGCCCGACGCCCGCCTTCTCCAGCTGGGCGCGCTGGCGGTGCGTCATCCGGGAGGTCACGAGGATCACGCCGTCGCTGTGGTGCAGCGCGGGCAGGTTCTGCCAGCTCGGCGGGCGCGCGTCGTCCTCGCGGACGAGCGAGACCGCGACGCCGGTGCCCTGCTCGGCGCACTCGGCCTCGACGCCGCGCAGGATCTCCACCGCCCAGGGGCTGTCCAGCCCGGCGAGCACCAGGTCGATCAGCCCGGACCGGCGGGTGCGCCGGGCGACGCCGCCGGGACCCGGGTAGTTGTGGGTGCGCAGCAGCGCCTCCACCCGCTCGCGGGTCGCGGCGGCCACGTCGGTGCGGCCGTTGAGGACCTTGGACACCGTGGCGGGGGAGACCCCCGCCTCGGCGGCGATGACGGCCAGGGTCGGCCGGGACGGCGGATCCGGCATCTCGTCGGTGGTGCGCACGGGCACGCCTCTCTCCTCCCCGAGGAAACGATTGCGAACAGTATCGCAATCTTTCGCGCTCTCCTAGCCCCGTGATCGGGTTTCATTCGGCGCTCGTGATGTGGCCAAGCGTGTGCCGGATGTGGCGAACTGCCCGCAGGGCCTTGACCGAAAGGGAACACGTTCTTAGAGTTCCACGGCAACGGAGCCTCGAAGAGTTTCGAAATGTTTCGAGCGGATCGTCCTCCGCTCCGGCCGCCCACCCCCCATCCAGGAGACCACCATGGGCATCCCCCACCTGTCGCGCCGCTCGTTCCTGACCGCAGTCTCCGCAGGGGCGGCCGCGGTCACCGCCGCGCCGCTGCTCGCCGCCTGCGGCGACGGCGGCTCCGGTTCGGACGGCAAGGTCACGATCGAATGGATGGACATCGCCACCACCGAGCCGTCCAAGACGCTCTACCCGAAGATCGCCAAGGCGTACGAGGCCGCGCACCCGAACGTCAAGATCAAGCTCACCAACCTGGAGAACGAGGCGTTCAAGTCGAAGATGACGGCGCTCACCGCCTCCGGGAAGGTGCCCGACATCTTCGTGACCTGGGGCGGCGGCGTCCTCAAGCAGCAGATCGACGCCGGCCTCGTCAAGGACCTGACCTCGTCCGCGTCCGGCCTGCTGAACACCATCACCCCGGTGTCGCAGAAGCCGTACCAGTTCGACGGGAAGACCTACGCCGTGCCGTACGACATGGGCATGGTCGGGTTCTGGTACAACAAGCGGCACTTCGACAAGGCCGGCATCAAGGCGCCGCCGAGGACCTGGGCGGAGTTCCTCGACGACGTCCGCAAGCTCAAGGCCGCCGGCGTCACCCCCATCGCGCTCGGCGGCAAGGACAAGTGGCCCGGCATGTACTACTGGGCCTACCTCGCGATGCGCATGGGCGGCATGACCGCGATGCAGCAGGCCGCCAAGACCAACGACTTCACCGGGCCCGCGTTCGTCGGCGCCGGGCGGCATCTCAAGGAACTCGTCGACCTGCAGCCCTTCCAGGCCGGCTTCCAGAACGCCGGATTCGACACGCCCGGCGGCGAGGCGGCCAGCGTCGGCGCGGGCAAGGCCGCCATGGAGCTGATGGGGCAGTGGGCGCCGGCGGTGGAGAAGGACGCCTCCGGCAAGGGGCTCGGCGACGACGAGGGCTGGTTCCCGTTCCCGGCCGTCGACGGCGGGCAGGGCGTCCTGACCGACGTCTTCGGCGGCGGCAACGGCCACGCCCTCGGCAAGGACGCGCCCAAGGAGGCGGTCGACTTCCTCGCCTTCCTCGTCAACACCGAGAACGAGCACGAGCTCGTCTCCTCCGGCGCCTTCATGCCGGTCGTGAAGGGCGCCGAGAGCGCGCTGGCCGACCCCGGCCGCAAGCAGGTCGCCGAGGCGCTCGGCGCCTCCACCGGATTCCAGCTGTACCTCGACCAGGCGTTCCCGCCCGCCGTCGGGCAGCAGGTCAACGACAGCGTCGCCGCGCTCATCGGCGGTAAGGCGACGCCCGAGCAGGTCGCCCAGCAGGTGACCAAGGCGGCCAAGAGCCAATGACGGAACCGCTGACGCTGCCCGCCGCGACCGGCGACCGGCGGCGCGCCGCCCGGGCCCCGCGCGCGCGGGGCTCCCGGGCGCCGCTCGGCCGGCGGCTGCGCGACTGGGCGTCCGCCACCTGGTTCCTGGTGCCGGCCCTGCTGCTGTTCTTCCTGTTCGTCCTGATCCCGATCGCCGTCGCCCTCTACACGAGCCTCTTCAAGTGGGGCGGCTTCGGCCGCCCGGAGGACTTCGTCGGGCTGGACAACTACCGCAAGCTGTCCGGCGACCCGGTCTTCCGCGGCGACCTGTGGCGCGGCCTGCTGATCGTCGTGCTGTCGCTGGTCGTCCAGCTGCCGATCGCGCTCGGCACCGCCGTACTGCTGAACCAGCGGATGCGGGGCCGCGCGGTGTACCGGGCGGTCTTCTTCGCGCCCTACATCCTGTCCGAGGTGATCGCCGGCGTGCTGTTCGGCATCATCTTCCTGCCCGGCAGCGGGCTCGCCGACGAGCTGGTCGGCGGCCTTCCGCTGGTCGGCGGCCTCGCCGGAAAGTGGTTCTCCGATCCCGGCACCGCGCTGCCCACCCTGTTCGCCGTCATGACCTGGAAGTACTTCGGCTTCCACATGATGATCTACCTCGCCGGGCTGCAGGGCGTCCCGGCGGAGGTGCTGGAGGCGGCCGCCATCGACGGGGCCGGGCCGTGGCGCCGGTTCCGCTCGGTCACGCTGCCGCTGCTCGCGCCGACCCTGCGGATCAGCGTGTTCCTGTCCGTCATCGGCTCCATCCAGCTGTTCGACCTGGTGTGGGTCACCACGACGGGCGGGCCGACCAACTCCACGGAGACGATGGCCGTCACCATGTTCCAGTTCGGCTTCAAGCGCTACCAGATGGGCTACGCGAGCGCGATCAGCGTGGCGATGTTCCTCATCAGCATGGTCTTCTCCCTGCTGTACCAGCGCTACGCGCTGCGCCGCGACCTGCAGGGCGCGGTCACCTCGGCGGGAGGCGGGCGATGAGGGCGGCCGCCGTCCGGGGCGCGTCCCGCCACGTGCTGGTGTGGGTGCTCGGCTCCTTCGTCGTCGTCCCGCTCCTGTACGCCGTCGTGTCCGGGTTCAAGACCACCGGCGACCTCACCACGGACCCCGCCGGGCTCCCGCACCCGTGGAAGGTGTCGAACTACACCGGCATCCTGTCCTCGGACACCTTCTGGCGGCAGATCGGCAACAGCGTGCTGATCGCGGTCGCCACCACGCTGATCACCGTGGCGGCCGCCGCCCTGGCGGCGTTCGCGTTCGCCCGCTACGCCTTCCGCGGCCGCGAGTTCTTCTTCACGCTGTTCGCGGCCGGCCTGATGTTCCCGCCCGCGGTGGCGGTGCTGCCGCTGTTCGTCCTGCTGCGCTCGTTCGGGCTGCTCGACAACCCGCTGGGGGTGATCCTGCCGCAGGCCGCGTTCGCGCTGCCGATGACGCTCATCATCCTGCGCTCCTTCTTCCGGACGATCCCCGCCGAGCTGGAGGAGGCCGCCGTCATGGACGGCTGCGGCCGGTTCGGGTTCTTCTGGCGGATCCTGCTGCCGATGGCGCGGCCCGCGCTCGGCACCGTGTCCGTCCTCGCCATCGTGACGAGCTGGAACAACTTCCTCCTGCCGCTGCTCGTGCTGGGGGACCAGAAATGGCAGACGATCCCCGTCGGCATCCAGCAGTTCCAGGGGCAGTACGCGACGAACTACGCGCTCGTCATCGCCTACATCGTGCTGGCGATGATCCCCGCCATCGCGTTCTACTCCGTCGCCGAGCGCCAGCTGATCGGCGGCCTGACCGCCGGCGCGACCAAGGGATGACGGCGCGCCCCCCGGCGCCGCGGCACGCTCGGCCCGCGAACGCTCAGCCCGCGAACGCGAACAGCGCCTTGGCGAACAGGTCGGGATCGTCCGCCATCGCCATGTGCCCCTGCCCGGGCAGCTCGACGACCTCGGCGCCGGGAACGATCCGGGCCAGCGCGTCGGCCGTCGGCCGCTGGTACGCAGGGCCGGCCGTCCCGACCAGCAGCTGCACGGGCACGTTCAAGCCCGCGAACCGGGCGCAGTCCTCGATCCGCGGCACGCTCTCGCTCTCCCGGGCGAGCGGCGGCGCGTTGTCCAGGCAGGCGGCCCAGAACCGGCGGGCCCCGCGCAGCACGTCGACCTGCCGCTGCGACAGGCCCATCAGGTCGCGGAACACCGTCGCGAGGAGCCGGTCGTGGTCGCGCGCGTCCGCGAGCTCGCGGAGCCGC
This sequence comes from Actinomadura nitritigenes, assembly GCF_017573545.1. Classification (GTDB taxonomy): domain Bacteria; phylum Actinomycetota; class Actinomycetes; order Streptosporangiales; family Streptosporangiaceae; genus Spirillospora; species Spirillospora nitritigenes. Next base: position 209,207 of record NZ_JAGEOK010000015.1, on the reverse strand, counting down.
GCCAGCATCGCGGGGGAGGCGACCTCCCGCCAGGGCGTCGTGATCGGCGGTTCGTAGAGCGCAAGCCGCCCGATCGCGCCGGTCGCCGCGGCCGCGTGCAGGGAGCACAGCGCGCCGTAGGAGTGGCCGACGAGGAGCACGCCGCCTCCGGCCGCCTCGGCGACCGCCGCGATGTCCTCGCCCTCGCGCTCGATCGCGTACGGGCCGCCCTCCCGGGCGCTGAGGCCGCGGCCCCGGCGGTCCAGCGCGTGGACGGTGAACCGCTCGGCGAGCCTCGGGAGCACCGGCGCCCAGCACCGGCGGTCGACGGCCGCGCCGTGCACGAGGACCAGCGGCGGGCCCGAGCCCCGCGTCTCGTAGCCGACGATCGTCCCGTCGGCGGACTCGGCGAACCCGGTCTCGGTCACGCGGGGAGCGTACCGGCCCAGGTCGCGAACCGGTATGCGAACATATGTTCGTGTCCCGCGCCGCCACGATCCTGCACGCCGACCTGGACGCGTTCTACGCGTCGGTCGAGCAGCGCGACGACCCGGCGCTGCGCGGGCGGCCGGTGATCGTGGGCGGGGGCGTGGTGCTGGCGGCCAGCTACGAGGCGAAGGCGCACGGCGTCCGCACCGCGATGAGCGGCGGGCAGGCGCGCCGGCTGTGCCCGGGCGCCGTGGTCGTCCGGCCCCGGATGGACGCCTACGCCGAGGCGAGCAAGGCGGTGTTCGCGCTGTTCCGCGCGACGACGCCCCTCGTCGAGGGCCTGTCGATCGACGAGGCGTTCCTCGACGTGGACGGCCTGCGCCGGATCTCCGGGACGCCCGCCGGCATCGCGGCGGGGCTGCGGCGCCGGGTGGCCGAGGAGGTCGGGCTGCCGATCACCGTCGGCGTGGCGCGCACGAAGTTCCTGGCGAAGGTGGCCAGCGGCGTCGCGAAGCCCGACGGGCTGCTCGTCGTCCCGCCGGACGGCGAGCTGGAGTTCCTGCGCCCGCTGCCGGTGCGGCGGCTCTGGGGCGTGGGCCCGGCGACCGCCGCCAAGCTCGCGGCCTACGGCGTCGTCACGGTCGGCGACGTCGCCGACATGCCGGAGGCGACGCTGGTCTCCCTGCTCGGCCCCGGCGCCGGCCGGCACCTGCACGCGCTGGCCCGCAACCGGGACCCGCGGCACGTCCGCACCGGGGTGCGGCGCCGGTCGATGGGCGCCCAGCGCGCGCTCGGGCGCCGGCGGCGGCCGCCCGAGGAACTGGACGCCATCCTCGTCGGCCTCGTCGACCGGCTCGCGGGCCGGCTGCGCGGCGCGCACCGGGTGTGTCGGACGGTCACGCTGCGGCTGCGGTTCGGCGACTACGCGCGCGCCTCCCGCTCGCACACGCTGCCGCAGGCCACGGCCGAGACGTCCGTCCTGCTGGACGCGGCGCGCCGGCTGCTCGGCGGCGCCGCCCCGCTCGTCGCCGAGCGCGGGCTGACGCTGATCGGGGTGTCGCTGGGCTCGCTGCACGACGACCGGACCGTCCAGCTCGCGCTGCCGTTCGACGCGGGCGAGGCCGCGGACGCCGCCGTCGACGGGGTCCGCGGCCGGTTCGGGTCGTCCGCGATCACCCGTGCGGTGCTGCTCGGCCGCGACCCGGGCATCGCGGTGCCGACGCTGCCCGACGAGCCACCGGGCTAGCGGGCGTCGGCGGCGTGGTCGCGGGCCCGCTCGGCGAACGTGCGCGCCGGTCCCGGGTACCGCGTCGTGCCGTACACGGCGGTGCCGGGCAGCGCGTCCGCCCGGGACTTCAGAGGCTCCGCGGCACCTGAGCCGGGCGCGGCACCTCGATCCGGCGCGCCGCGGCCAGGGCCGCCAGGCGCCCGATCGCGGGGACCTCCAGCGGCAGCAGCGAGGGGCGCGGGTGGACGCGGCGGCGCCGGCCGCGCTCGACGGCCCGCACGACCGCCCGCGCGGCGGACTCGGGGGAGACCGGCGGGAGCGTGCGCACCGGCCGGCCGCGCCAGGGCAGCAGGCCGACGTCGCGGGCGTCGGTGTCGGTGGCGCCCGGCACGTACTCCAGGACGGTGACGCCGGTGCCGCGCAGCTCGTTGCGCAGCGTGCGGGTGGCGTGCGCGAGCGCGGCCTTCGCCGAGCCGTAGTGGCCGAGCATCGGGACCGGCAGCGCCTGCAGCGTGGACGTGACGTTGACGATCGCGCCGCCGCCGCGCATGCCGGGCAGCAGCTCGCGGGCCAGCGCGAGCGGCGACCAGAAGTTCGTCTCGAACAGCGCCCGCGCGCCGTCGCCGTCGCCGAGCTCGCCCTGGGGCGCGACGAGACCCGCGCCGGCGTTGCTGACCAGGACCCGCACGCCGCCCAGCGCCTCCACCGCCGCGCCGGCCAGCTCGGCGGCGGCGCCCGGACGCGACAGGTCGGCCTCGACGACGTGCGGGCGCGTCCCGCCGCGGGCCGCGACCAGGTCGGCCACCTCCTCCAGCGCGTCCCGCCGGCGCGCCGCGATGGCCAGCCGCGCGCCGCGCGCGGCCAGTGCGAACGCCAGGGCGCGGCCGATCCCGCTGGACGCGCCGGTGAGCAGGACCGGCGCGTCCGCCAGCTCGATCCGGGCCATCATCGCCTCCCGATATTGACTGATTATCAATCAGTTTCGGAGGCTAGACTGGTCCGCGACCGCACGTCAATCCGAGGGAGCCGCCGATGGCCCGGCCCGACCGCCGGCAGATGCTGATCGACGCCGCCGCCGAGCTGTTCGCCGACCGCGCCTACGACGAGGTCACCACGACCGAGATAGCGCGGCGGGCGGGCGTCGCCTACGGGCTGATCGCGCACCACTTCGGCAACAAGCGCGGCCTGTACCTCGCGACGATCCGCGCCGCCGCCGACCGGCTGCGGGTCGTCCACGAGGCGGAGCCCGGGGGGGCGGCGCCGGGGGAGCGGCTGCGCGACGCCCTCGACCGGCACATCGCCTTCATGGAGGACAACGCCGCCGGGTTCCTGGCGGTGACGCGCGGCGGCAACGGCTCCGACCCGGAGGTCCGCGCGATCGTGGAGGACCTGCGCTGGCAGGGCGCGCGACGGCTGCTGGACGCGCTCGGCGCCGCCGGTCCCGCCCGTCCCGTCCTGCGCACCGCGATGCGCGGCTGGGTCGGCTACCTGGACGAGGTCGTCATCGACCACCTGCGGCACCGCGACGTCCCGCGCGACCGGCTGGCGGCCCTCGCGGCGGGGACGCTGGCGGGCGCCCTGCGCGCGGCGCGCGCGGCCGACCCGGACATCGGCCTCGACGCCGAGCTGATCGACCTGCTCGACGCCTGACGCCGGCGGGCCGGACGCGGTGCGTCCCCGTGCGAGCACGGCGCGTCCCGTGAGACGATCGTCTTCCCCCGGACGAAGCGGAGAATGCCATGGCCGAGGAGAGGTGGTCCCCCGCGGGCGTCGACCTGACGACCCCCAACACCGCGCGGATCTACGACTACCTGCTCGGCGGCAAGGACAACTACGCCGCCGACCGCGAGGTGGCCGAGCAGCTGCTGACCGTCATCCCCGAGGCGCGCGCGGCGGCCAGGGCGAACCACGCCTTCATCGGGCGCGCGGTCCGGCACCTCGCCCGGCAGGGCGTGCGGCAGTTCATCGACGTCGGCAGCAAGCTTCCTGCGGCCGGCAACGTGCACGAGGTCGCGGCCGCCGTCGCCCCGGACGCGACCGTCGTGTTCGCCGACGGCGACCCGGTCGTGCTGGTGCACGCGCGGGCGCTGCTCGCCGGCACGGAGCGGACGGCGGCCGTGCACTGCGACCTCGCGCGTCCCGAGACGCTCCCGGACGATCCGGACGTCCGCGAGCACATCGACTTCACCGAGCCGGTGGCGATCGTGCTCGACCGCGTCCTGCACTTCATCGGCGACGCCGCCGACGCCCGGCGGTCCGTCCGGCGGCTGCACGACGCCCTCCCGCCCGGCGGCCACCTGGTGTTCACGCACATCACCCAGGACCCGCAGCCGGAGTCCAGCGGCGACGTGGGGGAGGTGTTCAAGCCGACCAGCGGGCACTTCTGGGGCCGCACCCGCGCCGAGATCGAGTCGATCGTCGAGCCCTTCGACCTGCTCGAACCCGGCCTCACCTACACCCCGCTGTGGCGGCCCGACCCCGGCGGCGAGGACGTGCGGCACGCCGAGCGGACGTTCACCCTCGCCGGCGTCGGCCGCCGCACCTGACCCCGAGGCACCTGGCCGAGGCACCCGGCCGCCGCACCCGGACGGGTCAGGCGGCGAACGCGGGGGACGGAAGGCCCTGCGCCGCGTCCGGGACGACGAACAGGGACCCGGCGTGGGAGTCGTCCTTCGGGGCGCCCACGGTCGCCGTCGTGATGTAGAGGTCGCGGAGGTCCGGGCCGCCGAACGCGCAGGCGGTGGTCTGGGCGGCGGGCACCTCGACGGTGCGGTCGAGGGCGCCGCCGGGGGTGTAGCAGAGGACGCGGCCGCCGCCCCACAGCGCCACCCAGAGCCGCCCCTCGGCGTCGACGGTCAGCCCGTCCGGCAGCCCCGGGACGGAGACGAACGGGCGGCGGCCGGTGGCGCCCTCCTCGGGATGGAAGTCGAAGACGTCGATGCGGCGCGTGGGCGTGTCCACGTAGTACATCAGGCGTCCGTCGGGGCTCCAGGCGATCCCGTTGCTGACCGTCACGTCGTCCAGCACCATGGCCGTCCCGCCGTCGGGGCGGACGCGGCGCAGCCGGCCGCCTCCCGGCGCCTCGTCGTAGCGCATGGTCCCGGCCCAGAGCGCGCCGTCCGGGCCGACGGCGGCGTCGTTGCCGCGGCAGCCGGGGACGGGGTGCTCGGCGAGCCAGCGGAACGCCCCGTCGGGATCGTAGAGCCCGACGCCGTCGCGGAGGTTGACGACCAGCCCGCCGCCCGCCCGGGGCCTGGCCGCGCCGACGTGCTGCGCCGTGTGGCGGACGGTGTCGGCACCGGTGGCCGGGTCATAGGCGTGCACCTCGTTGCCGAGGATGTCGACCCAGAGCAGCACGCCGCCGGCGGCGTGCCAGTTGGGCCCCTCGCCGAGCCGCACGCGGGAGGGCAGGGCGATCTCGATGCGGTGTTCCATGGGGATCCTCGGTCGCTCCGGACGGGCGGGAGCGGGCACCGGCGCGGCGCCGGCCGGGTGCCCGCTCCCGGCCGGGTCAGGACGTGGAGAAGGAGTAGACGCTGGTGGAGTCGTAGGTCTGGCCGGGCCGCAGCGTGGTGCTCGGGAACTGCGGCTTGTTGGGCGAGTCGGGGAAGTGCTGGGTCTCCATGGCGAACCCGTCGCCCTGCCGGTACATCGTCCCGCCGGTGCCGACCAGCCGGCCGTCGAGGAAGTTGCCGGAGTAGAACTGGAGGCCGGGCTGGTCGGTGCGGATCTCCATCACCCGGCCGGTGGTCGGCTCGGTGACGCGGGCGGCGAGCTTCATGCCGGTGCCGTCGAGCACGAAGTTGTGGTCGTAGCCGCGCCCGTACACCATCTGCTGGTCGCCCTGGCGGACGCGTTCGCCGATGGTGTGCGGGCGGGTGAAGTCCAGCGGCGTGCCGTGCACCGTGGCCAGCTGCCCGGTCGGGATGAGGGTGGAGTCGACCGGCGTGTAGCGGGACGCGTTGATCTGCACCTTGTGGCCGTAGACCTCGCCGGATCCCTCACCGGCCAGGTTGAAGTAGGTGTGGTTGGTCAGGTTGACGACCGTCGGCTTGTCGGTGGTGGCCTGGTAGCGGATGCGCAGGTCGTTCCCGCGGGTGACGGTGTAGGTGACGGTGGTGCGGAGGGTGCCGGGGTAGCCCTCCTCGCCGTCGGGGCTGACGTACGACAGCCGGAGCGACACCGTGTCGCCGCCCTTGACCGGCTGCGCCGTCCACACCCGCTTGTCGAAGCCGGTCGTGCCGCCGTGCAGGCTGTTCTCCCCGTCGTTGGCGGGGACCTTGTAGGTCTTGCCGTCCAGGGTGAACTGGGCGCCGCCGATCCGGTTGCCGTAGCGTCCGATCAGCGCCCCGAAGTAGGGGTTCGCGTCCTTGTAGGTGTCGCTGAGGTAGCCGTCCAGCGTGCGGAACCCGAGCGCGACGTCGCCGGAGCGGCCGTGCCGGTCGGGGACGTCGAGGGACTGGACGATGCCGCCGTAGGTGAGGATGCGGACCTTCATCCCGTGGCCGCTGCCGAGCGTGTACCGGTCGATCTTCGTGCCGTCCGGCAGCGCGCCGAACGGCTCCTTGGCGATGGTGGGCCCGGACGCCGCGGCCGTGGCCGGGACGGTCAGCAGGCCGCCGGCGAGCAGGCCGGCGGCGATCAGGGCGCCGGTGGCCAGCGGGACGGTGAGGGGTGGGACGCGCTTCATCGGTGTTCCTCTCGCTTGGGGGGAGGGAGGAGACGGACTGGCGTGTTCTGGTTGGGGACAGGGACCTTTCTGGTGGAAGAGGGGGGCCGCGGGGTCGTACGGACGGATCGGCGGCGGCGGGCGCCGGCCGGGTCAGCGCAGCAGCGGGGAGCCGGACCGCCGCTTGGTCCACACGTCGAACGCGACGGCCGCGAGCAGGACCAGGCCCTTGACCAGCATCACCCGCTCGCTCGGCGCGCCCATCAGGGACATCCCGTTGTTGATCACACCCATGATCAGGCCGCCGGTGATCGCGCCGACCACCTTGCCGACGCCGCCCTGCACCGCCGCGCCGCCGATGAACGCCGCGGCGATCGCGTCCAGCTCGAAGGTGTTGCCCGCGGTGGGGCCCGCCTGGTTGAGCCGCCCGGCGAAGATGACCCCGGCCAGCGCCGACAGCACGCCCATGTTGACGAACAGCCAGAACACCACCGACTTGGCCCGCACCCCGGACAGCACGGCCGCCTGCAGGTTGCCGCCGACGGCGTACACATGGCGGCCGAACACCGACCGGCTCGTGAGCAGCGAGTACGCCAGCACCAGCACCGCCAGGAGCACCAGCACCCACGGCAGGTTGTGGAACCGGGCCAGCTGCACGGTCACCGCCATGATCAGCGCGCCCGCCGCGACGATCTTCAGCAGGAACACCGGCACCGGGTCGACGGTCTGCCCGTAGCCGAGCCGCGTCGCGCGGGTGCGCCACCGGGAGACCGCCAGCCCCGCCACGACCACGATCCCGACCAGCAGGCTGAACAGGTCCGCGCCGCCCAGCGGGCCGAGCCCGACGTTGCCGAGGTAGCCCGAGGTGAACCCGTTCGACAGCGTGCGGACCTGGTCGGGGAACGGGCCGAGGCCCTGGTTGCCGAGCACCGTCATGGTCAGCGCCCGGAACAGCAGCATCCCCGCGAGCGTGACGATGAACGACGGGATGCCGAAGAAGGCCGTCCAGTACCCCTGCCACGCGCCGATCGCGGCGCCCGCCACCAGCGTCAGCAGCAGCGCGACCGGCCACGCGACATGGTGGCTGACCATCAGCCAGGCCGCGATCGCGCCGGTGACGCCGACCAGCGAGCCCACCGACAGGTCGATGTGCCCGGAGATGATGATGAGGATCATCCCGATCGCCAGGATCAGGATGTAGGAGTTCTGCACGATGATGTTGGAGATGTTCTGCGGCTGAAGCAGATCGCCTCCGGTCAGCACCGCGAACAGCACCACGATCAGCGCGAACGCGATGTAGATGCCGCTCTGCCGCACGTTCACGGTCAGCCGCGGCCGGGCGGCGGGTGCCGCCGCGCCGCCGCGCGGCGCGGTCGCGGCCTGCGCGGCGTCGGTCTTCGCGGGCGCGGTACGGCTCATCCGGCCTGCTCCCTTCCCATGGTCATGTAGGACATGAGGCGCTCCTGGGTGGCCTCGGCCCGCGGCACCTCGCCGGTGATCCGGCCGGCCGCCATCGTGTAGATCCGGTCGCACATGCCGAGCAGCTCCGGCAGCTCGGAGGAGATCAGCAGGATCGCCCGGCCCTCGGCGGCGAGCCGGTTGATGATCGTGTAGATCTCGTACTTGGCGCCGACGTCGATGCCGCGGGTCGGCTCGTCCAGGATCAGCACGTCCGGGTCCGTGAAGATCCACTTGGACAGGACGACCTTCTGCTGGTTCCCGCCGCTCAGCTGCCCGGTGGTGGCCAGCACGCTCGGCGCCTTGATGTTCATCCCGCCGCGGAACTCCTCGGCGACCCGGTACTCGTCGTACTCGTTCACCCACCCGGCCCGGGACAGCTTCCCGAGCCGCGCGGCCGACACGTTCCGCCTGATGTCCTGGATGAGGTTGAGCCCGTAGCGCTTGCGGTCCTCGGTGGCGTAGGCGATGCCGTGCCGGATCGCGTCCCGGACGGTGCGCAGCCGGACCGGCTGCCCGTCCTTGTAGACCCTGCCCGAGATGTCGACCCCGTAGGACCGCCCGAACACGCTCATCGCCAGCTCGGTGCGGCCCGCGCCCATCAGCCCGGCGAGCCCCACGATCTCGCCGCGCCGCAGCGTCAGGGCGGCGCCCGACACCACCGCGCGGTCGCGCTGCGCCGGGCTGTGCACCGTCCAGTCCTCGATCCGCAGCGCCTCCTCGCCGATCTCCGGCTCGCGGGGCGGGAAGCGGTGCTCCAGGTCCCGGCCGACCATCCCGGAGATGACGCGGTCCTCGGTGACCCCGCCGCCGGACGGGTCGAGCGTCTCGATCATCCGGCCGTCGCGCAGCACGCTGACGGTGTCGGCGATCGCCAGCACCTCGTTCAGCTTGTGCGAGATGATCACGCAGGTGATGCCGTCGTCGCGGAGCCCGCGCATCAGGTCCAGCAGGTGCGCGGAGTCCGCGTCGTTCAGCGCGGCGGTCGGCTCGTCCAGGATCAGCAGCCGGACCCGCTTGGACAGCGCCTTGGCGATCTCCACCAGCTGCTGCTTGCCGACGCCGAGGTCGGCGATCGGGGTCACCGGGTTCTCCGGCAGCCCGACCCGCTCCAGCAGCAGCCCGGCCTCGTGGTTGGTGCGGTTCCAGTCGACCAGGCCCCGCCCGAGGAACCGGCGCCCCAGGAACCCGCCCGCCGCCCGCTCGTTGCCGAGGAAGATGTTCTCGGCGATCGACAGCTGCGGGCACAGCGCCAGCTCCTGGTGGATGATGACGATCCCGCGCTCCTCGCTGTCGCGGATGCCGGAGAACCGGCACGGCTCGCCGTCGAAGAGGATCTCCCCGTCGTACGAGCCGTGCGGGTAGACCCCGGACAGCACCTTCATCAGCGTGGACTTGCCGGCCCCGTTCTCGCCGCAGATCGCGTGGATCTCGCCGCGGCGCACGGTCAGGTCGACGTCCGCCAGCGCGTTCACGCCGGGGAACGTCTTGGTGATGCCGCGCATCCGCAGGATCTCGTCGCCCCCCGCGGCGCCGGCCGGCCCCGCGCCGGCCGCGCCGGCGCCCTCCGTGAGGGCGCCGGGCGCGTCCGTGCCCGTCGTGTCGGTGGTGTCGTCGGTGGTCACGGCGTCAACCCAGCTGCGCCTGCGTGTAGTAGCCGGACTGCACCAGTTCGGTCTGCACGTTCTCCTTGTTCACGATGACCGGCTGGAGCATCTGGGTCGGCACGACCTTCTTGGTGTTGTTGTAGTCGGTGGTGTTGTTGACCTGCGGCTTCCCGCCCTTGAGGATCGCGTCGGACATCTTCGCCGCCTCGTCGGCGAGCTTGCGGACGTCCTTGAAGATGGTGGAGTACTGCTCGCCGGCCAGGATCGACTTCACCGACGCCCGCTCCGCGTCCTGCCCGGTCACCACCGGGTACGGCTGGCTCGCGGTGCCGTAGCCGTTGCTCTTCAGCGCCGACAGGATGCCGATCGACAGGCCGTCGTACGGCGAGAGCACCCCGTCGACCTTGGCGCCGCCCCGGTAGGTCTTGGTGAGGATGTCCTCCATCCGCTTCTGCGCCGTGGCCGGGTCCCAGCGCAGGATCGCCATGGTCTTGAAGTCGGTCTGGCCGCTCTTGACGACCAGGGTCCCCTTGTCGATGTACGGCTGGAGCACCGACATCGCGCCCTTGTAGAAGAACGGCGCGTTGTTGTCGTCGGGGGAGCCGGCGAACAGCTCGATGTTGAACGGGCCCTTCGCCTTGCCCTCCGACCCGTCCGCGTTCTTGATCTTCAGGCCGGTGAGCAGCGAGGTCGCCTGCTCCACGCCGACCTTGTAGTTGTCGAACGTGACGTAGTAGTCGACGTCCGGGCTGCGCATGATGAGCCGGTCGTAGGAGATCACCGGGATGTGGTTCTGGTGCGCCTCCTGCAGCTGGCTGGTCAGCGCGGTGCCGTCGATGGACGCGACGACCAGCAGCTTGGCGCCCTTGGTGATCTGGTTCTCGATCTGGCTGACCTGCGTCGGGATGTCGTTCTCGGCGTACTGCAGGTCCACCTTGTAGCCGAGCTTCTCCAGGTCGGCCTTCAGGGTGTTGCCGTCGCGGATCCACCGCTCGGACGACTTCGTCGGCATCGTCACGCCGATCAGCGCGCCCTTGGTGTCGCCGGACTTGCCCTTCTTGTCGATGCTCTTCTCGCTGGAGCCGCACGCCGTCATGGCGGTCGCCAGGACCAGCGCGGACAGGACCGTGGTGATGCGCCGGAGTCTCATCTCGTTCTCCTTCGGGGTGGGGGAGGGCAGCGGAGCGAATCAGCGTGGGACGGCGGACGTGGGCAGGGCCTCGGGCGCGGACGGGAACCGCCGCAGCGGCCCCGGGTCCCGGGACCCGATCGGGGACATCCCGCCGCCCGCCCCGAGCCGGGCGAGGGTGTCCAGGACGAGCCGGCCGCGCCGCACCCGCTCCCGCGCGCTCGCCACGGCGGCGGGCAGCAGGTGGAGGCCGACCGGATACAGCGCGGGCGCGTTGCGCAGCCCGAACTTCAGATAGAGCGGGGCGCCGCAGCGGATCAGCTCCGCCGCGTCGTAGAAGCGGACGAACCCGCCGAGGTCGTCGGGCGCCTCGACGTAGAAGTCCATCGGCGCGGCGCTCACCGCGCGGATCTCGGCGAGCTGGGCGACGGTGAGGTCGCTCGGCACGTTGACCGAGTCGGCGCCGAGGCCCTCCCACACCGCGAACGAGGCCGGGTTCACCGGGCCGACCAGCGCGGACACCTTGAACGTGGTGTCGGCGGGCAGCCGGCCCGCCTCGCGCAGCCGGTGCAGCGTCCACAGCACGCCCTCGTCGGCGACCAGCAGCGACCGCACGCCGAGCGCCGTCGCGCGCTCGGCGTCCTCGACGCACTGGGCGAGCTGGTCGCGGCCGCGGGCGCGCGGCCCGGAGGCGTTGTAGGACCGGCCGCCGGCGCCCGGCTCCCAGGTGCCGCGCGGGCCGAGGAACAGGCACAGCTCGATGCCGCGCGCGTCGCAGGCGTCCACCATCTCGCCGATCTCGGCGTCGGTGAGCATCCACACGCCGCTGCCCTGGCTGATGCGGTGCAGCGGCACCTCAAGGCGCTCGCTCTCCTCCAGTACCGCCGCCAGCACGGCGGGCCCCTCGCAGGACGGCAGCTCGGTGCGCCACGTGCCGCCGTCCGGGAACCGCAGGCCGGACGCGGGCGGCGGCGCGGCGCGGCCGGGCAGGCCGAGGGAGCGCAGCGCGTCCTCGCCGGGCGCGCGGCCGGTCTCGGCCGGGTCGTCAGAGAAGGGGTGCATCGGTCCTCCCGCCGGTCGGGGGCGTGTCGAGGTCGGGGCGCAGCAGCACCTTCCCGGCGTCGGGGGAGCCGCTGAGCTCCAGCGCCGCCGCGAACGCGGTCAGCGGCAGCTCGTGGGTGATCAGGGACGCCGGCCGCAGCACCCCGCTGGCGAACGCGCGCACCGCGTACGTCCAGTCGGCGGGGCCGGAGCCGAACACGGTGTGCATCGCGAGGGCCCGGGTGACCAGCAGCGACGTCGGGACGGCGTCGGCCGGGTCGGCGGGGATGCCGGTGAGCACGACGCGGCCGCCGCGGCGCGCAAGCCGCACCGCCGAACCGGCCGTGCCGGACGCGCCGGCGGTCTCCACGACCACGTCGAACGCCCCCTCGGGCGCCTCGCCCGGACGGCTGAACGCGGTCGCCCCGGCGTCCAGCGCCGGCTCGCCGCGCTCCACCCGCGGGTCGATCGCGACGAGGCGGGCCGGCGACGACGCGGCGAGGAACTGCAGCGCGAGCATCCCGAGCGTGCCGGCGCCCACCACCGCGACCGTCTCGCCGGGACGCGGCGCCGCGTGCCGGACGGCCCCGGCGATGACCGCGGCCGGCTCCAGCAGCGCCGCCGCGCGCAGGTCGGCGCCGGGCGGCAGCACGTGCAGCAGCCGGGCCGGGACCAGCAGGTGGTCGGCGAACGCGCCGGGCCGGGTGAAGCCCGTCTCGTCGTAGCGGGCGGCGCACAGGTTCGGCGCGCCCTCCCGGCAGCGCCCGCACGCCATGCAGCCGCGGAACCCCTCGCCGACGACGGGCGCGCCCACCAGCGACGGGTCGGTGTCGGGGCCCACCGCCTCGACCGTGCCCGACCACTCGTGCCCGGGGACGACGGGGTAGCGGGAGAAGCCCTCGGGGCGCGCGCCGTCGAACAGTTCGCGGTCGCTGCCGCACAGCCCGGCCGCGGCGATCCGGACGCGGGCCTCGCCGCGTCCCGGCTCCGGCGGGTCGCCGGCGTCGATCCGCCAGCGGCCCGGCGCCTCCACGAGCACCGCGCGGCTCAACTGCGCGTCCCGCGGAAGTGCCAGCCGTCGGCGTACAGGTCGAAGTCGGCGTTCTGCTGGGGGAAGGCGGCGACCGCGTCGAGGTCCAGTTCGACGCCGAGGCCCGGCGCCTCCGGCAGGGCGAAGTGGCCGTCGACGACCTGCGGGGCGCCCTTCGCGACGTCCTTGACGGCGGCGTCGGCGAAGTCGTTGAAGTGCTCCAGGATCTTGAAGTTGGGGGTGCAGACGCCGAGCTGGAGGCTCGCGGCGGTCAGCACCGGCCCGCCGACGTTGTGCGGCGCGACCTGCACGTAGTAGGTCTCGGCGGTCGCGGCGAGCTTGCGGACCTCGGCGATGCCGCCGCTGTGCCCGACGTCGGGCTGCAGGATGTCGGCGGCCTGCAGCTCCAGCAGCTCGCGGAACTCGATGCGGTCGTGGATCCGCTCGCCGGTCGCGATCGGCAGCCCGGTGTGCGCCGACACCTTGGCGAGCGCCTTGAGGTTCTCCGGCGGGACGGGCTCCTCCAGCCAGGCCGGGTCGAACGGGGCGAGCAGGCCGGCGAGCCGGATCGCGGTGGCGGGGGAGAACCGGCCGTGCATCTCGACGAGCAGCTCGACGTCGGGGCCGACCGCGTCCCGCACCGCCTCGACCAGGTCGACGGCCAGCACCGTCCCGGCGTGGTCCAGCTCCATCCGTCCCGCGCCGAACGGGTCCAGCTTCAGTGCCTGGTATCCGCGTTCCACGACGCGCTTGGCCGCGGCGTGGAAGTCGTCCGGGGTCCGGTCGACGGTGTACCAGCCGTTCGCGTAGGCCTTGACGCGGTCGCGCACCTTGCCGCCGAGCAACCGCCACACCGGCTGGCCGAGCGCCTTGCCGATGATGTCCCAGCACGCCATCTCGACGCACGCGATGCCGGACATGACGATCTCGCCCGCGCGGCCGAAGTCGCCGTACTTCATCCGGTGGACGAGGTCCTCGACGTCGAACGGGTCGCTGCCGGCGATGTGTCGGCGCTCCGCCTCGGCGAGATAGCCGACCAGCGCGTCGGTGTGGCCGAGCATCCGCGCCTCGCCGACGCCGGTGAGGCCCTCGTCGGTGCGGACGGTCACGAACGTGAGGTTCCGCCACGGGGTGCCCAGGACATGGGTGCCGATCTCGGTGATGCGCAACGTGCCGCCCCTCTCGAATCAACCTGGCACTAGCTTGTGTTAGCGCTAACATTCCCGCGCCTGCGGAACCGGTCCCTCCCGCGGCCGGCGTCAGCGGCCGCCGGGCCGCACGGCCGTGCTCTCCCTCACCACCAGCTCCGGTTCCACGGTGCGGCGCGCCGGGGGCCCGGCGCCCTCGCCCGCGGGGTCGTCGACGCGTTCCAGCAGAAGCTGGAACGCGTGCCGCCCGACCTCGCCGAAGGGCTGCCGGACGCTGGTCAGCGGGGGCGCGAAGTAGGGCGCCTCCGGAACGTCGTCGAAGCCCACCACGCTCACCTCCTCCGGGACGCGGCGGCCCGCCTCGCGCAGCGCGCGCAGCAGGCCGAGGGCCATCGGGTCGTTGGCGGCGAACACCGCGGTCACCGCCGGGTCGGCGGCCAGCCGCCGGCCGAGCTCGTATCCCGACCGGGCGCTCCAGTCGCCGGACAGCGGCTCGGGGACCTCCCGGCCCTCGTCCGCCAGCACCGAGCGCCAGCCGTCCACGCGGGCGCTCGCGTCGATCCAGTCCGCGGGCCCGGCCATGTGCCACACGGTCTCGTGCCCGAGGCTCAGCAGGTGCCGGACGGCCCGCACCGCGCCCGCGCGGTGGTCCACCGACGCGACCGGCACCGGCAGGTCGTCGCCCGCGCCGACCGCCACCACCGGCATGTCCGGCGGGAGGCGCCGCAGCCCCTCGGCCGCCGACTGGTGCGGCGCGATGATGACGATCCCGTCCACCGACTGGGCGCGCAGCCGCTGCACGCCGTCCTCGATGGAGCGCCGGGTGAGCGAGCCGAGGCTGGCGATGTTGATCATGTAGTCGGCGCTGCGCGCGGCCCGCTCGATCCCGTACAGGGTCGAGGCGGGCCCGTACAGCGTCGTGTCGAAGCTGACCACGCCGAGCACCCCGGACCGGCCGGTCGCGAGCACGCGCGCCGCCGAGTTCGGCCGGTAGTCCAGCTCGCGCATCGCCGCGAGCACCCGCTCGCGGGTCCGCGGCGCGACCTTGCCGGGGTCGTTCAGCACCCGCGACACCGTCATCGCCGAGACGCCCGCGAGCGCCGCGACGTCCTCCATGACCGCCGCGCGCGACCGCACGCCGCCCGTCCCGGAACCGGACGGGCCGGTGCCGGACGGGGGAGGGGGCGCTGCGGTGGTCACTGTGATCTGCTCCACATCGGTCGGGTGCCCTGAATGTTTGCGGTAACGCGAATCGATGTCAATACCCAGGAAGCAATCGTGGTAGCGCAAACATCCAGCCTGGGGGAAACGGGCGGCCGGAAACGCTCATCCCGATCCGGTAACGCGGCTCTCCCGGACGCGGCGGAGCGGGGACACTTCCCGTGCGTCCGGGAAAGCACGGTGCCCGCGCCCGTGGGTTCCCGGTACCCGGGGGACCGCTCCGGGCCCGAGCATGGAGGGGATGGTCGTGGTGATATCCGCCCCGCGGAGGCGCAGGTCGCCACCGTGGTTCGGTGCGGAGGCGAGGCGCGCCCTCGCCGCCGGCCTCGCGGTGGCCGCGCTCGCGCTGGCCGCGGGGTGGCCGTACTGGCGCGACCACGCCGCCGCCGCGGCGCTCGGCCTCGTCAGCACCGGCGGGATCGCGGTCGTCGGCGCGCTGCTGGCGACGGGCGCCCGCACCCGGCGCACGGGGCTGCTGTTCCTGGCCGCGTCGCTGTCCTGGGCGCTGAACTGGCTGGCGAGCTGGAACGCCGGGCCGGGACCGCTGCTGTCGCCGTACGCCCAGGCCGACTTCTACCTCGCCCTCGCCGTGGGCGTCCTGCTGTACCCGGCCGGGAGGCTGGAGTACCGCGCCGACCGGATCTGGACGGTCTTCGCCTGCGTGGTCCTGTGGGGCTGCCCGACCGCGCTGTGGGTCACCTCGCGCCCGGAGTGGGCGGCGTTCCCCGGGCGGCACGTGTGGTGGCCGGCGCCGTTCCCCGACCACGCGGCGTTCCGCGCCGTCCTGGAGGTCTCCGCCGCGCTGTACCTCGTGCTCGCCGCGTCCTTCGCCGTCGTCCTGCTGCTGCGGCTGCCGAAGATGAGCCGGATGCGGCGGGTGGTCGCGCTGCCGGTCACGGTGGCGCTGGCGTTCGTCGGGCTCTCCGCGGCGCTGACGCAGCGGCCGATCATGGAGGAGTCCATCTCGCTGGACGCGCTGCTGAGGGTGTACGCGATCCAGGGCGCGGTGTCCGCGCTCATCCCGCTCGCGCTGCTGGCGTCCGGGCTGCGCGTCCGGCTCGCGGAGCTGGCCGTCGCCGGGCGGATGCTGCGGCTGACCGCCCCGGTGTCGGTGGAGCGGATCCGCGACGCCCTCCGCGACGTCCTGCAGGACCCGTCCCTGGAGCTGTGGTTCTGGGCGCCCGCCGAGCAGGTCTACGTCGACATCTCGGGACGCCCCGTCGCGCCGGACGCCGGCGACGCGGAACCGGCGGACGGCGATCCGCCGCAGGGGGACGGGGGGCGGTGGCGCCGCCGCGTCGAGACCGCCGCGGGCGAGCCCCTCGCGATCGTGGAGCTGGGCGGGGCGCTGCGCGAGCACGGCTCGCTCGTCGAGGCGGCGCTGGCGGCCGGCGGCCGGGCGCTGGAGACGGCGCGGCTGCAGTCCAACGTCCAGGCCGGCCTGGAGCAGGTGCGGTCGGCGTACGAGCGGCTGGTGCGCGCCGAGACCGTGGAGCGCGAGCGCCTGGCCCGCGACCTGCACGACGGCGCGCAGCAGCGGCTGCTGGCGCTCGGCGCGATGCTCGCCACCCTGGAGGCGCTCGCCGAGGAGCCGGCCGTCAGGGAGCAGGCGCGCACGTGCCGCGCGGAGCTGATGGCGGCGCTGGCCGAGCTGCGCGCGCTCGCCCGCGAGGTGCAGCCGGCGCTGCTCGTCCAGGACGGGCTCGGCCCGGCGCTGGAGGTCGTCGCCGAGCGGCTCGGCACCCGGGTGCTGCTGGACGTGACCGCCGAGCGCTACTCCCGCGAGATCGAGTCCACGCTTTACTCGGTGCTCTGCGAGGCTTTGTCGTACGCTGTCGACCGCGCGCGTGCGACCCGCGTGACCGTCCGGGTGCGCCCGGACGGCCGCCGGCTGGTGGCCGAGGTCAGCGACGACGGTGAACGGCCGGGCGGGGAGCCCGGCGCGGTGCCGGACGGGCTGGCCGGGCGGATCAGGGCGCTGCGCGGGCACGTGGAAATCGACGGCGAGCCCGCCCGGGGCACGACGGTGAGGATGGTCCTGCCATGCGAGTAGCCGTGGCGGAGGACAGCGGGATCTTCCGGCAGGCCCTGGTCACCCTGCTCACCACGGTCGGCATCGAGGTGACGGTGTCCGCGGGATCGGGCGAGGAGCTGCTCGCACGCGTCGCCGAGGACCCGCCGGACGTCGCGATCGTCGACCTGCACATGCCGCCGACGCACACCAACGAGGGCGTGGTCGCGGCGCGCGAGCTGATGCGGCGCCACCCCGGGATCGGCGTGCTGGTGCTGTCGGCCTTCAACGAGACGCCGCAGGCCATGGAGCTGTTCCGCGACCAGCCGCGGCGCGTCGGCTACCTGCTGAAGGACCACGTCACCGACGTCGACAACCTGCGCGGCGCGCTGGAGCGGGTGATGCGCGGCGAGGTCGTCATCGACCCGGACGTGGTGAGCCGCCTGGTCGAGGCCCGGCACCGGGAGCGGGAGCTCTCCCGGCTGTCCGGCCGCGAGCGGGAGGTCCTGGGCCTGATGGCGGAGGGGCACTCCAACGCGGGGATCGGCAAGCGGCTGCACCTGTCCGCGCGCACCGTGGAGGACCACGTCCGGGCCATCTTCACCAAACTCAAGATCACCTCGTCGGGCGGGCCGCCCGGCCCGCAGGACAGCAACAAGCGGGTGCTGGCGGTGCTCACCTGGCTGCGCGCCGCCGAGACGCAGTGAGAGAGACCGGCGAGAGACGCGGTGAGCGGGCCGGCGCCGGACGCGGAGACCGCGTGAGGACGCGCCTGAACCGCCCGCCCCGCGCATCGATCGGGTAACGGGCTTCCGCGCACGGCGGTGCGGTGGGAAGAATCCTCTGTACGAGTCCGGTCGCGGTACGTGACGCCGGTGGTGGCCCCCGCACGCCACCGGGGCGCGCCGCGGGCCGTGCCCGTGGCCGTCCGGCGCCCCCATCCTCCCGCCGCCGCGCCCCGGGCGCATCCGGGGAAACCCGAGGCCCGCCCGGTGGTTCCCCGGGGTCCGCGTCCGCCGGCTCGCCGTGTGCGCGGTCTCCGGCGCGGGCCCCCGGGCCCCCGACAGGAAAGGGACGGCTGGCTGTGAGGGCGGTGCGCCTGCGGGCGCCGTCGTGGTTCGGCGCTCCGCTGCGCCGCGCCGCCGCGGGGGGCGCGGCGGTGGCGGCGGGGGCGCTCGCCGCGGGCTGGCCGTACTGGCGCGACCACCCCGCCGCCGCCGCGGTCACGCTGGCGTGCTGCGGCGGGTTCGCCGTCGCGGGCGGGCTGCTGGCCGCCGGGAGGCTCGGCCGGCGGACCGGCGCGGCGTTCACCGCCGGCGCGGCGGCGTGGGCGCTGACCTGGACGGCGAGCTGGAACGCGGGCGCCGGTCCGGTGGTGTCGGTGTTCGCGCAGTCCGTCTTCTTCGTCGCGATCGGGGTGGGCGTGCTGCTGTACCCCGACGGCCGGCTCGACGGCGCCGTCGCCCGGCTGTGGACCGGCGTCACGGCGGCCGTCATGCTCGGCGGGCAGGCGCTGCTGTGCGCGCTGTCGCGGCCCGCGTGGAACGGGTTCGACGCGGCGGTGGCCTGGCCGTCGGTCTCCCCCGACCGGGAGACGTTCGGTGACGCCTACCGCGGCGTCACGACCGTGGAGGCGGTGCTGGCAGGCGCGCTCGTCATCATCCTGCTGCTGCGGCTGCCGGGCACCGGCCGGCTCGACCGCCGGTACACCGTCCCGGTCGCGGTCGCCGTCACGGTCGGCGTCGCCGGGGCGCTGGCCGTGCAGGGCTCGCTCATCGGCCGCGACGTGGCCCTGGACGACGTGATGGAGGTCTACCTCGTCCAGGGAGTGTTCGCGACGGTGCTGCCGCTGGCGTTCCTCGCCGCGGCGCTGCGCGCCCGGATGGCGGAGCTGTCCGCCGCCGAGCGCATGCAGCGCCTCACCGACCCCGTGTCGGTGGAGAAGGTGCGGGACGCGCTGCGCCGCGTCCTGCGCGACGGCACCCTGGAACTGTGGCTGTGGGCGGCCGGCGGCTACGTCGACGTCGCCGGGCGCGGCGCCGCGGCCGGCGACGGGCCGGCGCCGGGCCGCTGGCGGCACGAGGTCCGCACGTCCGTCGGGGAACCGCTCGCGGCCGTCGACACCGACGACCGGCTGCGCGGGCACGAGCCGCTCGTCGAGGCGGCGCTCGTCGCGGGCGGCCGCGCGCTGGAGACCGTCCGGCTGCAGGCCGCGGCGCGGGCGCACCTGGAGCGGGCGCGCGACGCGCGGGAACGGCTCGTCCGCGTCCAGGCGGCGGAGCGCGAACGGCTCGCGGCCGAACTGCAGCGCAGCGCCCAGCAGCGGCTGCGCGCGCTGGAGGGGCTGCTCGAAGGGCTGGAGGCGGCGGTCGGCCCGCGCGCCCGCGAGCACGCGCGCGCCTGCCGCCGGGAGCTGGCGGAGGCGGCCGCTGAGCTGGACGGCCTGGCCCGCGGCGTGCATCCGGCGATCCTCACCGACGCGGGGCTGGACGCGGCGATGCGGCTCGTCGCCGGCCGGGCGCCGGTGCCCGTCCGGCTCGACCTGCCCGATCGGCGGTACCCGCCGGAGATCGAGTCGACGCTGTACTTCGCCCTGTGCGAGGCGCTCGCGAACGCGGCCAAGCACGCGGGCGCCGACGAGATCCGGCTGAGCGTGCGCGACGAGGCGGGCCGCGTCGTCGCCGAGGTCCGCGACGACGGCGCGGGCGGCGCGGACGCCGTCCCCGGCGGCGGGCTCGCGGGCCTGACCGACCGGGTCCGCGCGCTGCGCGGGCACGTCGACGTCGAGAGTCGCGCCGGCCGGGGCACCACCGTCCGGATCACCCTGCCCGCGCCCCGATGACCGGCCGGGCGGCGCCACCGGCGGACGCGGACCTGACGTGGGAGGCCGTGCTTCTGGAACACTGGAGCGCGCCGCCGCGCGACCCGGACCACCGGGCGGCGGCCGGCGAGGACGGCGCGGACAGGGAGACATGGGCGAGCGGGTACGGGTGCGCAAGGACCGTGACGAGCGGCGCGAGCAGATCCTGGTGTGCGCGCGGGAGCTGTTCAGCGAACGGCCGTACGAGGAGGTCTCGAACACCGAGATCGCGGCGGTGGCGGGCGTCAGCCGGGGCCTCCTGAACCACTACTTCGGCACCAAGCGGGAGCTGTACCTGGCGGTCGTGGAGCGGATGCTGCACATCCCGCCGGTCCCGGTGCCCGCCTACGAGCCGGGGGCGAGCGTCCGCGAGCGGGTCACCGAGAGCATCACCGGCTGGCTGGAGCTGCTGGAGCGCAACGCCGGCACCTGGCTCGTCGCGCTGGACATGGCGGCGGGGACCGCGAGCGACGACGACCTCGCCCGGCTGGTGGACGCGGCGCGGGAGGGCGCGGTCGACCACATCACCGAGGTGGTCGGGCTGTCCCGGCTCGCCGCCGAGCATCCGGAGGTGCGCTCGGCGCTGCGCGGGTTCAGCGGGATGGCGGAGGCCGCGACCCGCGAGTGGCTGCGGCACGGCCGGCTCACCCGGGCGCAGGTGCACCTGCTGCTGGAGGACACGATCATGCATCT
This sequence comes from Actinomadura nitritigenes, assembly GCF_017573545.1. Classification (GTDB taxonomy): domain Bacteria; phylum Actinomycetota; class Actinomycetes; order Streptosporangiales; family Streptosporangiaceae; genus Spirillospora; species Spirillospora nitritigenes. The sequence continues at coordinate 188,704 of NZ_JAGEOK010000015.1, read as the reverse complement.
GATCGAGGAGACCGTGCCGAGGATGACGGCTCGGGGCTGAGCCCCCGGGGCGCGGCGGCCGTCAGACGTCGATGCACTCCATCGACGCGTCGGCGATGCGGCGGGCCGGACCCTCCCAGCGGCGGCGCAGCTCGCGCACGACGCACTGGCCGCGGACGGCGGGCCAGCCGTCCGGCAGGTGCTCCACCGGCAGCCGGGGGTCGGCGCGGACGAGCTCCAGCCACTCGGCCGACATCCACAGGTAGCGGGCCAGGTCGTCGGGTGCACCGGGCAGCGGCTCGGGGCGGTCCCAGCGGCGGAGGAAGGCGCGGTGGCCGGCGGCCAGGGGGGTGAGGTCGAACGCCTCGCGGAGCATCGCCGGGACGTCGGTCGGCGCCTGCGCCGGGCCGGTGAACACCTTGAGGCGCCCGTCCAGGCCGAGCCCGTCGACGAGCGCGGGGACGTCGACCGCCGACGGCGCGATCCACGTGCCGTTGCCGAGCGACCCGAACCCCGCCCAGGCCAGCCGGGCGCGCAGGTCGTGGCGGACGCGCCGCCAGGACTCCGGCAGCGAGAACGCCAGCACGGTCCAGGTCCCGTCCCAGTCGGTGTTCAGCACGCCGCGCCGCCACACCCGGTCCTCGCCGTCGAGCAGGATCGCCTCGGAGCGGGGGGTGAGGCCGAAGTGCATCCGGCGGCCCGCGCGGTGCCGGGCCAGCAGGCCGCGGTCGACCATGCGGGCCAGCGTCGAGCGGACCGCGTGCTCGCCGACGCCGAGCCGGCCGAAGGCGTCGATGAAGCTGCCGGAGAACACCGCGACGCGGCGGCCGAGCACGTAGTTCCCGAGGTAGCTCAGCATCAGCGACCGGGGCCGGAGCCGCGGCGGCGCCTCGTCGCCGACCGGGGCGTCCGCCGCCGGGCGGCCTTCTCGTCCCATCCGCTCGGCTCCCGTCCTCCGCCGCGCAGCGCGGCCCCGGAAGGAGCCCGGGACCTCGTTGTTCGGCACATGCTTGACCGCTGTGAAGCATACGCCTAACTTCGACCGTGACGCCCCGAGAGGACGGCCCGCATGCTCGACGAAGGACCCGGCGCCCCGCCGGCGGCGCACGGAGCCGCGGCCGCCCGGCCCGCCGCGCCCGGGCGGCGCCCCACCGTGACCACCCGGGTCCTCGGCATCCTCGGCGCGTTCACGCCCGAGCGCCCGGCGCTGACCATCACCCAGATCGCGCGCCGCGCCGGGCTGCCGCTGTCCACGGCGCACCGGCTCGTCGGCGAGCTGGCGTGCTGGGGCGCGCTCGAACGCGACGACGCGGGCCTCTACCGCGTCGGGCTGCGGCTGTGGGAGGTCGGCGCGCTCGCGCGGGGGCCGGCCCTCCGCGAGGCGGCGATGCCGTTCCTGGAGGACCTGTACGAGGCCACCCACGAGAACGTCCACCTCGCCGTCCTGGACGGCCTGGACGTCGTGTACATCGAGCGGATCTCCGCCCGCGACGCCGTGCACGTGTTCTCCCGCGTCGGCGGCCGCTGGCCGGCGCACGCGACCGGCGTCGGCCTGGCCATGCTCGCGCACTCCGGCAGGGACCTGCAGGAACGCGCGATCGCCGGGCCGCTGCGCCGCTTCACCCCGAGGACCATCACCACCGGTTCCGAGCTGCGCCGCGTCCTGGCCGAGGTCCGCCGCACCGGGGCCGCGGTCAGCGACGGGCAGGTGGAGACGTTCGCGATGTCGGTCGGCGCGCCGGTGTTCGGGCCGGACGACGCGGTCGTGGCGGCCGTCGCGGTCGTCGTCCCGGCGTCCGGCTGGGAGGCGCGCTCGCTCGTCCCCGTCGTGCGGGCCGGCGCCCGCGGCATCTCCCGGGCCCTCGGCGCGCCGCGCGCCCTGCGCCCGCCGGAGTCGGCGATGCGCGAGGTCTGAGCGAGGCCGCGTCCCGAAAGGGCGGGTTCTTCCGTTGGACGGAATCGGTGTGGTCCGGCCTCGCGGGCGGCGGCGAAGGTCGTCTCGTCCGCACGGTCCGTCGTCCACCCCGAGGAGCAGCCCATGGCCGTCGCACGCAACCAGTGGTACGTCGCCGCCTACAGCGAGGAGGTCGGCGACGGCCTGCTCGCCCGGACGATCTGCGGCGAGCCGCTCGTCATGTACCGCACGGGGGCGGGGCAGGCCGTCGCGCTCGCCGACCGCTGCGTGCACCGGCGCTTCCCGCTGTCGGCGAGCAACCGCGACGGCGACCGGATCGTCTGCGGCTACCACGGCTTCACCTACGCTCCCGACGGGGCGTGCGTCGCCGTGCCCGGGCAGACCCGGATCCCGCGCACCGCCCGCGTCCCCGCCTACCAGGTCGTCGAGCAGGACTCGCTGGTCTGGGTGTGGATCGGCGACGGGACGGGCGACGCGGACTCGATCCCGCGCGCCCCCTGGCTGAGCTCGCCGGACTACGTGACCGTCCGGGGGATGGAGCCGCTCGCCGCCCGGTACGAACTGCTCGTCGACAACCTCCTCGACCTGTCCCACGAGACCTACCTGCACGCCGGGTACATCGGCACGCCCGAGGTCGCGCAGACCCCGATCACCACGGAGGTCGACGACGAGGCCGGGATCGTCTACGTGAGCCGGCGCATGAAGGACGTCGAGTGCCCGCCGTTCTACTCCGAGTCGACCGGCGTCGAGGGCCGGATCGACCGGTGGCAGGACATCGAGTACCACCCGCCGTGCTTCTACCTGCTGCACAGCCGGATCGCGCCGACCGGCGTGGAGCCCGGCCCGGACGGCGACGACCCGCACGCGTTCCACGTGGAGGTCGGCTACGCGATCGTCCCGGAGACCGACACGACCACCCACGACTTCTGGTGGGTCGCCCGCGACTTCGCGCTGGACGACGAGGGCGTCTCGCGGTTCCTGCGCGACAGCAACCGCACCGTCGTCCTGCAGGACGTCGAGGCGCTGAACCTGCTGGAGACGGTGATCGCCGCCGAGCCCGAGGGGTACCAGGAGCTGTCCATCAACATCGACACCGGCGGGCTGGCCGCCCGGCGCGTCCTCCAGCGCCTCACGGCGGAGCGGTGAGCGCCGGCCGCCTGCGGGTGGAGTGGTCCCCGGGCTCGGACCGGCTCACCGGCATCTGCCACTGCGGCGCCCGGCGCACCGCCGAGGACCCGGCCGCCATCTGGGCGTGGCTGCTCTCCCACCCCGACCACGACGCCTCCTGATGCCCGGGGGCACCGGGACGTCCCCGGTGCCCCCGGGGCTCAGCCGATGTCGCGGCGCCGGAAGCCGAGCAGCGCCGCCCCGGCGACGGCGACCGCGACGGCGGTGAGCGCGGCGACCGGCAGGACGTCGAAGCCGCCGCCGGGCAGCTTCGGCGTGTGCGTGAACGGCGAGACGTCCATGACCGCCTGCGGCAGCTTCAGCAGCGGCCCGACCTGCCCGAGCAGCAGGCACCCGGCCAGCACGCCCCACGCGGCGGACGTCGCGCGGGGGAGCAGGCCGAAGAGCAGCGCGGTCACGGCGGCGACGACCCACACCGCCGGCAGCTGCACGAGCGCGGCGCCGAGCTGCCGGGGGAGCTGGCCGCCCAGGTCGTGGGAGCGGGCTCCGTGCACCAGCCCGACGGCGAGCCCGCTGAGGCCGAGGAGGACCACCGTGCCCGCGACGGTGACGGCGAGGCCCGCGACGGCCCAGCGGGTCCGGCCGACGGCGGCCGCGAGCACCGGCTCGAGGCGCCCGCCGCTCTCCTCCGCCCGCATCCGGAGCACGCTCTGCACCGCGTAGGCCGACGTGAACAGGGCCATGAGGCCCATGGAGGTGGCGAGGAAGGCGTCCGCGAGGTCCTGCTGCCCGCCCATCCTGCGGATGTCGTCGAGGACGGCGTCGCTGCCGTTGACCAGGTCGCCGACGCCGTCGGCGACGCCGCCGATGGCGAGCCCGTACACCAGGAACCCAACGGACCAGCCGAGCAGCGAGCCGCGCTGCAGCCGCCATGACAGGGCGAGCGGGCCGCGCAGCGACGGCGCCGCCCGGGCCGGTCCCGGCGAGGGGGCGATGATCCCGGCGCCGAGGTCGCGGCGCCCGGCCAGCGCGTACGCGGCCGCGACGAGGACCGCGGACGCCAGCAGCGGGAGCAGCAGCACGGCCCACTGCTCGCCCGCGTGCGGGCGCACCCGCTGCGCCCAGCCGATCGGGGACAGCCAGGACGCCCAGTGCGCGGACCCGGCGTCCGCCACGCCCCGGACCAGGTACGCGGCGGCGAGCACGGCGAACGCCAGCCCGTTGGCCAGCCGGGACGTCTCGGCGAGCTGGGCGGTGACGGCGGCGACCCCGGCGAACACCAGGCCCGCCCCGAACCAGGACAGCCCGAACGCGACCGACCCGGCGGCCGGCAGCCCGAAGAGGATCATGACGGCGGCGGCCAGGGACGCCGCGGCCGCGGCGGCGGTCACGGCGGCGGCCAGCGCGGCGGTCAGCGGGGCGCGGCGCCCGACGGCGGCAGCGCCGACCAGCTCCAGCCGGCCGGTCTCCTCCTCGGCGCGGGTGTGCCGGACGACGAGCAGCACGCACATGACGGCGGTGAGCGCGGCGCCGGTCGTGCCGACGCGCCACGCGCTGACGCCCGCGGCCGTGTGGTCGTTCAGCACCGGCCCGTACAGCGCCCGCATGGACGGGTTCCCGTCGATGCCGCGCGCGAAGCTCCGCAGCGCCGCGGGCGTGTCGTACCCGTTCTTGAAGCTGTACACGGTGCTGGCGACCAGCGCGGTGAGCACGTAGATCCAGGACGGCATCATGACGCGGTCGCGGCGCAGCCACATCTTCAGCAGCGTGCCCGTGCCCGCGAGGCCGCCCTCCGCGCGGGCGGCCCGTGCCGAGGGCGGCAGGGTCGTGGCGGTCATGACACCCCGCCTTCCTGCAGGGTCCGTCCGGCCTTGTCGTTCTCGTAGTGCCGCAGGAACAGCTCCTCGAGCGTGGGCGGCCGGCTGGTGAGGGAGCGGACGCCGATCTCGGTGAGCTGCCGGAGCGCGGCGTCCAGCTCGGCCGTCTCGACCTCGAAGGTGAGGGTGTTGCCGTCGATGCGCACGTCGTGCGCACCGGGCAGCGGGACGCCGTCGGGCGGCGCGGCGAGCTCCGCGCGGATCGACGTGCGGGTCAGGTGGCGAAGTTCGGCGAGCGTGCCGGTCTCCACCGTGCGGCCCTTGCGGATGATGGTGACGCGGTCGCAGAGCGCCTCCACCTCGCTGAGGATGTGGCTCGACAGCAGGACCGTCCGCCCGGCGTGCCGCTCCTCCCGCACGCACTCCTGGAACGCCTCCTCCATGAGCGGGTCGAGGCCGGAGGTGGGCTCGTCCAGGATGAGCAGCTCCGCGTCGGACGCGAACGCGGCGACGAGCGCGACCTTCTGCCGGTTGCCCTTGGAGTAGGCGCGCCCCCGCTTCTTCGGGTCCAGCTCGAAGCGGTCGAGGAGGTCGTCGCGGCGGCGCTCGTCCAGCCCGCCGCGCAGCCGCCCGAGCAGGTCGATGACCTCGCCGCCGGACAGGTTGGGCCACAGCGTGACGTCGCCGGGGACGTAGGCGAGGCGCCGGTGCAGCGCGGTCGCGTCGTGCCACGGGTCCCCGCCGAGCAGCCGGGCTGTCCCGGCGTCGGCGCGCATCAGCCCGAGCAGGACGCGGACGGTGGTGGACTTCCCGGCGCCGTTCGGGCCGAGGAAGCCGTGCACCTCGCCGGACGCCACGCTCAGGTCGAGCCCGTCGAGCGCGCGCGTCCTGCCGAACGTCTTGACCAGGCCGTCGGCCCGTACTGCCTCAGTCATCCTGCCTTCTCTCCCGGGTCTTCCCCGATGGGGGCGGTGCGCCCGAAGTTCCCGCTCTCGTACTCCCGCATCGCGGCGCGGGCGCGCGCCGCGAGCTCCGGGCTCAGCAGGCGGTCGTCGAAGATCTCGAAGAGGGCGCGGCGCAGCCGCAGCGAGCCCTCCGGGGTGAAGGTGTCGACGCCCAGCGCCCGCGACAGGTGCTCGTGCAGGACCTCCATCCCGATCGACATCGCGACGAGCGCGGCGGAGTAGGCGTGCACGTCGGCGGTGGCGGGCGCGTTGACGCCGGGCGGCAGCGGTTCGACGAAGTAGCGCTCGGTGGTGTCGACCAGGTCGTCGAACACCCGCGCCGCGGCGGGGGAGCCGTCGACGAGCGCGCGGGCGAGGTAGCGCCGCACCGGCAGGTCGATCCGCATCGCCTTCGCCAGGAACCCCGGGTCGCCGATGCCGTCGATCTTCTCGGCGCTGAGCCGGTGGATCGTGTCCAGCGCGTAGGCGTCGCACGCCTCCCGCAGCTCCTGCTTGGAGCCGAAGTGGTGCTGGACGAGCCCGACCGACACGCCCGCGGCCTCGGCGATGCCGCGGAACGTCGCGCCCCTCATCCCGTGCTCGGCGAACATCTCCAGCGCGGCGTCCCTGATCCGCGCCCGCGCCGTCAGGTCCTCCGGTGCGGGGCCTGTCTCCGTCACGCTCCCGCCTCCTCCAATACAAGCGTTCAGTTCCCAATACCGATGTACACCATACACGTGTATTGGCGGAGGGGGTGCGGCGGCTCGGGGGGCGGAGGGAAAGGGGGGTGGAAGCGGCAAGTTAGCTTAGGCTAGCCTTACTTGCCGTGCTGCCTCTCGCGCGGAGAACCCCCCGCACACCCCCGGCGAAGGAGGCCGCCGCGCCCCCCGTCCGGCATCCGGCGGGGCGCTGGGCCGGGCTCGGCGTTCTCGCCGTCCTCCTGCTGCTGGCGGCCGCCGCGAGCCTGGCCGTCGGCGCCGAGCACGTCCCGATCGGCCGGGTCGCGCCGGCCGTGCTCTCGCCGGACGGGTCGCGGGACGCGCTGATCGTGCACGAGCTGCGGCTCCCGCGCACCCTGCTCGGGATCGGCGTCGGCGCCGCGCTCGGCCTCGCCGGCGCGGTGATGCAGGCCCTCACCCGCAACCCGCTGGCGGAACCCGGCCTGCTCGGCGTGAACGGCGGCGCCGCCCTCGCGGTCGTCATCGTCATAGGGGCGTTCCGCGCCGACGACGTCCTGGCCTACGTGTGGGCCGCGTTCGCCGGCGCCGCCGGGGCCGCGGTGCTCGTCCACGCGATCGGCGCGCGGGGGCGCGGCGGCACGTCGCCCGCGCGGCTGGTGCTCGCGGGGGCCGCCGTCAACGCCGTGGCCAGCGCGCTGACGGCCGGCCTGATGCTGCTCAGCCCGCGCGCCTTCAACGGCTTCCGGTTCTGGCAGGTCGGCACCCTCGCCGGACGGGACGCCGCGGTGTTCGCCCGGATCCTGCCGTTCATCGCCGCCGGGACGGCGCTGGCGCTGCTGCTGGCCCGCCCGCTGAACGCCCTCGGCCTCGGCGACGAGGCGGGCCGGGCGCTCGGCGCCCGTCCGGGGCGGACGCGGGCGCTCGGCGCGCTGGCGGTCGTGCTGCTGTGCGGGTCGGCGACCGCGGCCGTCGGGCCGATCACCTTCCTCGGCCTCGCCGTCCCGTACGCGGTCCGCGCGCTCGTCGGGCCCGACCAGCGCTGGGTGCTGCCGTACTCGCTGCTGCTGGCGCCCGTCGTGCTGCTCACCGCCGACATCGCGGGGCGCGTCGCCGCGCCGGGCGAGCTGCAGACCGGGATCGTCACGGCGTTCCTCGGCGCGCCGCTGTTCATGCTGATCGTCCGCCGCGGAGGGACGCGCGAGCCGTGAGCCGGGTGGTGCGAGCGGGCGGGGTGTCGTTCCGGTGGGAGCCGCGGGCGGCGCTGGTGTGCGGGCTCGTGGCGCTGGTCGCGGCGGGCGCCGCGGTGCTCGTCGTCGGTTCCGGCGAGTTCCCCGTCTCGCCCGGCGACGTGGTGCGCTCGCTCGCCGGGCAGGGCGACCAGGCGACCGGCTTCATCGTCCGCACGCTGCGGCTGCCGCGCGCCGCGACCGGGCTGCTCGCCGGGCTGGCGCTCGGCATGAGCGGGGCGATCTTCCAGAGCATGTCCCGCAACCCGCTCGGCAGCCCCGACCTCATCGGCTTCACCACCGGGTCCGCGACCGGCGCGCTGCTGCAGATCCTGGTGTTCGGCGGCGGCGCGGTCGCGATCACGGTCGGCTCGGTCGCGGGCGCCTTCCTGACGGCGGCGGGGGTGTACGCCGTCGCGTACCGCCGGGGCGGCGGCGTGCACGGCGTCCGGCTGGTGCTGATCGGCGTGGCCGCCGCCGCGATGCTGGAGGCGGCGAACTCCTACCTCATCACCCGCGCCGAACTGCGCGAGGCGTACGAGGCCGCGTTCTGGCTGACCGGGAGCCTGAACGGGCGCGGCTGGGCGCAGGCCGCGCCGCTCGCCGCCGCGCTCGCGGTGCTCGTCCCGATGGCGCTGCTGCTCGCCCGCCCGCTCGGCATGGGGGAGATGGGCGACGACGCGGCGCGCGCGCTCGGCGTGCCCGTCCAGCGGACGCGCGCGCTGCTCACGGTCGCGGGCGTCGGCCTCGTCGCGGCGGCGACCGCGGCGGCCGGCCCGGTGCCGTTCGTCGCGCTCGCGGCGCCGCAGCTCGCGCGGCGGCTGACCCGCCGTCCGGGCGCGCAGCTGCTGCCCGCCGGGCTGACCGGTGCGGCCCTGCTCGCCTGCGGCGACCTCGTCTCGCTGCACCTGCCGGTGGCGATGCCGGTCGGGGTGGTGACCGGCGTACTCGGCGGCGCCTACCTGGCCTGGCTGCTGCTCACGGCGGGCCGCCGCGCCGCGGCCTGACGGCCGCCACGCCGGCGCTCCCGGCCTCGCGTTGACGCCGGACCGGCGATCAATTTAGGTTAGCCTTACCTAAATTGAGGGGAGTTCCGTGCTGACCCGAGAAGAGCTGCACGTCGCGCTGGCCGACGAGCTGGGCGAGGACGCAGGGCCCGGCGACAACCTCATCGAGCTCGGGATGGACTCGATCCGCCTCATGCGGCTGACCGGCCGGCTCCGCCGCCGCGGCGTCGAGGTCCGGTTCGCCGAGCTGGCCGAGCGGCCCACCCTCGCCGCCTGGTGGGACCTGCTCGCCGAGCGCGGCCAGATGGAGGCCCGCCCGCCGGAACCCGGACCCGGGTCCGGCGGCGAGGCGGGCGGCGGGGAGCCGGACGGCCCGTTCCCGCTCGCCCTCATGCAGCACGCGTACTGGATCGGCCGCGACTCCGGCCAGTCCCTCGGCTCGGTCGCCGCGCACCTGTACGTCGAGCTGGACGGCCGCGCCATCGACCCGTCCCGGTTCGAGGCCGCCGTGCGCGCGCTCGCCGGCCGGCACCCGATGCTGCGCGTCGCGGTCGGCGACGACGGGACGCAGCGGATCCTGCCCGAGCGCCCCGGCCCCGCCGTGACCGTCCACGACCTGCGCGGCGCCGCCGACCCCGGCCCGGAGCTGGACCGGATCCGCGGCGAGATGTCGCGGCAGCGGCTCCCCATCGAGGACGGCCGCGTCTTCGACGCCCGTCTCAGCCTGCTTCCCGATGGGACCGCGCGGCTGCACCTCGACGTCGACATGGTCGCCGCCGACGCGATGAGCTACCGCGTCATGCTGGCCGACCTCGCCGCGCTCTACGAGGGCGAGACCCTCGCCCCGATCCGCTACGGCTACGCCCGCTACCTCGCCGACGACCCGCGCGCCGACGCCCGCGAGCAGGACCGGCGGTGGTGGGCCGACCGCCTCGCCGACCTGCCGGGCCCGCCTGAGCTGCCGGTCGTGCCGGAACCGGGCGACGAGGTGGAGCGGCTGCACCACTGGCTGCCGCCGGAGGGGAAGGCCCGGCTCATCGCCCGCGCGCACGCGGCGGGCGTGACCCCCGCGATGGCCCTCGCCGCCGTGTTCGCCGAGGTCGTCGGCGCGTGGTCGGCGACCCCGCGGTTCCTGCTCAACCTGCCGCTGTTCCACCGCGAGCCCGTCCACCCGGACGTGGACTCCGTCGTCGGCGACTTCACCGGCTCGATCATGCTGGAGGCCGACCTCTCCGGGGAACGGGCGTTCGCCGAGCGCGCCCGCGCCCTGCAGGCGAACCTGCACACCGGCGGCGCGCACAGCGACTACTCCGGCCTGGAGGTGCTGCGCGACCTGTCGCGGCTGCGCGGCGAGCAGGTCCTCGCGCCGATCGTCCACACCAGCGCGCTCAACCTCGGCGAGCTGTTCGGCGACGCGGTCCGCGAACGGTTCGGCGAGCCCGCCTGGATCATCTCGCAGGGCCCGCAGGTGCTGCTGGACGCGCAGGTCACCGAGGTGTCCGGCGGGCTGCTGCTGAACTGGGACGTGCGCCGCCCCGCGTTCCCCGGCGGGGTCGCCGAGGCGATGTTCGCCGCCTATACGGGCGCGATCGCCCGGCTCGGCGCGGACGGCGCCGACTGGGACGCGCCGCTCGGCATCGGCGCGCCGCCGGAACAGCTCCGCGTCCGGGACCGCCTCAACGCCACCGAGGCCCCGCCGTCCTCGACCCTCGCCGAGGGCTTCTTCGAGCACGCCCGCCGCGCCCCGGACGCCCCCGCTCTGCACTGGGGCGACGACGGCACCCTCACCTACGCCGACCTCGCCGACCGCGCCCTGCGCATCGCCGCCGCCCTGGTCGCCCAGGGCGTCCGGCCCGGCGACCGTGTCTCGATCGAGCTTCCCAAGGGGCCCGGCCAGGCCGCCGCCGCGCTCGGCGTTCTCGCCGCGGGCGCCGCCTACGTGCCGATCGGCCCCGATCAGCCGGACGCGCGCCGCGAGCGGATCCGCGCGAGCGCCGCCGTCGCCGCGTCCGTCGCCCCCGGCTTCGAGCCCGCCGCCGAGCCGCTGGCCGAGCCCGTCGCGGTCCGGCCCGACCAGGTCGCGTACGTGCTGTTCACGTCCGGGTCCACGGGCGAGCCGAAGGGCGTCGAGGTCCCGCACGGCGCCGCGATGAACACCATCGGCGACCTCGTCGGACGCTTCGCCCTCGGCCCGGACGACGTCGCCCTCGCCGTCTCCGCCCTCGACTTCGACCTGTCGGTGTTCGACCTGTTCGCCCCCTGGACGGCGGGCGGCGCCGTGGTGATCCCCGGCGAGGACGAGCGGCGCGACGCCGCCCGCTGGAACGCGCTGGCCGCCCGGTGGTCGGTGACCGTGCTCAACAGCGTCCCGTCCGTGCTGGAGATGCTGCTGCGTTCCGGGCCCGTCCCGTCCCTGCGGCTGGTGCTGCTCGGCGGCGACTGGGTCGGCACCCACCTGCCCGGGCTGCTCGCCGAGCGCGCGCCGGGCGCCCGGTTCGTCGCGCTCGGCGGCACCACCGAGACCGCGATCCACTCCACGGTGCAGGAGGTCGCGGGCGAGGTCCCCGCCGACTGGCGCGCCGTCCCGTACGGGGTGCCGCTCGGCGGCGTCGCCTGCCGGGTCGTCGACGACCTGGGCCGCGACCGCCCCGACTGGGTCGCGGGCGAGCTGTGGATCGGCGGCGCGGGCGTCGCCGACGGCTACACCGGCGACCCGGAGCGCACCGCGGACCGGTTCGTCGTCCGCGGCGGCGTCCGCTGGTACCGCACCGGCGACCTCGCCTGCTACCGCCCGGACGGGACCCTGGAGTTCCTCGGCCGCCGCGACCATCAGGTGAAGGTCCGCGGGTTCCGCATCGAGCTCGGCGAGGTCGAGGCCGCGCTGCGCGACCACCCGGCCGTGGAGCGCGCCGTCGCCCTGCTCGCCGGGGACCGCCTGTGCGCGGCCGTCACCCCCGGCGAAGTCCCCGCCGACGCGGTGCTGGCGCGCGCCCGCGACCTCGTGCCGCCGCACATGGTGCCGGAGGTGCTCGTCCCGGTCGCCGAACTGCCGCTCACCGCGAACGGCAAGGTCGACCGGAGGGCGCTCGCCGCGCTCGCCGCCGCCGAGGCGGGCGAGGACGCCGCCCCCTACGCCGAGCCCGCGACGCCCCTGGAAAGGGTGCTGGCCCGGATCGCCGCCGAGGTACTGGGGAGGGAGCGCGTCGGCGCGGACGCCGACTTCTTCGCCCTCGGCGGCGACTCCGTCCTCGCGACAACCGTGGTCGCGCGGCTGCGCGAGGCGCTGGACACCTCCGCCCTGCCGGTCCGCGTCCTGTTCGCCGAGCGGACGATCGCCCGCATCGCCCGCCGCTTCACCGAGCTGGAGGACGCCCCCGGCCGCCTGGAGGCCGTCGCCGCCATCTGGCTGGAGGTCGACGCGATGTCCGACGACGAGATCGAAGCGCGCCTCGCCCGCTGACCGAACCCCGTTCACCTGCGGCGGGCCGTCGTCATGAGGGGTCCCGTGACGGCGGCTCGCCGCGACTCAACGGTCGGATTCGGTGGTGGGGCTGAGGGTGGCGGTGCGGAGGGTCGTCAGGGTGAGGGCGAGGACCAGGGCGAGGACGGCGCTGACCGTCCCGTAGGCGACGATCGCCGGCCCCGGGGCCAGGTAGCGGCCGAGGCCGCCGGCGCCGAGCGAGCCGATGGCGGTCCCGCCGGTCTCCTGCGCCGCCCACAGGGAGTTGACTCGGCCCAGGTGCGAGTCGGGGGTGTGCGACTGGATGAGGCCGTACCGCAGGATCTCCTCGACGGACGCGGCGAACCCGTACCCGAACAGGATCGCGGCGGCGAGCGCCGGATGGCGGGCGAGGCCGGTGCACGCCAGCAGGAGGAACCCGGCGACCGACGCCGCGAGCAGCGCGAGGCCTGGGGCCCGGACCGAGCCCGCCCAGCCGCTGGTGACGGAGGCGAGGACCGCGCCGCAGGCGGGCGCGGCGTACAGCAGCCCGACCGTGGACGGCCCGCCGCCGAGGCCGTGCGCGGCGAACGCCGGCATGAGCACCGGGATGCCGCCCGCGACCATGAACAGCAGGCCGAGCAGCATCAGCGACCCGACGACGCGGTGGGAGGCGACGAACCGCAGCCCGCCGCCGATCGCCTTCAGCGGATGGCTCCCGGCCCCGTCCGGCCCATCCGCTTCGTCGGCCCCGTCGGCGCGGGCGGGCTCGAGCGGCGGCAGCGACGTCAGCAGGCCGAGCGTGCCGAGGGTGCCGGCCGCCGCCGCCGCGTAGTTCCAGCCGACGCCGAACGCCGACACGACGAGGCCCCCGAGCGCGGGCGACAGCATCGACCCGAGCCGGACCGTCAGCGCGTTCAGCGCGCCCGCCGCGACGAGCCCGTCCGGGCCGACGAGCGCGGGGGTCGTGGCGAGCAGCGCGGTGACGGCGACGCCGGTGGCGAGCCCGTCCCACGCGGCCAGGACGTACAGCGCGGCGGACGACGGGGACGGCAGGAACGCGTTCAGGGCGAGCAGCGCGAATGCGATCCCGGAGGCGGTGCGGGCGCGCACCATCAGCCGCCGCCGGTCCCGCCGGTCGGCGAGCGTGCCGCCCCACAGGAACCCGGCCAGCAGCGCGAAGCCCTCGGCGGCGGAGACGGCGCCGACCTGCACGGTCGACCCGGTCAGCGCGTAGACCTGCACGGGGACGGAGACGGCCAGCATGCCGATCCCGAAGACCGAGACGGTGCGGGCGATGAACACGTTGCGGAACGGCCGGCTGTCGCGCAGCGGGCCGATGTCCAGGGCGAGGCGCCGGAGCATCGTCGGGGGTTCTCCTCGGAAGGGGAGGTGATTAAGGTAAGCCTATCCTTAGTTGATCGTGAGAGAAGGGGCCCTCCCGGTGCAGCGCACGCTGATGAACGGAAAGATCCACCGAGCGACCGTGACCCAGGCCGACCTGCACTACGTGGGATCGCTGACGATCGACGCCGAGCTGATGGAGGCCGCCGGCGTCGTCGAGGGGGAGCAGGTCCACCTCGTCGACATCACCAGCGGCTCCCGCCTGGTCACCTACGCCATCACCGGCGAGGCCGGCAGCGGGGTCGTCGGCGTGAACGGCGCGGCGGCCCGCCTCGTCCAGCCCGGCGACCTCGTCATCGTCATCACCTACGCCGCCCTCGACGACGCCGAGCTGGCCGCGCACGAGCCGCGCGTCGTGCACGTCGACGCCGCGAACCGGATCGTGGCGCTCGGCTCCGACCCCGCCGAGCCCGTCCCGGGCGCCTCCGCCCAGCTCGCCGGGCGCTGACCGGTGCGCGACACCACTCCGGCCGCCATGGACGGCTTCACGCCCTGGCCCGCCGAGCTCGAACGGCGCTACAAGGCGGAGGGCTACTGGAAGGACCGCCTCCTCGGCGACGTCCTGCGCGGCGACCCGGACCGGACGGCGCTCGTCGCCGGCGAGGACCGCCTCACCTACGCCGACCTCGACCGGCGCGCCGAGCGGACCGCCGCCGGATTCCTCCGGCTGGGCGTCCGCCGCGGCGACCGCGTCGTCGTCCAGCTGCCCAACACCACCGGCTTCGTCGTGGCGTTCCTGGCGCTCGTCCGGATCGGCGCGGCGCCCGTCCTCGCGCTGCCCGCGCACCGCGAGAGCGAGATCCGGTACCTGTGCGAGCTGGCCGAGGCCCGCGCCTACGTGTGCGGCGAGACGGACGGGGGCTTCGACTACCGCGCGATGGCCCGGACGCTGCCCGTGGAGCACGTCGTCGTGGACGGCGACGCCCAGGAGTTCACCGCCCTCGCCGACCTGGACGCCGAACCCGCGGACCATCCGCGCCCCGACCCCGCCGACGTCGGCGTCCTCCTGCTGTCGGGCGGCACGACGGGGCTGCCGAAGCTGATCCCCCGGACGCACCGCGACTACGTCTACAACCTGGAGGCCAGCGCCGGGCTGTGCGGCTTCACCCGCGACACGGTCTACCTCGCCGTCCTGCCCGCCGCGCACAACTTCGCGCTCGCGTGCCCGGGGCTGCTCGGCGCGTTCGCGACCGGCGGGACGGTGGTGCTGGCCCCGTCCGCGTCGCCGGACGACGCGTTCCCGCTCATCGAGCGCGAGCGCGTCACCGCCTGCGCGGCCGTCCCGCCGATCGCGCTGCTGTGGCTGGACGCGGCCGCCTGGTCCGGGGACGACCTGTCCTCCCTGGAGCTCCTGCAGGTCGGCGGCGCGAAGCTGGCCGCCGAACGGGCCGCGGAGGTGCCGGGCGCCCTCGGCTGCCGCGTCCAGCAGGTGTTCGGGATGGCGGAGGGGCTGCTGAACTTCACCCGCCTCGACGACCCGCCCGACCTGGTGGAGCGGACGCAGGGCCGCCCGCTGTCCCCGGCCGACGAGATCCGGATCGTGGACGGCGACGGGCGGACGGTCGCGCCCGGCGAGGTCGGCGAGCTGCTCACCCGCGGCCCGTACACGCTGCGCGGCTACTACCGGGCGCCCGCGCACAACGCCCGCGCGTTCACGCCCGACGGCTACTACCGCACCGGAGACCTCGTCCGCGAGCTGCCGTCCGGGCACCTCGTCGTGGAGGGCCGCGAGAAGGACCAGATCAACCGGGGCGGCGACAAGGTGTCCGCCGAGGAGCTGGAGGACCACCTCCTCGCCCATCCGGCGGTCCACGACGCGGCCGTCGTCGGCGTCCCCGACCCGATGATGGGGGAGCGGACCTGCGCGTTCCTCATCCTGCGCGACGCCGCGAAGGCCGCGCCGCCGACGCTCCGCGACGTCAAGGACTTCCTCCGCGACCGCGGCCTGGCCGCCTACAAGTGGCCCGACCGCCTGGAGACCGCCGACGCCTTCCCGCGCACCCCGGTCGGCAAGGTCAGCAAGAAGGCCCTCGCCGCCCGCCTGCGCTAGCGGACCCTCCCGCACCGGCGAGGAGGCGCGCCGCCCTCGCGCAGACGTCCGGGGGCGGCGCGCCGCATGCGTGGCCGGTCAGGCGAGAGGGACGACGTACGGGGAGATGCTGGACAGCTTCTCGCAGGTCTCCTCGTACTCGCGGTCGGGCGTCGAGCCGCTGACGATGCCGGCGCCGGCGCGCAGCCAGGCCCGCCCGTCCTCGTTGTAGAGCGCGCGCAGGACGAGCGCCGAGTCGAGCGCGCCGGTGTGCGACACGGCGACGACCGCGCCCGCGTACAGGCCGCGGCGCTCCTCCAGCCCGCCGATCGCCTCGATCGCGCCGGCCTTCGGGATGCCGGAGGCCGTCACGCCGGGGAACAGCGCGTCCAGCGCGTCCCAGCAGGTGCGGCCGGGCGCGAGGACGCCGCCGACGCTGGAGCCGAGGTGCTGGACGCTGCCGCGCTCCTTCACCGTCATGAACCCGGTGACGTGGACGGAGTCCGGATCGCACACCCGGTACAGCTCCTCCTGCGACGTCCGGACCGACACGGCGTGCTCGAAGATCTCCTTCGGGTCGGTCTCCAGCTCCTTCCGGGTCCGCGCGTCGGCGTCGCCGCCGGACCCGAACGCGCGGGTGCCGGCGAGCGGCTGCGTCATGACGCGCCCGTCCTCGTCCACGCTCGCCAGGACCTCGGGGCTGAACCCGGTGGCCTGGAACCCGCCGAGGTCGAGCAGGAACGACCGCGCGGGGGTGTTCGCGGCCCGGCCGCGCGCGTAGGTGGCGGCGACGTCGACCGGGTACGGGACGTCCACCCGCCGGGACACGATGACCTTCTGGTAGCGGCCGGCGGCGATGTCGCCGACGGCGCGGGCGACGCGCGCGCGGTAGGCGTCGCCGCCCTGCCGCACGTCCACCGGCGACGGTGCCGCGGTGCGCGACGGGACGTCCGCCGCCAGCAGGTCCGCGACGCGTTCCACATCGCGGGGGTCGGTCCCGCTGACGCGGGCCTCGCCGTCCTCGACCCGGACCTCGACGCGCGGGACGACGAGATGGGCGAGGCGCCCGGACGGGCGGGCCGAGGCGAACTCGAACGCGATCCAGCCGTAGGCGTTCCAGGCCGGGAGCGGCGCGGCGGCGAACGCCTCGCGCAGCGCGCCGGCGGGCCGGCCGCCATAGGGCGCGCTCAGCGGCTCGCGGTCCGGCCAGCGGGTGTGCACGGTGCCGGCGTCGAGGACGACCTCGCCGCGGACGCCGCCGGCGAACGTCCAGCGGCCGGGCCGCTCGTAGACGACGTGGTCGGTGAAGAGGCCGGATCCGGCCAGGCGGGTCATCAGGTCGAGCGGCGCGCGGGCGGCCTCGACCACTCGCTCCGTGGGCTTCTCGTCAGTGCGCGGACCGGGGGACAAGGCAGTGGGCTCCCTTTGGGTGGCGAAATCCGACTCTGTCGGGATTCGAACCAAAAACTTAGGTAAGGCTAACCTTGTGTGATTTTGATAGGCAAGGCTAACCTAACTTTCGCTGATCAAGCCGACGACGAAAGAGCTGAGGCGTGCGGGAGCGGACGACGACGGCGGCGCAAGGTGCTCGACTGCGGCGCGAACTGATGCGGCGGATGATGGCGGAGGCCGGCCTCCCGGCGGACCGGCGCGGACCCGGCGCCGGACGCCCCGCCCCGCGCGAGGCCGGCGGGCCCGCCCCCCTGTCCCACGCGCAGCAGAGCATGTGGCTGCACCACCGCGCCTTCCCGGCGAGCCCCGCCTACAACGTGTGCCTGCTCGTGCGCATGTCCGGGCCGCTCGACGCCGCCGCGCTCCGCGAGGCGCTGCGCGGCCTCGTCCGGCGCCACGCCGTCCTGCGCACCGTCTACGCCGACGGGCCCGGCGAGAGCGCCGTCCAGATCGTCACCGGCGACGACGCGCTCGACCTCGCCCCGCTCGACTGCGCCGACCCCGAGGCGCGCGCCGCGGAACTCGCGGCGACGCCGTTCGACCTGCGCGCGGAACGGCCCGTCCGGCTGGAACTGCTGCGCACCGGCGCGGACGAGCACGCGCTGGTCCTCGTCGTCCACCACATCGCCTGGGACGGCATGACCTGGGGCTCGATCTCGCGCGACCTGTCGGCCCTGTACCGCGCCGCCCTGACCGGCGAGCCGGACGGCCTCCCCGCGCTGGACGTGCAGTACGCCGACTTCGCCGACTGGGAGCAGAAGCGGCCCCTCGCGGAGGACGACCTGGCGTACTGGCGCGCCCGGCTCGACCCGCCGCCCGCGCCGCTCGACCTGCCCGCCGACCGGCCGCGCGCCGCCGCCGCGTCCGAGCGCGGCGGCCGGCGCGCCCGCCGCTTCGGCGACGACGTGACCGAGGGCCTCGCCCGGCTCGCCGAGGAGGAGAACGTCACCCCGTACACGGTGATGCTCGCCGCCTACTCCGTCCTGCTGCACCGCTACACCGGGTCCGCCGACGTGGCGGTCGGATCGTCGGTGATGAACCGCGAGCACGCCGAGGTCGAGCGGCTCGCCGGCAACTTCGGCAACACCCTCGTCATGCGGACGGACCTGTCCGGCGCCCCGACGTTCCGCGAGGCGCTGCGCCGCACCGGGCGGACGGTGACCGGAGCCTTCGCGCACCAGTCCCTGCCCTACGACGCGCTCGTCCGCGAGCTGCGGCCCGCGCGCGGGCGCGGCCGCTCCCCGTTCTTCGACACCATGCTGCTGTTCCTCGCCCAGGAGATCGGCGAGCTGGAGCTGCCGGGCCTCACCACGTCCTGGACGCACGTCCACAACGGCATGACGCACTTCGACCTGTCGCTGGAGGCGTTCGTCCGGCCGCGGGGCATGACGGTCGAGGCCACCTTCCGCCGCGAGCTGTTCGACGACGCGCGCATCGACGCCCTCCTCCGCCACCTGGAGACGCTGCTCCGCGACGCGATCTCCGACCCGGACCGCCCGGTCGGCGCACTCGCGCTCATGGACGCCGGCGAGGCGGCCCGGCTGGAGGAGCCCAACGCCACAGAGCGGGACACCGCCGCGACCGGCGTCGCCGCGCTGTTCGCCGAGCAGGCCGCCCGGACGCCCGCCGCGCCCGCCGTCGAGACCGAGTCCGGGGACGTCCTCACCTACGCCGAGCTGGACCGGCGGTCGTCGGCGCTGGCCCGCGCGCTGCGCGCCCGCGGCGCCGGGCCGGACGCCGTCGTCGCGCTGGCGCTGCCGCGCACCGCGGACCTCGTGACGGCGGTCCTCGCCGTGCTGAAGTCGGGCGCCGCCTACCTGCCGCTCGATCCGGACCATCCGCGCGACCGCGTCGCCTACATGCTGGACGACGCGGGCGCGTTCTGCGCCGTCGCGGCACCCGGGACGGCCGGCCTGCTTCCGGACGGCGCGGACGTCCTCCTTCTCGACGGCGCCCTCCTCGACGGCGCCCCCGACGCGGACGGCCCGGCCCCGGTCGCCGCCGAGCCGGACCCCGACGACCTCGCCTACGTCATCTACACCTCCGGCTCGACGGGCCGGCCCAAGGGCGTCGCCGTCCCACACCGCGCCCTGGCGAACCTCGTCGCGCGGATGCGGGCCGAGCACCCGCTCGGCCCCGGCGACCGGTGGGCCGCGGTGACGACGATCGCGTTCGACATCGCGACGCTGGAGGTCTGCCTGCCGCTGGTCGCCGGCGCGACGGTCGTCCTCGCGTCGCGGGAGACCGTCCGGGACCCGGCGGCGCTGGCCCGCCTCCTCCGCCGCGGCGCCACGCACCTGCAGGCCACGCCGTCGCTGCTCGGCTCCCTCGACCCGGCCGCGCTCGACGGCCTCCGGATCATCACCGGCGGCGAGGCGCTCCCGGCCGCGCTCGCGCGGGAGCTGACCGCGCGCGCCCGTGCCGCCGTCAACATGTACGGGCCGACCGAGACGGCCATCTACGCGACGGCCGCCGACCTGCCGGAACCCGGCATCGGCCGCCCGCTGTGGAACACGCGGGCCCGCATTCTCGACGCGTCGCTGCGGCCCGTCCCGGCGGGGATCCCCGGCGAGCTGTACCTGTCGGGGGCCCAGCTCGCCCGCGGCTACGCCGGCCGCCCCGACCTGACCGCGGAGCGGTTCGTCGCCGACCCGTACGGCCCGCCCGGCACCCGCATGTACCGGACCGGCGACCTCGCCCGGTGGACGCGGGACGGCCATGCCGAGTACCTCGGCCGCGCCGACGACCAGGTGAAGATCCGCGGCTTCCGGATCGAGCCCGGCGAGGTGCAGGCCGTCCTCGCGGCGCTGCCGGGCGTCGCGCAGGCGGCCGTCGCCGTCCGCGAGGACCGGCCGGGAGAGCCGCGCCTCGTCGGCTACTACGTCGCCGGCCCCGGCGCTCCCGGCGAAGCGCGGCTGCGCGCCGTGCTCGCCGCCGAACTGCCCGCCTCCATGGTCCCGGGCGCACTCGTCCGCCTCGACGCCCTGCCGATGACCGTCAACGGCAAGCTCGACCGCCGCGCCCTCCCCGCGCCCGGCACGCACGCAGACGGCCGGGGGCCGCGCGACGCGCGCGAGGCCGCACTGTGCGCGCTGTTCGCGGAGCTGCTCGGGTACGAGCGGGTCGGCGTCGACGACGACTTCTTCGCGCTCGGCGGCCACTCGCTGCTCGCCGCGAAGCTCGCCGCCCGCGTCCGGACGGTCCTGGACGCGGAGTTCTCCATCGCCGACGTGTTCGAGGCGCCGACCGTGGCCGCGCTCGCCCCGCGCCTGGTGGCGCGGCACGGCGTCCGCGTCCGGGACGTGGAGCGGCCGCGGACCGTCCCGGCGTCCGCGGCGCAGCGCGGGATGTGGCTGGAGGAGCGGCTGCGCGGGCCTTCGGCCTCCTACGCCCTCCCGTTCGGCCTCCGGCTCACCGGCGCCCTCGACCCGGCCGCGCTGCGCGCCGCGTTCGCCGACGTCGTCGCCCGGCACGAGGCGCTCCGCACGCTGCTGGTCGAGGGCGACGACGGCCTGCCCGTCCAGCGGATCCTGGAGCCCGGCACGCCGGTGGACTTCACCGTGGTCGACGCCCGCGCCGAGAGCCCGGAACAGCGCGCGGCCATCGAGCGGGACGCCGCGTCGCACGTCTTCGACATCGCCGCCGACCCGCCCGTCCGCGGCACGCTCCTCCGCACCGGCGCCGAGGAATGGTCGCTGATCCTGCTGCTCCACCACGCGGCCGCCGACGAGTGGTCGTTCACGCCGCTGCTCGCCGACCTCGCCCGCGCCTACGAGGCCCGCCGCGCCGGGGAGGCCCCCGGCTGGGAACCGCTGCCCGTCCAGTACGCCGACTACGCCGCCTGGGAGCGCGCGGCCTCCGCCGACCTCTCCGAAGGGCTCGACCACTGGGAGCGGACGCTGTCCGGGCTGCCGCAGGAGACCGTGCTGCCGTTCGACCGACCGCGCCCGGCCGAGCCGAGCCACCGCGGCGGCCTCGTCCCGTTCCGGCTCCCGGCCGCCGGGGTGCGGCGGCTCGCCCGCGCGACCGGCACCAGCATCTTCATGGTCCTGCACGCCGCCGTCGCCGCGCTGCTCCAGGGGTCCGGCGCCGGCGACGACGTCGCGCTCGGCACGCCCATCGCCGCGCGCGCCGACGAGGACCTCGCCGGGCTGGTCGGCGCGTTCGTCAACCCGCTCGTGCTGCGCACCGACCTGTCCGGCGACCCCGCGTTCACCGAGCTGCTGGAGCGGGTCCGCGCCGCCGACCTCGCCGCGTTCTCGCACGCGGACGTCCCGTTCGAGCGCGTCGTGGAGCGCCTCGCGCCGGAGCGGTCGGCGGCGCGCAACCCGCTGTTCCAGGTGATGATCGTCCACCAGCGGCTCGACGACGTCCGGATCGCGCTGCCGGGCGTGCGCGCCGAGCCGTTCCTGCCCGAGACGGGCGGCGTCAAGTTCGACCTCGACCTGTACTTCGCCGAAGGCCCCGCCCGCCCGGACGAGGACACGGACGGCGGAGACGGGATCGAGGGGTTCGCGGCCTACGCCGAGGACCTCTTCGACGCCGCCACGGTCGAGGGCCTCCTGGACGACCTGGCCCGCCTCCTCGACCAGGTCACGGAGGATCCCGGCCGCCGCCTGTCCGCCCTCGGCACGCCCGTCGGGCACCCGGACACGGCCCGCGACCTGCCGGTCCGGACGGTCGCGGAACTGGTCGAGGCGCAGGCCGCGCGCACCCCGGACGCGACCGCGCTGGTGTTCGGCGGCACCGCGATCACCTACGCCGAACTGGACCGCCGCGCCGAGGCCCTCGCCGCCCGGCTCGCGGCGGCCGGCGCGGGACCCGAACGCGTCGTCGGCATCGCCCTGCCGCGCTCCGACGCGTTCGCGGTCGCGCTGCTGGCCGTCCTCAAGACCGGCGCGGCCTGCCTGCCGATCGACCTCGCCCACCCGCGGGCGAGGGTCGACGCGATGCTGGACGCCGCCCGCCCGCTGCTCGTCCTCGGGCGGGACGAGCCGCCCCTCGACGCTCCGCCCCGGAACCGCCCCGACGTCCGGCCCGGCCACCTCGCCTACGTCATCTTCACGTCGGGCTCGACGGGCACGCCCAAGGCCGTCGCGGGCACGCAGGAGGCCCTCGCCAACCGGCTCGCGTGGGGCGCCAGCCTCACCGGCCCCGGCCTCCGCGTCGCCAAGAGCTCTCCCGCGTTCATCGACGGGACCACCGAACTGCTCGGCGGCCTCGTCGCGGGCGACACGGTCGTGATCGCCGACGACGCCGCCGACGCCGTCGCGCTCGGCGACTTCATCGAAAGGCACGGGGTGCGGACGGTCACGCTCGTCCCGAGCCTGCTCGCCGCGCTGGTGGAGCGCGGCCTGCCGCCGTCCGTCACGACCTGGATCAGCAGCGGCGAGGCATTGCCCGCCGCCCTCGCGGCGCAGGTCCCCACCCGGCTCGTCGACCTGTACGGCTGCTCCGAGGCCGCCGGGGACAGCCTGATCGCGGAGGGCGGGGGACTCGTCCCCATCGCCAACACCCGCGCGTACGTCCTCGACGCCGCGCTCCGCGAGGTGCCCGCCGGCGAGCTGTACCTCGCGGGCGACGGTCTAGCGCGCGGCTACCTCGGCGACCCGGCCCGCACCGCCGAGCGGTTCGTCGCGAACCCGTTCGGCCCGCCCGGCTCCCGCCTCTACCGCACCGGCGACCGGGTGCGGCGCCGCCGCGACGGCGGCCTGGACTTCCTCGGCCGCGCCGACGATCAGATCTCGCTGCGCGGGTTCCGGATCGAGCCGGGCGAGGTCGAGGCGGCCCTCGCCGCGCAGCCCGGCGTCCGCCGCGCCGCCGTCGCCGTGCACGGATCCCGCCTGATCGGCTACGTCACCGGCGACGCCGCGGCCGGCGCCGTGCTCGACGGGCTCCGCGCGCGCCTGCCCGCCCACCTCGTCCCGGCCGAGGTGATGGTGCTGGACGAGCTGCCGGCCACCCCGAACGGCAAGACCGACCGGCGGGCGCTGCCCGAACCGGGACGGCCCGCCGCCGGGCGCGCCCCCGCGACGGAGGCCGAACGCGTCCTCGCGCGCCTCGCCGCCGCCGTCCTCGGCCGCGACACGGTCGGTGCCTGCGACGACTTCTTCCGCTCCGGCGGCGACAGCATCGGCGCGGCCCTGCTCGTCGCCCGCGCCCGCCGCGCCGGGCTGTCGTTCACCGTCCGCGACGTGTTCCGGCTCCGGACGGTCGAGGCCCTCGCGCGGGCCGCCGGCACGCCGGCGCCCGCGGCCGCCGCCCAGGACGGAACCGCCGGCGAGCTGCCGCTGTCGCCGCTCCAGGAGGGCCTGCTCTTCCACCTGATGATGGCGGGGGAAGGCCGCGACGTCTACGTGCAGCAGGCCGTGGTGTCGCTGTCGGGCCCGGTCGACCCGGCGCGGATGGCGGACGCGGCGCACGCCGTCCTGGAGAAGTTCCCGAACCTGCGCGCCGGGTTCCGCACCAACGGCGACCGCGCCGTCCAGTTCGTCCCCGGCGCATGGGAGACGCCCTGGACGCACGCGCAGGTGTCCGGCAAGGACGGCCTCGACGCGTTCGTCGACGCGCAGCGCGCCGAGCCGTTCGACCCGGCCGCGCCGCCCCTGATCCGGTTCACGCTCGCGAGCCTCGGCGAGCACGACCACCGGCTCGTCCTGACGTCCGAGCTGATCCTGCTGGACGGCTGGTCCGGCGGCCTGCTCGTCACCTCGCTGCTGAACGCCTACACCGACGCCGCCGCCGAGGCCGCCCGTCCGGTCCCGCCGTTCCGCGCCTACCTGGACTGGATCGGCCGGCAGGATCGCGATGCCGCCGTGGACGCCTGGCGCCGCGCCCTCGACGGCTTCGACGAGCCGGCGCTCATCCGTCCCGGCCTGGCCGACCGCCCCGCCGACCTCGCCGCGGCGGGCGAGGTGCACCGGGCGCTGCCCGCCGGGCTCGCCGGACGCCTCCACGCGGCCGCGCGCGACCACGGCGTCACCCCCGGCACCCTCTTCGAGACGGCGTGGGGCCTGACGCTGATGGGGATGACCGGCCGCGACGACGTCGTCTTCGGCGCCTCCGTCTCCGGCCGCCACCCGGACGTGGACGGCGTCGAGTCCATGGTCGGCCTGCTGTTCAACACCGTCCCGGTCCGCGTGCAGGCCGGCCCCTCCGACCCGGTGGCCGCCGTGCTCGGACGGGTCCAGGCCGCGCAGTCGGAGCTGTTCGACCACTCCCACGTCGCGCTCGCCGACGTGCAGCGCGCCACCGGCCTCGGGACGCTGTTCGACACGCTGTTCGTCTTCCAGAACTTCCCCGGCATGCCGACCGACCGCGGATTCGGGCCGGACGGGGCCCTGCGCGTCACCGGGCGCGAGGTCCGCGACGCCACCCACTACCCGCTCACCCTGGTCGTCGACCCGGGCGCCGCGCTCCGCGTCATGTACCGGGGCGACGCCTTCACCGAGGCGGAGGCCGAACGTGTCACCGACCGGTACGTCCACGTGCTCCGCCGGATCGCCGACGCGCCCGGGGCGCCGTGCCACCGCCTCGACCTGCTGCTTCCCGAGGAGCACGACCTGCTGCGCCGAGGCTGGGACGAGGCGTGGCACCCCGTCCCCGAGCAGACCGTCGCCGAACTCCTCGCCGAACGCGCCGCCGAGCGGCCCGGCGACACCGCGCTGGTCTCGGTCCCGGACGTCCGCCTCACCTACGGCGAGCTGAACGCCGAGGTCAACCGTCTCGCGCGGCTGCTCCTGGCGAACGGCGCCGGTCCGGAGTGCGTCGTCGCGCTCGCCCTGCCGCGCTCCGCCGAGATGGTCGTCGCGCTGTTCGCCGTGCTGCGCACCGGCGCCGCCTACCTGCCGCTCGAACTCGACCTCCCAGCCGACCGGCTCGACTACATGATCGCGGACGCGTCCCCGGCGGTGCTCGTGTCGCACGGCGGCATCGCGGCCGGCCTCGCGTTCGCCGGAACCACCCTCGCCCTGGACGATCCCGCTACGGCCCGCCGGCTCGCCGCGCTGCCCGGCACCGACGTCGCATCCGGCGAGCTGCCCGGATTCGCGCCCGGAACCCCCGGACGCCTCGACCACCCCGCCTACGTGATCTACACGTCGGGCTCCACGGGCCGTCCGAAGGGCGTCGTCACCCCGTACCGGGGGCTGACGAACATGCAGTTCAACCACCGCGCCACCATCTTCGACCCCGTGGTGAGGGCCGCGGGGCGGCGGCTGCGGATCGCGCACACCGTGTCGTTCTCCTTCGACATGTCGTGGGAGGAGCTGCTGTGGCTCATCGAGGGCCACGAGGTCCACGTCTGCGACGAGGACCTGCGGCGCGACGCCGAGGCGCTCACCGCCTACCTGCGCGAGCACCGCGTCGACGTCATCAACGTGACCCCCACCTACGCCCAGCAGCTGCTGGACGAGGGCCTCCTCGACGGCGAGCACCGGCCGCCGCTCGTCCTGCTCGGCGGCGAGGCCGTCCCCGCGTCCGTCTGGGACCGGCTCGCCGAGGCGGACGGCGTCCTCGGCTACAACCTGTACGGCCCCACCGAGTACACGATCAACACGCTCGGCGGCGGCACCGAGGACAGCGCCACCCCGACGGTCGGCAGGCCGATCTGGAACACCCGCGCCCACGTCCTCGACGCGTGGCTGCGGCCCGTCCCGCCCGGCGCGCCCGGCGAGCTGTACATCGCGGGCGCCGGGCTGGCCCGCGGCTACCTCGGCCGCCCCGACCTGACCGCCGAGCGCTTCGTCGCCGACCCGTTCACCGGCGGCCGCATGTACCGGACGGGCGACCTCGTCCGCGTCCGGGAGGACGGGAACATCGACTTCCTCGGCCGCACCGACGACCAGGTGAAGATCCGCGGGTACCGCGTCGAGCTCGGCGAGATCGAGACCGCGCTCGCCGCCGAGCCGGGCGTCGGGCAGGCCGCCGTCATCGCCGCGGACACCGACGTCCCGGGCGTGAGGCGGATCATCGGCTACGTCGTCCCGGACGGGGCACGCGACGGCGCCGCCGAGGAGCAGCTCGCCGAGTGGCGGCAGCTTTACGACGCCGAGTACACCGAGGTCGGCACGGTCGTCCACCACGAGGAGTTCGCCGGCTGGGACAGCAGCTACGACGGCGCGCCGATCCCGCTCGTGGAGATGCGCGAATGGCGGGACACGACCGTCGACAGGATCCGGGCCCTGCGGCCCCGCCGCGTCCTGGAGATCGGCGTCGGTGCCGGCCTGCTCCTCACCCGGCTCGCCCCGGAGTGCGAGGAGTACTGGGGGACGGACTTCTCCGAGCCCGTCATCGCCAAGCTGCGCGCCGACCTCGGGCCGGACTCGCCCGTCCGGCTGAGCCACCGCCCCGCCCACGACACCGAGGGCCTTCCCGAGGGCCGCTTCGACACGGTCGTGATCAACTCGGTCGTCCAGTACTTCCCCGGCGCCGCCTACCTCGACGACGTCATCGCCAAGGCGATGCGGCTGCTCGCCCCCGGCGGACGGCTCTTCGTCGGCGACGTCCGCGACCTGCGGACGATCCACCCCTTCCACGCCGCGATCCGGCTCGGACGCGGCGACACCGACCTCCGCGCCGTCGAACGCGCCGTCCGGATGGAGAAGGAGCTCCTCCTCGACCCGGCCTTCTTCGACGCTCTGGACGGCCCCGCGCGGGTGGACGTCCTCACCAAGCGGGGCGTCCACCACAACGAGCTGACCCGTCACCGCTACGACGCCGTCCTCTGGAAGCCTGGACCGGGCGTCCCGCCGGTTCCCGAGACGCCCGCCGTGGACTGGGCCGCGCTGGACGAGGTCGACGGGCCTCCCGCCGTCCGCGCCCTGCTGGCCCTGCGCGACGGCGCGTCGCCCGGCGCCGCCCGGAGCGCCGGTGGCGACACGGCTGCGGCGTGGACCGGGGGACCGCTGCGCGTGACGGGCATCCCCGACCCGAGGCTGTCCGGCGAGATCGCGGCGCTGGAGGCGCTCCGCGCCGGTGCGCCCCCGGGTGAGGCGCGCGAGGCGCTCGCCGCCGCGCCGGCGGGGATCGAACCGGAGGCGCTGCGCGCGCTGTGCCCGGACGCGGTCCTGACGCCGTCCGCGCGGGCCGGGCACTACGACGCCGTCTTCGGCGGGGGAGCGGCGAACCTGCCGGCCGAGCCCGGCAGGCCGCCGTCGGCGTACGCGAACGATCCGGTGGCGGCCCGCGACCACGGCGTGCTGGGCGCGCGCGTCCGGGAGAGGCTGAAGCGGCGGCTGCCCGGCTACATGGTGCCGAGCGCCGTCGTGGCGCTGGACGCGCTCCCGCTCACGGTGAACGGGAAGCTCGACCGCCGCGCCCTGCCCGACCCGGGCCGGGACGGCGCGCGCCGCGCCGGGGGCCGCCCGCCCCGCACGCCGGTCGAGCGGGTGCTGTGCACGCTGTTCGCCGAGGTGCTGGACGCGCCGGGCGCGGGCGTCGACGACGACTTCTTCGACCTGGGCGGGCACTCGCTGCTCGCGACGCGGCTCGTCGGCCGTGCGCGCGCGGCGCTCGGAGCGCGGCTGGCGATCCGCGACCTGTTCGAGGCGCCGACCGTGGCGGAGCTGGCCGAGCGGCTGCGCGGCGACGGGGCCGAGGCGCCGCGCCCCGCCCTGACGCCGCGGGAGCGCCCCGAGCGGGTCCCGCTGTCGTCGGCGCAGCGCCGCCTGTGGCTGCTCGACCAGCTGCTCCGCGAGGACGACGGGCCGCGCGACGCCTACCACCTGCCGCTCGCCGTCCGCCTGCGCGGCGACCTGGACCTGGCCGCCCTCGAAGCGGCGATCGGCGACGTCACCGCGCGGCACGAGGCGCTGCGGACGGTCTTCGCCGAGCACGACGGCACGCCCTACCAGCGGATCCTCGACCCGGACGACGCCCGACCCGTCCTGGAGGTCGCGGCGTGCGCGCCCGAGGAGGTCATCGCCCGGCCGTTCGACCTGGCGCGCGACATCCCGCTGCGCGTCGCGGTGTTCCCGGAGGGGGAGCGCGAGCACCTCCTGCTCGCGGTCTTCCACCACATCGCCTTCGACGAGTGGTCGTTCGGCCCCTTCGCGCGGGACGTCGCCGAGGCGTACGCCGCGCGGCTGGAAGGGAGGCCGCCCGGCTGGGGGGCGCCGCCCGTCCAGTACGCCGACCACACGCTCTGGCAGGCCGAGCTGCTCGGCGACCCGCTCGACCCGGGCGGCGTGCACGCGCGGCAGCTCGCCCACTGGGTGCGGACCCTCGCCGGCGCGCCGGAGGAGATCGCGTTGCCGGCCGACCGGCCGAGGCCCGGCACGGCGGGGCAGCGCGGCGGGACCGTCACCGCTGAGCTGCCGCCCGGCCTGGCCGGCCGGCTGCGCGGCGTCGCGCGGGACGCGGGCGCCAGCGTGTTCATGGTGTGCCAGGCGGCCGTCGCGGCGCTGCTGCACCGGATGGGCGCGGGCGACGACGTCCCGCTCGGGAGCCCGGTCGCGGGACGCACCGAGGAGGCCGCCGCGGACCTGGTCGGCTTCTTCGTCAACACGCTCGTGCTGCGCGCCGACGTGTCCGGCGAGCCGACGTTCGCCGAGCTGCTCGGCCGCGTCCGCGAGGCCGCGCTCGCCGGCCTCGCCAACCAGGACCTGCCGTTCGAGGCCGTCGTGGAGGCGCTGCGCCCGAGGCGCGTGCCGGGACGGAACCCGCTGTTCCAGGTGATGGTCGGCTACGAGAACCAGGATCCCGGCGAGGTTCGCTTCCCGGGCCTGGAGCAGCGGGAGGCGTCGTTCGGGCCGTCCGCCGCGAAGTTCGACCTGGACTTCGTCTTCCGGGAGCGCGGCGGCGATCTCCGGCTGGTCGTCGACTACTCCGCCGACCTGTTCGACCGGGGCACGGTCGAGACGATGGCCGCGGGCCTGGTCGCGCTGCTGGAGACCGTCGCGGACGACCCCGGCACGCCCGTCGGCGCCCTGCCCGCCGTGCTCACCGCCCGCGCCGTCACGCAGGCTTACGCCCACCCCCGGCCGGCCGCGTCGTCTGCGGGGCGGCGCCGGGACGACCGGGAGGCGGCGCTCTGCCGCATCTTCGCGGAGGAACTCGGCGTGCCCGAGGTGGGGCCCGACGACGACTTCTTCGACCTCGGCGGCCACTCGCTGCTGGCCATGCGGCTGGTGCGGCGGATCCGCCGCGAGCCCGGCTGCGCGGGCGCGCGGATCGCGGCGCTGATGGCGGCGCCGACCGTGGCGGGCCTGCTGGCCCGGCTGGACGGTGCCCGGGAGGGCGGTGAGGCGGGTCATACCCCGCAGGACATTGATTAGTTAGGTAAGCCTAACCTAAAATCACTCCCCGACAGCCCCTGGAACACCTGGAAGGACACCGGCCCACATGCGCACACTGACGCGGCGTCTGGCCGCCACCGGCGCGCTCGTCCTCGGTCTCGCCCTGACCGCGGCGTGCGGCGGCGACGACGAGCCCGCCACGGCCTCCTCCGGCGGCGCGGCCGGATCGTTCCCGGTCACGATCACCGACAGGCTCGGCAGCGCCACCGTCGAGTCCGCGCCGAAGCGGATCGTCGCGCTCGGCGAGGTCGACCAGGACGCGCTCCTCGCCCTCGGCGTCCGGCCGGTCGGGATGGTGGAGCTCACCGGGATCCAGAAGGACGGCCTCGCCCCGTGGAGCGCGCCGGAGGTCACCGGCGGGAAGCCGGCGCTGCTGGCGGCCGGCGACTCCGGCTTCGACCTGGAGAGGATCGCCGCGCTGCGGCCCGACCTGATCCTCGCCGGCGGCGACTTCACGATCGACAAGGAGTACGGCCGGCTCTCCAGGCTCGCGCCGACCGTCGCCTACCAGACCGGGCCCGCCGAGGACTCCTGGCAGCAGATCACCCGGCAGGTCGCCAGGGCCGTCGGCCGCCCCGCCGACGGCGAGAAGATCGTTTCCGCCGCCGAGGCGAAGATCGCGTCGGTGAAGACCTCCCACCCGGAGCTCCAGGGCAAGGGCTTCGCGCTGACCAGCGTGTTCCCCAGCGGCGACATCGGCGTGATGAAGTCGAAGGACGACACCAGCGTCAAGCTGTTCGAGCAGTTCGGGATGGTGCTGCCCGAGAGGTTGAGCAAGCTGCCCGGCGACGGGTTCGCCGCCGAGCTGAGCATGGAGAAGCTGTCCGTCCTCGACACCGACGTCCTGCTGAGCCACTACAACGACGACCCGGCCACGCAGAAGAAGTTCGAGGGGAGCGAGCTCTTCTCCGGCCTGCCCGTCGTCAAGCGCGGCTCCTACGTGCGCCTCGACCTCAAGGCGTTCTGGCCGCTGCGCACCCCGACGGCCCTGTCCGTCCCGTACGTGGTCGACCAGGTCGTCCCGCGGCTCGCCAAGGCGGCGGCCGCGGCGAAGGCGGCCTGATGCCGGAGGACCTGACCGCGGCGGGGACGCACCCGCCCGTCCGCGACGTCATCGGCATCGGGTTCGGCCCGTCCAACCTCGCGCTCGCCGTCGCGCTGGAGGAGGCGCACCCGTCGGCGGACGCCGCGTTCTTCGAGAAGCAGCCGGCGTTCGGCTGGCATCGCGGCATGCTCATCGACGGCGCCACGATGCAGGTCCACTTCCTCAAGGACCTGGTCACGCCGCGGAACCCGGCCAGCCCCTACTCGTTCCTGTCCTACCTGCACGCCAAGGGCCGCCTCGTCGACTTCGTCAACCACAAGACGCTGTTCCCGACGCGCATGGAGTTCCACGACTACCTCGAATGGACCGCCGCCGCGTTCGCCGGGCGCGTCCGGTACGGCGCGGAGGTCGTCGCGCTGCGCCCGCACGACGCCGGGACGCTCGAGGTCGTCGTCCGCCGCGACGACGAGCTGGAGACCCACCTCGCCCGCAACGTGGTGATCGGCGCGGGCCTCGACCCCGTGCTGCCCGACGGGGTCCGGCCGGGGGAGCGGATCTGGCACACCGAGGACCTGCTGACCCGGCTGGACGAGCGCCCCGGCTGGCGACCGCGCCGGCTCGTGGTCGTCGGCGCCGGGCAGAGCGCCGCCGAGGCCGTCGAGTACCTGCACCGCGCCCACCCGCGGGCCGAGGTCTGCGCGGTCTTCGCCCGCTACGGGTACGCGCCCGCCGACGACAGCGCCTTCGCCAACCGGATCTTCGACCCCGCCGCCGTGGACCACTACTACGCCGCGCCGGACGAGGTGAAGGAGATGCTGTTCGGCTACTCCCGCAACACCAACTACTCCGTCGTGGACCTCGACCTCATCGACGAGCTCTACCGGCGCGCCTACGCCGAGAAGGTCGCCGGCGCCGAGCGGCTGCGGATCCTCAACGTCTCCCGCGTCCTCGACGTCCGCGAGGAGGGCGGCGGCGTGCGGGTGCGGGTCGCGTTCCTGCCCACCGGCGAGACGGCGGACCTGGACGCCGACGCCGTCGTCTACGCCACCGGCTACCGCGAGCGCGACCCGTTCGACCTGCTCGGCGAGGCCGGGGCCCGGTGCCGGACCCGCCCGGACGGCCGCCCGGTCGTGGAACGCGACTACCGCGTCGCCACCGAGCCGGGCTGCGCGTGGGGCGTGTACCTGCAGGGGGCCACCGAGCACAGCCACGGCATCGCCTCGTCGCTGCTGTCGATGACGGCGGTGCGCACCGGAGAGATCGTCCAGTCCATCGCGCGGCGCTCCGCGCGTCTCGCGAGCGTCCCGCAGGAGGCGTGATGCCCAACCCGTTCGACGACCCGGACGGCACGTTCCTCGTCCTGGTCAACGCCGAGGGCCGGCACTCGCTCTGGCCGGAGTTCGCCGACGTCCCGTCCGGCTGGACCGCGGCGTTCGGGCCGGGGTCCCGGCCGGACTGCCTGGCCTACATCACCGAGAACTGGACGGACCTGCGGCCGCGCGGCCTCACCGCGTGACCCGGCGACCCGAGGGCGGGCCCGGGGGTGGGCCCGCCCTCGTTCCGCCGGCGGCCGGCGGTCAGGACGCCGGTTCCGGCAGCGACGGGCGGGCCGCGAAGAACTCGCCGATCAGCTTGCTCGCGTAGTCGGGCCATTCGTGGCCGCCCTGCTGCCTGGTGCACAGCGCGACCTCGACGGGCCCCGGCCCGGTGCCGACGCAGTCCTCGGGGCCGTCCGGCACGGGCCACGACAGGGCGGGCAGTTTGTCCACCCATCTCCAGAATTCCATCAGTAACTTCACGCCGATGAACGGGAAGTGCACGTCGGCGTCCATGTTCCCGCCCCCGTCGTAGGGGACGGACGGATCCCACGTGCCGTGGAAGGCCAGCACCGACACCGGCCGCTTCGGGACGCAGCCGATGGCGAGCGCGCCCGACACCACGGCGATCCCGGCGATCCTGTCGGCCCGCTCGCACGCGTACCGGTAGGCCATCCCGCCGCCGTTGGAGAACCCGGTCATGAACACCCGGCGGGGGTCGGCGACGCCCTGCTTCACCAGGGTGTCGATGAGCTTGTCGAGGAAGCCGACGTCGTCGACGCCCGCCCAGCGGGCGAACCAGCAGCAGGCGCCCGCGTTCCAGGTGCCGAGCAGCCCGTCGGGGTAGGCGACGGCGTAGCCGTCCTCGTCGGCGACCTTGTCGAGGCCGCTCTGGTTCTCCACGTACGCGGCGTCGTTCAGGCCGCCGTGCAGCGCGACGATGAGCGGAAGCCGCGCGCCGGGCTTCGTGCCCGGCGGGAGGTGCAGCAGGTAGGGGCGGTTCCAGTCGCCCATGGCGACGGAGTGCTCGGTGGTTCCGGGAGCGTCCTGGGCCGCTCCGGCGGGCAGGGGGTGGGCGATGAAAGCGGCGAGCACCGCCGCCACGATCATCGCCGCCCGCACGGCGATCTTCATGGGCTGATCCAACCCGTCGCCGAGCCGCCCGGCTAGGCATCCCGGCGCACAAAAGATCGCGCTCTTTTGTGCCCGCGGAGACAGGTACCACGGAGTGCTACGAACCGGATCCGGAACCGGTCTCCGCGGCCTCCGTGATCTCCGCGTCCGTGCCGCCCCCGGCCGCCTCCGCGTCCGTCTCGGCCTGGTTGCGCTCCGCGCGCGCGAGGTCACGGTGCCCGATGGCGAGGACGCCGATCCCGAGCGCGATCGCGGCGGCGCCGACGGCGAACGGGACGTGGATGTTGGCGTGCTCGGCCATCTTGCCCGCCGCGAAGGGCGCGAGGCCGCCGCCGATGAACCGGACGAACCCGTACGCGGCGGACGCGACCGGCCGCTCCACCGGCGCCACCATCATCACGGCCTGCGTCGTCACCGTGTTGTTCACGCCGATGAACACGCCCGCGACGATCACCGCGACGATCAGGGTGGCCTGCGAGTTCACGAAGACCGCGATGACGAGCACGTCGACGGCGAACAGCGCGAGGTTGAAGTACAGGGTGCGGGCGAGGCCGAGCCGCCGCTGCAGCCACGGCGCGCCGAACACCGCGAACACCGCGACGAGCAGGCCCCAGCCGGTGAACACCAGGCCGAGCCTCAGCGCGCTCAGGTGCATGGGGAACGGCGCGTAGCCGAGGACGGTGAAGAAGCCCCAGTTGTAGCAGAGCGCGGTCAGGCTCATCACCAGCAGCCCGCGGTGCCGCAGCGCCTTGATCGGGTCGGCGATCGAGGTTCTGCGCGCCGGTTTCGGCTGCGGCTTCACCAGCGTGATCGTCGCGATCAGCGCGATCGCCATGAGCACGGCGACGCCGTAGAACGGGCCGCGCCAGCTGACGTCGCCGAGCAGCCCGCCGAGCAGCGGCCCGACGGCGATGCCGAGGCCGAGCGCGGACTCGTAGGCGATGATGGCGCCGCCGAGCCCGCCGCTGGCCGAGGCGACGATGACGGCCAGGGACGTCGCGATGAACAGCGCGTTCCCGAGCCCCCAGCCGGCCCGGAAGCCGATGATCCCGGCGATGCCGCCGGACGTCCCGGCGAGCGCGCTGAACACCACGATCAGGGACAGCCCGGCGATGAGCGTGCGCTTGGCGCCGATCCGGCTGGACACGAAGCCGGTCACCAGCATCGCGACCGCGGTGACCACGAGGTAGCTGGTGAACAGCAGGGTGACCTGGCTGGGCGAGGCGTGCAGGTCCGCGGAGATCGCGGGCAGGATCGGGTCGACCAGGCCGATGCCCATGAACGACACCACGCACGCGAACGCCACGGCCCACACGGCCTTCGGCTGCTTGAAGGGGCTCTGCGCGCCCGCGGACGGCTGACTCATTCGCACTCTCCGGAAGCAGGTGTGTCGGGAACGCCGAGGGCGGCGCCGGTCAGCCGGTCCAGGGCCGGCAGCGCGGCGGCGATCGCCTCCCGGTCGGATGCGGGCAGCCCGGCCAGCAGCCCGGCGAGCCGCTCGGCCTGCCCGGCGCGGCGCCGCGCCAGGTCGGCGCGCCCGGCGTCGGTCAGGTGCACCGCGACGACCCGGCGGTCGCCGGCGAGCGCGCGGCGCTCGGCGAGCCCCTCCCGTTCGAGCCGGGACACCAGCTGCGTCATCGCCGGCTGCGTGACCCCCTCCAGCGCGGCCAGCTCCGTCACCCGGCACGGGCCGCGGCGTTCGAGCGTGGCCAGCGTCGACACGGTGGTCATCGACAGGTCGCGGGGCAGCGACAGCGAGCGCATCAGCGAGTACACGCGGCCGAGACCGGCCGCCAGTTCCAGCTCGTCGAGAGGGGACCGCCCATCCATGTCCCGATTTATATCACTTGCTTCTATAAGGTGCCTATAGATTCGCCTGGCTAGGTTTTCCGGGAGGCGCCGGAAAGCAGCGATCCACCGGCCGGGACGTCCCGGCCGGTGGATCGGCTCATGCGGTGGGGATCGGTGCGCTGCGGAGCGCGGTCAGGAGAGCGCGGCCATCTCCTTGTCGATCGCCCTCTGGTGCGCCTCGGCGTCCTCGCGCGCCTTCCGGGGGCTCCAGCGCCCGCTCATGATGAAGATGAACGGGATGAACACGACCTGGCCGCCCAGTGCCACGTACCACCAGGTCTGCCACTGCTTCGGCCCGTCCTTGGCCGCCTTCTGCACCTCCGCGCCGTGCTCCTTGAGGATCTTCAGCTGCGGCTGCGCCTTGGCGACCGTCTGCAGGCCGGCGACGCCGACCTCCTGGGCCGCCCGCGCCTGCAGCTCCGGCGGCGCCTGCCCGGCCGGGTACTTCGCGAGCTCGGCGAAGATCTGCGGGTGCGCGGTCGTGATGGCGAGGGCCTGCTGCGCCTGCGCGGACGCGGCCTTCACCTCGGCGCCGTGCTCCACGATCGGCGTCACCGAGTTCACCACGATGGGCACGAACAGCGCCGAGCAGGCCACGACGATCCGCAGGATCCAGCCCCACACGGCCAGCCCGGTCGCGGTCGCCGCCGGGTTGTGCTTCTCCACGGTCTCGGTGAAGCCCGCCATCCACGGCGCGTACGCGAGCCCGCCGAAGATCCCGATCCCGACGAACAGCAAGGCGAAGTCGTGGTAGCCGGTCTTCGGCTCGGTCGCCCACGCCGCGAAGATCGCCGTGCAGACCACCGAGCCGATGCCGCCGACGAGCATCAGCGGCTTGCGGACCCGCAGCCGGTCGGAGATCAGGCCGGCGGCGACCAGCGCGACCGCGTTCGCCGCCCAGTACCAGTTGCCGAGGGCGTTGGTGCGCTGCTCGCTGTAGCCGAACGTCGCGGAGAAGTAGACGACGAAGTTGCCGACCGCCGCGTAGTACAGCAGCAGGTAGACGCTGATCGCGAAGGCCGAGCCGATGACGTCCAGCCGCATCATCTGCCGCCAGCTGCCCTTCAGCGCCGCCTCCGGGTCGATGCCCCGGGCCCGCGCCTCGATCAGCGCGCGGTCGTGCATCGACACCATGACCTGGTCGCGCAGCGCCGGTGACAGCTCGCGCAGCCCGAACAGCGCGATGACGAACACCGCGAGCGCCGCGATGCCGGAGAAGGTCAGCTCGTCCTGCCAGCTGGAGGAGTCGAGCGTCGCGCTGGTCACCGTGGTGACCACGAGGCTGCCGATGACCGGGCCCATCGTCCAGTAGCCCATGGCGGTGGCGCGGCCGAGCTGGGGGGAGAAGTCGCGGATCAGCGCGGGGGTGGCGACGAGCACGATGCCCTCGATGAGGCTGAGCACCGCGAACAGCGCCAGGTACATGCCCTTGTTCGGGGAGTGCGGCAGCACGAGCACGATCACGCCCGCGACCAGCAGGCCGTACACGACCAGGTTCGCGCGCCCCCACCGGTCGGCGAGCCCCGCGAACAGCGACGCGAAGGCGCCGATCGCGTTGCCGATCACCGACAGCATGATGAAGTAGCCGAACGTCATGCGGTAGTGCTCCATGATGGAGGTCGCCACCGCGTACTGGATGTAGAGCAGGTAGTACAGGACGATCGTGGTGATCACCACGATGCCGAGGTACAGGTAGCGGCGTCCCGTCTCCGGGTAGTGCGGCAGGTCCCGCCGCCACAGCCGCGCCGCGATGCCGGGCGGTGCGCCGGCGCCGGGCGCGACGCCGTCGTTGGTGGACGATGAAACGGACATGTCAGGGACTCCTCCGGGCGCTGGTCTCCCCCGAGAACCGGTCCTAGATAGGGCGCGGGGCGGCGCCGGCGAACGCGGCGGAGCGTTCGCGTCCGGCCGCCCGCACCGTGCCGGGCGGCCCGTACCGGGTGCCGCCGGCGATGGCGAGTGCCGCGTCGTCGCCGCCGTCGTGCGGGACGGCGGCGCGGACGGGGCCGAAGACCTCCTCCTGCTCGGTGCTCGTTCGGGCCTCGGCGGCCTGCGCCTCCGGTCGCGTGCGGAGGCGGGCCGGGGACGCGGCGGGCCGGTCGCGCCCGCCGCGGGCGGGCCGGACGTTCTCGTCCGGCGCGGTGCCGATGCGGCCGCGCGCCCGGTCGCGGGTCTGCCGGGGGTCGGTCGTCGTCATCGGTCGGTCCTTCGGCCAGGGGTGGCGGAGCTCACACCGCTCCGCGTCGTGCCGCAAAAGTAATGCCGCCAACCGAGAATGGCAATGGGAATCGGCTATTGCATACCAACTGGTCGGTATGGTGTCATCGGCGCACCGATGCCTGCCTGGTGGGGGCGCGACCCGGGGCCCTCCGGCCCCGGACGGCGAGGGTTCCCATCTCGTTATCCTGCGCCATACCGACCGGACGGTACAAGGGCTCGGATCGGCGAGGAGGGGTGCATTGCGGGTATTCGAAGACGGCGGCGTCCCGGGCCTGCCGCTGGACCGGTTCCGGCGCCACGTCGACCGGGTCCGCCCCGGCGCGCTGTGGCCGGCGGACGCCGGGCCGCTGCGCGCCCGCGTGGTCGCCGGCGGCCGCTCGAACCTGACCTACGAGGTGACCGACGGGACCCGCTCCTGGATCGTCCGGCGCCCGCCGCTCGGCCACGTCCTCGCGACGGCGCACGACATGTCCCGCGAGCACCGGGTCATGAGCGCCCTGGCCGGCACGTCCGTCCCCGTCCCCCGGACGTACCTGCTCTGCGAGGACCCGGACGTGCTCGGCGCGCCGTTCTACGTGATGGAGATGGTCGAGGGGACCCCGTACCGCGGCGCGGACGAGCTCGCCCCGCTCGGCGCCGAGCGGGTCGCGGCGATCGCCGGACGGATGATCGACACCCTCGTCGACCTGCACCGCGTCGATCCCGCCGAGGTGGGGCTGGCCGACTTCGGACGGCCGCGGGGCTTCCTCGAACGCCAGGTGCGCCGCTGGAAGAAGCAGCTCGACGCCTCCCGCAGCCGGGACCTCGACGGCGCCGCCGAGCTGCACGCGCTGCTGGAGGCGAACGTCCCGCCCGAGTCCGCCCCGGCGATCGTGCACGGCGACTACCGGCTCGACAACCTGCTCGTCGGCGCGGACGACCGGGTGGCGGCCGTCCTGGACTGGGAGATGGCGACGCTCGGCGACCCGCTCACCGACCTCGCGCTCCTGCTCGTCTACATGAAGCGGACGGCGCCGGTCCCGGGGCGGGCCGAGGCGACGCGCGCGCCCGGCTTCCCGTCGCCCGACGAGGTGGTGGCCCGGTACGCCGAGCGCAGCGGCCGCGACCTGTCGGCGATCGGGTTCTACGTCGGGCTGGCCTGCTTCAAGCTCGCGGTGATCTCCGAGGGCATCCACTACCGCTACCTGCGGGGCCAGACCGTGGGGGAGGGGTTCGGCGCCATCGGAGACGCCGTCGAGCCGCTGCTCCGCTCGGGCATCGCCGCGATCGAGGGCGCCTGACCCCCTCCCCGGGCCGGCGCGCCGAAGCCGAGGGACGGCGCTCCGACCTCTCGCGTTGCATACCAACCGGTCGGTATGTTGTCATCGTGGCATCCACGGAGCGGGCGCGCGCCCGGCGGAGGAGGTAACGCGATGAGGACGTTCCACGGCATCGACGAGTACGAGAAGGCCGTCGGCACCCATCTCGGCCACAGCGACTGGCACACGGTCACGCAGGAGCAGGTGAACGGGTTCGCCGACGCGACCGGCGACCACCAGTGGATCCACGTGGACCCCGAGCGGGCCGCGGGCGGCCCCTTCGGCGGCACGATCGCGCACGGCTACCTC
Organism: Actinomadura nitritigenes; assembly: GCF_017573545.1. GTDB lineage: Bacteria > Actinomycetota > Actinomycetes > Streptosporangiales > Streptosporangiaceae > Spirillospora > Spirillospora nitritigenes. The sequence continues at coordinate 150,215 of NZ_JAGEOK010000015.1, read as the reverse complement.
ACCCTGTCGCTGATCCCCATGCTGATGTCGGAGATCTCGCGGGTCGAGGGCCTGACGATGGGCGTCAACTACGGCTCGGACAAGGTCCGCTTCCCCGCGCCCGTCCCCGTCGGGTCGCGGCTGCGCGCCGGCGCCGAGCTCGTGTCGCTGGAGCGCACCCCGCGGGGCGCGCGGGCCAAGGTCCGCGTCACCGTGGAACGCGAGGGCGGCGACAAGCCGGTCTGCGTCGCCGAAGTCCTGTCCGTGCTGGTCGGCTGACCTCCCGCCCATCCCGTCCGTCATCCCGGAGACCGTCATGATCCCCAGCACCATGCAGGACTTCCCGCTCTCGGTCGCCGCGATCCTGCGGCACGGCCGGCGCGTGTACGGGCGCAGCGAGTGCGTCACGTGGACCGGCGGCGCCGAGCCGCGGCGCGCCACCTTCGCGCAGGTCGCCGACAACGCCGAGCGCCTCGCCGCCGCGCTGCAGCGGCTCGGCGTCCGCCAGGGCGGGCGCGTCGCGACCTTCTGCTGGAACGACCAGGAGCACCTGGAGGCGTACTTCGCGGTGCCCGCCATGGGCGCCGTCCTGCACACCCTCAACATCCGGCTGTTCCCCGAGCAGCTCGCGCACATCATCAACCACGCCGACGACCAGGTGATCATCGTCGACGACAGCCTCGTGCCGCTGCTCGCCCGGGTGGTGGACGAGCTGCCCGCCGTCGAGGCGTTCGTCATCGTCGGCGACGGCGACGGCGCGCCGCTCGAGGCCAACCGCAACGGCGCCCCCGTCCTGCGGTACCGCGAGCTGCTCGCCGCCGAGGAGCCCGGCTACGAGTGGCCCGAGGTGGACGAGCGGTCCGCCGCGTCCATGTGCTACACCAGCGGCACCACCGGCGACCCGAAGGGCGTCGTCTACTCGCACCGCTCCACGTTCCTGCACGCGATGGCCGTGCAGTCGGCGTCACTGGTCGGCATCACCGAGGCCGACCGGGTGCTGACGATCGTCCCGATGTTCCACGTCAACGCCTGGGGCCTGCCGTACGGGGCGTTCCTGTCCGGCGCGACGCTGCACATGCCCGGCCCGTTCATGCAGCCGCAGCACCTCACCGAGTTCATCGCCCGGGAGCGCAGCACGCTCGCCTCCGCCGTCCCCACCATCTGGAACGGCATCCTCTCCTACGGCGAGCAGCACGAGCTGGACCTGTCGTCGCTGCGGGCCGGGACGTCCGGCGGCGCCGCCGCGCCCCGCTCGCTGCTGGAGGCGTTCGAGGAGCGGTACGGGCTGCGCATCATCCAGGGCTGGGGCATGACCGAGACCAGCCCCCTCGGCGGCATGGCGTTCCCGCCGCCGGAGGTGGAACCCGGCACGCCCGAGGAGATGGACTGGCGGCTGAAGTCGGGCCGCGTCGCCGCGGGCGTCGAGATGCGGATCGTCGACGACGCCGGCCGCGAGCTGCCGTGGGACGGGGAGTCCGTCGGCGAGATCGAGGTCCGCGGCCCGTGGATCACCGGCTCCTACCACCGCGACCCCGCGCCGGAGAAGTTCGACGACGGCTGGCTGCGCACCGGCGACATCGGCACGATCGACGACCGCGGCTTCTACCAGATCACCGACCGCGCCAAGGACGTCATCAAGTCGGGCGGCGAGTGGATCTCCTCGGTCGAGCTGGAGAACCTCCTGATGGGGCACCCGGCGGTCGCCGAGGCCGCCGTCATCGGCATCCCCGACCCGCGCTGGGACGAGCGGCCGCTCGCCTGCGTCGTGCTCCGCCCGGACGCCGCCGCGACCGCCGCCGAGCTCGCCGACCACCTCGCCGGCCGGGTGGCCCGCTGGCAGGTCCCCGAATACTGGACGTTCATGGACGAGATCCCCAAGACGACCGTCGGCAAGTTCGACAAGAAGCCCCTCCGCGCCCGCCACAGGAGCGAGGACCTGAAGATCGAGCACATCGAGCGCTGACCGGGGACCCGGCCCGACGATGCGTACGGAAGGCCGGACCTCGGCCACGGCCACGGGCAGGCACGCGGAGCGAGTGCCGGCGAGCGCAGCGGGCCTGCCCGGCGGCCGACAGGCCGTTTCGCGCGGAGCGCCGGCGGAGCGGTGAACGGACGGCCGGCGGCGACGGGATTTCCAGGGGAAAGGCACAGCCCCTGGGAAAGCGCGGCTAGCTTTCCTTCAGCCCGTTGAGGAACAGGTCGACGTAGTGCTCGGCGATGGTGCGGGTCTTGAGGCGGCCTCCCGGGTGGTACCAGGTGCCGATCTGGTGGACGGTGCCGAAGAAGAAGAGGACGGCGATGTCGGCGGGCATGTCCGTGCGGAAGGACCCCTCGCGCTGACCCTCCTCGACCAGGTCGCGGAACCGCTCCTGGTAGCGGCGCCGTTCCGCGCGGACGGCCTCGCGGCGGTCGCGGGGGAGCAGGTGGGTGGAGCGGAAGAAGACGGTGAAGTCGTCGAGGTAGAGGAACGAGGTCTCCAGCACGTCGAGGGCGGCGGCGCGCAGCCGTTCCTCGGCGCTGCCGGGACCGTCGGCGATCTGCTCCAGGCGGCGCATCTGCAGACCGAGGAGCCGGTGGTAGATCTCGTAGAGGAGATCGTCCTTGGAGCCGAAGTAGTGGTACATGGCGCCCTTGGTGACGCCGGCGGCGTTGACGATCTCCTGGACCGAGGTGCCCTCGAAGCCCCTCTCGGCGAACAACCGGGTGGCGACGGCGAGCAGCCGGTCGGGAAGGGGGACGTCGTCGGAGAGCCGCCCCACTGAGGCCTGTGTCAAGACTCCACCTCCGTCCGCGGCCGGGCCCCGCGCCGCCGCCCGCGATCAGCCGTCAGCCTACCGGGCGGGAACCCGGTCCAAGAACGGCGGCCGTCGAGACGCGTGAAATCGGCTGTTGACGGCGCCGCCCCCTATTCTATCTTCCAGGTGAATCCGACCGGTCGGTATGTACAAATGGCCGCCGGGACGTCATCGAGAAGACCTCTCCGGGCGGGAAGGCCGCCTACTTCGACGAGAGCGACGACTCCGGGCAGGACGGGCCGAAGGGCTGGAGCGCGCGGTCGCGCGCCGCGTGGACCGGCGCGGAGATGGGCGTGATCATCGTTGACCGCCGACGAGGGCGGGCCCTCACCAGTCGTCGATCTCCGGATGCTCGTCCCGGATCCGCTTCTCCAGGAAGCCGAGGTCGGAGCGGCGCCAGCCGATGACGCGCAGCAGGGAGATCTCGTCCTCGTCCTGCACGTCGATCCGCGCCCCGGCGTCCACCAGGGCCCGGACGAGCTCGGGCGGGCCCTCCTCGAACACCACCACGTGCAGCGGCGTCCGCCCGCAGCCGTCGCGGGCCTCCAGGTCGAGGACGGGCAGCAGCCGGGGCAGCAGCGGCTCCCAGTCCAGCATCGGCAGCGCGTGCAGCAGCGTGCGGCCCCGCGCGTCCCGGACGCGCGGATCGACGCCGGCGTCCAGGAGGGCGAGCACGGCGGGGGTGTCGCCGTGCTGGACCCGCGCGAGCAGCTCGCGCCGCTGGGCGTCCAGCGCCTTCGGCAGGCGGCCGCCCTCCCGCCACCCCCGGTCGGCGGCCTCGCAGCCGCCGACCGCACCGCCCAGGGCGAGCAGCGCCTGCTCGCGCCGCCGCTCGCCCTCGTCGTGCGGCATCCGCAGGGCGCCGTCGCGGAAGGCGACCTCGTGCCATTCGCCGCGGCACCGGATCCGGACCGGGCCGGGGCGGTCCGGGCCGGGCGGGCCGCCGGGGCCGGTGAACGCGCGGGCCGGCGCGAGGGCGTCGCGGACGAGCGGGTGCAGCTCCTCGGCGGGGACGACGCCGTGCCGCAGCGCCTCGACGTCCGGCGCCATCCGCCACGCCGCGTCCGGGAGGACCGGCATCGCCCCGGCGAGGTCGTCCCGGGACGCCAGCTCCACGCCGAGCCCGCCGCCCGCGCGGCGCAGCACGACGCCCACGTGCTGGTTCGCGGGGATCCAGTAGGCGTCGCCGTGCCCGCGCTCCGCCAGGCGCCGGACCTCGTCCGCGAGCCGCGCCGGGGCCAGCGGCAGCCGGGCGAGGACGCCGGCGGTCTCGACGACCCCGCCGCCCAGGTACTCCTCCAGCTCGACGCCCGTCTCGTCGACGGCGATCCCCGCCGCGGCGAAGGCGCCCAGCACGTCGCCGGCCTCGTGGAGCAGCACCGCCCACTCGGCGTGCGCGACCGGGTCGTCCCGGCCGTAGGCGGCGGACGGGAGCAGGCCGGACGGCCGCGGCGTCCCGTCCGGCTCCAGGAACGGCGCGCGAGTCCCGTCGCCGCCGCAGCGCTCCCGCAGCTCGTCGGCGTGCCGGACATCCCACAGGTGGCGGGCGGTGTCCCACTGGTGCAGCACGTTGTGCCACACCGACAGGTAGGGCAGGTCGGTGTTCAGGTACAGCCAGTCGTCGGCCGAGATGACGCCGAACCGGAGGGTGAGCCGCTGCGGCCCGTGGACGAGCTGCCGCGGCGTCGTGACGTGCAGGGTGCGGCGGGGATCGTCCGGGTCGGCGGACAGCACGAGGACCTGGTCGGGGACCAGCGTCGTCCGCCCCCGGCCGACGCGCGGCGCGTGCCAGCGCAGCAGGTCGGGCGCGAGGTGCCGGAGGTCGTCCTCCAGCGCGTCGGCGACCTCGCGGCCGTGCTCGCCGGCGACGTCCGCGAGGTCGAAGGCCACGTCGACGTTCGCCGCCGCGCAGGCCCCGCGCCAGTCGCCCGCGAGCCGCCGCTCGGTGGCCCGCTCGATCATCCAGCGGGGGACCGCGTAGCGGCGGATCCGCCGCAGGCGCGACGCCTCGTCCGGCCGGAGCGCGCGCGGGGCGGCCCGCGTGCCGATCATCGTCACCGCGACCCCCCGGTTCCCGCGCGCCGTGCCCCGCGGCCCGGCGCGGCGCACCGGGGCGGGGGGTGGCAAGGCCGGTCGGATTCGAACCGACGTCCTCCAGCCCGCTGTAAGGCGCGACGACCTCTGCGCTACGGCCTTGCCGCAGCGCAGCCTAGCGGTCCGGCCGGGCGCGCGCCGCCAAATCGCGATCTTCGCCGCACCGCGCGGCCCGCCGGACGCCTTCGTCCCGGGCGTCTCGGCCCCCCACCGCGAGATTCGCGCGGCCCAGGGATGGATCGCCGCCGGTGGGGGAAGGATCTCGGAGCACGGGCCGTCGGACGAACAGGAGCGGGGGATGGGCATCGTCTCGCCCGGATTCCACGGCAGGCGGCGGCAGGGGGACGTGAAGCTGCCGCCCGGCCAGTACCTCACCGAGGACTTCCCGGTCCTGTCGGCCGGGCCGACGCCCCGGATCGACACGGACGAGTGGGAGTTCGTCGTCACCACCGAGACGGGGGAGCGGCGCCGCTGGACGTGGCAGGAGTTCCTGGCGCTCCCGTCGGAGACCCCGACGGTCGACATCCACTGCGTGACCAAGTGGTCCAAGCTCGGCACGTCCTGGACGGGCGTGTCCCTGGACGTCCTCCTCGACGACGTGGAGACGACGGCCGACTACGCGCTCGCCCGCTCCTACGGCGGCTACACCACCAACCTGCCCCTCGAGGACCTGCTGGACGGGCAGGCATGGCTGGCCTACCGCTTCGAGGACGAGGACCTGCATCCGGAGCACGGCGGACCGGTGCGGCTGCTGGTGCCGCACCTGTACTTCTGGAAGTCGGCCAAGTGGGTCCGCGGCCTCGACCTGCTCACCCAGGACGAGCCCGGATTCTGGGAGACGGCCGGCTACCACGACTACGGGGACCCATGGCTGGAACAGCGGTACCAGGGGGACTGAGCAGGCTGCGGTGGCGGGTGGCGCGGCTCGCGGAGACCCGCGACGAGACGCCCACCGCCCGGACGCTCGTGCTCGACGTCCCCGGATGGCCCGGCCATCTCGCGGGACAGCACGTCGACGTCCGGCTCACCGCGGCCGACGGGTACAGCACGCAGCGCAGCTACTCGCTCGCGGCGCCGGCGGACGGCGACCGCGTCGAGCTGACCGTGCAGAACGTCCCGGACGGCGAGGTGTCGCCGTACCTGACCGGGGTCTTCTCGGCCGGCGACCCGGTCGAGATCCGGGGCCCGGTGGGCGGCTGGTTCGTGTGGCGCCCGGACGACCCTGCGCCCGTCACGCTCATCGCGGGCGGGGCGGGCGTGGCGCCGCTGATGGCGATGGTGCGGGCCCGGCGGGCTGCGGGCTCGCGCGTCCCGTTCCGCCTGGTGTACTCCGCCCGGACGCCGGACGACCGGTGGTACGCCGCCGAGCTGCGGCGCCCCGACCCGGGCGTGGAGGTCTTCCCGCTGTACACGCGCGCCGCGCCGGACGGCTGGCCGCGGCCGCCGGGCCGGCTGGCGAAGGGCGACCTCGCCGGGTGGGCGTGGCCGCCGGAGTTCGACCCGGCCTGCTTCGTGTGCGGGCCGACGGGGTTCGTGGAGGCGGCGGCAGATCTGCTGGTCGCGCTGGGGCACGACCCGCGCAGGATCAGGACCGAGCGCTTCGGGCCGAGCGGGGGCTGACATGGGAGCGGAGGCGGGCATGCGAGGAAACGGACCGGGGGCGGGGGCGCGCGGGGACGGAGCGGAGGCGGGCTCGGGAGCGGAGGCCGTCGTCTACGAGGACGCGGGCGCGTACCAGGACGGCAACGTGCTCGCCGGGCCGCTGAGCGAGGTGTTCGGCGTGGACGTCACGAGGGCGGCGGTGCGGTGCACGGCGTGCGGGCTGGCGGGTCCGCTGCCGGGGCTGCGCGTCTACACGCACGCCCCGGGCGCCGTCGCGCGGTGCCCCGGATGCGAGCACGTCGTCCTGCGGCTGGTCATCGGGAACGGGACGGCCTGGCTCGACCTGCGCGGCACCGTCGGCCTCCGCGTTCCCCTCGCCTGACGTGCCGCGCGCCTGACGTGCCTCTGCGCCGCCCGGTCTAGGGTTTGCGGGCGACGCCGCCGAACTCGTCGACGTCCTCGCCGCCCGCGGCCGTGGGGTGCGGGCGCCAGCGGTTGCACGGGACCACGCCGGGCTCCAGCAGGTCGAGGCCGTCGAAGAAGCGGATGATCTCCGCACCGCTGCGCAGCGTCATCGGCGGCTTGACGCGCTCGTTGCGCAGCCGCACGACCTCCTCCGTCGCCGCGCCGTGCACCTCGCTGGTGCTGTGCGCGATGACGAGGTGGCCGCCCGGGGGCAGGGCGTCCTTCAGCGTCCGGACGATCGAGTACGCGGTCGGCGTGTCGTCGATGTAGATGAGGACGCCGAGCAGCAGGACCGCGAACGGCCGGGAGAGGTCCAGCGTCCGCGCCGCCTCGGCCAGGATCCGCTCGGGGTCGTGCAGGTCGGCGTCGATGTAGTCGGTCGCGCCCTCGGGCGTGCTGGTCAGCAGCGCGCGGGCGTGCGCCAGCACCAGCGGGTCGTTGTCGACGTACACGATCCGCGACTCGGGCGCGAGCGCCTGCGCGATCTCGTGGGTGTTGCCGGCGGTGGGCAGCCCGGTGCCGATGTCGAGGAACTGCCGGACGCCCTCCTCGGCCACCAGGTGCCGGACGGCCCGGCCGAGGAACTCCCGGTCGGCCCTGGCCAGCCGGACGATGCTCGGGTACATCTCGGCCATCCGGTCGCCGACGCGGCGGTCGGCGGCGTAGTTGTCCTTGCCGCCGAGCCAGTGGTTCCAGATCCGCGGGGCGGCCGGCACGGTCGGATCGATCCCCTCCGGCGCCTCCTCCTCCGGGGTCGGGGTTTCGGTCACGGCTGCGGCCCTTCCGGTCGGCGGGCGCGTCCCGCCCGGGGCCTTCCAACGTAGATCACCGACTCCACGGACAAGTACCGGTTGGAGCGGTTCTGTGGGTCTCCGCCGTGGAAAAGGCGGCGATCGGCCGCCCCGGTCGTGGTCGTCGGGTTCGATCGTGGGGAGGATGATCGGAGGGGGTGGTGCGATGGGCGAGGCGGGAGGAGCGGCGTGACCCGGTGCGAGGCGGCCCCGTCCGGCGCGCGCGAGCGGGGGCGCGGGCGCGCGGCCTCGGCCGCGCGCGAGATCGCCGCCGGGCTGGTCGTGCTGGCGGTGTACCTCGTGTTCACGCACGCGTTCGCGGGGGACCGCGCCGTCAGCGACGCCCACGGCCGGGCGCTGCTGGAGCTGGAGCGCCGGGCGCACCTGGACGCCGGGCACGGGCTCAACGGCGTGCTGATCCGCCACGGGTGGCTCGGCGCGCTGGCCGCGTGGGAGTACGCGACGACGTACGTGCTCGCCACCTTCGGGTTCCTCGGCTACCTGTGGTGGCGGCGGAGCCCGGCCTACCCGTGGGCGCGCAACATGCTGATCTGGATCACCCTGATCGCGATCTGCTGCTTCGCGGTGTGGCCCTCGACCCCGCCGCGGCTGCTGCCCGGCGAGGGGTACACCGACATCATCGCGCTGCACCACCCGCCCGCCACCTGGGGGACCGGCGCGGTCTCGGCGGGCGCCAACCCGTACGCGGCGATGCCCAGCCTGCACATCGGCTGGGTGGCGTGGATCGGCGCCACCGCCGTCCGCGCCCGCTGCGGCGCCGCCGTCGCCTGGCTGTGCGCCCTGCACCTGGTGGTCACCGGCCTGGTGATCGTCGCGACCGCCGCGCACTACGTGGTGGACATCCCGGGCGGCCTGCTGCTGATCCCGGCCGCGGCGGGCGCCGAGGCGCTGCGCGCGAGGCTCGCGTGGCGGCGGGGCGGGGCCGGCGTGCCGCCCGCGTCCGGTGAGAGCGCGGAGGCGCCGCGGGTCGTCGGGGGCGTCGCGGAGTTCGACGGGCCCGGTCCGACGGCCGGGCGCGTGCGCGCGCTGCTGGCCGAGCGGCTCCCCGACCTGCCGCGCCTCACCCGGCGGCTCCGGCGGCCCGGCCCGCCGGGACGGGCGCGCTGGGAGGACGCCGGCGAGATCGACCTGGCCTGGCACGTCCGGGAGTGCGCGCTGCCCGCGCCGGGCGACCGCCTCGCCCGGGACGCCCTGGTCGCGCGGCTGATCGCGGAGCCGTTCGGCTCCGGCCGCCCGCCGTGGCGGCTCCACCTGGTCCGCGGCGGCGGAACCGCCCCGGACGCCGTGGTCGTCCTGCTCCACCGCGCCCTCGCGGACGGCGACGGACCCTTCGACGTGCTGCGCGGCATCCTCGACCCGGCCCGGGACGCCCCCGCGCCCGGCCGGGCCGCGGCGCTGCCGGCGCCCGCGCCGCCCGCCCTGGCGGAGCCCCCCGCGCTCATCGGTCCGGCCGTCCCCCGGCACGGTTTCGGGACCGCCACGCTGCCGCTGGACCGGGTCCGCGAGGTCGCCCGCGCCGCCGGCGTCCGGGTCGCCGGCCTGCTGGCCGCCCTGACCGGCGACGCCGCCGCAGAGGCCGCCGCGGGGCGGGGCGCCGCGCCGCCGGGCGCGTGGACGCTGCGCGTCGCCGTCCCGTCCCTCCCGTCCGAGCCGTCCGGGGCGCTCCCCGTCCGGGGACGCGCCGCCGCGTTCGACGGTCCCGGCGGCGCCCGCCGGCTGGACGTCCCCGTCGACGGCCGCCCCTTACGGGCGCGGCTGGCGGACATGCGCCGGACGGCCGGGGAGCGGTCCGCCCCGCCCCCGGGCCCGGCCCCGTTCGCCGGCGCGGTCGTCGCGAACCTGCGCGGCCCCTCAGGCCCGCTGGCGCTGGCCGGAGCGCCGCTCGGCGGCATCCACCCGATCCTGGCGCCCGCCCGCGGCGTCCCGATCGCGGTCGGCGCGCTGAGCCGGGACGGGGCCCTGCACGTCTCCGTGATCACCGACACCCGGGCGCTGCCCGGCGCGGACCGGTTCGCCGGCGGCCTGCTGCGGGCGTTCGAGAAGCTCGCGGCCGAGTTCGGCGTCGACGCCGGTCCCGGCCGCAGCGGCGCGCAGACCGGAACGCCTTGATGGCGTGGTCGGCCGCGTTCAGCGTGCTGGCGGCGCTGCTGTTCGCCGGGGCCGCCGCGCTGCAGTACCGGGCGGCGCGCCGCGCCGTGGGCGAGGGGAAGGGCCGCGTCCCCGCCGTCCAGCTGATCGGCGCCCTGCTGCGCGACCCGGTGTGGCTGGCGGGCTGGGCCTCGAACCTCGGCGGGTTCATGTGCCAGGCCGCCGCCCTGCACCTGGGCTCCACCGCGCTCGTCCAGCCGCTGCTGGTCACCCAGCTGGTGTTCACCATCCTGCTCGGCGCCGCCGTGCTCGGCCGCCGCCCGGCCCGCGGCGACCTGGTCGGCGGGATCGCCGTCACCGCGGGCCTGGCGGTGCTGTTCACCGTGCCCGGCGCGATCCCCTCGCAGGGCGAGCCGTCCCGGCCCCGGCTGATCCTCGCCGGGCTGGTCGCCGCCCCGTTCGTGCTGGCGCTGTCGCGCGCCGCGAACATCCGCCGCGGGACGGTCCGGGCCGTGCTGCTCGGGATCTGCTCCGGGCTGATGTTCGCGGCGACCGCCGTGCTCATCAAGCTCACCACCGCCGACCTGGTCGAGCGCGGCGTCGCCGCCACGGCGCTCGACTGGCCCGGGTACGCGCTCGCCGGGTCCACGCTGCTCGGGCTCGTGCTGGAGCAGAAGGCGTTCGCCGCCGGATCGCTGCCCGCCGCGATGACCGCGATGACGATGACCAACCCCGTCGCGTCCTACGTGCTGGCCGTCTTCGCCTTCCACACGCAGCCGCCGCGGTCGCCGTCGGCCCTCGCCGCGGTCGCGCTGAGCGCGGTCCTGCTCACCGCGGGGGTGACCGTCCTGTCGCACTCCCAGTCCGCGCCGGGCCGCGCCGACGAACCCGCCGCGCCCTGACCGGGACGGTTCCCGCCTTCCGCCCGCCGACTGCGATCTCCGCGGAACCTTCCCGGCCTTTCGGAGATCCAAGCGGGTGACGGCTCTCTTCCGGAAGGACTCCTGTGATCTCCAGACGCGCGGTGCTGATCGGCGGCCTCAGCGGGCTCGGCGCCTTCGCGGCGGCCGGCGGGACCGGCTACGCCCTCGTCGAGCACGACGTCCTGCCCGGCAGGGTCCGCCTCGCCAAGGCGCTCGGCAGGTGCGGGGACGTGCCCGCGCCGCCCGCCGCGTCCACCGCCGTCCGGCAGGTCACCTGGCGTTCGGCGCACCGCCGCACGGACGTCACCGCGACCGTCGTCCTGCCCGCGGCGCACACGTCCCTGCGCGGCCTCCCGGTCGCCGTGGCCCTGCACGGCAGCGGCGGGGACGGAGCGTCCGCCGTGCGGTCCCTCGCGCTGGACCACTACCTCCCGGACGCGGTCGCGCGCGGCGGCGTCCCCCCGTTCGCGATCGTCGCCGTCGACGGCGGGCCCGACGGCTACTGGCACGCCCGGGCGGACGGCGACGACCCCATCGGCATGATCGTCGACGAGCTGCTGCCCCGGCTGCGCGGGCAGGGCGCCCGCACCGCCCGGATCGGGGCCATCGGCTGGTCGATGGGCGGCTACGGGGCGCTCGTGCTGGCGCGCAGGCTGGGCGCCGGGCGGACGGCCGCCGTGGTCGCCTCGTCCCCGGCCCTGTTCGCCTCCTACGAGGACGCGCGCCGTACCAACGCGCGGTCCTTCGACGGCGCCGCGGACTTCGCCCGCAACGACGTCTTCCACGACCTGGACGCGCTGAAGGGCGTCCCGATCCGCGTCGACTGCGGCACGAGCGACCCGTTCGCGCCGATGGTCCGCAAGCTGCGCGGCCGGATCCATCCGGAGGGGTCCATGGGCGGCGGATGCCACGACGGCGGCTTCTGGCGTCCCCGCCTCCGGGCGCAGCTCGCGTTCCTCGGCCACCACCTCGCCGGAACCTAGCCGGGCGGCCGGGCGGCCGGGTCAGGCGTGGGCAGGCGTGGTCAGGCGGGGTCCTCCGCGCGCCCGGACCGCACCAGCCAGCTCAGCATCAGCATCACGTCGAGGCGGCCGTCGAGGTCGGTGAACCGGCCGCCGGTCAGCTCGGCGATGCGCCGCAGCCGGTACCGGACGGTCTGCTCGTGGATGTGCAGCCGCTCGGCCGCGAGGACGGCGTTGTCGCCGGACTGCAGGTAGGTCAGCAGCGTCTCGGCCAGCGGCTGACGGCGCGCCGGCGCCAGGTCGAGCAGCGGGCCGAGCACGGCCCCGGCGGTCGCGCCGACCAGCTCCTCCGCCGCCAGCGTGGCCAGCGAGGCGATGTGCTCGACGCACCGGACCGGCGCCCCGCCGGGCAGCAGGCCCCGCTCGACGAGGGTCAGCGCGTGCCGCGCCCACCGCAGCGACACCGCGCCCTGCGTGAGCGGCACCGTCGGCCCGATCGCGGCGGTGCCGAGCCGGCGCAGCGCCGCCCACAGCCGGTCCTGCCCGGGCCCCTCCGGGTCGGGGACGACCAGGAACGGGACGGGCGCGTCCCACGCGGCCAGCACCGCCGGCGGCAGGATCCGGGCGCCCGCGGGCGCGGCGGCGGGCAGCGCGACCAGCCCGACGCTGCGCGGCGGGTCCCAGCGGGCCGCGACCGCCAGCTCGGTGATCGCCTCGTGCCCGGGCGACGGCTCGGCGACCAGCGCGTCCCGCAGCCGCTCGCGGCGCTGCTCCCGCTCGGTCGCCAGCTGCCCCTGCTCGCGGGCGTAGCCCTGCGCCGCCGCGTCGGCGATGCGCGCCACGAGCATGAACAGCGAGTCGGTCAGGCGGCCCAGCGTCTCGCGGGACCAGCCGAGCCGGTAGGCGTCCTTGATGAAGCGGCGGCAGGCGATCTGGCTGCTCACCCGCATCGCGTTCTGCAGCGCCTCCAGCCCGCGCCCCTGCCGGGCCTCCTGCTCGCCGAGGCGCATGTACAGCTCGGTCAGGTGCCGCGCGTCGGCGTCCGGGTGGTCGACGGAGTCGACGAAGAACGCGACCGTCTCGCCGACCGTCCGCTCGACCCGCAGGGCGTAGGCGCCGTCGCCGTCGCCCCCGTACTCGGGCACCTGGTCGCGGATCTCCCGCTCCATCTCCTCGATGGCGGCCTGCAGGTGCTGGCGCAGCAGGTCGGGCAGCTCGGCGGGCATCGACCCTTGTGCCATCCGGTGTCCGTTCGGCAGGGGACTGACCATGGAGCCTCCCTCGGGGAGGGTGAACCGGCCTCACCCTAGGCAAGAAAGTGATCGCTGTCACCATCAGGTGCACTCGCGGTGAAGGCGGATGTCGGGACGGAAGGTAGTCGGAATCCTCCTGTAATGCGTATCACGTGCCCCGGCGGTCCCGGCCGTCCCCCCGGCGGCTAGGGGACGGCGGGTTCCGGCAGCGGCGCGGGCGGCTCCGCGGGCGGTTCGGGCGCGCGGGGCTCGCGGCGGGTCAGCCGGCGGCCGAGGCGCTGCGCCGGGCGCTCGACGTAGCGGTGCGCCAGGCCGGCGGCGACGAGGACGGTGGCCAGCAGCACGCCCCACCAGGCCAGCCGCACCCACAGCGGCATGGCGTCGCGCTCCCCGGCGACCCGCCAGACCATCTGGACGATCATCGGGTGCAGCAGGTAGACCGAGTAGCTGACGAGCCCGAGCCACATCAGCGCGCGGGGCATCCGGCGGTGCCGCAGGGCCAGGCCGCCGAGGAAGGTCAGCCAGGCGGCGGCCACGCCGATCGACCAGTCGACGCCGAGCGACTGGGAGTAGCCGTGCGCGGCCCAGGTCGCGGGCGGGCGCAGGCCCGCCAGCAGGGTCAGGACCGGGACGAGGGCGACCATCGCGGCGGCCGGCTTCGCCGGCATCCGGCCGTCCTGGATGCCGCGCACCGCCGTCCCGGCGAACATCGTGGCGATGATGCAGAGGCTCTCGACGCCGCCGATCCGGCTGTCCAGGACGAGCAGCGTCAGTGCGAGCGCCGCGACGATCGCGACGCCCGCGCGGCGCACCGCCGGACGGCCGCTGACCATGGCCGCGATGCCGGCCGCGAGGGCGGCCGCCGCGACCATCGGGGTCGCGCCGGGCCAGCGGGTGGCCAGCAGCGCGGACGGCAGCGAGACGCCGAGCATCGCGGCGGCCACGCCGAAGCCGAGCGAGACCCGGGCGCTCGCGCCCTTCACGCCCGCGATGAACATCGCGGTGATGAGGAGGTAGAACACCATCTCGTAGGACAGCGTCCAGAAGACGTTGACGACGTTGGGCACGCCGAGGAGGTCCTGCAGCATCGTCAGATGGGCGACCGCGGAGATCCACGGGCGGTCGCCGAGCCCGTTCGGCAGGCCCCACGACACGCCGGTCACGCCGAGCGCGAGCATGAGCCCGACGGACACGAACCAGGCCGGGTAGAGCCGGAAGAGCCGGCCGACCCAGAACGTGCGGACGCTGCCCCGCCGGACCAGCGAGAACGGCACGACGTAGCCGCTGATCAGGAAGAACAGGAAGACCCCGTACCGCCCGAAGTCGAACCACGGGCTCACGTTCCGGCGGACCTCGGGGAGCAGCACGTCCAGGGAATGCTCGAACACCACCACCAGCGCGGCCAGGCCCCGCAGGGCGTCGAGCCAGCCCATCCGGGACGCCGTGGCCGCCGTCGCGCCGTTCGCCTTCGTTTCCGTGGTGAGAGTGTTCGTCGGCATCCGGGCCACCCTAGGGGCCCTGCCTCCGCGTTCTCCACAGAGCCCCTGAACATCACCTGAACACGGCGTGTCCGGGAACCTGCCCCGAAGCCCGCCGTCCGGGGGCTAGGAGCGGACGCCGACGCCCGCGTACAGGATCGCCGTTCCGTCCGCCGAGGGCGGGCTCCCGGCGCGCCACCGCCCGGCGGGCACGAGGCCGGGGGGCAGCGGTGCGAACGGCCCGAAGAGCCGCTCGATCTCGCGGGCGGTGCGGGGCAGCAGCGGCCCGGCGCCCGCCGCCGCGTACCGCCGGGCCGCCTCGGCGACCGCCGCAGGCGCGTGGTCGGCGGTGGCGTGCGAGACGACGAGCGCGCTGCCCGGCGCGGCCGCGGCGCCGAGCGCGGCGAGCGGGACGTGCGGGTCCGGCAGGAGGTGCAGGACGGAGGAGAACACCAGCGCCACCGGCTCGGCCGGGTCGATCAGCCGCCGCACCTGCGGGGCGGCCAGGATCGACGCCGGGTCGCGCAGGTCGGCCTGGAGCGCGGCGATGTTGCCGCCCTCGACCAGCAGCGCGCGGGCGTGCGCGATCACCAGCGGGTCGGCGTCGACGTAGACGACGCGGGGGCCGGCGGTGTGCCGCGCGGCCATCTGGTGCAGGTTGTCGCCGGCGGGCAGGCCGCAGCCGAGGTCGAGGAACTGCCGGACGCCGCGCTCGGCGCAGGCGCGGACCGCGCGGGCGAGGAACGCCCGGCCGTCGCGCGCGGCGTCCGCCGCCTGCGGCAGGACGTCCAGGACCTGCCGGGCGAGGTCGCGGTCGGCGGCGTAGTTGTCCTTGCCGCCGAGGAGGTGGTCGTGCACGCGGGAGGAGGCGGGCCGGTGCAGGGCGAGCGCGGCGCCGCCGGACGCCGGGACGGCGGTCGTCCCGGCGCGCCGGGACGACTGGGCGGCGGAGGGGCCGGCGGCGGCGGGCTCGGTGCCCACGGCGCGCAGGCTCATGGGCGCGCCGTCCCGGCCTGGTACCCGGACCGGAAGGGAGCGGCGCGGCGGCGCGTGCGGGACGGCGGGCGGGACGGCGTCATGGGCGCTTCACCAATCGTGGGGTGGCTACCCTTCGACGGTAGGCCGCACGGGCGGGGGCGGCGCGGCCGCTGCCCCCGGTCGGGCCGGAAAACGCCGCCGGCATGGCCGCATGGGGTCACCCGCGTTTGGCGGTGATCTCCGCCTTCCGGGCGCGGGGGCGACGGGCATCAGGAGCGCGGCGAGGCGGCGGACCGTCACCGGTCCGCCACGCGTGCCGCGACCGTCCTCCCGGAGGTGGCCGCTTCCGGCCATGACAGGGCCTTAACCGAAGGTGCACCCGCGTGTCGGGATTCCGGTCAGCCGCTGTTCGGATCCCGCCACATCAGCCACACCGGCGGGCAGCCCCGGCCCGGCATGGCGAGCTCCCGCGTCACCCGGAACCCGAACCTCTCGTAGTACGGGACGTTCCGCTCCTTCGAGCTCTCGAGGTAGGCCGGGAGGCCCTCGGCGTCGCAGCGGTCCAGCCTCGAGCGCAGCAGCGCCCCGCCGAGGCCGTTGCCCTGCGCGGGCGGGTCGGTGCCGAGCACCGCCAGGTACCAGTGCGGCTCCGGCGGATGGTGCTTCTCGATCTCGCCGAGGGCGCGCAGCGCCGCCGGCACCCGGCGGCCGAGCGTGCGCAGCAGCGGCCCGGCCTGCGCCGCCTGGGCACGCGCCGGGACGCGCCAGAGCCCCGGCGGGTCCCACAGCGCGGCGGCCTCCACGTCCGGCCCGCGGCCCGCCGCCTCGGTGCCCTCGTGCCGCAGGTGCACGTGCCGCAGCAGGATGCCGAACACGCCGGTCAGCCGGCGGACGCGGGACGCCTCGTCGGGCAGGATCCAGCGCCAGACCGGGTCGTCGTCGAACGCGCGCCCGAGCACCGCGGCGATCGCGGCGGCGTCGGCGCCGCCCGCCGCGCGGACGAGCGGAGAGGGCTGGGAGTGGGACGGCATGGCGGGGCCTCCTCGGGACGCGCCGATCCTCGCCGGACGCGGCGGCCCCGTCAAGGCGGGGCGCTTCCGCGGGGCGCCCAGGCCGGCGAGGGTCCGGGCAAGGGACGGTCAGCGGCGGCCGCGGCGCCCCTCGCGGGCCCGGCTCAGCTCCTCCAGCACCAGCGTGGCGCCGATCCCGATCAGCCAGGAGTCCTTGGCGAGCGGGATCCCCTGCTGCGTGGGGCGCAGCCCCTCGCGCATGCCGGGCAGCCGCAGGTAGAGGCCGATGAGCCCGCCCGCGAACGCGGTGAGCGCCCCGCCCGCCAGCAGCGTCGGGACCAGCGGGGTGACCAGCGCGGTGCCGAGCGCGACCTCGGTCGCGCCGAGGTTGCGCGTGAACTCGCTCTTGTCCTGCGACTCCAGGAACGGGTAGGCGGTCTTGGCGGTCCCGTGGACGTAGTCGGCCGTCCCCTCGTCGCCCTTGAGCTTCGACAGGCCCGAGTTCAGCACGAACGCGCCCACGATCAGCCGGACGGGCATCTGGTGCGCGCGAGCAAGAAAACGCATCGTTCCCCATAACGATCGGGAGATTCAGGGCGCAGGGATCATTCCCGCGAGCGGCGCGCTACACCTGAAGCCGCGGTCAAGTCTCGGCCACGGCTCGCCGCCTCCCGCCGCTCAGGACGCGAGGCGGTCCTCCGAGAAGCGCTCGGCGGCGGCGCGCAGCGCCTCGACGCACGCGTCGACGGCCGGCCCCGCGGCCTCCGTCCGCCACGCCACATAGATCTTGCGGCGCACGACCGGGCGGGTGGCGAGCATCCGGACCCCGGCGGGCACCGGGTCGCGGCCGAGCCGGGGGATCATCGCGGCGGCGAGCCCGGCGGCGACGAACGCCAGCTGGGTGGGGTAGTCCGCCACGTTGCAGGCGATCTCGGGGTCGACGTTGTTCTCGCGCAGCGTCTGGACGATCTGCTTCTCGCAGGTCCCGCCGGCGGTCCAGGCCGCCCATCGCAGGCCGCGCAGCTCGTGCAGGTCGACGGTGCGGCGGCGGGCGAGCGGGTGCGCGGCCGGGAGCGCGAGGTCGATGACGTCGGAGGACAGCAGGACGTTCGACACCGAGGCGGGGAACGGGGTCGGCAGCGTGTCCCAGCTCTCCACCATCGCCACGTCGAGGTCGCCGCGCGCCAGGGCGGGCAGCACGTTCTCCGTCTCGCCCTCCCGGAGGGTGGGGGACAGGCCGGGGTGCCGCTCGCGCAGCGCGGCGAGCGCGGGCGGCAGCACCGACCGGGCGGCGGTGACGAACGCGCCGAGCCGCACGGGCCCGGTCACGTCCGCGCGCAGCCCGTCCAGCTCGGCGGCGGCGGCCGACAGCTGCGCGAGCACCCGCCCGGCGTGCTCCGCCAGGACCTGGCCCGCGCGGGTGAGGCGCACGCCGCGGCCCTGCGGTTCGAGCAGCCGGTGGCCGGTCTCGCGTTCGAGCTTGGCCAGCTGCTGCGAGACGCCGGACGGCGTCACGTGCATCGCCTCGGCCGCCGCCGCGATCGATCCGTGCACCGAGACCGCGTGCAGCGCCCGGAGCCGCTCCAGGTTCATCGTCACGGTAGAGATACTACCGATTTCCGCTGAAGAACATTCGCTTGTGCTAATTGGTCGGGCGCGGCAGCGTGGAGGCGTGCGAAGGATCGACCCGCGTCTGCTCGCGATCGCCGGGGCCGCGTTCATCTCCGTCTCGGCGATCCTGTTCCGGCTGTCCGGCGTCTCGCCGGGGACCGCCGCGTTCTTCCGCTGCGCGCTCGCGCTGCCGGTGCTGGCGCCGCTCGCCCTGCGGGAGCGGCGCCGCGCCGGGCCGCGCCGGCGCGGGGCGGTGGACGTGGCGGCCGGGCTCCTGCTGGGCGCCGACCTGGTGCTGTGGGGCGCGTCGATCGACCGGGTCGGCGCCGGGATCGCGACCGTCCTGGTGAACGTGCAGGTCGTGGTGGTGCCGCTGCTGGCGCTTGCCGTCTTCGGCGAGCGCCCGTCCCGGCCGTTCGCGCTCGCCGTCCCGGTGATGCTCGGCGGGGTGGCGCTCGCCGGCGGGGTCGCCGAGCACGGGACGGGCACGGACCCGGCCGCCGGGATCGCTCTCGGCGTTGCCGCCGGCGCCGCCTACGCGGGCTACCTGTTCCTCACGCGCGTCGCCGGACGGGGGCAGGAGCACCGGGCGCAGCCCGTCCTGCTGTCGACCTGCGGCGCGGGCGCCATGGCGGTCGTGATCGGCGCGCCGTGGCAGGGCGTCGACCCGGCGCCCGGCTGGGCCGCGCTCGGCTGGCTCGCCGCCCTGGCCGTGACGGGCCAGGTCTGCGGATGGATGCTCATCGGCGCCGCGCTGCCCAGGCTCCGCGCCGAGGAGGGCGGGACTCTGCTGCTCCTGCAGCCGGTCCTGGCCGTCGTGTTCGGCGCGGCGGTCCTCGGCGAGCGCCCCGGTTTCTCGCAGATCGCGGGCTGCGTGCTCGTCCTCGCGGCGGTCCGCCTGGCCGGACGGCGCGCCGGCCGCCGGAGCGCCGGACGCCCCGAGGGCGCGCGCCCGCCGTCGCCGCCGGGTACGGTTCATCGGCGTGACGACTCCGCCGCCCGCGCCATCGCCCGCTCCCGAATGGGAGCCCGAACATGAGGTGACGGCGGAGGCGGCCGCCGCGCTGGTCGGCGCCCGGTTCCCCGGCCTCGCGGGCGCCCCGGTGGAGGCGCTCGCCACCGGCTGGGACAACACGGTCTTCCTGGTCGGCGGCGAGTGGGCGTTCCGCTTCCCCCGCAGGCGGATCGCCGTCCCCGGCGTCGAGCGCGAGATCGCGGTGCTTCCCGCGATCGCCCCGCGCCTGCCGCTGCCGATCCCCCTGCCGCGCTTCACCGCCGGGCCGTCGGAGGAGTTCCCGTGGCCGTTCTGGGGCGCGCGGATGATCCCCGGACGCGAACTCGCCGAGGTCCGGCCCCGCGACGAGGACCGGACGGCCCTCGCGGAGCGCGTCGGCGCCTTCCTCCGCGCGCTGCACGACCCGGCGCTCGCCGCCGAGGCGGGGGGCGGGCTGCCGCACGACCCGATGAAGCGGGCGGACCCCGCCGTCCGCGCCGCGCGGACGCACCCCCGGCTGGACTCGCTGGTCCGCCTCGGCGTCTGGGAGCGGGACCGTGCCGTCACGGACCTCCTCGCCGGCGCGCGGCACCTGGACCCGCCGCCCGGCGGGCCGGTGATCGTCCACGGGGACCTGCACGTCCGGCACCTGCTGCTCGACCGCGGCGGACGAGCCGCCGGAGTCATCGACTGGGGCGACCTGTGCCTGGCGGACCCGGCCGTCGACCTGTCGATCGCCTACGCCGGGTTCTCCGGCGCCGCCCGCGCCGCGCTGCTGGCCGCGTACGGCCCCGTCCCGCCGGAGCGGGAGGCGGCCGCCCGCGTGCTGGCGCTGAACCTCAGCGCGACGCTCGCCGAATGGGCCGCGTCCACCGGGCGCGCGGCCCTGCTCGCCGAGGCGCTCGCCGGCATCGGCCGCGCCGTCGCGGGCTGAGCGGGCCGCCGGGCGGGCCGTCGAGCGGGCCTCAGACCCGCATGTACACGCGGATGGCGGTGCCGCCGGGACCGGTGTGCACGCGGACGAGGTCCGCGAGGTGGTTGACCAGCAGGATCCCGCGTCCGCCGAGCGGGCTCATCGCCGCCGGGCGGCGCCCGGCGAGCGGGTCGTCGATGGTGCCGGCGTCGCTGACCTCGCAGACGACCTGGCCGTCCTCGGACCAGATCCGCGCCGTCCCCTTCCCGCCGCCGTGCAGGCAGGAGTTGGCGGCGAGCTCGTGCACGGCCACCTCGAGGTCCCCCGCCGGGTCCGGAGCGAGGCCGAGATGCCGGGCCCAGCGGCAGGTGAACTCGCGGACGCGGGGGAGCCCGTCCAGGTCGAAGCTCATCCGCGCGGCGTCGGACGGCTCGGGCAGCGGCCGGTTGTAGGAGTCGATGACGCGGCCGGGCGCGTAGTCGCCGCTGGCCCGCGTGCCGTGCCGGTCGATGACGACCGGGTGGGTGGCCCGGGCGTCGGAGATCACGACGGCGTCCAGGCCCGCCAGGTCGTAGGGGCACAGGATGGACACCTCGCGGCCGGCGAACGCCAGGTTGATCAGCGCCTCGTGCTGGGCGCAGGCGGGGTACTCGGTGCCGGTCCGGCCGGGCCAGACCGGCTCTCCGATGATCCGGACGCGCCCGGCGGGGTGGCGGTCGGCGAACTCGCGGAGCACGCCGGGGATGATCCGGCCCGGGTTGCGGCCCGCCTCGGTCATGTCCAGCCACCGGACACCGTCGGCGGCCGCGCCGAGCGCCGTGCGGAGCACGCCGAGCCGGGGCCCGGGGACGGCGACGGCCACCGGTTCGCCGGCGTCGAGGCCGTCGCGGAGGAACGGGACGGTTCCGGCGAGGTACTCCTCCTCGCCCCGGTAGAAGAGGGCGGGATGGACGAACGGATCCCCCGGTGACGCGTCGTCCGGATCCATCTCCCCGTGGCCCCCAAGCC
Organism: Actinomadura nitritigenes; assembly: GCF_017573545.1. Taxonomy (GTDB): domain Bacteria; phylum Actinomycetota; class Actinomycetes; order Streptosporangiales; family Streptosporangiaceae; genus Spirillospora; species Spirillospora nitritigenes. The sequence goes on along the minus strand of NZ_JAGEOK010000015.1, from coordinate 129,250 downwards.
GTCAGTGAACGCGGTTCACCCCCCGTACCCGTGAACGAGCAGGTGAAAACGGGGTGAATCATCTCATAGCGCTCGGGCGTGGAGGAGGGCGGCGTCCACCACGTCGGTGAGCCGTCCCCTGCGGCGGTACGCGGCGCGCTGCCGCTCCGCGCCCGTCCCGCCGGTCATCAGCCGCCGCACGCCGGCCGCGACCCGGTCCAGGTCGCCGCTGTCGCGCAGCGCGGGCAGCACGTGCGCGAGCAGGTCCCCGGCCAGTTCGCGGAACGCCGCGGGACGGCCCGTGCACACGTCCACGCCGTCGCCCGCCAGCCCGTCGCGGGCCGCCAGCCAGTACGCCGCGCGCAGCATCTCCTGCGACGGGCCGGGCGGGGGCTCCCCGGCCTCCACCGCGCGCACCGACATCTCGACGAGCGCGCGGATCAGCGCCGCGAACACCGACGCGTCCGCCGCGGTCGGCGCGACGTCGCCGAGCCGCACCTCGACCGTGGGCAGCCGCGCCGACGGCCGGACGTCCCAGAAGATGGTGCCGGTGTCCATCAGCGCGCCGCAGCCCAGCAGCGTGCCGACCAGCTCCTCGTAGTGCGCGTACGACTCGAAGTACGGCGGCGGCCCCGCCACCGGCCAGCGCGCCCACGTCATGGCCCGCCAGCACGCGTGCCCGGTGTCGCGGCCCGCCCAGTACGGCGAGTTGGCCGCCAGCGCCAGCAGCGTCGGCAGCCATGGCCGCAGATGGTTGCTGACCGCGACGGCCCGCTCCCGGTCGGGCATCTCGACGTGGACGTGGCAGGAGCAGATGCTCTGCTCGTCGTCCAGCGCCCGGTAGACCGCGAGGCTCTCGGCGTAGCGGGCGCCCGCGCCGATCGGCGCGGGCACGAGGTCGCCGAGCACGGGCGTGCCGGTCGCGGCCAGCCGCACCCCCTCGGCGGCGGCGGCGCCCGCCATCGCGGCGCGCATCGCCCCGACCTGCTCCTCCAGCTTGTCCAGGTCGTCGCAGGGCGGGGTCTTCGCCTCGGCCAGGAAGTCGACCAGCTCCGTGGAGGCGCGCTCGCCGAGCGCCCGCTCCGCGCGCCGCACCACGGCGGCGGCGCGGGGGACGACCTCACGGGAACCGGGATCGACGACGAAGTACTCTTCCTCGATTCCCATTCGCAGGGCCATCCCACCACCTCGGGGTCGGGGGCTCGCAGGCGGCCGCGTCACTTCGACGGTACGTTCTCGCGGCCCGCTTCGCACCCACCGGAGGTGGCCGCGCTCCGGGGCGGGATTCCTCTTGACGTTCTTTTGACCCGCCGCTCAGCGGGCAGCGTTGAGGGGGAGACGCCGCGCAACGACGAAGGAAGGTGGTCCGGATGACCGGCTCGACCTCGGTCGGCGTGCTCGTGCTGGTGCTGGCGATCGCGGCCCTCGTGCTCGTCGGCCTGATCTATTTCGGCGGACGGGGGAGGGGCCCGCACAACGGCCTGGACAGGGACCGCCGCTGACCGGCCCGGCGGTCCGGGCCGGTCGGGCAGGAGGTCAGGGCCCCTTGTCGACGAAGTACATCGACAGGGCGATGATGTGGGTCACCACCACGACGCCGATGCCGAAGAAGAACAGCATCTTCGCGGGCCCGTGGGGGAACACGGTCCCGGGCTTCAGCGGCCCGCGCTCGCGCTGGCGGGCCGCGATCCGCTCCTCGATGGGCGGTCGCCCGAACACGGCTACTGGCGGGGGTCGTCGACGACGACGTCGGTCATGATGTCGACCGCGAGGGCGATGATCCCGCCGATCACGGCGACCGCGGCGCCCGCCCCGAAGACGATCCAGTCGGGGCCCATGACGATGCCCACGCCGCCGATGACGAAACCGACGAAGATGATGGCCACGGCGATCCAGGACTTCGGGCGTCCGGCGTGGCTGCCAGTCGACATGCGCAGTCTTCTCTTTCCGCGTTCGGTGGGGGACGGAGACCCGTCGTGATCGGGTCCTCGACGCCGAACTCTAGCAACGCCCGGCCCGCGGGCCCGCAGCGGGGCCGCGGCGCGCCGACCCGTTCCCGCCCGCGCGCCGACCGGCTCCGGCCCGCGCGGCGCGCACCGCCCCCCGGAGCGGGCGCGCGGCGTCACACGAACGCGCCCTGCCCCGTCGCCGCGCGGCCGACGATCAGCGTGTTGATCTCCCGGGTGCCCTCGTAGGAGTAGAGCGCCTCGGCGTCGGCGACGAACCGCCCGATGCCGTAGTCGAGGACGATCCCGTTGCCCGCCATCAGCTCGCGGCCCCAGCCCACCGCCTCGCGCATCCGGCTGGTGCAGTACGCCTTGGCGAGCGCCGAGTGCTCGTCGCGGTAGAGCCCCTCGTCCTGCAGCTGCGCCAGCCGCACCACCATGCCGAGCGAGGCCGTCGCGTTCCCGAGCATCCTGACCAGCAGGTCCTGGACGAGCTGGAACTTGGCGATCGGCCGCCCGAACTGCTCGCGCCCCACCGCGTAGTCGCGGGCGATCTCGTAGGCGGCGAGCATCACGCCGACCGCCTGCCAGGCGACGCCGCTGCGGGTGCGGCGCAGGATCGCGGCGGTGTCCTTGAAGCCCTTCGCGCCGGGCAGCCGGTCGGACTCGGGGACCACGCAGTCCTCGAACGCCAGGTCCGCGTTCTGCACCGTGCGCAGCGCGATCTTGTTCTCGATGCGGGTCGCGGTGAAGCCGGGCGCGTCCTTGCCGACGACGAACCCCTTCACCCGGTCGTCGGCCTCGTCCCGGGCCCACACGACGATCAGGTCGGCGAACGTGCCGTTGCCGATCCACCGCTTGGCGCCGTTCAGCACCCACGAGTCGCCGTCGCGCCGCGCGGTGGTGCGCAGCCCCAGCGCGACGTCGGAGCCGCCCTCCGGCTCGGTCAGCGCGAACGCGCCGATCTTCTCCATCCGCGCCATCGCGGGCAGCCACCGCTCGCGCTGCTCCGGCGATCCGCACCGGCCGATGCTGCCCATCGCCAGCCCGGTGTGCACGCCGAAGAACGTGGCCATGGACGGGTCGACGCGCGCCATGTCCATGGCCAGGAACCCGGTGAGCAGGCTGCTCGGCTTCTCCCCGGGGCACTCGTCGTGGGCGAGCCCGGCGATGCCCAGCTCGCCGTACCGGGGAACGAGGTCGAAGGGGAACTCGGCCCGGCTCCAGCAGTCGTCGGCGATCGGCGCGACCTTGGACTCCAGGAAGCCGCGCACGCGTTCGACGATCTCCTTCTCGCGCCCGTCGAGCAGGTCTTGCATGTGGTACAGGTCACCCGGCAGCGCATCCAGCGTCATGCGGGTGCCTCTTCCCCGCACCCGGACCGCTAACCGGCGGCGGGCGCGGGCCTCCCGGCGGTTCTGGTGACCGGGACCCGGCCTCGGACGCGGTGTAGGCGTGCGCTTACCATCCAGGGCATGACGGTGCCGCCTGAAGAACTCGAACTGGCCGCCGCCTTCCCCCCGGCCGAGCGGGACCGGTGGCGGGAGATGGTGAAGGGGGTGCTGCGCAAGTCCGGCGCGGCGACCGAGGAGACCCCTCTCGGCGAGATCGAGTCCCTGCTGACCCGCGAGACCTACGACGGAGTGCCGATCGCCGCGCTCTACACGCGCGACGACGCCCCGCCCGGACGGCCCGGGCTCGCCCCGTACGTCCGCGAGGTGCGGCCCGACGGCGAGGGCCTCGCCGGCTGGGACGTCCGGCAGCCGCACGCCCACCCGGACCCGGCCGCGACGCGCGAGGCGGTCCTCGCCGACCTGGAGAACGGCGCCACCTCGGTCTGGCTGCGGCTCGGCGAGGGCGGGACGCCCGTCGCCGCGCTGCCGGAGATCCTGCGCGGCGTCCTGCTCGACCTGGCGCCCGTCGTGCTGGACGCCGGGGAGCGGACGGCGGAGGCCGCCGAGGCGTTCCTCGCGCTGGTCGCCGAGCGCGGGAACGGCCCGGACGCGTCGGGCAACCTCGGCGCCGACCCCCTCGGCCTCCAGGCCCGCACCGGCACCGCCGGGTCCCTGGACGAGGCGGCGGCGCTGGCCGTCCGGTGCGTCCGGGAGTTCCCGGGGCTGCGCGCGGTCGTCGCGGACGGCACCCCGTACCACGACGCGGGCGGCGGCGACGCCGAGGAGTTGGGCGCCGTGGCCGCGGCCGGCGTCGCCTACCTGCGCGCCCTCACCGGCGCCGGGCTGAGCGTGGACGAGGCGTTCGGGCAGATCGAGTTCCGGGTCGCCGTCAACGCCGACCAGTTCTCCTCGATCGCCAAGCTCCGCGCCCTGCGCCGGCTGTGGGCCCGGATCGCCGAGGTCAGCGGCGCCGCCGAGGGGATGGCCGCGCGCATCCACGCCGTCACCTCGTCGGCGATGATGACGCGCCGCGACCCGTGGGTGAACATGCTGCGCACCACCGTCGCGGCGTTCGCCGCCGGGGTCGGCGGCGCCGACGCCGTCACCGTCCAGCCGTTCGACGCGCGGCTCGGCCTGCCCGACGACTTCGCCCGCCGCATCGCCCGCAACACCCAGACGCTGCTGCTGGAGGAGTCGAGCCTCGCCCGCGTCGTCGACCCGGCCGGCGGCTCCTGGTACGCCGAGAGCCTCACCGAGGGCCTCGCCCAGGCCGCCTGGGCCTGGTTCACGGAGATCGAGAAGGCCGGCGGCCTCGCCGCCGCCCTCGGCTCCGGCCTGGTCGCCGACCGGCTCGCCGCGACCTGGGCGCGCCGCCGCAAGGACCTCGCCCGCCGCAAGGCTCCGCTCACCGGCGTCAGCGAGTTCCCGAACATCGCCGAGACGCCGCCCGAGCGCGACGCCGCCCCCGCCCGTCCCGGCGGCGGGCTCCCCGTCGTCACGTACGCGCAGGACTTCGAGGCGCTCCGCGACCGGTCCGACGCGCACGCCGAGGCGACCGGCGCCCGCCCGAAGGTGTTCCTCGCCACGCTCGGCCCCATCGCCGTGCACACCGCGCGGGCGTCGTTCGCCGCGAACCTGTTCCAGGCAGGCGGCATCGAGACGGTCACGGGCGCGCCCGAGGAGTTCGCGGCGTCCGGCACGGCCGTCGCCTGCATCTGCTCCAGCGACAGGCTGTACGAGGAGCAGGCCGCCGAAGCGGCCCGCGTCCTGAAGGACGCCGGTGCGGTGAAGGTCTGGCTCGCGGGTAAGGGAACCTACGAGGGGGTCGACGCCCGCGTGCACGCCGGATGCGACGCGATCGAGGCGCTGGAGACCACCCTCCACGATCTGGGAGTGAACGAATGATCCCCGACTTCACCGAGATCGGGCTCGGGACGGCGCCCCCCGCCGGCGCGACCGCCGAGCGGTGGCGCGCCGCCGTCGCCGACGCCACCGGCAAGGACCCCGAGGCCCACACCTGGGACACCCCGGAGGGCATCGGCGTCCCGCCGCTGTACACGGGCGACGACCTCGCCGGGCTGGACTTCCTCGGCACCCTGCCGGGCATCGCCCCCTACCTGCGCGGCCCGTACCCGGCGATGTACGCCACCCAGCCGTGGACGATCCGCCAGTACGCCGGCTTCTCCACCGCCGAGGAGTCCAACGCCTTCTACCGGCGCAACCTCGCCGCCGGGCAGAAGGGCCTGTCGGTCGCGTTCGACCTCGCGACCCACCGCGGCTACGACTCCGACCACCCGCGCGTCGCCGGCGACGTCGGCATGGCGGGCGTCGCGATCGACTCGATCTACGACATGCGGCAGCTCTTCGACGGCATCCCGCTCGACAGGATGAGCGTGTCGATGACCATGAACGGCGCGGTGCTGCCCGTCCTGGCGCTGTACATCGCCGCGGCCGAGGAGCAGGGGGTGAAGCCGGAGCGCCTCGCGGGGACCATCCAGAACGACATCCTCAAGGAGTTCATGGTCCGCAACACCTACATCTACCCGCCGGCGCCGTCGATGCGGATCATCTCCGACATCTTCGCGTACACCTCGCAGCGGATGCCGAAGTACAACTCCATCTCGATCTCCGGCTACCACATCCAGGAGGCCGGGGCCACCGCCGACCTGGAGCTGGCCTACACCCTCGCCGACGGCGTGGAGTACATCCGCGCGGGCCGCGAGGCGGGCCTGGACATCGACGCGTTCGCGCCGCGCCTGTCGTTCTTCTGGGCGATCGGCATGAACTTCTTCATGGAGGTCGCCAAGCTGCGCGCCGCCCGCCTGCTCTGGGCGAAGCTGGTGAAGCAGTTCGACCCGGAGAACCCCAAGTCGCTGTCGCTGCGCACGCACTCGCAGACGTCCGGCTGGTCGCTGACCGCGCAGGACGTGTTCAACAACGTCGCCCGGACCTGCGTCGAGGCGATGGCCGCCACGCAGGGCCACACCCAGTCGCTGCACACCAACGCGCTGGACGAGGCCCTCGCGCTGCCGACCGACTTCTCCGCGCGCATCGCCCGCAACACCCAGCTGCTCCTCCAGCAGGAGTCCGGGACGACCCGGACGATCGACCCGTGGGGCGGCAGCGCCTACGTCGAGCGCCTCACCTACGACCTCGCCCGCCGCGCCTGGGGCCACATCACCGAGGTCGAGAAGGCCGGCGGCATGGCCAGGGCGATCGACGAGGGGCTGCCGAAGCTGCGCATCGAGGAGGCCGCGGCCCGCACCCAGGCCCGCATCGACTCCGGCCGCCAGCCCGTCATCGGCGTCAACAAGTACCGTCCGGACGTCGAGGAGCGGATCGAGGTCCTCAAGGTCGACAACGCCGCCGTCCGCGCCCAGCAGATCGATAAGCTGCGGCGGCTGCGGGAGGAGCGCGACGAGACCGCGACGCAGGCGGCGCTCGCCGCGATCACCGCCGCGGCCGAGGCCGCCGAGAACGGCACCCGCCCCTCCGACCTGAGCCACAACCTGCTGTCCCTCGCCATCGACGCCGCCCGCGCCAAGGCGACCGTCGGCGAGATCTCCGACGCGCTGGAGAAGGCGTACGGGCGGCACGCCGCGCAGATCCGTACGATCTCCGGGGTGTACCGGGAAGAGGCAGGGACGGTGTCGAGCATCGAGAAGGCGCGCGCCGCGACCGCCGCGTTCGAGCAGGAGGAGGGCCGCCGGCCCCGCATCCTCGTCGCGAAGATGGGCCAGGACGGCCACGACCGCGGCCAGAAGGTGATCGCGACCGGCTTCGCCGACCTCGGCTTCGACGTCGACGTGGGCCCGCTGTTCCAGACGCCGGGCGAGGTCGCCCGGCAGGCGGTGGAGGCCGACGTGCACATCGTCGGCGTCAACTCCCTCGCCGCCGGGCACCTCACGCTGGTGCCCGCGCTGCGCGAGGAGCTGGCCGCGCTCGGCCGCGACGACATCATGATCGTCGTCGGCGGCGTCATCCCGCCGCAGGACTTCGACGAGCTGCGCGCCGCCGGCGCCGCCGCGATCTTCCCGCCCGGCACCGTGCTCGCCGACGCGGCGATCGGCCTGCTGGACGAGCTGACCGCTGAGCTGGGGCACTCCGCGCGGTGAGGCCCGGCCTGGAGGACTACGTCTCCGGGGTCCGGGACGGGTCGCGGGCGTGGATCGCGCGGGCGATCACGCTGGTCGAGTCGGCCCGTCCCGACGACCGGGAGCTGGCGCAGCGGCTGCTGGTCGAGCTGACCCCGTACACCGGGAACGCCCGCCGCGTCGGGATCACCGGCGTGCCGGGCGTCGGCAAGTCCACGTTCATCGACGCGCTCGGCACGAAGCTGACGGGAGAGGGGCACAAGGTCGCGGTCCTGGCCGTCGACCCCTCCTCGACCCGCACCGGCGGCAGCATCCTCGGCGACAAGACCCGCATGCAGCGCCTCGCCGCCGACCCGGACGCGTTCATCCGCCCCTCGCCGACCGCCGGCACGCTCGGCGGCGTCGCCAAGGCCACCCGCGAGGCGATGGTCGTGATGGAGGCCGCCGGGTACGGGGTCGTCCTCGTCGAGACGGTCGGGGTCGGGCAGTCCGAGACGACGGTCGCCGAGATGGTCGACTCGTTCCTGTTCCTCACCCTCGCCCGCACCGGCGACCAGCTCCAGGGCATCAAGAAGGGCGTCCTGGAACTGGCCGACGTCATCGCCGTCAACAAGGCCGACGGCGACCACAGGATGGAGGCGAAGCGGGCCGCCCGCGAGCTGTCCGGCGCGCTGCGGCTGCTGCGCAGCGACGAGCGCGCCCGCGCCACCCCGGTGCTGACCTGCAGCGCGCGGGAGGGCACCGGCCTGGACGAGGTGTGGGACGAGATCGTCGGGCACCAGGAGCGGCTCCGCGAGTCCGGCGAGCTGGAGGCGCGGCGGCGCCGCCAGCAGGTCGGCTGGACGTGGGCGATGGTCCGCGAGCGGCTGCTCGGCGAGCTGCACGCCCATCCCGCCGTCCGCGACATCGCGCCCGGCCTGGAGAAGAGCGTCGCGGACGGGACGCTCACCCCGGCGCTCGCCGCCGAGCGCATCCTGGAGGCGTTCTCGCGCGGGCACTGACTCCGACGAGGCCGGCCGGGGGCGCGGGAGGCGTCCCCCGGCGAGAGATACAAAGGGGCCTTCCAGACGTCCGAAACCACGGGTTGCCCGGGCTCCCGGTCGCGGCGGACGACGATCAGGTACAACAGTCGGATGGACGTCATCGCGCTCGATGATCCGACGGACGCGCAGATCCTGGAGTGGCACGCCGTGCTGTCCGCCGTGCACGCCGCCGGTCCGGCGGGGGAGCCGGCGCCGGAGCCGGAGCAGACGGCCGAGCGGCTCCTCGGCGGCGACCCGGGCTCGCGGCAGCGGCTGTGGGCGGTCACCGGCGGGGGCCCGGCCGGCGGGGGACTGGCCGGCGTCGCGGCGCTGCGGCTGCCCGGCGCGCCGGGCGCCGACCGCCCCGCCGAGATCGACATCCAGGTCCGGCCCGGGGACCGCCGCCGCGGCGTCGGCCGCCGGCTGCTCGCGGCGGCCGCCGAGGGCCTGCGCGCCGACGGCCGCACCAGCGTGATCGCGCAGGTCCACGCGGGCACCCCGGCGGTCCCGTTCCTGGAGTCGCACGGGTTCGAGTGCGTTCTGGTGCTGCGCGGCATGCTGCTGCGGCTGGACGAGGTCCCCCCGGAGCGCGTCGCCCGGCTCGTCGCGGCGGGCCCGGCGGGGTACCGGCTGATCCGCTGGCAGGGCGTCGTCCCCGACGAGCACGCCACCGCCCTCGCGCACGCCAAGTACGCCATGGCCGACCTCGCCGAGTACGAGGGCGCCCCCTGGGACGCGCACCGCGTCCGCGAGACGGCCGAGGTGGTCGCCAAGCGCGGCGACGACCTCTACACCGTCGCCGCCCTCGACGCGTCCGGCACGGTCGTGGCCGGCTTCACCGAGGTCGTCGTCCCGCACGACGCCGCCGGCCGCGCCGCCCAGTACGACACCGCCGTCGCCCCCGAGCACCGCGGCCGCCGCCTCGGCATCTGGGTCAAGGCCGCGATGCTCGAGTGGCTCGCGGCGGAGCGCCCCGAGGTCCGCGAGATCGAGACCGACAACTCGGGGGACAACGAGCACATGCTCGCGGTCAACGAGGAGCTCGGCTTCCGCGTCGAACGCGAGTCCCTGGAGTACCAGGCGCCGACGTCCGCGCTGCCCTGACCCCGCCCGAGGGGCGTCCGAGCGCGCCCTATCCACAGAATCCCGTTCTGGTTCCGTCCGCCACCGCTCCCGGCCACGCTGGAACCCCGGGCGCGGCAGGGGGCCGTGCCCGCGGAACGGGGGAGGCGGGCCCATGGGCGGGCGGTTCGTGCTGGAGGTCCCGGCGTCGGTGACGACGCGGTTCCTCGTGGCGACCCAGGCGAGGACGCTCCCCGGGCCCGGCCGCCTCCCGGACGCCATCGGCGACGGCGCGCTCGCGCGCGAGGCCGCCGCGATGCTCGCGTCCGCGGGCCTCGTCGTCGAACCCGTCACGCGCCCGTCCGCCGACCTGAAGGCCCGCTTCCACCGGCTCGCCGCACCGCACGGCCGGCTCGGGACGGTCGTCGGCGCGCGCCGGCACATCGCGGTCACCGCGGAGGGCCCGCCCGCCGGGCAGCCGCGGTCCGCGCAGGCGGCCCGGCTCGCCGCCCGCGCCCTCGCCGCCGCCGTCGGCGGCACCGTCGCCGACCTGGACTCCCGGCAGATCCTCCCCGGCGCGCCACCGGACGCCGAGCCGGAGCGGTGCGTCCTCGGCCGCGCGTGGGTGTCGGTCTTCGTCACCCTCGACCCCGGCGACGGCGCCCGCGCCCGCGTCGACACGGCCGGCCTGCACCGCTTCGGCCTGCCGGAGGTCGCCGTGCGGCACGTGCCGTACGCGAGCGTGCTCGCGGCCGCCAACCTCGTCCGCGGGCTGACCTGGCAGCTGGTCGCCGAGCAGACCGCGTGGCTCGGCCGGGGCCACCGCGACCGCACCCGCGCCACCCGCCGGGACCGCGCGGTGTCCGCCGCCGACGTGCTGCGCTTCTGGGGCACCGGGCCGCAGGGCCCCGCTCCCGGCGACGCGGAGTCCGTCACCGTCCGGCTCGGCTGGACCGGCACCGACTGCCCGGACTGCGCCGCCGCCATCGAGGCCGTCCCGCCCGTCCGAGTCCCGGCCGCCCCGCGTGCCTCCGATTCGCCCGGTCCGGTCCCGTGCGCGTCGCCTCCGCACGCCGGCCCCGCCGAGGACACGTGGTGGCGCGCGGCGGCGGAGGCGATGCCGAAGATCGCCCGGGCCGCCCCCGACCCGCCCGGCCGGAGCCCGCCCCCACCCGGCCCGGTGAAACCTCGGGAGGGGGCCGGGCCGGTGACCTGAAGCGGGTGGGAAAAACCGTTGCCTTTGCGGGGCGCGCGTCGGCATTCTGATGGAGGCTTCCGGGAAATGCCCGGAAACCGGAGAATTTCCGGAACATTGTCTCGTAGTTCAACGGCAGAACGCCGCACTGTTAATGCGGATATCCAGGTTCGAATCCTGGCGGGACAGCGGCCCGGGGTGGGAGGTGACCCGGTGAACGTGCTCGTCCTGAACGCGTCGTACGAGCCTTTACAAAAGGTGGACCTGCGGCACGCCATCCGCATGCTGGTCCGCGAGGTGGCCGTCGTCGAGGAGGCGGAGGAGGGCCGGACCATCGGCCGCTTCCCGGTGCCGCGGGTGCTGAGGCTCGTCCGGTACGTCGCGATGCGGTGGCGGTACGGCCGCCGGCCGCCGTGGAGCAAGCGCGGCGTCTACCTGCGCGATCGGGGCCGGTGCGGCTACTGCGGGCAGCGCGGCAACACGATCGACCACGTCCACCCGCAGTCGCGCGGCGGCGGGAACACCTGGGAGAACACCGTCCTGGCGTGCGGCCGCTGCAACAACCGCAAGGGGGACCGAACGCCCCGCGAGGCCGGGCTGCGGCTGCGCTGGGAGCCGCGGGCCCCGCGCTGGGAGGACCTCGTCGGGACCTGAGGGGAGGCCGCCGGACCCCGTCCGGCGGCACGGGGGTGGGGCCGGATCGCCCAAGGGCGGTCCGGCCCCCTTTACGTCGCCCGTAGTGCCGGTGTCACGCAGTGTGCTTGCCCGAATGTCGGAGGGTTTGTGGTGATTGTGGTAGCGTGCCCGCCAATCTCCGACCCTCTGTTATCCGGGAGTGATCTGTGGCGTCCTTGGATCCCTTCGGCAGGACGGCGCGCCCGGCCGGCGGGCGCCGGGCGGCGCGGCGGCTCGCGGTGGTCGTCCTCGCGGTCGGGATGTCGGCGGCGCTCCCCCCGGCCGCCGGCGGCGCGGCCCGCGTGCCCGCCGAGCCGAAGAAGGACCTCGCGAAGGAGTACGCGAAGCTCAAGAAGCGCGCGGACACCCTGTCCAAGCAGTACCGCGGCGAGCTGATCTCCCTCGAGGAGGCGAAGAAGTCCGCCGAGCGGGCGGGCGCCGACGCCGCCCGGGCCGACCGGGAGTACGGCGCGGCCCGGCTCTCCGTCGCCCGCATCGCGTCCACCACCTACATGACCGGGCGGCTCGACCTCATCCCGATCGTCACCTCCGGGGACCCGTCGGCGGCGCTGCGCGACGCCTCGGTGGTCGAGCACATCAGCCAGGACAACGGCCGCCGCGTCGAGAGCCTGCGGCAGCTGAACACCAGGGCGGCGCAGTCGCACCGGACGGCGCAGGCGAAGCTGGACGAGGTGCGCAAGGAGATCGACGACCTGGAGGGCCAGCGCGCCCGCGTCAAGAAGCTGCTCGTCAAGTACAAGCCCGAGACGCCGAAGGCCCCGGCGGGCGGCGGGAGGCCCGACGGCGTCTCCGGGAGCAAGTCCCCGATCGTCGGCAACTCGATGACCGCGCGGATGCGGACGGTCCTGCTGGAGATCGACGGGAGGTTCGGGCCGTTCCCCACCATCGGCTGCTCGCGCCCCGGCGACCCGCAGGACCACGGCTCCGGCACCGCCTGCGACTTCATGGAGAGCACCGGCGGGAAGATGCCGAGCGCGTCCGCCCAGGCGCACGGCGACCGCGTCGCCCAGTACGTGATCGACAACGCGTCCCGGCTCGGCATCAAGTACGTGATCTGGCGGCAGCGCATCTACGACATGCGCGGCAGCGGCGGATGGCGCCAGATGGAGGACCGCGGCAGCGTCACCCAGAACCACTACGACCACGTCCACGTGTCCGTGCTGTGAGACGGGCCGTCCCGTGGCGGACGGGGTGGCCGCGCGGGGCGTCGCGATGACACGCTCACCGCATGGGCTATGACATCGAGGAGCCGTACGGGCCGCTGATCGAGACGACGGTCCGGGTGGCGACCTGGAACGTCTGGGACCGCTACGGCCCCTACGAGGAGCGCGAGGCGGCGATCGTCGAGATCCTCCGCGAAGCGGCGCCCGACGTGCTCGTCCTGGTGGAGGCATGGGAGGACGGGGACGACTCGCTCGCGGCGCGCCTCGGCCGGGCGCTCGGCCTCCCGCACGCGGTCTTCGGCGGATCCGGCGCCGGGGCCGTGCCGGGCGCCCGCTCGGGGATCGCGATCCTGTCGCGCTGGCCGCAGGCGCGGACCGGTGAGCGGCCGCTCGGCGACCAGGCCGGCGGCGACGGCGGTCTCGCCGTGTACGCCGATGTCCGGGGCCCGCGCGGCCCCGTCCACGTGTTCGGCGTCGGGCTGGGCTACAAGCTCGGGCACAGCGGGCGGCGGCAGGAGCAGGTCCGCGACCTCGCCGCCCACGTGCGCGAGACGGCGGGACGCGACGCGCCGGCGGTCGTCGCGGGCGACTTCAACGCCGACCCCGGCTCCGACGAGATCCGCATGCTCACCGGCCGCGCCGCCGTCGGCGCGGCCGGCGTCGTCTTCTACGACGCGTGGGAGATGGCGGGCGACGGAACGCCCGGCCACACCTGGAGCAACGCCAACCCGTGGGCGAGGCCCGTCCTGTGGCCGGACCGCCGCATCGACCACGTCTTCTCCGCGTGGCCCCGCGCGGGCGGCGCGGGCCATCCCGTCCGCTGCGCGCTGCTGGGCGTCGAACCGGTGAACGGGGTCGTCGCGTCCGACCACTACGGGGTGCTGGCCGACCTCCGCTACTGACCGGCCGTCACTCCGGGCGGGTGCCCACGACGGCGCCCTCGCCGGCGGACCGGAGGGCGGCCTCGATGACCTCCAGGCCCGCGATCGCGTCGGTGAGGGTGACCGGCGGGGGCGCCTCGCCGCGCAGCGTGCGCGCCACCGCCGTGTAGAACTCGTGGTAGGCGCCCGGGGCGGTCGGCTCCGGGCGGTCGTCACCGGGCGTCCCGAACACCCCGTACGATTCGGGCGGCGCGATGCCGAAGCCGGGGTCCTTCGGGGTGAGGCCCGCGCGCAGCGCCTCCTCCTGCCCGTCCATCCCGCTCACCGTGTACGCGGCGCGGTCGCCGAGGACGCGGAACCGCGGCCCGAGCTCCGCGGCGGTCGCGCTCATCCAGAGGTGGGAGCGGGTCCCGCCGCGGTGCTCCAGCGCCACGAACACGTCGTCGGGCGCCGCCGCGCCCCGCCGCCGCGTGTCGATCTCGGCGTAGACCCGGTCGGGGCGGCCGAACAGCGCGATCGCCTGGTCGATCAGGTGGGAGCCGAGGTCGTAGAGGATGCCGCCGGCGTCGCGCGGGTCCGCGCTCTCCTTCCAGCCCGCCCTCACCTCGGGCCGCCACCGCTCGAACCGGGACTCGAACCGCAGCACCCCGCCGAGCGCGCCGGAGCCGGCCAGCCGCAGCACGGTCCGGTAGTCGCCGTCCCAGCGCCGGTTGTGGAACGGGATCACCGGCAGCCCGCGGACCGCGCTCAGCGCGGCGAGCGACCGGGCGTCCGCCGCCGTCGCCGCGACCGGCTTGTCCACGACGACCGGGATCCCCGAGGTCAGCGCGGTGCGGGCGAGGGGGACGTGCTGCCGGTTCGGGGCGGCGACCACCACCAGGTCGTAGCCGCCGGACGCCTCCCACAGCCGGTCCGCGCTGGCGAGGACGGTCGTCTCCGGGTACCGCTCGGCGACGGCGCGCTGCCGCTCCGGGTCCCCCGTGACGACCGCGGCGAGCCGCATCCCCGGCACCGAGGAGATCAGGGGAGCGTGGAACACCGAGCCCCCGGTGCCGTATCCGATCAGCGCTGCACGCAGGTCCATGCGACGATCATTGCCGATGCGGCCCCGGCCGCGGGGCGCCGGGGTGGCGGCCGGCCGGTGCGGGCGGGACGCGACCTGCCCGGGCCACGTAGGCTTTTGCCCGGGGATGTCATGGATGAGGGGGACGCGTTGTCCAAACCAGTGCTGCTGACGGTCGACGACGATCCGGGCGTGTCCCGGGCGGTCGCGCGTGACCTGCGCCGCCGGTACGCCGAGTCGTACCGGATCGTCCGCGCCGAGTCGGGGCGGCAGGCCCTGGAGGCGCTGAGCGAGCTGCGGCTGCGCGGCGACGACACGGCGCTCCTGCTCGCCGACCACCGGATGCCCGAGATGAACGGCGTGGAGTTCCTCGAACGCGCCATGGACCTGTTCCCGTACGCGCGCCGGATCCTGCTGACCGCCTACGCCGACACCGACGCCGCGATCCGCGCGATCAACGTCGTCGACCTCGACCACTACCTGCTGAAGCCGTGGAACCCGCCGGAGGAGAAGTTCTACCCGGTGATCGACGCGCAGCTGGACGCGTGGCGGCGCACCGACCGGTCCCGGCCGGCGGAGCTGCGGGTCGTCGGGCACCGCTGGTCGGCCCGCTGCTACGAGGTCCGCGACTTCCTGGCCCGCCACCAGGCGCCCTACACCTGGCTGATGGACACCGACCCGGAGGGCGCGGAGCTGATCGCGGCGGCGGGCTCGCCGGAGCTGCCGCTGGTGGTGACGGCCGGCGGGGACACGCTGTGCGCGCCGTCGGACGCGGAGCTGGCGTCGGTGATCGGGCTGCCGAGCACCCCGTCCACCGGGTTCTACGACCTGATCGTGGTGGGCGGCGGCCCGTCCGGGCTCGGCGCCGCGGTGTACGGGGCGTCCGAGGGGCTGAAGACCGTCGTGGTGGAGCGGCGCGCGCTCGGCGGGCAGGCCGGGCAGAGCTCCCGGATCGAGAACTACCTCGGCTTCCCCGACGGGGTGACCGGCGCGCAGCTCGCCGACCGGGCGCGCCGGCAGGCCGACCGGTTCGGCGCCGAGCTGCTGCAGGCGGGGGAGGTCGTCGGGCTGGAGGCGCGCGGCACGGCCCGGGTGGCGCGGCTGGCGGACGGCACGGAGATCGCGGCGCACGCCGTCATCCTCGCCAGCGGCGTGTCGTACCGGCGGCTGAACGCCGAGGGCGTGGACGACTTCGTCGGCCGCGGCGTGTACTACGGCGCGGCGCTCACCGAGGCGCCGTCGTGCGCGGACGAGGAGGTCGCCGTCGTCGGCGGCGCCAACTCCGCCGGCCAGGCGGCCGTGCACCTGGCCAAGTACGCCAAGAAGGTGCACATCATCGTCCGGGCGGACGGCCTGGAGAAGTCGATGTCGCACTACCTGATCGAGCAGATCGAGCAGACGCCCAACATCGAGGTCCACACCGGCAAGACGGTCTGCGCCGCCGAGGGCACCGACCGGCTCGAGCGCCTCACGTTCGCGTGGCCGGGCGGGAAGAAGACCATCGACGCCCACTGGCTGTTCGTGTTCATCGGCGCCGAGCCGGGCACGGACTGGCTGGACGGCTTCGTCGAGCGCGACGCCCGCGGGTACGTCGTCACCGGCCCCGACCTGGTCGCCGGCGGGCGCCGCCCGGCCGGGTGGCCGCTGGCCCGCCAGCCGTACCACCTGGAGACCAGCGTCCCCGGCGTGTTCGCGGCGGGGGACGTCCGCTCGGAGTCGATGAAGCGCGTCGCGTCCGCCGTGGGCGACGGCGCCATGGCCGTCGCGCTCGTCCACCGTTACCTGGAGCAGGCATGACCATGACCGCATCGCCGGAGGAGCTCCGGTCGCTGTTCCTCTTCGAGGACCTCGACGACGAGAAGCTCGAATGGCTGTCGGCCTGCGGCACCGTCGCCGACATCCCCGCCGACGGGGTGATCTGCGCGCAGGGCGATCCGGCCGAGTTCCTGTACGTGCTGCTGGAGGGCGAGATGGTGATGAGCCAGCTCGTCCGGGACCACAGCGTCGAGACGAGCCGGACGTCGCGTCCCGGCACCTACGGCGGCGCCGTCCAGGCGTACCTGGACGACCAGATCGAGCAGAAGTACCAGCACACGCTCCGGGCGACGCGCCCGTCCCGGGTGTTCGTGCTGCCGGCCCGCAAGTTCAGCAAGGCCGTCCGCAAGTGGTTCCCGATGGCGACGCATCTGCTGGCCGGGATCTTCTTCGGGATGACGAACCTGCGGCGGTCCGTCGACCAGCGGGAGCGGCTCACCGCGCTCGGCACGATCACCGCGGGCCTCACCCACGAGCTGAACAACCCGGCGGCGGCCGCGGCGCGGGCCAGCGCCGAGCTCGGCGACCGGCTGCTCGCGGCGCAGAAGAGCCTCGCCGACCTCGCCGCGCAGGGCGCGGACTGCACGCGGCTGGCGGCGCTCGTGGCGCTGCGGCCGACGCTTTCCGCTCCTTCGGGTGCGCGGCGCAGCCCGCTGGAGGTCAGCGACGCCGAGGACGAGCTGGGCGACTGGCTGGAGGAGCACGGCGTCGAGGACGCCTGGGACCTGGCGCCCGGCCTCGTCTCCGCCGGGGTCGGGGTGGAGCAGGCCGAGGAGGTCGCGGAGGCGGCCTGCGAGCACCTGCCCTCGGCGATCCGGTGGCTGGCGGAGGTGATGGAGGTCGGGCAGCTCCAGGCGGAGATCTCCGAGGCGATGGACCGGATCACCGCGCTGCTGGACTCCGCCCGCCAGTACTCGCAGCTGGACCGGGCCGCCTACCAGCGGGTCGACCTGCGCGAGCTGCTGAACAGCACGCTGACGATGCTCAAGCGCAAGTTCGGGCCGGGCGTGACGGTCAAGACCGTCTACGACGAGTCGCTGCCGCCCGTCCCGGTGTACGCGGCGGAGCTGAACCAGGTATGGACGAACCTGATCGTCAACGCGCTGTACGCGATGGACGGCTCGGGCACGCTCACCATCCGGACGGCCCGGGTGAACGACCAGGCGATGGTGGAGATCGCCGACACCGGCTGCGGCATCCCCGAGGAGGACATCGACCGGATCTTCACGCCGTTCTTCACCACCAAGCCGGTGGGCCAGGGGACGGGCCTCGGCCTCGACATCTCCTGGCGGATCGTCGCCGACCGGCACGGCGGCGACATCAAGGTGGAGTCGCTGCCGGGCGACACCCGCTTCCAGGTTCTGCTGCCGCTGGCCGAGGCGTCCCGCAACGGGGACTGACGGCGCGCGTCCAGTCACTTCCCGGCGGGGTGGCGCGCTCCTTTTCGTCGATGGGGGACAAGCGCCCCCCTCCCCGCGGGTGATGTGCTTGGCGTACGGGCTCACACCGGGGTCGGCCCGGCGGACTCTCCCTCCGCCGGGCCGAGCGCCCGTCCCGCGGCGCCCGTACCGGCACCTGCTCCCGCGCTGATCCCTCTCGGGGGCGGAGTCAGTACGACTGGAGTTCGAGCAGGTTGCCGCCGGGGTCGCGCAGGTGCGCGGTCCGCAGGCCCGGCCCCCACTCCGGACGGTCCGCGGGCGCGGCCACCACCTGCCCGCCGAGCGCGGCCAGGGCGTCGGCGGCCCTGTCGACGTCGCCGACCCGGAACACCAGCATCGCGCCGTCCTGCCCGGACGGGGCGGGCAGGTCCGCGGTGCCGACCGTCTCCGCCATGCGGGCCCGCCCCATCAGGACCAGGACGCACTCGTCCTCGCGGTCCCAGTTGGCGTACTGCGCGGCGGGGAGCATCTTGACGGGCCGGATGCCGAGCAGTTCGTCCAGCGCCGCGGTGTAGAACCGGGCGCAGGCGTCGAAGTCGTCCACCAGCAGGCGCGGGTAGAGCGCGTCCATGCCGCCTCCAATTCATGGGTCTTCACCAATGATGGGTGTAACCCTACAATAGGCGGATGGACGACACCGCGGGCGCGCTGCCGCCCCGCCTCCTCGCGATCACCACGTTCGCGCTGGCCCAGGTGGGCCGGGCCGGCCGCGTCCGGATGGGCCGGATGATGGACGAGCACGGCCTCGGCCTGTGGCACTTCGCGGTGCTGTCCGCGCTGGACGACGCGGCCCCGGCCTCCCAGCGGGAGCTGGGCGCGCGGCTGCGCATCGACCCGAGCGACCTGGTGGAGGTGGTCGGACGGCTGGAGGCGGCCGGGTTCGTCCGGCGCGAGCGCGACCCGTCCGACCGGCGCCGCTACGTGGTCGAGCCGACCGCCGAGGGCCGCGCGGAGCTGGACGCGATCGGCCGCCGCGCCGCCGAGCTGGACGCCGACCTCCTGGCCCCGCTCCCCGCGGAGGACCGGGCCGAGTTCGCGCGCATGGTGCGCGTGCTGCTGGCCCACCACGACCCGAGGGCCCGCTGAACCGCGGCGGACGCGGGCCCCGGGCATGCGGCGGCCCCGGCGCGAACGGGGGTGCGCCGGGGCCGCCGGACCGGGGGACCCGGTAGGGGACTAGTCGAACAGGTCGGGCTGCTCGCGGGTGATCTGGTCGTAGAGCGGCTGGTAGTTGATCCAGCCGACGAGGTCGTTGCCGATCTGCTCGTGGGTGAGGACGGCGTTGTCGTGCTCGATCGGGACGACCTGCCCGGCGGCCTTCGCCAGCAGCTGCACCTGGCACGAGCGTTCCATCGTGATGAACCACCAGGCGGCGGCGTCGACCGTGTCGCCGACGGTGAGCAGGCCGTGGTTGCGCAGGATGACGGCCTTGTACTCGCCGAGGGCGGCGGCGATGCGCTTGCCCTCCTCCAGGTCGGTGACGACGCCCGTGTAGTCGTCGAACAGGCCGTGGTCCTGGTAGAAGGCGCACACGTCCTGCGTGATCGGCTCCAGCTTCTGGCCGAGCGCGGAGATCGCGCGGCCGTGGGTGGAGTGGCTGTGCGCGGCGGCGACGACGCCCGGGCGGGCCTGGTGCACCTGGGAGTGGATCGCGAACGCGGCCTCGTTCACCGGGTAGCGGCCCTCGACGACCTGGCCCTGGTGGTTGACGAGGATGAGGTCGCTGACCTTGATGTGCTTGAAGGACATCCCGAACGGGTTGACCCAGAAGTGGTCGGTGCGCTCGGGGTCGCGGGCCGTGATGTGCCCGGCGACGCCCTCCTCGAAGCCGAACTTGCCGAAGATCCGCAGCGCGGCCGCCAGCCGCTCCTTGCGGTGCCGGCGCTCGTCCTCCACGTTGTCGAAGGTCGGCGGCAGCCGGAAGATCAGGTCGGTGGGCAGCTTCTCCAGGAACTGCTCGTCGTCGGACATCGGCGAACTCCTCGGGCTCTGGGCGGGACACCGCTGGGCACTACCGCCAGCGAACACCAGGCGGCGGGCTCCCCGCTAGGGGAGGCGGCCCAAGCGCCGCCCCGCTCGTTGTCCGAGCGGGACAACGGCGGGGGACAATGGCGGGATGGAGTCCACCGAGGGCGACCGGTTCCTGCGGCTGGTGCGCGAGCGCGGCGACGACCCGCGGCTGCTGGAGGGCGCGGTGCGGGCGGCGCGCGGCCGGTCGGAGATGGTGGCGGCGCTGCCCGAGGAGGAGACGCGGCGGCACACCCGCGCGCTGCTGCGGGGCGTCTTCGCCGCGCTGGCGGACGGCGCCCCCGGCGAGGAGCTGCTGGACGCCGCCGGCCGGCTCGGCTCGGACCGGGCGCGGCAGGGCGTGCCGGTCGCGGCGTTCCTGGACGGGTTCCAGGCCGGCCGCGCCCACCTCGTCCGCACGCTCATTGAGGACGGCCGCCGCCGCGGCGTGCCGGACGCGCTGCTGCTGGACGGCGTCAGCCGCATCGACGAGATCAACACCGCGCTCGTCCACCGGATGGTGCACGCCCACCGGGTCGCCGAACTGGAGATGGCCCGGACGACGCGGGAGGGCCGCGTCCAGATGCTGCGGCAGCTCCTGCACGGCGAGGCCGTCCCCGTCCTCGCCCCCCTCGACCCGGACGCCGAGTACCACTGCGTCGTGTCGGACGTCAGCGACCCGGCCGTCGCGGCGGGGCTGGAGGCGCGCCTGGCCGCGGCGGGCCCCGGCCTGTGCGGGCTGGTGGACGGGCGGTTCGCCGCGCTGGTGGCGCGGCTGCCCGCGCCGGGGCCGGTCCGGTCCGGGCCGCTGCTCGTCGCGGCGCCGCCCGCGCGGCCCGGCGGCGTCGCGCCGCTGTACGACCTCGGCCGCCGCGCCCTGCGCGCCGGATCCGCGGCGGGTCTCACCGGGCTGCGGGAGCTGGCCGGCCTCGCGCTGCTCACCGTGACCGAGGCGGAGCCCGACCTCGGCGGGCTCCTCGCGGACGGGCTGCTCGGCGGCCTCGACCGCGACGACCCGTTCCACCGGGAGCTCGCCGGGACCGCGCTCGCCTACCTCGACCACGGCGGCCGGATCGAGCCGACCGCCGCCGCCCTGCACGTCCACGGCAACACGGTGAAGTACCGGGTGCGGCGGTTCCAGGAGCTGACCGGCCGCCCGCTGCTCGACCCGTCCGGCGGCGCGGCGGTGGAGCGGACGGCGCACTGGTGGTGGGCACTGCGCCGCTGGCTCGCCGCACCGGGCGCGTGACCGGCCGTCGGTGCCGGGTGATGGGATGGACGCGGCGCCCCGGGGCGGGGCGTCCCGGAGACAGAACGGGGGAGCAGTGACCGCACCGAGGATCAGCACGGTGATGTGGCCGATGCAGTCCTGGCCGGAGGCCGGCGAGCTGTGGCGGCGCGCCGAGGAGCTCGGGTTCCACCACGCCTGGGTCTACGACCACCTCGCCTGGCGCGGGACGACGCCCTGGTACGACGCGTACACCACGATGGCCGCCGCGGCGGCCGTCACCTCGCGGGTCCGGCTCGGCTCGCTGGTCACCTCGCCGAACTTCCGGCACCCGGTGCCGACCGCGCACGCGATCAGGACGATCGACCACGTCAGCGGCGGCCGGCTCACCGTCGGGATCGGCTCCGGCGGGACGCGACGGCAGTCCGACGCCGGCGTCCTCGGCGGCGGCGACTGGACGCCGGGCGAGCGCGCCGACCGGTTCGCCGAATGGGTCGGGCTGCTCGACCGGCTGCTGCGCGGCCCCGAGACCACCAGCGAGGGCGCCTACTACACCGCGCGGGACGTGGTGTCGGACCCCGGCTGCGTCCAGCGGCCCCGCGTCCCGTTCGTGATCGCCGGCGACGGGCCGCGCGGCATGCGGCTCGCCGCCCGGCACGGCTCCGGCTGGGTGACCAGCCCGCACGGCGACGGCAGCGAGCCGCTGGACGTGGTCCGCGAGCGGCTGGCGAGGCTCGGCGAGGCGTGCGAGGCGGAAGGGCGCGCACCGGCCGACCGGATCCTGCTGACCGGGTTCAGCGACGAGCCCTGGCTCGCGTCGGCCGGCGCGTTCGCCGACCTCGCGGGCCGGTACGCCGAGCTCGGCATCACCGAGATCGCCCTGCACTGGCCGCGTCCGGACACCCCGTGGGACGCCGACATGAAGGTGTTCGAGGAGGTCGCCGCGCAGGGCCGGTGAACCGGGACGCCGGGCGGGACCGGGACGGGACGGCGTGCGGGGGCGCCGGGCCCGGCCCGGAGGCGCGCGGTTAGACTCCTGCGGTGCCGTACGTCCTGCTGGCCCTCGCGATCGCCTTCGAGGTCACCGCCACGCTCGCGATGCGCGCCTCGGAGGGGATGACCAGGCTCGGGCCGTCCGTGCTGGTGGTCGCCGGCTACCTGATCTCGTTCGCGTTCATGGCGAAGGCGCTCACCTCGCTGAACGTCGGGCCCGTCTACGCGATCTGGTCGGCGCTCGGCACCATCGGGGCGTTCGCCGGCGGCGTCGTGCTGTTCGGCGAGCAGGTCCGGCCGCTGACGATCGCCGGCGCGGTCATCATCGTCCTCGGCGTCGTCGTGATGAACCTCGGCGGCGGAGTGAGCCGGGGCTAGGCGGCGCCGGTCCGGGCTCCGGCGCGCGCGCCGGGCCGGCGGCGACCGCGCGCCGCGCGCCGGAACGGCGGGTGTACTCCTGGCCGAGCGCGAACAGCAGCCAGGCCAGCGCGGTGGCGTCGTCCACGATCCCGACCGGCAGGAACACGTCCGGGATCAGGTCGACCGGCGACACGATGTACACCACCGCGACGACCATCGCGACGATCTTGCCGGTGGACGTCCGGTAGTACGCCTGCGCGCCGCCGCCCACCGGGCCGAGGCGCCGCCGGCGGCGCAGCCGCAGGATTCCCGCGACCAGCAGCACCGCTCCGGCGGACAGCGCGACGGCGCCCGCGAGCGTGAGGTCGACGCCGGCGAGGCGTCCGTCTGCGGTGAGGACGGTGACGCCGCCCGCGACGAGCAGCACCACTCCGAACCAGGCCATCGTGCACCTCCGGGGGAGTCGTCTGCGGTATTGCCGTTCAGGCGCGTTCCATTCGCGCGGACGGCGGTCAGGCGGGTTCGGCGGCGGTGGTGGTCCGCTGCTCCTCCAGCATGCCGCCGAGCAGCTGCGACGGCGTGCAGCCCGCCAGCGCGCGGAACTCCCGGTTCAGGTGCGCCTGGTCGTAGAAGCCGCAGGCCGCGGCGGCCTCGGCCGGGCCGAGGCCGCCGCGCGACAGCAGCCCGACGGCGCGCTGGAACCGCAGGACCCGGCCCATCACCTTCGGAGGCAGCCCGGCCTGCTCGGTGAACCGCTGGGTGAGGTGGCGCCGGCTCCAGCCCACCTCCTCGGCGAGCCGCGCGACCCCGACCGCGCCGCCGGTGCCGTCGAGCAGCCGCCACGCCCGCGCGACCTCCGGGTCCGGGACGGGGCCGATCTCCAGCCGGCGCAGCAGGAACGCGTCCATCAGGTCGAACCGGGCCGCCCAGGACGGTGTCTCCGCGAGCCGCTCGACGAGCGCCGCCGCGCCCGGCCCGAGCAGGTCCGGCAGCTCGACGGCCGCGTTGGTGATCCGGGCCATCGGCACGCCGAGCAGCGTGTACGCGCCGAGCGGCGTGACGTCGAGCTGGATGCCGTGCTGCCCGCCCGGGGTCGTGTACTCCCCGTGGCCGTCCTGCATGCCCGCGACGAACGACCCGTACTCGGTGCCGGGGGCGGAGGGCGTCGCCAGCCGCATCGGCGGGCCGAGGTTGACGATGACGACGGCGCCGCGGGTCGGGAGCGTCCGCATCCGGGACGGGACGGCCACGGGCTCCCAGTACCCCTGGTAGACGCGCAGGAGGGGGCGCAGCGCGCGGTGCGGCGGCCCGCTCGCCTCCAGCCATCCTCCCCGGTCGCGGATCTCGACCGGCCTGTCGACCATGACCCCCACTACTACCACCGGCCGCCGACATCGCCCCGCCGGCGGGGCGGGGTCACTCGTACATCTGCCCGCACACCGCGATCCGGGCGAGGTCGCCCCAGGTCATCGTGGTGATCTCGCGGACGTAGGAGCGGGCGGGCGGCTCCCCGGCCGCGGTGGGCACCGGCACCCGCGCGCCGTCCGCCGCGTCCCAGCCGCCGACGCTCCCGGCGACCGCGCACTCCAGGTACGTCGCCGGATCGAAGTTGTACCAGCGGGCCGGGGTCGCGCGGGCCCCCGAGCCGGGCGGGCGGGGCGCGTCGACGCCGAACCGCGCCTGCGGCCCCGGCGGGCGGGCGAGGAAGTCCTCCAGGTCGGCGAGCTGGGACAGCACGACCCGCTCCCAGTCGGCGTACCCGTCCGGCTCGTCACCGGGCAGCGACAGGTCCTTGGCGCTCCACGCGGGGTCGTAGGGGGCGGGCGGAGTGGTGGACGCGGCGGCGAACATCGCCGCGACGTCGTCGGGTTCGAGGCGCTCGTTGTCGCGCAGCGGAGCCGACACCTTCCACAGCGCGCGCAGGAACGCCGACAGCGACCACGAGGCCGCGCGGGCCTCCTGGCCGAGGTGCAGGAAGATCAGGTAGAGGTCGCGGTTGGTCCGGACGGACGGGCCGGGCGGCCCCTCCACCCAGTACGCCTGCTTGTGCGGGACGCCGCACTCCAGGGCCAGGACCTGCGCAAGCGCCGAGACCCGGGAGTCGTGCGCGGCCACATGGAACTTGTTGCCGAGGTCGTCCTGGCGGATGACGTCCCATGTCTGCATCCGGCTCCTCCACGGTCGGCGGTGCGGTCCCGAGGCCCCCGCTCAGAAAGTGTCCCATTCCGGCACCGGACCGCCAGTAGTGGTGATGTCACTTTCCGGACTCGAAGTCGTGACTTTCCGCACATGTCGAGAGGCGTGGAGCGCCCGGGAGGAGGACGCGGGCGAAGGCCCCGGCGAGGACTCCGGACGAGGGGGTCGGCGGGCGTTCCCGCCGGCCCCCTCACGCCGTCCGCTCAGTGCTTCGAGCGGTGCATCACCTGCATCTCGGTGAAGCCGTACAGGCCCCACGGGCCGTTCTCGACGCCGACGCCGCTCCACTTGAAGCCGCCGAACGGCTGGTGCGGCGCGAGCGCGAGGTGGGTGTTCACCCAGGCGGTGCCGCACTCCAGCTCCGCCGCGACCTCCGCGGCGCGGTCGGCGTCGGCGCTCCACACCGAGCCGGACAGCCCGAAGTGCGTGCCGTTCGCGCGGGCGAGCGCCTCGTCCAGGTCGGTGTACTTGATGATCGGCAGCGCCGGGCCGAACTGCTCCTCGTCGACGATCCGGGCGCCGTCGGCGATGTCGGCGAGGATCGTCGGCTCGAAGAAGTAGCCGGGGCCGTCGATCGGCCTGCCGCCGGCCGCCGCGCGGGCGCCGCCGGCCAGGGCGTCCGCGACCAGCTCGCCGACCCGCTCGTACTGCGGCCTGTTGTTGATGGGCCCGTACTGGACGCCCTCCTCCATGCCGTTGCCGACCTTGGCGGCCTTCGCCTGCTCGGCCAGCGCGTCCACCACGTCGCCGTACAGCGCCTCCGGCACGTACACCCGCTTGATCGCCGAGCAGACCTGGCCGTTGTTCTGGAACGCGCCGCCGAACAGCTTCGGCGCGACGGCCGCCGGGTCGGCGTCGTCCAGCAGGATCGCCGGGTCGTTGCCGCCGAGCTCCAGGGTGACCCTCTTGAGGTCGGGGGCGGCGGCCGCGGCGACCCGCTTGCCGGTGGCCACGCTGCCGGTGAAGCTGATCTTGCGGGGCACCTCGTGCCCGGTCATCCAGGCGCCGAGCTCGTCGCCGCCGGTGACGACGTTGAGCACGCCGGGCGGCAGCACGTCGCGCAGCACCTCGCCGAGCTTCAGGCTGGACAGCGGCGTGAACGGGGACGGCTTGAGCACCATCGTGTTGCCCGCCAGCAGCGCGGGCGCGATCTTCCACACCGCCAGCAGCAGCGGGAAGTTCCACGGGGTGATGGCGGCGACGACGCCCATCGGGCGGCGGACGACCTCGACCAACGCGTTGTCGTCGTCCTGGATGACCTCGCGGGGCAGGTCCAGCTCGGCGAAGTACTTCAGCCACACCCCGGCGCCGACGACCTCCATCGTCGCGTCGGCGAGCGGCTTGCCCTGCTCCAGGGTGAGGATGCGGCCGATCTCCTCGGACCGGGCGAACATGACGTCGGCCGCGGCCAGCAGCGCCTTGCGCCGCGCCGACTCGTCGCGGCGCCACGCGGGGTAGGCCGCCTGGGCGGCGGCCATCGCCGCGTCCAGCTGCTCGCGGGAGGCGTCGGGCGCCTGCTCGGCCACCTCGCCGGTCGCCGGGTTGATCACTCCGAAGGTGGCGGGCGCGTCCACCGCCGCGCCGTCGATGGTCATCGCGAAGTTCTCGGACACCGTTGCTCCTCCGCTCGGGTGGCGTGTAACCGAATGACGTTCAGTATTCACCGTGGACCGCCCTCTTGACGAGCGTCCCCTGCGGCGGATGATCAGCTCATGCGATCACGTCTCACCGCGGTGTTCGCCCTCGCCCTCGCCCTCGCCGCATCCGGCGGGGCGCCGGCGGCCGCCACCACCACCCACGCGAACTCCTCCGGCCGAGCGCCCGGGCTGGAAGATCCCCACCCGTGCGCGGGCCAGCCGGGCTACACCTGCTCGACGCTGACCGTCCCGCTCGACCACCGCGACCCCGGCAAGGGGACGCTCAAGCTCCAGGTGGCCACCGGGGACAACGTCCGCGCGCCCAAGGGGGTCCTGCTGTTCCTGACCGGAGGGCCGGGGCAGCCCGGCGTGCCGTTCATCTCCCGCATGGCCGAGCAGAGGCTCCCGGAACTGGCGAAGAACTACCGGTTCGTCACCATCGACCAGCGCGGCACCGGCGAGTACGGCGCCATCGACTGCCCGAAGCTCCAGGCCGAGGTGGGCAGCAGCGACATCGAGCCGCCCAGCCCGGGCGCCGTCCGCGAATGCGCCTCCGTTCTCGGCGACCGGCGCAGTTACTACACGACCGAGCAGACCGTGGGGGACCTCGAGGTGCTGCGGCGCGCGCTCGGCGCCCGCACGATGGTCCTGGACGGCGTCTCCTACGGCACCATGACCGCCGCCAGCTACGCCGTCGCGCACCCGCACAACGTGGGCAAGGTCGTCCTCGACTCGGTGCTGCCGCACGTCGACCCGCAGAACGACGACATGCTCTACCTCACCGGCCTGCGCGCCACGGCGCGCGTGCTCCGCGACGCCTGCGAGACGGCACCGGCCTGCGGGTTCGATCCCGCGCAGGACCTCGCCTGGCTCGCCCGGCACCGCTCCGACCACGTCCTGATCTGGGACATGCTCGTCAGCTACGAGTTCCTCGACCCCACCTACCGCGACCCCGACCCGGGCGGCCTCCCCGCCGGGTCCGGCGACGTCGTCACCGCGCTCCACCAGGCCCGGCACGGCGACCCGGCCCGGCTGGACGCGCTGCTCCGGATGATGGACTCGGGCGGCGACCCGGTCGCCGGGTACAGCTCCGGGCTCCACATCGCCACCATCTGCGGCGATGGCCACTTCCCATGGGGGACCTCCGAGGCGCCGCAGGCCGGGCGCGAGGCCGCCCTCCAGCGCGTCCGCCGGACCCTGCCCGCCTCCGCCACCTGGCCGTTCACTGCGGACACCGCCGTGGGCGACGGGTTCGTCCAGGAGTGCCTGAACTGGCCGTGGGCCCGGCACACCGCCGAGCCCGCCCAGGACCGGCTCCCCGCCGTCCCGATCCTGCTCCTGAACGGGGACCGCGACCTGTCGACGCCGCTGGAGTGGGCCCGCGAGGAACTCCGCCGCGCCCCGCTCGGCCGGCTCGTCGTGGTGAAGGGGGCCTCGCACTCCATCCAGAACCGCGAGCGCGGCACGCAGGGCCGCGAGGCCGTCTACCGGTTCCTCAACGGCTGACCACCGGTCCTCAACGGCTGACCGGCGCCCCGTCGTCCGGGGCGCCGGTCGGTGTTCCCGTGCGGGGGAGGCCCGCCTTCCGGTCAGGCCGCGAAGATCCGCTCCAGCAGGTCGCGGTACCCGCGCAGCGCGAGGCGGAGCCGCTCGGTGTCCGGGGTCTCGTGCCGGCCGACCTCCTCCGAGAGCGCGCGGCGGTGCGTCCCGACCGAGCGGCTCAGCGCCTCGACCGCCTCGGAGGCCAGGGCGTCGGCCGCGCGGACGGACTCCGCGGGGTCGTCGATGAAGCCGGACTGCACCTCGTGCCAGCGCTCCCGGAACCGCTCGGCGTCCGCCGGGTCGAACAGCCGCTCGGGGACGCCGCCGAGCCCGGCGGGCGTGGGGCGGAGGCCGGGCCGCGCCCCGCCGGTGCCGGGGCTCGGGAAACCGGTCGCCACCTCGTCCTCGCCCAGCTCCGCGGCCGGGACGGGATCGGGCGAGGTGTCCTCGGCGGGGGTGGAGTCCGCGGCCGGCGGCGGCGGACCGGCGACGTGCACGTCGCCGGCCATGCCCGGGTCCGCCGTCCCGGCGGCGCGGGCCCGCTCGTCCTCGGCGGTCCCGCCGGCGGGGGGCGCCACCTGCTCCTGCTGCCTGTGCTGCATCGGCGCTCAGCTCCTCGTGGTCCGCTCGTCGTCCCGGCCGGTGCGCCCGTCGTCGGGCTCGCCGGCGCGCGGACCGGGCACCCGGACCTCCTCGTCGCGGGCGGTGCGCCGCTCGTCGGGGGCGGTGCCCCGCTCGTCGGGGGCGGTGCGCTGGACGGGAACCGAGAGCAGCTCCTCGAACAGCGCGCGGTAGTGCACCATGGCCTGCCGCAGTTCCTCGGTGGACGCCTTCCCTTCTGCGGCGCGGCCGCCGATGGCGTGGCCGCGCCGGTAGTGGTCGAGGGTGCGGCCGTGCTCCACCGACAGGTGGGCGGCCTTCTCCTCGAACCCGCTCGTGGGGTAGCCGCGCTCTCCCATGACGACGGTGACCAGGCCGTCCGCCTGCTCGACCGCCGACTCGGGCGCGTCCACGAAGCGCTCCTGGACGGCCACCCACTGCTCGCGGTACTGCTCGCGGCGCCGGGGGTCGAGGTCGCGCAGCTCCAGGTCCCGGTGGCGCCGCTCGCGGTCGAGCAGTTCCCGCTCGGCGGCGGCGCGGCCGCCGTGCTGCTCGACGGCCCGGTCGTACTCGGGGCCGAAGCGCTTGCGCAGCCGCCCCGTCCGCGCCTGCTTCCAGGCGAGGAACGCGACCGCGGCGACGGCGGCGATGATGATCAGTGCGATGACGACCATGACGGCGGTCGACATTGTCTGTCCTCCAACGTGCGTCGGATCGAATGGAGCGCCGATGCCCGGACAGACGCGGTCGAAACAGACCTATAGGGGAAACTGCCCTAAGGGGTGCGGGGTCCGTGTCCGGCGAAGAGGCAGACCAACTGGCCGACCCGCCGCCGCCCCGACAGCCCGGCCTGCTCCAGCAGGGCGAGTCCCCGCAGGTCGCGCGGGTGCGCGCACGCCACGACGACATCGGTCCGGCGCAGCGCGCCCTCGAGGGCGGCGAGCGCGGGCTTCCATCCGCCCGGCCGGCGCACCGCCGCGGTCAGCACGCGCCGGTCGTCGACGAACCGGGCCGGAACGGGCAGGTTCCGGAGGTAGTGGGTGTTGGGATCGGCCGCGTGGACGCGCGCGGTCAGCAGCGGCACCGCCCGCATGTAGCCCTGAGGCATCACCACCACGCCGCCCGTCCGGGCCAGCCCGACCACGGCGCGGGCCGTCCCCACCTGCTCCGCGGGAAGCTTCCACGACGGACGCGACGCGAGGATCGAGCCGTTCTCCGCCGACCAGAGGGGCGTCCCGCCCACGATCATCGTGACAGCCAAGGCGGCGGCCGGCAGTGCGGCGAGGACGCCGAGCACCTCCTTCCCGCCCGTGCGCACGCTGGCGGGCAGGGGGAGGCGCACCGTCGCGAGCAGCCCGATCAGGACGGGCGCGGGCACGATCCACATCGTCCGCCACAGCACCTGGCCCGCCCCCGTCACGTCCGCCGCGAGGCGCAGGACGCCCGGCAGCAGGAGGAGCGTGGTCACCGCGGCCAAGCCTGCGCCGACGAGCGCGGGGACGCCGCGCCGCGCCGTCCACGGCGCCAGCCACAGCGCGCACCCCGCGAGGACTCCGGGAGCGGAGTACAGCAGGACCCACCGGTAGTCGTCGGAGGCGTCGCCGACGAACCCGGTGACGGTGGTGTCGTGGTTTTGCAGCGTCACCACCAGTCCCGCGGTGACGGGATAGGCCAGTGCGGCGCAGGCGGCCAGGCCGGTCCGGACCCGGCCGGACGCGATCAGCGGGACCGCGGCGGCGCCGACGGCCAGCGGCAGGACGAACGCGGCCGAGGAGGTCAGCCCGGTCGCGGCGACCCCGCAGGCGGCGAGCATCACCAGCTCGCGCCGCGTCCGCCGCTCCGCCCAGCGCGTGAGGTGGACGTACAGCAGCGGGACGAGCGCCGACACCATGACGGCCTTGCCCTGCCACATCCGCAGCAGGTGGAACGAGCCGAGCGACGCGGGACCGAGGCCGGACCACAGCAGGTACACCGCCGCGACCGCGAAGCACGCCACCGCGCGGCGCGGCGCCCACGCGCGCGCCAGCCGCCACACGGCCCACACCGCGATGAACGTCACGACCGGCAGCAGCACGTAGTACACGAAGGAGGCCGCCGGGACGCCGGCGATCCGCGCGAGGCTCCCGGCGAGGACCTCGATCGACGAGACCGGCGGCTCGCCGGCGATGGGACCGGTCGCGCCGGAGGTGAAGATGGTGTCCCTGAACGGGATGCGGCCGAGCGCGGCCGTCGCGACGGACCGCGAGACGAAGTAGGCGTCGTCGCCGTCGGAGTTCACGATGAACAGGGAGGCGACCGAGAACCCGGCGGCGGTGGCGAGCGCGAGCGGCGTCCCCCACCGGCTCGCGGACGTCCCGCCGCCGACCGGTCCACCGGGGTCGGCGAGAGCGGGCGCGGGCGGCTCATGCGCGGGGGGCTCGTGTGCGGGGGGCTCGTCCGGTGCGGACGGGCCGCCGGCGGGTGCGCGGCGGAAGAGCAGGCAGGCGGCGGACGCGGCGGCGGAGACCAGCCCGAACGCCCAGGCGCACCACCACGGGGCGCCGGATGTCTGCAGGCCGGCGCAGAAGCCCGCGACGATCCCCGCCAGGACGGCGACCAAGGCGAGGGCGCGCGGGGGAGCGGCGGAGCGCGGCGCGGCGGGCTCGGGCCACGGCGCCCCGCCTGCCGGGCCGTCCCGCCGCCAGCGCAGCGACCACGCGGCGGCGGCCGCCGCGGACACGCCGAGCCAGCACGCGAGCAGCGCCCAGGTCGGCGGCCGAAGCAGGAGGCCGAGGTGGTAGACGACCGTCCACACCGCGAAGAGCAGGACGGCGGCGTCCACCGCGGCGTCCACGGCCCGTCCCGTGCGTCCGGCGCGGCCCGCGTCCGGCGCGGCGCCGCCGTGCCCGCCGGCGGCGGGCACCCTCAATCTGATCATGCTTCCCCCGAAAGCGATGGTGTGCTGTCCCTGTGTGCTGTCCTTGCCTCTTTCTTCGCCGCGCGGGCGGAAAGCGTTCGCGGCGCCGCAGGATCGATCTTGTTCCGTAGGACGTCCGGACTTCCCGGGCGGTTGGCCGCCCGCGGCCCGTTCCTGGAGGTTCGCTGAAGATCAGCTGCATGCTGTGCCGGTCATCGCACCGCGAAAGGTAATAAGTCCGGATTTACTGCGCCGTGCATGCTGCGCGTGTTCTGATGGGGTGTTCTGATGGACCGGTACCACAGGGTGCGCGTTCGATGGGATGTGATGCGCGGTGCGCCACGCGTTCGGCTTCGTCCTCGGCGTCCTGCTGACCCCCGCGCTCGCGTACGGCGCCGCGTGGGGGTTCGTGCAGGGCGGGCAGTCCTTCGACGGGACCGGCCAGGAGATCACCGACCGCACCCGCATCTACGGGGCCTTCGCGCTGCTGGCCGCGGTGGGGCTGGTGACCGGCGTGATCATCGTGGCGCGCTGGGCGTCGCCGCTCGTCTCGCTCGTGCCCGCGCTGGCGCTGCTCGGCTTCTCGGTGGCCTTCCTCGTCGACCCGGGCCGCGTCCTGGACCTGCCCTCCAAGGTGCCGCCGTCGGGCGACATGGACGACGGGCTGCGGACGCTGCTCGGCTCCGGGATGTACGCGATGATGGGCTTCGCGCTGCTGGTGCCGTCCTGGGCGCCGCGCCGCTGGGGCTCGGGGCGCCGCGATGACGAGGCCGCCGACGCGGAGTTCTCCTCCACCGCGCGCCGCTGACCGCCGGCCGCCTCCGGCGCCCCGCCTCCCGGGTGCGGAGACGGGACCGCCTCCGACACGAGCGGGCCGGACCTCCACGAGGTCCGGCCCGCCTTCACCGCGCCCTGCGGGCGCCGTCCGTCAGGACTGCTTCGCCTTGGTGACGAACTGGGTCGTGTAGGTCTTCGACAGGTCCACCTGGTCCTTCTTGCCCTGCACGTTGGGCGAGAACTGGGCCAGCACCTCAAGCACGTTCTTCGCGCCCTCGGCGGGCATCACGCCGTCGCCGTTGAACATGCTGATCGAGTCGGTGATGGCCTTCTCGTACAGCGCCGGGTCGCCGCCCGCGTAGTCGGCCGGCATCTTCGCCGCGATCTCCGCCGGCTTGTGCTGCTTGATCCAGCCGAGCGTCTTGACGAACGCGTTGGCGAGCTTCTGCACCGTCTCGGCGTGCGACTTCACGTAGGAGCAGTCCATGTAGAGGGAGCTGGACGGGTACAGCCCGCCGAGCGCCTTGCGGGTGCCGTCCTCGGTCCGCATCTCCACCATGACCTTCGCCTTGCCGGTGCCGACCAGCTTGGCGATCGTCGGGTCGGTCGTCATGCCGGCGTCGATGCCGCCGTTGTCCAGCGTCGAGATGAACGTCGGGCCGGCGCCCGCCTTCACCGTGGTGTAGTCGGAGGTCTTCACGCCGTTGCGGACCGCGAGCGCCCGGGTGATGAAGTCGGTGGACGAGCCGGGGCTGGTCACGCCCAGCTTCTTGCCCTTGAACGCGGCGGGCGACGCCAGCGAGGACGCCTTCTTCGAGGCGACCATCTCCGCCTCGCCGGGCACGTCGGCCATCTGCACGACGCTCTCCACGCACTTGCCCTTGGTCTGCAGGTCGATGGTGTGGTCGTAGAACCCGACGACGCCCTGCACGTCCCCGGAGATCAGCACGTTCTCGGCCTGCGCGCCGGCCGGCTCGGTGAGCAGCTGGACGTCCAGCCCCTGCTCCTTGAAGTAGCCGAGCTGCTCGGTCAGCTTGGCGGGCAGGTAGATGACCTTGTCGATGCCGCCGACCATGATCTTGACGGTGCCGCCGTCCTTCCCGCCGCCGTCCCCGCCGCCGTGCGAGTCGCGGCAGGCCGAGACGGACAGGGCGGTGAGGGCGGCGACCGCGGCGGCGGTGACGCGGATCGGGGTGGTGCGCATGGTGGTTCTCCTGGTCGTGCGGGGGTGGGGTGGGGCCGGTCAGATCTGCGGGTCGGCGCCGGCGGCCGGCGGGCGCCAGCGCAGCAGCCGGCCCTCGACCGCGGTGAGCAGCCACTCGGCGAGCAGCGCCAGCACCGTGATGATGATCATTCCGGCGTAGATGCCGGCCGAGTCGAAGGTGCCCTGGGAGTGGTTGATGAGCAGGCCGAGGCCCTTGTCGGCGCCGCTGTACTCGCCGACGATCGCGCCGATGATCGCGAACCCGAACGCCGAGTGGAGCGAGGCGAGGATCCACGAGGTGGCGCTCGGCACCACGATCGTCCACAGCACCTGCATCCGGCCGGCGCCGAGGATCCGGGCGTTGTTCACCAGGTTCCGGTCGACCTCGCGGGCGCCCTGGAAGGCGTTGAAGAACACCGCGAAGAACACCAGCACGAACGCGGTCGCGATCTTGGACTCCATGCCGAGCCCGAACCAGATCACGAACAGCGAGGCCAGGATGATCCGCGGGATCGCGTTGACGGCCTTGATGAACGGCGCGCACACGTCGGACAGGTAGCGGCTGCGGCCGAGCACGATGCCGAGCACCACGCCGCCCGCGGCGCCGAGCACGAAGCCCGCCACCGCCTCCTGCAGGGTGTAGGAGATCTGCTCCCAGATCGAGCCCTGCGAGGTCCCGTCGGTGAACCAGCCGGCCAGCCGGCTCCAGATCTTCGACGGCATCGAGTAGTAGAACGGGTCGATCCAGTTGCGGGCGGCCAGCTCCCACGAGCCGAGCCACGCCGCGACCAGCAGCACGCGGACGCCGTTGACGCCGAGCCGGCGGCGCAGCCCGGCCGAGCGCATCCGCGCGATCGCGGCGGACTCGTCCGCGCCGCCGGACGGCCCGGCCTGGGCCGCCGCGCCCGCGCTCAGGACGTCCTGCCCGGCCCGCGCGTTCCGCCCGGTCCCGGCGGCCTGTACCGTCTCCGACTCACGCGGCATTGCCGGTGCCCCTTTCCCTGGTGATCTGGACCTCTTCGCGCAGCGAGTCCCAGACCTCCCGGTAGATGTCCAGGAACCCGGAGGTGAGCCGGACCTCCTCGGCGTCCCGCGGCCGCTCCAGCGGCACCGTGAACACGCCCTTGATCGTGGCCGGGCCGGCCGTCATCACCACGACCCGGTCGGCGAGGACGAGCGCCTCCTCCAGGTCGTGGGTGACGAACACGACCGCCGCGCCCGAGCCCGACCACAGCCGCAGCAGCTCGTCCTGCATGAGCCCGCGCGTCTGCACGTCCAGCGCCGAGAACGGCTCGTCCATCAGCAGCACCGACGGCTCGTTCACCAGCGTCTGGGCGAGCGCGACGCGCTTGCGCATCCCGCCGGACAGCTGGTGGGGGTAGTAGCCCTCGAAGCCGGCGAGGCCGACCCGGGCGACCCAGTCGCGGGCGCGCTCGCGCGCCTCGCGCTTGCCCGCCCCCCGGTAGCGGGGGCCGGTCGCGACGTTGTCCAGGACGGTCCGCCACGGCAGCACCGCGTCGTTCTGGAACATGTAGCCGACGCCGTCGGGGATCCCCTCGACGGGCCTGCCGTGCACGAGGGCGGCGCCCTCCGACGCCGGCTCCAGGCCGGACACCAGGGACAGGGTGGTGGACTTCCCGCAGCCGGTCGGCCCGACCACGGCGACGAACTCGCCGGCCCGGACGGTCATGTTCAGGTCGCGGACCGCGGTGTGCACGCCGCCGCCGGACGAGCGGAAGCGCTTGGTCGCGCCCCGCAGCTCGATGACGGGATCGCCCGTGCTCACGCGGCCGTCGTCCGCCTTCTCGGGGGTGGTTGCTCGCTTGGGCATGGCGGAACCGTAGGGATGTGGCCCGCGTCACCGGAACCCTTGCCCGCGATGTGCTCGCAAGCCGCGAATTCCCACGTTGAGCGCGTATTCCATGCTTCTGCTCATTTTGCTCGCCGGGGTCTGGGCGGCGGGGCCCGGCGTGACGTACGGTGCGGGTCATGTCCGTGCGGCCCCGCATCCCCTTCGCCCGGCAGGTGCTGATCCTGCAGGTGGGCGTGGTCGTCGTCGTGGCGTGCCTCGGCTACGGGCTGGTCGCCTGGATGCTGGACGGCGAGCTGCGCGACCAGTACGGGCAGCGGGCCCTCACCGTCGCGCGCGCCGTCGCCGTCGACCCGCAGATCGACGCCGCGGTCGCCGCGGGCGACCCCGGCCACGTCGTGCAGGAGCGCGCCGAGCGCGTCCGGATCCGCACCGGCGCCCTTTTCGTCGTGGTGACCGACCGGCGCGGCATCCGGTACTCGCATCCGACGCTCCGCGAGGTCGGCAAGCGGGTCAGCACCGACCCGTCGGAGGCGCTCGCCGGGCACGAGGTCGTCAACGTCGAGCGCGGGACGCTCGGCCTGTCGGCCCGCGGCAAGGTGCCGCTGTACGGGCCGCAGGGCCGGGTGCTCGGCGAGGTCAGCGTCGGGTTCGACGCCGGCGCGATCGACCGGGAGCTCGACCGCCTGCTGCGCGACCTGACGCTGTTCATCGCCGGCGCCGTGCTGCTCGGGGTGCTGGCCTCCGCCGCGATCGGCCGCCGGCTGAAGCGCCAGACGCTCGGGCTGGAGCCGTACGAGCTGGCCGAGCTGGTGCAGGAGCGGGAGGCCGTCCTGCACGGCGTCGGGGAGGGCGTGGTCGCGGTCGACACCGCTGGCCGGATCGCGGTCTGCAACGACGAGGCGTCCCGGCTCCTCGGCGTCGCCCCCGAGCGCGGCGCGGCCGCCGCCGGGCTCGCGCCGGAGGGGGCGCTGCGGGACGCGCTGACCGGCGCCCGCGAGGCGGCCAACCTGTTCGTCACCGCCGGCGAGCGGGTGCTGGTGGTGAACCGGCGGGAGGTCCGCCGCGACGGCCGCGACCTCGGCGCCGTGGTCACCCTGCGCGACCGCACCGACCTGGAGACCCTCGCCCGAGAGCTGGACTCGGTCAGCACGCTGTTCGACGCGCTCCGCGCGCAGCGGCACGAGTACGCCAACCGGCTGCACACGCTGTCCGGGCTGCTCCAACTCGGGCACGCGGAGGAGGCCGCCGGCTACCTCGGCGCGCTGATGGACGACGAGGTGGGCCGGCTGCCCGCGGCGGAGGAGCTGCCCGACCCGCTCACCGACCCCTACCTGCGGGCGTTCCTGGCCGCCAAGTCCGCCGTCGCCGCGGAGAAGGGCGTCCGGCTGGACATCGGCTCCACGAGCTACGTGCCGGGCCGGGTCGCCGAGCCGCTGGACGTGACGACGGTCGTCGGCAACCTCGTCGACAACGCCGTCGAGGCGGCCCGGCTGGGCCGTCGGCGGCCCGCCCGGGTCGAGGTCGAGCTGCTCGGCGACGGCCGCGACCTGCACGTCACCGTCGCCGACTCCGGCGACGGGCTGCCGGAGGGGCTGCGCGAGGCCGTCTTCGACGACGGGGTGTCCACCCGGGACGCGGCCGGCGGCCGCTCGCGCGGCCTCGGGCTGGGGCTCGCGCGCCGCACCGCCCGCGCCCGCGGCGGCGACGTCGCGTTCGTCGATCCCGGCGGGGACGGGACGGGCGCGGTCGCGGTGGCCCGGCTGCCCGGCGTCCTCGGCGCGGAGGCGGTCCGGTGACGGGGCGCGGAGGCGGTCCGGCGAGCGGGCGCGGAGGCGATCGGACGACCGGGCGCGGGGCCGGCGCGGCGACCGGGAGAGGCGGCGGCGCGGCGGCGGAGCGGGGAGGCGGCGCGGTGATCGGCGTGCTGGTGGTGGACGACGACTTCCGGGTGGCGCAGGTGCACGCCGGGTTCGTGGCGGGCCTGCCCGGCTTCGCCGTCACGGGCCTCGCGCACACCGCCGCCGAGGCCCGGTCGATGGCGGCCGAGCTGGCGCCCGACCTGGTCCTGCTGGACGTCTACCTCCCGGACGAGCCGGGCCTCGCGCTGCTGCCCGAGCTGTCCGCGGACGTGATCATGGCGACCGCGGCGGCGGACCCCGGCGTCGTCCGGGAGGCGCTCGCGGGCGGCGCGCTGCACTACCTGATCAAGCCGTTCACCGCCGCCGCGCTCGGCGAGCGGCTCACCGCCTACGCGCGCTACCGGGCGGCGCTGGCCGGCGGGAGCGAGCTGTCGCAGGCGGCGGTCGACGGCGCGCTGCGCACCCTGTACGCGCCGCTGCACGCCGAGCCGGCCGCGCCGAAGGGGCAGTCGCCGGTGACGGCCCGGCTGATCGCCGAGGCGCTGCGGGCGGCGGACGAGCCGCGCTCGGCGGCCGAGGTCGCCGACCTGGTCGGGATCTCCCGCGCCACCGCGCAGCGCTACCTCGCGGGGCTCGCCGAGGCCGGGCGGGTCGTGGTGACGCTGCGCTACGGCGCGACCGGCCGTCCCGAGCACCAGTACGCGTGGTCGCCGCGGTAGAGGCCGGCGAGGACGTCCTCGATGCCGGCCTCGCGCAGCGAGATGTCGCGGACCTCGTGGTGCTGCGCGAGCGCCGCCACCAGCGCCGCGGCGTTCTCCTCGCGGGGGACCCGCAGCCACTGCCGCGGCCCCTCGACCCGCTCGGCCCGGATCTCCCCGAGGACGATCGGCGGCGCCGGCTCGGCCAGCTCGACCACCAGCGTCCGGTCGGCGTCGACGGTGCGGCGCAGCTCGTCCAGCCCGCCGTCGTAGGCGAGCCGGCCGCGGTCGATGATCAGCACGCGGCGGCAGAGCCGCTCGATGTCCCCGAGGTCGTGGGTGGTCAGCAGGATCGTGGTGCCGCGCTCGGCGTTGATCCGCTCGAGGAAGTCCCGGACGGTCGTCTTGCTGACCACGTCGAGCCCGATCGTCGGCTCGTCCAGCACCAGCAGCTCCGGGTCGTGCAGCAGCGCGGCGGCCAGGTCCCCGCGCATCCGCTGGCCGAGGCTGAGCTGCCGGACCGGCGTGTGCAGGAACGGCTCCAGCTCCAGCAGCGCGGTCAGCTCCGCCAGCCGCGCCCGGTGCGCCGCCGCGTCGACCCGGTACAGCCGCCGGACGAGGGCGAGGCTGTCGCGCAGCGGCAGGTCCCACCAGAGCGTCGTGCGCTGCCCGAAGACGACGCCGATCCGGCGGGCGAGGGCCGTCCGGCGGCGCGAGGGGTCCAGGCCGCACACCCGGAGCGCGCCGGACGAGGCGGTCAGGATCCCGGTGAGCATCTTGATGGTCGTCGACTTGCCGGCCCCGTTCGGCCCGAGGTAGCCGACGAACTCGCCGGGCGCGACCGTGAAGGACACCCCGTCCACGGCGCGCAGGGTCGTCCGGGCGCGCCGCCGCCCGCCCGCTCGCCCGCGGACCGTGAACGACTTGACGACGTCCGCCGCCAGGATCATCGGCTCGGTCCCGGACCGCGTGCCGGTCCCCGTCTCCCGCATCGGCCTCAGCTCCCCGTCGATCGGTAGTGCCGGATCCCCGCCCGCCACGCCAGCGCCGCCGCCCCGCACAGCGCCGCCGCGACGGCGGGCGCGGCGAACCTGGCCGCCGCCGGCAGGCCCAGCGGGTCCGGCCTGTCCAGGACGTACAGCGCGGGCTGCCAGTTGACGAACGCGAGCGGCACGACGAAGGTCACCCCGCGCACGAAGTCGCGGCCGAACATCGTCATCGGGTACTGCGTCAGGTACGCGCCGCCGTAGGTGAGCGACTTCGTGGCGCCGTGGCTGTCGACCATGACGAACTGCACGGCCGCCGTCAGCACCCACAGCCCCGCGAAGATCGCCGTCCCGGACGCGACCATCAGCGGGACCATCGCCGCGCGTCCCGGCGTCCACGGCGCGTCCAGCCGCGGCAGCGCGAGCGCCAGGACGACGGCCGCCGGGACGAGCTTGCCGAGCCGGCGGGGCGAGAACTGCTCGGTCGCGATCTGGATCAGCGGGCTGACCGGCCGGACCAGCACCGCGTCCAGGGTGCCCAGCCGGACGCGCTCGCCGAGCTGCTCGGTCGTGCCGAGCACGATGTCGGAGATCGCGAACGAGAGCGCGCTCGTTCCGTACAGGAACAGCACCTCCGGCGCGGTGAAGCCGGCGATGCGGGGCGCGCGGGAGAACAGCACCAGGACGGCCACCGCGTCCAGCCCGCTGACGACCGCGGTCGCCAGCGACAGCAGCGCCATGGACACCGGGAACCGGCCCGCCGCCCGCAGCCACGTCCACGCCAGCAGCCCGTACGTCCGCACCGGCCGCGCGCCCCCGTCAGCCACCGTGGATCACCAGCTTCCGCCGCGCGGCGCGGGTCAGCAGCCATCCGGCCGCGAGCAGCACGGCGGCCCACCCGGCCTGGAACGCGAGCGCGCCGAGCAGGCCGGCGCCGGAGCGGCGGCCGAGGAACACGTCCGCCGGCACCTGGATCTGCGCCGACCACGGCAGCGCCCGCGCGACGTCCCCGAGCCGGCCGGGGAAGACCACCAGCGGCAGGATCATCCCGGAGAAGAACAGCGACATCACCAGCGCGACCGCGTTGAGGCCCCGGTCGTCGTGCAGCCAGAACATCCCGAGCGCCACCAGGTAGCGGATCCCGAAGCCGACCAGGGCGCCCAGCGGGACCGCCGCCGCGAACGCCGCCAGGCCCGCCGGTCCCGGCACGCGGAACGGGAACGCCAGCGCGCCCGCGACCAGGGGCGGCCCGGCGCGCAGCACCAGCGACCCGGCGGCGCGCCCGAGGTCCTCGGCCAGCCACCAGCCCTGCAGCCCGACCGGGCGGTGCAGGTCGATCGCGACGTCGCCGTTGCGGATCCGCTCGGTGAGGTCCATCCCGCCGAAGATCTGCACGGGGCCGATCAGCGCCTGGGTGATGAAGCAGAAGGTGACGGCGTCGGCCGCGGCGTAGCCGCCGAGCGCGGGACGCGCGTGCCAGAGCGCGAGCAGCACGTAGGCGCGGATGAAGCCGAAGGCGGTGTTGGTCAGCGACTCGGCGAGGGAGCCGAGCGGGTAGGCGGTGTGGCGCCGGAAGCCGTACCACCACACCCACGGAAGGACGCCCACTCGCCGAGAGCCTAGACAAGGCCCGCCCCGGCGACCACGTAATTTCGCACAGTCCCCGCCGCCGGTCCACCCGGACGACGTTCACTCGCGGCGGGCCGCCGTCATGAGCGCCGTCATGACGACGACCCGCCGCGAGTTCGACGAGGGGTGGGCGTCAGCCCTGCGGGAGGTCCGGCTTGATCGGGGAGTACAGCCAGTCCTTGAAGAACTGCGTCAGGTCCTGGCCGGAGACCTTCTGGGCCAGGGCGGTGAACTGCTCGGTGCGGCCGTTGCCGTACTTGTGCTGGGCGTACCAGGTGCGCAGCACGGTGAAGAACTTGTCATCGCCGATCTTCTCACGCAGGAACTCCAGCGCCATGCCGCCGCCGCTGTAGACCCGCTGGTTGAACATCGTGTCGCGCTGCGGGTCCGCGGTGACGACCGACCAGAAGGGACGGCCCGCCGGGTCCGGGAAGGGCCGCGAGTTGTAGGTGGTGCGGGCCTGGTCGTGGACGGTCGCGCCGCCGTGCTTCTCGCTCCAGTACCACTGCGCGAAGGTGGCGAAGCTCTCGTTCAGCCACACGTCCTTCCAGCGCTCCGGGGACACCGCGTCGCCGAACCACTGGTGCGCCAGCTCGTGCGCGATCGTGGAGGTGCTCCGGACGGCGGAGTACACCGGCTTGCTCTGCGTCTCCAGGGAGAAGCCGAGCGGCTCGCCGTTGTAGCGGGCGTCGTCGCCGATCGCGCCGGTGGTCTCGAACGCGTACTTGCCGAACAGCTGCGACCACAGGTCGGTGGCCTCGCTCGTGGTGTCGTAGAAGAAGTTCACCGCGTCCGGCTGGTCCTGCAGCAGCACCGGGTCGACGGCCGTGTAGTTGTTGACGCCGCCGGGCGTCTTGCCCTGCTTGACGTCCCACTTGCCGATGTCGATGGTGGCCAGGTAGCTGGCCATCGGGTAGCGCTCGCGCCACTTGAACGTGCTGGCGGCGGTCGCCGCGGAGCGGCGGCTGAACGCCGCGTCGCCGCTGCGCTGCCCGTCCGGCAGCCCGTTGGCGACCACGGTCAGCCCCTTCGGCACCGTGACCTCGAAGTCGTAGGTGGCCTTGTCGCTCGGGTGGTCGTTCACCGGGAACCAGCTGGACGCGCCGTTGGGCTCGTCGCCGACGAACGCGCCGTCGGGGGTGTGCAGGAACCCGTAGGGGGAGCCGAACACGATCGGGGAGCCCACGATCGTCTGCGGGACGCCGCCGTAGGTGATCGCGGTGGTGAACGTCGCGCCCTTGCGCAGGCCCTTGCGCGGCGTGATGATCAGCTCCTGGCCGCGCCGCTTGAAGTCGGCCTTGTGCCGGTCGACCTTGACGCGCTGCACGTCCATGCCGGACAGGTCCAGGTCGAAGCTCGACAGGTCCTGGGTCGCGCGCGCCGTCATGGTGACGACGCCGTCGAGCTGGTCGTAGTCGGGGTCGTAGGTGAGGTCCAGGGAGTAGTTCTGCGCGTCGTAGCCGCCGTTGCCCTCGAGCGGGAAGTAGGCGTCGCCGACGCCCTCGGCGCCGGGCGTGTAGTGGTGCCGCGCGGCGGCGGACGCCGAGGGGGCGAGCGCGACCACGCAGAGGGCGGCGACGGCGATCGGGAGCGTGCGCCCGGGGATCGCCCGGAGCGGATGGAGGCGGGGGTGGCGCTGCGCCATCGGAAGGATCCTCTCCCTTGAGTGATCACAAGCGTGCTTACGATGCCCGCAATGGCGCCATATGTCGAGACTTGCTCCCCATTTGGCCGATCTTGGTCCGGGTGCCGCGCCCCTCGTCCGGGCATCAGAAGGCCCCCGCGGGTGTAGGGACGCGGGGGCCTTCTGCTGGGGATCAGACCTGGGGCGACAGGTCTGGATCAGCTCACTGTTCCGGATCGGCTCAGTGGAACTGGCCCTCCTCGGTGGAGCCCTTCAGCGCGGTGGTGGACGAGTCCGGCGCGATCGCGGTGCTCACCATGTCGAAGTAGCCGGTGCCGGCCTCGCGCTGGTGCTTGACCGCGGTGAAGCCCTTCTCGGCCGCCGCGAACTCGCGCTCCTGCAGTTCGACGTAGGCCGTCATGCCCTCGCGGGCGTAGCCGTGCGCCAGGTCGAACATGCCGTAGTTCAGGGCGTGGAAGCCGGCCAGGGTGATGAACTGGAACTTGAAGCCCATGTGGCCGAGCTCGCGCTGGAACTTCGCGATGGTCGCGTCGTCCAGGTGCGCCTTCCAGTTGAAGGACGGCGAGCAGTTGTAGGCCAGCATCTGGTCCGGGTACTCGGCCTTGACCGCCTCGGCGAACTTGCGCGCCTGCTCCAGGTCCGGGGTGCCGGTCTCCATCCAGATGAGGTCGGAGTACGGCGCGTAGGCCTTGGCGCGGGCGATGCAGGGCTCGATGCCGTTGCGGACCCGGTAGAAGCCCTCGGCGGTGCGCTCGCCGGTGATGAACTCGCGGTCGCGCTCGTCCACGTCCGTCGTGATCAGGGTCGCGGCCTCGGCGTCGGTCCGCGCGATGATCAGGGACGGCACGTTGGAGATGTCCGCCGCGAGGCGGGCGGTGTTGAGGGTCTTGATGTGCTGCGAGGTCGGGATGAGGACCTTGCCGCCGAGGTGGCCGCACTTCTTCTCGGAGGCCAGCTGGTCCTCCCAGTGCACGCCCGCGGCGCCCGCGGCGATCATGCCCTTCATCAGCTCGAAGGCGTTCAGCACGCCGCCGAAGCCGGCCTCGGCGTCGGCCACGATCGGGGCGAGGAAGTGCGTGTCGCCCTCACCCTCGGCCCACTGGACCTGGTCGGCGCGCAGCAGCGCGTTGTTGATGCGGCGCACGACGGCCGGGACCGAGTTCGCCGGGTAGATGCTCTGGTCCGGGTAGGTCTGGCCCGCCAGGTTGGCGTCCGCCGCGACCTGCCAGCCGGACAGGTAGATGGCCTTGAGACCGGCCTTCACCTGCTGGACGGCCTGGAGCCCGGTGAGCGCGCCGAGGGAGTGGACGTAGTCCTCCTCGTGCAGGAGCTTCCAGAGCCGCTCGGCGCCGAGGCGCGCGAGGGTGTGCTCCTCCTGGACCGAGCCGCGGATGCGGACGACGTCCTCGGCGGAGTAGGTCCGCTCGACGCCCTTCCAGCGCTCGTCGGTCTCCCACTGCCGCTGCAGCTCCTCGGCCGCGCCCTTGAGGCGACTGTCGCTCATCGTCTTGCCCTTCCGTGTCGTCCCCTGGGTGCTTGGACATGACTATGCCCGGACTTCAACCCCTTAATGAACTCGTGAGTAACAGAAGAATCGCGAAATTTCCGCTACGATGAAGCCGTGACGACCTTGCGGCCAGAAGAACCCCTCAACTTGACGAGTGACGTAGACCTCGTCACCTTCGGGCAGCGGCTCCGCCACCTGCGGCGCGGCCGCGGCATGACGCTGTCGGACCTCGGCGAGCGCGTCGGGCGCGCCCCGTCCCAGCTCTCGCTGCTGGAGAACGGCCGCCGCGAGCCCAAGCTGTCGCTGCTGCAGTCCCTCGCCGCCGCGCTGGAGTGCCCGGTGGAGGAGCTGCTGCGCCGCCAGCCGCCGAGCCGCCGCGCGCAGCTGGAGATCCAGCTGGAGGAGGCGCAGCGCGACCCGCTGTACCGCACCCTCGGGCTGTCGCACCTCAAGGTCGGCAAGCGGATGCCGAACGAGGTGATCGAGCACATCCTGGCCCTCTACGGGGAGCTGAAGCGCAGCCGCACCAAGCCGACCGCCAGCCCCGAGGAGGCGCGGAAGGCCAACGCCGAGCTGCGCCGCCAGATGCACGAGCGCGGCAACCACTTCCCCGACATCGAGAGGGTCGCCGCGCAGACCCTCGACGCCGTCGGCTACCGGGGCGGCGCGGTCTCCCAGGGCATGCTGATGACCCTGGTCGGCCACTTCGGCTTCAGCCTGCAGTACGTCCAGGACCTGCCGCGCTCCGTCCGGTCCGTCACCGACCTGCGCAACCGGCGGATCTACCTGGAGCGCGAGCAGCTCGGCATGCACACCCCCCGGACGATCCTGCTGCAGACGCTCGGGCACATCGCGCTCGACCACGACCAGCCCCGCGACTTCGCCGACTTCCTGCGCCAGCGCGTCGAGGCCAACTACTTCGGCGCCGCGATCCTGATGCCCGAGCGCAGCGTCGTGCCGTTCCTGCAGGAGGCCAAGGCCGCGCGCGAGCTTTCGGTGGAGGACCTCGCCGACGTGTTCTCGGTGTCCTACGAGATGGCCGCGCACCGCTTCACCA
Source organism: Actinomadura nitritigenes (assembly GCF_017573545.1). GTDB lineage: Bacteria > Actinomycetota > Actinomycetes > Streptosporangiales > Streptosporangiaceae > Spirillospora > Spirillospora nitritigenes. The sequence goes on along the minus strand of NZ_JAGEOK010000015.1, from coordinate 84,867 downwards.
ACGTCGCGACCCACCATCTCGGGCTGCAGCTGCACTTCACCAAGAACGACGAGAACGGCACGATCTACAAGGCGTACGCCAACGACGGCCTGGCGTTCCCGCAGGACGAGGACGGCGCGATCGAGGGCCAGCGGATGTGCCGCGAGTGGGCCGGCCGGCACGTGTTCGGCGCGGAGGACCGCTTCTCCGTCTACTACCAGTACACCGACACCCCGAAGGGCACCTACTGGTGCCTGTCGCACATCGACCCGAGCCACGAGCGCGACTTCGCGATCACGCTCGGCGTCCGGTTCGAGGACTCGCGCTGGTTCCGCGGCCGGGAGACCACCCGCCGGGTCAAGTCGGCGTGCCCGGACGGCGAGTGCTGCCAGCGCCCGCCCAAGGAGCTGTCCGAGCGGTGGGAGGGGATGGCCTGGCCGTCCGCCCGCGCCCACTCGCACGTGCTGTCGGTGCTGCCGCCCGGAGCGTTCCCCGGCGTGGACGACGCCGACGTCTACGAGTTCCTCGACAGGCACGCCGCCGAATGACGGATGCGTTGCGCCGGTGTCAACTCTTCGGGTCGGCCGCCCGCTCGCCGCGCGGACGGTGAATGATCTGGACGTGTCCGGTGTTCACTCGAGGTGAGGGCCGGTCACGGGATCGTCCGCACGGGAGGGAGAGCGCGTGCTGCCAGAGGTCGCTTCGTGGTTGCGGCGCCGTACGAGCGCGGCCGAGGACTGGCCGGCGCACGTCCTGCTGGACGCCAAGGGCGGCGCCGGGATCAGCGTCGTGCTGCCCGCGCACGACGAGGAGGCGACCGTCGGCGCGATCGTCGCCGCCGTCCGCACCGACCTGATGGAGCGGGTCCCGCTGGTGGACGAGATCGTCGTGGTGGACTCCCGCTCCACCGACCGGACCGCCGCCGTGGCGGCCGCGGCGGGCGCGGAGGTCGTCGCGCAGGACGAGGTGCTGCCCGGGGAGGGCCGCATGTCCGGCAAGGGCGAGGCGCTGTGGAAGTCCCTCGCCGCCACCACCGGCGACCTGATCGTGTTCGTGGACGCCGACCTGCGCGGTTTCACCTCCTCCTACGTCACCGGGCTGCTCGGCCCGCTGCTGACCGATCCGTCCGTCGGCTACGTGAAGGGCTGCTACGACCGCCCGCTGATCGAGGGGGAGCGGCGCGTCGAGGGCGGCGGCGGACGGGTCACCGAGCTGGTCGCCCGCCCGCTGATCAACATGCACTGGCCGCTGCTGGCCGGGGTGATGCAGCCGCTCGGCGGCGAGTACGCGGGGCGCCGCGCGCTGCTGGAGCGCCTGCCGTTCGTCACCGGCTACGGCGTGGAGCTCGGCCTGCTGCTGGACGTGTACCAGGACGCCGGGCTGGACGCGATCGCCCAGGTGGACCTAGGCCGGCGGGTGCACGCGCACCAGTCCACCGAGGCGCTCGGCGCGATGTCCGGCCAGATCATGCTGACCGCCTGGTCGCGGCTGGAGCGGCACGGCCGGATGATCCCGCTGGGCGCGCCCGCGACCGCGCTGACCCAGTTCAGCCGGTCCGCCGCCGGTCACGACGCCCGGACCAGCGACGTCGCCGTGGGGGAGCGCCCGCCGATGATCGAGGTGCCCGGCTACGCCGCCTCGCGCTCCTTCTCGCCCGGCCGCGGCTGACCCCCGCGCCCCGGCGCAGCGCCCGCCTGCCCGGCGCCGGCGCTTCTCCTCCGCTGTGACGCCGGCCACGTGTTACCAACGGTAGCACGTGCTACCGTTGGTAACAGGCGATATTGGAGAAAGGGTCAATAATCATGACGAGCGCGGAGTCCACGCCGTTCTCGCTGGAGCTCAGCGAGGACGTGCGCGAGGTCAGGGACTGGGTGCACGAGTTCGCCAAGGACGTCATCCGTCCGGCCGCCGAGGAGTGGGACGAGCGGGAGGAGACCCCCTGGCCGCTCATCCAGGAGGCGTCCAAGGTCGGGATCTACTCGCTGGACTTCTTCGCCACCCAGTGGCTCGAGCCGACCGGCCTCGGCATCCCGGTGGCCTTCGAGGAGCTGTTCTGGGGCGACGCCGGCATCGCGCTGTCGATCGTCGGCACCGGCCTCGCCGCCGCGTCCGTGGCCGCCGTCGGCACCCCCGAGCAGGTCTCCGAGTGGGTGCCGCAGATGTTCGGCACGGCCGACGACATCAAGCTCGGCGCGTTCTGCGCCTCCGAGCCCGACGCCGGCAGCGACGTGGGCTCCATCCGGACCCGCGCCGTCTTCGACGAGGCCAAGGACGAGTGGGTGCTGAACGGCACCAAGACCTGGGCGACCAACGGCGGCATCGCCGACGTCCACGTCGTCGTCGCCTCGGTGCACCCCGAGCTCGGCAGCCGCGGCCAGGCCAGCTTCATCGTCCCGCCGAACACCCCCGGCCTCCGGCAGGGGCAGAAGTTCAAGAAGCACGGCATCCGCGCCTCGCACACCGCCGAGGTCGTCCTCGACGACGTGCGCGTCCCGAGCCACCACATCGTCGGCGGCAAGGAGAAGTTCGACGAGCGCATCGCCCGGACCCGCGAGGGCAAGAGCTCCAAGGGCCAGGCCGCGATGAAGACGTTCGAGACCACCCGACCGTCCGTCGGCGCGATGGCCCTCGGCGTCGGCCGCGCCGCCTACGACTACGCGCTGGAGTACGCGCGGGAGCGCGAGCAGTTCGGCAAGAAGATCGGCGACTTCCAGGCCATCGCCTTCAAGCTGGCCGACATGAAGACCCGCCTGGACGCCGCCCGGCTGATGGTGTGGCGGGCCGCCTGGATGGCGCGCAACGGAAAGGACTTCGAGAACGCCGAGGGCTCGATGGCCAAGCTCATGGCCAGCGAGATGTCGGTGTACGTCACCGAGGAGGCGATCCAGATCCTCGGCGGCAACGGCTACACCCGCGAGTACCCGGTCGAGCGGATGCACCGCGACTCGAAGATCTTCACGATCTTCGAGGGCACCAGCGAGATCCAGCGCCTGGTCATCGGCCGCACCGTCACCGGCCTGCCGGTCCGCTAGCGGCCCTCCCGCGGGCGGACGGCGCCGCTACAGGATGGCGGCGTCGTACAGGATCCGCTTCATCGCCGGCACGGGCAGGCCGGGATTGCGCGCCGCGCTCCCGGCCGCGTCCGGGTCGTCGAGCAGCTCCAGCAGCCGGGACTCCGGCAGCCGGGCGTCGCGCGCCGCCGCGGCGCGCACGCCCGGCTCCTCGTCGCGGCTGAGCCGCTCGACGGCCCGCACCGGCAGTTCCGGGTCGCGCAGCGCCAGCGTCCGCGCGACCGGATCGTCCGACTCCGCGAGGCGGGCGAGGCCCGCGCACGGGAAGTTCGGATGCCCGGTGCGGTCCAGCCGGGTGATGAACGGCGACTCCAGGGCGACCGACAGCAGCAGCTCACCGGGCGGATCGGGATGCTTCTCCGACAGCAGCAGCCGGACGACGAAGTCCTCGTCGCCCGCCAGCCGCGCGACCAGGTCGGGCGGCAGGTGCGGGCTGTACGCCGCGAACCGGCGCAGGCCGGTGTGCGCGGAGGTGGCGTACCGCCGCATGAGGTCGAGGTCGTCCAGCCGGTCCCAGAACCATCCGGGAGGTCGGAGATGATCCTCGGGCCCCACGCGGTAGTCGATCGCCGCGCGCTGCTCCTCGGTCAGCTCGGGGCGCAGCGACACCTCGAGCCGCACGTCGTGCTCGGGGTCGTCCGCGAGGACGGCGACGAGGCCGGGCGGCAGGCCCGGGTTGGCCGCCGCCGCGAGCCGCACCGCGCGCTCGGGATCGCGGGCGAGCACCTCGAGGAGGCCGGGCGGCACGCTCGCGTTGGCGGCGACGGCCTCCCGGACGCCGACCCGCCCGTCCCGGCAGAGCGCGGCCGCCTGCCCGGCGTCGAGCGGGACGCGGGCCACGGTGTCGGCGTCCCCGGCGGCCAGCAGCGCCGCGGCCGCCTCGGGGCGGCGGCGGGCGGCGAGCACGACCGCCGCGCGCCGGACCTCCGGGTCGGGGTCGTCCAGCGCCGCGTCGACGATCTCCTCCGGAGGGTCCGGCCAGGTGCGCAGGACGCCGCGCCGGACCCGGGCGTCCGGATCCGCCGCGAGCGCGGCGCGGACGCCGTCGGGGAGGTCGCGGTCGAGGACGGCGTCGCGGACGCGCGGGTCCGGGTCGGCGGCCAGCCGCAGGACGACGTCCATGGGCAGGGGCCTGCGGGGCTGCCGGTGCTCGGGGATCGCGGCGAGCGACCGGCGCACGTCCGGGTCGGGATCGTCGGCGAGCAGCGCGCGGATCTCCGCCGGCGCGTGGCCCGACACGGCGACCAGCCGCCGGGCGTGCGGGTCCGGATGCCGGGCGGCGGCCTCGTAGACCGCGTCCGGCACGCCGGCGCGGCGCAGCAGGGCGTGCCGCATGCGCGGTTCCGCGCGTTCCAGGATCAGCAGCAGGTACTCGACCGGGGCGGCGGGATTGGTCGCCACGCCCTCCAGCCGCACCGAGTAGAGCGTCCGCACCCCCGCGACCTCCTCACGCCGGCCACCGATCACGGTAGCCGCTCGGGCCTCCCGCCGGGAAGGGCGCGAGACGGCGGACAACTCCCAGGCCAGGCGGTGTTGTCGCCGGGTAACACCCGCGGATACCGTTCGGTGTATGCCCGCATGCCCAGCGCTCACCCCGCCCCACGCGCGTCCCGCGCGCACCGCCCGGCTACGGTGATCGCACCATGACGGGCGAAGCGGGCGGGAGGGCACCGGGATCCAGGCGCGATCCCGGCCGCCGGCGCGCCCTGCTGGAGGCGGCGGACCGGGTCATCCAGCGCGAGGGGCCCGAGGCGTCGATGGCCGCGATCGCCGCCGAGGCGGGCATCAGCAAGCCGATCCTGTACCGCCACTTCGGCGACAAGAGCGGCCTCTACCAGGCGCTCGCCGAGCGGCACACGCGCAAGCTGATCGAGGGCATCCGGGAGGAGTTCTCCCGGGACGACTCGGTCCGCGCGCGCACCCGGTCCACCATCGACACCTACCTGGCGACGATCTCCAAGAACCTCAACCTCTACCGCTTCCTGATGCACCGGGCGAGCGCGGAGGACACCGCCACGCACAGCGCGATGAGCACGATGATCCGCGACGTGAGCCGGGAGCTGGCCGAGGTGATGATCGCCGAGGGGGAGATGGCGGACCGTACCCGCGCCTACGTGTGGGGCCACGCGATCGTCGGCATGGTGCAGACCGCCGGCGACTGGTGGCTCGACCAGGCCGACGAGGTGCCCCGCGAGGCCGTCGTGGACGGCCTCGCCGACCTCGTCCTCGGCGGGCTGCCGGCCGCCGTGTCCGGCGCCCGCGTCCCGCAGTTGTTCCCCGATCCGCGATCCCCGAGGTGACCGTGCAGACCGACGTGCCCGTGCAGACCGACGCCCGCGCGCAGACCCGCGTGCCCGCGCAGAGCGACGCCCCCGCGCCGGAGGGCGTGCGGCCGGAGCCGGACGTGCTGACCGAGCGGCGGCCCTGGGGCGCCTTCGAGCAGTTCACGCTGAACGAGCCGTCCACCGTGAAGATCATCTACGTGGAGCCGGGGCAGCGGCTCAGCCTGCAGCGGCACCGCGACCGCGACGAGCTCTGGGTCGCGCTGGACCCGGGCGCGGTGTTCGAGGTGGCCGGCCGCCGGACGCTGCCGGAGGTGGGGGAACGGGTCCTGATCCGGGCCGGGCAGACGCACCGCCTCGGCTCCGACGGCCCCGCCGTCCGGGTCATGGAGATCGCGTTCGGGAACTTCGACGAGGACGACATCGAACGGCTCGAGGACTCCTACGGCCGGGCCTGACCTCGCCGGACCGTCGGGCCGTGCCGGGCCTCCCGGCCCCGGCCGCCCGGGTGCGGCGGGGCGCCGGTCAGCCGCGCGTCCGGCGGAACCGGGACCGCACCAGCGCCGTCGCGCCGGTCCCGGCCGCGCCCGCCACCAGCACCAGCGCCACCGAGGTCCACGGCACGCGGAACCCGTCCCCGCCGCCCATGGCCCAGCCGTGCGGGCGGGGGCGTCGCGGCCGGCGCACCTCCAGGGGCGCCTTCCCGGCCCGTCCCGACGGGACGCAGGCGACCGCCACGGGCCGGCGGCCCGTCTCCCGGGCCACCTTGGCCTCCACGCGGAACCGGCCGTCCCGCACCGAGCCCTCGCCGGTCGCGGCGCCGGAGACCCGGACGCTCCGGTCTCCGGCCGGGCAGGTCCCCGACACCACCACGGTCTCGCCGGGACGGGCGCGTCCCGGCGTGACGACGGGGCCGGCGGCCCGCGCGCCGGGTCCGGCGCCGCACACGATGGCGCCGCACACGACGGCGCCCGGCAGCAGCCCGGCGCGCACGATGGCTCTCACATCGCGGATGATGCCCGTGCGGGCGCCCGCTCAAGGGGCGGCACTCGCCGACTTTGCCGACTCTTGCCGCGTTCCCTCCGGCGCGTCCGCCGCGGCCGGCCCGTCCGGAGGGCGCCCGTCCGGGAAGGCGCCCCGCACGGAACCGGCCCGCGGCGCGCGTGGACGCGCCGCGGGCCGGGACGGTGCCGGTGAGGGCCGGATCAGGTGCTGCTGCTGAGCTCCAGGTCCTTCACCTTCGGGTCGCCCTCGTCGGCCAGGTAGTCGGCCTCGCGGGTGGCGTCCTCGCCGTCCTTGAGCTTGGCCGCCCGGAAGACGAGGGTCGCCACCACGGCGACGACCAGGTTCACGGCCAGCGCGAGCATGCCGACGTAGACGGTCTTGTCGGTGTCGAGCCCGAGGTCGCTCAGCTTGAACGCCGAGCCGCCGAAGTGCTCCTTGTGCTTGGCCGGGTTCGGGACGTCGTACAGCATCCACAGTCCGGTGATCAGTCCCGCGGCCCAGCCGGCGATGAGCCCGCCGCGGTGGAACCAGCGGGTGATCAGGCCCAGCGCCACCGACGGCAGCGTCTGCAGGATGATGACGCCGCCGATCAGCTGCAGGTCGATGGAGAACTGCGGGTCCAGCACGAGGATGCACAGCACGGCGCCGACCTTGACGATCAGCGACACCAGCTTGCTGACCAGCGCCTCCTGCTTCTCCGTCGCCTCCTTGTGCAGGTACTCCTTGTAGATGTTGCGGGTGAACAGGTTCGCCGCCGCGATCGACATGATCGCCGCCGGGACGAGCGCGCCGATGCCGACGGCGGCGTAGGCGACGCCCGCGAACCAGTCCGGGAACATGTGGTCGAAGAGCAGCGGGACGACCGTGTTGGTGTCCGGGTTGCCGTCGGTGACGACCGGCTTGACGCCCGCGGCGATCGCCATGAAGCCGAGCAGCGCGATCAGCCCCAGCACGAAGCTGTAGGCCGGCAGCGCCGCCATGTTCCGCTTGATCACGCTGCGGTTCTTGCTCGCCAGCACGCCGGTGACGCTGTGCGGGTAGAGGAACAGCGCGAGCGCCGAGCCGAGCGCGAGCATCGCGTAGTTCAGCTGGTTGGTGCCGTTCAGCAGGACGCCGTCGGTCGGCGCCGGGGTCTTGGCGAACTTGGCCTGCGCCGCGTCGAAGACGTGCCCCCAGCCGCCGAGCTTGGACGGGATGTACAGCACCGCGACGATGATCACCAGGTAGATCAGCAGGTCCTTGACGAAGGCGATCAGCGCCGGGGCGCGCAGCCCGGACTGGTAGGTGTAGGCCGCCAGCACGAGGAACGCGATGATCAGCGGCCAGTGCCCGTTCACGCCCATCGTCTTCAGCACGGCCTGGATGCCGACGAGCTGCAGCGCGATGTACGGCATCGTGGCGACGATGCCGGTGATCGCGATGACCAGCGCCAGCGTCGGGGAGCCGAACCGGGCCCGGACGAAGTCCGCGGGGGTGACGAACCCGTGCACGTGCGACACCGACCAGAGCCGGATCAGCACGAGGAACACGAGCGGGTAGACGACGATCGTGTAGGGGACGGCGTAGAAGCCGGCGGCGCCCGCCCCGAACACCAGGGCCGGGACGGCGACGAACGTGTAGGCGGTGTAGAGGTCGCCGCCGATCAGGAACCAGGTGATCCAGCTGCCGAAGCTGCGGCCACCGAGGCCCCACTCGTCCAGCGAGTGCATGCTGTCGGGCCGGCGCCAGCGGGCGGCGACGAAGCCAAGCCCGCTGACCAGCAGGAACAGCACCACGAAGACGACCATCTCGGTCGTGTGCCCGTGCGCCATGGGTCAGTCCCTCTTCCGCGTCATGAGGTACACGATCACGGTGCAGGCGACGCCGAGCGGAATGAAGGCGAGCTGCATCCAGTAGAAGGCCGGGAAACCGGCGAGGCGCGGTCCGTCGCTGTTGAACAGGAAGGTCAGCAGCGGGACGACGACGGGGACCAGCAGGAGCCAGTTCCACGGGCTGCGGTCGGAGCGCTGTGCCGGCTCCGGTGGGTCTTGCGAGGCCAAAGGGATCCTCCTCGTGCGTGCGGCGCGGTCCGCCCGGATCGCGAGACGGACTCTGCCAGGGGTGGAGCCGGGAAAGGCTATCCGCCTGCGATAACGGCTCGATATCGACCTCGGCACGACTTGGCTGGATCGTTCCAATTGGTGGACGCCCGGCTCGTCCGCGGGCCCGGACCCCGGCGGCGCGGTGCGCGGCCGGCCGCGGGGTCGCCGCCCCCGGGCGGACACTGGTAGCCTCGCCGTATGCGAACCGCGACCCGCCGGTGGTGGTGGCGCCGCTGAGGCGGCGCCGGTTCTGCATGTCCTGACCAGGCGACCGCCCTCATCGGCGGTCGTTTTCCGTTGTCCGCCGGTGCAGGGCCCGAAACGAGGGGCCACCGCGGTGGAGACCGTCTCACAGCACGCCGACTCACAGCACGCCGACATCCGCCAGGCGGGAGTCGGCGAGTTCGTCACCGCCGGGGGCGTACGGGTCACCCGTACCGCCGTCCCGGTCGACTCCGAGCGCAAGTCCGACGTGCTGAACGCCCTCGTCGCCGCCGTGGGGGAGCGGCGCGGCGGCGTGCTCAGCTCGGGCATGGAGTATCCCGGCCGCTACAGCCGCTGGCACATGGCCTACGTCGACCCGTGCCTGGAGATCCTCGCGCGGGGGCGGGACGTGTCCGTCCGCGCGCTGAACGGCCGGGGGCGCGTGGTCCTTCCGGCGGTGGCGGAGGCGCTGCGCCCGGTCGGCGAGGTCCGCGCGGACGGACCGGAGGAGTTCGGGGTCTTCGTCCCGCCGACGGAGGAGTTCTTCGCCGAGGAGGACCGCAGCCGCCAGCCGACCGTCTTCACGGCGCTGCGCGCGGTGATCGACCTGTTCCGCTGCGACGACCCGCACCTCGGCCTGTACGGGGCGTTCGGGTACGACCTGTCGCTGCAGTTCGAGCCGTTGCGGACGCGCCTGGAGCGGCCCGCCGACCAGCGCGACCTCGTGCTCCATCTCGCCGACGAGATGGTCGTGGTCGACCGCAAGCGCGAGACCTCGCACCGCATGTCCTACGAGTTCGAGGTGGGCGGCGCGAGCACGGCCGGCATGCCGCGCGCCACCGAGCCGACGCCCGTCCCGTCGCGCGGCGAGCTGCCGCCGCAGCCGGTGCCGGGCGTGTACGCGCAGATGGTGCGGGACGCCAAGGAGAAGTTCGTGCGGGGCGACCTGTTCGAGGTGACGCCGGGCCACGCCATGTACGGGCGCTGCGACGCGCCCGCCGTCTTCTTCGAGCGGCTCCGCGAGACGAACCCCGCCCCGTACGAGTTCATGTTCAACCTCGGTGACGGGGAGTACCTGGTCGGCGCGTCGCCGGAGATGTTCGTCCGGGTCACCGGCGACCGGGTGGAGACCTGCCCGATCGCCGGGACGATCAGGCGCGGCGGCGACGCGCTGGAGGACGCCGACCAGATCCGCGCGATCCTGTCGTCCGCCAAGGACGAGTCCGAGCTGACGATGTGCACCGACGTCGACCGCAACGACAAGTCGCGGGTCTGCGTGCCGGGCAGCGTGCGGGTGCTCGGCCGCCGGCAGATCGAGCTGTACTCGCGGCTGATCCACACCGTCGACCACATCGAGGGCCGGCTGCGTCCGGGCTTCGACGCGCTCGACGCGTTCCTGACCCACATGTGGGCGGTGACGGTGACGGGCGCGCCAAAGGCGTGGGCGATGCAGTTCATCGAGGACCACGAGGACTCGCCGCGCCGCTGGTACGGCGGCGCGGTCGGCTGCGTCGGGTTCGACGGGTCGATGAACACCGGGCTGACGCTGCGCACCGCGCAGATCCGCGACGGGATCGCGACGGTGCGGGCCGGCGCGACGCTGCTGTACGACTCGGACCCGGACGAGGAGGAGCGCGAGACGCACCTGAAGGCCAGCGCGCTGCTCGGCGCGCTGGAGACGTCGCGGCGGCCGTCCGCCGGAGCGGCGGCCGAGGAGCCGGCGCCGCAGCCGGACCTGCCCGGCGAGGGCCTGAAGGTGCTCCTCGTCGACCATGAGGACTCGTTCGTCAACACCCTCGCCGACTACTTCCGGCAGCAGGGCGCCGAGGTGGTCACGCTGCGGCACGGGTTCCCGGTGCGGATGCTGGACGACCACGCGCCGGACCTGGTGGTGCTGTCGCCCGGCCCGGGCCGCCCGGAGGACTTCGCGACCCGCGGGCTGCTGGACGCCCTCGGCGAGCGGGACCTGCCGGTCTTCGGGGTGTGCCTCGGCCTGCAGGCGATGGTCGAGCACGCGGGCGGGGAGCTGACCCTGCTGCCCGAGCCGTCGCACGGCAAGCCCGGCCAGGTGAAGGTGGTCGGGGGCGCGCTGTTCGAGGGCCTCGCCGACGAGTTCACCGCGGCCCGCTACCACTCCCTGCACGCCACCCCGGACCGGGTGAAGGGCTTCGAGGTGACGGCGCTGACCGGGGACGTCGTGATGGCGATCGAGGACGCGGGCAGGCGGCGGTGGGCGGTGCAGTTCCATCCGGAGTCGATCCTGACCGCGGCGGGCGGCGCGGGGCACCGGATCGTGGCGAACGTGCTGCGCCTCTGCCGGGCCCGGTGACGACGGCCGGGCCCGCTCGTCCGGGACGGCCGGAGCCGTGCGGGGACCGGCGGTGCTCGTTCGGTCCCCAGTGTCAACCCGCCGGACGCAGGACCCGGTTCTCGTCCTGAAGCATCATCGCGGACGTCCGGAAATGGTCCCGTGGTTCCTGGACCGGTGGCGCCGGGCGCGGAAGACTCGGTTTCCGGCCACGGCGCCGCGCCGCGCGGCGCGCGTGATCGCCGTTATCCCGGCGGAGGGGGGAGCGATCCCCCCTCCGCCCGAAACCCCGATTCGGCTTGACCGAATCGGGGTGGCGGTTTTACCGCTTTCGTACCGGGGATCCCGCTCGCCATGATGACAATCCTGTGGCTCATCGCCGTGATCCTGGTGATCTCCGGCATCTACGTGATCCTCGCCCGGCGCGAGCTGATCTGGGGCATCGTCCTCATCGTCGTCGGGCTGCTCGTCGGCCCCGGCGGCGTGAGCATCTTCACCTGAGCGTGGTGAACCGGGCCGGGGACATGGAAGAACACTGACGCGGGCTGTCAGGTTTTCGCGCCAGCATCGTCCCCATGAGCCGTGAACTGAAAGGCACGATCGCACTGGTCGCGGGAGGCACCCGCGGCGCCGGCCGCGGCATCGCCGCCGAGCTGGGCGCCGCGGGCGCCACCGTCTACGTGACGGGGCGCACCACCCGTGCGCACCGGTCCGAGATGGGCCGTCCCGAGACCATCGAGGAGACCGCCGAGCTGGTGACCGCGGCGGGCGGCGAGGGCATCGCCGTCCAGGTCGACCACCTCGACCCCGCGCAGGTCACCGCCCTCGTCCGGCGGATCGACGAGGAGCACGGGCGGCTGGACGTCCTGGTCAACGACGTGTGGGGCTCCGACCACCTGTTCCGCTTCGGCAAGCCGCTGTGGGAGCAGTCGCTGGAGGACGGGCTCCGGCTGCTCCGGCTGGCCGTCGACACCCACGCCGTCACCAGCCACCGCGCCCTGCCGCTGCTGATCCGCGAGCCCGGCGGGCTCGTCGTCGAGATGACCGACGGGACCGCCGAGTACAACGCCCGCTACCGCGAGGACGTCGGGTTCTTCTACGACCTCGCGAAGAGCGCCGTCATCCGGATGGCGCTCGCCCAGTCCGTGGAGATCGCGCCGCACGGCGCCACCGCCGTCGCGCTCACGCCGGGCTGGCTGCGGTCGGAGGCGATGCTGGAGCACTTCGGCGTCACCGAGGACACCTGGCGGGACGGCGTCGCCAGGGAACCCGGCTTCGCCATCTCCGAGTCGCCCGCCTTCGTCGGGCGGGCCGTCGCCGCGCTCGCCGCCGACCCGGACCGGGCCCGCTGGAACGGCGCGTCGCTGTCCAGCGGCGGCCTCGCGCAGGTCTACGGCTTCACCGACGCCGACGGCAGCCGTCCCGACTGCTGGCGCTACATCACCGACGGGCGGCCCGCCGACCTCACCGGCTACCGCTAGTCCCGGCCCCTCGGGCCGGCGCCGGTCCGCGGGCGCGGGCCCGCGCCGGCGGCCGGGCGGGTCAGACCAGGCCGTCGAGCCGGTCGGTGAGACGGGCGAGTGCGGGCAGGGCGGCCACGATGGCGGCGCGGTCCGCCTCGTCCAGGCCCTCCAGCGCCGTGTTCAGCCGCCGCTCGTGCGCCCGCGCCCACGCGGCGAGCTGGTCGCGGCCGGCGTCGGTGAGGGTGACCGCGGACGCCCGCCGGTCGGCGGGGTCGACGGCCCGCGCCACCAGCCCCGCGCCGATCATCTGGCCGACCAGCCCGCTGACGGTGCTGGTGGCGAGGCGCTGCCGCGCGGCGAGGTCGCCGATCCGCGCGGGCGACCGCTCGGCGAGCACCTGGAGCAGCTCGACCTGCGCCATCGGCAGCGTCTCCCACGGGTACTCGGTGCGGATCGAGGCGCGCAGCGCCCGCCGCAGCCGGGTCACGGTCTCGGTGAGCAGGCGCGTGTCCGTCGCGCGCGCGTGCGTGCCGGTCTCGGCGGGCGGCTGCTGGGACATGGCGCAACTCTAGCCCGGCCCGCCGCCCTCGCCGCCCGGCTCCCGGCACCCTTCCGGCTCCCGGCACCCGCTCGTCTCCCGGCCCCCGTCGGGCTCGCCGTCCGCCCGGGTCCGCCCGCCGGTCGCCGCCCAGGCGGCGGCGACCGTGGCCGCCGACGCCGCGAGCAGCACGGCGATCGCCCAGCGCGCCCCGTCGAGGCGCCCGCCGTCCGGCCCGAGGTGCAGCGCCAGCGCGACGAGCGCGACGCCGAGCGCCGTCCCGAGGCTGCGGGCCATGTTGACAAGGCCGCCGCCCGTGCCCGACCAGCGCGCCGGTACGGCCTTCATGATGAGCGCGTTGTTGGCGGGGGTGAACACGCCCAGCCCGAGCCCGAGGACCGCCGCCTGGGCGGCCAGCCAGCCGGGGGACAGGGGGAGGAACAGCATCCCCGCCAGGGACGCCGCCGCCGTCCCGGCGCCGAGCACCCCGCGGGCCCGGTCGGTCGTCCCCCGCAGCAGCGGTTCGCCGCCGACCGCGCCGGCCCCGAACCCGGCGGGCAGGGCCGTCAGCACCAGCCCCGCCAGCAGCTCCGACGAGCCGCGGCCCGTCAGCACGATCGGGACCAGCACCAGCGGGCCGAACAGCACCAGGTACGCGCCGAGCGCCCCGGCGAGCCCCGCCGACACCGCGCGCACCCGCAGCAGGTCCAGGTCGAGCAGGGGAGAGGGCGCCCTGCGCTGCCGGGCGGTGAACGCCCAGCCGCCCGCGACCGCCACGGCGAACAGCGCCGCGACGCCCCATTCCGGCACCGGCAGCCCGGACGCCGCCGAGACGCCGAGCAGCCCCGCGGTCGTCGCGACCGTCAGCAGCACCGCGCCGGCCCGGTCCAGCTCGCGGGCCTGGTTGCGCTCCCGGGTCCGCGGCAGCAGGTAGTGGCCCGCGACCAGGGCGACGATCCCGATCGGCACGTTGATGCCGAACACCCAGCGCCAGCCCAGCGTGGACACCAGCGCCCCGCCCACCGTGGGCCCGAGCGCCAGCCCGAGCGCCTGCGCGGCGGCCTGCACGCCGAGCGCCCCGCGCGTCCGCTCGGCCGGCGCGCTGGTCACCACCAGCGCCACGCTGTTGGCCTGCATCATCGCCGCGCCGGCAGCCTGCGCGACCCGGAACGCGATCAGCGTCCCGAGCGACGGCGCCAGCCCGCACGCCGCCGACGCGACCACGAAGACCCCGAACCCGTGCAGGTAGAGCAGCTTGCGGCCGCGCGCGTCGGCGAACCGCCCGACGGGGATCAGCAGCGCCGCCAGGGTGAGCAGGTAGGCCAGCGACACCCATTCCACGGCGGCCAGCGAGGTCCCGAACTCCGCGCCCAGGCTGCCGTAGGTGAGCGTGACGACGCTGGCGTCGAGCTGCCCCATGAACGCGCCGAAGCACACCGTGGCGACCGCGAGCCACCAGGCGCGGGGGTGCTCGCGGACCCGGTCCGGCCGCGGCCGCTCCTGGACCAGCACGGCGGGCAGCCTCCGCAGGACCGGCCGCTCCGTCAGTTCACCGTTCACGTCACCTCCGGCCGCGGCCGCCCCGGGCGCCGCGGCACGTCTCGCCGTTCCCGCCGCCCAAGATACATCGGTTACCGAAATGTTCGGTTACCGACCGATGTGTCCGGGGTCACAGCGGCGATGGCGAACGGAGCGCGCCGGTCAGGGCGACGGCGAACGGAGCGCGCCGGTCAGGGCGACGGGGGACCGGCCGCGCCGGTCAGACGGCGTAGAGGGCGGCGAGGCGGGCCGCCGCGCTCGCCATGCGCTCGCGCAGCGCCGGCGGGCCGAGCACCTCGACCTCCGGACCCAGCCGCATGAGCTGCGAGGCCGCCACCTCCAGCGACTCGACCGGCAGGACGGCGGAGCGCCAGCCCCGGTCGTCGGGCTCGCCCGCGCTCCCAGCGGCCCGCTCCGCGGCGACCGGCTCGACCGCGAACCGCAGCAGCCGCATCCCGGCCGGGCTGAGCCGCACGGCGACCTCCTCGCGCAGCATCGACCGGACGAAGGCCGCCGCCTGCTCGTCCCAGTGCCCGGCGAGGTCGAACGCCTCGTCCCGCTCGAACACCGCGCCGGTCTCCTCGACGGCGGTGACGCGGTCGACCCGGTACGTGCGGGGCTGCCCGCCGACCCGGCCGACGAGGTACCAGGTGCCGTTCTTCAGCACGAGCCCGTACGGGTCCACCGTCCGGGCCACCTCGCCGCCCTTGCGGTAGCGCAGGACGACGGTCTCGTCCCGCCACACCGCGCGCGCGAGGTCGCGCAGCAGCGGCGGCGTCCCGGCCTCGCCGAACCAGCCGGGGGCGTCGAGATGGAACCGCTGCCCGGCCCGCGCCGGCGCGTCCCGCAGCGAGGCGGGCAGCGCCGCGAGGACCTTCAGCTCGGCGGCCGCGACCGCGTCGCCGAGCCCCATCTCCCCGGCCGGGCCGGGCAGGCCGGACAGGAACAGCGCCTCGGCCTCCTCCCGGCTCAGGCCGGTGAGCCGCGTCCGGTACCCGCCGACGAGCCGGTACCCGCCGTTGCGGCCCTGGTCGGCGTACACCGGGACCCCGGCCGACGACAGCGCCTCCACGTCCCGGTAGACGGTCCGCTCCGAGACCTCCAGCTCCCGGGCCAGCTCCCCGGCCGTCATCGCCCCCCGCGACTGCAGGAGCAGGACGAGCGAGATCAACCGGGCGGCGCGCATGCCCCCATTCTCGCCGGACGGGCGGCCCCGGTCGTTCCTGACAATCTTGTGGCAGGTACCCCGGATATCCCTGTCCCCGCCGTTGGGACGGCTGTTAGCTTCGCGGCGTGCTGACCGACACGTCCCCCATCGAGGCGTTCATCGACGCCCTGCCGAAGGTCGAGCTCCACGTCCACCTCGTGGGCTCCGCCTCCGTCCCCACCGTCCTCGAACTGGCCCGCCGCCACCCCGACGGCCCCGTCCCCGCGGACGAGCGCGAGCTGCGCGCCTTCTACGAGTTCCGCGACTTCCCCCACTTCGCCGAGGTGTACGAGTCGGTGTCGAGCCTCGTCCGGACCCCCGAGGACGTCGGGACCCTCGTGCTCGGCACGGCCCGCGACCTCGCCGCGCAGAACGTCCGGTACGTCGAGCTGACCGTCACCCCGTACACCCACCAGCGCGCCGGCATGCCGATGCCCGCGATCACCGAGGCGCTCGACCACGCCGTCCGCGAGGCCCGCGCCCGGCACGGGATCCGCGTCGCCTACGTCTTCGACATCCCCGGCGAGTTCGGCGCCGAGGGCGCCCGCGGCACCCTCGACCACGCGCTCGCCCACCCGCCCGAGGCGCTCGTCGGGTTCGGCCTGGGCGGCATCGAGCAGTGCCGCCCGCCGCACCGGGACGCGTTCCGGGACGCCTTCCGCGCCGCACGCGCCGCGGGCCTGCGCAGCCTTCCGCACGCCGGTGAGATGACCGGCCCGGAGACGATCTGGGAGGCCCTCGACGGGCTCGGCGCCGAGCGCATCGGCCACGGCACCAGCTGCCTGGAGGACCCCCGCCTCACCGCCCGCCTGCGCGAGACGCAGATCCCGCTGGAGGTGTGCCCCACGTCGAACCTGAGGACCGGGCAGGTCGCCTCGCTCGACGAGCACCCGCTGCCGCGCATGCTGGAGGAGGGCCTGTTCGTCACGCTGAACAGCGACGACCCGCCCATGTTCGACACCACGCTGACCGGCGAGTACCGCGTCGCCGCCGAGGTGTTCGGGCTCGGCCGGGCGGATCTGGCCGCGCTCGCCCGCAACGCCGTCGCCGCCTCGTCCCTCGACGACGCCGGGCGCCGCGAGGTCACCGCCGAGATCGACGCCCTGGCGGACGGCTAGCCCCAGGCCATGCGGCGCCAGGGGCTCGCCGGGTCGTCCGCGAGGATGCGGTGGCCGGCCAGCGACCGGTCGTACCACTCGCCGAACTCGCCGTCGTCGAACCGGAGCATCCGGCCGAGGACGTACCCCGACGAGAACGACGTCCACGATCCGTAGACCTGGCCGGCGCGGTGGCCCGCGACCAGCACGCACTTCTCGGCCTCCTCGGCGTCGCAGTAGCCCGCGTTCAGGCCCCAGCGCGCCATGTTCACCGCGCGGCCGAAGTCGTAGCCGTACACGCTCTCGACCCGGCCGTCCGGCGCCAGCAGCCCGTCCGCGCGGAACCGCGCCTCGTACCGCCGGATCAGCTCCGACAGCGCCACGACGTGCTCGATGGTCTCGTCGGAGATGTCGCGCTCGCGGCACCAGGCGACGATCGCCGCCCGCCAGGCGTGCGGCTCGGTGCCGCGGCCGCGCTGGTCGAGCACCATCTGGATGGCCGGGTCGCTGTTCTCGGCGTCCAGCAGCCGGTCGATCTGCTCGCGCCAGCCCGCCGCGTCCGTGATGCCCCAGTCGCGTTCCAGCAGGACGCGGTCGTCGCGGGCGCCGTCCGGGGTGGACAGCGTGTTCCACGGCACCGCGTTCCCGACCGCCAGGTGCGCGCCGACCGCGAGGGCCGCGGCGAGCCGCCCCCACGAGGCGCTGTCCGGGTCGGTGATCAGGACGTCGTAGTCGCGGTCGGGGCGGCGCTCGGCGTCGGCGAGCAGCGCCGCGACCTGCCGGTGCCCGTCGCCGCCCGCCGGCATCCTCGCCAGCAGGTCCCGCAGCGGCCCGAGCGCGCCGCGCGGCCCCGCGTCCTTCACGATCAGCCGCGCGGCGTGCACGCCCGCGACGTCGGCGCGCTTGTGGTCCTGGGCGGACCGGAAGCCCGCCATCGCGCCCCACGCCCGGCGCGCCGCGTCGCCCGTCCGCCCGGCCGCGGCCAGGACGTGCGCGGCCTGCCCGTCCAGCACCGCGCGGACCTCAGGCCCGCCGGGCAGCGCCGCCGCCGCCCGCTCGGCGCCGTCCAGCACCCGCAGCGCCTCGTCCACCCGGCCCGCCGCGGCCAGCGCGCGCGCCTGCCGGGCCCGGACGGCGACGGCCGACGCCCGGTCCCCGCGCGCCTCGGCGTCCTGCGCGGCGGACGCGTACGCCCCCGCGGCCTCCTCCGGGCGGCCCTGCCGCTCGTACTTGCGGGCGCGGTCGAGCATGGCCTGAAACGTCATCGATCCCTCCGTACGGCGCATACCGTACCGGCATCAGCCGGCCGCGGTGATCTCGACGCGGGTGTCGTGGAACACCGGGCCGCCGCCGAGGTCGGTGGCGCGCTCGTCCACCACCGCGTTGGCGTTCGAACCGCCGGCGAACTTCGGCCAGTGCCCCTTCGAGGTCGCCGCGACACCGGGCCTGACCTGGTCGGACACCCGCAGGACGGCTTCGAAGGAGCCGCGGTCGTTGCCGACGCGGACCCGCTGCCCGTCGGCCAGGCCCCGCGCCGCCGCGTCGTCCGGATGGACCCGAACGGCCGGGTCGCCCGCGCGGCGCCGCAGTTCCGGGTTGTTGGCGAACTGGGTGTTCAGGAACTCGTGCGACGCCGCCGAGACCAGCGCCAGCGGGTAGCGCCGCGCCCGCTCCGGATCGGCGACCTCGAACGGCGGGACGTACCCGGCCAGCGGGTCCGCCCCGGCCCCGGCCGCCCGCGCCGACCGGAACTCCAGCCGCCCCGACGGCGTCGGGAACCCGCCGGCGTACGGGACGAACGGGTCCGGCACGGCCATCCGGACGAACCCCTCCTCGCGCAGCCGGTCCAGCGTGACGCCCGCCATCCACGGGTGGTCCGAGGCCAGCAGCTGCTCGGCGAGCCGCTCGTCGGAGTCGTACACGGCCGGCTCCTCGACGCCCATCCGCCGCGCGAGCCGCCGGAACGTCTCCGACGTCGGCAGGCACTCGCCGGGCGGCGCGACCGCCGGCTCGTTCCAGGTCAGGTACAGGTGGCCGTACCCCTCGTGCAGGTCGGCGTGCTCGTGCTGCGCGGTCGCCGGGAGCACGATGTCGGCGTAGTCCACGGTGTCGGTCGGGAACTGCTCCAGCACCACCGTGAACAGGTCCTCGCGCGCGAGGCCCCGCCGCACCCTGTTCTGGTGCGGCGTGCTGCCCGCCGGGTTCGCCGCGATCACGAACAGCGCCTTGACCGGCGGGTCCTGGACGTCCAGCAGGCCCTCGCCGAGCCGGCTCATCGACAGCGTCCGCACCGGGCCCGGACGCAGGTCGTCCCGGTACAGCGCCGCCTTGTTCAGCTTGATGTGCCCCGACGTCGAGAACGCGAGGCCGCCGCCGCGCAGCCGCCAGTCGCCGGTGACCGCCGGGATGCCGGCCAGCACCCGGAGCGTCGCCCCGCCGCCGGAGTGCCGCTGGACGCCCTGCGTCGCCCGGATGGCGGTGGGACGGGTGCGCGCGATCCGCTCGCCCAGCGCGACGATGTCCGCCGCCGGGACGCCGGTGATCTCCGCGGCCCGCTCCGGCGGGAACTCCGCGATCCGCTCCCGGAACTCCTCCCACCCCCGCGTGTGGTCCCGCAGGAACTCCTCGTCCTGCGCGCCGAGGCGCACGACCACGTTCAGCAGCCCCAGCGCGAGCGCCGCGTCCGTGCCGGGCAGCGGGGCCAGGTGCTCGTCGGCCTGCTGCGCCGTCCGCGTCCGGACCGGGTCGATCGCGACCAGGTGCGCGCCCGCCCTGCGCGCGTCCTGGACGAACTTCCACACATGGTGCCCGCTGGTCAGCGGGTTCGTCCCCCACAACAGGACCAGCCGGGCGTGCGCCAGGTCCTGCGGGTCCATGCCGCCCGCCGACCCGATCGCGGCCGTCATCCCGGCCGCCCCGGCCGCCGAGCAGATGTCGACGGCGTGCGCCGACGCGCCCAGCACGTTGAAGAACCGGCGCCCGCCGAAGCCCTCGCAGCCCTGCAGGTAGCCCAGCGTGCCCGTGCCCCAGTAGGGCCAGACGGCCTCGCCGCCGTGCTCGGCGATCACGCCGCGCAGCCGGTCCGCGATCTCGTCAAGGGCCTCGTCCCAGGTGATCCGCTCGAAGCGCCCCTCGCCCTTCGCGCCGACGCGCCGCATCGGGTGCAGGATCCGGTCGGGCTGCTCCGCGCGTTCGAGCCACCGGTTCACCTTGGTGCACAGCGCCCCGCGCGTGTACGGGTGGTCCGGGTTGCCGCGCAGCCGCACCGCCTTGCCGTCCCGGACGGTCACCACCCACGAGCACCCGTCCGGGCAGTCGAGCGGGCACGCCCCCAGCACCGTCAGCCCGGCCGGCCCCGAGTCCCCGTCGACCATCCTCGAACCCCCCACAGCAGGTGAAGCCTCTCTAGTCTCGGACATGACCACATGAGCGTCGTCCCAGGACGCCCATTACACGCGATGCCGGGCACCCGGGTCGCGGCGCCCCCGGCGGGGTGGTTTCCTATAGGGCGACGGAACCGGCCCGTAGGGGGATACGAAGTGAAGAGCGTCGAGCCTGAGGTGTTCCTCGTAGCGCGGCCCGAACTGGACTACGGCGAGGTGGCCCGGTACCTGCGGGACGTCGGCGGCGAGAGCTGGCTGGAGCGCCTCGACCGCGGCGACCTCGACGACGAGCTGAACGACCCCCAGACCCTCGCGGAGTTCGCCGGCCGGCTCTGCTACCGGTCCTGGGAGCCGGGCCTCAACCCCAACGTGACCAAGGTCCGCACCGACTCGTCCGCCTACCTGGAGAACATCCTCCGCAGCCTGCACGGCTCGGTGCTGGAGCACGTCAGCTTCAGCTTCGTGCTGCACAACGTCAGCCGCGTGCTGACCCACGAGCTCGTGCGCCACCGCCCCGGTGTCGCGATCTCGCAGGAGTCGCTGCGGTACGTCCGGCTCACGGACATCCCCTTCTGGTTCCCCGAGTGGGCCCGCGAGGACGCCGAGCTGATGAAGCGCGCCACCGCGATGCTGGAGCAGATGGAGGAGTTCCAGGGGTGGATGACCGAGCACTTCGGGCTGGACGAGGAGGGCGTCCCCTTCAAGGAGAAGAAGCACAAGACCTCCTTCATGCGCCGCTTCGCCCCGGAGGGCCTCGGCACGGGCCTGGTCTGGACGGCGAACGTCCGCAGCCTGCGGCACACCCTGGAGAACCGGACCGCGCCCGGCGCCGAGGAGGAGATCCGCCTGCTCTTCGGCAAGATCGGCGAGCTCATGCGCACGGAGGCGCCCGACCTGTTCGGCGACTACGAGGTGGAGGACGGCGCCTGGATCCCGAAGTGGCGCAAGGTCTGACGCCCGCGGCGGCGCGCTGAGCCACCGCCGGCGCGGGTCTGTACGTACGATGTACGCCTGCGGCAGGATGGGGCGGCATGTCGGACATCGTGATCCCCACCGGCGCCCGCGAGCTGCCCGGGTACCTCGCCGTCCCCGAGGGAGACGGGCCGTGGCCCGCCGTCGTCATCGTGTTCGAGGCGTTCGGCGCCACCCCTGACATGCGCGCGCAGGCCGACCGGTTCGCCTCCCGCGGCTACCTGGCCGTCCTGCCGGACTTCTACGGCGGCGCGCCGTGGGTGCGGTGCGTCCGCAAGGCGCTGGGGGAGATGCGCGCCGGACGCGGCCCCACCTACGACGCGGTCGAGGCGGCGCGCGCCTGGCTGGCCGCGCGTGACGACTGCACCGGCGACGTGGGCGTGTGCGGCTTCTGCATGGGCGGCGGGTTCGCGCTGGTCGCCGCGGCGAAGTACGACTTCCAGGCGGCGGCGGTCAACTACGGCATGCTGCCGAGAAGGCCGGAGGAGGCGCTGCGGGAGGCATGTCCGATCGTCGCCAGCTACGGCGGCGCGGACCCGACCCTCCGCGGCGCCGCCGCCAAGCTCGACCGGGCCCTGACCGCCGGGGGAGTCCCGCACGACGTGAGGGAGTACCCCGGCAGCGGCCACAGCTTCCTCACCGGGCCCGAGGCGCCGGGCCTCCTCGGGCCGGTCACGAAGATCGCGTTCGGCCTGGGCAGGGGCCGCGAGAACGCGCCCGTCGCCTGGGAGCGCATCTTCGCCTTCTTCGACGAGCACGTCGCTAAAAAATCTACAACGTAAAGGCTCCCGGCCCGGCGTTCGGTCACGCTCGCAGAACGGCCTGGGTCTGGGTCACCTGGGCCACACGGCGGCCGGTGCCGTCGTAGAGGTCGGTCTGCACGACGATCGACGTCCGGCCCGTGTGCAGCGGGTGCGAGACGCCTCGGACGCTGCCCTCCTTCACGCCTCTGAAGAAGTTGGTCTTGGACTCCAGCGTCGTCGTGGACGCGCCCGGCGGCAGGTTGAGGAAGGCGCAGGCCGCGCCGAGCGTGTCGGCGAGCGCCATCAGCGCCCCGCCGTGCATCAGCCCGCCGGCCGTGCAGCGGTCCGCCGCCCAGTCGAGATGCCCCGTCACCTCCTCGGGAGCGGCGGCGTCGATCTCCACGCCGAGCGCGCGGGCGAACGGCATGGCATCGGTGATCTGGTCGGGGGTGAGCCCGGTGGTCATGGATCCTCCTCGGACGGCGCCGGAACCTACCCGGCCCACCTTCACGATCACACCCGCGCACCGTCCATTACCTCGCAGGTAAAGCCAGGACGGCTCCTCTGCAGAGCGGCATTGTGGGCGGGACCGTGATCGGCAGGGTGCCGCCGCCCACGTCCCCGGCCTCCTCTGCCCCGTCCCCGCGGCGCCGAGACTTCCGCGCCGGAGGAACAACCATTCGGCGGTTCGCTGGTCTAACAGGCATGACATTCGAGCAAGCGCTGGCCGCGCCCGGCGCCGGCGCCTCCGACGGGCCGGCGCCGGGCGCGCGGGCGCGGGACGTCGCCGAGCTGTTCCAGGCGCATCACCTGTCGCTCGTCCGGCTGGCGCTACTGCTGCTGGGCGACCAGGCGAGCGCGGAGGACGTCGTCCAGGACGTCTACGCCCGCCTGCAACGCCCCCGCCGGCGGTCGTCCGCCCCACCCGACGACCTGCTCGCCTACGCCCGTGCCGCCCTGGTGAACACGTGTCGGACCGTGCTGCGCCGCCGGGCTCTGACGCGCAGGTTCACCGAGCCTCCCGCCCCGGTCTGGTCGGCGGGGAACTCGGCGGAGAGCGACGTCGTGATCGCCGAGGACCGGCGGCGGGTGCTGCGCGCCATCGCCCGGCTCGCCCCACGCCAGCGGGAGGCCGTCATCTTGCGCTACTACCTCGACCTGCCTGAGGCGGAGATCGCCGCCGCCATGGGCGTCAGCGCCGGAACCGTCAAGTCGACGCTCTCGCGCGGCCTGGTCGCGCTCCGCGCACGGTACGAGGAGGAGAAGTGAACACGATGCCCGAGGACCTGGTGCGCGGCGCTCTCGCCGACGCCGCCGCCACCGTCGCGGCCGGAGCCGTGCGGCCGCTCGCCCCGGCCGCCCCGCGCCGCCGGCGCCTGGCCGCCCCGATCGGCGCCGTCGCCGTCGCGGCCGTCGCACTGGCGATCGTCGCGCTGGTCGTCCGGCCGTCCGGCCACCCGGCCGCGACGCCGCGCATGACGCTCGCGGCCTACGCCGGCGCCAAGTACGTCCTCACCGGCGGGATGCCGCCCGGAACCCCGGTGACCGTGAACGACGCCGCCACCGGGAAGCGGATCGCCCACGTCCCCGTCCCGCGCGGCACTACCGGATTCTGGGACGCCGCCGGTTCCGGTGACGACCGGACCTTCTTCCTCACCACGGTCGACGTCGGCCAGTCCGTCATCCGCTTCTACCGGCTCTCCCTCAAGGCCGACGGCACCCCCGCGCTGCTCGCGGAACTGCCGCGGCTCACGCTGCACGGACTCCCAGGAGAGGGCCCGCGGTTGCTGGCCGCGACACGCGACCGGAGCACGATCGCCTACGTCACCGAGAGCGGCGCGAAGCTGACCGCCGGCAACGGTGAATACTCTCTCACCGACGACGACCGCATCCGCGAGCGCATCACCGTCATCGACGTCGCCACCGGGCGCCGCCGTGCCTTCGACCTCCCGCAGGGCCAGGTGGCCGACGACCTGACCTGGACGCCGGACGGCCGCCGTCTGCTCTTCACCGCCGAGACGCCCGACACCGGGCTGCGCGTCCTCGACCCGGCCACGGGCGTCATCCGCCCCGTCCGGCTCGGGCCGCCCGGCACGGAGTTGATCGGCGCCGCCGCCGACTCCGACAACGCGCACATCGTCGCGCTGGTGGCCGGGCAGGGGCAGGGCCACGTCAAGTGGTACTCCCTGGCGGCCGGGAAGATCGACCGCGACGTGCCGCTCGGCCCGGTCCACAGCGGCAGCCCGGCCGTGGTGAGTTTCGGCGACGCCATCGTCGCGGAGATCGGCGGCCACGTGTACAAGATCACCGGCAACACCGTGCACAAGCGGCCGACACCACGAGGCATCGTCGACCTCTCGCCGCAGAGCACCTGGTGACGCCGGCGAGGGAGAGTGAGATCACTCCCGCAGCACCCTGCAGAGCCACCCGCGCTCCGCGCGGACGGCACGACGATCGTGCTGACCCACCCCGGCGCTACTTGATCGAGGTCGCTGGACCTGCACCGGTTCGGTGTGCTCGTCCGCCAAGGGCGCCACGCGCCCGGCGCGGACGAGCACGCCGCACCGCGCGGCCGCGCTGCTGCGCGAGGCGCTGGAGTTGCGGCGGGGGAGCCGCTGCCGGACCTGCCGCCCGACCTGCTCCAGGACGTTCTTCACGACGGCGCTGCGGAGCGGCCTTCAGACCGGGACGGGACTGATGCAGGACGCCCGCGACGGCATGCTCATCAGGTTGCGGGCCATGCCGGTCTGGCCCCGCCCGATCCTCGTGGCCCGCGGCCTGCCCGCCTTGCGCGGGTCGTCCTGCTCCTGGCGTTCCTGCCGGCGTTGGCCTACGACCTCTTGGCTACCGCCCGGCCGGCACGCCGATGGCCCATCGGGAGATGGAGTCCCATGTCGTAGGGGACGGTGGCCTCGGCCCGGTCGCCTCCCGTCTCGGCGGCCCCTGCCCGTACGTTCATTCGTTGACTACCTTCACTCGGGGGAAGAAACCGCTCAGCGACGCGATACCTCACCGGCGGGGAGACCATGGGGACCGACGAGCACGGCTTGGCCATCGGGGCGGCGACGCCCGCCGCACTCGCGCACTACGACACCGCGATCGACGAGCTGCTGCACTTCCGCGCGCAGGTCGTCGACGAGACGCGCGCGGCTCTGGCCGAGGATCCCGGCTTTCCGATGGCCAACGTCCTGTCCGCCTACCTCGGGCTGCTGACCACCGAACCGGAGGACGCGCGGGAGGCCGCCGCGCGGTTCCGGGAGTTCCGCGCCGGCGTGGAGGCGGTGCGCCTGCTGCCCCGCGAGCAGGCGCACATCGAGGCCGTGGAGCACCTGCTGGACGGCGGCCTCCCGGCCTGCGGCGCCGCGCTGGGGCGGATCGCCGAAGAGTATCCGCGCGACGCGCTGGCGCTGTTCGTAGGCCACCAGCTCGACTTCTTCACCGGCGACGCCCGCGCGTTGCGCGACCGGATCGGCGGCGCGCTGACGGCCTGGCATGAGGACGACCGGCACCTCGGTCACCTTCTCGGCATGTACGCCTTCGGGCTGGAGGAGGCCGGCCACTACGGCCGGTCGGAAGAGGCCGGACTGCGCGCGGTCGAACTCGACCCCAAGGACGTGTGGGGCATCCACGCCGTCGTGCACACCTACGAGATGCAGGGCCGGTTCGGCCGCGGAACCGCCTTCCTGGACGAACGCCTGCCCGACTGGTCGACCGGCACGTTCTTCAACGTCCACACCTGGTGGCACTACGCGCTGTACGCGCTGGAAGCGGGCGACACCTCGCGGGCACTGGAGATCTACGACACCGTCCTGCACGGACCGCAGGCCACGGGCTCCGCGTTCGAGCTGCTGGACGCGGCGGCCCTGCTCTGGCGCCTGCTGCTGGAGGGCCGCGACGAGACCACGCGATGGAAGGAGCTGGCGGACGCCTGGGAGCCGAAGTCCCGGGAGGCGTTCTCCGCCTTCAACGACATGCACGCGGTGATGTCGTTCGTGGGTGCCGGGCGGCTCGCCGACGCCGACCGGCTGATCGCCGACCGAGAGGCCTATCTGGAGCGGGCGCGTCCGGACGTCACCAACCGGGCGATGACGGCGCGGGTCGGGCTGCCGGTCTGCCGCGCCCTGGTGGCCTTCGGCCGCGGCGACCACGGCGCCGTGGTCGACCTGCTGGCTCCGATCAGGCACCGCGTCCACGAGTTCGGCGGCAGCCACGCCCAGCGCGACGCCGTCCAGAAGACGCTCCTGGAGGCCGCGCTCCGCGCCCGCCGCCTCGACCTGGCGCGCGTCCTGACCAGCGAGCGGCTCAACCTGCGGCCGTCCAGCCCTTTCAACTGGCTCAAGCACGCGGCCGTCGCCGAGGCTCTCGGCGATGCCGCCATCGCGACCACAGCCCGAACCCGCGCAACGCGACTCCGTCAACCCTGACGAACCACGTCCAGCGGCAAGCCGCCCCGCGCGTCCTACGGTACGAAGGCCATGCGTTCTCCGCTGCTCTCACGGGTCCGGTTCGTCTCCACGTCGTGGAGCGGGACGTTGGCGGCCTGGCCGGCGGTCACCTCCTCCTGGACCGGTGGGGTGGCTGTGGCCGCTGCCCCCTCGCGATCTTCGGCATCGGGTCCGAGACGCCGGGCGGCGAGCCCGCCCGGGGCCGGTCGCGGACCGGCGTGCCATGAGGGTCGTGAGTCGGGACCTTAGGCCCTGACCGGGCATGCGCGGGGCGAGCATGGTGGAGTGATGCAACTCGATCGCAGTGGTCTGGAGATCCTCGGACCGGACGAGTGCCGGGATCTGCTGCGGCACGCCGAGGTCGGCCGGATCGTCTTCACCCACAACGCCCTGCCGGCGATCCAGCCGGTCAACTACGTCCTCGACGGCGAGGACATCGTGTTCCGGACCTTGCGGACCTCCCGGCTGGCCACCGCTGCGAGCGGCACCATCGTCGCCTTCGAGATCGACGCGTTCGACATCGGCGCGCGGACCGGCTGGTCGGTGGTGGCGATCGGCCCGGCCCGCCGCGTCTTCGCTCCCGACGAGATCGCCGCGATGGAGAGGCTCGACCTGCGCACCTGGGCGCCGGGGCAGCGCGACCAGTTCATCCGGCTGCGTCCCCAGATGCTCTCCGGACGTCGCATACCGGGCGAGAACGGCGTCGCCTCGAACGACGCGGCGATGGTCCTCGGGCTGCACCATGGCGGCGACAACGGCTCGGCGCTCATCTGACCCGGCGGACCGCCGTCCCGGGCGCCGCGACGCCGACGGTCACGCGGTCAGCGGCCGGTGCCCAGGGTCGCGGAGTGGTCGGGGACCTGGGTCTGCATCTCGCGCGGCGACCGCTCGTAGCCCTTCGGGGCGGGACGCGGGGGCAGTTCGAGCGGCGGTCGTTCCACCTCGTGGTAGGGGATGGTCGACAGCAGGTGGGCGATCATGTTGATCCGCGCCCGCCGCTTGTCCTCGCTCTCCACGACGTACCAGGGCGCCTCGGGGATGTCGGTGTGGACGAACATCTCGTCCTTGGCGCGCGAGTAGTCCTCCCACCTCGTGATCGACTCCAGGTCCATGGCGGACAGCTTCCACCGGCGCATCGGGTCCTCCAGCCGGCTCCGGAAGCGCCGTTCCTGTTCGGCGTCGCTGACCGAGAACCAGTACTTGCGCAGCAGGACGCCGTCCTCGACGAGCAGCCGCTCGAAGATCGGGCACTGGTGGAGGAAGCGCGTGTACTCCTGCCGGGTGCAGAAGCCCATGACGCGCTCGACGCCCGCCCGGTTGTACCAGGACCGGTCGAACAGCACGATCTCGCCGGCGGCGGGCAGGTGCTCGACGTAGCGCTGGAAGTACCACTGGGTGCGTTCGCGGTCGGTCGGCGCGGGCAGCGCCACGATCCGGGCCACGCGCGGGTTGAGGTACTCGGTGACCCGCTTGATCGTGCTGCCCTTGCCGGCCGCGTCCCGTCCCTCGAAGACCACGACGACGCGGGCGCCCTCGGCGCGGACCCACTCCTGCAGCGTCACCAGCTCCGTCTGGAGCCGGGCCAGTTCCCGCTCGTAGACGTCGCGGGGCAGCCGCTTGACCTTGCCCGACGCCTTCCCCATGGCGGCCTCCCGTATCGACGTGCCCGGCCAAGTAGATCATGTGCGCCGGAGCCGGCGATCTCAAGGAGGGACGGGGGCGTTCACGCGCCGCCGGCGCTCAGCGTCATCACGTGCCCGGTGATCTCCTCGGCGGGTATCCGGACGAACCGGCGGTGAGGGGCGCGGGCCCACGCGGCGAGCGGGTGCCGCTCCAGCCACCGGACCTTCCGGTGGTCGGTGATGATCTCGGGACGGCCGCTGAGCAGCACGCTCCATCCCTCGTTCGCGGCGGGTCCGGTGCCGTCCGCCTCGAACGTCAGCCGGGTGCGGGAGCGGACCGCCTCGACGACGTGACCGGCGCCCGGGGTCAGGAACACGACCCCGGGCCCGTCGACGACGAAGTTCACCGGGACGAGCACGGCGCGCCCGCCGCAGCCCGCCCACGCCACGCGGCCGACGACCGCGTGCGTCAGCCGCCACAGGCAGTCGGGGCGGTCGAGCGGGCGGAAGCCGTGGGTCTCGTCGGTGATCATCGTTCCGGTCTCGCCTCCGTAGGCCGAGGGGGCGCCGTGGCGCCGCCGCCGTGCTCGTCTCGTCAGTCGTTCTGCTGCCACAGGTCGGGCCCGAAGACCTCGTAGTGGATGCGCTCGTCGCTCACGCCGGCCTTCAGGAGGCCGTGCCGGACGTCCCGCATGAACGGGATGGGGCCGCACAGGTACGCGCGCGCCTTGGCGGGGACGCGCACCGGCAGGGCGCCGAGGTCGACGCGTCCGGCCAGGACCCGGTCGCTGCTCGGGCCGTCGGGCTGCTCGTACCAGGTGAAGGCGTCCAGTTCGGTCATTCGGCGGGCCGACCGGGCGGTCTGGACGCGCAGCGCGTGCGCGGCGGGGGAGCGGTCGGCGTGGAGGGCGATGACGCGGCGTTCGGGATGCGTCGCGGCGAGATGGTCCAGCATCGCGGCGATCGGGGTGATCCCGATTCCGCCGCTGACCAGGACCAGGGGCTCGGAGCCGTCGTCCAGGACGACGTCGCCGAACGGTGCCCCGACCAGCAGTTCGTCCCCGGTCGTCAGGTTGCGGTGCAGGTGGGTCGAGACCGCGCCGTCGGGGGCCCCGGCGCCGCCGCGCAGCCGCCGGACGGTGATCTGCATCGAGACACCGTCCGCCGCCCGGGACAGGGTGTACTGGCGCGGCTGCCGCAGACCGCCGGGCAGGTCGACCGCCACGGACACGTACTGGCCCGGGCGGTGGCAGAGGACCTCTCCGCCGTCCGCGGGCCGCAGGACGAACGACACGACGTCCTCGGCCTCGTCGCGGCGCTCGGTCACCCGCCAGGGCCGGTACTCCGCCGCGGGATCGCAGCCGGCCTCCTGGTAGAGCCGGGCCTCCTCGGCGACCAGGAGCGTGGCGAACAGCCAGTAGACCTCCGACCAGGCGGCGTGCCTCTCCGGTGTCACCGCGTCGCCGAGCACGCCGGCGACGGCGTCCATGAGGTGGCGGCCGACGATCGTGTACTGCTCGGGCCGGACGCCGAGGGACGCGTGCTTGTGCGCGATCCGTGACAGCAGCCGCTGCGGCGCGACCGCGGTGTCCAGCCCGCACAGCTGGCGGGCGAAGGCGACGACCGAGCCCGCCAGGGCCTGGCGCTGTTCGCCGTTGGCCTGGTTGCCCTGGTTGAACAGGTTCCGCAGCTCGGGGTGCGCGGCGAACATCGACGGGTAGAACCGGCCGGTGATCTCGGCGCCGTGGGCCGCGACGGCGGGCAGGGTCGCCTGGACGATCTCGGTGTTCCGGGGGGAGAGCACTGTGCTGTCTTCCTTCGTTCGCTGGTGCCGGTTCGGGGAGCTCGGGCGGGGTCAGCCGCGGGTGCCGGGCGGGGCGGTCTCCAGCACGTCGGAGACGGGACGGCGCGGAGTGGACGGCGCCCTCGGCCCGTACCCGACGCGGACGATCGCCTGGATGTGGCGCCCCGTGCCGTACCGGGGCGCGGCGGCGCGGCGGTCCATGTCCCACACGTCCAGCAACTGGGTGAGCAGGTTGGTCGCGACACCGAGATCGGTCGCGGTCAGCAGCACCCGCTGCAGCGCCTGTCCCGCGCTCAGCCACGTCGCGGGGCCTTCGCCGCGGGTCATCAGCACCGCGAGCTGCGGTTGCCGTTCGAAGTCCGCCGGTTCGCCGGCGGTGCCGTCGGCGGCGAAGTCCCGCGCCCGGACGCCGTGCCCGCTCGCCGCGGGACCGAACGCGTAGCGCGGGACGCCGTCCAGCCGGTGCCGGTCGGTCGTCCACCGGTCGAGCTCCGCCCCGTAGGCCGGGTCGGACTCCAGGCGCCGCTCCGCCGCTCCGACCAGGTCGAGCATCTCCGGGACGGCGTGGCGGTCGACCGGCCACAGCTCGGCGCCCTCCGTCCGGGCGGCGGCGGCCAGGGCCGCCCACGCGTCGTCCGGGACGCGCCGGGCGGCGAACGGCATGCGGTTGCTGTGCCGGGTGTGGATCGCCGCGTAGAGGCGCCGCTCGGCGGTCGGGGCGGTGACCCGGGGACCGGTCCGGATCTCGGCCAGGAGCGTGGAGTCGTGCGCGTCTCCGGCGAGCACCCGTACGTCGGGGCGGTGGCCCGTGGTGAGCATGGCCAGGCGCGCGTTCAGCAGCGCGGCGCCGCAGCTGATCGTCATCGAACGGCCGCGCGGGTCGATGACCGGCAGCCGCCGCGAGGCGTCGGCGTGCAGTTCGAGCGCGCCGCGGGAGAGGACGAACCGCCATGGCTGGGTGTTGTGCACCGACGGCGCCGCGATCGCGGCCGTGACCAGCCGCCGCACACCCTCCGGGCTCGCCAGCGGGTCCTGCGTCGCGGGCATCCCGGACGTGCGCGCCCCGGTCATGACCGGGAGGGGGCCGGTGCGCCGCCGTCACCGCGCGAGGGCCGCGGATGCCGTCCCCGGCGCGACTCCCAGTCGCGCGCGGAACGCGCCACCTGGACCTCGAGCCGATCCGCCGCCACGGCGATCGCCTCGTGCAGCGATGCGGCCTCGGCGTGCGCGTGGACGCGCCGGCCGTTGACGTCGGCCTGCACCGACGCCTCCGCCGCGGACGACCTGCCGTGGGCGGGCGCGAGCGTCAGCGCCGCCCGGACCGACAGGACCGGTTCGTGGGCGTGCGCCAGTAGCCGGGAGAACACCGCGCGGGCCCGCTGCACCTGGTCGGCGTCGACGCCGCCCGACAGGGAGAAGGACATCGGCAGTGCCGGAGACGCCTCCGTCGGCGACCCGGCGGTGGACCGGGTTTGGTGTGGCATGGCTTCTCCTGAGGACTCGGGTGGACGGCTCGTCCGGACGCCCGGTGGAACCGTCCCGGCTCGATTGCTCCTCCACGATGGCCTCGGCGATCATCGCCGCCCCAGGGACCTTGGTCCTCCGGCCGAGGGGCCTTCGGTCCGAAAGTCCCGATGGGCGCTCGCGCCCGCCGGCCGCGAACTTCGGGACCTTCGTCACGGGGACCGGGACCTCCCGCCCTGCTGTGGCCCGGCCCGCCGCCGCGATCGTGGACGCATGAGCGTTACCGCCGCGGATGCGACCACCCTTGAGGACGTCCTACGAGAACGCCATCGCCGCTGCCTGCCCGCGCTGGCCCGGTTGAAGCTCCTCGCCCGGAACGGACGGGGCACCGGAACCGACGTCCGGGCCGCCACCACCGAGGTGCTGGAGGAGCTGGACGCCGCCGAGGCGGTCCTGCTCGACGCGCTCTCGGGCAGCGTGCGGCGCGAAGCCCTCGCGCACTTCCTGGCCTGCCGCGTCAACCGCCTGACGATCGTCGCTGAGCACGCCGCCGCGACCGCGGACGCCGGTGATCTCCCCGTACTGCGCCGTCTGCTCTACCAGTTCCACGCTCTGGCCGAGGCGATGTGGAAGGTCCAGATGGGACTGCGAATCCAGAACCCGCGCTCCACCGCCGGCAGAGCCTGAGTCCTCTCCAAAGGACAGGCCATTCCCTGGGAGGAAGGTCAGGAGCAGGACGGAGACCGGAGCACGAAATCCTCCGTCTCAGCGGCGGCGAGCCCTTTCAACCGCGGCGTCCGCGGTCCTTTTCGGCGTCGGCTTTGAGTTGTGCGGCGAGGGCGGCGGCTTGGGTGCGGCGGCTCATGCCGAGTTTGGTGAAGATGCTGGAGATGTAGTTCTTGACGGTCTTTTCGGCGAGGAAGAGGTGTTCGCCGATCTGCCGGTTGGTGAGTCCTTCGCCGATGAGTTCCAGGATGTGGCGTTCCTGCTCGGTGAGGTCTTTGAGCGGGTCCTTCTTCTCTTGGCGGGCGCGGATGCGTTGGAGCATGCGGGCGGTGCTGCGGGGGTCGAGGAGTGATTGGCCGGAGGCGACGGTGCGGACGGCGCCGACGAGGTCGGAGCCGTGGATCTGTTTGAGGACGTAGCCGGCGGCGCCGGCCATGACGGCTTCGAAGAGGGCGTCCTCGTCGTCGAACGAGGTGAGCATGAGGCAGGCCAGTCCCGGCATCTGGGAGCGGATCTCGCGGCAGACGCTGACGCCGTCGCCGTCGGGGAGGCGGACGTCCAGGACGGCGACGTCGGGCCGGGCGGCGGGGATGCGGGCCAGGGCGTGTTCGGCGGTTCCGGCTTCGCCGACGATCTCGATGTCGTCCTCGGCGGACAGCAGGGCGGCGACGCCGCGGCGGACGACCTCGTGGTCGTCCATCAGGAACACCCGGATCGTCTTCGTTTCCTGCGGCGCGTTCTGGTCGACCGACCCCGTCATAGTGATCGTTCCCTCGAGTCAGTGGTGGTGCCCTGCACGCTACCCCGCAGGGGGCCGCCCCGCAGGCAGCGGAAGTCCCGCGATCACCGGGACGAACGTCCCGCCGGCCATCGGACCGGCGAAGGCCCGCATCGGCCGCCGACCGTTCGCGGTCGGCCCAGTGCGGCGCCGGTCGATGAAACGGCGTCCCGAGTATCGGACCACGTTAAAAGAGGCCGCGGCCTCTATGGCCGGAAAACAGTCACCGAGCGGCCATGGAAAATGGTCGGACAACCCGGGACCTAGGTCCCGCCGTTCATGTGTCGAAGGGTCCTACAGCGCGGGTTCGCCGTGGAGTTGAGTTCGGGGTGGCAAGAGAAAAGGCGATGCGATGGAAGGTGAGACGCGATGGCGGTCTCCGAGCACAAGGTGAACACCCGGCACGGTCACCACGCGCTGGTGCGGGTGGTGACTCCCAGGCCGCTGACCGAGTCGCCTGCGGCCCGGTACGTGTGGGCGGTCGCGCGGCTGGCCCTGGGGTGGGTCTTCCTGTGGGCGTTCCTGGACAAGCTGTTCGGGCTGGGCCACGAGACCCCCGCAGCCAAGGCGTGGACCAAGGGCGGCAGCCCCACCGAGGGGTTCCTGAAGTTCTCGCCCAAGGGCCCGTTCGCCGGGTTCTACCACGACATCGCCGGTGCGGCCTGGGCCGACTGGCTGTTCATGATCGGCCTCGGCGGCGTCGGCGCGGCGCTGATCCTGGGCATCGGCATGCGGATCGCCGCCGCGGGCGGCGCGGCGCTGCTGGTCATGATGTGGTCGGCGGTGCTGCCCCCGGAGAACAACCTCTTCATGGACGACCACCTGGTCTACGCGCTGCTGATCGTCGGCCTGGCTCTGGTCAGCGCCGGCGACACCCTCGGCCTCGGCCGCTGGTGGGCCAAGGTCCCCCTGGTCAAGCGCCTGCCGTTCCTGAAGTGACCTGACAGGCGAAGACCCGCGAGAGGCGCTCACCCCGGTGAGCGCCTCTCGGCGTGTCCACCCGTACTCCTGCTCCTGCGCCGCCCTCCTCCGCCGCCACCGACTCGCCGAATGAGAAGGCGTCTCAGGCGACCTTGGTGATCTTGCATTCGATGCCTGCGGGTCCGATCGGAGCCTGCGCCGCGGTCGTTCCTCCGAAGGTGTTCGTGCCTCGCACCTCGAAGGTCTGGAGGCCGATCCGCTGGTGAGAGGCCGCATCCGAGACTTCGACGGTGACGGCGTACCTCGTCGCGTTGCCCGTGATCGTGCCGCTGATCGTCACCGTGCCCTGCGATCCGGTCGTGTTGACCTCGCATTCGACGTGGGTGCTGTAGTTCTTCGGGCCGAGGGACGCGGTACCCCCTCCTGGCGCACCGCTCACGTAGAGCACGGCGAGCAGTCCCAGGAGCCCCGCCGCACCCAAGGCGATGATCAAGTAGGCCTTCCGCCTGCGGCGCGGACGCGAGCCGTATTCATCATTGGCCATGGTCCACTCGTGAGTCGGCATCGCTGTCCCGCCACCCCGATCGATCTTCCTGGGCAAAATCTGCGCAGGTCAGGATATAGCTCGGTACGCGTGGTTTGATCTTGCCGGTCCGAACCGGTCCGGCCTTCGTCAGGTCGGTTCGCCGCCGGGGTCGATGTGCTCGGTGGTGACGCCGCCGGGGTGCAGCGGGATGCGGCGTCCGGTGATCTTTTCGGGGGTGAGGCGGACGAAGAACGGCTTGGGGGAGGAGACCCACGGGGCGAGCGGCAGTGTTTTGAGGCGTTGAATCTCGGCGGGGTCGGTGACGATCTCGGCGGGGCCGGTGGCGATGACGCTCCATGCGGTTCGCAGTGCCGGTTCGAGGTCGTCGGCCTCGAGGGTGAGGGGGCGGCGGGCCTGGATGGCGTCCGTTTTGGAGCCGGGTGCGGTGGTGAACACCAGGGTGGTGCCGTCCAGGATGAAGTTGACCGGCAGGATGGACGCGGTGCCGTCGTCGGTGGCCCAGGCGATGCGGCCGACCGCGACGCTGCGCAGCAGCGTCAGGCAGGCGTCGGTGTCGAGGATCTGGAGTCCGGTGGTCATGGCGCGCCGTTACGGGTCGCTTCCGTGGCGCCGGGGGCGGCCGAAGCCGTGCCCGCGCAGGGCGACTTCCAGGGCGAGATCCCAGTTGCCCGACAGCTGTTCGGCTATCTCGTGGCCGTCGGCGCACATGCCGGCGGCGACGCGTGCGGTGTCCGGGTCGCCGGCGCGTTCGGCCAGGCGCCGCAGCAGCTCGCCCGCGGCGATCTGCAGATGCACGGCGGAGTACGCGTCGCGCAGGTACTTCGCGGCGCCCGAGCGGTGCCCCGGGCCGAACGCCGCCTCCGCGACCGAGGCGAACAGCGTTCCGGCGTCCTTCACGATGGACGGAGAGGCGCCATGGGCGTGCAATCTCTCCTCGATCGCCCTGTTGTAGAAGTGGGCGCGCTCGGCGAAGTGGCCGAGCGGGCGGCACAGTTCGGGCTCGTCCGCCACCGAGGTCAGGGCCTCGCTCAGCACCGCCTGCACGTGCTGCTCCTGCGCGTGCACGTCTTTGAGCGCGGTGACGAGCTGCCGGTCGAGGCCGGTCATCGGCGTCTTCTCATCGCTCGGACTCTCCCTGTTCCGGTCACGGTGCGGCGGTCGGTGCGCGGGCTCCGCCGGACGGCATCGCCGGGACGGGCGGTTCTCCCGCCCGGAGGCCGTTGACCAGTTCGACCTGCCCGCCGGGATTCGCGTGCAAACACCGCCGAACTCGCGGGCGATCCCTTCAGCGGGAAACCGATCGCCCCGGTTGGTGAGGTCATGTGACGTTCTTGGCGAGGGTGCGGTCGACGGCGGTGACGGCCAGGAGCGCCAGCGCGACGACCGTGAGGACGGCGGCGAGCCGGTGGAGGCCGGCGTCGGTGGCGCGGTGACCGTAGGCGAGGCCGATCAGGCCGGCGGACGCGATCGCCCCCAGGTACATGAACGTGCGGAGGAGCCCGGCGGCCGCGCCGGTCTGCTCGGCGGGGGCCTGGGCGTACATGGCGGCCTGGTTGGTGACGATGTTCAGGCCGTTCTGCACCCCGAACACGACGCTGACGAGCAGCAACGCCCGCAGCGGGGCCCGGTGGTCGAGGAGGAGCAGTCCGCCGCAGCCGATGCTCAGCGCCGCCGCTCCGGCGACCAGTGACGGCCGGACGCGGCGCCGGGCGGCGAACGCGGAGACACCGGTGGCCACGACGAACGACGGCAGCATCAGCATCCCGGCGGCCGACGCGGAGCGGTCGGTGGCCTGCTCCAGCCACAGCGTCCACCCGTAGACGAAGCAGTAGGTCACCAGCATCGTCACGCCGTAGCGGACGTAGGTGGTGGTGAGCGCGCGGTTGTGCGCCAGCATCCGCAGATCGATGAACGGCGCGCGGGCGCGCAGTTCCCAGGCGGTGAGCGCGGCCAGCGAGGCGAGGGACGCGCCGAGCAGCCACCATCGGGGATGGCCCAGGTCCATCAGGAACACCAGCAGCGCGGTGAGCGCGGCGGTGAACAGCAGCACGCCTGCCGGATCGAGCGCGCGCCACAGCGAGGCGCCGGTGTCGCGCGGGCCGTCCTCGGGGAGCCAGGCCAGCGCAGCGGCCATGCCGGCGGCCGCGAGCGGGACGTTCACCAGGAACGTCATCCGCCAGCCGCCGGCGGCGATCAGCAGCCCGCCCAGCGGCGGGCCCACCGCCATGCTGACCTGCCCGGCGATGGCCAGGGCGCTGAGCACGCCGCCCGGCGTGCCGCCGTTCAGCCGCTCCGCGCGGCGGCGCACCATCGCCATGGCGGCCGGGTAGGCCGCCGAGGTCCCCAGACCGATGATCACGCGGGCGGCGACCAGCGCGGGCAGCGACCAGCCCAGGCAGCCGAGCAGGCCGCCCGCGCCGACCAGGGCCGTGCCGGCGAGGTGGACGCGGCGGGGGCCGAGCCGGTCGGCCAGGCGGCCCATGGTGGGCTGCCCGACGGCGGTGGCCAGGTACAGCGCCGCGACGAGCCAGGTGGTCCGGTCGGCGCCCGCGCCGAACGCCTCCCCGATCGCCACCAGCGCGACGGCGATGACGGACGAGTTGATCGGGTTCAGCACCGAGCCGAGCGACACCGCGGTGACGAACCGCCCGCCGAAGACCGGCCGCCGTCCGGCCCCGCCGGAGGGCGGGACGACCTCAGTACTGATCATCGGGGCGGCTCCTCGGAGACGGTCGAAGCATCGAAGACGGATCCACGGTGCTCCCGGGAACCTCCCGGTTGAAGGCGGTGGTGTTCCTGGCAGTGACACGGCCACCCACGCGGAACGGGCGGCTGGCAGACTGGGCGCGTGCCCTCCAGCAGCGCGCTCGGCGACTACCTGCGCGCCCGCCGTGCCCGGTTGCGCCCCGCGGACGTGGGCCTGCCCGCGGGCCCGGGCCTGCGCCGCACCCCCGGCCTGCGGCGGGAGGAGCTCGCCGCGCTCGCCGGAGTGAGCATCGACTACTACATCCGCCTGGAGCAGGGGAAAGAGACCAACCCCAGCCCGGCCGTCCTGGAGGCGCTGGCGCGCGCGCTGCGGTTGGACACCGAGGAGCAGGCGCACCTGCTCGCACTCGCCGACCATGCGGCAGGACGCGTCCCGCCCGCCCGGTCCAGCATCCCGGAGCGTCCCGTCGTCCGCACCGGGGTGCTGCGCATGCTGGAGCAGCTCCGCCCGTGCCCCGCCTACGTCCTCAGCCGGACGAGCGACATGCTCGCGGCCAATCCCGAAGGGCTCGCGCTGTTCGCGGGAATGGGCGAGTGGCCGCCGGAACGCCGCAACACCATCCGCTACGTCTTCCTGCATCCCGCCGCCCGCAGCCTGCTGGCCGACTGGGACAAGGCGGCCTGCACGAGCGCCGCGCAACTGCGCAGCCTGACCGCCACCGACCCCCATGACCCGGCTCTGACCGCGCTGATTGACGAGCTCAACGGCGCGGAACCCGAGTTCGCCGCGCTGTGGAAGCGGTACGACGTCCACGCCCGCCGCAGCGACCGCAAGACCTTCCACCACCCGCGCGTCGGTACCTTCACCCTCGACTTCGAGGTCCTCCGCCTGGACCCCGACCGCCAGCGCATGTCGGTCTACCAGGCCCGACCGGGTACTCCCGACCACGACGCCATGGTCCTGCTCTCCCTCAGCACCAGCGACGCCCGAACCTGAACCGGCGGGCCCGGCGGCGGATCAGCTGGACGAATGGGCGGTCGCGAGCCTGACCGCGAACGCGACCAGCAGCACGCCCGTGACGCGTTCGATCGCCGCCTTCACACGGGGCCGGCGCAGCAGCCGCCCGAGACCGTCGACGGCGGCGACGTACAGGCTGAACCAGCCGAGGTAGAGCAGCGCGAACACCGCCGACAGCAGCAGCGTCCGGTCGTGTGCGGCGCTCGCCGACGACCCGGCGGACAGGAACTGCGGCAGGAACGTGACGAAGAACAGCGCCACCTTCGGGTTCAGTGCGTTGCTCAAGAAGCCCTGCCTCAGCGCGCTCGCGGGGCGCGGC
The DNA here is from genome assembly GCF_017573545.1 of Actinomadura nitritigenes. Lineage (GTDB taxonomy): Bacteria > Actinomycetota > Actinomycetes > Streptosporangiales > Streptosporangiaceae > Spirillospora > Spirillospora nitritigenes. Next base: position 46,645 of record NZ_JAGEOK010000015.1, on the reverse strand, counting down.
CGTCCCCGCCGGACCGGCGCCTCCTCGGGCTCCCGGCGTGAGCGGGCGGCCGAGCGCAGGGTCTGCACGGCCATCCACAGCAGGTAGGCGGCTCCGACGATCTTCAGGGCGGCGAAGGCCTTCGCCGAGGCGAGCAGCAGCGCGGACAGCCCGACGGCGGCGGCGCCGGCGTGCACCGCGAGCCCGGTGACGCCGCCGACCATCGTCAGCAGCCCGCACGCGCGGCCACCGGCGAGCGTGCTGCGGGTGATGAGCGCCTGGTCCGGCCCGGGAATCATGATCAGTACGAGCGCCGCGAACGCGAAGGCGGGGATCGAGGTCTCCATGGCGTCCAGCCTGCGGCCTTCGACTCATGACGTCCAATGCCTATGATCGTGGGAACCCATAGACGGAGTGAATATGTTGGACCTCGTCCGGTTGCGCGTTCTCGCCGCGGTGGCCCGGACCGGCTCCATCACCGCGGCGGCCAAGGACCTGCACTACACGCAACCGTCGGTGAGCCATCACATCGCCCGGTTGGAGGCGGAGACCGGGGCCGCGCTGCTGCAGCGCGCCGGCCGCGGCGTCCGGCTCACCCCGGCCGGCGAACTGCTGGCCGGACGCGCCGTGGAGATCATCGGCCGGGTCGACGCCGCCGCAGCGGAGCTGTCGGCCCACGTCGGCCTGAACGCCGGCAAGGTCAGGCTCGCCGGCTTCTCCTCGGCGATGAGCACCCTGGTCCCGGCGGCCGCGACCGCGCTCGCCCGCACCCACCCGGGCCTGGAGGTGAACCTCGCCGACACGCACCCGGACGAGGCGCTGCGCCTGCTGCGCGCCGGCCGGGTCGACGTCGCGGTCGTGTTCCGCTACGACGAGTCGCCGTCGGAGGAACCCGGGGTCCGGCTGCACCATCTGCTCGACGATCCCACCTTCCTGGTCACCCGCGCACCGTCCGGTGACGGGACCCTGGCGGCGCACCGCGAGGCGCGCTGGATCGCCGGATGCGAACGCTGCCGCGGCCACCTGCTGGAACTCTGTGCCCGAGCCGGGTTCACGCCGGACATCGCCTACGGCACCGACGACATGGTGGTGATGCAGTCCCTGGTGGCGGCCGGACTGGGCGTCACCACCGTGCCGGGCCTGGCGCTCCGGGCCCATCGTGGCGCCGGCATCGAGGCCACCGAGGTGCCCGCGGCGACACGGCGGGTGTACGCGGCCACCTACGGCGAGCCGCCCGACCCGCCGGCCACCGCGGCACTGCTGGACGCCCTGCGCCGGGCCGTGTGAACCGGCCCGGCGGGGCCGCCGGTGCGCGGTCTCGTGGTCGTGTGGAGGGCAGGTAGGGGCAGCCATACCTGAAAGAGTGTTGCTCGCCGTGATGCGGGCGGGGGCCCCGGGCCGGTGGGATCGACGGCATGGACCTTCGTCTCTCCGCACCCCGGCTCGTCAAGATCGTTGTAGGGGTGCCGGTCGTCGCCGCGCTGGCGGCCGTCGGCATCGCGCACGCCCCGACATCCCACCGCGAGGTCTCCGCACGGTCGAACGAGGCCGCCGCGGCGGGCGCGCGGTGGACGAGCGCCTGGGGCGCCGCCGCGCAGGCGCCCGTCGCGGGCGACGAGGACTCCGGACCGAACTGGTCGACGCGGGGGTTCGCCGGCCAGACCGTGCGACAGGTCGTCCGGGTCGGGATCGGCGGCACCCGGATCCGCGTCCGGTTGTCGAACGCCTTCGGGACGAAGCCGCTGCGGATCGCGGGCGCGACCGCGGGCAGATCCGCCGGGGGCGCCCTGGTGTGGCCCAGAACGATCACGCCGATCACCTTCGCCCACGCCGCGACGGCGGTGATCCCGCCCGGCGGGGAGCTCGTGAGCGACCCGGTCGCGCTGCCGGCGTCACCGCTCGAACGCCTCGCGATCTCCCTGCGCCTCACCGCCCCGACCGGCCCCGCCACCTTCCACCGCTTCGCCCAGATCGATTCGTTCCGGGCGAACGGCGGCCACCTGAGCGACGTCGGCGCGGACGCCTTCAAGGAGTCGACGTCCTCCTGGTACTACCTCACCGGTGTCGAGGTGGCGGGCGCACCGGCGCGCGGCTCGGTGGTCGTCTTCGGGGACTCCCTGGTCGACGGGGTCGGAGCCACCAAGGATGCGGACGCGCGGTTCCCCGACGACCTCCAGGAACGGCTCATCGCCTCCCATCGCCCGCTCGGAGTCGTCAACGCGGGCATCGGCTCGAACAAGCTGCTGAACAGCTCGCCCTGCGGAGGCGAGAAGGGGATCTCCCGGTTCACCCGCGACGTCCTCGGCCGCCCCGGCGTCCGCTCCGTGATCGTCCATCTGGGGGCGAACGACATCGGCGCACCGCAGGTGGACGATCCCTGCGTGCGCCCGAACCCGCAGGTGACCGCACAGCAGCTGATCGACGGCCATCGGGCCCTGATCCGCGCCGCCCACGCCCACGGCGTCAGGGCCGTCGGCATGACGCTCCCTCCGATGAAGGGTGCTTTGTTCCCGTTCTGGACGCCGAAGGTGGAGCAGCTCCGCGAAGAGCTGAACCGTTGGATCCGCACCAGCCATGAGTACGACGCCGTCATCGACGCCGACCGTGCGATGTCCGACCCGGCCGACCAGAGAATGCCCCGCCCCGGCTACGTCTTCATGGACGGTCTGCACCCCGACGACGCCGGCTACCAGGCCATAGCGAACGCCGTCGACCTGGCGGCCCTGTGAGCACCACGTCGCCGGACCGCCCTCGCAGAACCCTGCGGCGAGACCGGCGCCCGCGGCCGCGAACGCCGTCCGGACCCGGCTCAGCCGGAATCGCGCGGGGGGACGAGCTCCTGCGGGATCAGCAGCCGCTCCATCAGCACATGCAGGTGCTCGCGGAAGGAGGCGATGACCTCGGGATCGTCAGGGCTCCGCATCCCCTTGGAGCGATCGAGCACGCCCGATCCCAGGTAGCCGTGCACGCACCAGACCATGGTGCCGAGCAGGTAGTAGGCGTTGACGTCCGGCGGCACCACATCGCGGATCTTGCGCGCGGCCATGGTCAGCAAGGGGCGCGCGTACTGGTCCTCGAGTTCGGAGATGTCGGCGGCGTCCGCCACCCAGCGATGGGCCCACAGCGCGCGGACCTGCGGATGCGTCAGGTGGAAGTCCAGGTAGGCGTCGACGATCTGGTGCAGGGCGCGCTGCCCGGGCTCCGCGCGGGACACGACGGCCTCCATCATGCGGTGCTCGCTCTCGAACGCCTGGCGCGTCACCTCCAGGTAGACGGCGCGCTTGTCGCCCGCGGCCTCGGTGATCGCCGAAGGGCTGGTGCCCAGGGCGTCCGCGATCAGGTGCAGGGAGACCCCGTCGTACCCCAGTTCGCCGAACAGCCGGGTCGCGACGTCGATGACCTGCTGGTGTGTGACGGCACTTGCCATATCGTCACGGTACGTAGAGACACCAAAAGCAGAGCGTCGCCACGGGTAAGGGTGGTGTCAAGTCGGGCGCCCGTCTTCCCGGCATCCGGTGCTCGCGCAGGCTCTAGAGTCGGCGGCGTGTCCGAGCGATTCGACGTCGCCGCCGAGGTGGCGGCCGCCTGCCGCGATCGCACCCGGGCATGGCGTTTCCTGCGCGGGTTCGCCGCCGCGTGGTCGACTCCCCTCGCCGGCGACGACGGCCGGTACCGGAAGGAACTGGCCGCCGCCGAGCAACGGCTCGGGACGCCCCTGCCGGCGGCGTTGAGAGAAGCGCTCGCGCTGCTCGGCGGACGCGAAGACCTGACCAGCAACCAGGACTGCCTTCTCCGCCCTGACCAGCTGCATTACGACGAGACCGGCCGGGCCCTCGTCTGGCGCCTGGAGAACCAGGGCGTGGCCAGGTGGGGCATCCCGGTCGAAGACCTCCGCCTGCCGGACCCGCCGGTGATCTTCCAGCTCGACGGCACCTACTCCGCGCCCGAACCATGGCGGCCGTTCCTCGACCGCTTCTCCGTCGCCTGCGTCGAGATGGTGCTGTACGAGGCCCTGTTCGGCTCCGACGGCGACGACCACGACAACCGGGAGGCCGGCGACGCCGATCCCGGCGTCATCGAGCGCCGCTACACCCGCCTCGCCGTCCCCGACTACCCGATGTGGGCGGACCCCGACGGCCCGCCGGTCCGCTGGTTCCACGGCCGCGACGCGCTGATCTGCGACCACGCCGGAGCGTGGATCTGGGTCCGGACGCGAACCCCCGAAGCCCTCCGAGCCGTGCGCAACACCCTGCCCGGCGACTGGCACATGCGGCCCTGACCGGCCCCTTCCACGGCGACGGTCATGCTCTCCGGATGCCGGTGCGGCCACCGGCCACTGGCCACCGGCCACCTGGCGAAGCCGGCCCGGTGCGACGTCACCGGACCGGTTCGTCAGGGCCCGCGCCCGGCAAGACCGCGCCCCGCACAAGGACACCGGGCCGGGCGCCGAGCTCCGCGCCGCTACGGGCGGGTGCCCGGTCAGGTGCGGTGGACGGTGCTGACGCCGGCGCCCGGGCGCCACACCTGGATCACCAGCTGTCCGCCCTCGACCGAGGTCAGGACGGCCTCGCGCAGGTCCAGCCGGAACGCGTGGAAGTCGCCGGGCGGCTCCTCCCCGGTGGCGCGGGCCTTCTTCTCCTCCGCGTCGGTGATCTCGACCGCGACGCCGGCGACCTTGGCGTCCCCGCCGTTCTCGGGATCGGCGGGGTGCGCGTGGATCGCGCACCGTCCGTCCCGCCGGAGATCGCGGGCCTTGACCGCGCCCAGCATCGAACCGAACGACAGGTCCTCGCCCATGAAGTCGACCTCCGAACCGCTCACCCGCGGCGAACCGTCCTTGCGCACCGTCGCGAGGACATGGGTCTTCGCCGCCTCGAACCGCTGCCGCACCGCGGCGGCCAGGTCGGCCGCCTCCTCCTCGAACTGCTTCCACGTCGCCATCCGGGCACCCTCGCAGCCGCCACCGACAATCCGTCGCCGGAACCGGCGCGACGACTCTCCGGGAGGTTGCGGGGCCTACCGGGTCGAGTGGGCTGTAGCGTCCAAGATCGGTACGGGGGCACCAGGCCGGCAACGTCCGCCGAGGAGAACGGTGAAAGACCAGACAGAGCAGGACCAGGTCGACGCCGCGGTCCGGGCGCGCATCCAGGCCAGTTTCGACCGCCAGGGACTGATGCGGCACCTCGGTGCCCGCCTGACCCATATCGGGCCCGGACGCGTGAACATCAGCCTGCCCACCCGGCCCGAAGTGACCCAGCAGAACGGGTACTTCCACGCCGGGGCCACCAGCGCCATCGCCGACACCGCCGGCGGCTACGCGGCGTTCACGCTGTTCCCCGAGGGCACGTCCGTGCTGACCGTCGAATACAAGATCAACCTGCTGGCGCCCGCCGAAGGCGAGCGCATCGAGGCGGAGGGGACGGTCCTCAGGCCCGGACGGACGCTGACGGTGTGCCGGCTGGAGGTGTTCGCGGTCCGCGAGGAGCGGCGCAAGCTCGTGGCGGCCGGCCAGCAGACCTTGATCTGCGTGGAGGGACGACCCGACCAGTGAGGATCTGGCCCCGAACAGGCGGTGGTGGCCGAGCCGCTGGTTCGGCCCTTCGAACATGATGGGCCCGCCCTCGGCGCCGGCGAGCCGGCCGAAGGCGCCTCGGCGAGGTCGAAGCATGCCAGGAAATCGCTCCAGAGATCGGACATGCCCCGGCTATGGTCAGGCTCTCCAGATCTGAGAATAGAATTCTCGGGTCAGTCGCCGGCGATCCCCAAGGTGCAGAAGTCCCAGACCTCGTCGGCCTCGATCGGGTGGGCGTTCTCGTCCTCGGAGACGCCGTTCGACTGGGCGACGAACATGACCGTCTGTATCACGAGGGCGGCGGCCCGGCGCGGTCTGACCTCCCCGCGGAGCTGTCCGGCGGCCTCGGCCTCCGTCATCAGCTCGGTGAACAGGGCCAGCAGCGGGGCGTGCGCGATCTTTACCTCGGCCGGGTGGGAGACCAGAAGCTGCGGCGCGAAGTCGGTGAACAGCGGGCGCTGGGCGGACGGGTCGGGACGGGAGAGCTCGAACAGCAGCGTGACCGCGACCTTGAGCCGAACCAGCGGATCGGACTGCCCGGCCGCGGCGGCCCGAATCTGCTCGGCCGACCGGCGCAGGGCGTCCTCGAAGAGGGCGAGCAGCAGCTCGTGCTTGCCGTCGAAGTGCTGGTAGAAGCTGCGCAGCGACTGCCGTGAGCGGTCCACGACCTCCTGCACGGTGAAGTCGGTGGTGTTCTTCTCCGTGATGATCGCCTGCGCCGCGTCGAGGAAGCGCTCCACCCGCTGCTCGGCGCGGAGCTTGGCGGCCTTGGTGGAACGCTCTACCGCCCGCTGCTTCCAGGCTGGTTCCTCGGCCGGTGCGCTCGCGGACGGATCCGTCCTCTGTGTCATTTCAAGAATCTTACTGCACGATTTCGGAACTGTTCCTATCAGTCTCACCGCGTGAATTGCGAATAGATTTGAGAGTATCACTCATTTGTTTGAGAATGCTATTCTAGCCTTGCGCTGCACCGTCCACGGCTCCCTGGAAGGCCTGACGGTGCACGAGATCCCCGAGCTGATCGCCGGCCCCGGCAAGGTCGTCGTCGAGGTGCGGGCCGCCGCGGTGAGCTTCGCCGACATCCTCGTCGTCCAGGGCGCCTACCGGGTCGCGGCCCCGGTCCCGACCACGCGCTCGCGCTCGTCGCGGAACTGCGCGACGGGGAGCCGGGCACGGGGCTGGTCGTGCGCCCCGGCCGGCAGCCCCGGGGCGCACGTCCCGCACGCGTCCGCCGGGATCGCCGGGCGGCGTCAGGTAGGACCGGAGTGCGGTGCGCGCCGGTATCGCCTCGCCTCAGGCCACGATGGCCCCCGACCGGGTGCGGCGGCGTACGCGGCGTCGATCACCGCCCACGGGTCGAGAGGCCCGTAGGGCGCGTCGCTCGACACCGCGACCGGCACGCCCGCGGCGGCGAGCCGGCCGCAGCGGTACAGGTCGCCGCGGTCGGCGGCCGGGACGTCGGCGCGCAGCGCGTTGCGCCGCGTCCAGCTCCCCGGCGACGCTCTCGGTGTAGCCGACGCCGCGCACCCACCCGGTCTCATCGGGTGCGGCCGCGCGGAGCGCCGCAGCCAAGGCGTCGCGTCCTCCGACCTGCGGCGGCCCGCACGGGACGGGCCGCCGCCACGCCCATGGCCTCACGGGACCGCGATCCCAGTCCCCGCAGCACATCGGCGGTGTCGGCGCCGGCGGCGGGCGCGTCGCCGTCCGGCTCGCGGTGCTCAGGGGAGGCGACCGGGACGAGGCCGGCCGCCGTCTCGACGGCCCACCCGCCGCCGCCGCGGAGCGCCGGCACGCCCGGGACCGGCGGACCCGGATCGAGGGTCGCCGCGACGGCGGCGGACATCGACACGTCCCACAGGACGCCGCGCCCCGGCGGCGCGGTCGCCGCCAGCAGCGCCGCGGTGAGCCCGGTCAGCGGGTCGGCGACGGCGTCGCCGCAGAACACGGGGGACAGGTCCGGTTCGCGGCAGACCAGCCCGGCGCTCGCTGCCACGTCGTCACCGAAACCGACGCGCTCCGACGCACGGCCGTTCTCGGTGATCGAGACCCAGGTCGTCCCGGCGGCGACGGCCGCGTCGGCGTCCAGCCCGAACCGGGCGAGGGCGCGCGGGCGGGACCGCCTCGATGACGATGTCGGCCGCCTCCACCAGCGCCGCCATCGCCCCGCGGCCCTCCGCGGTCGCCGGGTCCAGCACGACGGAGCGGTGGTCGTCGTACAGGAGCTGGTAGAAGCCGGGGTCGCCGTACCGGGCCCCCTCCGGGCGGGTGGGCGTCTCGACCTTGACGATGCGCGCCCCCGCCAGGCCGAGGAGATGCGCGCAGAGTGGCCCCCCACAACGCGCTGAGGTCGACGGCTGCGCCCCGTCCTTCACCGGACCGGGCGCAGCCGCGACCGGGACGGGGGACGGCGCCGCCGGGACGCCGCGCACCGGCCCGGCAGCGATTCCGGGAGCTCGGCGCGCTCGGCCAGGTCGGCGCCGGTGTGCTCGCGCAGCCAGGCCGTCACCGCCGGCCACGGGTCGTCGCCGACGTCGGCACCGGCGAGCGCGCCGAGGAGCGCCGGGTCGTCCGGACGGGCGCAGGACACGGCGGTCCAGCCAGATCGCGACGGCCAATGAGGTCTTCAGCCCGGCGGCCGAGGAGGTCGCGCGGGCCGGGGCGCGGCGCCGGCGGACACCGTCTCACCGCCCTGACACGCTGTACCGGCTTTTCGCGTGCCCGCTCGGCTTCACCCGACCGTCGTTCTCTGCGGCGCGGGCGATGCCTTCGCCCATGCCGCCGAAGACGCGGTCGTGGAACGGTTTGAACGCCCACCAGTAGCAGTGCCCGAGCAGACCGCGGGGGTGGAACAGGGCGCGCTGCGAGTAGCGGACGCGGCCGTCGCGTTCGGACACCGACAGCTCCAGCCAGGCCAGGCCGGGCAAGCGCATCTCGGCGCGCAGCCGCAGAAGGCGCCCGGGCTCGATCTCCTCGACGCGCCAGAAATCGACCGCATCCCCGATCCGGAGCCGGCGCGGGTCGCGGCGGCCGCGGCGCAGGCCGACCCCGCCCACGAGCCGGTCCAGGACGCCGCGGGCGCCCCAGGCCAGGGGGAAGGAGTACCAGCCGTGCTCGCCGCCGATGCCCTCGATGACGTCCCACAGCCGCTGCGGCGGCGCGTCCACGGTGCGGGACCGCTCGTCGGTGTAGAGGCTTCCGCCGGCCCAGGCCGGGTCGGTGGGAAGCGGGTCGCTGGGGGCGCCGGGGACGCTCGCCGACGACCAGCGGGTGGCCACATCCGCCTCGCGGACGCGGCGCAGCGCGAGGGACACCGCCCGGTCGAACCCGGTCAGGCCCTCGTCCGGCGGCGGGATGTACCGGCTGATGTCGTGCTCGCGGCAGATCACCTCGTTGCGCAGCGACTCCACGAGCGGGCGCGCCAGACGGCCGGGGACCGGCGTGATCGCGCCGACCCACAGGCTCGACAGCCACGGGCTCAGCACGGGCACGGGGATGATGAGGCGCGGCCTGAGCCCGGCGACGGCGGCGTAGCGCCGCATCATCTCCAGGTAGGTGAGGACGTCCGGACCGCCGATGTCGAAGCCCCGGCTGACCCGGGCGGGAAGTCCGGCGGACGCCACCAGGTAGTGCAGGACGTCCCGGATCGCGATCGGCTGGATGCGCGAGTGCACCCAGCGCGGCGTGACCATCACCGGGAGCCGCTCGGTCAGGTACCGCAGCATCTCGAACGACGCCGAGCCCGACCCGATGATCACGGCGGCGCGCAGCCAGACCGCGGGCACCCCGGCGTCCAGCATGATCCGCCCGACCTCGGCGCGGGACCGCAGGTGCGGGGAGAGGTCCTCCTCCGGGTTCATCCCGCCGAGGTAGACCAGCCGCCCGACGCCGGCGTCGCGGGCCGCGGCGGCGAAGGTGCGGGCCGAGCGGCGGTCGGTCTCGCCGAACCCGCCCGGGCCGCCGATCGCGTGGATCAGGTAGTAGGCGACGTCCACCCCGTCGAGGGCCCGGCGGGTCGACTCGGGGTCGGTCGCGTCGGCCTGGACGATCTCCACCCGGTCGGCCCAGGGATGGTCCCGCAGCCGCTGCGGTGAACGCGCCATGCACCGCACGCGGTAACCGGCGTCCAGCAGTTCGGGCACCAGCCGGCCGCCGATGTAGCCGCTGGCCCCCGTGACCAGGCACAGGCGCCCGCCGCCCGTCTCAGCGGGCGGCGACATCGCCCGCGGCCGGAACGAGTTCGGCTCTGATCATTGCTCCCCCCCTCGACCTCGGACGGCCCGTACCCGGCACCCGTGCGGGCAAGCACGGCCCGACCCGGTCTTTGCCCGCCGTGGTCCAACTCGAGCCTTCTTCCCAGCCTCATACGGTGAGTTTCCGCAGGTCATAGGCTGGCATTTTTTGTGATCCCAATGGAATTCTCGCTAAGTTCGCCGCAAAGCGAAGAAATGGACCGTCGGAGCGGGAACGAGTCGAAGGACGACGCAGAACGGCACTGCCGGCGAAGCCACGCCGCTTGACGCGCAAGGCCGCGACTGCTCCCGCGGGCCTGGTCCCCAACGCCCCGCCAAAGAGATGGGCGGCGTCCCTCCCGAGCCGACCGGTCGGCCAGAGGAGCCGCCATGACGAGGAGCTCACCGGCCTCTCCGAGTTCTTCATGCGCCTGCTCTACTCCTACCTCTCAGTGCCCGAGGCCACCGGGACCGACCCGCGCCCCTTCCTGCGCCGGTGGCTGTCGCCCGCCGTGCTCGCCCGAGCCGGCCGCACGACCGCCCCGTGACCCGTCCGTGCGGACGGTGAGGAGGCGTTCGACCTCGTCGTGCCGTGCGGCGGCCTGGCGGAGTACGCTGCGGGCAGTGTCGATCACGGCGTCGCGCCGCACACAGGTGCTCGCCGCCGGCCTCCGGGAGTGCGCATGACCACGGCCGTGGACTTCCATCTCGACCCGATGTGCCCGTTCGCCTACGCGACCTCCGTCTGGATGCGCGAGGTGCGCGACCGGCTGGGGATCGAGGTCGGCTGGCGGTTCTTCAGCCTGGAGGAGATCAACCGCGCCGAGGGCAAGAAGCACCCGTGGGAGCGGCCGTGGTCGTACGGCTGGTCGCTGATGCGGATCGGCGCGCTGCTGCGGCGCCGCGACATGGCGGCGCTCGACGCGTGGTACGGCGCGATCGGCGCCGAGTTGCACGTGCGCGGCGGCAGGCCGCACGATCCCGCCGTCGCGCGGCGCCTGCTCGACGAGCTCGGCTTCGGCGCCTCCACGCTGGACGAGGCCCTGGCCGACGCCGGCACGCACGAGGACGTCCTGGCCGACCACCGGCGCGTGGTGGACGCCGGAGGCTTCGGTGTGCCCACCCTGTTCTTCCCCGACGGCCAGTGCCTGTTCGGGCCGGTGCTGATCGACCCGCCCGCCGGCGACCGCGCCGTGCGGCTCTGGGAGACCGTCACCGGCATGCTGGAGTTCCCCGACCTCTTCGAGATCCAGCGGCCCAAGGGCCCCGCGGAGCGGCAGCGCATCCATCGGGCGCTGCAGCCCTACCTCAGCGGTCGCGACTGGGTCAGCGTCGACCGCGGCAAGGTCATCGACATACCCCGGGACTCGACGGCGGGCGGTGCGGCATGAACGGGGACGCGGACCGGAAGCGCGTGATCGACGTGCTCGTCGGCGAGTGGGCGGCGCTCGACCGGCTGCTCACCGGCCTCACCGGCGCGGAGTGGGCGCGGCCGACCTGCCTGCCGGGCTGGCGGGTCACCGACGTCGTGGCGCATCTGATCGGGACGGAGTCGATGCTCGCGGGCGAGCCGGTGCCCGCCGCGGACATCGACGTCACGGCGCTGCCGCACGTCCGCAACGACATCGCGGCCTTCAACGAGCAGTGGGTCATGGCGCTGCGGGAGGAGGAGCCCGCCGCGATGCTGGCGCGGTTCCGCGACGTCACGTCCCGCCGCGCCGCGATGCTGGCCGGGATGTCCGACGCCGAGTTCGACGCGCCGAGCCGGACGCCCGCCGGCCAGGCGACCTACGGCCGGTTCATGCAGATCAGGATCTACGACTGCTACATGCACGAGCAGGACGTCCGCGCCGCCGTCGGCGCGCCCGGGAACGAGGACGGCCCGGCGGCCGACGCCGCCGTCGACGAGGCGGCCCGCGCGCTGGGGTACGTCGTCGGCAAGCGCGCCGCCGCTCCGGACGGCAGCACCGTCCTCATCGACCTCACCGGACCGGTCCGGCGGAGCCTGGCGGTCGAGGTCGACGGCCGCGCGCGGCTCGTGGACGGCCGCGGCGGCCCGGCGACGACGGAGCTGCGTCTGCCTTCGACGCTGTTCCTGCGGCTCTGCGGCGGCCGCACCGCCGTGCACGACCAGGTGGAGGTCGCCGGCGACCGGGAGCTGGGCCGCCGGATCCTGGACAACCTGGCCTTCACCATCTGAGGACCGCTTCCCCGGCCGTTCCCCCGCTGACCGCATGCGTTCCGGGTCGGCTCGGCAAAAGGTTCGCCAACGCGGGAGTCCGGCCGCCCGTGACGGTCACGAAGGAGGTGGGCCGCCGGTACGGAACACCGCGCCGGGGCGCTTCCGCGTGATCAGCAGCGACCCGAGAACGGCGCGGAAACAGGAGATGAGACCGGTGGGACGGCATCGACTCCCGCGGCCGCGCACCATCCGCGGACGGGACACGCTGATCACCGTGGTGGTGGCCACACTGGTCTCCACGGTGCTCGCGATCGGAGCGGACGTCCTCATCCGCTCCCAGGAGAGCGACTTCGCGTTCACGCGGACGGAGGTGGCCACGCGGCGCGTGAGCGCCGCGGTGCGGCAGGGGGCGACGCAGAACCCGCTCCCCGAGGGCCCGTACGGAGTCCGGCTCCTTCAGGTGGTCGACGCCGGCCGGCGCGTCACCAACGCGAGCAGGGACGCCGCCGGACTGCCGCCGATCAGCGCGGTGGTCCCGCCGCCGGACAACCGGCTCCAACGCATGTACGCGTGTCCGGCACACGGCGGGAGCTGCCTGACGGTGGTGGCCGTCCGGGTCGCCATGGCCCCCGGCTCGCCCGTCGTCTACGGAGCGCGCCCCGTGCCGGCGATCCTGGCGGGCCCCTACCTCGAGCTGATCCTCACCGCCTGCGCGCTGCTCCTGGTCTCCATGGCGACCTGGACGACCTGGCAGGTCGTCGGCCGGACGCTGCGCCCCGTCGGCGCGGTCCGCGGCCAGCTGGCCGAGATCAGCATCAGCGACCTGTCCCGCCGGGTGCCCGAGCCGGCGGGCGAGGACGAGGTCGCGCAGCTCGCCCGCACCGCCAACCTCACCCTCGACCGGCTCGAGCGATCCGTGCGCCGGCAGCAGCAGTTCGCGTCGGACGCCGCGCACGAGCTCCGGACGCCGATCACCGCCCTCCGGCTCAACCTCGAGGAGATCGCCCTGCGCCCCGGCGACGCCGAGGTCGGCGAGGCGGCCCGGGCCGCGCTCCTGTCCGCCGACCGCCTGGAGGGCATCGTCGCCGACCTGCTGCTGCTCGCGCAGATCGGCACGGCGGCCGACATCCCCGAAGACCTCGACTTCAGCGGCCTGGTCGACGGCGAGCTCCGCGCTTGCCGCCCCGCCGCCCCTGGCCCGGACGACCGGCGCCCGGCGATCGCCGTCAACGCCGAGCTCGCCCCCGGCCTGCACCTCAGGGGAGTCCGCGCCCAGCTCGAGCGCCTCGTGGACAACCTGCTGGACAACGCCCTGAAGTACGCCGCGACGACCGTCGACGTGCGCTTGGACCGGAGCGACGGCGACGCCGTGCTGACCGTCGGCAACGACGGACCCGGGATTCCCCCCGCCGACCGCGAACGCGTCTTCGAGCGATTCGCCCGCCTCGACACGGCGCGCAGCCGCGACGCCGGCGGAACCGGCCTCGGCCTGGCCATCGCCCGCGAGGTCGCGCACGCCCACAGCGGCTCGCTCGTCATCGACGACGTGGCGTCCGGGACGCGGCTCACCCTTCGCCTGCCCCTCCTGACCGAGCCGGGCGCGCAGGCCGCCTCGGACGCGTCACCTCACTGACCTCTCCTGCGGACATCCAGCCGGGGCGGACGCAAACCCGCCGGAGCGCCGGACCGTCTCACAAGCCGATGCCTTCTACGACAAGGACTCTCGGAATGGATCGCCGCCAGGTGCTGACCATGATCGTCGCTGGGACCGCGGGGGTGGCGGCCGCCGCCGCTCCGGAGCTGTGGCGGCCGGAACGGCACCGGTCGGCGCACGCCGCCGTGGCCCGCCGGGCGCCCGCGCCGCCGCCCGATCCCGGGTTCGCGCCCGCCCGGTCCATGAGGGCCGTCACGAGCCCGGTCCATTCCCTGCGCGACCTGGCTCCGGCCGCGCCGCCGAACGCGGTGGCGCTGACCATCGACGACGGGCCGCACCCGTACTGGACGCCCAAGATCCTGGACGTGCTCGCCGAGCACGAGGTGCACGCGACCTTCAACATGATCGGCGAGCAGGTGCCGGACAACGCCCGGCTGGTGCAGCGGATCGTGGCGGCGGGACACCAGATCGCCGACCACACCCTCACCCACCCGATCGACCTCCCGAAGCTGCCCGCCCCGCGCATCCGGCAGGAGATCGCCGAGGCGCACGACCGGATCGCCCAGGCCGCCTCCGCCGCCCCGCGCTTCTTCCGCTCCCCGGGAGGCAACTGGTCGCAGCAGGTCATCGAGACCGCCACCGCGCTCGGGATGATCTGCGTCGACTGGGGCGTCGACCCCCGCGACTGGGCCCGCCCGGGCGTCCCGCACATCACCGCGAACCTCGAGAAGGCCACGCCGGGGGACATCCTGCTGTGCCACGACGGCGGCGGCGACCGCTCCCAGACCGTCGCGGCCCTCCGCACGGTCATCCCGGCGCTCAAGCAGCGCGGCCTGACCTTCGTCGCACTCTGAGGAACGTCCCGAACGGAGCCGCGCCGTCCGGGGCGGCTCCGTCGCGATCGTTCATGCGGTCCTCGGGCGTCCGGCTTCCGGGCGTCCGAGGACCGCAGTCGCGCTCAGGCGCCGGCGCCGCCGTCGACCGGGACGATCGCGCCGGTCACGTAGGAGGCCCGGTCGCTGAGCAGCCACGCGGCCGCCTCGGCGACCTCGCGGGGCTCGGCCATCCGGCCGAGCGGCGTCGCCGCGTTGTTGGCCTCGATGATGCCCGGGGACACCGCCTCCCACGCCTCCATCATCTCCGTGGCGGTGCCGCCGGGGGTGATGCCGTTCACGCGGATCCCCTGCCGTCCCCAGGTCGCGGCGGCGGTCTCGGTGAGGCTGTTGAGCGCGCGCTTCATCGCGCCGTACGCGGGGAGGGCCGGGTTCGCCCGGCGGCTGCCGATGCTGGAGGTGTTGACGATCGCGCCGCCGCCGTTCCGCCCCATGAGGGCGGCCTCGGCGGTCATGGCGGTCCAGTGCGCGCGGAAGTTGACGGCGAACTGCTCGTCGATGTCCTTGTCGCCGGTGGTGTCGAGCGGGCCGGGCACCTGGACCGTCGCGGCGTTGTTGAAGGCGCCGTCGAGCCGTCCGTGCAGTTCCTCGACGCGGTCCACCGCGGCGCGGATGCTCGCGGGGTCGGCGAGGTCCAGGGTGACCGCGTCGGCGGCGCCGCCGCCGGCGCGGATCTCCTCGACGATGCGTTCGAGGGCGTCGGTGCCGCGGGCGGCGAGCACGACGGCGGCGCCCTCGGCGGCGAAGAGCCGGGCCGCCGCCGCCCCGATGCCGCGGCTGGCGCCGGTGATGAACACGACCTTGCCCGAGAGCAGGCCGATGGGTGCGATGCCGATGTCGTTGGTCATGGCGCCAGTGTCGGACCGGTCACCGAGCCGGATGCAGGCACAGGCGGTACCAGGGTCCGTCGCCGTCCAGCGTGCACACTTGGGATATGGACAAACGGGAACTGGGCGCGTTCCTCCGCAGCCGCCGCGAGCGGCTCAGGCCGGAGGACGTCGGCCTCCCCTCGGGCCCGCGGCGCCGGACACCGGGGCTCCGCCGCGAGGAGGTGGCGGTCCTCGCGCACATCTCCACGGAGTACTACGTCCGGCTCGAGCAGGGCCGGGCGCCACGGCCGTCGAGCGAGGTCCTCGCCGGGATCGCGGGCGCGCTGCGGCTCACCGGCGCCGAGTCCGATCACCTTCACGTCCTCGCGGGCACCGCGCCGAGCCGCACCGGGCTGCACCGGCGCGACGTCCGCCCCAGCATCCTCGCTCTGGTCGAGCGGCTGCCGCAGACGGCCGCGTTCGTGATGTCGGCCGCGTTCGAGGTGCTCGCGTGGAACGACCTCGCGGCCGCGCTGATGGTGGACTTCGCCGAGCTCGCCCCGCGGGACCGCAACCTCGCGCGCTGGGCCTTCGCCGGGTGGGCGCCCGGGGACGCGACGCGGTACGGCCTCTCCGACGTGACGGAGTTCCGGCACCACGTCGTCATGGAGCTCCGGTCCACCCTCGCCCGGTACCCGTCCGACCCCGCGGTGACCGGCCTCGTCGACGAGCTCCGCGCGGGCAGCCCCGAGTTCGCCCGGCTCTGGGAGCGGCACGACGTGCAGGACGCGCCGAGGCTCACGAAGACCTTCCGGCACCCCGTCGTCGGGGAGATCACCGTCGACTGCGACTCGCTCGCCCTGACCGACCGCGACCAGCATCTCGTGCTCTACAGCGCGCCTCCGGGGTCCCCCGCCGCCGAGGCGCTGGCCCTTCTCGACGTGCTGGGAGCCGAGTACGTCAAGGAGAGCAGGTCGCTCTGACGGAGCCGGACGCGGCCTCGTCCGGACGCGGCCGGGAACGGGGCCCGCGTCACCGGTCCGTTCTGCCGGCTGCCAGGGTCGATACAGGTAGGAGATCGGCCCCGGCATCTGGAGCACATCATGAAGACTGTTCGTACGTACGCCGCGACGGCCGACGGCAGCCCGAGCGTCGAAGGCGAGGAGCGCGCCGTGGCCGCCGTGTTCGAGGAGACGTCCAAGGCGTGGGCGGACGGCGACGCGGGCGCCTTCACCCGGTGGTACGCGGAGGGCGCGACGGTGATCTTTCCCGGCGTCCACCTGCGGGACCGCGCCGAGATCCGGACCGCGATGGGGGCGGCCTTCGCCGACCCGCTGAAGGGCACGCGGCGCATCCATGCCGTGCAGAGCGTCCGCCTCCTCGGTGCGGACGCGGCGGTCGTCGTCACCAGGAGCGCCACGACGTCTCCGGGTGAGACCGAGCCCCCGGCCGAGCAGTGGGAATCGGCGACCTGGACGCTCTCCAAGCAGGACGGCCGATGGCTGATCGAGGCCTACCACAGCTGCCCCGCCCCGGCCGCTCCGGCGGAGGCACCCCGCAGGTGAAGCCACCTCGGCGGGCAGGCCGTCCGCGACCGCATGACCGACGGCCTGCCCCTCCCTCGCACCGGCCCCCAAGCGGCGTCCTCCGAAGGGGCGTGCGTCAGGGCCGGATGTTCTCCAGGTCCTCGAGGAGGCCGGGGTGGGTCGGCCGCCACCCGAGGGCGTCGCGGGTGTGGGCGCTGGACGCGGGCTGGTCCATGGCGAAGATCGGGCCGAACGGTCCGAAGGTCTCCTGCGGCACCTGCTCGACCGGCAGGCCCAGCCGCCTGCCGATGACGGACGCGATGTCCCGCACGGCATCGCCCTCGTCGGCTACGGCGTGCCAGGACGTCCCGGCCGGTGCCGACTCGAGGACCAGCCGGAACAGGACCGCCGCGTCGAGCGCGTGCACGGCCGGCCAGCGCTGGGCGCCGTCGCCCGGGTAACCCGCCACCCCGGTGCGGCGCGCCGCATCGGCCAGCAGGCCGGCGAATCCACCCTGCCCCTCGTTGTGGACCGTGCGCGGCATGCGGACGGCCATGCCGCGCAGGCCGCGCTCGGCGAGGT
Source organism: Actinomadura nitritigenes (assembly GCF_017573545.1). Lineage (GTDB taxonomy): Bacteria > Actinomycetota > Actinomycetes > Streptosporangiales > Streptosporangiaceae > Spirillospora > Spirillospora nitritigenes. The sequence goes on along the minus strand of NZ_JAGEOK010000015.1, from coordinate 29,219 downwards.
CGAGCAGCGCCGTGACCGAACGGCCCCGGCCGCCCACCGGTCCGTCGGTCGGCAGCGGATCGGCCTCGGTCGAGGCGCGTCCCGGGACCCAGGGCGTACCCGAGACCGTGACGATCGGACGGTCGCTGCCGATCAGTTCCCGCCCCAGCGCGTCGAGAGCGGCGCTCTCCTCGGCGATGGCCCGGGCGAGCGCGTCCGGACTGCCGTAGTCGCGTCCGAACGCCAGGCTGATCACGCCGTCGGACTGCGCGGCGCCGGACCGCAGGACGTCGAGGTCCGCCAGATCCCCGCGCAGCACCTCGGCGCCCGCGCTCTCGAGGGCCTTGGCGGAGCCGTCCGAGCGGGCCAGCGCGAGGACGGTGTGGCCGTTGCCGAGCAGTTCGGCGACGACGGCGGAGCCGATGGTGCCGGTACCGCCGGTGACGAAGACGTGCATGAGCTCTCCCTGAAGTGATGGGACCTTTGTCCCATCACTGACTCTACACGGTGACGGGACAAAGGTCCCATCATCTATCCTTGGTCCCATGGCCAGATGGCAACCCGGAGCGACCCAGCGACTCGTCGTCGCGGCCGTCGACCTGTTCACCGAGCAGGGCTACGACGCCACCACGGTGGCGCAGATCGCCGAGCGCGCCGGCGTCACCAAGAGCACCTTCTTCCGGCACTTCTCCGACAAGCGCGAGCTGCTGGTCGCGGGTCAGGAGACGCTCAGCAGGCTGCTCGCCGACGGCATCGCCGAGGCGCCCGCCGACGCGAGCCCGCTCCAGGCGGTGGCGGCCGGTCTCGAGCGCGCGTCGAGCGCCATGGGGCCGGCGAACCGCGAGATCGGCCCCCGTCTCGAGGCGGCCGTGGCGGCCAGCACCGAGCTCCAGGAGCGCGACGCCCTCAAGAGCGTCGGTCTCGCGGCCGCCATGACGGACGCGCTCATCGCCCGCGGCGTCCCCGACGCCACCGCGCATCTCGCGGGCGAGCTGGGGGTCCTCGCGTTCAAGCGGGGCTACGCCCGATGGTGCGAAGGTGACCGCGATGACGCGGAAGGGCTCGCGCCCCATGCGCTCGCGGCCTTGGAAGAGCTGCGCGCGGCAAGCGCGTCACTGGCCTGATCCACCCCGCCCGCCCATCACCGGTCGCGCACGAAACGACCGGCCCTGGCGTGCGGCCGGCACACCGGAGCCCGCCGTCATCGGCCGAGGATCTCCTCCATGACCTCGACCGGTAATGCCGGGTTCCGTGCGGCCGCTTCGGCGGTCTCGTCGTCGGCCAGCATCTGCAGGAGCCGCGGTGCGGGCAGCCGGGCGTCGACGGCCGCCGAACGCCGTACCGCCAGGTCGGGGTCGTAGCCGAGGGCCTCGACCGTTCGCGGCGGGATGTGCGGGTCCATGGTCGCCAACGCCCGTTCGCGCGGGTCGGACGAGGTGGCGAAGCGACGCAGTCCCGCGCGGGGGAAGTTCGGGTGGTGCAGCATCTTGGCCTGGGAGTATCCCTCGAACTCCAGGACCGTCCTGAGCAGCAGCGCACCGGGCGGGTCCGGATGGTTCTCGGCCAGGAAGAGCCGGACGAGAAAGTCGTCGTCGCCGGCCAGGGCCTGGACGAGGTCCGGCGGGAGATGCGGACAGTGCGCCGCACTGCGCCTCAACGCGGGATGCGCCGAGGTCGCACACCTGCGCATGACCGCCGCGTCACCGCACGCATCGGTCACCCAGTCGAGCGGATGAAAGTTCCTGTCCGGGGTGTCGGTGTAGTCGATGGCCGCGCGCTGCTCCTCGGTGAGATCGGGCCGCCGGGACACGGCGAGCCGCACCTCCGGATCGGGATCGGCGGCCAGCTCCGCCACGAGGTCGGCCGGGAGGCTCGGTTCGGCGGCCGCCCTCGCCCGCGTGCCGGCATCGCCGTCGCGGGCGAGACGCTCGGCCAGAGGGCGCGCAAGGATCGTCCCTTTCGAGATCCAGCGGGGAAGGTCGCTCTCGGACTCGACGATCTTCGCGGGCTCCAGGCATTGCGCGGCGGCCCGCCGCACGCCGGGATCGGGGTCCGACAGCAGAGCCGCCCTGGCCGCCTCGCTCAGCTCCGACCCGACATCGAGCAGGTGCCGCCGGACGCCCGGATCGGGGTCGGCGGCCAGCAGATCCCGGACGTGCGAAGGCGTGTACGGCTGCAGGGCGACTTCTTCTCGGACCACCCGTTCGGGGTCGGCGGCCAGCAGTTCGTACGCCTCGATGGTCAGGGGCGTCCGCGGCTCGAGAGTCGACACCTGGTACCGGTAATTGCAGTGCTCGACCAGGTTCACCCTCACCCCGAGATCCGGGTCGGCGGCCAGCCGGGACCGGACCTGAGGCCCGACCGACAGGTTCCAGGTGAGAGCGCGCCGCAGGCCCCGGTCGCGATGACGGACGATTCCGTCGACAAGCCGTTCCGGCATGGTCGTGCGCGCGGCCAATGCGCGCCGCACGTCGTCCGGGCCCGCCTCCAGGAGTCTCAGCAGAATCTGGAGTGGAGCGGCCTGGTTGCGCGCAAGGCCGATCAGCCTGGGGTCGGAGGCACCGCGGACATCGCGCACTGGCGGTCCTTTCGCTCGCCGATGTTCCCCGCTCCCCAGCATGACGCATCGCCGGCCGTTCGATACGCCGATCAGCGGAGCGCGGGGACGAAGCAATGGTCTTCGGCGGTGCTCGTCAATCCGCGGTCAGCAAGGCGTAGAGGAGCCACAGGAATACGCCGTACGACAGCGCGCCCATCATGGCGAAGCGCACGCACGCTCGGCGTTGCCGGCCGAACAGGGCCACCGCCGTGCCGGCGATCGGCGAGAGCAGCGCACCGCCCACTCCGACCCACATCAGCATTCTGCCGACCCGGTCCCAGAAGGTTTCGTCATAGACGTTGTCGCCGATGAGCGCCGAACCGATCCAGAGCGCAACGGGGAAGGCGAGCCACCAGGCGGTCAGTCCGGTGATGAATCGGGACGCGACTCGCCCCGCGGCCGCAGCGGAGCGAGCCGCGTCAGGCGAGGCGCTGGACGAACCGGAAGCATCGGGCGCCATCCCGCGATCATAAGCGTCCCCGTCGAACTCCCCGGAGCCATGCGGTTCAACGCGTGCGGTCTCGGACGTCAGCCGCGGTAGGTCTCCAGGAGGCGGAGCCAGATCTCGCTGATGGTGGGGTAGCTGGGGACGGCGTGCCACAGGCGGGAGATGGGGACCTCGGCGGTGACGGCGATCGTGGCGGAGTGGAGCAGTTCGGCGACGCCCGCGCCGACGAAGGTGACGCCGAGGAGCGTCTCGCGGTCCAGGTCGACCACGGCGCGGGCGCGGCCCTGGTAGCCGTCGGCGTACAGGGCGGCTCCGGCCACGTTGCCGAGGTCATAGTCGACCGCCCGGACCCGGTGTCCCTGCCGGGTCGCCTCTTCCAGGGTGAGTCCGACGGAGGCGGCTTCGGGGTCGGTGAAGACGACCTGCGGCACGGCCCGTTCGTCCGCGGTCGCCACGCTGCGTCCCCAGTCGGCGGTGTCGAGGGGGCGACCGGCGGCGCGGTCGGCGATCACCGTGCCGAAGATCCGGCCCTGGTACTTGCCCTGGTGGGTCAGCAGCGCGCGTCCGTTGACGTCCCCGGCCGCGTAGAGCCATTCGCCGGGCACGCCGGTCGCCAGCCCGGTGGAGTCGACCTCGATCGGCCGGCCAGCGGCGAGTCCGACGGTCTCCAGGCCGAGGTCGGTGGTGGCGGGCGCCCGCCCAGTGGCGAACAGGACCTCCTCGACGGTCACCGTGTCACCGCCGTCCAGGGTGAGCGTGACCGGTCCGTCGCGGTGGACGGCGGTGACGGACGTGCCGAAGCGAAGGTCGACCCCGGCCGCGCGCAGTGCGTCGGCGACCGCCTCTCCGGCGAACGGCTCCATCCGCGGCAGCAGCCGCGATCCGCGCACGAGTTGGACGACCTCGCTGCCGAGTGCCCGCCAGGCCGTGGCCATCTCGCACGCGACCACGCCGCCGCCGATGACGGCGAGCCGTGGCGGGACCTGCTTGGACGAGGTCGCCTCTCGGCTGGTCCAGGGGCGGACGTCGGCCAGTCCCGGCAGGTCGGGCAGGGCGGCGCGGGTGCCCGTGCACACCGCGACGGCGTGACGGGCGGTCAGCACCCGCCGTCCGCCGTCGGGGGTCTGCACCACGACGCGCTTGGGCCCGTCCAGCCGTCCGTGGCCGCGGACCAGCACGAGTCCGGCGCCGTTGAGCCAGTCGACCTGGCCGTCGTCCTTCCAGTGCGAGGTGAACTCGTCCCGGCGGGCGAGCACCGCCGCCGCGTCGATCCGTCCGCCGGCCGCCTCGCGGGCGCCGGGCAGCCGCCGCGCGTCCGCCAGCGCGGCGGCGGGGCGCAGCAACGCCTTGCTGGGCATGCACGCCCAGTAGGAGCACTCGCCGCCGACCAGCTCGCTCTCCACGATGGCCACGCTGAGCCCGCCGGCGTGCGCCCGGTCCGCCAGGTTCTCCCCGGTCGGCCCGGCCCCCAGCACCACGACATCGAACTCGTCCATCACGCCCGCCCTCCGAACAGCACAGTCCTGTCTCCTGCATCCTTCCGGACTCCGGGGCCTCCAGTGACCGGCCACGCTGCGACGGGCGCCACGAACAGGCCGACGCGCGCGGCCATGGCTCTTTCTCGCATGCCGTCGTGTCCGCCCTGAGGCTTCCCGACCGCCGTCGTCCGGGCGGGTTCTAGGCGACCGGACCCTCAGGCCGGTCTTCCTGGCCGTCGGCCTCGGCCTGGCCCGACTCGACCGCCGGCTCGGCGTCCTCGCCGCCGAGGGCCGCGGCGGGGACGCGGTTGCGCCCCTGGAAGCTGCGGTACGGACCGGGGTACCGCGACGGTTGCGGCGGATCGTCGCTCATGGCGCTCCTTGCCTCCTGAGGTCGGGGGAGGGCGCACCCTCCGCTGCGCTTATCGGTCGGGGATCCGCCCGGCGGACTGCACCCGGTGCCGGGACCGGGACGCCGGTCACTGCTGCGAGGGAAGGCGGACGACGGTGACGAAGAAGTCGTCGATCTGGCGGATGGCGTCGATGAACCGGTCGAAGTCGACGGGCTTGGTGACGTAGGCGTTGGCATGGAGCCGGTAGCTGCGCAGGATGTCCTCCTCGGCGGAGGAGGTGGTGAGGACCACCACCGGGATCGCGGCGAGGCCGGGATGCGACTTGATCTCTTCGAGGACCTCGCGCCCGTCGCGTTTGGGCAGGTTGAGGTCCAGCAGGACCAGGTCGGGGCGCGGCGCCGCGGCATGGTCGCCGCGCCGGTACAGGAAGTCCAGGGCCTCGGCGCCGTCCCGTACGACGTGCAGGGCGTTGCCCACCTTGTTGTGCTCGAACGCCTCGCGGGTCATCAGCTCGTCGCCGGGGTCGTCCTCCACCAGCAGGACGGTGATGGGCTGGACGGTGGTGGTCACGAACCGGCTCCCTGGAGGTCGCTGACGGATGAGGAAGGTGCGGCGGCGGACGGTCCGTCCGGCGATGCCGCGGGGTCGGAGGTGAGGACGGTCTCCGACGGGGTGTCCTGGCCATCGGCGTCCTGCCCGGCGCCGGATCGGTCGAGGACGGGGAGGGTGAAGTGGAAGCGGGCGCCGTCCGGGCGGTCGGGATCGAGCCAGATCCGGCCGCCGTGATACTCGACGATCTTCTTGCACAGGGCCAGGCCGATGCCGGTGCCGGTGTAGGCGTCCCGGCCGTGCAGCCGCTGGAAGATGACGAAGATCTTCTCCTGGTACTCGGGCGGGATGCCGATCCCGTTGTCGGTGACGGTCAGATGCCACCGGTCGTCCTCCCGCTCGCAGGCGATGCGCACGACCGGGTCGCGGCCGGGGGAGCGGAACTTGACGGCGTTGCCGACGAGGTTCTGCCACAGCATCGTCAGCAGCGTGGGGTCCCCGGTGACCTCCGGCAGGTCGTCCGGGGCGTCGACGCGGGCGCCGGACGAGGTGAGGGCGTCGTCGAGGTTGGCCAGCGCCCGCTCCAGCGGCTCGCCCAGCGGGAGCGTCTGCTGCTGCTGGTGAAGGCGCCCGACGCGGGAGAAGGCCAGCAGGTCGTTGATGAGCACCTGCATGCGCTTGGCGCCGTCGACGGCGAAGCCGATGTACTGCCGGGCGCGGTCGTCGAGCTGGTCGGCGTAGCGGCGTTCCAGCATCTGGCTGAACGACGCGACCTTGCGCAGGGGCTCTTGCAGGTCGTGGCTCGCGACGTACGCGAACTGCTCCAGTTCGGCGTTGGAGCGGCGCAGCTCCACGGTCTGGGCGTCGAGTTCGGCGGTCTGGCGCTGAAGGGTCTTCTCGCGTTCGGTGGACTGGTCCAGGGCCCGCTTGATGCGGCCGCGCATGGCCTCGACGGCGCGGGCGAGGTCCCGGACGTCCGCGGGCCCGTGCGCGCCGATGACGTGGTCGAAGTCGCCGTCGGCGACCCGGCGGGAGGACAGGCGCAGTATCCGCAGCGGGCGGCCGACCGCGTAATGCAGGAGTACCGCCAGCAGTCCCGCGGTGACCAGCAGCACGGCCAGCAGCCCGGCGAGGATCCAGTTCCGGACGGTGCGGGTGCGGTGCAGGTCGGCGCGGCCGTCGGCGCGGGCCTGGGCGAGGTGCCGGTTCTGGGCCGCCCAGGTCGCCCGCACCGCGTCGAAGGCGCTCTTGCCGCGGGCGGCGGTCGCCGACGCCCGCGGCCCGGGGCCGTCCCGGGCGACCTGCGCGATCACCACGGTCCCGTGGTCGCGGCGCCACGCCTCGATGGCCCGCTCCGTCGCCGCGAGATCGTCGCGCGGGCGGGGCTCGCCGGCCAGCAGCTCCTGAAGCCGCAGCACCGATCGCCGCTCGGTGGCCAGCCCGTCGGTATAGGGCTGCAGGAACCGGCGGTCACCGGTCAGCGCGTAGCCCCGCACGCCGGTCTCCTGGTTGAGCATGGCCATCTGCATCCGGTCGGCCTCGACCTGCGCCGGCGCGATGGTGACCACCAGCCGGTCCGAGGCCCGCGCGGTCCGCCCGAGCGCGCTGTGCATCACCACGGCGGCCGCGACGGTCAGCACGGCGATCACCGCCCCGGCCAGCACGAACCACGCCCGGACCGTCAGACCGCGGCGCGACGGCCCCGCGCCCTCCGGCCCGTCCCCGGCGGGACGCCGGCGAGCCGGCCGTTCGGCCGGCGGCCCTCCGCCCGCATGGGGCCCCGGAGGCGCGGCCGCCGGGGCGGTCTCCGGCGGCGGGGGCAGGTCGGTCATCGGGTGTTCCATCCCAGGTGAATGACGGCGACGTCGTCGGCGAGGCCGCCGTGCCGCAGCGAGGCCGCCTCGACGTCGGCGATCAGCGCGTCGACGAAGCCGTCGGGCCCGAGGTCGTGGTGGTGCCGTGCGATCCGCAGGAGCCCGGTCATGTCCAGCCGCTGCCCCTCGGCGTCGATCTCCCCTTCGAACAGCCCGTCGGTGAACAGCACCAGCCCGTGACCCGGCGGCAGCGGAACCTGCTGCTCGTGCCAGCTCTCGAGGCCGGGCGCCATGCCGACGCCGAGCCCGCCGGGCGGCTCCACCAGCCGGACGTCGCCGGGGGCGTGCACCAGGAAGCCCGGGTGGCCCGCACGCACGACCCGTGCCACCGGCCGGTCGGGGGACAGGGTGACGGTGGTGAGGGTGACGAACATCTCGGTGCCGTCATGCTCGCTGAGCAGCAGTTCCTCCAGCAGCTCCACCAGCCGCGGCCCGCGCGTCCCGGCCAGCACGAACGCCCGCCACGCCACCCGCAGGGCGACTCCCAGCGCCGCCGATCCCGGGCCGTGCCCGGCCACGTCGCCGATCACCGCGTGCACGAGGCCGTCGGCGGTCTCCACCACGTCGTAGAAGTCGCCGCCGAGCAGCGAGTGCGCTCGTCCCGGCCGGTACCGGGCGACCACGCCGAGCCGGGGGTCGCTCACCCTCGGGGTCGGAAGCAGGCCGTGCTCCAGACGCTCGTTCTCGGCGGCCCGCATCTGCTCCGCCTGGAGCGCCGCGACCGCCTCCTGCACCTGCCGCCGCTGCACGGCGTAGCGGATCGCCCGTCCGAGCCGGTCGGGCTCGAGCCGCCCCTTGGACAGGTAGTCCTGCGCACCGGCGGCCACGGCGGCGATTCCCGCCTGCGCTTCGGCGAGCCCGGTCAGCACCACCACCGCGGAGCCCGGCGCCCACTCCAGCACCCGTTCCAGCACTTCCAGGCCCTGCTCCGGGCCCAGATGCAGGTCCAGTAGGACGCAGTCGGGCGCGGGCTCGGCCGTCAGCGGACCCTCGGCCTGCGCGAGGGAACGGACCCAGTGCAGCGACACCTCGAGCCCCGTGTCGGCCAGCGTGTCCTCGACCAGCAGCGCGTCCCCGGCGTCGTCCTCGACCAGCAGTACCCGCAGCGCACCCGGGGCGGAGACGTCACCGTCGGCCACGACGAGGCCCGCGGTGGCAGGGGAGGGCCGCGCCTCCTGGGGCCCGGGCGCAGGCGGCTGGAAGGAAGCAGCCGTGGTGAACCGGTGCGACATCGGCCACCCCCCGTCCCACCCGATCCGTAGTTCCGTGTTCGCTCAGCGACACCGCGGCGATATTACTTGCCTTATGACAAATATGCACCTCTTGCACTGTTCTGCTATGTCCATGGCCGGGTGACGCCCGCCACGCCTTCGCCCTGGGACCTGCCGAGGTCCGTGAACGCGCGCACGCCTGGTTCGGCCCCGCCGGGAGGTCGGGGCCGAACCAGGCGTGCGGCCGGACGCGCCACCTGGCGGGTGTCAGTCCTTCTCGGCGTCGCGGGGGATCCGCTCGAGCAGGCCGCGGAGGTCGTCGGCGTGCTCCTCCTCCTGGGCGAGGAGGTCTTCGAAGACGCGCCGTGTCGTGGGGTCGCGGTCGCCGAGCCACTGGATGATCTCGGTGTAGGACGCCACGGCGACGCGTTCGGCGACCAGGTCCTCCCTGATCATGTCGATCAGTCCCGTGCCCGCGTCGTAGCCCGCGTGGGATCGCGTCGTGAGCGTGTCCGGGTCGAAATCGGGCTCGCCGCCGAGCTGGACGATGCGGTCGGCCAGCTTGTCGGCGTGCTGCTGCTCCTCCTGCGCGTGCTCCAGGAACTCCGCCGCGACCGGTTCCGAGTGCAGCCCGGTGGCGGTGTAGTAGTGCCGCTTGTAGTGGAGCGTGCACACGATCTCGGTGGCCAGGGCCTCGTTCAGGACCTGCAGGACGCGGTCGAGGTCGGCGCCGTAGGCGTCGGTGACCGGCCCTTTGTCGATCTCCTGCCGGGCGCGCCTCCTGAGCGTCTCGATGTCGGTGAGGAATTCCGCCACGAACGACGACCGCCTTTCTGGGCTCGCCGGCACCATGCCGGCGGCACTCGTATGGGTGATGGAGGGCGGCCGGTCCGACGCGTTTTCGCGCGGACCGGCCGTCAGCCTTCTCGGAGCTTTCTCCGGGGGTCTACCAGCGGTACCAGCGGCCGCGCCTGCCCGACGGCCCGGTGCTGCGGGCCAGGAATCCCACCAGCCAGAGGACCAGCACGATCGCGGCCACGATCCAGAGCAGCTTCAGGGTGAAGCCGAGACCGAACAGGAGCAGGGCCAGGAGCAGGACCAAAATCATCAACCAGGGCATCGGGGGTGCCTCCTCTTCTCGTTGTCTGCGCCCCGGCATGCCCGTTAATGGACACTTGATGCGCGACAAACATCACAGGTCGAACACGCCCCCCACCTCGTGGACCGCCTGGGGGGCGTGATCGGTTCCCGCTGGTGAACGCCGCCGCAGGAGGGCGTCAGGTCGTTCCGATGTACTGGTGGTCGGTGCGGATGCGGCCGTCGTCGTCGAGGGTGATGACGTCCAGACCCCCGCCCACGACCTGGCGCGTGGCGACCGCGACCATCGACCAGCGGACCGCGAGGACGTTGGGCAGAAGGACGGTGGCCTCCTCGGCGACCTCGAAGACGTGCTCGCCCGGTGCGACGAACATGTCGTAGGCGCGGGACACCCGGGCGTTCAGGCCGTCGTGGCCGCGGACCTCCAGCGGTGGGATGGGGAAGGCCAGGCCCGCGGCGGCTTCGCGGATCTCCTGCGGCGGGTCGACCAGGACCTGGATTCCGTCGGGCGCCCACAGTTCCCGGATGAGGGCCTGCCGGGTCGCGGGGTTGGGCTCGTTCCACTGCGCGAGGTAGCGGTCGGACCATTGCTTGAGTTCGAGTGCTTCGCTCATGCGCAGCAGTGTGCGGCTCCGGCCTGCGAGGACGCGATTCCCCGGAGGGAATGACGGCGCCGCGTTGCAGGGGTGGACGCGGCGCGCCCGAAAAATTACCATCTGGTCGGTGTTCGCGACCGGCGGACGCCTGCGGGAACGGATGCGCGACCTCCGGGACCGCCGACCGGGACCCCACGTCCGGGCGAAGCCGACGTACGGCGAAGGAGGCGGCGTGAGTCCAGCGAGGCCGCGCGGACCGTACGCCAAGACGGCCGCCCGGCGAGCCGACATCATCCGTGCCGCGCGCGACGGCTTCGCCGAGCGCGGTTTCGCCCAGTCCTCGCTCCGCGACATCGCCGAGCGGGCGGGCATCACCCACACCGGCCTGCTGCATCATTTCCGCACCAAGGACGAGTTGCTCGCCGCCGTGCTCGCCCAGCGCGACTCCGAGGAATGGGAGCGCGGCTCGGCGGAGGTGCCGGACGTCGAGGCCGTCGGAGAGTACTTCGGCGAGTTGCTCAGGGAGCATCAGCGGGCACCCGAACTGATGCGCTTGTGGGCCGAACTCACCGTCGCGGCCTCGCGGCCCGATCACCCCGCCCACACCTATTTCGTCGACCGCTACGAACGGGCGCGCGCCCGTACCGCGCGGATGATGAGCGAGCGCCTGCCGTCCGGCCGGCCGGCGGAAGGAGAGACCGCCCCCGACACGGCGGCGATGATCTTCCATGCCGTGCTGTACGGGTTGCAGGTGCAGTGGCTGCTGAACCCGCGGCTCGACATCGGCGAGGCTTTCGAACACTGCCTGCACCTCCTGCTGCCCGCCCGATCCGCATCGACCGCCCATTCCTCATCACCCCCGTCAGTGTCGGACGCGTAATCTCCGGCTGAATTCGGAAACCGATATTAGAGCCGCATCACTGGACCGCGATCTGAGCGCGGCCCAGCCGTAACGCTGCTTTTATGAGAATGAAATTCTCTTATTTGAAGAGTCCAATTAGGCACCTTCTGTCTGCGTGACCACCCCACTTTGGAGGCCGTACTCAAATGAGAACCGTTCGACGCGGCACCGTGTCGCGGGCGCTCCTTGCCGTTCTCGTCGTCGGCGCGATGACGATCAGCGGCGCGGTGTCGCCCGCGACGGCGGCTCCCGATGGGCGCGCCACCGGCGCCGCTCACGGCCGGGCCGTTCCACCAGCGCCCGAGCCCGAGCCCGTCAAGGTCGACGAGCTGCCGCTCCCGCCCGTCGCACCGTCCACCTCGGCGGGCTCGTGCACCCCGGCGATCAACCCGCACGGCACCGGGTGCATCGGCAAGGCGACCAGCATGCAGTCGGGAGACTTCCTGCCCGACGGACACCACGTCCTCGCCACGGTGGGCTTCACCGGCGCGCCTGCCGCGCCCGACCCCGCCGCCGTGTACACCGGCCAGCAGCTCATCATCGTCAAGACCGACGGGAGCACCTTCCCGAACGGCGACGCCTGGAAATGCGTCACCTGCGGGGTCCCCGACGCCAACGCGGTCGGCCGCAGCCCGGCGATGGACTACCCGCAGGCGTTCAGGGACGGCAGGCGCGCGCTGGCCGGCACCAACATCATCGACTGCGCCCCCTACCGGCTCACCAGTACCGCCTGCACTGCGGACCGCGTGCACATCTATCCGATCCGCTGGAACGTCACCGCCGACGGATCCGGTGCGGGCGGCGGCATCCGCGAGCTGCGGCTGCACCCCGACAACGTGCACCTGGGCTTCAACGCCGCCACCGTCACGAACGGCAAGCTCAACCAGTACGGCTACTTCGCTCGGCTGGAGTTCGACCCCGCGCCCAAGACCGGGACCCCGCTGGCGCCCCGCTATGACCTGGTCAAGGTGACCCGCCTGTTCGACCCCGCCCCGAGCAGGCAGCCCGTCACCGTCGACCCGCGCCACCCCGGCCGCCTGAAGATCAACCCGCAGGCCGTCTCGGTCGGCGAACTGCGCGGCTTCTCCGGCACCGGTGACGAGGTCTCCTACATCGGCTACCCCGACGAGTCGTCCAACATCGACGTCTTCGCCGCGAACCTGCGCACCGGCAAGGTCCGCCGCCTCACCAGCAACCCCGAGTACACCGACCCGATCGCCATCTCACCCGACGACGACTGGACCGTCGCCATGGACACGCGCGGCTCGAACCGCCAGATGTTCCTCGCCGCGATGCGCGCCGTCCCGCCCGTCACCGACCTGATCACCACCAGCGCCGTCTCCTCCACCCGCAACAACGGGGACCGGCGCTTCTTCCAGCCCTACCTCATCGACCGGTACGGCGACCGCGGCGCCTACCAGGGCCAGCGGATCAACGCCGCCGGCCGGAACGCCCCTTCGGCGAGGGCCCGCCCTCCCGACGACAGGAAGGGCGGGCCCTCGGCGCCCGCTGCTCGATCGGTCCTCAGGAGGTGCGGGTCGTGACCGCGGCGACGGCGCCGCCGTCGACCAGCAGATCGGCGCCGGAGACGAAGGAGGCGGCGGGGCCGAGCAGGAACTCGGCGGCCGCCGCAATGTCGGCGGGGGTGCCGGCCCGCTTGGCGTTGGAGGCGTCGATCATCATCCTCATGCCGGCGCCGTGCTCGCTGTCGAGTTCGGCCTGGCCCATGGGAGTGGCGATCACGCCGGGGCTGATGGAGTTGATCCGGGCGCCCCGGGCGCCCCAGGTGGTGCTGGCGGCCTTGACTCGCAGCCGGTTCGCGTACTTGGCGAAGGCGTAGGCGGCCCCGCTGTCGGCGAAACCGGCGGCGTCGCAGATCGGCAGTGACGGCAACCGGTCGGCCGGGGTGGTGGCCAGCTGCAGTTCCTGCTCGCGGGGGAGGGGCGGATGGAAGTGGCCGGCCATGCTGGCGATCACGATCCCGGCGCCGCCGGACGCGACGACCTCGCCGAACTCCTCCAGGACCAGCGCCACGCCCAGCAGGTCGACCGCCAGGATCGCCGGCACCGGCGCCTGCACGGGCGACAGCCCGGCGGTGTGCACCACGGACACCACGGGCCCCAGCGAAGCGGCCCGCTCGGCCAGCGCGGCGACCGCCTCGCGCGAGGACACGTCGACCTGCTGAGCGGTCACCCGATATCCCTCGCCGGCGAGTTGCCCGGCGACCGTGTCCAGGATCTCCTTGCTGTGGTCGGCCACCAGGACGTGAGCGGCCGGACCGATGCGCCGGGCGATGGCCTGGCCCATGCCGCCGACTCCGATGACCACCGCGACGGGCTGCGTCATGTTCTCCTCCGGGCTCGTGCGGGTGCGCCTGCACTACGTCCCGAGAATAATCCATCACCTGTCGGTTAACCGACAGGTGATGGAGACTTGTAGGCTGAGCGTGTGGCCGACCATCCGTCCCAGGACCGCCGCGCGCGTCGCAGCCGCGCGGCGCTGAGAGCCGCGCTGCTGGACCTCATCACCGAACGCGGCCTGAACCGGATCGCGGTGTCCGACGTCACCAAGCGCGCGGACGTCAACCGGTCGACCTTCTATGAGCACTACAGCGACGTCCACGAACTGGCCGCCGACGCCTGCACCCGGATGTTCGACGAGCTGATCGCCGCCACACCGGTGCTGCTTCCCGACGGGACCCCTCGGGAACGGGACCGGGGACGCGCCGCCTTGACCGGTGTGCTGGCCCACATCGCCGAACGCGCCGACCTGTACCGCGCCCTGCTGGGGCCCGACGGCAGCGCCCGGGTGGCCGACCACCTGCACCAACGGCTCACCATCGCCGTCCACGTCAACCTCACCCGGCCCGCCGTCGGCACCCACGCGGACGACCCCGTTCGCATCGCTCACGACCCGGTGGCCGCCTTTCTCGCCGGCGGCGTCCTGGGCGTCGCGACCGACTGGCTGCGCCGCGGATGCCCCGGCACCCCGGAACAGCTGAGCGCCGCCCTGATGGCCTGCTTCGCCGGCCTCACTTGAGGGGGCGGCGTTCCCCGGCCGGCCGCTTCCGTCGCGGACCGTGGTGCAGTGATCGCTTAACGTGGTGACGTGGGGGATGAAGAGCAGATCATCGCGGTGGCGACCCGGCCGTTCGCGGAGCTGGGGTTCGACTCGACCGGAATCGACCTGATCGCCGACGCGGCGGGCGCGGGCGGGTCGAGCCGCGCAGCCCCGACGCGGTCGAGCGCTTCCGCGACTACCTGCACGTCCTCACCGACCGCATGATCGCCCCGGCGGCCGCCCCCTGACGCCAGCAGGCGCCTGTTCTCCGGGCGGAACGCGGTACCCGACGGTCCGTCGCGCCGCCGGGCGCTCGCCGCGCCGGAGGCGGGCCTCCCGCTCGGTACGATCGGGCGCGAGGAGGATGACTGGATTGGTCGCCCGGAACAAGGCTGGAGCCGAGCCGAGAGTCCCGTTGAGCAGGGAGCGAGTGCTGCGGGCCGCCGTCAGGATCGCCGACGAGGGCGGCATCCGGGCGCTCACGATGCGCCGGCTCGCCGAAGAGGTCGGGGCCGAGGCAATGTCGCTCTACTACCACGTCGCCAACAAGGAAGAGGTCCTCGACGGCATCGCGGATGCCGTGGTCGAGGAGATCAACGACGTGGTCGGCCGCATCGACGTCCCGTCCCAGGGCGCCGGCTGGAAGACGGCGGTGCGCCGCCGGATCCTGTCGGCCCGCGAGGTGCTTCTCCGCCATCCCTGGGCGCCCGGCGTCTTCGAGTCGCGCACGACCATGAGCCCGGCGGTCCTGCGGTATCACGACGGCCTGGTCGGCCTCATGCGCGACGGCGGCTTCTCGAACGACCTGTGCCACCACGCCCTGCACGCCCTGGGGAGCCGGGCGCTTGGCTTCACCCAGGAGCTGTTCGACCCGGGTGACGCCGCCGGCGGCGATGACGCGTCCGCGCTCGAGGGCATGGCCGCCGAGCTGCCGCATCTCGTCGGCATGTTCATGGAGGTCGCGCACGACGACCCCGGTTCCACGCTGGGCTGGTGCGACGACCAGACCGAGTTCGAGTTCGGGCTCGACGTGATCCTCGACGGTCTCGACCGGCTGCGCTGACGGACCGACACCCCGCTGCCCCTTGACCGTCTTACGCCGTAAGACTTACCTTACGACGTACGACTTACAACGTACGAAACGACCCCTCCACGAAGGGACCGTCATGAAGGCGTTCGTCGTCCGTTCGTACGGATCACCCGATGTCCTGGAGCTCGCCGACGTCGACCGGCCCGTGCCCGCTGACCGTGAGGTGCTCGTCCGGGTGCGCGCCACGTCCGTCCAGCCCTACGACTGGCACCACATGAGAGGCGAGCCGTACGTCGCGCGGCTGATGCCGGGCACGCTCGGCCTGCGCGCACCGAAGATCGGCGTGCTGGGCGCGGACGTGGCGGGGCACGTGGAGGCGGTCGGCCGGAACGTGACGGCCTTCCGTCCCGGGGACGAGGTGTACGCGCTGGTCGCGCAGGGCGGCTTCGCCGAGTACGTGTGCGTCCCGGAGGACCGGCTGGCACCGAAACCGAAGAACCTGTCGTTCGAGCAGGCGGCGGCGGTGCCTCTGGCGGGCGTCACCGCACTGTACGGCCTCTGCGGCCAGGGGCGGATGCGGTCCGGACAGCGCGTCCTCGTCAACGGCGCCTCCGGGGGCGTCGGGACGTTCGCCGTGCAGATCGCCGCCGCGCTCGGCGCGACGGTGACCGGGGTCTGCGGCACCCGGAACATGGACCTGGTCCGTTCGCTCGGCGCGGACCAGGTCGCCGACTACACGGTACGGGACTGCACACGGCTCGGCCCGCCCCACGCCCTGCTGCTGGACGTCGCCGGAGGCCGCTCGGCGTGGGCATGCCGACGCGCGCTGACCTCCAAGGGGACCTACGTCGCCGTCGGCGGGCCGCGAGGGCGGTGGCTGCAGCCCGCCGGTCACGTCTTCGCGGCGGTCGCGATGTCGCCGGTCGTCTCCCAGCGGATGGTCATGGCCGACGTGTACGCCTGTACCGAGCACAAGCAGAGCCTGATGACGCTGACCGAGCTCATCGAGGCGGGCAAGGTCACTCCGGTCATCGACCGCGGCTTCTCCTTCGAGGACATCCCGGCGGCCGTCGCCTACCAGGAGAACGGCCACGCCACGGGCAAGGTCGTCATCGAGGTCCGGTGACCGATCGGCCCAAGGGCGACCGGCGAGGGGAAGGCGGCCGGCCTTCGCCCCCGCCGGGCGCGCGGGTCCTTCTAGTTCGGTGTTCGGGCGGCGACGCGGGTCGCGAGCCACTGGTCGATCTCGTCGCGCACGGTCACCAGGTCGTAGGTGCGCTGGTCGACGTTGTCGGCGCGCAGTTCGAACACCGGGATGCCGGCGCGTTCGAGCGTCTCGGTGACGAACCAGCCGCTGCGGGCGTCCTCGCCGACCAGGTGCACGACGCCGTCGACCTGGTGCAGGCGGGCCTCCTTGAGGTACCACTCGGTCGACCACGGCGGCCGGTAGAGCTGGTCGGAGAAGGCGGCGAAGCGGGCGGCGAGGGCGCGCATCGGGTCGTCGCCGTGGCGGATGTAGCCGTCGGCGGCGATCGCGAGGTACATCGACCAGACGAACACCGCGCCGTGGCGTTCCTCGAAATGGCGGTAGAAGTCCATGTCGTACCAGAGGCCGCGGCCGATCCACATCAGCCGGAGGCGCTCGCCGGGGCAGGCGGCCTCGCCGGCGGCGACGCGTTCGGCGACCTCGTCGTGGAAGCGCTTGGCGGCGTCGCGGGCCCAGACGGTGCCGCGGTGCCATTGGGGGATCATGACGCTGGAGATGCTGTCGTCGACGCGCAGCGGGACGGGGCGCGTGCGGGCGATGAGGTCGCGGGTGCGGCGGTTCCACTCCTCCTGCTCGTTGACCAGCGCCATCACCTCCCGGAAGCGCGACTCGCGGAAGACGCGGCCGGTCGTGGTCTCCAGGAAGCGCACCAGCCCCTCCAGTTCGGAGACCATCAGGTCGAGGCGGGCGGCGCCGACGGCGGTCTCCCACTGCGCGGGCATGAGGTCCCACCAGTTGACCGGGACGGTGTCGGCGGCGGCGCTCTCCAGCGGGTAGTACGCGATGCCGTCCTGCTCGTCCCAGATGTCGAACAGCTTGCGGGAGGCGTCGCCGGTGGTCTCGCCGAGGACGATCGTGGGGCGCGGCAGCCCGCCCCACGGCGGGTCGGGGACCTCCGCGAACGCGGACGCCAGGGATGTGGCGCTGTACTGCTCGGAGTAGTCGGGGTAGCCGTGCTCGCGGAGGGTCCGCAGGTACTCGCCCGTGCGCTGCTTGGCGGCCACGACGGACGCCCACCACTGGTTCACCACGTACGGGATGCCCATCGTCCGGAAGATCTCCTGCGGGGCGTCGGCGTTGACCAGGGCGAGGGGCTCGCCTCCGGCGACGGCCTCGCGGAGTCCGGCGAACCATTCCCGCTGGTGGCGGGCGGCCTCCTCGGAGGAGGTCAGGAGCTTGTTCCGCCGGGCCATCAGAGGGCCTCTCCCTTCGGGTGGGCGCCGCCGAGGGCGCCGGTGATGAGGGGCAGGGCGTCGTCGCCGAGTTCGCCGTAGCGGCGGTGCTCGAGGATCACCGCGGGCACGCCGACCGCCCTGCGCTGGGCCGGGAAGTCCCAGGCGGGGGCCTCGTCCATGGCGCGGACGTAGCAGACGAGCAGGTCGGGGCGCGACCGTTCGGCGATGGCGGCGGTCTGGCGGGCGCGGGCCTGGATCGACGACCGCGCGGAGGTCGGTCCCCGGTACTGGTACCGCTCGGCGAGCGCGTCGAGGGTGGGCTCGCCGACGAGGGGATCGGCGAGCGCGTCGCCCCAGTCGTGGTCGTCGGCGACGATCACATGGCCGGCGTCCTCGATCGCCCGGTACACCGCGGGGCCGTCATGGGCGCTGCCGGTGAGGTAGATCCGCCGCCCGTCGTGGCGGGGCAGGCCGGCCTCGGCGCACAGGAGCCGGTCGAGCAGCCCCGCGTGGTCCCCGGCCGGGAGCGCGGCCCCGGCGCCGATCGCGATCAGCGCCTCCTCGCCGCGCAGCGCGGGACGCTCGGCGGTGCGCAGCCGCCGCAGCGCGCGCATCATCCGCCGGGCCTCGTCGTGCTGATGGACGGCCTCGGCGAGGTCGCCCTCCCCGATGCGCCGTCCCGACCAGCGTTCGAGCAGTTCCTTGGTCTCGGCGAGCCGGACGCGGTTGTAGCGGGTGGTGGTGCGGTGCGGCAGGTGCAGGACGTCGACGAGATGCGTGCGCGGCAGAGCGGGCTCGACGCCGAGCCGCTGCAGTTCGCGGACGGTGTAGAACAGGCGCAGCGAGCCCGCGCAGTCGTTGGAGACCAGCAGCAGGTCGAGGTCCGGTTCGCCGCGCAGCAGCCCGGCCAGGATGGAGCGGGACGCGGGGTCCAGGCCGGTGCCGAGGTAGTGGTCGGCGAGGGCCTGGTCGCGGCCGGGGTCGCCGGCGAGCCGCACCGGCAGCGCGCCCGCGGCGGTGACGAGCTCGACGGGGACGTCGGCGCCCACGCAGCCGACGACGGGCGCGCCGGTCGCCCGCCACCGCCGGATCGCGGCGGCGCGGTCGTCGTAGGCGTCGCGCAGCTCCTCGAGCGCGGCGGGGACGGCGCTCACAGGACGCCCTCGTCGGCGAGCGCGGCCAGGCGCTCGGCGGAGTAGCCGAGCAGCCCGCCGAGCACCTCCTCGGTGTGCTGGCCGAGATGGGGCGCCGGGCGGTCGAGGCCGGCGCCGGAGACGGAGAACGTGATCGGGACGCCGGGGCCGAGCAGTCCGGTCGGGCCGTGGTCGGGGTGGACGAGCTCGACGACCTCGCGGCGGGCGAGGACGGAGGCGTCCCGGACGGCCTCGGCCGGTTCGCGCACCTCCGCGGCCGGCACGCCGTGGGCGGCGAGCCGCTTGACCACCTCCGCCCGGGGCAGCCCGGACGTCCAGGACCGGATCATCTCGTGCAGGTCCGCGGCGTTGCGGACGCGCCGGTCACGGGTGGCGAAGCGGTCGTCGCCGGCCAGGTCGGCACGTTCCATCGCGGCGAAGACGCCGCGGGCGAACGCGTCGGTCGGGCCGCACAGGGCGATCCAGCCGTCGGACGCGGGGAACACGCCGAACGGCGCGAGCCGCGGCACCATGGCCCCGGTGCGGGCCGGCAGCCCCATCGCCTCGAAGGCGTCGAACGGCTCGCACGACAGCAGGGAGGTGAGCGCGCCGAGCATCGACACGTCGACGTGCTGGCCCTCGCCGGTGCGGTCGGCGTGCAGGACGGCGGCGAGGGTGCCGACGACCGCGTAGAGCGGGGCGAGCAGGTCGCCGACGGGCAGGCCGAACCGCACCGGGGGGTCGCCCGGCTCCCCGGCCGTCATCATCACGCCGCTCAGCGCCTGGATGATGGTGTCCATCGCCTTGCCCGTCCCGGACCCGCCGCCCTGGGCGCCGAACCCGCTGATCGAGGTGTAGACGATCCGGGGGTTGGCCTCCCGCGCGGCGGAGTAGCCGACGCCGAGCCGGTCGGCGGTGCCGGCGGCGTAGTTCTCGACCACCACGTCGGCGTGCCGGACCAGGTCGGCGAAGACCTCGCGGCCCTGCGGCCTCTTGAGGTCGAGGGTGATGCTCTTCTTGTTGCGGCCGCGGGCCAGCATCGACACCGACATGTCGCGCGCGTCGTCGCGGGCGGCGGCCGGGCCGTCCGCGCCGGCGTAGGGGGAGTTCCCGCGCGAGCTGTCCCCGCCGGTCGCCGGATTCTCGATCTTGATGACGGTCGCGCCGAGGCCGGCCAGCAGCAGCGTGGCGTAGGGGCCGGCGAGCGCGGTCGTCAGGTCCAGGACGGTCCTGCCGTCCAGCGGTCGTGCCGTCATCGTGCGCCCCCGTTCACGCCGGTCAGCTCGATCTCGGTGTCGCCGCGCCACCGCGTCGCGGTGTCGAGGCCCGCCCGTCGGCCGATGCCGTCGATGTAGCCCGCGACGTCCTCGCCGCCCTCGTCGCGGCGGCGCGGTACGGGACGTCCGCGATCGTCGATCCAGCAGGGCACGTACCCCGCGCCGGTGATGCCGGATGCGCCGAAGCGCAGGGTCGCGATGGCGGTGTTCCGGCTCTCCGGGTGGAACGGGTAGAACGGCATGTCCGGATCGGGCGCGAACCCGTACAGCTCGACGCGCCGCCGTGCCCACGCTTCGATCTCGGCGCTGTCGCCGCCGGTCGGCGTGAGCGCGCGGGTGACGGTGACGAAGTTGCCGAGGCCGTGGTAGATCGGGCGGCCGCGGTACACCTCGATGCCGCGCATGATGTGCGCGTGGTGCCCGACGACCGCGTCCGCGCCCGCGTCGATCGCGGCGTGCGCGACGGGCCGCTCGTACATGGCGATCGCCGCCGGGGTGTGGCCGACGCCCTTGTGGAAGGCGACCACGACCGCGTCGGCCTCCGTGCGGGCGGCCCGCACGTCGTCGGCGAGCCGGTCGAGGTCGTCGGGCTCGGCGAAGGTGTAGATGCGCGGCGGCCCGCCGGGGCTCGCGTGGTCGAGTTCGTAGTGGGTCAGGACGTGCACGTACGCGCATCCGGCCTTGGCGGACGTCGCCCACGACTCGCGCGGGCCGACGCAGTTGTAGCTGAGCACCGCCACCCGCACCCCGCCGCGTTCGACGACCGCCGGGCGGCGGGCCGCCTCCAGGTTCGGGCCCGCTCCGGTCGTGGCCAGGCCGTTGGCCTCCAGGTGCCGGATCGTGTCGGCGATGCCGCTCGCGCCGGCGTCGTAGACGTGGTTGCCCGCGAGGGTCGCGACGCCGAACCCCGCGCCGGGCAGCGCCGCCAGGGCGGCGGGGTCGGCGGGCGGAGCGGGCACGTCGGTGCTGGTCCGCTCGGTGGAGTCGGTGTGCGGGACCTCGATGTGCGCGACCGCGACGTCCGCGCCCAGCAGGGTCTCGCGCGCCGGGTCGAAGAACGAGGCGGGGCCGGGCTCGTCGAGGATGACGTCGCCGACGGCCATGACGGTGATCTCCGCGCTCATGCGCCGGCCCCGGCCCGGGTCGCGGCCAGGGGCTCGGCGACGCCGTTCAGCTCGTCCACGAACACGCGCACCTCCCGGACGAGCCGCTCCGGGCTCTCGGTGCCGATGAAATGGCCCTCGTCCTCGAACAGGACGGCCTTGGCGCCCGGCACCGAGCGAGCGGCGCGCAGTGCCGACTCCGGCGAGATGACCCCGTCGCGCATCGCCGCGAGGATCAGCACGGGGACGCGGATGCCGCGCAGAACCCCGGCCAGGTCCTCGTCGGTCCGCGCGTCCGGGAACGGCTTGCCCTGGTTGATGAGGATCTCCCGCTCCGGCTGGGCGAGGTACTGCTCGACCCTGCGGGCGATCTGCTCCTCCCGGGCCGCGCGGCGCACCGGGTCGCCGGTCGGCCCGTACATGATCCGGAGCTGCTCGGCGACGATCTCGGGGGAGCGGCGGTTCTCGATCATCCGGCGGCGCCCGGCGGAGGACGCGGTGCCGCCCTCGCGGTCGTGCGGGGTGCCGACCACCGAGATCAGCGCCTTCAACCGCTCGGGCCGGCGGGCGGCGATGTGCCAGCCGATGCCGCCGCCGTGGGAGATCCCGGTGTAGATGAACCGGTCGGCTCCGAGGCGGTCGGCGAAGGCGCAGACGTCGTCGGCCCACTGGTCGAGCCAGCCCTGCGCGGGCGGCTCGTCGGGGTGGCTGGACCGGCCGTAGCCGCGGGCCTGGATCGTGTACACGTGGTAGCCGGTGGGCGGCGCGGCCAGGCAGGCCGGATAGGCGTCCGGGTCGAAGGTCATCGCGGACGACAGGACGACCTCGTCCCCGTCGCCGTACTCGTCGTAGTAGAGGTCGGCGTCCGCTATCTCCATCACGGGCATGGGGAGCTCTCCTTGTCGTCGCGCCGGTGGTCCGGCGTCGACCGTGGTTCGGTGCAGGCGAGGAACAGCCGGATCTGGTCGATCAGCGGCTCCGGCTCCTCGTCCAGAAGCGTGGCGTGGCCGTGGTCCTGGAACAGGGCGAGGCGGGCGCCGGGGACGGCCGCGGCCGCCCGCAGGTTGTCCTCGGGCCGGCAGAGCCGGTCCTGGATCCCGCCCGCGATCAGGACCGGGATGTCGATGGTGCGCAGCGCGTCGGCGACCTCGGCGTCGGTGCGCAGGTGGGGGAGGGCGACGCCGGGCCGCGGCAGGGCGTCCGGGGCGAGCGACTCCAGGCCCTTCAGGTAGGACTCGCGTGCTCTCTCGCGCCGCCGCAGCCTGACCGGGTCGGACGTGGGCGGCCGCATCGACGCGAAGACCTCCTCGGCCAGCCGCCGGTCGCGGACGGCGGCCTTCCGCCGCTCCCATCCGGACGGCGGCCGGGACTCGCCGCCGCGGCCGTGCGGCGCGCCGACGACCGAGACCAGCGCCCGCAGGCCCCGCGGGCGGTCGAGCGCCAGGTGCCAGCCGACGACCGCGCCGTGCGACGCCCCGGCGTAGACGTAGTCCGTCTCGCCGAGGGCCTCGGCCACGCGGGCGACGTCCAGTGCCCACCGCTGGTACCAGCCGTCGCCCAGGTCCTCGTGCGGGCGCAACGTGCCGTCGGTCCCGCGGAGCTCCAGGGACAGCACGTTCCAGCCCGGAGTCCCGGCGAGCATCCGCAGCCACGGCGGACGGGCAGGGCCGCCCGGTCCCTGGTGCGCCGCGATGACCGTTCGCGCGCCGTCGCCGAGCCGCGCCCAGCGCAGGTCGGCGCCGTCCACCGGCAGCACGCCCTCGGCCGCCGGCGCCGTGCGGCGGGTCATGGCGCCAGCTCCTTCATCAGCCGGTCGCGGACGCCCCCGGCCGCGCTGTCGACCGTCGACACGATGCGCCCGAGCTTGAGGACGGCCACGCGGTCGGCGACCCGCAGGCTGAGGTCGACGTTCTGCTCCGCCATGAGCAGGGACGTGCCCCGCCGCTCCCGCTCGGCCCGCAGGACGTCGCCGACCGTGTCGACGACGCTGGGCTGCAGGCCGTCGCTGATCTCGTCGATGATCAGCAACCGCGGTTCGCGGAGCAGCGCCAGGGCGAGCACGAGCATCTTCTGCTCCCCGCCGGACAGCGTGCCGGCGGTCTGCCAGAGCCGCTTCTCCAGCACCGGGAAGTAGGCGAGCACCTCCTCGCGGCGCTCCGCCTTGTGACCGCGGCGGGCGTGCATCGTGGCCGCCTGCAGGTTCTCCGCGACGGTCAGGTCGGCGAACAGGTTCCCCTCCTGGGCGGCGTAGCCGACGCCGAGGCGCACGATCCGGTGCGGCGCGCGGCCGGTGATGTCGGCGCCGCCGACGCGGACCGCGCCGGCGGCCCGCCCGGCATGGCCCATGATCGCCTTGAGCAGGGTCGTCTTGCCCATGCCGTTGCGGCCGACGACCGCGAGCGCCTCGCCGGGGGCGACGTCGAACGTGACGCCGTGGATGACGGTCGCGGCGCCGTACCCGGCGTCGAGGTCCCGGACGTGCAGGTCGAGGGTGTCCGCGGTTGTCGCGCTCATCGGACCGCCGTCCCGAGGTAGGCGCTGCGCACGACCTCCGAGCCCCGGACGGTCTCGGGCGGGCCGTCCTCGATGACGCGGCCGCCGTGCAGGACCACGACGCGGTCGGACACCCGGATGACGAAGTCGAGGTCGTGTTCGATGAGCACGACCGCGATCCCGATGTCGCGCAGATGCTCCAGCACCTGTCCGATGTCGTGGCGCTCGTGGGCGGTCAGGCCGGCGGTGGGCTCGTCCAGGATGATGACGCGGGGCCGCGCCGCGACGGCCATCGCCACCTCCAGGCCCTGCCGCAGGCCGTGCGAGAGATCGGACGACAGGGTGTCGGCCCGCCCGTCCAGCCCGGCGATCCGCACGATGTCGACCACGGCCGGGGCGACCTCGACGGTCGCGCTGCGCCGCCAGGGCGAGGGCGGCGCGCCGCGCCGGCCGGCGAGCAGCAGCGCCTCGGCCACGGTGAGGCTGGCGAAGACCGACGGGATCTGGAACTTGCGCCCCACGCCCGCGCGGGCGATCTGGTGCGCCGCCGGGCGGTCGCCGAGCCGGTGCCCCGGCAGGAGGTACTCGACATCGCCCTGCGACCGCAGCCGCCGGTCGGTGACGACGCTGGTCAGCGTGGACTTGCCGGCGCCGTTGGGGCCGACGACGCACAGCAGTTCCCCGGCGACGACGTCGAGGGTGACGCCGTCGAGCACGCGCAGGGACCCGTAGCCGAACACCAGGTCGCGGATGCGGATCAGCGGCCGTCCGCCGCCGGGCTCCCGGGCGGGCCGGTCGGGCCGGGCGGGCGCGGCGACGACGGCGCGGCCGCGCGGCGGGTACCGGCGGGAGAGCAGCCGCCCGGCGAGCCGGACGAGCGGGCCGATGAGCCCGCCGGGGACGAACACCACGACGGCGATCAGCAGCGCGCCCTCGATGATCGTCCACTGGGCGGGGAAGTGCTCGTTCAGCTTGGCGCCGGCGAGGCTCATCACGATCGCGCCGATCATCGGCCCGACGATGGTGGCGCGGCCGCCGACGGCGACCCACACCAGCATCGAGGTGGCGAGCGTGAAGCCGAACTGGCCGTCGTTGGCGACGCCGGTCATCATCGCGAACACCGCCCCGGCGAGCGCGGTGACGGCGGCGCCCGCCGTGAACACGCCGATCTTGACGTTGACGTCGTTGTAGCCGAGGTAGCGGGCCCGCGGCGCGTTGTCGCGGACGGCCCGCATCAGCAGCCCGAAGTCGCTGCGCACGACGACCAGCGCCACCGCGACCGTCACGGCCAGCAGCGCGGCGGTGATGTAGTACCAGCCGAGCGGGGTGACGTCCTGCAGGTTGAAGCCGAACAGCCCGTTCTCGCCGCCGCCGAGCGCCGGGGTCTGGTCGTAGACGGTGACGGCGGCCGTGGCGAGCGCGAGCGTCACGACGACGATGTAGAAGTCGTTCGAGCGGCGCGACGACAGGCACAGCCGCGCGACGATCGCGGCCAGCGCGGTGGCGGCGACGACCCCGGTCAGCGTGCCGAGGGCGTAGCGTCCGAACGAGCCGTGCACCTCGGTGACCAGCCCGACGTCGGACAGCACCGTGGTGGCATGGCCGACCGACAGGGCGCCGATGCCGAACCAGAGGGCGTGCCCGAGGTCGGGGACGCCGGCGTACCCCCACACGAAGTCCAGGCTCACCGCGACGATCGCGTACAGGAACGCCTGGGCGAGGAGTTGCTGGTAGTAGGTGCCGGTGAGGTACGGCGCCACCAGCACGACCACGGCTGCCGCCGCCGTCGCGACGACGACCGGCCTAGACATGGGCCCTCCTGAACCGCCGCACGTCGATGCCGTCCGGCAGGAGGCCGAGCACGACGACGGCCACGGCGATGACCGCGACGGTCGCGTACGCGGGCTTGGACCAGTAGGCGAACCCGACCTGCACGACCGACAGGGTGATGCCGGAGATGACCAGGCCGTGCAGCGTCCGGCCGGACATCATCACCGCGAGGAAGGCGGGGATGAGCAGGTTGCCGGCGAAGTTCGGGTCGATCCCGGAGATCGGGCCGAGCAGGACGCCGACGAACCCGGCGAGCGCGCAGCCGAGCACGAACGTCGCCTGCCGGACCAGCAGCGTGTTGATGCCGCTGTCCTCGGCGAGGTCCGGGTCGGCCATGCACATCCGCACCCGGAGCCCGACGCGGGTGAAGCGGGTCAGCGCCCACATCGCCGCGACCAGCAGGACCGCGGCCGCCACCAGCAGCACCCGGTACTTCTGCCAGGTGGTGCCGAACAGGTGGAACGAACCGTGCAGCGGCGTCGCCATGACGCGGCTGTCCGGGCCGTACCGCAGCGTGATGAGCTGGGTCAGGATCAGCGACAGGCCCCAGGTCGCGAGCATCGTCTCCAGCATCCGCTCCCGGACGCGGCGCAGCAGCAGCGTCTCGGCGGCGGCGCCGATCAGGCCGGCGAGCACCGCGGCGGCGAGCGCCCCCGTCCAGAAGCCGAGCCGCGGCCCGACCTCCAGCCCGGTGTAGACGCCGACGGCCATGAAGCCCGTCTGGGCGAGGTTGACGATGTGCATCAGGCCCAGCACGATCGCCAGCCCCATCACGACCAGCAGCGTGGTCGCGCTCGTGTTGATCATGCTGATGAGGACGGTCATGTCGTTCCCCGCCCGCTCACTGCCGGCACCCGACGGACGGGTCCGCGGACGGGACGGTCTGCAGCACCGACGAGGCGGCGCCGTCCGCACCGACCTTCCAGATCCGCATCGGCATCGTGACGTAGCGGTTCGCGCCGGCCGTGAGCGTGCCGCTCGGCGTCTCGGCGCTCGCCGACGACAGGGCCTTCCCGATGGCCGCGGACGTCGGCTTCGCGCCCTTGGGCAGGCCGTCGAGCGCCTTGCCGACCAGCGTCATCCCCTGGTAGCCGAGGATGGCGTCTCCCGGGTTCACCTTCGGCGCCGTCGCCTTGAGCGCCGCGACGTAGGCGGTGTTGGCGGCGTTCTGCGCGGACGGGTCGTAGGGGCCGGCGTAGACGACGCCCCCCGCCGCGGAGCCGAGCGCCCGGGCGGTCTTGGTGACCATCTGCATGTCGCCCTGGACCAGCTTCTTCGTGCCCGCGTTCGCGGCGAACTGCTTGTGGTAGGTGATGTTGTCGCCCGCGACGACGGCGCTGAACACGGTGTCGGCGCCGGACGAGACGATCTTGGAGACGTCCGGCGAGAAGTCGGAGGTGCCGAGCGGCTCGTAACCGGTGCCGACGACCGTGCCCCCGCCGGCCTCGACCCGCGACTTCACGATGGCGAAGGTCGCCTTGGGCGAGGCCGAGTCGGTGCCCATCAGGTAGAACCTCTTCGAGCCGTGCGCGAGCAGGTACTCGATGAGCGGCAGCGCCGCCTGCTTGGGGGACGGGCCGTAGCTCCACATGTTCGGGAAGCAGAACTCGGTCGCGCCGGTGGCGAACGAGACGTACGGGATCTTTCGGGCGGCGGCGACGGCCCGGCACGCCTGGGCGTTGGCGGCGGGCTGCCCGGCCACGATCAGGTCGACGTGGTCCTGGTTGACGAAGCGCTGGCAGACCTGCGTCGAGGTGGCCGGATCGCTGGCGTCGTCGCCCTTCTTCAGGACGAGCTTCCGGCCGCCGGACTTCTCGTGGACCTTGACGGCGCTCTCGACGCCGCCGGTGAAGCCCCCCGCGTAGAGCGCGGCGGTCCCGGACAGCGGTGCGATGTAGCCGATCTTGATGGTCGAGCCGTCGCCGCCCGCCTCGCTCGTCCCGCACGCGGTGAGGGGAAGCAGCAGCGCGGCGGTGGCCGCGCCGAGCGTCCGCGCGCGGGACGTCGGTGGACGGGACGACGGCGTGGAGAGGGTGGGCGGACGGCTTCTCCCGGTGTTGGCGAACATCCGGGTACCTCCTTGGTGACACGACGCCGCGTAGGGCGCGAAGGAGTGCGTGGGGTGGGTGCCGATGCCGTGGACGTCACCGCCGTCACGGCATGCGGGAAGGGGCGGCGCATGCGCATGGTGCGCCGCGTCGTGCGGGTGGGTCAGAGGGATGGGCGATGCCCGCGGGGGGCGGGCGTGAGGCGGCCTCGGCGGCCGGTCACCACCAGACGTCGCGGTGGGCGTCCTCGACCACCTCGACGAGCCGGGCGACGGACGGTGCCTCGAGGTCGTCGAAGCGCAGCGGCCGGCCGTCCCGGTGGGCGCGGACGGTTCCCAGTGCCAGGTCGGCGAACTGGGCGGTCACCGCGTCCAGGCCGAGCGAGCCGTCGGCCTTGTACCACTGGGTGACCAGCGTGGTCGAGCGCATGAGCGCGATCCGCGCCAGCGACGCCGAGCCGAAGGTGAACACGCCCTCCGCCCGGCCGCGGGTGAGGACGCCGGTCCACAGCCGGTTCGTGTGCGCGCGCTGGCGGCTGATCGCCGGATGGTCGGACCAGTCGCGCGCGTGCAGTTCCTGCTGCAGCAGCTGGCCCATCTGCGGATGCTTGACGGGGATGATGATGTGGACGCCGATCAGGGCGGCGAGCTGCTCCTCCGGACGGTCGACGATCGCGCAGGCGTTCTCCAGCGCCTGGCCGTGCCTGCTGAGCCCCTCCAGGACGAGGTCGCTCAGGGCCTCGTCCTTGGAGCTCAGGTAGTGGTAGAGCATCGAGGTGCTCACGCCGGCGTGCGCGCCGATCTCGCGGATCCCGGTCGCGTGGAACCCCTTCTGGGAGAAGAGCTCCAGCGCCGCCTGCGAGAGCCGGACGCTGGCGGGCGCGTCGTCCGCGGTCCGGCGGCCGCGCCGCCCCCGTGCCGCCCCTTCGCCGTTCCCGCTCATCCGGCCTCCTCGATGCGCTGCGGACGTCAGTCGATCGATCGGTCGATCGAACTGTTGCGCCCGACCGTACCTATCGATCGATCGATCGGTCAATACCTCCGACCAGGAGATCCGCAGACGAGGATGCGGGTCAGGCGGGGGGTGCGGTCAGGTGGGCGTGCGGGTCAGGTGGCCGTGCGGGTCAGGCGGGGATGCGGAGGGCGAGGACGGCGACGTCGTCCTCGCCGTTGGGCTCCATGCGTTCGATGAGCCGGTCGCACAGGTCTCCGACGGGCAGCCGGGCCAGGTGGGCGCTGTGGCGGCGCAGCCCGGTGAGGCTGTCGGTCAGGTCGGTGCCGCGGGCTTCGACGAGGCCGTCGGTGTAGAGCAGGAGCGTCGACAGCGGCGGCAGATCGCGGGCGCCGTCGGGGCGGCCGTCGTCGAGGCCGGGGCTGCCGAGCAGCATTCCGTGCTCGTCGAGGAAGGTCGTGCCGCCGTCCTGGGTGATCAGCAGCGGCGGCGGGTGGCCGGCGTTGCACCAGCGCAGATGCCAGTGGCCGTCGTCCTTGTGGACGCGGGCGAACACGGCGGTGGCGAGTTCGGCGTCGCTGACGGCGTCCATCACCGCGTCCAGGCGCTCCAGGACGGTGCTGGGGGGCGCGGCCGGGGCCCACGCGAGGGCCCGCAGCATGTTGCGGACCTGCGCCATGCGGGACGCCGCGTGCAGATCGTGGCCCACGATGTCGCCGATGACCAGCCCGGTGGCCCCGCTCGCCAGGGGGAAGGCGTCGTACCA
>NZ_JAGEOK010000014.1 GCF_017573545.1 Actinomadura nitritigenes | reverse complement strand
GCCCGATCATCCACCGGCGCCGTGCCGCCACCCTGCCGACGCGGCGTGAACCCCGGAATCAACGGCTCAACAATCGCCCACAACTCGTCCGGCACCAGCCGCAGCGCAAGATCCGACGACATGCCCCCAAATCATGCCGCACACCGGCGGTCGGATCCACGTGAGACACGCTCTTAAGTGTTCCTTGAAGCGGCTGCGCGAGGTGCGTGCTCGTCGACCAGCGGAGGTTCAGTCGCTCGCGTTCGCCGAATGGCGGGACGAGATGGCGGATGTACTCGATGAGCTGGCGCAGCGGCTCTTGTTCGAGTCGGACCGGGAGCAAGCGGCCGCAGAGGCGGAGGCTGCTCGGGAACAGGCCAGCGAGATCCGCGCGAGACTTGGTTGAGCGGGCTCGGGCCAGGGGCTGCGCCGCCCGATGCGGTTGTCTTGGCCGGTACACAACAGCCTTGATCCGGGACGGGTATCACGATCCCTTCGGAACACGGCGCCACGAGGTCCTTGGGTGGTTTGAAGCGCGGGCCGATCGCAGGGTGGGTACTCAGCGCCTGGTCTCGTACCTGGTCAGGAGTACGCCGTCGGGGAACCTCCGGGTCTCCACCAGGGTCAGGTTCACCCAGTTGTCCAGCGCCGTGAAGAACGGCGTGCCGCTGCCCACCAAGACCGGTGCGGTGACCAGCACGTACTCGTCGATCAGCCCGGCACGCATCGCCGCTGCGGCGAGTGTGGCGCCGCCGATGTCCATGGGGCCACCGTCCTCGGCCTTGAGCCGGGTGATCTCGGTGACCGCGTCGCCGGTGACCAGGCGGGCATTCCAGTCGACCGTGCTGATCGTGGAGGAGAACACCACCTTCGGCATGTCCCGCCAGCGGTGCGCGAACTCGATCTCCGCAGGTGTGGCGCCGGGCTGCTGGTCGGCGGTCGGCCAGTGGGAGCTCATCGTCTCCCACAGTTTGCGCCCGTACAGCGCCAGGCCGGTCGCCCCCACCCGGTCGGACCACCACTGGAACAGTTCGTCGCTCGGTACGCCCCAGCCGATGTCGTCGCCGGGCGCGGCGATGTAGCCGTCCAGGGTCAGGTTCATGCCGAAGGTCAGTTTCCGCATGGCGTCAGCCTCCTGTGAGCCGGTACTCGGCGTACAGACCAGCACGGCGCGGGAAAATCATCGGTCACGCCACACCGTGGGCTCGCCAAGCGGTGTACGAAAGGGACCCCGTACGTACACCCGACGCCACCGAGGCCGTCCTTCGTTTCGGTGATGTCGACGATGAGGGTTGCCGGGTCGAGGTCGTAGCACTTTGACGATAGGCCTCGGCGGTCAGGATGGCGGGGACGGGGCTCGGTGGGCGAGTGGCATCGCCGGCAGAAGTGGGTGCGGCCCGTGCTCGGGAGCACGGGCCGGCGGGGCGGTGGGGTGGTCAGTTCTTGCCCCAGAGGTAGGTGCCGGCGGCCATTGCGAGGAGGCTGATCCAGCTGGACACGGCGCGGACGGTGTTCCAGGCGGTCCAGCGGCCGGAGTAGTCCTTCCAGATCTCGGCCGCTTCGGCGGCGTGCTTGGGGATGTGCACGCCGTCCAGGTCGTTGTTCATGGGGATGTTGACGGCGAAGCTGGGGAACAGCGCGCCGAGCACGTACACGGCGGCCGCGGCCAGGAACAGGATGCCGGCGGCCTTCTGGTTCATCGTCATCAGCAGGACCCCGGCGACGGCCGCGAGCACGGGCAGCAGCATGAACATGCCGACGAACAGCGGGTTCTGGATGCGCTGGTTGATGGTCTGCATGGCGTCGATCGCCGAGGCCGGCCTCGCGCCGTTCAGGCCCGGCATGACGCCGGTGGAGAAGCCGAAGAACGTGCCGGCCATTCCGGCGGCCATGATGATCGAAAGGGTGGCCGAGGCGGCGGCGAAAGAGAACTTCATCAGGTCGTCCGATCGTGGGGTTTCCGTGGTGCTCTCGAGTCAACCGGGGCGCGTTCCGGTTCGACATCGTTGAGAAGCTCGACCCCATATGCGAGCGTCCACACAGCGGGAACCGCGGAGGCGACGTTGGCCCGCAGCGGCGGAGGCGGGTCGCGCCATCGACGGCCGGTGTGGGCGGGCGTAGTTTCGGGGAGTGGGAGGCGTCAGTCCGCAGCGGGTCGCGTTCGACGCGGCGCGTGTGCTGGTGTCGGCGGCGGGCAGCGATCTCTGCTGGTGGTTGTGCGGAGAGGTCGGCCGGTGCCTCGGGGCGAGGTACGAGGCCCGGTTGCTGGAGACCCGCCTGCGGTTGGAGCGGGACGACGTCTATTTCAGAGAGGCCGGGTGCTGGCGCGCCCTTCTGGAGGACGAGTTTCGGGACCGTCCCGATGTCGCCGAGTGCCTTTACCAGGTCATCGAGCCGTTGCTGGGGGCTTCAGGCGGTCGGTGAGGGGTCGGGGACGACGGTGGGGCGGGGCTGGCCCGCGGGGACGAGAAGGAAGATCTTCGGGGCGATGCGGTCCATGTCGCCGCCGCGGCCGAAGACGAGGCCGGCGGCGAAGTCGACGAACTGCTTCGCCACGTCGTCGGTCAGGGCCGTCAGGTCCATGACGACGGGGACGCGCTTGTTGCGGAAGAAGTGCCCTACGTGGAGCGCCTCGTTGTAGTCGCGGGGGCGCAGTGTCTTCACCATCACCCTGCCAGTCTCCCGGTGCTCGGTGTGGCGTCAAGCGCACAACCGGGGGTTGTGGGGCGGGTCGGGCGGTTGTTTGTGGGAGCGGCGGCGGCGGGTGTTGGATCGGCGGCGGACAAGGGGGGCGCCGTGCTCGGACGGGATTTCGCGTGGTTGTGGCGTGCGTACGCGGTCAGCACGCTGGGGACGTTGCTGGCGCTGGACGCGTTCCCGCTGATCGCGGTGCTGGCGCTGCACGTGGGGCCCGCGCAGGTGTCCATGATCGCCGCGACGAGCGGGACGGCGGCGGCGCTGCTCGCGGTGCCGCTGGGGCCGTGGATCGAGTTCCAGTACAAGCGGCGGTTGATGGTCCGGGCGGACCTGGTGCGGTTCGCGGTGCTGGTGACGGTGCCGGCCGCGTACGCCTTCGGGTCGTTGACGTACGCGCATCTGCTGGTGGTGGCGGTGGTCGTCGCGCTGGCGGACATCGTGTTCCGGGGGGCGAGCGGCGCGCATCTCAAGGAGTTGGTGCCGCAGCGTCTGCTGATGGAGGCGAACGGCCGGTTCGAGACGGTGCAGTGGATGGCGACGGCGGTGGGGCCGCCGGCGGGCGGGGCGCTGATCGGGGTGCTGGGGCCGGTGGTGACGGTGCTGCTGGACGCGGTCAGCTACGTGCTGTCGGCGCTGGGGATCAGGAGGATCGCGGCGCCGGAGGCGGAGCCGCCGGTGCGGGCGGGCGGCGCGTCGCGGTGGGCGGAGATCGGCGAGGGGTGGCGGGTGATCGCGGCGGAGCGGGAGCTGCGGCTGCTGTTCGCCAACAGCGTGCTCACCGGGGCGCTCATCATGGCGACGGCTCCGCTGCTGACCTATCTGATGCTGCACGACCTGGGGTTCTCGCCGCTGGAGTACGGGCTGGCGTTCGGGGTGCCGTGCCTCGGCGGGATCGCCGGGGCGCGGGTCTCGCGGCCGCTCGTCAAGCGGTACGGGCGGCGCACGATCATGCTGGTGTTCGGGGTCGGCCGGGCGGTGTGGCTGGTCGGGCTCGCGTTCGTCGGGACGGGGATCGGGGCGCTGCTGCTGGTGATGGCGATGGAGCTGGGGATCATCACCTGCATGGGGGTGTTCAACCCGATCTACGCCACGCGGAGGCTGGAGCTGGTCGAGGCCGGGAAGGTCGCCCGGATGGTCACCGCGTGGACGGTCAGCTCGCGCACCGCCATCGCCGTCCTCACGGCGCTGTGGGGTGTTCTGGGCGGGATCGTGGGCGTGCGGGCCGCGATCGCGGTGGCGGGGGTGCTGCTCATCGGGGCGTGCGCATTCCTGCCGTGGCGCCGGGAGCCGTCCGGTGTCACGGGAGACGCGTCGCCCGAGGCCGGGGTCCGCGTCCCGGGGTGACCGGAGGCTCGGTCTCGCGCTGCCAGAGGGTGCGGTAAAGGCCGGGACGGGAGATCAGCTCGGCATGGGTGCCGCGGTCGGCGACCCGGCCCCCGTCGAGGACGATGATCTCGTCGACGGCGTCCAGGCCGGTGAGGCGGTGGGTGACGAGCATGGTCGTGCGGCCTTCGGTGGCGGTGAGGAGGTCGGCGGTGAGCTCGTCGGCGGTCGCGGTGTCGAGGTGCTCGGCGGGCTCGTCGAGGAGCAGGACGGGGAAGCCGGCGAGGAGGGCGCGGGCCAGGGCGATGCGCTGGCGCTGGCCGCCGGACACCTGGGCGCCGTGCTCGCCGACGCGGGTGTCGAGGCCGCTGGGCAGCGACTCGACCCAGTCGAGGAGGCGCGCGCGGCGCAGGGCGTCGCGGATCTCGGCGTCGGTGGCGGCGGGGCGGGCGAGCCGGACGTTCTCGCCGATCGTCGAGTCGAACAGGTGCGCGTCCTGCGCGCACAGGCCGATGACCGTCCGGACGTCGTCGCCGGTCAGCGCGCGCAGGTCGGTGCCGTTGAGGGTCACCGAGCCGGACGCGGGTTCCAGGAAGCGGAGCAGGACGGAGGTCAGGGTCGTCTTGCCGGAGCCGGACGGCCCGACGATCGCGCAGCGGCGGCCCGGCGCGAGGCTCAGGGAGATCCCGTCGAGGGCGTAGGGGGCGGTGGGCGTCCACCGGGCCCGGAGGTCCTCGACCTGGAGGGTGTACGGCGCGGCGGGCAGCGGCGACGGGTCGGACGGCTCCTCCACAGGGGGCGGGGCGTCGAGCACCGCGAAGATCCGGGCGGCGGAGCGGCGGACCCGTTCGAGGTGCTGGGCGGCCAGCGGCAGGCCCGCGACGACCTCGAACGCGGCCAGCGGGAGCAGGACGATCACGGCGAGCAGGATCCCGTCGAGCGCGCCGGACCGGACGGCGGGAACGCCCACGGCGAGCGAGCCCCACACGGCCAGCCCGCCGGCGAGGGCGGAGACGGCCGCGCCGAGGCCGGTGGACGCGGCGGAACGGGCGGTGACGCGGGTGAAGTCGCGGTCCAGGCGGGCGGCCTCGGCGAGCCGCGCGGGCGCGGCGCCGTAGGCGATGAGCTCGGGGGCGCCCTGGAGGGTGTCGACGACGTGGGACGCGAGGTCGCCGCGCAGGTCGGTGGTGCGGCGCTCGGCGCGGCGCGCCGTCGCGGACGACAGCCAGGGCGCGGCGACGCCGGCGAGCAGCAGCGCGAGCAGCAGGATGACGCCCGCCGACGGGAGCAGGGCCCACGCGAGCCCGACGGACGCGCCGCCGACGACGGCGGCGACCGTGCACGGCAGCAGGACGCGGAGGAAGAGGTCCTGGACGGCGTCGACGTCGGCGACGAGGCGGTTCAGCAGGTCGCCGCCGCGGAAGGCGGGGAGCCCGCCGGGGGCGAGCCGCTCCAGCCGTTCGTACACGCGCGCGCGCAGGTCGGCCAGGATGCGGAAGGTCGCGTCATGGCCGACGAGGCGTTCGGCGTAGCGGAACACGCCGCGGCCGAGCCCGAATGCGCGGACGGCGACGATCGCGACCATCAGCATCAGGACGGGCGGGTGCTGGGCCGCGCGGGAGATGAGCCATGCGGAGGTCGCCATGAGGCCGACGCCGCTGCCGAGGGCGAGCACGCCGAACAGGACGGCGAGCAGCAGCCGTCCCCGCGCGGGGCGGGCGAGCCGGATGAGCCGGAGGATCATGCCGCCACCGCCGCGGGCTCGACGGTGACCACCCGGTCGGCAAGGGTGGCCAGGGCCGGGCGGTGCGCGACGAGCAGCACGGTCCGGCCGGCCCTGAGGCGCTCGACGGCGTCGATCACCGCGGCCTCGCTTTCGGCGTCGAGGTTGGAGGTGGGCTCGTCCAGCAGGAGGAGCGGCGCGTCGCGCAGGAACGCGCGGGCGAGGGCGATGCGCTGGCGCTGGCCCGCCGACAGGCCGGCGCCCCGGTCGCCGAGCTCCGTGTCGAACCCGCCGGGCAGGGCTTCGATGAACTCCAGCGCGTTCGCGGCCTCGGCGGCGGCCCGCACGTCCGCGCCGGAGGCGTCCGGGCGGCCGAGCCGGATGTTGTCGGCGACCGTCCCGGCGAACAGGTAGGGGCGCTGGGGGACCCAGGCGATCCGGTCGCGCCAGGCGTCCGGGGCGAAGCCGGCGACGTCGTCCCAGTCGGCGAGGACGCGTCCGGCGTCCGGCCGGACGAATCCGAGCAGCACTGACAGCACGGTCGACTTCCCGGCGCCGCTCGGCCCGACGAGCGCGACGGTCTCGCCGGGGTGGACGGTCAGCGAGAAGCCGTCGAGGGCGGGGACGTCGCGTCCGGGATAGGCGACCGTGACCCCGTCCAGCCGGAGCGTCGCGCGGGACAGGTCCGGGACGTCCGACCGGGTGCCGGCGGCGGGCACCGGGGTCTCGAGGACCTCGAAGATCCGGGACGCGGCGGTGAGGCCCTCGACGCTCGCGTGGTACTGCGCGCCGACCTGCCGCAGCGGCAGGTACGCCTCGGGCGCCAGGACCAGGACGAGCAGGGCCGTCTCCAGCCCGAGCCCGCCGTCGACGAGCCGCAGCCCGATCGACACGGCGACGAGCGCGACCGACAGCGTCGACAGCAGTTCGAGCACGAGGGCGGACAGGAACGCGACCCGCAGCGTCGCCATGGTCGCGCGCCGGTGCCGGTCGGTGACCTCGCGGATCCGGTCGGCCTGCGCGCGCGCCCGGCCGAAGATCTTCAGCGTGGGCAGGCCGGCGACGACGTCGAGGAAGTGGGCGGCGAGGACCGACAGCGTCCGCCACTGCCGGTCCATCTTCCGCTGCGTGGTGAGCCCGACGAGGATCGCGAAGACCGGGATGAGCGGCAGCGTCGCGGCGATCGTGACGGCGGACGGCCAGTCGCCGAGCAGGATCCGCAGCCCGACGGCGGCCGGGACGATCACCGCGAGGACGAGCTGCGGCAGGTAGCGGGAGAAGTAGTCGTCGAGCGCGTCGATGCCGCGGGTGGCGAGGGCGGCGAGCTCGCCGCTGCGCTCGCCGGACAGCCAGCGCGGCCCGAGCGCCATCGCGTGGGCGAGGAGCCGGCCGCGCAGTTGCGACTTCACGGCGGCGGACGAGCGGTGCGCGGCGACCTCCTGCAGCCAGGCCACCAGGGCGCGCCCGGCGACGACGGCCAGCAGGAGCAGCATCGGGGTGCGCAGCCCGCTGAGCGTGGCGCCGCCGAGGAACGCCCGGGTGAGCATGCCGGCGAGGAGCGTCGCCTGCGCGATGATCAGTGCGGCGGTGGCGGTGCCGAGCGCCACGGACGACAGCAGGAAGATCCGGGTGGTCCGGGCGTAGCGCAGCAGCCGCGGGTCGAGGGGCTTCACCGCACCGGCTCCGGCTTCTTCGGCGCGGCCGGGATGTGGGCGGTGCCGATCCGCCTGCGGAACACCCAGTACGTCCAGCCCTGGTAGATCAGCACGATCGGGGTGAACGCGGCGGCGACCCACGTCATGATCTTCAGCGTGTAGTCGCTGGACGCGGCGTTGTCCGTGGTCAGGGTGCCGGACGCGAGCGTGGACGGCATCACGTCCGGGAACAGCGCGGTGAACAGGGTGGCGACGGCGAGCACGATGGCGGCGCCGGTGCCGATGAACGCCCAGCCCTCGCGCCCGCGCCGGTTCGCGACGGCGGCGAGCAGCAGCCCGGCGGCGGCGCCCCCGGCGGTCAGCCAGGTCACCGGCTTGCCGTGCTGGAGCTGGGTGATCAGCAGGAAGGTCCCGCCGGCGGCGATCGCGGCGACGACCGCGATCTCCGCGACGCGGCGCGCCCGGAACCGGATCTCGCCGGACGTCTTCAGCGCGAGGAACACCGCCCCGTGCAGGACGAACAGGACCGTCGTGGTGAGGCCGCCGAGCAGCGCGTACGGGTTGAGCAGGTCGAGCAGCGTCCCAGTGAACTCGTGCGAGGCGTCCAGCGGCACGCCGCGGACGATGTTGGAGAACGCGACGCCCCACAGGAACGCGGGCAGCAGGCTCCCCCAGAAGATCGCCCGGTCCCAGCGGGCCCGCCAGCGCGCGTCGTCCCGCTTGCCGCGGTACTCGAACGCGACGCCGCGGACGATCAGCGAGAGCAGGATGGCGAGCAGCGGCAGGTAGAAGCCGCTGAACAGGGTGGCGTACCACTCGGGGAACGCGGCGAACGTGGCGGCGCCGGCGACGATGAACCACACCTCGTTGCCGTCCCAGACGGGCCCGATGGTGTTGATGACGACGCGGCGCTCGACGTCGTCGCGGCCGAGGACGGGCAGCAGTATCCCGACGCCGAAGTCGAAGCCTTCGAGGAAGAAGTAGCTCGTCCACAGGAAGGCGATGATGACGAACCAGACGGTGGTGAGTTCCATGGCCGGCTCCCTCAGTAGGCGAACGCGAGCGAGCGCTCGGCGTCGTCGGAGTCGTCGCCTGACGGCGGCGGGGGCAGCACCTCGTCCTCCGTGGGCGGCCCGGCCTTGGCGTACTTGAGCATCAGCCCGACCTCGATGATCAGGAGGACGCCGTACAGCGCGGTCAGCGAGACGACGGAGATGAGCATCGACGTCGGGGACACCCCGGGCGAGACGCTCGCGGAGGTCTTGAGCACGCCGAACACCGACCAGGGCTGCCGTCCGGTCTCGGTGAAGATCCATCCGGCGGAGTTGCCGATGAACGGGAGCGTCAGCGACAGGACGCCCGCGCGGTACACCCAGCGGTTGGACGGCAGCCGCCCGCGCCGCAGCAGCCACAGCCCGGCGACCGAGACGAGCGCGGTGAGGATCCCGACGCCGGCCATGACGCGGAAGTTCCAGTAGGCGACGGGCACGGCGGGCCGGTAGTCGCCGGGACCGAAGCGGGCCTCCTCGGCGGCCTGGACGTCGTCGATGCCCTTGACCTCGCCGTCGAAGCTGCCGGTGGCGAGGAACGACAGGACGCGCGGCACCTTGATCCCGAAGACCTCCTTGTGGCCGTCCGGCGTGCCGACGGTGAAGATGGAGAAGGAGGCGGGCTGCTCGGTCTTGTAGAGGGCCTCGGCGGCGGCCATCTTCATCGGCTGCTGCTCGGTCATGACCTTGCCCTGGAGGTCCCCGGTGATCGCGACGCCGATCGAGGCGACGGCGGTGACGGCGAGGGCGACCTTCAGCGACGGGCGGAAGACCTCGATGTTCTTGCGGCGGGCGAGGTGCCAGGCGCTGACGCCCGCCATGAACAGGCCGCCGGTGACGAACGCGGCCGTGATCGTGTGCGGGAACGAGACGAGCTGCGTGGAGTTGGTGAGGACGGCCCAGAAGTCGGTGAGGACGGCCCGCCCGGTCTGGTGGTCGATCCGGTAGCCGACGGGGTGCTGCATCCACGAGTTGGCGGCGAGGATGAAGTACGCCGACAGCAGGGTGCCGATGTGGACGAGCCAGATGCAGGCGTTGTGGAGCCGGCGGTCGAGCCGGTCCCAGCCGAAGATCCACAGGCCGAGGAAGGTGGACTCGACGAAGAAGGCGAGGAGGCCCTCGATGGCGAGCGGGGCGCCGAAGATGTCGCCGACGAAGCGGGAGTAGTCGCTCCAGTTCATCCCGAACTGGAACTCCTGCACGATGCCGGTGACGATCCCCATCGCGAAGTTGATCAGGAAGAGCTTCCCCCAGAACTTCGTGGCCCGCAGGTAGTGCGTCCTGCCGGTCCGCAGCCACGCCGTCTCCAGGCCCGCGACCAGCGCGGACAGTCCGATGGTGAGCGGGACGAACAGGAAGTGGTAGACGGTGGTGATCCCGAACTGCCACCGTGCGATGTCGACCGAGTCCATGGGCGGACGCCTCTCCGGCTCATCTACTACGAGCTGTAGTACTACGACCTGTAAGGAATACTACGGCCTGTAGTACTACGAGTCGTCGTAACATCCCTCACACGCGCCGCGCACGCGCGCGCCTAGACTCGCGCGCATGGAGCTGAGGGACGCCACGCGCATGATCCTTTCCGAGTCCGCCCCGCACCCGGAGCTGCTCCGGGTCAGCCGGCAGGCGCACGACGCGCTGGCCGCGGGACGGCCGGTGCCGTACGCGGAGCTGAGCTGGATGCTCAAGGAGGCGGCCCGCAAGAACGTCTACCCCGCCGTCCACGCCCGGTACGGCGCCGACGCGTTCGACGAGATGGTCCTCGTGCTCGGGCGCGAGATCGACCGGCAGGCGCCGGTCGTCCGCCGCTAGCTCCGGCGGCGGCGACGAGCCGCCACCCGGCGTCGCCCGCGGCGAACCGGAAGGCGGCGATCCTCATACGCCGCCGCGCTTAGGCCCCGCCGCGCCCCCTCAGGACGGGGCGGTGGCGCGGAAGGTGCGGCGGTAGGCGGACGGCGAGGTGCGCATGGCGCGCCCGAAATGGTGCCGGAAGGTCACCGGGCTCTCGAAGCCGACCGCCGCGCCGATCTCCTCGATCGGCACCGTGCCGTCCTCCAGCAGCGGCAGCGCGGCCATGATCCGCTGCGTGACGACCCAGCGCAGCGGGCTCGTCCCGGTCTGCCGGTTGAAGTGCCGGATGAAGGTGCGGGGCGCGAGGTGCGCCTCCCGCGCCATCCGCGCGACGGTGATCGGCTCGGCGAGGTGGTCGAGCGCCCACCGCATGCTCCGCGCGACCGGATCGTCCTCGGCGGGCGGCGTGACGGCGGCCTCGACGAACTGCGCCTGCCCGCCCTCCCGGTGCGGCGGGACGACCAGGCGGCGCGCGACCGCGTTGGCGACGCGGGCGCCGTGGTCCTTGCGGACCAGGTGCAGGCACATGTCGAGCCCCGCGGCGCTGCCCGCGCCGGTGAGGACGTCGTCGCCGTCCACGTACAGCACGTCCGGGGTCACGCGGACGTCCGGGTAGCGGCGCCGCAGCAGGTCCGCGTACCGCCAGTGCGTCGTGGCCTCGCGCCCGTCCAGAAGGCCGGCGGCGGCCAGCGCGAACGCGCCGGAGCAGATCGACACGACGCGGGCGCCGCGCGCGTGCGCCGCCCGCAGCGCCGCGACGACCTCGGGCGCGGGGTCGCCGCGGACGTCCGGGACGGCGACGACCATCACCGTGTCGGCGGACGCGAACGCGTCCAGGCCGTGCTCGGCGGCCATCGTGAACCCGCCGACGGCGCGCATCGGGCCGCGCTCCAGAGAGCAGACCCGCAGGTCGTACCAGGGGACGTCGAGTTCGGGACGGGGCAGGCCGAAGACCTCGACGACGGAGCCGAGCTCGAACGGCGCCATGCCGTCGAACGCCAGCACCGAGACGGTGTGCCGGCGGGCCGGAGCGGCGAGGTGCATGGCGCGATGTTATCGGTACCCGGCATTCATGCCACTCCCGGACACCGGGCCCCGGGCGCGAGGATCGAGGCACCAGAGCAGGACGACCAGAACGAACGAGCAGAAGGAGCCGCCGATGAGCGCCGTCAACGCCGTGCCCGCCGCCCGCCCCGACGAGGCGCGCCGGCACTTCGCCGCCCGCCTCGCCTTCGAGACCGACGCCTCCGACGTGGCCGCCGACCTCGCCGCCGGGACGCCCGGGATCGTCGTCGTCGACACCCGCAGCACCGAGAGCTGGGCCCAGGGGCACGTGGACGGCGCCGTCCACCTGCCGACCGCGGAAATCGCCGCGCGCGCCGCGGCGTTGGTCCCTGAGGGCGCGACCGTGGTCGTCTACTGCTGGGGACCGGGCTGCAACGGCGCGCAGAAGGCCGCCCTGGAGTTCGCGAGGCTCGGCCGCCCGGTCAAGGAGATGATCGGCGGGTTCGAGTACTGGGCGCGCGAGGGATACCCCGTCGCGACCGCCTCCGGCGCCGTCACCCGCCGGTCTCCCGACGCCCTCACGGCGCCCGTCACGGGCATCTCCTGCGCATGCTGAGACCGGCGGGGCGAATGTTCCGCCCGGGACGGGGCATAAGGAGGCACCCGGCCGACGTTAGACTCTACAAATCATTCTTCGGCGCCCCGATGGCGCCAGGCTCGTCCTTGTAGCCCACCGATCGCGTTCCGGCGATCACACCGTGGTGCCTCCCGAGACGTGCCCCCCTCTCGGAAGGTAATGCGTGACCACAGCTGCTGCTGCACAGAACCCGTCCGCCGACATGCCGGCCGCGCCCGAGGGCGCGACCGCGGACGTCGAGCGGGTTCCCACCTTCGCCGAGCTCGGCCTCCCGGCCGCGCTGGTGTCCGCCCTGGCCCGCCAGGGCATCGAGGCCCCGTTCCCGATCCAGGCCGCCGCGATTCCCGACGTCATGGCGGGACGCGACGTCCTCGGCCGCGGTAAGACGGGCTCCGGCAAGACCCTCGCCTTCGGCCTGCCGCTGCTCGCCCGCCTGGCGGGCCGCCGCGCCGCGCCGAAGCGCCCGCTCGCGCTCATCCTCGTCCCGACCCGCGAGCTGGCCCAGCAGGTGCAGACCAACCTGGAGCCGCTCGGCCGCGGCCTCGGGCTGAAGTTCAAGACCGTCATCGGCCAGACGTCGATGTTCAAGCAGATCGACGCGCTGCGCCGCGGCGTCGAGGTCCTCGTCGCCACGCCCGGCCGCCTCAAGGACCTGATGCGGCAGGGCGCCTGCGACCTGTCCGACATCGAGATCGCGGTGCTGGACGAGGCCGACCACATGGCCGACATGGGCTTCCTGCCCGACGTCACCGACATCCTGGACGGCGCCAAGCCCGGCGGGCAGCGGCTGCTGTTCTCCGCGACCCTCGACAAGGACGTGGACGTCCTCGTCAAGCGGTACCTGAACGACCCGGTGACGCACGCGATCGGCCCGGTGGACGAGTCCGTCGACACGATGGAGCACCACCTGCTGCTGGTGGCGCCCAAGGAGAAGGGCGCGATCACCGCCGAGATCGCCAACCGCGAGGGCCGGACGATCCTGTTCGCCCGCACCAAGCACGGCGTCGACCGGCTCGCCAAGCAGCTCACGCAGGTGGGCGTCCGCGCGGCGGGCCTGCACGGCGGCAAGAGCCAGGGCCTGCGCACCCGCACGCTCGCCGAGTTCCGCGAGGGCTCGATCAGCGTGCTGGTCGCCACGGACGTCGCCGCCCGCGGCATCCACGTCGACGACGTGTCGCTCGTCATGCACGTCGACCCGCCCGCCGACCACAAGGACTACATGCACCGCGCGGGCCGCACCGCCCGCGCCGGCGAGCGCGGCACCGTCGTCACGCTCGTCCTGCCGCACCAGGTCCGGTCCACGTCCGCGATGACCCGCCGCGCCGGCATCAACGCGCCGCGCGTCCGGGTGACCAGCGGCGACTCCGAGCTCATGAAGCTGACCGGGGCGCGCGTCCCGTCCGGCGTCCCGATCGAGGAGCCGCTCATCCCCGAGCGGCCGCGCCGCGAGGGCGGCCGGGGCGGGCGCCGGGGCGGCCGCGGCTTCGGCGGCGGCGGTCGTGGCGGGCGCTCGTTCGACCGGCAGGACGGCGGGCAGCGCTCCGAGGGCCGCGGCGAGGGCTCGTACGAGCCGCGCCGTGAAGGCGGCGGCTACGGCGAGCACCGCGGTCCGTACGCGGGCGGTGAGCGCCGCGGCGGCGGTCCCCGGTCCGGGGGCGGCTCGCACGGCAGCCGCCGCTCCTACAGCGGCGGGGGCGGCAAGCGCCGCGACGGCGGAGACCGCCGCGCCGCCCGCTACAACTGATCCGAAACGCGCGGAAGCCCCGTCCGGAACACCGGACGGGGCTTCGGCCTGCATGGCGCCTCAGATCCGGCTGATGACCAGGCGGGCCACTTCGGCGAACTTGCGGCCGGGCACGACCTTGGGGGCGCTGAAGATCACGGTTCGGGTCTGCCCGTAGGACTTCTTGCCGGCCGCGATCAGGCCGATGCCGCCGTCGGTGATGTAGAACACCGCGGCGGATCCGATGCCGGGCACCCTCCGCGTCTTGACGTTGGCCGCGTTGGCTATGGCGTTGATGGACTTCTGCGGGGTGAACGTGCGGGTGCTGCTGGTGGTGACGATCAGCGCGAAGGGCTTGGCCGTCTTGGTGCCGTAGATGCACTCGTGGTCCCCGTCGGAGATCTTCGGGGTGGCCGTGATCGCCGTCCGGCTGGAGGCGCCGCCGAGCAGCGTCTTCAGTTCGGCGGCGGTCAGCAGCGCGCACGCGGAAGTGATCTTCGCGACCGGGCGGAGCGAGCGGATCGCGCCGGGACGGCGGGACGCGCCCGCACCGGCGCCCGCGGTCGGTGAGGCGGAGGCCGGG
The DNA here is from genome assembly GCF_017573545.1 of Actinomadura nitritigenes. Lineage (GTDB taxonomy): Bacteria > Actinomycetota > Actinomycetes > Streptosporangiales > Streptosporangiaceae > Spirillospora > Spirillospora nitritigenes. Next base: position 262,730 of record NZ_JAGEOK010000014.1, on the reverse strand, counting down.
CTCTTCGCCGCGTCCGGGGTGGCAGGGGTTCCCTGCCCGCAGGCGGTCAGCGAGGCGGCGGCCACAAGCAGCGGCGCGATTAGCACCTTAAGAGACATAGCGGACAGAGTAATGAATTTCGGTCGGGCATCCGGCGCTGAAAGGGACTCATTTCCCGAGCCGTATTCGCCGCGCCGGAACAGACCAACCATGCTCCCCGGGGCCGCCGGCTCCGATCAGCCGGCTTCCTCGCGGAGCTTGTCCTGCAGGAGCTGGAGGCCCTCCAGGCCGTCCACGGAGAGGGCGGCCAGCTCGTCCAGCGACATCAGCGGGCTGTTGCGCAGCGGCGGCTGCCAGCCGTTCTCCGCGTCGTAGCTGCGCAGCACCTTGGCCGGAACGCCGCCGATGACCGCATGGTCGGGGAACTCGCCGCGGACGACCGCGCCGCCCGCGACGGCGACGTTCCGGCCGAGCCGGGTCCCCGGGAGGATGATCGCGCCGGTGCCGATCCAGCAGCCGTCGCCGATCACCACCGGGTTGTTCTCCGGCCACTGCCGGCCGATCGGCACCGCGACGTCGCCGTAGGTGTGGTTCTGGTCGGTGATGTAGACGTTCGGGCCCGTGAAGACGTCGTTCCCGATCTCGATCGACTGGTGCCCCACGATGTGGGTGCCGCGGCCGAGCGAGCAGCTCGACCCGATCTTCACGATGACGTCCGGGCCGAGGTCGAGCCCGGGCACGAAGCCCGCCGAGATCGTCACGTGCGTGCCGACGAGCGTGTGGTCGCCGATCGAGATCCACGGCTCGCCGTAGATCGCGCCCACCGGGAAGCCGATGCACGCGCCCTCGCCGAGGTAGGCGAAGCGGCGCCGGCCCGGCGTGTGCGGGGTGATCTCGCCGTGCCGCTGGACCCACTGCCAGCCGGCGTGCACCGCCGTGTGCAGCCCGCGGCGGGCCCGGTCCCTGGCCCGGCCGGCCAGACGCTGCGCCATGGAGCGCGGATTCGGCGACATGGCGTTCACCGTACCGGTTGGTAGCTAACGGCGGAACGCGCGGACCCCATGACGCGGGCACGCATGACGCGGGGCCCGGCCGGCGGTGCGGCACGGGCCCCGCGCTCGCGCGGACGGGCGGACGGTCAGTGCGGCGAGGGCACCTGGCCGTCCACGTCGGAACCGGCGACCGTCATCGAGTCGGCCGAGACGGCCTCCCCGTGCTCCCCGGAACCCCCGGCCATGTCGCGCATGGCGTCGCGCTTGGTCAGCACGATGCCGGCCATCCCGGCGGCCGCCACCATGCCCATCATCGCCATCATGGCGCCGCGCCGGGGCCTGGCCTTCGGCGGCTCCACCCGCTCGGCGACGTCGCCGAGGAACGCGCTCACCCGCGGGGCGAGCCCGGTCTCCACGTACCGGGCCGCCATCCGCAGCCGCGGCGCGCTCCAGCCGCGCACGACCATCAACTGGTCCTGGGCGGCCGGCATCATCCGCTCCGCCACGGCGGAGGCGCCCTCCTGGGCGCGTCCGGCGCCCTGGCGGGCCGCTTCCTGGACGCGGCTGAGCCGCGTGAGCATCTCGTCCTGCGGCTTCCGGCGGATACTAATCATTAGGGACACGCTAACCTCCCTGTTTGCGAGGTCCTGTCAGGCAGCCTTCCCGAGTGCCGGAAGGTAAACCCGTCCCGCGCGATCGATTGGTCACGCACCGTGACGGATCCGGGCCTGGCCGGGACCCGAGGGAACGCACGGAAAATCCACTTCACGAGGAGGCGGCCAGCGTGGCCAACGAGACCTTCGCGACGCTCACCACGTCGCTCGGCAAGATCGTGATCCAGCTGTACCCGGAGCAGGCACCGGAGACGGTGGCGAACTTCACCGAGCTGGCGGAGGGCAAGCGCGTCTGGACGGACCCGAGCACCGGGGCGAAGTCCGAGGCGCCGCTGTACAACGGCACGGTCTTCCACCGCGTCATCCCGGGCTTCATGATCCAGGGCGGGGACCCGCTGGGCACCGGCACCGGCGGCCCGGGCTACAAGTTCAAGGACGAGTTCCACCCGGACCTGAGGTTCAACAAGCCGTACCTGCTGGCGATGGCGAACGCCGGGCCCGGCACCAACGGCTCGCAGTTCTTCATCACGACCGACAACATCGGGCAGGTGCAGCACCTGACCGGCCGCCACACCATCTTCGGCAAGGTCGTCGAGGGCACCGACGTGGTCGACCGGATCAGCACCGTCCCGACCGGCAGGATGGACCGTCCCAAGGACGACGTCGTCATCGAATCGGTGACGATCGAGCGGCGTTAGTCGTTTCCCTGGGTGAGACCCAGCGCCGGGTGACACCCCGCGACGGCCCGACGGAGACCGGATGAGCACAGAACAAAGTCCCGCGCCCGAGACCTCGGTGCCGACCTGCTACCGGCATCCGGGGCGGGAGAGCCATGTCCGCTGCACGCGGTGCGACCGCTACATCTGCCCCGACTGCATGCGGGACGCGGCGGTCGGGCACCAGTGCGTCGAATGCGTCGCCGGCGGGAACCGCGGCAGCGGGCGCAGCACCGCACCGCGAACGGTGCTGGGCGCGCGGGGCCCGGATTCGGCGGTCCCGGTCGTCACGTACACGCTGATCGGCCTGTGCATCGCGGTGTACCTCGCCGAGCTGGCGTCGATGCGCGTCGTCACGGACTTCATGATGCTGGGCCGGTGGGTGCAGCCGGACGGGGAGGTCATCGGGGTCGCCGGGGGGCAGTGGTACCGGCTGGTCACGACGATGTTCCTGCACGAGCGCGGGGGGTCGTTCGGCTTCACCCACATCCTGTTCAACATGTGGGCGCTGTACGCGGTGGGGCCGGCGCTGGAGCAGGTCCTCGGCCGGTGGCGCTACCTGGCGCTGTACCTGCTGTCGGGGCTGGGCGGCTCGGTGCTGCTGTACCTGGTCGACCCGAGCGGCGCGGCGGTGGGGGCGTCCGGGGCCATCTTCGGCCTGTTCGGGGCGTACTTCGTGATCGGCCGCCGGCTGGGCGCGCCCGCCGGCCCGATCCTGTTCCTGCTGGTGATCAACCTGGCGATCACCTTCTCGGTGAAGGGGATCTCCTGGGAGGGGCACGTCGGCGGGCTCGTCGTGGGCGCGCTGATCGCGCTGGCGTACGCGTACGCGCCGGCGGCGCAGCGGCGGCTACTCCACATCGGGATGCCGGTGGTCACGTTCGTGGCGCTGGCGGCCCTGGTGACGGTCAAGACGCTGGCGCTGACCTGAGGGCCGCGGGACGGTCTCCGGGCGCGCGGAAGCCGCCCGTGCCCCTCGGGGGTGCGGGCGGCTCTTCCGTGGACGGCGGCGGGTCCCCGAAGACCCTTCGGTACCCGGCCTGTGGAAAACCTGGGGAAAGCCGGGGCCAGAGATCCCCAGCCTGTGGATAACTTTCGTGGATTCGTGCGCCGCGAAAGCGGGTATCCAGCCCGGATCAGCGCCAGCGGGTCGACAGCACCACGCCCAGGATGATCGCCACGAAGCCGATCCCCAGGTTCCAGTTGTGCAGGTCGGACATGAACGGCACGTTCGTGCCGGTGCTGGCCGTCACGTAGAAGACCGCGATCCAGGCCAGGCCGATCAGCCACAGCGCGACCATCGTCGGGACCAGCCAGCGCGGGCTGACCTCCGGTGCCTTCGACTTCTGCGGGGGCGTGTAAACGGCCTTCTTGCGCACTTTGGACTTGGCCACGGTGGGATCGATCTCCTCGGGCGTCCGGCGGCCGGAGCGCCGGACCGCGCATGGGTGGTTTGTCGGTTAGCGTAGTCGCTGGTGAGCACTGTCTGATGAGCAGTTCTGGATGATGAGGGTACGGCGTTCGGCGTGGGGAAGCATCATCCCAGCTCTCACGTTCCTCGCGGGAACCCTGTTCGCGGCGAGCGCGAGCACGGCCCGCGGCACCAGCCTGCGCGACGAGGGCCGCACCCGCGTCACCGACCTCATCGGTGACGAGCAGCGCGCCAACCGCCGCGAACGCGCCGACTACCGGCGCCTGCGCGGCGACGTCGACGCCCTCTCCCGCGCCGCCGGACGCGCCGACGCCCGCGTGAAGCAGGCCCAGGGCGACGCCGACCGGCTCGCCCCGGCCGCCGGCTTCACCGCCTACACCGGCCCCGCCGTCCGGGTGTCCCTGGACGACGCGCCGCAGCCGTCCGGCGGCCTCCCGTCCGGCGTCCGCCCCGACGACCTCGTCGTCCACCAGAGCGACGTCCAGGCCGTCGTGAACGCGCTCTGGGCCGGCGGCGCCCGCGCGATGCAGATCATGGACCAGCGGGTGATCGCCACCAGTGCCGTCCGGTGCGTCGGCAACACCCTCATCCTCCAGGGCGTCGTGTACTCGCCGCCCTTCCGGATCACCGCCGCCGGCGACCCCGCCCGCCTGCGCGCCGCCCTCGCCGCGTCCCGCGACATCGCGATCTACCGCAAGTACGTCCGCGCCTACGGGCTCGGCTACTCCGTCCGCACGCTCTCCCGCGCCGTCCTTCCCGCCTACACCGGCAACGTGACCATGAAGCACGCTACGGTGCCGACGGAGGCGCCGCGAGGCGCCCACTGAGCCTCGGGAGGGGGACGCGCGGTGCGGTTGGTGATCCGTGGCCTCGGCGAGCTGTGCATCACCGCCGGTGTCATCGTGATGCTGTTCGTCACCTACGAGCTGTGGGGCACGGGCCAGTACACCAGCGCCCAGCAGGACCAGCTCGGCAAGCGGCTCCTGAAGTCGTGGCAGGCGCCCAAGGTCACCACCGAGAAGGTCCGGCTCGGCAACGGCCTGGCCATGATCCGCATCCCGAAGTTCGGCAAGAGGTACCACTACGTGATCATCGAGGGCGTCGGCGTCTCCGACCTGCGCAAGGGGCCCGGCCACTACCCCGGCACCGCGCTGCCCGGCCAGGTCGGCAACTTCGTCGTCTCCGGCCACCGGACGACCTACTCCGCCCCCTTCAACAAGCTCGGCGAGCTCGACCGCGGCGACGAGATCCTCATCGACACCCGCGACGACCAGTACGTCTACAAGGTCACCGACCGCAGGATCGTCAAGCCGACCGAGGTCGACGTCACCGCCCCGGTCCCGTTCCACCCCGGCCGCCGGCCCACCGACCGGATGATCACCCTCACCACCTGCCACCCGAAGTACTCGGCCGCCAAGCGAATGATCATCTTCGGTGAGCTGGCGTCCGCCGCGCCGCGCGTCGGGCCCGGCGCCCCGTCCACCGCCGCCGGAAGGTAGGAGACCCCGTGTACGCCTGGATCTGGCGCCACCTCCCCGGCGCCTGGCCCGCCAAGACCGGCATCGCCCTGGCCCTCGCCGCCGTCCTCGCCGCCGTGCTCTGGTGGGGCGTGTTCCCCTGGCTCGAACCCAAGGTCCAGCTCGACCACGGCGTCGTGGACGGCACCCCCACCCCGACCTCCACCAGCCCGGCCAAACCCGGCTGACCTGCGCGTTCGTGGCGCGGGCGGGCCGGCGCCGGATTCGCGAGAAAAATTCGGTTGAAACCCGTAACGTCTGGGACGCCCCACACGAAGACCTATCGAGGGCTTCCGCCATTGCCCCCGAGTGGCGGAAGCCCTCCTTTCTGTTTGCAGAGCCCTTGGCGTCAGGCGCTGGGGCGCTTTCCTTCGGCGGGCCCTGCGGCGATCGCTGCATCGCTCCGACTCGCCCTGGGGGCTCGCTGCGCGATCAGATTCTCGCTTCGCTCGAATCTGGCTTCGCACGCGATCGCAACGTTCCGGTTCCCGGCGAGCTCGGCCTACGGACGATCACCTTCTGCTCTGCGGTGGTCCCGCCCTGCTGATCCCGTTGCGTCCCCCAAGGACGTTGAAGGGCCCGTCCCCGGTGGGGACGGGCCCTTCAAGCTGTGAGCGAGGCGGTCACCCGCCGCCGAAGTTCGGGAACTGGGGGCCTCCGGTGGTCGGGGTCTCCGGCGGGGTCGGCTGCTGCGTGGGCTGCTGCGCCACGAAGATGGTCACCGTGTCACCGGGCGCCACCGTCGCGTCCTGGCCGGGCGACTGGTCGTAGACGAAGCCCGTCGCGACCTGCTTGTCCGGGGGCGGCGTGCCCTCCTGCACCTTGCACTTCAGGCCGAGGCTCTCCAGCTTGGCGCAGGCGGCCCGCTTGCTGCTGTTGAACAGCGCCGGGACCTTGAGGTTGCTCGGGCCGTTCGAGATGACCACGGTCACCGTCGAGTGCGGCTTCACCTGCGAGCCGGCCGTCGGGTCGGTGCTGATCACGCTGAGCCGCGGGACGTTGTCGCTCGTCTGCACCGATTTCTCGACCTTGAAGCCCTTCTCCTCCAGCATGTTCTTGGCCACCGAGTACGGCTTGCCGGTCACGTCCGGCACCTCGACCTTCGGCACCGGCTTCGGCCCCCTGGAGACCAGCAGGACGACCGACGCGCCCTTGTCCAGGCTGGAGCCCGGCTTCGGCGTCGAGGTGATGACGGAACCCTTGTCGACGTCGTCGCTGTAGTCGGTCTGCGGCGCGCCGACCTTGAAGCCGAGCTTGGTGAGCTGCGCCGACGCGGTCTTCGCGTCCTGGCCGACGATCGAGGTCGGGATGGCGATCTTGTCGCTGCCGCCGTCACCGCCGCCACCGCTCATCATCCAGCCGATGAGCGCGGCGCCGCCGATGAAGACCACGGCGAGCGCGATCCACAGCGCCGCCTTCTTGCCGCCGCCGCGGGGCTCGCCGTCCTGGTCGTAGTGGACGGGCGGCAGGTTGTACCCGTCGTCCACCGGCCGCTGCACCTGCGTGTGCGCGCCGCCGGGGTAACCGCCCATGACCTGCGTGCCCTGCGGCTGCGCGCCCATGAGCATGGTGGACGCCGCCGTCGACGCCACCGGCTGGCCCTGCAGGACGCGCTGGATCTCCTGCCGGAACTCCGTCGCGTTCTGGTAGCGGTGGTCGGGGTCCTTCGCCATCGCCTTCAGGACCATCGCGTCCGCCCACTGCGGGATGTTCGGATCGACCTGCGACGGCGGGACCGGCTCCTCCCGGACGTGCTGGTAGGCGATCGCCACCGGCGAGTCGCCCGTGAACGGCGGACGGCCGGTGAGCAGCTCGTACAGCACGCAGCCGGTCGAGTAGATGTCGCTGCGGGCGTCGACGCGCTTGGCCTGCGCCTGCTCCGGCGACAGGTACTGCGCGGTGCCGATCACCTGCGCGGTCTGCGTCATCGTGGACGCCGAGTCGGCCATGGCACGGGCGATGCCGAAGTCCATGACCTTGACCTCGTGCTGCCGGGTGAGCATCACGTTGGCCGGTTTGATGTCGCGGTGCACGATCCCGCCGCGGTGGCTGTAGTCCAGCGCGCGCAGGATGCCGTCGGTGATTTCCAGTGCCTTCTCGGGGAGCAGCGCGCGGTTCTCCCGCAGCAGGTCGCGCAGCGTGCTGCCGTCGACGTACTCCATCACGATGTACGGGATCGGGGTGTCGCCGATCATGTCCTCGCCGGTGTCGTACACCGCGATGACGGAGGGGTGGTTCAACGACGCGGCGGACTGGGCCTCCCGCCGGAACCGGGCCTGGAACGTGGGGTCGCGCGCCAGGTCGGAGCGCAGGGTCTTGATCGCGACCACGCGATCCAATCGCAGGTCACGAGCACGGTAGACCTCGGCCATGCCGCCGCGCCCGATCACCGTGTCGAGCTCGTAGCGGCCGCCGAGCAGCCGAGGTTGACTCATATGTGCACTTTCCCTCGTACGTCTACACCTTGTTGTCCGAACTTAGCTCCCCGCTCTGCGTGGGCGAGGGATCCGGGCTCGGAGTTGACGGAGTCGTGGTGCTCGCCGTCGGTGTCGGTGTTGGCTCAGGGGCGGTGGGAGTCGCCCGGGACGGTTTCGTGGTCGGCTTGTGCGAAGGAGACGCGGTGCGGCTCCGTGGCGTTGACGGACGGATCCTATGCGCCCGGTGCGGCCGGGTGACAGCCGGTCTGGGGGTCGGTGTCCGGTCCGCGGACGGTCCGCCGGGGGTGGCGGCCGGATCGTCGACGCTGTCACCGCCGACCGGGCTCATGACGGGGGCCCGCGGCGCGTCCCGCCGGTCGCGGGCCGCACCCGACGCGCCCTTCCACAGCGAGCCGACGACGATGGCTCCCACCACCAGCAGCACGGCGGCGACCGAGGCCACCGCCAGTACCGTGCGCCGTTGCCCGGTCACTGTCCCGGTGGTGAGGTTATCCTCCGCACCGTCAGCGTCAAATCCCGACATAGCGGTTGTCCGTGATGCCCGGTCCGGAGCGGGGCCGGTGCGCAGCGGCGCCGCCAGCGGATCGACGACCGTCGGGCGCTCCGCCCCGGCCCGGCCGTCCCGCGCCCGGCGGCCCGTGCTCAGCGAGCGGCGGATCGCCAGGGCCCGGTCCGCGACCGCGGCCGCCCCGTCCGGACGGTCCGCCGGGTCCTTCGCCAGCATCTCCATGATCAGCGCGCGCGCCGGCTCCGGCACCCGCGTGGGCAGCGCCGGGGGCGCGTCCCTGACGTGCTTGAGCGCGACCTCCACCGGCGTCTGCCCGTCGAACGGCGGCACCCCGGCCAGGCACTCGTAGGCCACCACGCCCAGCGAGTACAGGTCCGCGGCGGTCGTGATCCCGCTCGCCGACGCCTGCTCCGGCGAGATGTAGTGCGCCGTCCCCATGACCATCCCGGTCTGGGTCTGCGACGCCGCCGCGAGCCGCCGCGCGATGCCGAAATCGGTGATCTTCAGGGTGCCGTCCGGCGACACCATCAGGTTCGCCGGCTTGACGTCCCGGTGCACGATCCCCGCCTCGTGCGCCACCGCCAGCGCCCGGCCCGCCTGGACCAGCAGGTCCAGCACCGCCTCCACCGGCAGCCCGCCGTCGCGCACGAGGATCTCGTCCAGGGGCTCGCCCGGGACCAGCTCCATGACCAGGAACGTCCGGCCGTTCTGCTCGCCGAAGTCGAAGACCTGCGCGATCCCGCCGTGCGCCAGGCCCGCCGCGAACCGCGCCTCCGACTCGAACCGGCCGCGCGCCGACACGTCCGCGCCGAGCTCCAGCCGCAGCAGCTTCACCGCCACCGGGCGGCCCAGCGACTCGTCCCGGGCCCGCCAGACCTCGCCCATCCCGCCGGTGGCCAGCCGCTCCAGCAGCCGGTACCGGTGGTTCAGGACGAGGCCCGCGCTCACTTCTTCAACACCTGGCGCATGATCGCCGCGGCGATCGGGCCCGCGCCGGTCGCGCCGAAGCCGGTGCCCTCGGTCATCACCGCGAACCCGTACCGCGGGTTGTCGGCCGGGGCGAACCCGACGAACCAGCGCGCGTTCGGGATGCCGGGGCCCTGCTCCGCCGTACCGGTCTTACCGGCGATGTTCATGCCCTGGAGGTTCTTCGCGGTGCCCGCCTGGACCACGGCGCGCATCATGTCCTCGAACTGGGACGCCTGGTCGCCGGACAGCGGCTGGCTGTACTCCTTCGGCGAGGCGCCGTACAGCTCGCTCTGGTCCTTCGCCCGGACGGTGTTCACGACGTAGGGGTTCATCAGCTTGCCGTGGTTCACGATCGCCGCCGCGACCATCGCCATCTGCAGCGGCGTCGCCCGCACGTTCTCCTGGCCGATACCGGACCGCGCCGTCGCGTCCCGGCCGGTGTGCTGCTGCTTGCCGTCGGCATCGGTGTAGTTCACCGGCACGTCGCTCTCCGCGGCGGGCATCATCGGCTCGATCTTCACCGGCTTGCCGAACCCGTACTCGCCGGCGCCCTCGCTCAGCCGCTCGATGCCGAGCTGCAGCGCCAGCCGCCCGAAGGAGGTGTTGCAGGACTCGGCGTACGCGCCCTTCATCGGTGCCTGGCCGCCGCAGGACCCGCTGTCGCTGTCGTTCGGCAGGTTCGTGCCGGACTCCGGCAGGGTCAGCGGGGAGGTGTCCAGCGTCGTCTGGTCGTTCATCCCGAGCTTGTTCATCGCGACCGTCGCCGTCACCGTCTTGAACGTCGACCCCGGCGGGAACGTCTGGCTCAGCGCGTTGTCGTTCAGCGGCCGGACCACGCCGCTGCCCTTCTCCAGCTGCTCCAGCCGCTTGACGCCCTTGTCGCCGGTCTGCGGCGCCACCTCGTTCGGGTCGTAGGACGGCCACGACGCCGCCACCTGGACCGCGCCGGTCTTGGCGTCGATCACCACGGCGCCGCCGCGGCGGCCGGGCGCCGTCTGCGCCTTCAGCTGCGCGTACGCGGTCCGCTGCGCCTGCGGGTTGATCGTCAGCTCGACGTTCGCGCCCTCCGGCTTCTTGCCGATGAACGTGTCGAACCAGTGCTGGTTGGCAATCCGCTTGTCCTTGCCGCCCAGCAGCGAGTTGTAGGCCCGCTCGACCTGCGTGGCGTTGCCGTTGAAGTACCCGGTGACGGGCGCGAAGATCGGCCCGTCCTTGTAGGTCCGGCCGTACTTCGGGTTGTCCTTGCCCGTCGGCGTGGACGTCACCAGCACCTCGCCGCCCGCGGAGATCTGCCCGCGCGGCGAGTTGAACACGTCCTGGTACTGCCGCGCGTTGTGCGGGTCGGTGCGCAGGCTCTCCGCCTCGCTGCCCTGGACGTAGTTCACCTGCGCCATCAGCCCGAAGAACAGCAACATCCCGAAGACGGCCACCCACCGGATCGGCTTGTCCATGTTCATGGAGCGGAGATCACCTCGTGCTCACGATCTGGGTCATGCCCTCGTCCTGGATGGCCTGTGGGGCGGGCTTGCGGGCGTCGTGGCTCATCCGGACCAGGATGGCGATCAGGATCCAGTTCGCCATCAGCGACGAACCGCCCTGGGACAGGAACGGCGTGGTCAGACCGGTCAGCGGGATCAGCTTGGTCACCCCGCCGACGATCACGAAGACCTGCAGGCCCAGCACGAACGAGACGCCGCCCGCGAACAGCTTCAGGTACGGGTCCCGCGCGGCGACCGCCGTCTTCATGCCGCGCTGCACGATTAAGGCGTAGACGAGCAGCAGCGCCATGAGCCCGGTGAGCCCGAGCTCCTCGCCCATCGAGTCGAAGATGAAGTCGCTGAACGACAGCGGCGTCTGCCACGGCTGGCCCTGCCCGAGCCCGGTGCCGAGCACCCCGCCCTCACCGAGCGCGAACAGCCCCATCATCAGCTGCCGGCTGTCGGAGTACTGGCCGCCGAGCTTCGCGCAGGCCGTGTAGCCCGGGTAGCCGCTGCCGGCCGCCTTCTCCCTCTTGTAGATCGTGGTGTCCGGGTTGACCGGGACGACCTTGCCGCTGTCCAGCAGGCAGCCGCCGTCGAAGTACGGCTTGGGGTTCTGCCAGATGTCGATGCGCTGGTTGACGTGCGCCATGAACGGCAGCTGCGTCGCCACGAAGACGCCCACGGTGAGCAGCCCCACGCCGATCGCCACCCACGACACCCGCTGCGTCGCGATGTACAGCATCGACACGAACAGGCCGAAGAACAGCAGCGCGGTACCGAGGTCCTTCTGCATGAACAGCACGCCCAGGCAGAAGAACCAGATCACGACGATCGGGCCGAGGTCGCGGGCGCGCGGCAGGCTGAACGGGCCGATCTTCTTGCCGATCAGCGACATCGCCTGCCGCTTGTTCACCAGGTACCCGGCGAAGAACACGACCAGCAGCAGCTTGGCGAACTCGCCCGGCTGCACCGACAGCGGCCCGACGTGGATCCACACCCGCGCGCCGTTGATCTCCGCGCCGATGCCCGGCACGATCGGCAGCAGCAGGAGGATGATCGCGATCAGGCCGGTCAGGTACGTGTAGCGCTGCGCGGTCTTCGGCGTGAACGACAGCGGCGCGTCGGTCTTGGTGGTGTCCCGCATGATCGCGACCGCGGCCACGAACAGCGCGATCCCGACGAACGTCCACAGCAGCTGTCCCGGCGCGTCCGCCGCGTCCTTGATCAGCTTCTTGCCGGCCAGCTGCGCGGCCTTCTTGGTGTCGCTGGTGTCCAGGTCGAGCCGGTAGATCATCGCCAGCCCGAGCCCGTTCAGCGCCACCGCCAGCGGCAGCAGCAGCGGATCGGCGTACGGCAGGAACTTCGCCTGCACGAAGTAGGCGGCGAGCGCGAGCACCACCAGGCCGCCGCCGATGGTGAACAGCCCCGCGGGGATGTGCCCGTCACGGGCCAGCCCGACCTCCGCGAACGCCGACAGCGTCAGGACCATCGCGAACGCCAGCAGCGCGAACGACGCCGCGTTGCGCCGCTGGTAGGGCAGGACGGCCCTGATCTGCTCCCCGAGCGAGCTCATCTATGGCTACCCCCGTCGGACGGGCAGTCCTTGATGGACGTGTTGCTCGCCTTGCACTCGTCGCGGCGGTCGCCGAGCTCCTTCAGCTTCGCCTCGGCCGCCTGCTGCCCGATGAACGCCAGGCTGCCCTTCGTCACGGCCGACGCGTCCGAGGTCGGCAGCTCGCTGAGCGGGATGTCGCTGTTGGTGATCTTCTTCTCCTGGCAGTTGCGCTGGCCCTGCCCCTTGACGACGACGACCTTCCCGGCCTCCTCGGTCAGGACGTACTTGCACACGCGGTTCTTCAGGTCGTTGAGCGCGGACGGGCCGCTGACGCTGTAGGTGCCCTTCACCTGCGCCTGCAGGTCCGCCGGCAGGTCCGCGACGAGGATCGGCGGGTTCGGCTGCTTGTCGGCCTTCCGGGACAGGCTGATCCCCGGCACCTTCTGCGTCGTCCCCCGGTACAGGACGACCTTGCCGTCCTCCGCACCGATGTAGTAGCCGTTCCGGACGTTCTGCACCAGCACGAAACCGCCCGCCACCACGGCCACCACCACGACGCCCGCCACCACGATCAGCCATGTCCACCGGCGCGCGCTCCCACCGCGCCGCCGCGGCGCCGCCATCGGCTCCTGCATGCCCTGCGGCATCGCGCCTGGGGGCCCCGGCATCGGATCGCTCATCGGCATCGGCGCCGGCGGCGGCATCTCGTCCACCGCGACCGGCGGCTGCGGCATCGTGTCCCGCAGCTGCGCCGCCCGCCCCGCCGGGGTGTCGGCCACCGTGACGTTCGCGCCCGTCCCGCCGCCCGGCGGCTCCGGCGGCGCGGCGTTCGCCGCCGCCCCCACCGCGTGCCCCGGACCGCCCGTCGGCGGATGCCGCTCCAGGTCCACCACGTCCGCGACCACGCAGGTGATGTTGTCCGGGCCGCCGCCCCGGTTCGCCAGGTCGATGAGCTGCCGGACGGCCTGCTCCGGCTCGTCCACGTCGGTCAGCACCTGGAAGATCGTCTCCGCCGTCACCACGCCGGACAGCCCGTCCGAGCACAGCAGGTAGCGGTCGCCGACCTTCGCCTCCCGCAGCGACAGGTCGGGGTCGACCTCGCCGCGGCCGTCCAGCGCGCGCAGCAGCAGCGACCGCTGCGGGTGCGTCGCCGCCTCGTCCGGGCTGATCCGGCCCTCGTCCACCAGCGACTGGACCAGCGTGTGGTCGTGCGTGATCTGGAAGAGGCTGCCGTCCCGCAGCAGGTACGCGCGCGAGTCCCCGATGTGCACCAGCGCGACCTGGTTGCCCGCCCAGAGCATCGCCGTCAGCGTCGTGCCCATGCCCTGCAGCGCCGGGTCGGACTCCACGATGCGGTGCAGGTTGTCGTTGGCCGTCTTCACGGTGTGCTCGAGCGCGGCGAGCAACTCGTTCGCGGGCAGGTCCTTGTCGAGCCCGCGCAGCGCGTCGATCGCGGCGGCACTGGCGATCTCGCCGCCGACGTGCCCGCCCATCCCGTCGGCGACCGCGAGCAGGTGCGCCCCCGCGTACGCCGAGTCCTCGTTGCCCTCGCGCAGCATGCCGACGTCGGAGCGCGCGGCGTAGCGGATTCCCAGTGTCATTTGCGCAGCTCGATCACGGTCTTGCCGATACGGACCGGTACGCCGGGGGGCACCGGCATCGGCCGGGTCACCTTCGTGCGTCCGAGATATGTGCCATTGGTCGAGCCGAGATCTTCCACGATCCACTGACCGTCCTGCGCATAAAGTCGGGCATGCCGGCTCGAAGCGTAGTCGTCGGTCACCACGAGCGTGGCGTCATTGGCGCGACCGATGGTGATGGGCACCCCCGTGAGATCGATGACGGTGCCGGCCCGTTCGCCCTGGACGACCACGAGCTTGCTGGGGGCGCCGCCCTGGGCGGCGCGGCGCGGCGGCGGGGGCGCCGCCATCTGCGGCCGGCCCGCCTTCGGGGGCCGGGGAGGCTGGGCCGCCCGGGTGGCCGCCTTCGTCGCCGCCTTCGAGCCGAACAGGTCGGCCCTGATCACACCGACGGCCGCGATGACGAAGAGCCAGAGCACCGCGAGGAACGCCAGCTTGATCAGCGTGAGGGTGAAATCGGACATCGGAGTCGGGGTTACTCCCTATCGCGGCGGAACACAAGGGTGGTGCGGCCCATCGTGACCCGGGAGCCGTCCACCAGCGTCACCCGCCGGATCGGCTGCCCGTTCACGAACGAGCCGTTGGTCGACCCTAGATCCACGAGCACGATTTCGGGACCTTCTACGCGGATCTCGGCATGGTGCCGGGACACGCCCGGATCCACGAGACGCAGGTCGCAGTCGGTGCCGCGGCCGAGCAGGGTGACCGGAGTGTTGATGTCGTAAGTGCGCTGCGTGGTGTCGGAGCCCTCCACCGCCGTCGTCACCAGGAGCCGCGGGTTGCCGGCGAAGGCGCCGCCCCGCCCGCCCTGCGGCACGTCGCTCACGGGCTGGCGGATCTCCCCGCCCTCCACGGTCGACCCCCGGATCACGCCGGACCGGATGCGGAACATGCCCGTGGCGAGGTCCCCCGCGTTCTCGAACCGGACGCGCACCGGACCCACGAAGGAGTACCCCTGCTCCTTCGCGTACTCGCGCGCCAGATTCGCCAGCTCCTGGCTCAGGCTGTCGGCGTACACCTGCAGCCGCTGCCCGTCCTGCTGAGAGATCTCGACGACGAAGTCGTTCGGGACCAGCGTGCGGCCCTGTGCCACGATCGCGGCCCGATCGTCCATCTCGCGCTGCACAGCACTGGCCACCTCGACCGGCTGCAGCTCCGACTTGAAGGCACGGGCGAAGGCCCCTTCGACCATGCCCTCGAGCCGTCGCTCGAAGCGCTGAATGACGCCCACGGGCACCTCCTCTCCCCACTGGTAGACGATCGTATCGGTGCGAAGGTTCGCGAGAAGTATCCGAGTACCTAACCACTGCTCAGGCCGTGCTAGCCTTTTCAAGCGCCCGGAAACGGGCCGACACCCTGGGCGGGTGGCGGAACGGCAGACGCGCACGGTTCAGGTCCGTGTGTCCGAAAGGATGTGAGGGTTCAAATCCCTCCTCGCCCACTCAAGGGGTGCAGACGAAAGTCCCACCCCCACAGTGACGAAACGACCCCGAAGCTAGCAAGCTTCGGGGTCTTTGTTGTTGCGAACGCCAGTCTTCTGTGACTGCTGGGACCGGAGGGGCGAGCACTCGGGTGGGGAGGCGGCGTGTTCCGGGGGCGTACCGGCGGCCGTCAGGTGGCTGCCAGCGCTTCGGTCGGGGGGAGCCGGGCCGCGCGGACCGCCGGGTAGAAACCGGCCAGGCAGCCGATGACGAGTGTGGCTCCGGCCCCTCCGGTCATCGCCCACAGCGGCACCACCGTCGGCCAGCCCTGATAGCCGGCGTAGGCCGCCGTCACCGCGATGGCCAGTGCGACCCCGCCGAGACCGCCGAGGATGGACAACAGCAGGGATTCGCACAGGAACTGGGTGCGGATCTGGCCCCGGGTGGCGCCCAGCGAGCGGCGCAGGCCGATCTCGGCCCGCCGCTCCAGCACCGAGATCACCATGGTGTTGGCGACCCCGACGCCGCCGACCAGGAGCGCCACTGCGCCCAGGCCCAGCAGCAGCCCCGCCAGTGCGTCGTCGGCGGCGTGCTTCGCCGCCAGGGTGTCGGAAGGACGGGAGACCTCCACCTCGTTGGGGTTCTGCGGGTTGGCGGTGGCGCCGAGCAGTTGCTGGACGTCGGTGACGGATGCCTCCTCGACTCGGGTGTAGATCGTGGTCGCGTACCCGTCGAAGCCCAGCTCCTCCTTGGCGGCCGGCCAGCCGATCAGTGCCGCGGAATCCAGCTCGGGGGCCAGTTCGTTGGCGGCCAGCAGGCCGAGCACGGTGAACCAGCGGCCGCCCAGCCACACCTGGACGTCGGGCCCGGTCTCGAACACACCGAGACGCTCGGCGGCCTCCGGGCCGAGCACGACCGCCGGGTAGCGTGCTGTGGCGGCGGTGAGCCAGCGGCCGTCGACGACGTCGATGCCGAGGGTCTCCGGCAGGTCGGTGCGAGCGGCGTACACCGAGATGCCGCCGGTCTCCGCCTTGGGAACAAGGTCGTTGCGGTACACGTTCGCGTCGGTCTCGCCGATCGCCGAGACCGATTCGACGGCGTCGATGCCCGCCACCATCTCCACCGCCTGGTCGGGCAGATGGGCCGTGCCGCCGGCGAAGGTCTTCCCGGGGGTCACGGTGAGCAGGTTGGTGCCCAGCGAGGCCAGCCTGCGGTTCAGTTCCTCCTGGCTGGAGGCGGAGATGCCGACCACGCCGAGCAGCGCGGCGACCCCGAGGGCGATGCCGAGGGCGGACAGAAACGCGCGCATCGGGCGCGAGCGCAGGCCGGAGCCGCCGACACGGATGACGTCCGCCGGGTTGAGCCGGGCGGGTTTCGGCGGGGGCGGGGTCAGCGCCGTCATGCGTCGGCCCGTTCCGGCACGGTCGAGTCGTGCTCGATCCGGCCGTCCTTGATCCGGACCTCGCGCGGCAGCGACGCGGCGATGTCCCGGTCGTGCGTGATCACGACCACCGTCGTCCCGGCTCGGTGCAGTTCGTGCAGCAGCTCCATCACCACCGCGCCGGAGCGGGAGTCCAGCGCGCCGGTGGGCTCGTCGGCGAGCAGCAGCGGCGGATCACCGATCACCGCGCGGGCGATGGCGACGCGCTGTTTCTCGCCGCCGGAGAGTTGGTGCGGCTCGTGGTACAGCCGGTGCCCCAGCCCCACCCGGCGCAGCGTGTGCCGTGCCAGTCGACGGCGCTCGCGCAGCGGCCGGCCGCCGTAGAGCAGCCCGTCCGCCACCGCGTCCAGAGCCGGGACACCGGCCGCCAGGTGGAAGGACTGGAAGACGAACCCGACGGTGGCCGCGCGCAGCGCGGACAGCCGGCGGTCGGACAGGTCGGCGACGGAGTGCCCGACGATGCGGACCGTGCCGGAGGTGGGGCGGTCCAGGGTGCCGATGATGTTGAGCAGGGTGGACTTGCCGGCGCCGGACGGGCCGACGATCGCCAGCATCTCGCCGCGCCGGACCACCAGGCCCGCATCGGCGAGGGCGGCCACGTCTCCGTAGGTCTTCGACACACCGGACAGTTCGAGTACGGGCGGCTTCACTGCGGGATCCCCACCTTCAGGCCCTCGACGATGCCGTCGCCCGATATCTCGACCATGGCGTCCGCGAACAGGCCGAGCTTCACCGGGCGATACTCCACCCCGCTCGCGGTGACGGCCTGCACTGCGTAGCCGCCGCCCTTACGGGCGACCAGGGCGTTGACGGGCACTGCGAGGACGTCCTGGCGGCTTTCGGCGGCCAGGGTCACCTCCACTGGAGCGGCCTGGTAGCGGCCGAGCTTCTTCTGGTCCTTCACCGACAGCGTGACCGGCAGCGTGGCCGTGTCGTCGCCGCCTGACCCGGTGGGCTTGGCGGTGACGGCGTTGCCGACATGGGTGACGGTCGCTTCGGCCTGAGTGCCGTTGGGGAGCGTCACGGTGGCCTTGGTGCCCTCCTTGACCAGGTCCTCGTACCTCGTTTCCAGATCGACGGTGATGAGCCGCTTGGTGCCGGTCCAGGTGAGAATCTCGCCGGAGGCCGTGGTGCCGCGGTTGGCCTTGACCTCGGCGACGCGTCTGGCGCCGGAGGCGACGACGCAGTCGCCTGGCGCGACCTTTCCCGTCTCCTTGCGGCCCAGGTCCTTCTGCCAGGCGCGCACGGCATCGGCGGTGCCGGAGGTGTACTCCAAGTCCACGGTGAAGCCGGTGTAGCCGAGGGCGGCGAGGTTCTTCTCCAGCACTCCGACGTCCGTGCCCTCGGCGCCGACGTTGAGGACGCGGTAGAACGGGGTGGAGCCGTACAGCAGCGGCACCCTGTCCTCGTTCACGCGGTAGACGGTCTCGCCACGCTTGATCACATCACCCTCGCGGGGCAGCCAGGTGAGCATCCCGCCGCCGTCGCCGGAGCCGCCGCCCCGGGCCGGCTGCTCGCCTGCGCCGCTCCCGGCCTGCACGGGGCTCGTACGGCCGTAGCCGAGGGTGCCGTCCACCTTCTCGCCGCGGGTCAGGGTGGTCCGCTCCACCTCCGCGGTACGTGTCGGGCCCGAGGGGGCGGCCACGGGGCCGTTCCCGCCGTCGCCGCCCAGCGCGCCGGTCGCGGCGATGATGCCCGCGGCCGTCAGCGCGGTCGCGGCCAGGACGATGAGCGAGACGCGCACCGGATGCCGGCGACGCCGCGGCGGCCCGGTGGCCTTGGGCGGGACGCCCTCGGCATCGCGGGCGTCGAAATCCGCGCCACCGGACGTCCGGGCGGCGGCGGGGCCCTGTTCGCTCTCGGGGCGGATCACTGGCCCGGCCCGTTCCGCCTCATCGTGATGTTGCCGCTCGGACGCTGCTTCTGACAGGTCTCCAGTGCCTTGTCCAGCGGCCCGCCTTCGTAGTCAGGGACGCCCGTCATGTCGACCAGCGCGGCGTTGCCGACGATCTTCGGGTCGGGAAAGTTCGGCACGCCGTGCTCGCGGACGCACTTCGCCCACGCGCGGGCCTTCGCCAGGTCGGCCGGCTTGCCGTCCTTCGCCCCCTTCTCGCCCTGCGGGGAGAGGTCCTTGCACGCCTCCTCCGCCTTCTTGAACTCCGCCGACTGCGGGTCGATGCCGGAGTCCTTCTTGACGATGGCGTTGCCGTCGCTCGGGTCGGGGAAGTTCTCCACGCCGTTCTCGCGCATGCACTTGGCGAACGCGAGGGCACGGCCGTCCGCGCTGGTGGGAGTCGCGTCACCCGGATCGGCCGCTTTCGGGGAACCGCCCGTGCAGGCCGTCAGGAGCACACCCGACAGCAGCAGCGGGACCAGGGACAACACCCCGGGCCTGCGGCGCTTGTACGACTCGACTCTGGTCGAGCCGTCCCGCGCGTCCATCACCTGATCCAGCGTTCGTCCCATCCCCGGCACCCCATCTCTCGCCACGCCGCCGGCACCCGTCGCGCCGATCAGCCGCTGCGACAGCGAGCGTGCCGGAACGGGATCAACGGGACTTGAGCCGAAAATGAGAGGTTCCTTGGCCCCAGGCCGGTCGGCACCCGGACTCCACGGCCGCTGACGCGCGCGGAACGGGGGGGGTTCATTGGAGGATGTAGCCCTCGACCTGGGACTGCCGCTGCCGCGACCCACAAGAACGGAAGTCCTGCACAGATCGTGGAACTGACGCTGAGCGATGATCAAGGCAGGTATCGCGCATGTGCGGCCGCCGACGCTGATCGTTTCCTGAGCGGCCCCTCAGCGGACGCTGATATTGGCTGGCCAGTATTCGGACAGGGCCCCCTCCAAGGCCCGACTGAGAGGCATGATGAACGAGGCGAGCAACGAACACCGGTCAGGGCCGAAGAAGCGGCTGCTGGTGGTCGAGGACGAGCCGAATCTCCTGGAGGTGCTGGCCGGGAGCCTGCGCTATGCGGGGTTCGACACGGTCACCGCGTCAACCGGGCAGGAGGCACTGACGGAGGCCCGCCGCCATCGCCCCGACGCCGTCGTCCTCGACGTGATGCTGCCCGACCTGGACGGTTTCGAGGTCCTGCGCCGGTTGCGAACGAGCGTGCCCGCGCCCGTCCTCTTCCTCACCGCCCGGGACGCCACCGAGGACAAGGTCCGCGGTCTGACCATCGGCGGCGACGACTACATCACCAAACCGTTCAGCCTCGACGAGGTGATCGCCCGTATCAACGTCGTGCTGCGCCGCCATCAGGGCCACGGCGGCACACCGTCCGCTCGGCTGGCCTTCGCCGATCTCGAACTCGATCAGGAGACGTACGAGGTGTGGCGGTCCGGCGAGCGGATCGCCCTGTCGCCCACCGAGTTCAAGCTGCTGCGCTACCTCATGGAGAACCCCGGCCGGGTCCTGTCCAAGACACAGATCCTCGATCACGTCTGGAACTACGACTTCCGTGGTGACAGCGGCATCGTGGAGACCTACATCTACGCGTTGCGCCGCAAGCTCGGCAGACCACAGGCCCCGCTGATCCACAACCTTCGCGGGGTCGGCTACGTGCTGCGGCCGCCGTCGTGAATCTGCCCGCTCTCGCGCGGCTGCCCCTGTGGGTCAGGCTCGCCGCCGCCATCCTGCTCCTCGTCACGGTGACGCTCACCGCCATCGGCGCGGCCGGAGTGACGGTCCTGCACGGACAGCTCCTCGACCGGATCGACTCCCAGCTCAGCTCGCTGGCCAAGGCCTACCCCCAGGTACCGGAAGGCCCGCAGGAAGAAGCGCCGGCCCCGAACACCTACACCGCACCGGCGGTGGGCCAGTACGGCGTCTACCGGATCCAGCGGCATGACGCCGACGGTAAGCGGGTGAAGAGCACCCACCCCGGGCCGGAGCCGAGGGGAGGTCCCGAGATTCCTGAGGACGCCGCCTGGCTCGGCCGGCACGCGGGTCATCCGGTGACCGTGGCGTCGAGCGCAGGCGAGGGCGGATGGCGGGTCCTGGTGCAGCCACTGGCGGGCACATCGGGGTGGGTCGCGATCGCGACCGCCCTGGGCGAACTTGACGCCACGATCTCCAAGCTCGTCACCATCGACCTGGCAGTGGGCGTGCTCGGCCTAGTCCTCCTGGCCGTGGCCAGCGTCATGATCGTTCGGACGAGCCTGCGGCCGCTCGCCAAGATCGAAAGGACCGCGGCGGCCATCGCCGCGGGAAACCTGTCCCAGCGGGTACCGGAACATCCACCGCGGACCGAGCTGGGCCGGCTCGGCCGCGCACTCAACGGCATGCTCGCCCAGATCGAAGGGGCATTCCAAGCGCGTGCCCAGTCGGAGTCGACGGCCCGGCAATCGGAGGAACGGATGCGCAGATTCGTCGCCGACGCCGGACACGATCTGCGTACACCGCTGTCGGTCATCATCTCCTGGGCGGAATACGCCCACCGCGGCCCTCCCCAGGACCACGCCGGCCTGGAGCGGATCCTGTCCACCATAGGAAGCGAAGCCACCCGGATGAGCACGCTGGTGGAGGACCTCCTGCTGCTCGCCCGGCTCGACCAGCAGCGTCCCCTGGAGCGGCGGCCGGTCGATGTGCTCGCCCTGGCCGTCGACACGGTACGCGATGCCCGCCTCCTCGCCCCCGATCGTGACATCCATCTCACGGCGGACGACCGCGCCGACTACATCGTCACCGGCGACGAGCTCCGACTGCGCCAGGCACTGTCCAATCTGACCAGCAACGCCCTAGCCCACACCCCACCGGGCACCCCGATATCGGTCGAACTCAGCCAGGGCCGCCTCGACGACACAGCCGCCCTGGTACTGGACGTCGCCGACCAAGGCCCCGGCCTCACCCCTGAACAGGCGGAGCGCGTCTTCGAACGCTTCTACCGCACTGACACCTCACGAACCCGCCGTACTGGTGGCTCCGGACTCGGACTCGCCATCGTCGCCTCGCTGGCCGCCGCCCACAAAGGCACGGCCAGCGTCCACACCTCGCCCGGGGCGGGGGCAACGTTCCGCATCACCTTGCCGCTCGCCGACGCAGGCGCGCCTTCGAAGGAGCGGGGTGATCCTCCCGCATCAAGCAACGCTCTGTGATCTGCTCACACCGCAGGCCAGAGCCGTATCCGACGGATCCTTCGCCAGGACTACCGGGACCCCCACCGTCGCTGCGCCGAGCGGGCGGGCTGGCTCGACAGTGCGGGCACCGATGGGCGCCCCTGACTGAAAAGGCCGCCACGCCGCCGCGTGGGCCCAGGCACCGTCGGCGCAAGGTGGCATCGGCTTCCACCCAGCTCTGAGCTGCGATGACTGGCGCCTTGGATCCTCCGCCGGTCCAGGTGGAAGATGATCTTGCTTGTGGAATCCGGGGTGGCCGGGACACCGCCCCGCTCCTGGTCAGGGAGTTTCGTCAGTGCCCCGTGGCAGCATGTCGAACACCGCCATCACGATCTCGGGGAAAGCGGTGTTGAGGCGCCGCTGCCGACGTGACCAAAGATGCACGCCGGCGTGCTCGTCAACGCGCGCGACCGCGCGGAACCCGTCCCACTTGGGCTCGTATCGGCAGCCGCCCGGGCAGGACCGCTCGTCGGGGATGACGTCGGAACTCGCCGCCGCCATGGGCACGACGGGACGCCGGATGTGCACCTCTCGCCCCTCGCATCCCCCTCGCGTGCAGGCCTGCCTGATACGCCTACCCGTGGAGCGGATGCAGGCGCAGGGCGCGGCCGAACCTTGGGTTGAGATTGACCTCAGCCGCCCTCGAGCCTGTGCCACGGGCCGGTCTGGGTGGTCACTCGACCTGGCAGGCTCTGTCGACGGCGGATATGAGCAAGGTCTCTGAAGGACGGCCGCCGTGCAGCCCGCGCGATGCAGCGGCGGGTCATCAGATGCAGGTTGCCGAACCGGAGACCGCCGCGACGGAACTTCTTGGATGCGGAGCAGGCGGCGCCGAGTGGCCGTCGCGCGCCCGTGAACCGTCCGAGTAATCCCCGATTCGGCGCGACGCGTCTAATCATTGCCGCACCGCGGAGAACGGGGGTCTCGACATGCTGAGGCGAGCGTGGAAGCGGCGCGGACCGCAGAAGGGTGCCCCATCGGCCGGGGGAGCGAGCACGGGGACATCGCTCCTCCCGCCCACGGCGGTCGGCCTGAGCCCGCCCATGGCCCGCGCCCGGTACCGCCGGCATACGATCCTGATGCTCTGCCTGTTCCTGCTGAGTTGGGCGGTGTACCTGCGGTGGAACCTGGACGCCATGGTCGACACGGTCCGGCTGGCCGCCGCGCCGGCGTACACCGCGGCCGTGGAGCCGCCCGACCCGGGCAGTGACCTGCCGGTGCTCCACTGGACCGACGCGGATGGGGCCGAGCGTTACGGGCTCCCCGACGCGGCCGACGATTATCGTCCCGGCGAGAAGGTCCGCGTGCTGGAGTACTCCGCGCCCACCTGCTGGATGTGGGAGAGCGATCAGGACGGGCAGGACGACGTGTCCGGGATGGTCGTTTTCCTGTTCGTCCTGCCCGCCGCCGCGATCATCGGTTACCTCGTCCACCGGCGCCGGCACTGGCTCGCCATCTTGCGGACGGCGCGGTCGCGCTCGACCGCCGGCCAGGTCGTCGCGCTCTACCAACTCGGCCGCCGCAAGGGCGTGAGGGTCGACATGAGGGCGCGCACGGTGTACGTACCGCTCCTGGACGACCAATTCGTCACCGCCCTGACATCGTTGGACGCGCTCCAGATCCGGCACCGCCCGGACGAGCGCTTCATCACGTTCCACGTCGCCGGCACGGACCGCGTGGTCTGGCCCAGCGGGCCCTACCGGAGGCGTCTGGTGCCCGTGGCCGGCATCGTGGGCCGCCTCCTATTGGTCGGCGGTCCGCTGCTGCTGACCTTCGCCGTGCATCTGTTCACGGCGCCGCTCTCACCGTGCTGAGGCGCCGTGAACAGATAGCGCCGTGAACAGATAGCGCCGTGAACGTCGGCTCAGACAACGCCGGGCACACCGAGACCGCTAACGCCTCTGCTGATGAGACCGGGCATCGTCGGGCGGGTTCATCCCTTCTCGTCTTCCAGGTCCTGCTGGAAGATCCTTCGCCTGTACCAGGTGTCGAAGATCAAGCCGTAGAGGACTGCAAAGGCCAGGCCGAGGAGGGCCGCTGCGATCCAGGAAACGTCCGGCTTCATCACGTGCGCGAGCAGGCCGAAGAGGACGCCGCCGATGAAGTAGAGGAAGACGCGCAACGCGAGCGGGCGTTCGGAGACTCGCTGCTTGGCCATGGTCTCTTCACCTCGGTGTCGGATTCCGCGTGGGCCTTCAGTGGCGCGGTGGGGGATTCGGGGCGACGAAGATGGAGTGTAGGAGTGTTAGCGGCCAGTTGGGATTCCCCACTGGCGGCCACTTAGTGGGGATCTATCTGGCCGCCAATATCGCTCTGTGTAGCATCTTGGAGCTTGTGGAGGTCGCTAGTCTGTCGATGTGGCTGAGACCGGGGACGAAGAACGGCTGATCGCTGAAGGCTTTGGGCGCGTCCTGGTCGAACTCGACTGGTACGACGGCCTACGCAGGGGCCTTGCTGAGATCGACGGGCAGGTGCACTACTTCCAGTGCCTCAACTACGTCGACGAAGTCGAAGGAGCTCAGTACTCCGTGTGGCCCGCGAGCGATGACGCCGTGGCCATGGAGACAGAGCAATGGATGATCTACGTCAGGTGGAGTCGCCGCCATGAGACCGGCAAGGCCGGGCCCCATCCAGGAGGCGGAGGGGTCGACGCGCGGTATGACGAACTGGAGCTGCTACTCACGCCACACCGGCAGGTGCCGGCTGACGCGCGGGAGTTCGTCGCCGAATGGTGTCCCGGCACAGGTGCGCGCTACCAGGCCGAGGGAATCGACGCCTGGGTCCGCTGGAAGCGGAGCACGTGAGTCCGCCACGATCACGAGAGATCCCTCCGCGGAGATCGCCGAGACCGACGCGGACCACAGGAGCTCACGGAGAGTGCTCAATTGACTGGCCGTACGCGGGGAATTCGCTCTGGCCGCTGTCATAGCAGGCGGGCCATCTGACCGCCTATCTGCTCCCAGCGCGGTGTCGGCCAGTGCCAGCAGGGGGCGGCTCGCTCTCGGCCACCTCATCGATAGATCCCCCGTGAGCACTCCGCCCCTGCCCTGGAAGGGTCTTCCTCCTTACCTCTGGGCCTCACCTCCTCTGACTACCTAGCGCCACCATCTGATTACGCTCAGACTTCCAGTGGAGTCGCCTCACTCGCCACGGGAAGGTGGGCAAATCATGCACGCAGGTCACCGGATCGCTGTAGCGGCGGCAAGCACGGTAGTCGCAGGAGCGGCCCTGATGATCCCGCTAGCGCCCTCGCAGGCGGCGGTCAACCATCAGGCGCACAGCGCGACCGCCGCTGCCGGCACGGAGTGCGTGTCGTCCAGTTTCGCGACAGCGTGTTTCCAGAAGCATGGAGACAAATTCACGCTGTACAACGGGAGCTATCGGGACGGCGACGTGGCGGCGCTGAACTGGAGCAACTATCTGCGGACCCGCTCCGGATCGTGGAAGTACTACCGAAAAGGCCACCTTGCTAACCCCTTTCCTCAGAGGTGGAGGGGGCCCTGGATTCGCAACCTCTACGAAGACCAGTCCGTAAACGCCTACGGCGGCAAGGGAAGCGGGATCCGCTTGTCCGCGTGCGCCACCGGAAAAGGCTGCTCGCGATACATCTGGATCCGCAACAGCGAGTAGGCGACCGAACAATGCGGGTGCCCCTGCCCTAAGAGGTCGTAACAGAATCAGCGGACGAGGCGTCGCCAGCAGATGATGGCTGCGGCGAGGGTCATGAGGGCTTCGTGGATGTCGTCGCGGATCTCCCAGCGGATGCGTAAACGGCGGAACCAGTGCAGCAGGCCGATGGTCCGTTCGACGACGTAGCGTTGGACGCCCAGCCCGGATCCGTGCGGGGCGCCGCGGCGGGCGATGACCGGCTTGATGCCCTTGGCCCAGACCAGCCGCCGGTATTTGTCGTGGTCGTAGCCGCGGTCGGCCAGCAGCCGCCCGGGTCTTCGCCGAGGCCGGCCGACCCGGCCCCGGACCGGTGGCACCGCCTCCAGCAGCGACATCAACTGAGTGACGTCGTTGCGGTTCCCGCCGGTCAACGACAGGGCGAGCGGGGTGCCGTGGCCGTCGGTCAGCAGGTGGTGTTTGGAGCCTGGCCGGCCGCGGTCGACCGGGCTCGGCCCGGTTTTGGGTCACCTTTCAATGCCCGCACGTGGGAGCTGTCGATCATCGCCCTGGACCAGTCCAGCTGCCCGGCGGCATGCAGCTCCTCCAGTAGGAGCCGGTGCAGCCGCTCCCACACCCCGGCCTGATGCCATTCGGCCAGTCGGCGCCAGCACGTCATGCCCGACCCGAACCCCAGCTCTTGGGGCAGGTACTCCCACCGGATCCCGGTGTGCAGGACGAACAAGATCCCGCACAACACCTTGCGGTCGTCCAGCCGCTTACGCCCGGCATGGCGCTTACGGCGCTCCACTTTCGGCAGCAGCGGCTCGATCCGCTCCCACAGGCTGTCGGGCACGATCCATGGGGGTTGCTCGCCCTTACGCACCCGCCCACACCACACCCGACCATCACTACATGTCGCGCTACATGCACATTTTGTTATGACCTCTAAGCAGCGACAGTCACAAGTCCGAGAGGCAGTCGGAGACGACTCAGGGCTATCGAGTGAAAGATGATCTTGCTTAGCGTGGAATCCGGTGGTGCGGGGGCTTCGCGTTGTCGCTGATCAAAGAGTTTCGTCAGTAGCCCACTCAAGGGGTGCAGACGA
The DNA here is from genome assembly GCF_017573545.1 of Actinomadura nitritigenes. Classification (GTDB taxonomy): domain Bacteria; phylum Actinomycetota; class Actinomycetes; order Streptosporangiales; family Streptosporangiaceae; genus Spirillospora; species Spirillospora nitritigenes. The sequence goes on along the minus strand of NZ_JAGEOK010000014.1, from coordinate 236,192 downwards.
AAGTCCCACCCCCACGGTGACGAATCAGACCCCGGAGCGGCAAGCTCCGGGGTCTTCGTCGTTACGGGGCCGGTCTTCCGTGACTGCCGGGACCGAAGGGGCAGGCGCGCAGGCGAGTGCCTCGGCCCTTGGGTCTGGTTTGCGGTGGTGTGCCGGCGTCGTGAGCGCTGGGCGGTCAGGCTGTGCGCGGGGTGATGTGCCCGGTCGGTGTCCAGCTGCCGCGTGGCTTGAGGCGATGCCGCGGATGCGCCGGTTGCCGCCGTGCTCGATGCCTCCGTAGGCGTCGGCCTTGGCGTAACCGGTGTTTGCTGGGCGCCACAGTGATCATCGATCGGGGCCCCGGGCACCGCTCGGGGATCGTCGGCGCGACGCTCCCCGGCCACGACGCCACCCGGCTCGGCGAGGACCTGCGGGCCCGCGGGTTCGTCGTCGGCGCCCGAAGCAGTGCCCTGCGGATCTCCCCGCACGGCTAGCCTGGCCGCGGCCGCGGTCTACCCCCTCACCATCGCCATGCGCACCATCCCGGGGCACCGCCTACGCCGTCTTCGCCGGTGTGGGCCCCGTCGGCTGCCATCACGCTCGGGGTGGTCGTGAACCGCGCCCCCGCTCACCGCCGGCTGCCTGGCGGCACTCGCCCTCATCGTCGCGGGCCTCGCCAGGCTGGTCACCGCCGACCGACGCGCGCGGAGGTGGTCATGATCGGCGGGCACGCGCCGCCGCACGGGCCGGTTCCGCCAAGGCAGTCGCGAGTACGGCAGGGGAACCTGTTGGAACCGCTGCCGAACCTCACCGGTTAACATGCCAGGCGTGGAGAGCACTCGCACCTATGGAGAGGCCTGCGCGACGGCGCACGCCTTGGACCTCATCGGTGAGCGTTGGGCTCTGCTGATCATCCGCGAGCTGCTGTTCGGGCCCAAGCGGTTCACCGACCTGCGGGCCGGGCTGCCCAACGCCGGCCCCAACCGGCTGTCGCGCCGCCTTCGCGAGCTGGAAGGGCTCGGGCTGCTCCGCAGGCGAAAGCTCGCTCCACCGAGCGCGTCGTGGGTGTACGAGCTGACCGACTGGGGCCGGGAGCTCGAGCCGGTCCTGGTCGAGCTCGGCCGCTGGGGGCGCCGCTCCCCGTTCCGCGATCTGGAGGCCCACATCAGCAGCGACGCGGTCATGCTGGCGCTGCGCGACGACTTCACTCCCCCGGCCGGCGACGACCTCGCCGGCACCTTCGCGATCCGCTTCGGCGAGGACCATTTCGTCGTCCGCCTCGACGCCGGCGGCATCGACATCGAACGCGGGGACAACGCCCGTCCCGACGCCACGATCGACACCGACGCCAGGACGTTCGCGTCCCTCATGACCAGGAAACGGAACCTGGCGGAGGCCCTGAGCGCGGGCCAGGTGACCGTCGGCGGTGACCGGGAGGCTTTCGAACGCCTCCTCGCCGCTCTCACCCGTCCCGAGGTCGCGCCCGCTCCGTGACCGGCCGCGCGCGCCGGGGCCGGACGCCCGTCACATGCCGACGGGGTCGGGAAGGGTCTCGCTCTCGGCGGAGCGCGGCACGGCGGGATGGACGGGAAGGAACAGCACGGCGAGCACGGCGCCCGCGGTGACGAGCGCTGCCGCGGTCAGGCAGCCGTAGTGGAAACCGTGCAGGAAGGCGTCCACGGCGGCCGAGCGGAGGTGGCCGGCCTGCCCGGCCGGGAGCCGTGACGCGACCTGGAGCGCGCCGCCGAGCGAGTCGTCCGCGGCGCGGGCGGCCGGGGTGGGGAGACCCGCCGGAGCGGTGGCGTGCAGGCGGTCGAGGTAGAGCGAGGCGGCGATGCTGCCGATGACGGCGACGCCGAGGGTTCCGCCGAGCAGGCGCGTCGCGTCGTTGACGGCGGACCCGACGCCGGCCTTGTCCGGCGATACCGCACCCATGATCGCTTCCGTCGCCGGGGCGCTGGTCAGGCCCATGCCGGCCCCGAGGACGACCATCTGGATTGCGAGCTGCGGGTAGGCGGTGCCGGCGGACGCGGTGGAGATCCACAGGAACGCGGTGGCCAGCAGGAGCAGGCCGGCGGTGACGACCGCCTTGTTGCCCGCCCGGACGGTGAGCCGCGCGCCGAGCACCGAGCCGGCCGCGACCGACAGCGCGACGGGCAGCAGGCGGACCCCGGTCTCCAGCGGGGCGTAGCCCTTGACGAGCTGGAAGTACTGGGTGATCAGGAAGATGAAGCCCGACAGCGCGAAGAACGCCACGGTCACCGCGGCGCTTGCGGCGGTGAAGCGCGGGTTGCGGAACAGGGCGATGTCGATCATGGGATGGGCGGAGCGGCGCTCGGCGAACAGGAACACCGCGAGCAGGGCGACCCCTGCGCAGATCCCGGCGGCGACGCGTCCCGAGCGCCATCCCCATTCGGACGCCTGGATGATGGCGAAGACCAGGGCGGCCATTCCGGCCGTGGACAGGACCAGTCCGATCCAGTCCGGGGGCGGGGTGGACCGGTCGCGGGAGTCGGGGACGAACAGGACGGTCAGGACCAGGACGGTGGCGGCGACGGGCACCATGGCGACGAAGACGCTGCCCCACCAGAACCACTCGAGCAACCGGCCGCCGACGATGGGCCCGAGGGCGATGCCGGCGCCGGTGGTGGCGCCCCACAGGCCGATGGCTTTGGCCCGTTCGCGGCGTCCGGGGAACAGGTTGGAGATCGCCGACAGGGTGGCCGGGAAGATGATCGCGGCGCCCAGGCCCATCACTGCGCGGGCGGCGATCAGCTGGCCGGTCGTGTCGCCGAACGATCCGGCCAGGCTTCCCAGGCCGAAGACGCCGAGCCCGGCGAGCAGCGCGTTGCGGCGTCCCAGCCGGTCGCCGAGGCTGCCGGCCGCGAGGACGCACGCGGCGAACACCAGGTTGTAGGCGTCCACCACCCATTGCAGCTCGGTGGTCGAGGCGTCCAGCTGCCGGACGAGGCTGGGCAGGGTGACGTTGACGATCGTCGTGTCCAGGTTGATCAGGAGGGACGCCAGGCAGAGGGTCGCGAGCGCGGGACCGCGAGACGAGCGGATCATGCTTTAGAAACTAAAGTGAATAGAATAGTAAGTCAATCGTCGATGTTAGGATCGCGTTCGTGAAGTCCTATGGCGAGTACTGCGCGCTGGCACGCGGGCTGGACGTGATCGGAGACAGGTGGTCGCTGCTCATCGTCCGGGAACTGCTGATCAGACCCTGCCGCTACACCGACCTCCGCGACGGGCTGCCCGGCATCGCCTCCAACCTGCTGGCCGACCGGCTGCGCCAGCTCACCGACGCGGGAGTGGTGGCCGCCGGGAAGGAGCCGCCGCCGATCGCCACCACCGTCTACCGGCTCACCGAACGCGGCCGGGAACTGGAGCCCGCGCTGCGGGAACTGGCCCGCTGGGGCGCGCCTCTGATGGTCCGCCCGCCGGAGGGCGACACCTTCCGGTCGAAATGGCTCGTGCTGGCCGCCGAGGTCGTCCACCAGCCTCCGGCGGACGGCGCCGAGCGCACGATCCAGCTGGAGACCGGCGACGAGCCCGTGGTCGTGCGCACCGGCAAGGGCCGCGTGCAGGCCCGGGTGGGCACCGCGCAGGACGCCGACCTCGTCGTCGCCGCGGACCCGCCGACCATTCTCGGCCTGCTGTCGGGACGCTTGGCCCCCGACGAGGCCGACGCCGTGTTCACCGGCGACGTCACCGCCCTCACCGGCCCCGCGCAGGCCGGCTGACGCCCGCGTGGACCAGCCGTCCCCGCGTCCCGCGCCGCCGGAACGAGGTGGCGGGGCGAGCCCCGCCACCTCGTCGCCGTCAACGGGCCCGCCCGTTCCGCGGGATCCCGTCATGCCCCATGGCTACCCTCAGCTGGGCAGCCAGTTCCGCTTGCGCGATGTGTTCGCCATGTCGTCTCACCTCCTTTCGCCGGTCTTTCGGACCGTCAGCAGCACGCCGAGCACGCTCAACGTGCCGATGGTTCCGGACCCGCAGATGACCGCCCCCGGCGGAACGGCACCGGCGAGCGCACCGCCGACCGCCATCCCGAGGCCCTGAAGCGTCATCAGCCCCGCGCCCAGCAGCGACATGGCCCGGCCGCGCTTGTCCTCCGGCACCGCGTCCACGAACCACTGGTCCATGCCGAGCGTGTAGGCGGCGCACAGCCCGGTGAGCAGCATGAGCGTCGTGCCGACGGGCAGCGACGGATGGAGTCCGAACGCGACCATCGGCAGCAGCGCGACCGCCGCGAGCGGGAGCGTGATGCGGTTGCGTGCGGCGGCACCCAGCAGGGTGCCGGCCAGCAGTTCCCCCACCACGGTGCCTCCGGGCATCGCGGCGAGGAACAGGCCGAATCCGGCCGTGCCCACCCCGGCGGCGTCCGTGAGGGGCGCCGCGACGCCTTCGGCGACGACGAAGAACATCGGCGGGATCCACCACATCAGCAGCAGGGCCCGGATGCGGGGTTCGCCCAGCAGCCGCCCCGCCGAGGCCATCGTCCGGACCGTGATCGCGCCCCCGCCCGAAACGCGGGCGGGCCGCTCGCGGGTGCCGAGGCGCAGCAGGAGGGCCGAGCCGAGGAACGCCACCGCGGCCGCGGCCAGCGCGGCCCGGGGCGGTAGCCACACCAGGACGAGGCCGCCGAGCCCGTAGCCGACGATCTGGGAGCTCTGCGAGACGATCCGCACGAGCGAACGGCCGAGGACGTAGAGGTCCCGCGGCATGATGTCCGCCAGGCTCGCCGCCCGGGTGCCGGTGAAGAGCGGCGCGATCATCGAGACGGCGCACCGGAGGACGAAGAGCGCGGCGAGCGGTGCCGCCGGTACGGCCATCAAGGCCATGCAGGCCGCCGACAGCAGGTCGCAGCCGACCAGCAGGCCGCGGGGGCGGCAGCGGTCGGCGAGACCGGAGAGCAGCACCCCGCTGACGGCGTAGGGCAGGAACCCGAGAGCGAAGATCAGGGCCGTCAGCAGCGCCGATCCGGTCTGTCGGAAGACGAGTACCGCCAGCGAGACCTCGGCGAAGACACCGCCGAGGACGGAGAGGACGTGCGCCGCGAACACCGCTCGGAACTCCTGGACCGCGAACACGGCGCGGTATCCGGCGGCGTCACCGTCAGGCGGGCGGTGTCCCGACATCACCGCGCTCGCTCGTCATCGATCCCCGACGTCATGCACTTCCTTCCTCGGGCTCCTTCGGGCTCCGACAGCGGAGGCCCGAAGGCGGACGGACGCCCGCCGGCCCCGAACCGGCCATGCCGATGGAGCACCGTGCACGGCCGGCACAGGCCGCTCAGGCGATGGCCGGGAACAGCTTCGCGACGCCGCCCGCGAGGTCGGCCTGGGTCCGCTGCGCGTCCTGGTCGGCGAGGATCTCCACAACGCCCTGCTCGAGGGCGTCGAGCGCGAGCGCGGCGATCACCGCCGGATCGCTCTTGGGGGCGTCGACGGACGCGACCATGTCGGTGTCCAGGTAGCCGACGTGCAATCCGGTGACCTGCGTGCCCTGCGCCGCGAGCTCCAGCCTCAGGGCATTGGTCAGCGACCACTGGGCCGCCTTCGCCGCCGCGTAGCCGCTGTAACCGGGGAAGGTCAGCCACGACAGCACCGACAGGACGTTGAGCATGGCACCGCCTCCGGCGGCGGCCAGGTGCGGGGCGAACGCGCGGCTCACCGCCAGGGTGCCGAAGTAGTGGGTCTCCATTTCCAGGCGGATGTCGTCCATGGACCCGTCGGACACCGAGGCCCCGGTGTAGGAACCCGCATTGTTGATGAGGAGCGACACCTCCGGCACGGCTTCCGACGCGGCCGCCACCGAGGCCTCGTCCGTCACGTCGATGCGGACGGGGGTCACGCCCGGGAGATCGAGTGACGCCACGTTGCGGACACCGCCGTAGACGGTGGCCCCCCGCGCCACGAGCTGCTCGGCGAAACGCCGGCCCAACCCGCGGTTGGCGCCCGTCACGAACGCCGTACTGCCCTCTATCTTCATTGCTCCTCCTTGGAAATATCCGTCGGCGACGGCCATGCGTCGCCGGTCGCCCGGTCGGTCGCAGGCCGGCGCGTCTTCGCGGGCACGGGCCCGTTACCGGTCAGAGCTTCAGCAGAATCTCGGCGAGTCGCGCCGGCTGGGACACGAAAGGCGAGTGCCCGGTGGGCAGTTCTCGTACGTCGGTGGGGTTTTCGGGGGTGTGCTCGTCGGCTTCGCCGATGAAGCGCCTTTGGGCCGCGAGCGGAAGGGCCCGGTCGTCGGTGCAACTGATGTACGTCCGGGGAATCCGGCCCCATCGGGCCGGCGTGATGGTCACCGGCTCGGCCAGCGGGCCGGCAGGGGTGTCGGGCGTCAGAAGATGGGTGACGGCGTCCCAGTCGCCGTCGTCCGCATCGGCGGCGAAGGCCGCCTTGACACTCGCGCGGTAGGCCGGATCGGCCGACCGGAAGTCCATGCGCAGCGCGCCGACGACGGACGGGTCGGCGAGAAGGACGGACGGGATCAATCCGGTGGAGAGTTCGGGCGCGGCCATGTAGTCGCTGAACGACGTGCCATCGGCGATCATCCAGGCGGAGACGTAGACCAGTCGGCCGATGAGGTCGGGAAGGGTCTCGCCCACCCGGTTGAGCACGAGCCCGGCCATGCTGTGCCCGACCAGGACGATCTGACGGTCGGGCATGACCTCGCCGAGCCGCCGGACGGTGGCGGTGACGTGGTCGCAGTAGTCGCGCAACGTCAGGTGCGCAATGGGAGAAGGCTCGGTCGCGAACTCCTGCGGGTTCAGGGGCCGCGTGGTGTACGAGCGGGGGAATCTCGCTTTCAGTCCGTGCCCCGGCAAATCCTGCGCCACCACATGGTGGCCCTCCTGGAGGAGGTGCGCCGCCAATCGCTCGTACGCCCAGGCGCCGTGCGCGCCACCGTGAACAAGCACGAATATCTTCGCTTCCGGGTTCACGGAATGCCCCGGTTCTGTTTCCGGATTCATTGCGGTCACCAATCCGCGATCAGGCCGGAGTGACGGTGTACTGGGCTCCGCCTTGGAAGATGTCGGCGTAGCGGCGGGCGAACTGGGCGAAAGTGGTCGGCTCGATGCCGAGGCGCAGATGGGTGCTGAGGTCGACGGATGAGCGCCCCAGCCTGCGGCGCTCCTCGAAGAGCTGCGCGAACGCGGTCGCGCGGGGCGGCGGATATCCCGCCTCCAGCCAGGCGCGCGACTTCTCCTCGGAGGACACGTCGACGTACCTGACCGGCTTGCCGATGGCGTCGGAGATGTATCCGGCGGCCTCGGCCATCGTGAAGGCCTCTGGGCCGGTCATCGGGTAGACCCTGCCTTCGTGCCCGGACGTGGTGAGCACCTTGTAGGCGACCTTGGCGATGTCGTCGATGTCGATCGGGGCGAGCGTGGTGTCGCCGAGCGGGAGGCGCAGCTCGCCGGACGCGACGATGTCGGGCACCTCCTCGAAGTACACGTGCATGAACTGGCTCGGCTGGAGAATCGTCCACTTCACGTCCGAGGCGAGCAGGTACCGCTGGATCTGCTCGTGACTCCGGCTGGACCGGAACTTCTCATTGTCGAATCCGTCGATGGAGTCCTTGCCGGACAGCTTCACGATGTGGCCGACGCCCGCCCTGATCGCGGCGTCGATGAACGTGCACTGGGTCTCCAGCATCAGCGGGCCGGCACCGGAGATCATCAGTGCCCGGTCCACCCCGGCCAGCGCGTCCTGCAGCGTCTCCGGCCAGAGCATGTCGCCCTGGACGACCTCGACGCCCGGCAGCTCCCGCAGATCTCCGGCCTTCGCCGGGTCCCGTACGAGCGCGCGGACCGGCTCTTTGTTCCGCGCGAACTCGCGCACGGTCGCCGATCCGGGCCGGCCGTTCGCGCCTGTGATGAGGATCATTCGCTCCTGCTTTCCTGCTCGAGGACGAGGGGCAGGTTACCAATCGAAACCTCTTAGTACAACTTTCGTACTTACGGCGTGAGCCGCGACGATGCGGTCCGGGACGGCGGCAGGGCGGCCCCCGAGCCCCCGTGGTCGGGAAAATGGCGGGAACAACACCGCCTCGTCGCACCAAGTACCAGGTGGAACCCGCACCCGGTGTGACGAAGGAGAACGGGTTGGTGATGATCGAGACTTCCCCCGACGCGGACACCGGGGAGGTGAGTGACAGCCGCAGCATCGGGGCGTCACTCGCCTCGCCCGAGCGGTTCGCCGAGATCTTCGACCGGCACTGGGCCGAGATCTACCGCTACATCGCGCGGCGGCTCGGGCCCGAGGCGGCCGAGGACGTCGGCGCCGAGACCTTCACCGTCGCGTTCCGCAACCGCGGGCGCTACGACCTCGCCCGCCAGGACGCGCGGCCCTGGCTGTACGGCATCGCGACGAACCTCATCGGCCAGCACCGCCGCACCGAGCGCCGCCGCCACGAGCTCCTGGCGCGCACCGGCGCCGACGGGGCGAGCCCGTCCTTCGCCGACGCCAGCGACGCCCGGGTGACGGCCGAGCGGCTCGGTCCCCGGATCGCGTCCATCCTGGCGGGGCTGCCGGTGGACGAGCGCGACCTGCTGCTGCTCATCGCCTGGGCCGACCTGACGTACGCCGAGGCAGGCGAGGCGCTGGGGGTGCCCCTGGGCACGGTCAGGTCCCGCCTGCACCGGATCCGCAGGAAGATCCGCCGCGAGTTCGGAGAAGTCGACCCCACACGTCTTGAGGAGGAGAACCGGTGATCGACGAGGAGATCGCGCTCGTCCGGGCGACGCGGCCGGGGGATGTCCCGGACGACCCCGAGGTGAAGGCCCGCGCCTGGGCGCGGCTGCACGCCGAGTTCGGCACCGAGGACACGGCAGGGGCAACGAGCACAACGGACGCCACGAGGGTTCGCCGCCGCTCGCTCCGGAGGCGGCTCATGTGGCGGGTGGCGGCCACAGGGTTGGTCGCCGCGGGCGCCGCAGGGGCGATCGTCGTGACACAGACCGGTGGAGGGCCGGGGAGCAGCACGAAGCGACCGGCCGTGGCCACGGCGGCGCAGACGCTGGAGTTGGCCGCGCAGACCGTTGAGCAGCAGACGGCCCCGCCGCGGCCCCGGCCCTCGCAATGGGTCTACGCCCAGACGGTGAGCGCTTTCGCCCTGACCGACGGGAACGTGGTCGGCCCGGAAGCGATGCACCACGGCAAGGTGAAGGTCGAGGAGTGGTGGCGGTTCGACGGCAAGCGCATGGCCCGGTCCGTCCAGAACGGGAAGCTGTACGTGAAGGGCATCCTCGGACCGGGGGCGCGGCCCCGCCACGACGGCACGGATCCGCGGTTCAACGGCGGTTACATCGGCGGCCCGGGAATCGTCAGCAGAACCCCGAACAAGCTGTACGACTACGTCGCCGGGCTGCCCACGGACCCGGCCGCCCTGCTCGCCCGCATCCGGCGGGACAACGGCGACAAGGGCCAGGACGTCACCACCTTCGGGGTGATCGCGGGGATCCTTCGGGACGACCACCTCATCCCGCCCAAGCTGAACGCCGCCCTGTACCGGGCGCTGGGGAAGATCCCCAGGGTGAGCATCAAGCGGGACGCGACGGACTACGCCGGACGCCACGGCATCGGCGTGGCCTTCGACTCCCCGCAGCGAAGGAACGGCAAGCCGAACATCCAGACGATCGTCCTCGACCGGCGCACCTTCCGCTACATGGGCGATTCCCAGAACGCGGTCCTCGCCTCCGCGGTCGTCGACGACGCCGGCCAACGCGGTTGACCGGCGGCGCCGGTCCAGGGAAGACGTTCGGCGGAGAGGCAGTGCCTCTCTTAAGGGCGCAGACGAAGGTCCTAGCTCCACAGTGACGATTCAGACCCCGGAGCGGCAGGCTCCGGGGTCTTCGTCGTTACGGGTGACTGCTAGGACCGAAGGGGCAGGCGCGCAGGAGAGCACCACTGCCCTTGGGCCAGTTCTGTGGTGGTGCGCCGGGACCTCTCGAACCGGGCAACCGGTAGAGGATCTCGGGCGTCCCCCTCTCGCCGATCATTTCTTGATCGTTCAGGGGAGAGGTACCTTCCATGCGCCGTAAGTCGTCCTTCCTGGTCGCCGCCGTGCTGGTGACATCGGCGGCGTTCGTCCCGGCCGCCGCCCGTGCGGACGCGACGGACGTCAAGCTGACCGCGACCCTCGATCGCCTCGCCCCTGACCGAGTGGTCGTGCTCACCCTCACGGCGAAGTCGGCCGGCGGCGTCACCGACGTCACGGCGAGCCTGCACTATCCGAGCACCTCGGGCGCGGCGTACGACACCGTCCGTTTCACGCGGGTCGCCGGGACGGACCAGGACGGCACGTGGCAGGCCGCGTACCACACCGACATCGCGCGGCATCCCCGCGCCAACTACGTGAACGCACTGGTCACGACGGCGGACGGGGCGACCGCGAGCACGTGGGCCAAGTTCAACGACTGCTACGAGACGAGCATCACCGACCTCGTCGCCGAACCGTCGGTCATCGACGCGGACCACTCGGACGTCACCGTCCACGGTCGCCTCATGGTGCAGAAGTCGCGTGAGGCCGCGCCCGAACCGGTGCCCGACGCCGAGATCATCGGCGATGGTGGTGCTCTCGGCACGCAGGCCGGCCCGGACGGATCCTTCACGTTCACTTCGCGAGGCAGATTCCCGGTGACCGCTTCCTACGGGGCGGACGGGCCGAACTGCGCGGCCGGCCAGGTGACCGGGGTCACCGTCGCGAAGCAGGCGACGGAGCTGTCGGCGCGGATGACGACGGCGCAACCGGTGGCGACCGGTACCGACGTGGCGGTCCAGGGGAGGCTGCTGCGGCATGGCGCGGCGGGTCTGGTGCCCGCACCGGGTGTGCAGCTCACGGCGGTCATCGGTGCGGGGGCCACCGCGGAGAACATCCCGCTGGGGCCGACGGCGGCCGACGGCACGTTCACCTCCCACTTCGCGGCCGACAGACCGGGGCCGCTCACGGTCGTCGCGAGCAGCGACCCGTTCCTCGAGGACGCCCGGACCGCGGCGGGCATGCTGGACGTCCGGCGCCCCACCGTCATCACCGACATGAAACTGACGCCGAACCCCGGTCGTTACGGTCAGCCGCTCTCCATCAGCGGCAGGCTGGGAGCCCTTCCAGGCGCGCTGGCGATCGGGAGCGCACCGCTCGTCGCGGAATTCTCCGCGAACGGAAAGACCGGGTGGGCTGCGGCGGGAAGCGGCAAGACGGCGTCCAACGGACTCTTCCGCCTGACCACCGGGGCGGCCAAGCGGGACGGGTACTGGCGGGTCCGGTACGCGGGCGACTCCGCCTACATGGCGCTCACCGGCAAGCCGGTCGATGTCGACGTGCGGTACGGGACGTCCATCGCCGGTTTCAACGCTTCTCCGGAGCCGGTGGCGAAGGGGAAGACCCTCACGGTCAAGGGGCAGCTGTTCCGGTACATGGACAAGAAGCTGCCGGGGCCGGGCGCGTCCGTTTACCTGTACTTCCAGGCGAAGGGCTCCAGTACCTGGACGCAGATGGCCGTGGTGAAGACCGCGAGCAGCGGGTGGTTCGGCAAGACGTTCAAGGCGTCCAAGGACGGCACCTGGATGGCCGCCTACAAGGGCAGCTCCACCTACCTCGCCTCCAACAAGCCCACCGACTACGTGGACGTGCGCTGAGCGCCCACGGGAAGCACCTTCGCCGAGGGCGGCTCAGGGGTTCAGAAAGCGCGTGATGATGCTGGACCTGGGCCCTCGGCCCGCCCGATCCGCAGGGCCTCGTCCAGGTCGCCGCGCGCGCCGTGGACCGTGTGTCGGTCGGTGAGCAGGCTCACGAGCAGGACCGTGTGGTGTAGCGCCATCCGGCGGGCGGGGTCGGTGAGGCCGGCCGCCTCCCGGGAGGCGAGCACGGCCTCCTCGAACGTCCCCGACCTCCCGCAGCGTGCACCAGAGCGGCTGCGGGACCGCCGCCCGGTCGGCCGCGTACACCGCCGCCAGCCCGGGCGGCGCGTCGGCGGGATGCTCGCGCGTGTACTCCACCAGCTCGGCCGCGTCGCGGACGGCCTCGTCGTCGAACAGCGGCGCGGCGTCCCCGGACCGCTCGACGGCCGCCAGCCGGGTGCGGACGTTCGACAGGGCGACATCACGCCGAATCCGGTCCACACAGACCTCACCGTCGCCGTTGGAACGTCAGCCGAGCATGTTTCGCGACGCGCGCCCGCGACAAGGCGAGGAAACAGAAATGGCCTGGTCAGGCCAGCCGGTCCGCGAGTAGATCTCGCGATCCCTTGCCCATTTCGAACAGGGCCGTCTTCCGCTGATCGGCTGAGATCACTTCACTGAGGCCGGACATTGTGGTTGTGGGCGAACAGATTCGCGGGGTCGTAGTGGCGCTTGACCGCCGCGAGCCGCTCATAGGTGCGCGTCGGATAGATCGCGGCGACGTCCTTGTCGGCGGCGGAAGTGAGGAAGTTCGCGTAGAGGCCGTTGACGTGGGGTGCGAGTCTTTCCCACGTCGATTCCAGAGCGGTACGAGCGGCCTCGATGACCGGTTTCGGGCCCGCGGTGGTGGTCATGACCATCAACTCCGCTTGGCGATGCGCGTAGGCGGTGGCATCGTCGGGGACTCGGGACACCGCGCCGCCGACGCTGCGGACGGCGATGAAAGGCGCCCCTTCCGCTGCACCGGCCTCGGCGAGGATCCGTAGGGCCTCGGGCACCGATCCGGCGTCGACGAACGCCGCGCGTGTGACGAGGCGGATGCCGGGCGGCGGGGCCGCGCCGTCCACGAGGACGTCCGCGTAGGGCTTCAGCGCGACATCGTCGTCGGTCACCGTGCCGAGCCTGCGGATCGGGTCGATCGCCTTCGCGGCGAGTCGCGGGTCATCGCCGTCGAAGGCGACGTGGATCTCGACGGGCGCCTGCGGTCCGCCGGCGAACGGATTGGCGAAGTTCACGAGGGAGGTGAGCTCTTCGGGGGCGGTGCGGAGGTGGCCCGCCCAGCCCTGGAGCACGCCGGCGACCTCCGATGCCGGGAAGGTGATCTTTCCGTGGAAGACGTCCGTCGTCGGGTGTGCCGCGAACTCGAAGGCGGTCACGATCCCGAAATTGCCGCCGCCGCCGCGGATCGCCCAGAACAGTTCCGGGTTCTCCCGTGCGCTCGCCCGCACGGCCTGCCCGCCGGCGGTGACCATTTCCGCCGCGACCACGTTGTCCAAGGCCAGGCCGTACTTCCTGACCTTCCAGCCGATGCCGCCGGTCAACGTCAATCCGCCGACGCCGACGCTCCTGGTGTCGCCCGAGGAGATCGCCAGGCCGTGCGGGGCCAGGGCGGCCGAGACCTGCCCCCAGGTGGCGCCGCCCCCGATCCGTACGAGGTGACGGTCCTTGTCCATGATCCGCACGTCCGAGAGCCTGCCGAGGTCGATCACGACGCCGCCGTCGTTGGTGCCGAAGCCCGGGAAGCCATGGCCGCCGCCTCGCACGGACAGCGAGAGCCCCGTGTCGGCGGCGAACCTGACACCCGCTTGAACGTCCCCGACGTTCTCGGCCCGCAGGACAAAGGCCGGGCTGCCCAGAGTCAATACCGAGCGGCTGGCCGATTCATACTCTGCTGCGCCCGGTTCGATGATGTCTCCACCGAAGTCACGGCGAAGGTTCTCAAGTGCTGAGTTCACGACATTCCTTCCACAAAGCGGAATAGTGTTGCTGCTTGCTGCGGTGGACGAACACAAGACGCCGACGACCCGGTCCCTGTGACAAATGTGCTCATGTGATGTATGCCACAAGTATTCGCGGGCCATGGCCGAGGGATGATCTCCGAACACGCCGACCAGGCCGAAAGCCATGACGGGCGTCCACCCGGAAAGGCGATCACCGCCAGGAAGATCATCGATTGTTCCGCGGGTGCGCGTACGGCCCTGTTAGCTTCTGCCCTTCATCAAGATCGATTCGAGCGGTGAAGGAGCAGGGTGAAGACACGCAGGAAGGTGGCGGTCACGGGAGCGGCCGTCGCGGTGGGCGCGGCGGCGGTCACGGCCGCGATCACCACTACGGCGGGCTCGGACGAGAAGCGTGCGGCGTCGTCGGTCGCGGCGGCCGAGGGGACGGCGTGGCCCATCGTCCAGAGCACCCCCAAGGCCGACGGCGGCACCCAGCTCAACGGTCTGGCCGCGGCGCCGGACGGCACCATGTGGGCCGCCGGCGGCCGGCAGACGAGTTCGGTGCGCAAGCCGATCCTCCAGCGGCTGACCGGCGGCACGTGGAGCGACGTGGCACTGCCCGCCGCCGCGAGCCCGTACCGTTTCAGCGCCGCCGCGGCCACGTCGGCGTCGAACCTGTGGCTGGCCGCCCAACTCAACACCTCGGGTGACTCCAATGCCGTGCTGCACTGGAACGGCACGGCCTGGAGGACCTTCAAGGTCCCGCTGAGCTTCCAGCCGCAGGACATCGCCACCACCGGCGGCCGCAGCGCGTGGGTGGTCGGCTACTCGCAGGCCAAGCACTGGAACGGCACGTCCTGGGCCGACACTCCGATCGGCATCAAGCCCAGCGCGCTCGCCGCCGTCTCGCCCACCAGCGCGTGGGCGGTCGGCTGGGCGGGGGAGGGGCAGCCCGCCACCGCGCACTGGAACGGCGCGAAGTGGACCACCGTCGCGTTCCCGAAGGTCGCCGGGACCGTCCGGGGCGAGGTCGCGTCGACCCTGACCGACGTGTACGCCGCCTCGGAGAACAGCGTCTGGGCGGTCGGCACGGCGGAGGTGTCGGACGGGACGGGCAAGACCGTCAGCCGGTCGATGCTGGCGCACTGGAACGGCACGAAGTGGACCACCGTCCTCGGCGCCCTCGGCACCTCGTTGGACAAGGTCGCTTCGGACGGCGCCGGCGGCATCTGGGTCTCCGCGTACGGCGGCGCCATGCGCCACCGCACCGCGGCGGGCGCCTGGTCAGGCCAGACGCTGACCAAGCCCGCGGGGACCACGGTCACCGCGACCGCGCTGGCCCTGCGCCCGGGCACCCGTACCGTGTGGGCGGTCGGTCGCACCACCACCGTCGCGACCCGGTGGTTCGACCTGGCGCACTGGCACAGCAGGTGACGCCGAGGTGACCGAACCGGCGCCCGCCCCCAGGGAAGAACCCGCCCAGGGGCCGGGCGCCGGCCCTCTTGGAGGATGACGCTGATCAACCACTGCTTCGCGGAGACCGCTCCCGCGAGTGATCTGCCTCACAGGCTGTCAGGACCTTCGGCCACGCGGTGTCTTGATGCCGAACCCGCATCGAGCGAAGGAGACACCATGAGGGCGAGCACCGAGGTGGTCGTGATCGGCGTACACCGCGTCCCGGATCGAGGCGGCCGAGCGCGGTGTGACGCTGGCGTCCGGTCGCACCGTCGGCTACGACTACCTGGTCTACGCGGCGGGCAGTGGCAGCGCTGATCCAGGCGTGCCCGGGGCCGAGTTCGCCTACCCGATCGCCACCCTGGAAGCGGCGCAGCGGCTGTGGCCGATCCTCGGCGCCGCGCCCGCCACGGCCGCGGTGACGGTGGTCGGGGGCGGGGTCCTCGGCATCGAGACCGCCGCCGAACTGGCGGAGGCGGCCGCACCGTGACCCTGGTCTGCGGCGGAGTGCTCGGCCGGTACCTGCATCCCCGGGTTCGGCGCTCGGTCGCCAGGCGGCTGGCCGAGATGGGCGTGACCGTGCTCGACGGCTCGGACACGAGGGTGACGGCGGTGACCCGCGACGCCGTCCGGCTCAGTGGCGGCCGCGAGTTGCCGAGCCAGGTGACGATCTGGGCCGCGGGGTTCGGCGTGCCGGACCTGGCCGCGCGCAGCGGGCTGAGCACCGACGCCGCCGGCCGCCTGCTGACCGACGAGACCCTGACCAGTGTGGACGACGCGCGCATCGTCGCGGCCGGGGACTCGGCGGCACCGTCGGGCCTGCCGCTGCGGATGAGCTGCCAGTCCGCGAACCAGCTGGGCGCGCAT
Organism: Actinomadura nitritigenes; assembly: GCF_017573545.1. Taxonomy (GTDB): domain Bacteria; phylum Actinomycetota; class Actinomycetes; order Streptosporangiales; family Streptosporangiaceae; genus Spirillospora; species Spirillospora nitritigenes. Next base: position 220,261 of record NZ_JAGEOK010000014.1, on the reverse strand, counting down.
TCCGCCGACACCGTGCTGGCCCGGATCAAGCACCGGCGGCAGCTGCTGTCGCGGGCCGAGCGCGGCGGGGCGCCGGCCACCGCTTGACGGGCCGCCCAGCCGGGCCATCGGTGACCGCTCCGGCCGACCGCCGGCACGTGCCGCCCGTCGTCGGCGCTATGACCCATGCCACATGCGGTTCCTGTCAGGAATCGGGGCGCTGTCCCGCTCAAGTCGCCGAGGGCAAGCGAACCGACGGGAGCCTCACATGAAGCATCGCATCGGCGTTCTCGGCCGACCGGCACCGCCATCGACCTGACCGCGTCAGCCGGCGCGTCCGCCGCGGCCGGCGATTGGTCGCCTCCCACATCAGCGCCCTGCCGCCGCTTCTGGTCTAGGCGCCGATTCCGCACGCCCCTTCTGAGAGGAATCCATGAGCACGAACGCTGCACAAGCGGCCGGGGAGAGCGGCGGGGACGCGCCGGACGCGCGTCAGCTGCGCACGATCCTGACCACCGTCTCGATCGCGCTGATGGCCGTCATCGCGTCGGTGTCCGGGCTGATCGTCGCCCAGACGCACATGGCCGTCGACTTCGACACCTCGCAGGGCACGGTCCTGTGGATCATCAACGTCTACACCCTTGTCCTGGCCGCACTGCTGCTGCCGCTCGGTGCGATCGGTGACCGCCTGGGCCGCAGGCCCATGCTGATCGCCGGGCTGGCCGTCTTCGGCGTCGCGAGCGTTGCGTCGGGCCTGGCTCCGAACGCCGCGGTGATGCTGGCCGCGCGCGCGGTCAGCGGTGCCGGCGCGGCAACGATCATGCCCGTCACCCTGGCCGTCATCACCTCCACCTTTCCCGAGGAGCAGCGCGGAAAGGCGATCGGCGTGTGGACCGGTGTCGCCGGAGGCGGCGGCATCCTGGGCATGTTCCTGTCCGCGCTCCTGGTGGACGTCGCCGACTGGCGCTGGCTGTTCGTCCTGCCCGTGGCCCTGGTCGTCGTGGCCCTGGTCATGGCGCTGAAGGCGGTTCCCAACTCCCGCGAGCGCTCGCCCCACGCCTTCGACACCGTCGGCGCGCTGCTGTCCATCGTCGCCGTGGCCGCCCTCATCTTCGTCCTGCAAGAGGGCCCGGAACGCGGTTGGACCGCGGCCAGGACCCTGGTCAGCCTCGCCGTCGGCCTCGCCGCCACGGCCGGTTTCGTGTCCTGGGAACTGCGCCGCCGGGACGCTTCGCTGCTGGACGTGCGCCTGTTCCGTGAGCGCGGCCTGGCCGGCGGCTCGATCACGCTGGTCGTGGTCTTCGGCGTCCAGACGGGCATCTCCGTGGTCCTCTTCCCGTTCCTGCAGGCCGTGCTCGGCTGGTCGGGACTGCGGTCCGCGGCGGCGCTGATGCCCCTGGCCATCGCCATGATGGTGGCGTCCGGCCTGGCCCCCAGGCTGGCCGCGCGGATCGGCCCACGTGCGACGATGGCCGCGGGGATCGCGCTGACCGGCGGCAGCCTGGCGCTCATGGCCCTGTTCGTCTCCGTCGACGGCGGCTACCTGTCGATCCTGCCCGGCATCATCGTCATGGGCATCGGCTTGGCCCTGGCCATGGTTCCCTCCACCGAGGCCATCACCCGCTCCCTGCCGCGCGAGAAACAGGGCGTGGCCTCCGCCCTCAACGACGTCACCCGAGAATTCGGCACCGCACTCGGCGTCGCCATGCTCGGCGCGATCCTGACGGCCGGCTACCGCAACGCCATCGACGACAGGCTGCACGGCATCCCCCAGGAGACCGCGCACACCGCTCGGGAGGGCATCGCCAACGCCCTCCAGGTCTCGGCCGGCGCAGGATCGCACGCGCAGGCCCTGGTCGACGCCGCAAGGCAGTCCTACGTCGACGGATGGCAGCAGTCCATGTGGGCAGGCGTCGCCGTCATGGCCGTGCTGCTCGTCTACATCGCCCTGCGCGGCCCGAAGAACACCGCCCCCGCGGCCGCGCCGGACGAGGCGGAGGACACCGAGACCGTCGCCGCCCGATGACCGCATGAACGGCGACCTGGGGGCCGGCTGGTGGCTCAGGGCTTCGGAGATGCGTTGCGGGGTTCTGGATTCAGCAGCCGGGCCGGCCGGACGTCTTTGTTGGTAAAGCCCCTAGGGAAGGCGGCCCCACACGTGCCGACGACAGTGCCCTTGTCCGATCCGCACATGGCGGATCGGCCGGCGGACGCTCTGTCCGCGCTGTTCCAGAGCCACGCCCGCAAGTTCGTGCACATCGCCGTGCTGCTCGTCGGTGACGAGGGGCTCGCCGAGGAGGTGGTGCAGGAGGCCTACATCGGCCTGTATCGCCGCTGGAAGCGCAAGGGTCCGCCCGAGAGTCCCGAGGCGTATCTGCGCACGTCGGTGGTCAACGGCTGCCGGTCGGCGCTGCGCCGCCGCCGGACCGCCGCGCGGACCCGGAGGCTGCACCCGGTGCCCGAGAGCGCGGCGGACGCCGAGGCGCTGCGCCGCGAGGAGCACGCCGCGGTGCTCGCCGCACTGGACCGGCTCAGCCGGCGGCAGCGCGAGGTGCTCGTGCTGTGCTTCTATCTCGGGTTGGACGACGCCGAGATCGGGGCCGCGCTCGGTGTGAGCCGCGGCACCGTCTCGTCCACGATCTCCCGCGCGCTGCGCGGCATGGAAGACCTGCTGGGAGGACAGCGATGACGACGGACATCGAGCACCGGCTGCGTGCCGCGTTCGAGGCCAGGACCGCCGCCGTACCGGCGCCGTGCGAACCGGATTGGGACACCGCGCCCGCCCCCCGCACCCGGCGCCGCCGCGTTCGCCGTCCCCGTCTGCTGCTTCCGGCGCTGGCGGCCGCCGGTACGGCCGTGCTGCTCGCCGCCGTGCTCACGGCGCGAGGCCACGGCGGGCAGGCGGACGAACCGGGCCTGACGATCGGCGCGGTGACGCCGATCCGGCCGGCCGCGTCCCCGACGCTGCTGTTCCGCAGCGACGGCGAGTCCCCGACCCGGGTCGTGCAGGCGGCGACGGGCCGGACGCTGGGCACGGTCGAACCACCGGCCGGCTACGTGCAGGACTGGGCGGGCCTGACCAGCGCGACCGACAACCGCACGCTGTTCTTCACCGTGAAGGCCAAGGGCGGGGGCGCCTCGTCGCCGCAGTTCGTCGCCCGGACCCGCGTCGACGAGAAGGGACGTCCCGGCAAGGCGCTGCTCGTCGCCCGCGTCCCCCGGTCCCGGGACCTGCCTGCGGCCTCGCCCGCGCCGGAGACGACGCAGGCGCCCTCTGCCTGGCCGAGCGTCACCGCGCTGGCGCCGTCGCCGGACGCCACCCGCCTCGCGTTGGCGCTCAGTGGACACGGCGGCGACGTGCTCGTGGTGCGTGACCTGCGCACCGGCAAGGAGCGCGCCTGGAGCAGCCGCTCCGGCCTCGACGCGATCTCCTGGAGCGAGGACGGCCGCCAGGTGCACTGGTCGGCCGACGGCACAGCCGGCGACCTGGCCGTCCAGAGCAGGGAGGGGGCGCTCCCGGCGGGCCGGGACGTGCCTGCCGCCGGTGATCCGCTGGGGGCCGTCCTGCTGCCGAGCGGCGACCGGCTCGCCCTGCGGCAGACGAGGCAGGAGGTCAGGCTCGTGCTGCTGCCGTCCGATGGGGGCGGCGCCCGGACCCTGGACGAGTGGAAGGACGTCCCCGCCTTCCTCGAACTGCCGGCTGCCGACGCGACCGGCAGGCACGTCTTCTACCGGCGAGGCGATGGCTGGGCGCGCCTGGATCTCCAGACCGGCAGGCGCACCGCCTTCTCCCTGCCCGCCGACAGCACCCGGCCCGGCGTCGTCTACACCTGGTGACGCTCCACCCGGCTGCCGGTGATCACGCTGGGCGGCGGGGTGCGGCGGGTCCAGAGCCCTCAGGGCGGTCTCGACGACCTGCCCCGGCGGATCCGCCCGCCGTCACCGGTGGCCGGGTTGCGTGATGCGTTCGAGCCATCGCCGCAGGAGGGCGGTCTCGACCGGCTCCAGGGCCTCGGTCCCGGTGAGGTCGAGTTGCGCGTGCAGGCGCAGCGCGGCGGTGTGCAGCGGGTCGGCGCCGTCCTGAGCGGTCGTGGTGGTCAGCACGTGCGAGAACACGGCGTCCCGCATGCGGTGGGAGAGCGCCGGGTCCTCGAACAGGGCCGGGTGGGCGATGTGGTCCAGGGCGGTCCCGACGTTCGCCGACAGGATCAGCTGACCGGCGGTTCGCGGCTCCAGTCTCAGCGCGCCCGCCGCCGCGCACCGTGTGAGCGCGGCCACCAGCAGGTCCATCACGCGCTCTCGCGCCGTCGAGTGCGACCACGGCCGCGGCGTGAACATCAGCTGGTAGAGGGCCGGGTTCTCCTGGGCGAACGCCATGTGGCCGTCCCAGCCGGCGTGCAGGTCGGCGACCGGGTCGCCGGTCTGCTCCTGGGCGGCCTTGAGCGCGGTGTACCGCTCGTACCCGTGGTCGGCGACGGCGTCGAGCAGCCCGCGCTTGTCACCGAACAGCCGGTAGAGCACGGGCTGGCTCACGCCGACGGCCTCGCAGACCGCACGCGTCGCGATCTCGTGGTCCGAGGACGACGCCAGCTGCCGCTCCGCGGCCTCGATCATCGCCGCGCGGAGCGGGTCCGTCTCTGCCATGAGATCGATGATACCGCCATCCGCTAACGATGCTACGAACCTGTGCTACGGTGAGGTCATAACGTCGATATGAATGTTCCGTATCGACGATAAGAGCAGGGGGTTTCGCCATGAGTGATCAGCGTGTGGCCGTCGTCAGCGGCGGCTCCCGCGGGATAGGCAAGGCCATTGCGGCGGCGCTGGCGGCACGCGGCTTCGCGGTCGCGGTGGGGTTCCAGGGGGCGGCCTCCGCCGCGGCGCGGGTGGTGGAGGAGATCGCGGCGTCCGGCGGCCGGGCGATCCCGGTCCAGGCCGACGTCGCCGACGAGGGCGCCGTCGCGGAGATGTTCGACGCCGCCGAGAAGTCCTTCGGCGGGGTCGACGTGGTCGTCAACTCGGCGGGACGGCTGGCGCTGTCCCCGATCGCCGACCTCGATCTGGACGAGCTGGACGCCCTGCACCGAACCAACATCCGCGGCGCGTTCGTGATGGCCCGGGAGGCCGCGCGCCGCGTGCGCGACGGCGGCGCGCTCGTCAACCTGTCCACCTCTGTGGTCGGCCTTCAGTTCCCCGCCTACGGGGCGTACGCCGCGAGCAAGGGTGCCGTCGAGGCGATGACGCTGGTGCTCGCCCGCGAGCTTCGCGGACGCGACATCACGGTCAACGCCGTCGCGCCCGGCCCGACCGCCACCGAACTGTTCCTGGACGGCAAGGACGAGGCGACGATCGAGCATCTCGCCAAGCAGCCGCCGCTGGAGCGGCTCGGCACCCCCGAGGACATCGCCGAGGTCGTCTCCTTCCTGGCGAGCCCGGCCGGGCACTGGGTCAACGGGCAGGTCGTGCGCGCGAACGGCGGCATCATCTGATGGCCGCCGCGCGACAGGTCATCGTCGTCACCGGGGCCTCCAGCGGGTTCGGCCGGCTGACGGCCGTGGCCCTGGCACGGGACGGGCACGCCGTCGCCGCCGGCATGAGGCGGACCGCGGACCGCAACGCGCCCGCCGTCGCCGCCCTGCACCGGCTCGCCGCCGAGGAGGACCTCGCGCTGTCGGCGGTCGAACTGGACGTGCGGTCGCAGGAGTCCGCCGACCTGGCCGTCGGCACCGTCCTGGACCGGTACGGCCGCCTCGACGCCGTCGTCCACAACGCGGGGCACATGGTCCTGGGGCCGGCCGAGGCGTTCACGGCCGAGGACCTCGCCGCCGTCTACGACGTCAACGTCCTCGGCGCCCAGCGGGTCAACCGCGCCGCGCTGCCGCACCTGCGCGGCCAGGGTTCCGGACTGCTGGTGTGGGTGGGGAGCTCCTCCACCCGAGGCGGCCACCCGCCGTTCCTCGCCCCGTACTTCGCGGCCAAGGCCGCCATGGACGCCCTCGCGGAGAGTTACGCCGCCGAGCTCATCCGGTTCGGCATCGATACCTCCATCGTCGTCCCCGGCGCCTTCACCTCGGGCACCAACCACTTCGCCAACGCGGGCGGACCATCGGACGCGGTCCGCGACAAGGCGTACGAGGAGCCCTACGGCGAGCTCCGCGCCGGCCTCACCGGCCGGCTGAACCGCCTGATCCCACCGGACGCGAGGGCGGAGTCCGTCGCCGGCGAGATCGTCCGCATCGTCGGCCTCCCGGCGGGCCGGCGGCCGTTCCGCAGCCACGTCGACCCCAGTAAGGACGGCAGCGAGGTGGTCTCCATCGTCGCCGACCGGATCCGCGCCGAGTTCTACCACCGCGTGGGCATCGAGGACCTGCTGTCCTCGACCGCCTCACTCTGAATCACCATCACGAGAAAGGTCGTCATCATGCCGTTCGCCAACCTCAAGGTCCCGGCCGACACCCTGACCCCCGAGTCCAAGAAGAAGCTCATCGACGCCGTCACCGACGCCTACGCCGACGTGTACGGCGAGCGCGCCAGGGCGACCACCCTGGTCCTCGTCGACGAGGTTCCCGATGGCGGCTGGGGGATCGGCGGCAACGTCCTCACCGCTGAGATGCTCGGCCGCAGCTGACCCGTCTGCCGCGCCGGGCCGGGGCGGCCGATCGCCCCGGCCCGGCGTCCGGTCGGCGTCGCCAGGTCACCGCCAGAACGCGCAGTGGTGCTCGGCGCCGGCATCGACAGGCAGGTCGCGGCCCGGGGTCAGCTGCATGGTCTCCGGAAACGGTCGCCAGCCTCCGCCCGGGGCACCGGTCCGGGCGAACCTCGTCCACGCCGCGATCATGCGGTTGGACAGCAGGACCTGCGCAGGGGCCAGGCGGACGTTCGCCATGCCGAACAGGTAGGGCAGCTCCGAGCCGTGATAGGCGCCCATGGGGAAGCCGGGCTTGAGATCCGGCGCCGGGGCGCGCTCGTCGGCGAACTCGAAGCTGTACACGGGCACGTGCCTCGCCAGGAGGCGGTCAGCGGCGAGCGTGGGGCACGTCCAGGCCCGGTCGGTTCCCACCGCCGCCCAGGCCAGGCTCGCCGAGCGTCCCGGCGGGTACCGCCGGGCGACACGGGCCGCCTGCTGCTCACCGAACGTCTCGGTCAGCAGACGGCGGTAACGGGCCGCCGTGATGGGCCTGTCGAGTGTGAACAGCGCGGCGAACAGCCGATGTTCGTCCTTGGTGTTGCCCTGGAGCACGGGCACCCGATGGAATGCGCCCTCAGCCAGAGCCGCGACGGGGTTCTTGGGAAGGACGGCGGTGCCGTAGGCGGGTTGGTGGAAGGCCCCGTTGAGGGAGAGAACCTCTGCGGTGGGCTTCGCGCGCAGGCAGCCCAGCGTCCGGCAGCCCAGCGCCGTCCTGCCCTTGGCCGCGAGTTCCGTAACCGGTGCCCAGTACCGGGAGGCGGCGTCGCCGGGGGCGAGCATGTTCCTGGGCCAGTTCTGCAGGCACGAACCGCTCTCGATGATCGCACGGTGGAACAGGCCGGCCGCCTGCGGCGAGGTGAGCTGGGCGCAGACGCTCGCGCCGCCGGAAGATTGCCCCATCAGCGTCACCTTGCCCGGGTCGCCACCGAACGCCGCGGCGTTGGCGCGGACCCACCGCAGAGCGGCCTGCTGGTCCTGCAGACCGTAGTCACCCGAGTCCCGCAGCCGGGGGTGGGCGAAGAAGCCGAGAGCACCCAGCCGCGAGTTGACGGTCACCACCACCACATCGCCCTTCTCCGCCATCCGGGCCGCGTCGTACTCAGAACCGGAACCGGAGCTGAAGGCACCGCCGTGCAACCACACCACCACGGGGCGCCTGCCGGCCCGAGCCGGTGCGGTGACGTCGAGGTACAGGCAGTCCTCCGAGGATCCCTTCGCTCCCGGCTGCGCGCAGATCGGTCCGGGTTCCGCGGCGCTCCGCACGCCCTTCCACGGGGCCGCGGCGGCCGGTGGCCGCCAGCGCAGCCGGCCGATGGGAGGCGCCGCGTACGGGATGCCCTGGAACCTGATGACCCCGTCGGCCGCGACGCCCTTGACCCGGCCCTTGTCGGTCTCGACGGTCTCCCGCGGACCCTGCGGACCCTGCGGACCCTGCGGACCGCGGAGGGCCTGTCTGGCCTCGATGATCGATGTGGCGTGCGGGGAGCAGGCGCCGACCCCGACCACGACGACCGCGGCCGCGACCAGACGCGGAAGGTCGGAGGTGAAATCCATGAAGACCACCTTCACTGAGCGTGTTCGTCCGTGGACGCGAGCGCTACTGTGCGTCCTGGACGAGCAAGGCGAGTTGCACGCGGTTGTTGAGGTCGAGCCGGCGCATGATCTTCGACAGGTAGGACTTCACGGTCGCCACCGTCATGTGCAGCTCGGCCGCTACTTCGGCGTTGGAGAGGCCGCGCCCGACGGCGGCCGCGACACGGCGCTCCGAGCCGGTCAACGCGGCGAGTCGCGTACGTGCGGCGTCGCGTGCGGTGTCGTCGCCGCGCAGCGTCCGGACGTGCGAGATGAGCTTGCGGGTGATCGAAGGGGACAAGATCGGCTCGCCCATGGCGACGCGCCGGATCGCCTCCACGATCCCGGCGGGCGGGGTGTCCTTCAGGAGGAAGCCGGCCGCCCCGGCGCGCAGCGCCCCCAGCACCATGTCGTCGGTGTCGAAGGTCGTCAGCACGATGACCTCGGGGGCGTCCGGCCTGGCGCGGAGACGCTCGGTGGCGGTGAGGCCGTCGGTCCCGGGCATCCGGATGTCCATCAGGACGACGCGGGCGCCCGTCGAGCGGACCGCCTCCGGGACGGCGGCGCCGTCCGCGACCTCCCCGGCGACCTCGATGTCGTCCAGGCCCGACAGCATGGTGCGCAATGCCGCGCGCACCAGCCATTCGTCGTCGACGAGCAGCACCTTGACCGGACCCATCACCCCTCCCACGGCAGCTGCGCGCACAGCACGAACTCGCCGTCCCGGGGCCCGTGCTCGAGGACCCCGCCGGCGAGCGTGGCGCGCTCGGCCAGCCCGGTCAGCCCCACACCGGAGCCGGGGATGCCCGCGTCCCCCATCGCGAGCGGCTGCCGCACCTGCACCGCCAGCCCGCGTCCGGCCGCGCCGTCGACGGTGACCGTCACCGGCATGCCGGGCGCGTGCTTGCGGGCGTTCGTCAGACCTTCCTGGACGATCCGGTACGCGGTGCCTGCGACCAGTGCCGGCACCACGTCCGGCTCGGTGACGCGCAGGTCGAGGTGGACACGCGTCCCGGCCGTCCTCGCCTCGTCCACGAGCCCCGCGAGGCGTGCCAGCGCGGGACGCGCCGACTCGTCCGGGTCGACGACATCGTCCTCCCGCAGGAGTCCGATGACCTCGCGCAGGTCCACCAGCATCTGATGGACGCCGCTGCGGATGATCCCGGCCGCCCGGGCGATCTCCTCCTCGGGCGCGCCCGGACGGAACTCCAGCGCCCCCGCGTACACGCTGAGCAGGGACATCCGGTGCGCGAGGACGTCATGCATCTCGCGGGCCAGGCGCACCCGCTCCATGCGCCGGGCCTCCGCGACCCGTGCTCGCCGGTCCTCTTCCGCGCGACGCGCCCGCTCCTCCAGCGACAGCAGCAGACCCCGCCGCGCCCGGATCGCGCGCCCCCAGCCGACCGTCCCGATGGTCAGCAGCGCGCCCATCGTGACGGTCGCGGCGTAGGGCACCCGGGGATCGGGGAGCACCGCCGCGATCACCAGCTCGGTGGCGATGCCGAGGCCGCCGACCCACACCGCGACCGGCAGCGGGCGGTGCACCGACACCGAGAGCGTCGCCACGAACGCCGCACCGCCCGCCGCGGGCGACACCGCCGACAGCGTCACCGTGGCCAGCGCCAGCCCGACCGGCCACCGGCGCCGGCCCCACAGCGCCGCGCTCGCCAGCAGACCGACGCCCGCGTCGGCGGCCGCCACCGCGTGCGGCATGCCCCCGTAGCGCGGCCACGCGTTGACGGCTCCCAGCACGACCGCGACCACGATCGCGGCGATGTCCACAGCGACATCGCGGGCGGTGCGCGGGCCGCCGCCCCCGCCGCCCCCGCCGGCCACCCCGGGAGCGGCGTGCGGCGCACGCCGGACGGAGCCGATCGCCTCGTCGCTCATGCGGCGCTGCTGAGCCACGTCCTGACCAGTCCCGCCCATCTGCGGTTGTCGGTGGTCTCCATGAACGTCCTGTGATCGATCATCAGGTAGATCTCTCCGGCGGGGACGGTTCCCAGGATCAGCGGCTTGCCGGCGTTCAGCAGCCCGCCGATGAACCGCCCGTACAGCTTGGTGTACTCGTTGGCGACGGACGTCACCTCGCCCGGTCGCAGCACCAGATCGCCGTCGTCACCCCATGCTCCCAGGACGAGCCGGTCATCATGGAGCGTCGCCTCGCCGCGTCGCGGGAACAGCACGCTCTGGTCGACACCTGCGGCGATCCGGTCGCCTTTCCTGCGCGCCCGCAGCTCCTCCGTCGTGCAGCCGATGTATGGCGCCTGCGCCAAGGGCGCGTCGATTTCGTCCATGCGTTCAGGCTGCCGCCCGGGACCGGGGCGCCGCTGCCCGCGAAGGATGGGACCGGCCCCCACTTTGGTCGACACTTGGCCCATCCCGCGCAGGTGCGTCAGCGCCGCTGCAGCCTCGCGAGCATCAGGGTCGGGTCGTCTCCGGCGAGGTTCGCGCCGTTGGTCACATAGACCCGGCTTCCTCGGACGATGACGGCCGTGGTCCCCTGCATGCCGTCATCGGCGTCCAGCAGGGTCTCGTGTCCGCCGTCCGCGCCCACCCGCACGAGTTCGCTGCCCTGGTTGATCGCGGCGAGGATCTCGGTGCCCCGGCCGGTGAAGTCGAAGTCGTCGATGCCCTCCAGGCCCGTGGCCCGGACCTCGGCTCGGCCGGAGCCGCCGTCCTCGGTCACCGGGACGCGGACGATGGTGCCGCGGTCGGAGTTGGTCGCCCAGACGGCGCCGTCGTGGATCTTCATGCCGTTGGCACCGAAGAAGCCGGCGGGGGCCAGGGCCGGGTCCGCCGACCACACGGAGGCCTTGCCGCCGCTCAGCGAGGCCTGCCAGATGCGCCCGCCGGCGGAGTCGGTGACCAGGAAGCGGTGCCGCCCACCGTCGATGACCAGTGCGTTCGGGAAGGTGTCGGCGGGCAGCGGCACCACGAGCCGCGGCCCGCCGGAGCGACGGAGCCGCCAGATCCCGGTCAGCCCGCCCCGCCCGGAGGAGTAGAGGAAGTACACGGCGCCGCTCGCCGACCGGGCGACCCCGGTGACATCGGGGGCCCCGACGACCGGTGTGGTGGTGCCGCCGCCCGGAGGCGGCGGCATGGTGGCGAGCACCTGGAGGGCCCCGTTCCGCGCGACCCGCACCACCTGGCGGGCGGAGATCATGCCGATGACCACGCTGCCGCCGGGCTCCGGGGCGATGCTCTCGGCGACCTGGCCCGCGGCCCGGTCGAAGTGGGCGAGGACGCGCACGTCGTCCAGGCGGGTGCCGGCCGCGGTGCCAGGGGCTGCGGGGACGGTGGCCGGGACCGGGGCGGCCAGCGCCGCCGGGGCCGTGGCGAGCGCGGCGAGCAGGCCGACGAGACCGAGCGTGGTCGCGCGCCGCCGCACCCCGGCGGGTCGGTCGAGGGGCATGGCTTTCCTCTCCGTCGTGGGGGACGCGGAAGGGCGCCGATGGCGCCGACCGTGATCGCGGGCGCGGCGCTTCCTCCGCCTCCCCGCCAGACTGTATCGCTCAGTACAAAAGTTCTGCGGCAGACTGTATCAGGCAATACAAAGAGGTTGTACTGCGTAGTACAGAACATGGAGGCGGTCCATGGGGCGCACACCGACCACCACGCGGGGTCGCGCGACCCGGAAGCGCATCCTCGATTCGGCGGCGGACCTCATCCAGCGCCGCGGCGTCGCAGCGGTGACGCTGGACGACGTCGAACGCGCCGCGGGGGTCGGCCGCAGCCAGCTCTACCACTACTTCGACGACCGTGACGACCTCATCCGCTCGGTGGTCCACAGCACCGTGGACACGGTGCTGGCCGCGCAGGAACCGCTGCTCCTGCAGGTCGACTCGCCGGCCGGCATCGACCGCTGGTTCGACGCGATCGTGGCCAACGGGACGCGGCAGGACGCGGTCGGCGGCTGTGCGATCGGCTCGCTGGCCAGCCAGCTCAGCGGCAGCGACGACCTCACCCGGCAGTCGTTCGTGGACGCCTTCGCGCGCTGGGAGGCCCCCCTCATCTCGGGCCTGCGCCGGATGCAGGAGTCGGGCGAGCTGCGCCCGGACGTGGACGTGACCGAGCTGGCCGACCTCACCATGGCCGCGATCCAGGGCGGCCTCCTGCTGGCCCAGGTCCGCCGTTCACCGGACCAGCTCCGCCTCGCCCTGCGCGGTGCGCGGGCGGCACTGGAAGACGCGCTCACCCCCTGACCCGAACTCCGGCCGCCTGCCGCTCAGCGCGGGCGGCCCACCAACGCCGGGCCGTGGCGGCCACCGAGTAGCGCTCCGTGTCCCCGTTACGTAGGCGAATCCGTGGTCGGCACGCATGTGGGGAGGGCGGGCCGGGCGACAGGCTGTGGGCACCTGAACGACGGGCCGCCCGCGACGCGGCGGCCGGTCATCAGACGCCCCTACCGGCCTCACCGAACGCACTGGATGGGAATGCCATGACCTCCCTCGGATCCGTCACCCTGGAAGTCGCCGACCCCGCGGCCGCGAAGGACTTCTACGAGTCCTTCGGGCTGGGCCCGTACGTGGACGTGCGCGCCTCGGACGCGCCGGCCGACGGCTTCCGCGGGTTCGCGCTGTCCCTCGTGGTGTCCCAGCCGGGCGACGTCGACGCCTTCATGAACGCCGCCCTCGACGCCGGCGCCACGGCGCTGAAGCCGGCCACGAAGGGCTTCTGGGGGTACGGCGGCGCCGTCCGCGCCCCGGACGGGACGATCTGCAAGATCGCGACCTCGAAGAAGAAGGACACCGGTCCCGTCACCCGGGAGATCGACCGGGTCGCGCTCCTGCTGGGAGTCGCGGACGTCAAGGCGAGCAAGCGGTTCTACGTCGGCCGCGGCCTCGCGGTGGCGAAGAGCTTCGGTGGCAAGTACGTCGAGTTCGACACCGCCTCGTCGGCGGTCACGCTGGCGCTCTACCCGCGCCGCGCCCTCGCCAAGGACATCGGCGTCCCCCAGGAGGGCGGCGGATCGCACCGCATCGTCATCAGCGGCGATGCCGCCCCGTTCACCGACCCCGACGGCTTCGTGTGGGAGACCGCGTCCGTCTGAGGGCATGCCGCCGGCGGCCGGGAGGCCGGTAGGGTGCCGCCATGATCGGCAGTGCTGTGCGGGCGTGCGAGATCGGCACCATCGCGCTGTGGCGTCCGAGCATCGGGCACGGCGGCCTTGCCGCCGGTCTCGCAGCCGCGGAAGGACCGCGCGTACGCGCCGGGGAGGGCCCGTGAAGGCGGAGGGCGGATCCCGCAAGATCGTCCTGATGAGGCACGGCCGGACGGTGTGGAACGTCCAGCGCCGCTTCCAGGGCACGACCGACGTCCCGCTGGACAGCGTCGGGGTCCAGCAGGCCGCAAGCGCCGCCCGGCTCCTCGCCGCCCTCCGGCCCACCGCGATCGTCTCCTCTCCGATGCAACGCGCCGCGGACACCGCCCAGGCCCTCGCCGACGCCACCGGCCTGACCGTCACGTGCGATTCCGACCTCATCGAGCGCGGCGGCGGAGCATGGGAAGGGCTCACCGGCGACGAGATCCGCACCCGCTACCCCGACGAGCACGCCACGTGGCAGCCCCCCGGCGGCGAAACCGAGGAACAGGTCGCCAAACGGTTCAGTGCCGCCCTCGAAAGGGCCCTGGAGCGCGTCCCCGACGGAGGCGTCCTCGTCGTCGTGTCGCACGGGGCCGCCATACGCATCGGCATGCTGCACTGGCTCGGCTTCCCGGAGGAACTCTGGAGCCGGAGCCTGGGGCCGGCTCGGCTTCGCGGCCGGTCGGCGGTAGGGACCCTGCTTCGTATCGTTTGGAGATCATCGAGAAGACCGGGCCGGCTTCGTGTCGGGCGAGCGGTGATCGGCCGCTCCGTCGGGCTCTCCAACGGCTGCTGGTCCATCCTCGAGGAGGGCCGCAGGGGCTGGCGGCTCGTCGAACACAACGCCGGCCCCCGGCTCGACTGCCGTAATTGATCTTCATTCGGTACGATTCCTTCCGCCGGGGCTGGGCGGCGGCGACGCCGGGTCCACCGTGCCGGCCGCCGTTCGCGCCGTCCGGTGCGCCCGCCCGCAAACGATGGGAAACCGTTTCCCGCGCGACGGCGTCAAAGATCTTGGTCGGCGGCCTTCGAGGCCGCCGGGTGTCCCCCCAAGGCGTGGCCTCCTTCCCGGTGACCGGGAGAACAGGCTGCTCCCCCCGAACGCGAGGAGACCTCCATGAAATCGTCCGGCCGGCGCCTGCCCTTGGCGGCCCCGGTGGCCGCGCTCGCGTTGGCGGCCGTCGGAGTCGTGGGAACGGCAGGGACCGCGGACGCGGCCCCCCGCCCGCCGCGCGGCGACGCGCTCGTCAAGGCGGCCCCTTCGCTCATGGCGCCGAAGGTCGCCGCCTCGGCGGCCGCCGCGGCGCCCGCCTCGGCGAAGTTGTCGCTGACGGGCCAGTACCAGAACACGAACTACAAGTGCGTGCCGACCTCGGCGTCGATGAGCCTGTCGACGTTCGGCGTGTCCGTCAGCCAGGACACCCTGGCCTCCAAGATGGGCACGACGGCGGCCAAGGGCACCAGCGGAAGCCAGGCGCTGCCCGTCATGAACGGGTACACCGACCCGCTCGGCTACAGCTACGGCTTCTCCAGCGCCTCGACGGCGTCGACGATGATGGCGCAGGTCTCCTACGACGTCGGCGTGCTCAAGCGGGCCCCCGTCCTCGGCGTGTGGATGGAGAAGCTGCCCTGGAACGCCGGCATGAGCGGCTCCAAGGTCGGCCACGCGATCATCGCCTACGGCTACAGCACCAGCGCCGGCACGATCACCGTCTGGGACCCGTGGAAGCCCACCGGCGGTTCGCACACCATCAGCGCCGCGAAGCTCGCCGCGGACATGCAGCCCAGCGGCATGTTCAAGGTCACCGGCCACACCGACGCAGACCTGGCGAGCGTCGGCGACCTGACCGGTGACGGCACCGCCGACCTGGCCGGCGTCGACCGCGCGACCGGGAAGCTGTGGCTCTACCCCGGCCCGAAGCTGGCCGCCTCGGACCGGCGCCTGATCGGGACCGGCGGCTGGAACGGGATGACCGAGCTCACCGGGATCGGCGACCTCACCGGTGACGGCAAGCCCGACCTCATCGCCGCCCAGAAGTCCGACGGGACGCTCTGGCTCTACCCCGGCGGCACGAACGCCCTGGGGACCCGCATCAAGATCGGGACCGGCGGCTGGAACGGCATGAAGGACCTCACCGGCATCGGCGACCTCACCGGTGACGGCAGGCCCGACCTCATCGGGGCCAGGAAGTCCGACGGCACGCTGTGGCTGTACCCCGGCGCGTCGAAGGCGCTCGGCAGCCGCATCAAGATCGGGAACAGCGGCTGGAACGGCATGAACAAGCTGGTCGGCGTCCGGGACATCACCGGTGACGGCAAGCCCGACATGATCGCGGTGCGGATCTCCGACGGCACGCTGTGGGTCTACCCCGGCGCGTCGAAGGCGCTCGGCACCCGCAAGGAGCTCGGCTCCGGCTGGGGCGGCATCCGCTCGCTCACCTACACCGGTGACATCACCGGCGACGGCGTCCCCGACCTGATCGGTGTGCAGAGCAACACCGGCGTGATGTACGTCTACGCGGGCCGCTCGACCGGGTTCGCCGCGCGTGTGCAGCTCACGTCCGGCTGGAACGGCTGACCCTCTTCCGCAGGCACCATGGCCCCGCGCCGAATCCTCGGCGCGGGGCCTTTGCGCGCCGCGCCGCGATCGCGTTCGGGGGCCTCTCGAAAACCCTTTGGCGGGACGCGGCGGCCGCTGCTACCTTGCCGGAGGCCGTGCGAAAGACCGAGGAGGTGGTACCCGTGAACCTGACGACATGGGTGCTCCCCTCAGGGGTCACGGTCGGGCGATAGGTCGTCCGGGAGCGCCGTTCGCGAGCACTCCCGAAAGGCACGACCATGCGATTCACTTCCGAACAGCGCCTCGACGACGGCGTCCTCGAGCGCGGATTCACCCTCGGCGAGATCCCCGGCATCCTGTGGACGCCCGCGTCCGCGTCCGCGCCGGCCCCGCTGATCCTGATGGGCCACCCCGGCGGACTGGGCAGGATGTACCCCCGGCTGGCGGCCCGGGCCCGGCACTCCGCGGCGGAGGGCTACGCCGCGGCCACCATCGAGCTCCCCGGCAGCGGCGACCGGCCCCGTATAGCTGCCGTCGACGAGGCCCGCGCCGACCTGCGCCGGGCGTTGGAGGCCAGCGAGCCGGTCGCCGACGAGATCGTGGACCGGCTCGTCCTGCCGCTGGTCGACACGGCGGTCCCGGAATGGCGGGCCGCCTTGGACGCCCTCGTCGCGCTGCCCGAGATCGGCGGCCCGGCCGGGTACGCGGGAGGGCCGATCTCCATCGGCGTCCGGCTGGCGGTGGTCGAGCCGCGCATCTCGGCCGCCGTCCTGTTCGCCGGGAGTTTCGTGCCCCGCGCCATCTTCGAGGAGGCCCGGCAGGTGACCATTCCGCTGCTGGTCCTGCTCCAGTGGGACGACGAGGGGAACGACCGGCAGATGGCCCTGGACCTGTTCGACGCCTTCGCCTCCAAGGAGAAGACACTGCACGCCAACATGGGCGGGCACACCGGCGTCCCGCAGCACGAGGGGGACGACGGGAACCGGTTCTTCGCCCGGCACCTGAAGTGAGGCCGGACCGTCGGCGCTGAGACCCTCGGCCGCGCGTGACCCGCCCCGGCGCCGGGGCGGGTCACGCGCGGCCCGCCCGGAGCAGCGCGCCTATTGGCCGGGCGTCTGCGCGGCTCCTACGCGCTTGCTGTTGCGGATGACGGGTGCGCTCTCCAGTTCGCGGATTCCCGGCAGGGTCCCTATCCCGCGCTCGAGGTAGTCGTACAGGGCGTCCACGTCGCGGCAGGCGGCGAAGACCAGCAGGTTCGTCGGGCCGGTGGTCGCGGCGGCGAAGGCGACCTCGGGATGCGCGGCCAGGGCCTCGGCCGTCCGCCGCAGCCGGGCCGGATGGACGGTCAGCCAGAGGATGGCGAGGGTCTCGAACCCCAGCAGCAGCGGATCGACGTCCACGTCGAAGAACAGCGCGCCGTGCCCGCGCAGGTGCGCCAGCCTGCGCCTGGCCGTCATCTCCGACCACCCGGTCGCCCGCGCGATCTCGGGATAGGTCGTGCGGCCGTCGCGGGCCAGCGTGGCCAGCAGGTGCTCGTCGCCCTCCCGCAGGACGACCCGCCCTCGCGGTTCGTGCGGCGGCTCGGGGGCGAGGGCGGCGGCCTGCCCGGGAGCGAGCGAGTCGGCTCTGCCGTGCCACCCGGACGGGCCGCCCGCGAAGACGCGCAGCAGGCAGTGCGCCGTGACGCCGGTGACCCGCGGCGTCCTCGGCAGCTGCCCGAGCAGCAGGGCGTCGCGTTCGTGCGGGCTGCGCGCGCGGGTGACGCAGACGATCTGCGTTCCTCCCGAGGTGAGGCAGACCCAGGAGGTGTCCGGCCGGCGGGCGAGCGCGTCGGCGACGGGCACCGCCGCGTCGGGCGTCACCTGGATCCGGACGAACCACTCCACCCATCCCAGCCGCCGGGCGTTCGGCAGGCCGACCACCCTGAGGGATCCGGTGGACCGGAGGCCGCGGTAGCGCCGCGCGACCGTCTGGTCGGACACGCCCAGCACCGACGCGATGCGGCTGAACGGCGCGCGCCCGTCGATGTGCAGTGCGTGGACGATCCGGCGGTCGAGTTCGTCCAGGACCGGGGCGCTCACGCGCGTCAGGGTAGCGGGGCCCGGGCGAAGTGCCTGACGTGCGGGAACGGCGGCCAGCCGGGCGAACCGGTGTGGACGAAGCCGATCCAGGCGTTCTGCACCTCGTCCGTCAGCCGCCTCAGGTCGGCGGGGTCGGCGCCGGCCAGCATCGGCGCCGCGCGCCAGGCGTCCGGGCCGCCGAACACGAACGGCAGCTCGACGCAGTGGCATGCGCCGAAGGGGCTGCCGGGCGGCGACCAGTCGAACCGGAAGGCGAAGCTCCGCCCGGCTTGCAGCAGGGCACCGGCGCCGAAGAGCCGGGCGGTCGCCTCCGCCGGGGCTCCGGGGAAGAACGCCCGTGCCTCGTCGCGGGTCGTCCCGATCAGTGCCGGCATGCCGTCGGGGACGCCGGTGAGCAGGTCGGCGGGGACGCCGCCGTCGGCGACCAGCTGGAACGGCGGGGTCACCTTGAAGGGCGCGGCCGTCCGGCGTGCGACCAATCCCTGGGCGGCCAGCAGGCGCGGGACCGGCACGGTCCGCAGCCGGTCCGCCTCGCCGGGGCGCAGGCCGAGGACGTCCAGCAGCCGCCGGCCGATCAGGGCCGCATCGCGCGGGCCGTACGGCGGCACCCCGGTCGGCGTGCTCTGCAGGACGACCTGCTGGAACAGGCCGGAGCCGGCGGGATGGCCCAGCATCGCGAGCGCGGACAGCGCCCCGGCGGACTGGCCCGCCAGCGTGACGCGGCCGGGGTCGCCGCCGAACGCGGCGATGTTCTCCCGGACCCAGCCGAGCGCGGCGATCTGGTCGAGGAGGCCGACGTTCGCCGGACCGAACCCGGGAGACAGGTACAGGTACCCCAGGGCGCCCAGCCGGTGGTTGACCGTCACGACCACCATCCGGCCGCGCTCGGCGAGCAGGGCCCCGTCGTACCAGGCCTCCGCGCCAGAGCCGCTGGTGAAGCCGCCGCCGTGCAGCCAGACCAGCACCGGCAGCCCGGTGCCGCCCGGAGTCCAGACGTTCAGCGACAGGCAGTCCTCGTCCTGGTCCAGGTCGCTGCCGGGTCCCATGACCCGTTCCAGCCGGGAGGGCGGCTGCGGGCACGCCGGGCCCGGACGGCCCGCGTCCCGCACCCCCGGCCAGGCGGGGGCCGGCCGCGGCGCGGCGAACCGCTCGGCGCAGCCGTAGGGGATGCCGAGGAACGCCGTGACCGCGCCGGTGGAGCCGCCGCGCAGCGTTCCGGCGGGCGCGTGGACGAGGCCGGTCACCGCTCAGACCTCCAGGAAGGCGATCGCGGCGCCGCGCGCCTCGGCGGCTCCGACGAAGAACCCGTCCGGCAGTTCCCGGACGGTGAATCCATTGCCCTCCACCAGCGCGCGGGCCGCGCGGGCGTCCTTGACGGCCACGGCCTGCCCCGCGAGGTAGGGCAGCGCGGGCACCGGTTCGCCGGGCAGCACCTCCCCGAACGCGGACACCGCGACGATCTCCATCCGCCCCGCGTCGAGGGGGAGGACGTTGCGGGGGCCTTCGGTGATCGGCGCGACGCCCAGGATGCGGGCGTAGCGGGCGACGGTGGCCTCCAGGTCGGCGTCGTCCACCACCAGCAGCACGCTGTGCAGGTGGGTGGCGCCGTTGGCGTGGTCCAGGTAGCGGGGCTGGTGGATCAGTTCGGGGGTCAGGTGGCGCGCGATGTGGATCAGCCCTTCGGGGGTGAGCGCGCGGTCGAGGTGCACCGCCTCGAACCGCGCCGTCGCCGTCCCGCCGGGTGTCTCCACGTCCCGCTGCAACGGCAGCACTCCCGACGACGACAGCCCCGCCTCGCGCAGCCGCTCCTCGACGGCCTCGGCGTCGCCGCATCCGAACGAGCAGCCGTGCAGGCCCTCGTACCGGGAGATCAGGGGGCGGATGTTCCACGGGTCGACCGAGCCGTCCCCGAACAGTCCGAGCAGTTCCAGGTACGTCCGGCCGAACAGCGCGCACCGGTTGCCGGCGCCCATCGGCCGGCGCTCGCCGCCGGGGCGGTCGGAGCCCATGTGCATGGACAGCGGGCTCAGGGTGAAGCCGAGCGCCTCGTAGGTCGCCGCGGTGGCGTCCATGTCGGTGGTGTAGAGGACGGAGTGGTCGATCCTGTCGACGTCGTGAGCGGTCATGCCCTTCAGGCTGGTGCCGCCCCCTGATCTCTTCCAGCCACCCGTACGCGATTGACGGATTTCGACATCTGACGGTCGATGGTGTGGGTTTCCCTCCCCACGCAGGACGCGTGGTGCTCTTGCCGGAACGGCAAAAAACCGTGCCGATCGTGGTGTGCCCACTGACACTGGCCAGGTCATCGACCATCCGCCGCACCGCCTGACCTGGAGGCCGCCATGCCCAGCACCGCGCGTCGCAAGCACCGCGGCGACACACCGCCGCCCCGGACGGGGAGCAGCGAGATCGAGACCCTGCGGGGGTTCCTCGACTACCTCCGCACCTCGATCGCCGCGAAGGTCGACGGCGCGCCGGAGCCGCAGGTGCGGACCGCCGCGGTGCCGTCGGGCACGAACCTGCTCGGCCTGCTCAACCACCTGACCTTCGTCGAACGCTCGATGTTCGTCGGCGACGAGGTCACCGACTGGCAGGCGACGTTCCGGGCCGCGCCGGAGGACGGCGCGGGCGACGTCGTCGGCCGCTACCGGGAGGCGGTGCGGCGGGCGAACGAGGTGCTCGACGGGTGCGCCGATCTCGGCGCGCCCGTCCCGCGGCCGCGGGCGGGAGGACGTTCCGCGCCCAGCGTCCGCTGGGCGCTCGCCCACATGATCGAGGAGACCGGCCGCCACGCGGGCCACGCGGACATCCTCCGCGAACTGATCGACGGCGCGACCGGCCGCTGACCTCGTCGCCGATCGCGTTCCCTCCGGTTTGTGGGATCTTTCGGGCAGCCGTCGACGCCCGAGGAGGCACCTGTGACCAGTCCCTTCGACCGGGAGACCGTCGCGGCGTACCGGGCCGCCGGCTGGTGGGGATCGGAGACCGTGGCGGGGTACGTCCGGCGGCACGCGGCGCGGCGGCCGGAAGACGCCGCGTACATCACCGCGGACGGAACGCTGCCGTGGTCCGGCTACGAGGAGCACTCGACGCGGCTGGCGGGGCACTTCGCGGGGCTGGGCCTGGAGCCGGGCGAGCGGGTGGCGGCGCTGCTGCCGGACGGGCCGGCCTGGCACGTGACCGCCGTGGCGGCGGAGAAGGCCGGGCTGGTGCTCGTCGGCGTGGGGGCGCGCGCGGGCCGCCGCGAGCTGCGGCATCTGCTGGAACGGACCGGCGCGCGCGCCCTGGTGACCCTCGGCGAGCATCGCGGCGAGCCGTCCGCCGACCTGGTGGCGGAGCTGCGCGCCGACGGCGTCGACCTCTCCCGCCACGTCGTCGTGGACCGGCTCGGGCTCCCGGACGACCCGCGCGAGGGCGACCTGACCGGCCGCGCGCTCGGCCCCGATGAGCTGGCCCTCATCAACTCCACCTCGGGCACGACGGGGCTGCCGAAGTGCGTGTCGCACACCCAGAACCGCTGGTTCTACTTCAGCGAGCTCGCGCGGCAGGCGGGGGCGCTGACATCGGACGACGTGTTCATGGGCGCCGTCCCCGCCCCGTTCGGGTTCGGGCTGTGGACGGCGCACTTCTGCCCGGCGGTGCTCGGGATCCCGACCGTGCTGATGGAGCGGTTCGACGCGCACGCCGCGCTCGACCTGATCGAGCGGCACCGGGTCACCGTTCTGCACTGCGTGACCACGCAGTTCATCATGCTGCTGAACGCCCAGGAGGAGAGGGGGCGCGACCTGTCGTCGCTGCTCTGCATGTTCACCGGCGGCGAGGCCGTCCCCTACGAGCGGGCGGCGCGGTTCGAGGAGGCCACCGGCGCGAAGGTGCTGCAGTTCTACGGCTCGAACGAGACCGGCGCGCTCAGCCGCACGACGCTGGACGACCCTCCCGAGGTGCGGCTGAGGACCGCGGGCCGCGTCATCCCGGAGATGCGGGTGCGGCTGTTCGACCCCGCCGACGGGTCCGACATCACGGGCGGCGGCCGTCCCGGGCAGCCCGGCTGCAAGGGCCCGGCGACGTCGCCCGGCTACTACGACGACCCCGCAGCCGACCGCGCCCTGTTCACCCCGGACGGCTGGATGCTGATGGCCGACATCGTCGAGATCGACGAGGCCGGGTGCCTGCGCGTGGTCGGCCGGCAGAGCGACCTGATCATCCGGGGCGGCAAGAACATCAGCGCCGCGGCCGTCGAGGCGGAGGTGAGCACCCACCCGGCGGTCGCGCTCGCCGCGGCCGTCGCGATGCCCGACGAGGTGTTCGGCGAGCGCGTGTGCGTCTACGCCGAGCTGCGCCCGGGCGCCGAGCTGGACCTGGAGGCGCTCACCGGCCACCTTGCGGAGCGCGGCGTCTCCCGCGAGTGGCATCCCGAGCGGCTCGTCGTGCTCGACCGGCTTCCCCGCTCGTCCGGCGGCAAGGTCGCCAAGGGGGAGCTGCGCGCCGACATCCGCCGCCGCCTCACCCGCTGACCTCGGGTACCAGGGCGTCCCTGCGACGCGGAAGGAGCAGGCTGGTCAGCGCGAGGGCAAGGGCGAATCCGGCTGCGATGAGGAAGACCCGTTCGTAGCCTGCGGCCCGCGTCGCGGTGCCGGCGGCGGTGGTGAGCACGGCAAGCCCGACCGATCCCCCCACCTGGCTCGCGGTCTGCGCGAGGCCGCCGATGGTGCCCGCGTCGGCCTCGGGGACGCCGGCGGTCGTCGCGGCCATGAGGGTGGGGAAGGTCAGCCCGATGCCGACCGCGATGAGCAGGGTCGGTCCGAGGATGCCGGTGACGTAGGCGGAGCCGGCATCGGCCTGAGAGAGCCACCCGAAACCGGCAAGGAAGGACGCGCAGCCGGAGAGGATCAGCGGCCGGACGCCGGTGCGCGGCAGCAGCCCGGCGGCCCGCCGCGCGGTCACCACGAACGTCACCGCCGCCGGGGTCTGCCCGAGCCCGGCCTGCAGCGCGCCGTAGCCGAGGACGTCCTGCAGGAACAGCGAGGTGAAGTACCACATCGCGATGGCGATGCCGCCGAAGAGCAGCAGCATGCCGTTGCCGGCGGCGACCCCGCGGACGCGCAGCAGCCGCAGCGGCATCATCGGCCGGGCGGCGAACCGCGCCTCGACGAGGACGAACGCGGCGAGCAGGAGCAGCCCGGCCGCGGCCGGTGCGATGACGGCAGGGGACGTCCACCCGTGGTCGGTGCCGTGCATGACCCCGTAGATCAGCGCGGCGAGGCCGGCGGTCCCGGTGGCGGCGCCGGCGAGGTCCAGCGGTTCCCGGCGGCCGGTGCGGCTGCCGGGCAGCGTCGTCAGGGCGACCGCGACCAGCACCGCGCCGATCGGCACGTTGATCAGGAAGACCCACCGCCAGGACAGGCCGGTGGTGAGGGCGCCGCCCGCGACGGCGCCGGCCGTCCCGCCCACGCCGCCGGCGGCGGACCAGGCGCCGAACGCGCGGGCGCGCTCGCGGCCCGCGGCGAAGCCGGTGTTGATCACGGCCAGCGTCGCGGGGGCCAGCAGGGCGGCGCCCATGCCCTGCGCGACGCGGGCCGCCACGAGGGCCGCGGGGACCGTCGCCAAGCCGCCGACCAGGCTCGACGCGGAGAACAGCAGCAGGCCGGAAGAGAGCGTCCGGCGGTGGCCGAACAGGTCGGCGGCGCGGCCGCCGAGCAGCATGAGCCCGGCGAAGGCGAGCAGGTAGCCGTTCACCACCCAGGCCAGCCCGGCGGGCGAGAAGCCGAGGTCCCGGTCGACCGAGGGCAGGGCGACGTTCACGATGGACGAGTCGAGGATCACCATGAACTGGCAGGCGCACGCCAGCGCCAGCACGAGCCAGGCGGGTCCGGTGGCGCCGGCGGGCGGGGTCCCGGTCGCGCCGCCGCGGGTGACGGCGTTCTTCGCGGTCATGACGGCTCCCTGGTTAGGATTAGTTATGCGGATAACGTTAGCCGCATAATAGTTATCCACATAACCAGTGTGTCAAGGAGCGCCCGTGGACTTCGACCGAGCCGACGCCCTCAACCAGGCGATCCGCCTGCTGAGCCTGCGCCACCGGGCCCGGACCGCCGAGCTGCTCGCCCCGCTCGGCCTGCACCCCGGCCAGGAGGCGCTGCTGCTCGAACTCGCCCGGACCGGCCCGATGATCCAGGCCGAGCTGAGCGCGGCGCTCGGCGTCGAGCGGCCCAGCGTCACGCTCATGGCCCGCAAGCTCGAAGCCGCCGGCCACATCCGCCGCGCGCCCGCGCCCGGCGACCAGCGCGCCACCGTCGTCGAGCTCACCGACGCGGGCCGGGCCGTGACCGACCGGGTCAAACGGCTGTGGTGCGACCTCGCCGAGGAGACCGTGGCCGGCCTGCCCGCCGCGACGGTGGCGGAGCTGCCCGCCCTCCTCGGCACCCTGACCGGCAACGTCGACGCCAAGCGCCGCCGCGGCGGCGGGTGAGGCGTCAGACGACGTCGAGGTTGGCCATCATCCCCATGTCCTCGTGCTCGGCGTTGTGGCAGTGGAAGAGGTAGCGGCCGCGGTAGCCGTCGAAACGCGCGATGATCTCGACGGCCTCGCCGGGCCGGAGCGCCACGGTGTCCTTGAGCCCGGCGTCGCGGGGCAGGGGCCGCCGGCCGCCGCGCGACAGCACCCGGAAGCCGGCCAGGTGCAGGTGGACGGGGTGGTGGACGTCGGCGACCAGCCGCCACACCTCGATGTCGCCGAGCCGGACAGTGACGTCGGTGCGCGCGGGGTCGAACGCCCTCCCGCCGATCAGCCAGCCGTGGCCGCCGTCCATGCGCCCGGCGCGGAACGAGAGGTCCCGGACCCGGACGGCGTCGGACCGGCGCCAGGACGGCAGGTCGGCGGACAGCACGCGCGGGACGCGGCTGCCGTCCCGCGCCGTGCGCGCGACCCGGAACGCCATGACGTCGCGCGTCCGGCCGGAGCCCAGCCGGTTGGCGATCCTGACGCGGCCGCCGACCGGGACGTCCGAGAAGTCGACGACCAGGTCGTAGCGTTCGGCGGGCGCGATGGGCAGCGTCCGGTGGGCGACCGGCGCCGCGAGCAGGCCCTGGTCGGCGCCGACCTGGACGAGGTCGAGGCGGCGGCCGTCGTCGGTGACCGCCTCCAGCTCGTAGTGCCGGGCGTTCGAGGCGTTGAGGACGCGCAGCCGGTACCGGGCGGCGTCGACCTCGTGCACGGGCCACGGCGCGCCGTTGACCAGGATCACGTCGCCGAGGACGCCCGCGAGGTAGGGCTCCTCGACGCCCGGCCGGTCGCGCAGCGAGGGGTCGAGCGCGGGGTAGGCGAGGGCGCCGCCGGCGTCGAACGCCCGGTCGGCGATCATGAGCGGCAGCTCGCGGTGCCCGGAGGGGAGGCCGAGCGCCTCCTCGGCGTCGTCGCGGACGATGTGCAGGCCGGCGAGGCCCCGCCAGATCGCGGGGGCGGTGAAGTCCATGCGGTGGTCGTGGTACCAGAGGAGCGTCGGCCGCTGGTCCAGCGGGAACGTGTAGTCGCGCGTGAGCCGGGTCTCCACCGCCCGGGGGTCGCGCATCCCGCCCGTGCTGTGCGTCCCGCTCATGCCGTGCATCCCGGCCATGGCGTGGTGGCCGCCCCGCATGCCCTGCGCGGTGCCCGGCCAGCCGTCCGGCAGGACGAGGTCGGTCGGGTATCCGTCGGACGTCGCCGCGGTCCGTCCCCCGTGCAGGTGGACGACGGTCGGCACGGGCAGCTCGTTGCGGTGCCGGACGGTGACGGGACGGCCGCGCCGCGACTCGATCGTCGGCCCGGGGAAGACGCCTTCGTACGTCCACAGCGGTGTCCGCACCCCGGGCAGGATCTCGGCGGTCGCCTCCCGCTGGGTCACCTCGTACCGGTCGATGCCGCCCGCGGTGGCGACCGGCTTCAGGACGGGCGGGATCGGCAGCGGCACCTGGAACGGGGGCGGCAGCGGCACCTCGCTGCGCAGTTCGGCGCCGGTGCGCGGCGGGCGGCGGGCCAGCGCGTGCGCGGTGGTCAGGCCCGTGAACGCCACCAGCCCGAGCGCGCCGCCGATGCTCAGGACGTGCCGCCTGGCCAGGCCGCGGGCACGGCCGGGCCATGCGGGCTCCGGCCGGCCGGTCTCGTGCTCACTCATCGCCGGTCTCCTGCCGCTCGCGCTCCGCCGCGACCCGCGCCCGCGCCCGCTCGCGCCGGGCCTCCGGGCGCCGTCCGAGCGGCCGGCGCCACACGTCGACGAACTGCACGACGAGCGCGGCGATGGTCGCCACGCCAAGCGGGAGGTGCAGCCACAGCGCGCCGTCCATGCCGGCGAAGTACTGGACGGTCTCGGCCGCCACCAGGGCCAGCGTCGCGAGGAACGGCCCCGCCCGCCGCAGCCGGACCCACACGGCGATCGCCGCGATCAGCTGGACGTAGCCGATGGACGTGGTGACGTTGGCGCCCGCCTCGTGGAGGCGCAGCCCTTCGTAGTCGCCGCTCAGGAACACGCCCGCGAACACCGGCTGGCCGGAGATCGCGACCACGTGCGCGCTGACGACGGCCCGGAAAGTCCATGCGGACGGTCTCGTCCGGTGTGCGGTTCCGGACCGGGCCGGCACGGCCGGGCGGAACTCGTCGGCCGCGGTGACCATGGGGCGCCCCCTCGCTCTCTCGATGCGCGATGACCACGACGTTATGACCGGGGAGTTATCCTGTCTAAGATCAATATCGCTATGACGTTATGATCCGCGAGGCATGACGGGAGGGCCGTGGATCTCCACACGCTCAGGCAGTTCCTCGTGGTGGCGCGGCTGGAGCACCTCAGCCGCGCGGCCGACGAGCTCCGCGTGGCGCAGCCGTCGCTGAGCCGCACCATCGCCCGGCTGGAGGGCGAACTCGGCACCCCGCTGTTCGATCGGGCCGGGCGGCTCCGGCTGAACGACGCCGGGAGGCTGTTCCGCGGTCACGTCGAGCGCGCCCTCGGGGAGCTCGACGCGGGAAGGCGGGCCGTCGCCGAGGCCGACGGCGAGGGCTTCGGCACCGTCCGGCTCGCGTCGGAGACCTTCCTGACCTTCACCGGGCCGCTCGCCGCGTACAAGCGCGCTCATCCCCGCGTCGAGGTCCAGCTGCACCAGATGCCGGCCGCGGACATGGCCCGCGCGCTGGCGGCCCAGGACGTCGACCTCTGCGTCGCCTCGCAGCCGCTCCGCGCCGACGGCCTGGAATCGCTCACGCTGCTGGACGAGGCGGTGTGGCTGGCCACGCCGCCGGACCACCCGCTGGCGGGCCGCACCTCCGTGACCGTCGACGAGCTCGCCGGCCAGCCCTTCATCACCGCCCACAAGGGGCACTGGCAGCGCCGGCTCCTTGACCGCCTGTTCGCGGCCCGCGACCTCACTCCGAAGATCGTCTGCGAGGGGGACGAGGTGAGCGCGATCGCCCAGCTGATCATCGCGGGGCTCGGCCTCGGCCTCGTCCCGGACCTCGCCCGGCGCTCGGCCGCCTCGGCGCCCGTCGCGTGGATCGCCGTCGACGGCCCCGACTGCCGCCGCACGCTCACCCTGTACTGGGGTGCGGGCGGCCACCTGCCGGCCGCCGCCCGCCTGATGCGCGCCACGCTCGGCGACTGGGACTGGACCTCCGGCGGGGCCTCGACGACCGTTGAGGCCCCGCCGGGCGCGTAGCGGCGGTCACCGGGGGCAGGCCGGGGCCTGCCGGGTGCGGTGGCGCAGCGCGGCGTAGGTCCGCAGGATCGCCGGGACGAGCACGTACACGACGGTCGGCACGACGACGCCGGTCACCACGAGCGTGCGGACCGGGAGCGACAGCGCGCCCAGCAGCGGTCCCAGCAGGATCTGCGTGGCCATGATCATGAAGTAGACGGCCAGCCAGGTGAACGCGGCGCGCAGGTGGACCGAGGGCGCTGGGGCGGCGGGGCGGATCGGTGTCATGTCGTCTCCTTGGTCGTTCCGAGCAACTCCAACTCGTGAGTTGGAGTTTGCCACAGCCGCGCCACAATTCCAACCCAAGAGTTGGAATCTGGCGTAGGCTCGACGCCATGGCATGGGACACCGAGAAGACCAGGCGGCTCATCCTCGACGCCGCGGTCGGCGAGTTCGCCGCCCACGGGCCCGAGGCGGCCCGGATGGACCGGATCGCCGCCACGGCCGGGGTGAACAAGGAGCGCATCTACTCCCACTTCGGCAACAAGCGGCAGATGTTCGCGATCGTGCTGACCACGGAGCTGGAGCGCCTGGCCGAGGCCGTCCCGCTGGACGAGCGGGTCGCCGCCGACCTGGGCGAGTACGCCGGCCGGGTCTTCGACTACCACCGCGAGCACCCGCACTTCGTCCGGCTGCTGCACTGGGAGGGCCTCCACACCGCCGAGGGCGAGCCCGTCGCGGCCGAGGCCGAGCGGACCGCGCACTACGCCGAGAAGATCGCCGCCCTGGCCAAGGCGCAGGAGGCGGGGAACCTGAACGCCGGGCTCGCCCCGCAGGAGCTGCTGTACGCGGTCATCGTCCTGGCAGGCTGGTGGTTCGCCACCCCGCAGCTGCGCCGCATGCTGATGCCCGGCCTCGAAGACGACCCGGCGGGGCAGCGCGCCGCGCTCGTCCGCCTCGTCCGGATCCTGGGAGACACCGAGCGATGACCGCCCACCGAGGAGATCACGGCGTGATCACGGTTTCCGATGCCGAACTGGACGAGCTGCGCGCGCGGCTGGAGCGGACGCGATGGCCGGCCGCCTGGCCCGCCGGGGCATGGGAGACCGGCACTGACGCCGGTGAGCTGCGGCGCCTCGTCGCCTACTGGGCGCGCGGCTACGACTGGCGGGCGCACGAGGCCGCCATCAACGCCCTGCCCTCGCACTTCGCGGACATCGACGGGACTCCCGTCCACTACCTGCGGTACGACGGCGAGCGTCCGGGGGCGCTGCCGATCGTGCTGACGAACGGGTGGCCCAGCTCGTTCCTCGAGATGACCGGCCTCGCGGAGCGGCTCGCGGCCCCGTCGCGGTTCGGCGGGGACGCCGCCGACGCGTTCACGGTGATCGTCCCGTCGCTGCCGGGGTTCGGGTTCTCGCCGCAGCGGCCGTCCCTGGACCGGGAGCAGACGCACGAGCTGTGGCACCGGCTGATGCACGGCGAGCTGGGCTTCGAGCGGTACGCGGCGCACGGCGGCGACCTCGGCGCCGGCATCACCTCGCGGCTGGCGGAGGCGCACCCGGAGGCGCTGGCGGGCATCCACCTGATGGCGGTCGCGAGCCCCGCCGCCTACGGCGACGTCACCCCGGACGAGCAGGCGTACCTGGATTCCGTCGCCGCGTGGAGCGCGCAGGAGGGCGGCTACCAGCACGAGCAGAGCACCCGCCCGCTGACGTTGAGCTACGGGCTCGCCGACTCGCCCGTGGGGCTGCTCGCCTGGATCGTGGAGAAGTACCGGGCGTGGAGCGACTCCGGCGGCGACCTGTCGTCGCGGTTCAGCGACGACTTCCTCCTGACGCAGGCGTCGCTCTACTGGTTCACGGAGACGATCTCGACGTCGTTCCGGCCCTACTACGAGTACGCCTCGGGCCTGACGCGGCGGGTGGAGCGCGTGGACGTCCCGACCGCCGTCGCCCTGTTCCCCGCCGACCTCACGCATCCGCCCCGCAGCTGGGCCGAGCGGATCTACAACGTGACCAGGTACACGGAAATGCCGCGCGGCGGGCATTTCGCCGCCCACGAGGAACCGGAGCTGCTCGCGGACGACATCACCGCCTTCTTCCGCGACCTCCGCTGAACCGCGCACCGCCGCACCGTCGCACGGCGGTGCAACCGGCGGCCGCGAGGCGGGGTTCATGGGGTGCCGCACGCCCGGACGGGGCGTGCGCACCGACGAAAGGACAACCCATGGACCTGCGCCTCACCGGACGGGTCGCGGTCGTCACCGGCGCCTCGAAGGGCATCGGGCTGGCGATCGTGCGGACGCTGCTGGACGAGGGCGCCCGCGTGGTCGCCGTCTCCCGCAAGCCCGGCCCGGAGCTCGACGCGCTCGCCGGGCCGGACCTGGTGCACGTGGCCGCCGACCTGATGGACCCGGCCGCGCCCGGCCTCGCCGTCGAGCGGGCCGTGGAGGCGTTCGGCCG
Source organism: Actinomadura nitritigenes (assembly GCF_017573545.1). GTDB lineage: Bacteria > Actinomycetota > Actinomycetes > Streptosporangiales > Streptosporangiaceae > Spirillospora > Spirillospora nitritigenes. The sequence continues at coordinate 190,173 of NZ_JAGEOK010000014.1, read as the reverse complement.
GCTCGACGTCCTGGTCAACAACGCGGGCGGTCCGCCGCCCGGCGCGGTCATGCCCCGGTTCGGGTTCGGCACGCTGACCGACGACGACTGGCGCGAGGTGTTCGAGTTCAACGTGCTCGCCGTGGTCCGGGCGGTCCGGGCGGCGCTGCCGCACCTGCTGGAGAGCGACGCGGCGGCGATCGTCAACGTGTCGTCGGTGAACGGGCGGCGCCCGGGGCCGATGAACTTCGACTACAACGCGGCGAAGGCGGCGCTGAACAACCTGGCGAAGGGCCTGTCGGAGGAGTTCGGGCCGCAGGGCGTCCGGGTGAACACCGTGTCCCCGGGCCCGGTCCGGACGGCCTGGTGGACCGAGGAGGGCGGCGCGGCGGACGTGATCGCGCAGGCCACCGGCTCGGACCGGGACGCGGTGCTGAACGGCGGCGCGGCGGAGATGATGAGCCTTACGACCGGCCGGATGGCCGAGCCGCAGGAGGTCGCGGACGCGGTGGCGCTGCTGGCCTCGCCGCGCTCCGCGAGCACGACGGGCGCGGACGTGGTGGTCGACTCGGGCTTCCTCAAGGAAATCTGAGCCATAAGCAATCCTGCTTGAGATCAGAAGATCCATCTCTTTGACGTATGGAAACCCGATGACCAGGATGGACGGTGAGCGACGGGGAGCGACCTGAGAGGGGCCACGATGAGCGCGTACGGGACGGTGCGGGGCGCGGTGCTCGCGCCGGGCGACGACGGCTACGACGCGGAGCGGACCGGCTTCCAGACCGCCGACCCGCACCGTCCCGAGGCGATCGTCGTGGCCGAGGACGCCGGTGACGTGCGCGCCGCCGTCGAGCACGCCGCCGCGCGGGGCATGCCGGTCGCCGTGCAGAGCACCGGGCACGGCCTCCCGCTCCCCGCCGGCGGCGGCCTGCTGATCGCCACCCGGACGATGACCGGCGTGGAGATCGACCCGGAGGCCCGGACGGCGCGGATCGAGGCGGGCGTCCGGTGGGCGCGGGTCGTCGCGGCGGCCGCGCCGCACGGGCTGGCGCCGCTGAGCGGGTCGTCGCCCGGCGTCGGCGCGGTGTCGTACACGCTCGGCGGCGGGATCGGCCTGATGTCGCGGCGGTACGGGTTCGCGGCCGACCACGTCCGGTCGGTCGACGTGGTCACCGCGGACGCGCGGCTCCGGCACGTCACGCCGGAGAGCGACCCGGACCTGTTCTGGGCACTGCTCGGCGGCCGCGCCAACTTCGGCGTGGTCACGGCCCTGGAGATCGGGCTGCTCCCGGTCGGGCGGCTGTACGGCGGCGGCCTGTACTTCGACGCCGACCTGATCCCCGAGGTGATGGACACCTGGCGGCGGTGGACGGAGACCGTCCCGGACGAGATGACCTCGTCGGTCGCGCTGATGCCGGTGCCCGACGTCCCGGTGTTCCCCGAACCGCTGCGCGGACGCCACGTCGCCCACGTCCGGATCGCGTACACGGGGGACGAGGCGGAGGGCGAGCGGCTGATCGCGCCGCTGCGGGCGGTCGGGCCGCGGCTGGTCGACACGGTCGGCGAGATGCCCTACACCGACTCGGGTCTCATCCACAACGAGCCGCCCGTCCCGATGGCGTACCGGGCGACGAACGTCGCGGTCGGCGACCTGGACGGCGCTCTCGTCCGCGACCTGCTCGGCCTGGCCGGCCCGGGCGCGCCCGACCGGGCGATCGTGGAGGTCCGGCACCTCGGCGGGGCGATGGCGAAGCCGCCCGCCGTGCCGAACGCGGTCGGCAACCGCGACGCCGGGTACCTGGTCGGCCTGCTGTCCAAGCTCGGCACGGACGACACCGGTGCCGGCGCCCTGCACGACCGGTTCGGCGGGCTGCTCGCCGCGCGGTCGCGCGGGCAGGTGCTGAACTTCCTGTTCGGCGCGAACGCGACGCCCGAGCGGGTGCGGGCCGCGTACGAGCCGGAGACCTACCGGCGGCTCGCCGAGCTGAAGGCGCGCTACGACCCGGCGAACCTGTTCCGCCTGAACCACAACATCCCGCCCGCGAGATAGGGACGCGAGGCCCCGCAAGGCCGCCGCGCCCTCCGGGCCCTCACGCCCAGGACCCCCGTTTCGGACGCCGGAGCGGGGGTTCTCGGCGTGTCACTCCGGCGGGGTGCGGCGCGGCAGGAGCAGGGCCGGGACCAGCGCCAGGGCCAGCAGGACGAGTGCGAACGCGTAGGTGTGCCGGAACGCGTCCGCCAGCGGACCGGCGACGGCCTCGTGCGCCCGCGGGCTCAGCCGGTGCACGGCCTGGAGCGCGCCGCCGCCGTCCGGATCGCCCGGGACGAGGCCGCTCATCAGCGTGGACAGCACCACCGACGCCAGCGCCGTCCCGATCGCGCCGGACGCGGTGTTGACGAGGTTCACCGTGGTGCTCGCGGCGGGCGCCTGGTCGTGGGACATCCCGCGGGTCGCCGCCGTCATCGCGGGCATCATCGTCGCGCCGCCGCCCGCGCCCATCAGCAGCATCGCCGCGCACAGCCCCCAGTACGGGGCGTCGGCGCTCAGCTGGACGGTGAACAGCGCGAACCCGGCCAGCGCGGTCGTGATCGACACGGGCACGAGCCGGCCCGGCGGGACCCGGTCGACGATCCGCCCGGCGACCTGCATCGCGGTCCCGGAGCCGAGCGCGAACGGGATGCCGAGCAGGCCCGCCACCGTCGCGCTCTCGCCCCGCACGACCTGCAGGTACAGGGGGAGCAGGAGCATCGTCCCGAAGTAGCCGGTCGCGAACAGTGCCAGCGTCCCGGTCGCGGCGGCGAACGTCCGGTCGCGGAACGGTTGCAGGTCGATCAGCGGATGCCGGACGGTCAGCGCCCGCAGCACGGACCCGGCGACCAGCAGCGCCCCCGCGGCCAGCGGGACCAGCACGCGGGCCGAGCCGAAGTCGCCGCGGTCGCCGCCGGTCGTCACCCCGTACAGCAGGGCGGCGAGGCCGGGCGACAGCATCAGCAGCCCGAGGACGTCCAGCGGGGTGCGCGCCCCGGCGGCGTCGCGGGGGAAGGTCCGCGCGGCGAGCGCCACGACCGCCGCGGCGATCGGCAGGTTGACGAAGAACATCCACCGCCACGACACCGTGTCGACCAGCCGGCCGCCGAGGACGGGCCCGGCGAGCGGGCCGACCAGGACCGCCAGCCCGAGCGTGCTCATCAGCCGGCCGAGCCGGTCCGGCCCGGCGGCGCGCAGCAGGATCGTCATGCCGACCGGCATCACGAGGCCGCCGCTGAGCCCCTGCACCGCCCGGAACGCGATCAGCGACTCGATGTTCCAGGCCAGCCCGGCGAGCACCGACCCGGCCGCGAACGCGGCGATCGCCGCCAGGTACAGCCGCCGCGCCCCGAACCGCCCGACCGCCCACGCGGCGGACGGGATCACTCCGGCCAGCGCCAGCGCGTAGGCGGTCGCGACCCACTGGACGGTGCCGAGCGGCGCGCCGAAGTCCGCCGACAGCCGGTTCAGCGCGACGTTCACCACGGTCTGGTCCAGGGTGATCATGATCGAGCCGAGGACCAGCACCAGCGCGACCGCCATCGGCCGCGCGCCGCTGCCCGCCGCCGGCGGGGCCTGCGTCGCCGTGGCCACGTCAGGCGCCGTAGGGCCGGGCGGCGCGGGCGTCGCGCAGCGCGTGCCCCCACCAGGCGAGCTGGTCGAGCATGCCCTTCGCCGCCGCCTCGGCACCCTCGGCGTCGACGGGGCGCCCGTCCTCGCCGAACCAGTTCCACGGCGCGTGGAAGCTGACGGTGTCGCGCACCGTGACGGCGTGCAGTTCGGCGAAGACGGCGCGCAGGTGTTCGACGGACCGCAGCCCGCCGGACACCCCGCCGTAGGACACGAACGCGACCGGCTTGGCGCGCCATTCGTGGTAGTGGGTGTCGATCAGGTTCTTCAGCGTCCCGGGGAAGCTGTGGTTGTACTCGCAGGTGACGACGGTGAACGCGTCGGCCGCCCGCAGCGTGCGGGTGATCTCGTCGAAGCCGTCGGGCGCGGGCGTGCCGAGGCGGCTGGGCGGGGGCGCGTCCGCGACGTCCACCAGGTCGAGGACGAGGTCGTCCCGCTGGGCCGCCTGCTCGGCGAACCAGGCGGCGACGGTCGGGCCGAAGCGCCCCGCGCGGGTGCTGGCGGTGATGACGGCGACGCGAAGAGGTGTGCTTTCCATGGCCTCGACGCTAAGAACGGCCCTACGTGCCGGGCATCTGTCACCCGACTGGTCGGCGAGCCGGCCGCATCCGCCTCGCTACCGCGCGGTTCCGTCAGTCGGCCAGCCGGACGGGAGCGGTCGTCCAATCGCGGTCGGACGGCGCGGGCGCGCACGCCCGGGCCAGAACGCGCAGGACGGCCTGCGGGTCGCACCCGTACAGACCCGCGCCCCAGGCCGCGTTCGTCTCCACGACCGCCCACCCCCGTCCCTTGACCAGGCCGACGTCGAGGACGATCGCGGGCGGTAGCGGTACTTCGTCCAGGAGCACTTCGGCGTAGGCGCGGGCCTCCGCGTCCCAGGGCGCCTCCCAGCGGCCGTCGCCGGTGAGCGCCAGTTCGCCGTCCCGCAGGTAGGGCGACATCGCGACGACCTCGCCGTCCAGTACCTGGCAGCGGTACTCGACCTCCCACTCGACCGGTTCGCCGACGAGGACGGGGGTCTCGCCGGGCACCGCGTCCGGGAGGTCGGCGGGCGAGCCGTAGACCCGGCCCTCGAAGCCCTTGCGGCCGTCCGCCGGCTTCACGAAGACCGGCCGGACGAGCGACCCGCGAACCTCGGCGAATGTCGACATATCTACTTTTCGACGGAGATGTCGCTCCGGCAGGCCGGGCAGCCAGGAGGGCGGCGCGTCGATCAGCCCGACGTCGAGCTGCGCCGCGATGACCTCCACGAACGTCGGCTCCCCGTACAGCGCCACGTCCTGTCCGCGCAGGCGCGCCGGAGCCCGCCACCCGCCCAGGCGCTCGGCCTTCCACCCGGCCCGCCCGGCGGCGAGCCGCAGCACCTTCGAGTCCTCCGAGTAGCGGGGCGACAGGACGAGCGTCGGCACAACGGACCTCCACGGCTGACAGGCGGGGCCGTCAAAGGATGCCGCCCTCCATGAGCCCGTGTCATCCGGCTTTAGGAGGGATCGGGGGTCAGAGCAGGGTGGGGTGGTTGCAAGGGGTGCGGGGGGCGGCGGGGGCGTGGAACTCGGCCCATACCGCCGTGCCGCCGAGGGCGCCGTGCGAGCCCCACGCGGTGGACAGGGCGTCGACGAGCCGCAGCCCGCGGCCGTCCTCGCCGCACGGGGCGTCGCGCACGCACGGCGCGCCGCCCGTGCCGCCGTCGTCCAGGACGGTGACGCGCAGCGTCCCCTCGGCGGCGCTGACGATGACGGTGACCCGGCCGCCGAGGCCGGAGGCGGTGTGCTCGCAGGCGTTCGCGACCAGCTCGTCCACGCACAGGGTGATGTCGGCGAGGGCCTCGGCGTCGATGTGCGGCGCGACGCGGCGGACGAACGCGCGCGCCTCCGGGGCGGACCGGGCGACCCCGGGCAGGGTGGTGGTGCCGAGGAGTCGCATGGGACCGCGCGTCCGGACAGTGCCCCGTGTCATCGAATCGCTCCCTCAGGTGAGTGCTCCGGCCAGCATGGGTCCGCCGATGCGGCCGCACAATCGCCTGAGGTGACAAGCCGGGCGCCGCGCATTCGCCGTTTACGCAGATGCAGGGCCCGGACGTGCGACGATACGTGCCGACGTCGACGCGCACGGTGACGTTCGGTTGCCGTCGCCCCGGGGGCACAGGGAGGATCGCGTGGTGAACGAACTCGAAGAGGGAACGCGGCTCGCACTCGACTTCGGCAAGCTGCGCGCCGTCGCGGCGACCGGCTCGGAGGTCGTGCCGGTGGTGCTGCAGGACGCCGCGAGCAAGGACGTGCTGTTCATCGGCTACGCGAACGAGCAGGCGCTGAAGGCGACGCTGGACGAGCGGATCGCGGTGCTGTGGTCGACGTCGCGGAACGAGCTGTGGCGCAAGGGCGCGTCGTCCGGCGACGTGCTGGAGCTGGTCGAGGTCCGCGTCAACTGCGAGCAGAACTCGCTGCTCTACCTGGTCAACCGGACCACCGGCGGTGCGTGCCACACGAAGTCGGCCTCGGGCGACGCGCGCCCGACCTGCTACTACCGGTCAATCACCGGCGAGGGCGCCCTCCGCCACGAATGACAGGGGCCGGCTCAGCGTCCGCCGGACCGGGGAGCGTTCCACGCGGCGCAGGACCGTCTCCCGGACGCCGGCGGGCGGGGCCGGGTCGAACGCCACGCGGTAGCGGAAGCGGGTGGCCGTCTCCTGCCGGTCGAGGTCGACCCGCGCCGTGACGGACACGCCGGGGAGGCCCAGCTCGTCCAGGGCCATGCGGGCGGTCATCGTGATGCAGGCGGCCAGGGCCGCTTCGAGCAGCTCGTGCGGCCGCGGCGCGGTGTCGCCGCCGCGGCCGTCCTTGACCGTGTCCGCGCGGCCGGTGTTCGGGCCCGCCTGGTACTCGACCTGGTAGGGGGACGGGAGCGCCCTTGCGGTGACCATGGTGCGAGCCTAGGACGCGCTGTCCACATTCTGGCAATCAATTCTCATTATGTGGACGGCGCGGGTGTCGGGCGGCGCTGCCGGGGAGCGTTCCCGCCGCCCCGGCCCTGGCTGTGATCCTTCGTGCCGGCGCTCGCCTTGTCGGGGACGCGTCCGTCGCCGCTCCCCTTGCTGCTGCTGCTGCTTCCGTTGCCGCTTCCGCTGCTGCCGTTGCTCTGCCCGTTGTTCGAGTGCGTCTTCTTCGCCTTCGGGGACCTGCTGTTCGCCTGGCCGGGAGGCGTCGTCCGGGCGTGCTGGGGCTTGCCCTTCGGCGACGGGCTCGGCTTCGGATGCCGCGGCGGCGTCGCGCGCGGGACCACGGTCGGCGACGGCGACCGCGACGGCAGGCGGTCGCCGCCGTTCCACGAATGCTTCGGCGCGGGGTGGCGGGACGACGCGGGCGCCGGGGACTGCCCCGGAAGGTGCCCGGTGCTCGCCGCGACCGCCACGCCGCCGCCGAACGCCGCGAGCGTGGCGGCGACCACGGCGACCTTGACCGTCGCGTAGCGGGGCACGGCGGACCAGCGCGAGCGGCGCGCCTCGGGCCGCGCCCGGGCGGCCAGGAAGGCCGCGGCCGCGGCGTCCTCGCCGGCCAGTTCCCCCGGCCGCGGCGGACCGGCGGCGGCCGACAGCAGCGCGCGCAGCGCGTCGTGCCCGCCGGCGGCTCCGTTCGCGCGGCTCGCCGGGGCTCCGTCGAGCAGCCGCTCGGCAGTGCGCTGATCGAGCCGTCGGGCTCGCTGATGGTCGCTCATCTCACCCCTTCAGCGCCCGTACCGCCGCTTTTGTCACTTCGGGCGGCGGGCAGCGAGCCCGCCTGCGGCGCCGGAACGGTCCCGGAGACCGCGCCGGCGGACCCCGCGAGCCGCTCCGAGAGGCGGCGCAGGCCCCGGTGGGCGGCGGTGCGGACCGCGCCCGGCCGCTTCCCGAGCACCTTCCCCGCGGACTTGGCGTCCAGTCCCACCACCACGCGCAGCAGCACCGCCTCGGCCTGGTCGCGCGGCAGCCCGGCGATCAGCCGCAGCGCGTCCTCGGTGGCGATCCCGTCGAGGGCCAGCGCCTCGGTGTCGGCGGGCGCCGCGAGCGTGAGCAGCTCCTCGGCGGGCGCGTCGGCGGCCGGGCGGCGGGACCGGCGGCGCAGGTGGTCCAGCGCGCGGTGCCGGGTGATCGTGGCGGTCCAGCCGCGGAACCCGTCGATGTCGCCGCGGAAGGCGGGCAGGTCGCGGGCGATCTGCAGCCACGCCTCGGACGTGACGTCCTCGGCGTCCGCGCCGACGAGCGCGCCGGCGAAGCGGATCAGCCGGGGCTGGACGTCGCGGTAGAGCACGCGGAAGGACCCCTCGTCCCCCTGCTGGGCCGCGCGAAGGGCGCGGTCGAGGTCGTCCTCGCCGCCCGCGCCCTCCTGCCGCACTCGCGTCACGTGCGTCATTGTGCAGGCAATTCAGGTGTGGTGTGACATGTACGAGGTGCTCGGCGCTGACCGTTGTGAACGGCCGCTCGCCGGAACGCGCGCGACGTTCGTCCCCTGACGCGAAGTGATGGACGACATGATCCGCGATTTGCCTGCACACCGGCACGGCCCGAACGAGGAACCCGGTGCCGCACCGGACCGCGCCGGGGGCCCGAAGCATGCCGTTCCCCCCTTGCACACCGTGCCCCTGACGCAGGCCGTGTCCGCGAGGCCCGCCCCGCCTCCGGGCGGCGCGCCCCCGGACGATCCCCGGGCCACCGGGCCGGACGGGTCGCCGGTGTTCGTGGACGCGACCGGGCGGCGGCACCGGATGGCACGGCGGATCGGGCTGCTGGCGGGCGCACTGCTCATCGTCTTCCTCGGCGCGCTCGGCATCGGTGCGGCAACGGGCGCCGCGGTGCCCGGGACACCGTGGAACGCGCCGTCCACGCATCCTGTTAAGGGCGGGCACGAGCCGGCCAGCGCGCGCGCCGGCAAGCCGGGTGAGCGTGGTGGGGCGTCGCCGAGCCAGCGTCCACGCACCGGCACGTCGGGTGCGTCGCCACAAGCGCCCTCCACGACGTCGAAACCGGTGTCGACGGCCGGGCCGTCCACATCGTCCGCGCCGGCCGCGTCATCCGCGCCCACCGCCACGCCCTCGGCCACCACGTCCACGAGCCGTCCGGGCAACTCCCACGCGTCCCCGCCCGCGCGGGGGCACACCAAGAAGCCGGCCTGAGGATGAGGCGAGGCGAACCGCGGGGCCACTGGGTCCTGCTGCTGCTCGGCGGCCTGGCGCTGACCGTCCTGCTGCTGCTGGACGGCTACGCGCACGGCGCGGTCGGCGAGGCGCCGCGCAAGGACCCGGCGCACCCCGCCCCCGCGCCGTCCGCGATCACCTCCGGCGGCCCGGTGCTCAACCTGGCCGGCGGGACGCCGCACTCGCTGCGGACGCCGGCCAAGACGATCGCGCTGACCTTCGACGATGGCCCCGACCCGACCTGGACGCCGCGGATCCTCGACGTCCTGCGCCGCCACGGCGCGCACGGCACCTTCTTCGCCGTCGGCGCGCGCATCGCCGAGAACCCGGGGCTGACCCGCCGCATCCTGCGCGAGGGCAACGAGATCGGCTCGCACACCTACACGCACGTCGACCTCGCGACCGCCCCGGCCTGGCGCGCGCGCCTGGAACTCGACCTCACGCAGCGGGCGCTGGCGGGAGCGGCCGGGGTCCACACCCGGCTGATGCGGATGCCGTACTCCTCCGTCCCGGACGGCCTGACCGCGCCGGAGTGGCGGGCGGCCCGCCGCGCGGGCGACGACGGGTACGTCGTCGTGCTCACCGACCGCGACACCGAGGACTGGCGGCGGCCCGGCACCGCCGAGATCGTCAAGACCGCGCTCGCGGCCGAGCGGCGCGGCCAGGGCGCCGTCGTCATGCTGCACGACGCGGGCGGCGACCGGGCGCAGACCGTCGCCGCCGTCGAGCAGATCATCGAACGGCTCCAGCCGCGCGGCTACCGCTTCACCACGCTGTCGCAGGCGATGCGGATGCCCGCCGCCGACATCGCCGTCCCGGGCCGGGAGAAGGCGATCGGCTGGACGCTGGTCGCCGCGCAGCGGACCGCGTCCGCGCTCACCGGCTGGCTGGGCGGGCTGTTCGGCGTGGCCGGGGCCCTGTACGTGCTGAGGCTCGTGCTGCTGCTGGTCTTCGCGCACGTGCACGTCCGGCGCGTCCGGCGGCCGACCCGCCGGCGGCCGTCCCGCCGCGGGCCGCCGGCAGGCCCGGCGCCGCCCGGGCCGTACCCGGCCCTCTCCGTCATCGTGCCCGCCTACAACGAGGAGGCCGGGATCGCGGCGACGGTCCGCTCGCTCCTCGACACCGACTATCCGGGCGCGTTCGAGGTGATCGTGGTGGACGACGGGTCGTCGGACCGCACCGCCGCGATCGTTGAGGGGCTCGCCCTGCCGGGCGTCCGGCTCGTCCGCAAGCCCAACGGCGGCAAGCCCAGCGCCCTGAACACGGGCGCGGCCGTGGCGCGCTCGGAGATCCTCGTGCTGGTGGACGGCGACACGGTGTTCCAGCGGGACACGCTCCGGCACATCGTCGGGCCGCTCGCCGATCCGCGGGTCGGCGCGGTGAGCGGCAACACCAAGGTCGCCAACCGGGGCGGGCTCCTCGGCCGCTGGCAGCACATCGAGTACGTGATCGGCTTCAACCTCGACCGCCGGATGTTCGACGTGCTGCAGTGCATGCCGACCGTCCCCGGCGCGATCGGCGCGTTCCGCCGGTCGGTGCTGGCGCGGGTCGGCGGCGTCCCCTCCGACACCCTCGCGGAGGACACCGACCTGACCATGGCGATCTGCCGGTCCGGGTACCGCGTCGTGTACGAGGAGAAGGCGATCGCCTGGACGGAGGCGCCGTCGTCGCTGCGGCAGCTGTGGCGGCAACGGTACCGCTGGTGCTACGGGACGATGCAGGCGATGTGGAAGCACCGCCGGTCGCTGGTGGAACGCGGCGCGTCGGGGCGGTTCGGGCGCCGCTGCCTCACCTACCTGACGGTGTTCCAGGTGGTGCTGCCGCTGTTCGCGCCCGCCGTCGACCTGTTCGCGCTGTTCGGCCTGGTGTTCCTGAACCCCGTGGAGCCGATCCTGCTGTGGGCCGGGTTCGTGGCGGCGCAGACGGCCGCGGGCGCGTACGCGCTCTGGCTGGACGGCGAGCGCATCCGCCCGCTGTGGGCGCTGCCGCTCCAGCAGTTCGTGTACCGGCAGCTCATGTACCTGGTCGTGGTCCAGTCGGTGGTCACGGCGCTGCTGGGGGCCCGGCTCGGCTGGCACACGATCCGCCGCACCGGCACGTTCTCCGACGTCCCTCCGCAGCCCGTGTCCACCGGCTGACGGATCCGGTCCGGCGGGCGGGAACAATCCCGGGGGCCCCATCGGTTACACATGACAGCCGGTGTGCCTGGTGTCCCCGGGCCTCATCTATCGCCTTCACGGAATACCGTTCGGCTGGAGCCGTGTTGAGCCTTTCGCCGAGAGGCGACCCACACACCGGTGCTTGACCAGGGCCCCGCCGGGCCGCAAGACCCGGCGGGGCCTGGTCGTGTCCGGGGTGATGCCAGACTGGCGTTCATGAGTCTCGCGGCGCATCTGGAGGAGCTCGGCCGCCCGCTGGTCGAGGAGCAGCTGAAGCACCCGACCGTCGCCGGCATCGCGAACGGCGACCTGGACGACGCGGTCTTCCGCTCCTGGCTCGAACAGGACTACCTGTTCCTGCACGACTACGTCCGCGTGTTCTCCCGGCTCGCCTGGCAGGCGCCGTCCGCGCATCTCGGCGATCTCGTCGACCTGGCGCACGCGACCTACCACGACGAGCTGGACCTGCACCGGGCGCTGTCCGCGGAGTTCGGCGCCGACCTGGACGGGGCCCGGAAGGGGCCGCCCTGCGCCGCCTACACCGCGTTCCTGCTGGACAGCGCCGCCGCCTACGGGGACGGGCTCGCCGCCCTCTACCCCTGCATGTGGGGCTATTCGACGCTGGGCGCCCGCCTCGCCGGGGACCCGCCGGCGGAGCCGCGCTACCGCCGCTGGGTCGACACCTACGCCGACCCCGGATTCGCGGAGCTGACCCGCCGCATCGCCCAGATGATCGACGAGTCCGGCGTCGATCCCGTCCGCGCGGAGAGCCTGTTCCTCCAGGGCATGCGCCACGAACTCGCCTTCTGGGACGTCCCCCTCTAGCCCTCCGAGGCCCGCGGATCCCCTGTGAGCGTGCGGGTTTCACATGAAACAGCGAGCGCGCGGCCCCCCGGGCAGGGGACCGCGCGCTCGCCGGCGGTGTCAGTGGGCCGCCCGGACCTCCTGGCGGCCCGGGACCGCGGCCGCCGGGGGCGGCGCCGGGTCGCCGTTCAGCGCCTTGAACCGGCGGAGCCGCAGGCTGTTGCTGACCACGAAGACCGAGGAGAACGCCATCGCGCCGCCCGCGATCATCGGGTTGAGCAGCCCGGTCGCCGCCAGCGGCAGCGCCGCCACGTTGTAGGCGAACGCCCAGAACAGGTTGCCCTTGATCGTGCGGAGCGTGCGCCGGGACAGCCGGATCGCGTCCGCCGCGGCCCGCAGGTCGCCGCGGACCAGGGTCAGGTCGGACGCCTCGATCGCCACGTCCGTGCCGGTGCCCATCGCCAGGCCGAGGTCGGCCTGGGCGAGCGCCGCGGCGTCGTTGACGCCGTCGCCGACCATCGCGACGGTCCGCCCTTCGCCCTGCAGGCGCTTGACGACGTCGACCTTGTCCTGCGGCAGGACCTCGGCGATGACCTCCTCGATCCCGACCGCGTCGGCCACCGTGCGGGCGACGGTCTCGCTGTCGCCGGTGAGCAGGACGGGCCGCAGCCCGAGCGCCCGCAGCTGCGCGATCGCCTCCGCCGAGGTCGGCTTGACCTGGTCCGCGACGGTGATCACCGCGCGGGCCTCGCCGTCCCAGCCGACCGCGACGGCGGTCCGGCCGCGGGCCTGTGCCTCCGACATGGCCCGCTCCAGGCCGGGGGTCAGCCGCTGCGACCACTCGGCGAGCAGCTGAGGCCGGCCGACCAGGACCCCGTGCCCGTCGACGATCCCCTGCACGCCCAGGCCCTCGACGTTGGCGAAGTCCTCGACGGTGCCCAGCGTTCCGACCCGCTCGGCCGCGCCCTTGGCGATGGCCTGCGCGATCGGGTGCTCGGACGCGTTCTCCAGCGCCCCCGCCAGCCGCAGAACCTCCGCCTCGTCCGCGCCGTCGGCGGTGTGGACGTCCACCAGCGCCATCCGGCCGGTGGTGACGGTGCCGGTCTTGTCCAGCACGACCGTGTCGATCCGGCGGGTCGACTCCAGCACCTCCGGGCCCTTGATCAGGATGCCGAGCTGCGCGCCGCGCCCCGTCCCGACCATGAGGGCGGTCGGGGTGGCCAGGCCGAGCGCGCACGGGCAGGCGATGATCAGCACCGCGACCACCGCGGTGAACGCCCCGGCCAGGCCGGAGCCGGTGCCGACCCAGAAGCCCAGCGTCGCGACGGCCAGCGCGATCACCACCGGGACGAAGATCCCCGAGATCCGGTCGGCGAGCCGCTGCACCTGCGCCTTGCCGGTCTGCGCGTCCTCCACCAGCCGCGCCATCTGCGCGAGCTGGGTGTCGGCGCCGACCCGCGTCGCGCGGACCAGCAGCCGCCCGCCCGCGTTCACCGTCGCGCCGACCACCGCGTCGCCCGGCGCGACCTCCACCGGGACCGACTCGCCGGTCAGCAGCGACGCGTCGACCGCCGACGACCCCTCGGTCACCACGCCGTCCGTGGCGATCTTCTCGCCCGGACGGACCACGAACACGTCGTCCACCGCGAGCTTCTCGACCGGGATGCGCTCCTCGCGGCCGTCCCGGACGACCGAGACCTCCTTGGCGCCCAGCTCCAGCAGCGCCTTGAGGGCGGCGCCCGCGCGGCGCTTGGAGCGCGCCTCGAAGTAGCGGCCCGCCAGGATGAACGCGATGACGCCGGACGCGGCCTCCAAGTAGATGTTCATCGACCCGTCCGAGCGGGTCATGGAGAACTCGAACCCGTGCTTGAGGCCGGTCTCGCCCGCGGTGCCGAAGAACAGCGCCCACAGCGACCAGCCGAACGCGGCGAGGGTCCCGACGGACACCAGCGTGTCCATCGTCGCGGCGCCGTGCCGCAGGTTCGTCCACGCGGCCTTGTGGAACGGCCAGCCCGCGTAGACGACGACCGGCGACGCCAGCGTCAGCGACAGCCACTGCCAGTTGTCGAACTGCAGCGCCGGGACCATCGCCATCGCGATCACCGGGACCGCGAGCACGACCGACATGATCAGCCGCTGCCGCAGCGTGCGCAGCCCGTCATCGGGCTCGTCCTGCTCGCCCCGCGCGTCCTCGCCCTTGGGCGGGGCGGGCAGCTCGGCGGTGTAGCCGGCCGCCTCCACCGTGGCGACCAGGTCCTCCGGAGACACCCCTGCGGGGTACTCGACCCTGGCCTTCTCGGTGGCGTAGTTGACCGTGGCGGTGACGCCCTCGAGCTTGTTCAGCTTGCGCTCGATGCGGTTGGCGCACGACGCGCACGTCATCCCGCCGATCGCCAGCTCGATCCGCCCGGATTCCGCTTCTGGCACGGCGCCGGTGGTCATCGCTCCTCCTTCGCTTCGACCGTACGGGATGTCAGTGGGTGTGCTCGCCGTGGCCCTCGCCCTGGCCGCCCTGCTCGACCGGCGCGGACGACGGCCCCGCCGTCACGGTGAACTCCGCCGTGCGGACCTTGCCGCCGTGCTGGAAGTCCAGGTAGAGCCGGTACGTCCCCGCGCTGGGGGCCTCGGCGTAGAAGGTGATGTCGGGTCCCGGCTTCGTCCTGCCGTCGCCCGGCTCGCCGTCCGGGTGGACGTGCAGGTAGGCCAGGTCGCCCTGCCGCAGCGCGACCAGGTGCCCGTAGGCCTCCAGGTACGGCTCCAGGTCCGTGACCGGCCTGCCGTCCTTGCTCACCGACAGCGTCAGCCTGCTCGACGCGCCGGGGGCCAGCGCCCCGGCGAGCCTCACCTCGTAGCCGTCCACCTTCGCGACCTGCTCGGGCCGCGGCAGCGGGACGGGCTGGAAGTCGCCCGCGGCGGCGACGTCGACGCCCAGCGTCAGCGCCTCCTTGGCGCCCTCCGGCTGGACGTCGGTGAAGAACCGGTACGCGCCGGCCTTCGGCAGGACGACCGCGACCGCCCACACGCCGCCGCCGACCTCGGTCGGGTGCAGGTGCTGGAAGCCGGACAGGTCCCGGCGGGCGATGATCAGGTGCAGCCGCTTGCCGTGCAGCGGCGTGAACCTGGTCACGGGCCTGCCGTCCGGACCGTCGATGGTGAACCGGAAGTCGGTCCGCACGCCCGGCCGCACGTCGGCCGTCTGCGGGTGCAGGGTGTAGCCGCCCTGGCTGACCTGCAGCCCGCCGGGGACGGCCGCGCCCGCCGGCGTCCCGCCGTGGGACCCGTGCGAGCCGTGCCCGCCATGACCGCCGTCGTCGGCCTCGCCGACCGGGCCGGTCGCGGTGCCGATCGCGGCGGCCCCGCCGAAGACGACGGCCAGCGCCGCCACGTAGGCGCCCAGCTTGGTCGCGGTGTTCATCGTCCTTCACTCCACTCGTCTCGGCCCTGGTTCGCAGGGCGGCAGGCCTCAGGCCTGCAGGGCGTATCCCGCCTCCTCGACGGCGCTCTTGATCAGGGCGTCGTCGACGGGGGCCTCGCTGGTGACGGTCACCTGGCCGGTCTTGAGGTCGACGTCGACGGCGGTCACGCCGGCGACCTGCTCGACCTCCTCGGTCACGGAGGCGACGCAGTGGCCGCAGGTCATCCCGGTGACGGTGTAGGTGGCGGTGCTCATCTCTCGTCCTCCCTCATCATGTACCCCCTGGGGGTATCTCCGTGGCCTCATGCTGCCATAACGCCGACGCCCCGCACAACCCGTACCCCCTAGGGGTTATTTCGAGATCCGGGTCACAGCCCTCCGCGCGGAGTTATCCACACCCTGTCCAGAGGACCCCGCGGGCCGCGGCGCGGCGATCTGTCGACATTCGTGGAGGTATTCACCGCGGATCGCCCCGCCGGCGCGCCGAACCGCGCGCCATGCACAAGGTTTTCCACAACCTTCCCCAGCCCTGTGGGCAACCACGGCGCGCCGCCGGGCGCGGGACGCCGCACCCGTCGATGCTCTCGCGTTCCGCGCCCCGGAGCAGCCCTCTTGCGCAGGTCCGCCGCACGGCTGCCGGAGCGTTTACCTTGGAGGGGTCACGGTCGGCGAGTGGAGGTCCGATGCCCGAGTTGCCCGAGGTGGAGGCGCTGGCGGCGTTCCTGCGGGAGCGCGTCGTGGGCCATGCCGTCGCGCGCGTCGACGTCCTCGCGATCTCCGCGCTGAAGACCTATGACCCACCGGTCACCGCGCTGGGCGGGCTCACCGTCACCGGTGCCGCCCGGCACGGCAAGTTCCTCGACCTGGACGTCGACGGCATCCACCTGGTCGTCCACCTGGCCCGCGCCGGCTGGCTCCGGTGGCGCGACGAGGTGCCGACGAGGCCCGCCCGCCCCGGCGGGAAGAACCCGCTCGCACTCCGCGTCCACCTGGACGACGGCTCCGGCTTCGACCTCACCGAGGCCGGGACGAAGAAGGGGCTCGCGGTCTACGTCGTCCGCGACCCGGACGACGTGCCCGGCGTGGCGGGCCTCGGCCCCGACCCGCTGGACGGGTCGTTCACCGCCGACCGGCTGCGCGAGATCGTCGCGGGCAAGCGCACGCAGATCAAGGGCCTGCTCCGCGACCAGAGCGTCATCGCCGGCATCGGCAACGCCTACTCCGACGAGGTGCTGCACGTGGCGAAGATGTCCCCGTTCAAGATCGCCGCGACGCTCACCGACGACGATGTCGCGACCCTCCACGAGGCGATCGTCACGACCCTGCGCGACGCGGTGGAGCGCTCGCGCGGCCTCGAAGCGCAGGACCTCAAGGGCGAGAAGAAGACCGGCCTCCGCGTGCACGGCCGCAAGGGCGAGAAATGCCCGGTGTGCGGCGACACGATCCGCGAGGTGTCGTTCGCCGACTCGGCCCTCCAGTACTGCCCCACCTGCCAGACCGGCGGCAAGCCCCTGGCCGACCGCCGCCTGTCCCGCCTGCTCAAATGATCCGCGGCGGGCGGTCAGCGGACCTTGGGGACGGCGCCGAAGACCGGGGCGATCTCGCTCCAGCGGTGCAGCTGGCAGCCGTCGTTGCGCTTGAAGGTCGTGTCGACGGGCCTGCCCTGCCAGGTGCCCTTCACCGTGGCGACCTCGGGGCCGCCGTAGATGTCGGTGCACATCCGGTCCTTGGGGACGGGCGCGAAGGGGTCCTTGGCCTTGGCGAGGGCGGCGCAGGCGTCGGCGGCCTTCGGGTGGTCGCCGCCGGCCGGGTCGCAGGTCAGCCTGTAGGTCGTGGCAGGAGCCTGGGCCGATGCCTTGACCTGGATGGTGAGGTCGTCGGCCGGGGAATTCGAGGGCCGCACCGTGGCGGTGCCCGAGGGCCGCTCGGCGGGAAGGGTCCTGGCGTGTTCGTCGCCGCAGGCGGCCAGTGAGAAGATCATGGCGAGCCCGGACGAGGCGAGGATGAGCGTCCGATACCGCATGCATGATTCGACGCGGCGGGGCTCCGCGCGGTTCCATGGGGGTGTGATGATTTTCGGGGACGAGGTTCCGGCGGTGGTCGCCGCCGACGTTCCGCAGGGCGGCTACCTGCTCGACGTGCGCGAACAGAACGAGTGGGACGCGGGGCACGCGCCCGACGCCGTCCACATTCCGATGGGTCAGCTGGGCGACCGGGCCGGGGAGATCCCGCGGGACCGCGAGATCTTCGTGATCTGCCGGTCGGGGGCGCGGTCGGCGCAGGTGACGGTCGCGCTGAACCAGGCGGGCTGGCTGGCGAAGAACGTGGACGGCGGGATGAAGGGCTGGGCCGAGGCGGGCCGGCCGATGGAGAACGGCGGGGACGGCGAGCCCTACGTGGCCTGACCGGCCGCCCCCCGGCACGGCCGGGGAGACATCACCCCCTTTGTCGGGGTTGCGGGCGGTTGTACGATCGGTGCCGACCGATAACCGCGGGAGCTCGGGCCATGAGCCGGGCTGAGAGGGCGGCCTTCCTGGCGTCGCCGACCGCATGAACCTGTCCGGGTAATGCCGGCGTAGGGAGCGTGTCCCGTGACGTCCGACGTCGAGAAGACCCTCGCGCACGAGAGCCCGCGGGCCGAGGTCCCGTACACGCTCGACGAGCCGGCCCCGAAGGTGCTCGGCTTCTGGGACCAGAGCGCGTTCTGGGCGAACCTCGGGGTCAGCCTGCTGGCCTTCTCCGGCGCCTACACCGTCCTCGCGCCCGATGCCGCCGGGACGCCGACGCTGGCGATCGCGGCGGGCATCGTCGCGATGATCGTCGGCACCGTGCTGGGCGGGCTGATGCTCGGCCTCGCCGCCGCGCCGGGCGCCCGGACGGGCCAGCCGGCGATGGTGCTGCTGCGCGGGCTGTTCGGCGCGCGGCTGTCGTACGTGCCGACGGTGCTGAACATCGCGCAGCTGATCGGCTGGGGCACGTTCGAGCTGATCGTGATCGCGGACGCGGCGCGCGAGCTGTGGGACGGGGTGCCGCGCTGGGGCTACGTGGTCGCGGCCGGTGTCCTCACGACGGTGCTGACGATCTGGCCGCTCGGGTCGGTGCGGCTGCTGCGCCGGTACGTGACGGTCGCGGTGATCGTCGCGCTGGTCTACTTCTACGTGCAGCTCGTCCGGCAGCCGCTGCCGGACCTGAACCACGGGTCGTGGCACGGGTTCTGGATCGGCGCGGACGCGGCGCTGGCGGTGTCGATCTCGTGGGTGCCGGTCGCCGCCGACTACACGCGGCACGCGAAGAGCGCGCGCGGCGCCTTCGGCGCGGCGTCGGTCGGGTACTCGGTCACCCAGATCGTCGCGTACGTGCTGGGGCTGCTGGCCCTGGCGCTCGTGGGCGGCGACACGGCCAAGGTGTTCGACCCGTTCCTGCACGTCGCGCTGGGCGCGGTGTTCTTCGCGGTGTTCGTGCTGCGGGAGGCCGACCAGTCGTTCGCGAACGTGTACTCCACCGCCGTGTCGATCCAGAACCTGGTGCCGCGCGCCGACCGCCGCGTCCTGTCGGTCGCGCTCGGCGCGGGGATCACCGTGCTCGCGCTGGTGCTGGACATCAACGACTACGCGGGCTTCCTGTCGCTGATCGGGTCGGTGTTCGTCCCGATGCTGGGCGTGCTCGCGGCGGACTTCTTCCTGGGACGGGGCCGCGCCGGCGGCTGGGACGCGAGCCGCACCGCGCCGTCCCGGTGGGCCATGATCGCGGCCTGGGCGGTCGGCATCGTCGCCTACCAGCTGATCAACCCCGGGACGATCGGCTGGTGGACGGACCTGTGGCAGCACGTGCGGGACGCGCTGCACTTCACCCCGGAGAGCTGGATGAGCGCGTCGCTGCTCTCCTTCCTCGTCGCGGGGGCCGCGACGCTGCTGATCGGCTGGGCGGGCGCCGCCCGCCGCCCCGGTATTACCCGACGGTAGGGTTGCCGCAGCCGCGCGCCGGCGGATGCGCGGCGCCCCGCCCGAAAGGCACGACGGAGATGGCCGATCCCGAGGTCCCCGGGTCGCTGAAGTGGCGTTCCTCCCTGAGCGGGGGCCGCCTGGTGGGAACTTTTCGGCGCCGGTTGCCCGGCGCCGCACCGGGCTCCGGTGGCACGATGAAGGACGTGCAGCACGTCCACGACCCGATAGCGCGCGCCGTCATCGAGAGCGCCGCCGACGCGATCGTGGCCGTCGACCAGAAGCACCGCGTCACCGTGTGGAACCCGGCCGCCGAGCGGATGTTCGGCTGGAGCGCCGAGGAGATGGTCGGGCGCGTCCCGCCGATCGTCCCGGACGAGCTGAAGGCCGAGCACAACGCCGTCCAGGAGCGGCTGCTCACCCGGCGCGCCGGCGAGGGCGAGTCCGAGAAGGAGGGCGGGCAGATCTCGATCGCGACCCGCCGGTTCCACCGGGACGGCCGGCTGATCGACGTGCGGATCGACACGAGCCTGCTGAAGGACCCGGCCGGGACCCCGCTCGGCTGGGTCGGGGTGTACCACCCGGCGGAGGACGACGAGATCGTCCAGCACCACATGACGGAGCGGGCCCGGCTCGTCCGGCGGCTCAACGACATCGTCGCCGACCTGAACGCCGAGCTGGACCTCGCCGTCGTGCTCGACCGGATCACGACCGCGCTGATCGAGCTGACGGGCGCGGACGCGGGCGGGTTCGTCCGGATCGAGGGGCAGCGGCTGCGGCTGGTCAGCACGTCGGGGCTGCCGGAGCACATGCGCGGGACGACCGCCGAGCTGCGCCCGAGCCTGGTCGGGGAGCTGCTGCGGTCCGGCAAGACGGTCAAGCTCGCGACCGGCGAGCAGCGGCTCGGCGACCTGATCTGGTCCGAGCTGCCCGGCCTGCACACCGTCGCGCTCGGCCTGTCCTACCTGCAGAACCGCCCGTACGGGGCGCTGTACGCGCTGTTCTCCGGGCGCAAGATCGGGCACACCGAGCTGGAGCTGCTGGAGCTGCTCGCCGGGCACGCCGGCGTGGCGGTCGGCAACGCCGTCGCGTACGCGGAGGTCGTCCGGCAGCGGGCGCACGAGCGCGCGGTGATCGACTCCAGCGCGGACGGCATCGCGGTGCTGGACCACGACCTCGTCGTCCGGCAGTGGAACCCGGCCGCGCACGCCCTCACCGGCGTCCCGCCGGAGGACGCGATCGGCCGGCCGCTGCCGTTCGACATGCCCGCGCTCGGCGAGATGCTGACGTTCCCGCTGGAGTCCGGGGTCTGGCTGAACGTGCTGGCCGCGGAGATCGAGGAGACCGGCGAGCTGGTCGTCGACTTCCGCGACGTGACGGAGGCCAAGGCCCTGGAGGAGGCGAAGGACCTGTTCCTCGCCACCACCAGCCACGAGCTGCGCACCCCGATCACGGTCGTGCAGGGCTTCGCGTCGACGCTGGTCAACCGGTGGGACGAGCTGTCCGACATCGACCGCCGCGCCGCCGTCGCGACGATCGCCGAGCGCGCCCAGTCGCTCGCCCGGCTGGTGGAGCACCTGCTGCTCGGCTCCCGCGCGGGCGCCGACGAGCTGGCCGTGACGGTGGAGCCGTTCGACCTGGCCCGGGTGCTGGAGGGCGTCGTCGCGGGGTTCCGGTCGCTGTCGCCGCTGCACCGGGTGGAGCTGGAGATCGAGCCGGACCTGCCGCGCTGCCGGGGCGACGCGATGGCGACCGACATCGTGCTCGGGCAGCTGCTGGAGAACGCGTTCAAGTACAGCCCGGACGGCGGGACGGTCCGGGTCCGCGCGAAGGCGAGCCCGGCGGGGATCGCGGTGGCGGTCGAGGACGAGGGGATCGGCATCCGGCCGGGCGACCACGAGCGGATCTTCGAGCGGTTCGTGCAGGGCGAGGCGGGGGACCGGCGCCGGTTCGGCGGCATCGGGCTCGGGCTCTACATCGTGAAGCGGCTGACCGAGGCGCAGGGCGGGGCGATCTCCGCGCATCCCCGCACGGGCGGCGGGCCGGGCACCTGCATGCGGCTGGTCCTGCCGGCCGAATGACCGCCCGGTCGGTCACTTACCGTGAGGACAGCGCTCCGGCTGCGGCCGGGTGAGTCCGGTGTGGCCCGCGGTTTGAGCGATCTTGGCCGGTGGCACTGTTGCTCCGTGCGGGAAAGTGCGGTGGCCACCGGGTGTGACGGACGAAACGCGCGCGCGAGGAGTAACCCGTCCTCCGGCTGGATAGATCCTTGGTTGGTCGCCGTTGGTGACGGGATCACCGTCCCGCACCGGGTTCCGACGCCGCATACGGGGGTGATCACCGTGACCGAACGGCCGGTGACTCGTTGTGCAGGTGGCAAACTGAATCGCTCAGGTTTCCGGTCCAGGCCATCAGGGCATTTCGGTCGTACTGGAAGAGCGGCGACGGGGCTGGTCCGAGACAGCGGAACCACGGGGAGGTGAGGGCGTCGAGCGTCGTACTGCTGCCGCACGCGCCGTCCAGCGTCGCGGTCGCCCGCAAGCGCCTCAGCTCCGAGCTGGTCGCCTCGGGGGTCTTCGAGTCGGTCGTCGACGATGCCAGCGTCATCGTCAGCGAGCTGATCAGCAACGCCCTGAGGCATGCCAGGCCGCTGCCCTCCGGGCAGGTCCGGGTCTGCTGGCTGCGCCGCGGCGACGTCCTGGAGCTCGAGGTCAGCGACGGGGGCGCGATGACCGAGCCGCGCCGCGGCCCGGGCACGCTGTCCTCGCTCGGCGGCCGCGGGCTCGGCATCGTCGAGGCCCTGTCGGAGGGCTGGGGCGTCCGGCACGAGGACGGCGCCACCACCGTGTGGGCCGTGCTGCGCACGCCGCGCTCGAACGGCGGCGAGGGCGCGGTCTCGCCCGCGCACTCCGACACCGTCGTGCCCGATCTCGCCGACTTTCCGGACCTCATGGACGAACCGAATGAAGGCTTCTACAACGGAACGAGGAATGAGGTGGCCCCAAGTAGGGCATACCCCGCCTAGAAGGACCACTGCCGCACCTTGTATGGTCCTCAACAAGCTCGGGCGCTGTCGTGCCCCCGTCGACACCGCCCGAGCGTCCAACGTGGGAAAGGCCCCGGCATCGCCGGGGCCTTTCGACGTCACGGGGCCCCGTCAGGGGGCGTCGCGGAGGATCGGGCAGGACATGCAGCGCGGGCCGCCCCGCCCGGTGCCGAGCTCGCTGCCGCTGATCCGGATGACCTCGATCCCCGACGCCTCCAGCTGCGCGTTCGTCTCGATGTTGCGCTCGTACGCCACGCACAGCCGGGGCGCGACCGCGAGCGTGTTGTTGCCGTCGTCCCACTGCTCCCGCTCGGCGGTCACCGGGTCGAGACCGGTGTCGATCACCTTCAGCCGGTCCAGGCCCATCGCGTCCGCCGCCGCCTCCAGGAACGGGCGCGGCTCCGCCACCCGCAGGTCGCCGTCGTGCAGCGTCACCGTGTACGCGGTCAGCGAGTGCGCGACCGGCGGGTACATGACCACGGTGTCGACGTCGACCATGGTGCACACCGTGTCCAGGTGCATGGTCGCGCGCTCCTGCGCGATCGGCACCGCCAGCACCGTGTGCGCCAGCCCCGCCCCGATCACCTGCCGGGCCAGCCGCTCCACGCCCGCCGGGGTCGTCCGCTCGCCCGTCCCGACCGCGATCACCCCCGGGCACAGCAGCAGGACGTCGCCGCCCTCCAGGTGCTCCAGCGCCGGCGAGTACACCGGCTCCACCCCCGCGAACCGCGGGTGGTGCGCGTAGATCAGCCCGGTGAGCTGCGCCTCCCGGCGCCGCGCCTCCATCGCCAGGCTCGTCACCGCCACCCGGTCGCCGATCCACGCGCTGTTGTCGCGGGTGAACAGCAGGCCCGGCAGCGGGTCCACGATGAAGTCGAGCCGGTCCATCAGCCGGTACACCAGGCCGTGCCCGGCCTTCAGCTCCTCGTGCGCCAGCCCCGCGACCAGCGTCTGCGACAGGTCCTCCGGGTCGAGGTCGCGCAGGTACCCCTCCACGACGCGGCGCAGCTGGTCGCCGAGCCGCAGGTCGACGATCGCGTCCGCGATCGCCTGCTCCCGCGCCGCCCCGTACTCCAGCGCGTCCTGCAGCAGCTCGGTGACGTACAGCACCTCGACGCCGCGCTCCCGCAGCGCCTCCGCGAACGCGTCGTGCTCCTCCTGCGCGCGGCCCGCCCACGGGATCGCGTCGAACAGCAGCTTGTCGCTGTTGCGCGGCGTCAGCCGCTTCAGCTCCGCGCCCGGACGGTGCAGCAGGACCGTCCGCAGCCGCCCGACCTCGCTGGTCACCCGGTGCTCGTGCGCGTCCGGTGCCGTCGTCCCCGTTGTCTGCGTCACACCAGAAGTCTAGATCGGCCCTTTCCGGCGGAGCCGTTGGCCCGTTCCTGTGCCACGATCCGAGGGTGATCCGGGGGCTTTCACTGCATTTGACCGCCGCGACGCTGCTGCGGGTGTCCGCCGAGGGCGTCGCGACGGCGCTCGTCCTGACCGTCCAGGCCCGGACGGGCCACGCCGCCACCGCCGGCTACCTGCAGACCGCGATGACGCTGCCGTACGTGGTCAGCGGGCCGGTGATCGGCAACGCGCTGGACCGGATGGCCCGCCCGCGCCGCGCCGTCGTCCCGCTGGCCCTCGCCTATGTCGCCGCGACCGGCCTGCTGCTGGTGATGGCGGGCGGCTCGCCGCTGGTCGCGGCGCTGTGCGTCGCGGCCGTGATCGGCTGCACCGAGCCGATCGTCGTGGCGCTGACCAGCCTGCTGCCGCGGTTCGTCCCGGCCGACCGGCTGTCGCGCGCGTACGGGCTGGAGGCGTCGAGCTACAACGTGGCAGCGATCGTCGGCCCCGGTCTCGCGGCGGGCGTCGCCTCGTTCGCGAGCGGCCGGTACGCGGGGGCGGGCATCGTGGCGAGCGCCGTCCTCGGGCTCTGCGTCCTTCCCCTGCTGCCCTTCGCCGGGCCCGGAAAGCCCGCCGAGGCGGGGCGGGCCGCCGAGGCGGGGAAGGGCGCGATCGCCGAGCGGGACATCGGCGAGGTCACCGAGGACGCCCGGTCCGGCCTCGGCGACGTGATCGCCGGCGGGCTGCTCGTGCTGGCCCGGGGCCGGGTGCTGCGCGCGCTGACCGTCGCGACGACGCTCGCGTGGCTCGGGTTCGGCGGCGTCGCGGTGACGGCGGTCCTGCTCGCCGGGCACATCGGCGCCGCGCCCAGCGCGGGCGGGCGGCTGCTGGTGGCGATGGCCGCCGGGTCGCTGCTCGGCTCGCTGGCGTCGAGCCGCTGGCTGACGCCCCGGCGCGCCGAGCCGGTCCTGGTCGGCGGGCTCGTCGCGTTCGGCGCCGCGCTGGCGGCGCTCGCGGTGGTCCCGTCGGTGCCGTGGGCGATGGCCGCGTTCTGCGCGGCGGGGCTCGCCGAGGGGCCGGTGTTCACCGCGACGCTGATGCTCCGCCAGCGCGAGTCGCCGCCGGACCGGCTCGGCCAGGTGAACACCACCGGCGGCAGCCTGAAGATCGGCGCCTCCGCGCTCGGCGCGGCGCTCACCGCCGCGTGCGCGGACGCGGTCGGCCCGGTCGGGCTGGTGCTGGCGATCGCCTCGCTCCAGTTCGCCGGCGCGCTCTCCGGCTGGATCCTGCTGCGACCGCGCCGACCTCGCTCTATTCCTTGACGGTTATATTCCTGGTGAGGCATATTGAACGACATGGCAACCGCGGTCTGGCACGCGCTCGCCGACCCCGGCCGGCGGGCGATCCTCGACCGGCTGCTGGACGGTCCGCGGCCGGTCGGCGACCTGGCCCGCGCCTGCGGCCTGAGCCAGCCCGGCACGTCCAAGCACCTGCGCGTGCTGCGCGAGGCCGGGCTGGTCGACGTCGAACGGGACGCGCAGCGCCGGCTGTACGCGATCCGGCCCGCCCCGATGGCGGAGCTGGACGCCTGGCTGGCGCCCTACCGGCGGTTGTGGAACGCGAGCCTGGACGCGCTGGGCGACCGGCTGGACCGCCTGGACGACCCGTCCGGCGGACGGCCCGGCGCCGGCGCCACCGAGAGAGGCGAACCATGATCATCACGAATCCCGGCCGCTACCTCGAGATCGGCGGCCGCCCGGCCGTCCGCTTCGAGCGGATCTACGACCACCCGGTGGAGCGGGTGTGGCGCATGGTCGCCGACCCCGCCGAGCTGGCGCGCTGGTTCCCGGCCCCGAAGATCACCATCGATCCGGTCCCCGGCGGCGCGATCACCTTCTCCGGCGACCCGGCCATGCCCGAGGCGACGTCGAGCGGCCGGGTCATCGACGTCGACCCGCCGCGCCGGCTCGCCTTCAGCTGGGGCGGCGACGAGCTGCACTTCGACCTCGAACCGCTCGACGGCGGCCGGACCCGGTTCGTCCTCACCAACGTCCTCGAGGCCCGCGACACGGCGGCGCGCAACGCGGCCGGCTGGGACGTCTGCCTGGCCGCGCTCGACGCCCTCGCCGAGGACCGCCCCGCCGAGCAGCCCGCGTGGCAGCCGGCGTACGACGGGTACGTGGCGGCGGGCCTGCCGTCCGGCGCCCCGATCCCCGGCCGGGACTGAGCCGGGGGCCGGGGGCCGGGGGCCGGGACGGGGCACGGGACGCAGGCGCCTAGGACTCCCGGGCGGTCCGGTAGGTGAGGAGCGGCATGCCGTCACCGACCATGCGGGTGTCCACCAGGCGCATGGACTTCACGCCGCTCGTCTCGCCGAACAGCCGCGGGCCGGCCCCGATGACGAGCGGCCACACGATCAGCCGCAGCTCGTCGGCGAGGTCGTGCTCGATCAGCGTGTGCACGAGCCGGGTGCTCGCGTACACGACGATGTCCCCGTCCACCTTCTCCTTCAGCCTCGAGATCTCGTGGACGGGGTCGCCGCCCAGGACCGCGGTGTTCTCCCAGCCGAGGTCCTCCAGGGTCGAGGACACGACGTGCTTGGGCAGGGACCGCAGCCGGTCCGCCCACGGGCCGGTCCGCGAGGGCCAGCCCCGCGCGATGAAGTACTCGTAGCTGCGCCGGCCCATGAGCAGCGCCTCGGTGCCCATCGCCTCCGCGGTCTCGGCCTCGGCCCACGCGATGCGGTCCTCGTCCGCCATCCAGTCGAACCAGCGGCCGAACCTGGCGTCCTCGTCGCCCGCGATCTCGGTGACTCCGTCGAGCGAGACGTTCTCGCTGATGACGATCCTTCCCATGGCGCTTCTCCCATCGGTGTCGTTGCCGTCGCCGATGCAGATGCCGCGATCCCGGAGAAGGGGGCGGCCGAGGACCGCCCCCTTCGGGGCCCGCCCGGCGTCCGTACAGGATGGGAAGAGAACGGGCGCAGAGGAGAGGTGGCGAGCGCCGATGGGAGCCGACCTGATCTCGAGGGCGCGGGCCGGGGACGGCGAGGCGTTCCGCGCGCTCACCGAGCCGCACCGCCGGGAGCTGCACGTGCACTGCTACCGGATGCTGGGATCGTTCCAGGACGCCGAGGACGCCCTCCAGGACACGCTGCTGGACGCCTGGCGGGGCCTCGGCGGGTTCGACGGACGCGCCTCGTTGCGCACCTGGCTCTACCGGATCGCCACGAACCGGTGCCTGAGCACGCTTCGCTCGGCGGCCCGGCGCCCGGCCAAGGCGTGGGACATCCCCGGTGTCGAGCCGCCCGAACCGACCCGGCTCGGCGAGGTCGTGTGGCTGGAGCCGTTCCCCGACGCCCTCCTGGAAGGCGCGCCGCCGGTGCCGCTCGGTCCGGAGGCGCGCTACGAGCGGACCGAGTCCGTCTCGCTCGCCTTCGTGACGGCGCTCCAGACCCTGCCGCCCCGCCAGATCGCCGTTCTCATCCTCCGTGACGTGCTCGGGTTCCACGCGGACGAGGTCGCCGCGATGCTGGACACGACCGTCGACTCGGTCAAGAGCGCCCTGAAACGGGCGCGCACCGGCCTGCGGCGGCGGCAGGCGGCGCAGGCCGGCGACGAACCGCCTCCCGCCGCCGGCTCGCCCGCCGAGAACGCCGTGGTGGCGGGCTTCGTCCGCGCCTGGGAGGCCGCCGACGTCGACGCGCTGGTGGCGCTGCTGACCGACGACGCCTTCGTGTCCATGCCGCCGCTGCCGTTCGAGTACGAGGGGCGGGACGTCGTGGCGGGCTTCTGCGCCGACCTGTTCGGCGCAGGGCGGAGGTTCGACCTCGTGCCGACGCGCGCCAACGGACAGCCGGCGTTCGGGAGCTACCTGCGCGCCCCCACCGGCGCCCGGCACGGGACCGGCCTGTACGTCCTCACCCTCGCGGGCGGCCGGATCAGCGCCATGACCCGCTTCGAGAACGGCGTGCTCCCGTCGTTCGGCCTGCCGCGCTCGCTTCCGAGCCGGTAGCCGCGCTGCGCCACGCGGTCACCGCGGTGGTCACTGGGGCGGGCGCAGGCCGGCGATCAGGAGGCGGACGAGGCGCCGCGCGTCGTAGCGGTCGTCGTTCTCGGCGCCGATGCAGAGGTTGCCGATGCCCCGCATGAGCTCGTAGGCGCCGATGCCGGAGCGGATCTCGCCCGCGCCGGCCGCGGCGTCGAGCAGCCGCGCGCACACGGGGACGAGGCGTTCGAGGAAGTAGGCGTGCAGCGTCTCGAACCCGGCGGTGTCGGACCGCAGCACGGCCGCGAGCCCGTGCTTGGTGACCAGGAAGTCCACGAACAGGTCGATCCACCGCCCCAGCGCCGCGTACGGCGTCGCGCTCTCCTCCAGCAGGGCGGGTCCGGCCTCGGCGCAGGACTCGACCTGGTGCCGGTAGACGGCCACGATGAGGTCCGCCCGTGTCGGGAAGTGGCGGTAGATCGTGGCCGTCCCGACGCCCGCCTTCGCCGCGATGTCGCGCACGGGCGCCTCCACGCCCGACGTCACGAAGATCTCGGCGGCCGCGTCGAGCAGGGCCTCCTCGTTGCGCCGGGCGTCCGCCCGCCTGGGCCGGGCCGCGCGCTCGCCGTCCTTCACCATGCCTCCGACTCCGGGGTTGCTAAACGGGACATCGTTCCGTATCGTCTAAGTGGGACATCGTCCCGGTTAATCATCATGCCAGAGCGCGAGCGTGGCCACCAATCCCCCTGCGCCGCCGGCGCCGCTCGCGACCTCTCCCGACGAAAGCCGCACCCATGTCGAACGCTTCCACCATGACCATCACCGCGAGGCCCGTCGTGCTGCCCGCCCCGGACCGCGGCGAGGACCTCCAGGTCAGCGTGTCCGCGCCCGCGACCGGCGGCGACCTGCCCGTCATCGTCTTCTCGCACGGCTTCGGCTGGTCGATGGACGGCTACGCGCCGCTCGCCGACCACTGGGCCGCGCACGGCTTCGCGGTCGTCCGGCCCACCCACCTCGACTCCAGGCGGCTCGGCATCCCCGCCGACGATCCCCGCACGCCGCGGATCTGGCGCCTGCGCGTCGACGACCTGACGCGCGTGATCGACGGGCTCGACGCCCTGGAGGCCGCCGTTCCCGGCCTCGCCGGGCGCCTCGACCGCGACCGCATCGCCGTGGCGGGCCACTCCTGGGGAGCCCAGACGGCGAGCATGCTGCTGGGCGCGCGCGTCCTGGACCCGGACGGCGCACCCGGTGAGGACCTGTCCGACCCCCGCGTGAAGGCGGGCGTGCTGCTCGCCCTGACCGGCCGGGGCGGAACCGACCTGTCGGCGTTCGCGGCCGAGCACTTCCCCTTCATGAACCCGTCCTTCGACGGCATGGCCGCGCCCGCGCTCATCGTCGCCGGCGACCACGACCGGTCGCCCCTGACCACCCGGGGGCCGGACTGGTTCACCGACGCCTACGTGCTCGGCCCGAAGGACAAGGCCCTGCTCACGCTGTTCGGAGCGGAGCACTCGCTCGGCGGCGTCCCGGGATACGAGGTCGCCGAGACGACGGACGAGAACCCCGAGCGCGTCGCCCTCGTCCAGCGGCTCACCACCGCCTACCTGCGCGGCGTCCTCTACCCGGACGACACCGGCTGGCAGGAGGCGCGCTCCGCGCTGGAAAGCGACCCGCGCCCGCTCGGGCGGCTCGACATCAAGTAGGCGGATCCCCGTCCACCGAGAAAGGAACCAGGGCTCATGCCGCGATCACCCAGTTTCGGGATCATGACCGCGCCGATGCAGGTCGGCTACGACGACATCCTGCGGGTCTGGCGCGAGGCCGACGCGATCCCCGAGATCGGCCACGCCTGGCTGTTCGACCACCTCATGCCGATCGGCGGCGACCCGGACGGCCCGGCCTACGAGGGCTGGACGCTGCTGTCCGCGCTGGCCGCGCGGACCCGGCGGCTGCGCCTCGGCCTGCTGGTGACCAGCAACCGGTTCCGCCCGCCCGCGATGCTCGCCAAGATCGCCACCACCGTCGACATCGTCTCCGGCGGGCGGCTCGACTTCGGCATCGGCGCGGGCTCGCGTCCCGGCCACCCGCTCGCCCGGCGCGAGTACGAGGCGCACGGCCTGCCCTTCCACGACTTCGAGCACTCCGTGGAGAGCCTCGCCGAGGCGTGCGCCATCGTCCGGCGGCTGTGGACGGAGCCCGAGCCGTTCGACTTCGCCGGCGTCCACCACCGGCTCACCGGCGCGTTCGGCAACCCCAAGCCCGTCCAGCGCCCGCACCCGCCGATCCTCATCGGCGGCCGCTCGTCCGCGACGCTGCGCGTGGTCGCCGAGCACGCCGACCTGTGGAACATCCCCGGCGGCGACATCGCGGACGTGACCGCCCGCAGCGCCCTGCTGGACCGCTACTGCGCCGCCATCGGCCGCGACCCCGCCTCGATCACCCGCTCCATCCACCTGCCCGTCTCCTACGACGAGCCCGGCGCCGCCAGGGACGCGATCGGCGAGGCGCTCGACGCCGGTTTCCGGCACTTCGTCCTCTCCCTGCCCGCGCCCTACCCGGACGGCGCCGCGCGGTGGCTCGCCGACGAGCTGATCAAACCGTCCGCCTGACCCGGCCTCACCGGGCGGCCCCTGCGGGCCGGCCGGTGAGGAGGTCGTGGCGGTGCCCCCAGGCGGTGATCGCGTCGGCGATCGTGTCGGGGCGGTCCTCGGGGGCGTGGTGCCCGGACGCGCCGCCGTGCTCGATCTCCAGGTTCGCGATGTGCTCCGCGCACCAGGCGGCCGTCGCCGGGTCGATCGCGAGAGTGGGCGAGGTGTCGAAGGTGATCAGCAGCTTGGGGACGTCGCGGCTCGCGGCCAGCCACGCGTCGTACCGCTCGACCCGCGCGTGGACGTCGGCGGGCTCCCCGCCGATCGGCAGCGAGCGCGCCCACTGCAGGATCGGGCGGCGGCTCTCCGGCGTGGGGTAGGGCTCCAGGTACGGGCGGAGCTCCTCCTCGTCGAGCGGGGTGAGGACGCCGCCGGTGTACGCCGTCTCGATGAAGAAGTTGGTGTCGAGCACCCGCTTCTCGCCCTCGGGGCCGCGCATCATCTCGGCGCGGGCCCGCGGCGCGTCGCCCAGTTCGTCCCAGGACACGGGCTTGACGATCGTCTCGAAGAACGCGACGCCGCGGGTCCGCCCCGGATGGCGGGCCGCCCAGTCGAAGGCCAGCGCGCCGCCCCAGTCGTGGCCGACCAGCACGACCTCCTCCAGGCCCAGCGCGTCGAACCAGGCGTCCAGGTAGCGGGCGTGGTCGTCGAAGCGGTAGGGGACGTCCGGCTTGCCCGAGCGGCCCATGCCGATGAGGTCGGGGGCGAGGAGCCGCCCGGTCCCGCCCATCGCGGGCAGCACCCGCCGCCACAGGCGCGACGAGCTGGGGTTGCCGTGCAGGAAGACGACGGGCGCGCCGTCCCCGGTCTCCTCGTAGTACATCGTCGAGTCGAGCACGTCGATCACCGGCATGGAAGCCTCCACATTTCATTGGTGGCGCCAACGTTGGCGCCACCAATGAAATTACATCGTTGGTCGCACCAACGCAACACCTGCCCGCGGAAAACCGGTCGACTTCGTCCGGTCGGCTTCGTAGTGTGCGGGGCATGTTCTTCGCAGCCGGCACCCGGACGCTCGCAGGCGACTGCCTGCTGAGCGCGGTGCCGGCTGCCTTCCTCGTGGCAGCGGCAGCGGCGATCGCCGACGACGGCGTCCGAAGCTGACCCCTCTCCGTCCCGCCTCCGGAGAACCAGCGGAGGGGGGTTGGCCAAGCGAACGCGGCGCGCCCGCACGGGCGCGCGCGGGTTCTCACGTTCGGATCATCGTGAGGACGAAGAGACCATGGCGAAGAAGCTGTACGAGCGGGACAAGCCGCACCTGAACATCGGCACGATGGGCCACGTCGACCACGGCAAGACGACGCTGACCGCGGCGATCACGAAGGTGCTGGCCGAGCGCGGGCTGGCGTCCGCCGTGCCGTTCGAGGGCATCGACCGCGCCCCCGAGGAGCGCGACCGCGGCATCACCATCAACGTCGCGCACGTCCAGTACTCCACCGCGACCAGGCACTACGCCCACGTCGACATGCCCGGTCACGCCGACTACGTGAAGAACATGATCACCGGTGCGGCGCAGGTGGACGGGGCGGTGCTGGTCGTCTCGGCGCAGGACGGCGCGATGCCGCAGACGCGGGAGCACATCGTGCTGGCGCACCAGGTCGGCGTCCGGCACATCGTGGTCGCGCTCAACAAGGCCGACACGGTCGAGGACACCGAGCTGCTCGACCTCGTCGAGCTGGAGGTGCGCGAGCTGCTCACCGAGTACGGGTTCCCCGGCGACGAGGTGCCCGTGGTCCGGGTCTCCGGGCTGAAGGCGCTGGAGGGCGACCCGTACTGGACGGCCCGGATCGGCGACCTGCTCGACGCGATCGACGCGTACGTGCCGGTGCCGGACCGCGTGCTCGACAGGCCGTTCCTCATGCCGGTGGAGAGCGTGCTCACCATCACCGGGCGCGGCACCGTCGTGACCGGCGTGGTGGCGCAGGGCTCGGTCCGGGTCGGGGACGCGGTGGAGGTCGTCGGGCTCGGCGCGTCGTTCGGCTCGGTCGCGACGGGGCTGGAGACCTTCGGGCAGTCCATGGACCACGCCGAGGCGGGCGACAACACCGCGATGCTGCTCCGCGGCGTGCGGCGCGACCAGGTGCGGCGCGGCCAGGTGGTCGCGGCGCCGGGCGCGATCCGGCCGCACACCCGGTTCCGCGCGCGGGTCCGGGTGCTGACGGCGGCGGAGGGCGGCCGGAGCAGGCCGTTCTTCCACGGGTACCGGCCGCAGTTCCACTTCCGGACGACGGACGTGGTCGGCGGTGTGGACCTCGGCGGTGAGGGCGGCATGGCGATGCCGGGCGACTCCGTCGAGATGGCCGTCGAGCTGGGCCGGCCCGTCGCGATGAGCGAGGGGCTCGGGTTCGCGATCCGGGAGGGCGGCCGGACGGTCGGCGCCGGAACGGTCGTCGAGCTGCTCGGTTAGCCGCCGCGTCCATCGGGATGCGGTTTCGGGGTCCGGCGGGGCGACCTGCCGGGCCCCTCTCCGATCCGGATCGGCCCATCAGGCCGGCACGGAGGTTGACAGCGGCGATCAATACCCCTTTAACTCCATAACTATGGATATAGATAAAGCCGGTTCGCCGTCGCCGATCGAGTTCCGGCTCGATCCCGGCTCGGGGGTGCCGACCTATCTCCAGCTGGTGCACCAGGTGGAGCAGGCGATGCGGCTGGGGTACCTGCGCAGGGGCGACCAGCTTCCGCGGGTCAAGGACGTCGTCGCCGGGCTGGCGATCAACCCGAACACGGTGCTGAAGGCGTACCGGGAGCTGGAGCACCGGGGGCTGGTGGCGGGACGGCGCGGCGTCGGCACGTTCGTCGAGGGCGCGTTGGACCGGGTCGGACTGCGCGAACAGGCGGCCCTGCACAAGAGCATGCTGGCCTGGATGCGCACGGCGGCCGAGGCCGGCCTCGACGAGGACGGCATGAGCGCCGTGTTCACGGCCGCGCTGCACGACCTGCGGCAGAGCCGGGAGGGTCGGAGCGGCGAGGAAGGCGGCGGCCGCCCGGGGGTGGTCGCATGAGCACCGCGATCGAGGCGTCCGGGCTCGGCAAGCGCTACGGCCGTACGTGGGCGCTGCGGGACTGCTCGCTGGCGATCCCGGCCGGGCACGTGGTCGGCCTCGTCGGCCCGAACGGCGCGGGCAAGACCACGCTGCTGAGCCTGGCGGCCGGGCTGGCGACGCCGACGGCGGGACGCGTGCGGGTGGCGGGCGGCAGGGCCGCGGGGTCGGCCGCCGCGCTGGACGCCGTCGCCTTCGTGGCCCAGGAGGCGGCGCTCTACCGCAATCTGCCCGTGGCCGACATGCTGCGGGTGGGGCGCAGCCTGAACCGGCGCTGGGACGACCGGCGCGCTCGCGATCGGCTGGCGGAGCTGGGCATTCCGCTGGAGAAGAAGGTCGGCGCGTTGTCGGGCGGCCAGCGGTCCCAGGTGGCGCTGACCCTCGCCCTCGCCAAATGCCCGGAACTGCTGATCCTGGACGAGCCGCTGGCCGCGCTGGACCCGGTGGCCCGGCACGACTTCATGGCGGCGTTGCTGGCGGCCGTGGCGGAGGACGGCGTCTCGGTGGTGTTCTCCTCCCACGTCGTCGCGGAGCTGGAGCGGGTCTGCGACTACGTGGTCGTCGTGCACGGCGGGCGGATCCAGGTGTCGGGCGAGGCCGAGGACCTGGTGGCCGGTCATCACGTCCTGACCGGGCCGGCCGACCGGGCCGACGCCGTCGCCGAGCACCTCCCGGTCGTCCGGGACCGGCGCGCCGCCGCGCAGGCTCACCTGCTGGTCCGCGGCACCGACCAGGACGCCGCGCCGCCGGGCTGGCAGCGGCACCCGGTCGGGCTGGAGGAACTGGTACTGGCCTACATGCGCGAACCGTCGGCCTCGGTGCTCCCCGGGCCGAGAGCCGGACGCGGCGAACAGGTGGCGTGCTGATGACCGCGGTCGATTCCGCGGCCCCGGCCCCCGGCGGCCCGCTGCCCCGGCTGGGCGCCGCTTGGGTGACGTGGCGCCGGCACCGGACCGCCTTCTACGCCCTGCTGGGGATGCTGGCCGGCTTCGCCGTGCTGATGGTGGCCGGTGGCCTGCGGGCCCGCTCGACCTATCACCGGCTCGGGCTGAACCAGTGCACCTCGTTCACCGGCGACCGCTGCGAACACCTCCGCATGGAGTTCTTCGACTGGTACCCGCAGCAGGTGCCGTTCTTGTTCCTCCTGCTGCTCCCCGCGGCCCTGGGCGCCATCGCCGGAGGGCCGCTGATCGCCCGGGAGCTGGAGACGGGCACCTACCGGTTCGCCTGGACCCAGGGCGCCGGACGGACCCGCCTGCTGCTGACGCAACTGCTGCTGGTCGCCGCGGTGCTGGCCGCGGTGGCAGAGGCGTACGGGGCTCTGTACACCTGGTACAACGCGCCTCTGGACCACGTCATGCGTTTCGGCTTCGGCGACTACCTCGGCTTCGAGCTCAAGGGAGTCGTCTTTCCGGTCCAGACGCTGCTGGCGTTCACGGCCGGGGTGTTCGCCGGCCTGCTGACCCGCCGCAGCATCGCCACGGTCGCCGGGGTCTTCCTCGGCATGTCCGGGCTGGTCCTGGCACTCGTCTTCGAGCTTCGCAAGTACTACATGACGCCACTCGTCACGGCAGGCGGGACGAACCCGCGTGACTGGGTGGTCGGCAGGGCGTACGTGGATCCCAACGGGCACCTGCTGAACACCGGCGACAGCCACGTCCTGTTCACGAAGTACCTGGCACAGATCCCATCGTCGAGCGACGGAACTCCGTCCGTCTCGTACAGGGACTGGCTGCAGGCCCGGCACTACACCATCGTGACGAGCTACCACCCCGCCGGACGGTTCTGGACCTTCCAGTTCATCGAAACCGGCTGGATGACGCTGCTCATCCTGCTCCTGGGCATCGCCACCGTCTGGCTGGTCCGCCGCCGGATCGGCTGAAGCCCGCCCGCCGGATCGGCACGATCCGGCGTCCACACTCCCGCGCTCGTCCAGTGACGCCGGTGCCCTCCGGCGCCACCGGCGTCGCATGCCCTTCCACGAAACGGGAAACCGATGAAACCAGAGATCACCCATGCGCCCCGGCCGGTCGGCCGGGTCCGGACCGGCCTGCGCGGCCGCACACGTGCGTCACGGTCGGCCGCCGCCCTGCTGGGCGTCGCGCTGGCGACGGCGGCCTGCGGCGCTTCGCCGGCACAGCAGGTCGCCGCCGCACGCGCCGCGCGTTCCGCCGCGCGGCCTGCCGGATCCCCGGTCCTGCCTCCCCCGACCGGCCCGCACGCGGTCGGCCGCTCCGTCCTCCACCTCGTCGACACCCGCCGACCGGATCCCTGGGTGCCGTCGGCCGGCCCGCGGCAGCTCATGGTGTCGATGTACTACCCCGCCCGGCCCGGGACCGGCGGGCCCGCCGCGTACATGACCACGGAGGAGGCCCGGCTGTTCCTGCGGGAGAAGGCTCCGGGGGCCGGATTCCCGCCCGAGGCGCTCAGCGCGACCCGCACCTACGCGCGGACCGGCGCGCGCCCGGCGGGCGGCCGTTTCCCGCTGGTGCTGCTCTCACCGGGCTTCGGGTTCCCGCGCGCCACCCTCACCGGCCTCGCCGAGGACCTGGCCAGCCACGGGTACGTGATCGCGCTGGTCGACCACACCTACGAGAACTCCGGTACGACCTTCCCCGACGGACGCACCCTCGCCTGTGCCATCTGCGACAAGCCCCCCGCGGGCGGGCAGCCGGCCATCGCCCGGAGCCGGGCCGGGGACATCTCCTTCGTGATCGACCGGCTGACCGGCCACCACCCGGCCTGGCGCGACGCCCACCTGATCGACTCCAGGCGCATCGGCATGGCCGGGCACTCCATCGGCGGCGACGCCGCCGCCGCGACCATGGCCGCCGACCGGCGGGTCCGCGCGGGGGTGGACATGGACGGCACCTTCTACGCGCCGGTCCCGTCCACCGGCCTTGGGCATCGCCCCTTCCTGATGTTCGGCGCGGAACACGAGGCCCCGGGCGCCGATCCCACCTGGGAACAGGCGTGGAGAAGCCTGGACGGCTGGAAGCGCTGGCTGACCGTCGCCGGTTCCGACCACGGGACCTTCACCGATATGCCCGTCCTTTCCGCCTGGGCGGGCAGACCCGGCACCGCGCTCTCCCCGCAGCGCTCGGAGCAGATCACTCGCACCTATGTCGGCGCCTTCTTCGGCCTGCACCTCGAAGGCACCCCGCAGCCCCTGCTCGAAGGCCCGTCATCGGCCGACCCCGAGGTCACCTTCCAGTCCCCTTGATGCCGGCCCGGCGGGTCGTCGGTCGATCCGCCGGGCTCCCGGTGATTTGTCGACTTGTCGTTTCATGACCATGTCGTTGCTTGCGGTCGGCCGAAATTGGTCGACCGCGCAGTGACCGAACGAGCGCGAATTGCTGGCGGACAAGATCGTGATGTGGTGGGATCTCTCCCAACATCCCCGCTGATTTCCCCCCTCATGGAGAACGTGTGCGAGCCCCCCGCGCTCTGATTCCCCTTCTCTCGGTCTGCGGAGCCGCCGCCGTCGTCACGGCCGCGGGCGTCGGCGCCGACATCGACGGACTCCCGGGCGGCGGCCCGGCGCACGCCGACGGCGCCGTCCGCAAACCGCCGCCCAAAGCGGCGATCACGGCGGTGGACTGGAACGTCTGCGGCGCCCCCGAGGCCGGCTGCCCGCTCGGCTCCCGGCCCGCCGAGCTCGCCAAGCGCGTCGCCGGGCAGCTGCACGTCACCGAGGTCGGCGGGCGGAAGGTCCACGCGAACGCCGCGTTCCTCCAGGAGATCTGCTCGGGGCAGGTGCAGGCGCTGAAGAAGGCGTCCTGGTTCGCCTCGTGGAGCTGGCAGTTCGCCGCGTATCCGGACGGCCCGTCCTGCGTGGGCGGCCAGGGGCGGCTCGGGGTCGCGCTCGGCGCGCGCGTCGCGCTGGACGGCGTCCAGCAGACGCGGCTGCCGTCGCCGTCCGGCGCCCGGCGCATCGCCCTGTGCGGGGAGGCCGGGGCGTGGCGGACGCGCCTGTGCGTCACGCAGTTCAGCTCGCCCGCCGAGGACCCGCAGGGCGAGTGGCGCCGCAAGCAGGCCCGCGCCTTCGCCTCGCTGGCGGGCGCCGGCACCCGCGTCGTCGCGGGCGGCGACCTCGCCGAGCCTCCCGAGAACGCGGCGCTCGACCCGCTGTACCGCGCCTACGCCGAGTGCGACCAGTCGGGGTCGTCCCGCACCGGCGCGAAGACCCTGCAGAACTGGCAGGGCACGGCCGTGGAGAAGGACGACTACCTGTTCATCACCAAGTCGGCCACCGTCTCGTGCACCGTGCCCGCCGGCACCGACAAGTCGTCCGACCACCGCCCCGTCTCAGCGATGATCCGCTTCCGCTGACCCCGCCCGCCCACCGGCTGCCCCTGGCCGCCGGCGGGCGCCGGTGGCCGGGGGTGGGGCGGGCCGTGGGGGTCAGTGGACGCCGCGGTCGCGGCCCTGCCAGTAGGGGGCGCGGAGCTCCCGCTTGAGGATCTTGCCGGTGGGGTTGCGCGGGATCGCGTCGCGGCGCTCCACCGACGTCGGGCACTTGAAGTGCGCGAGGCGCTCGCGGCAGTAGTCGATGATCTGCTGCTCGGGGACGTCCTCCGAGAGCACCACCAGGGCCTTGGGCGTCTCGCCCCACCGCTCGTCGGGCACGCCGATGACCGCGCAGTCGGTGACGGCGGGATGCCCCATCAGGACGTTCTCGACCTCGGCGGGGTAGATGTTCTCGCCCCCAGAGATGATCATGTCCTTGACCCGGTCGTGGATGTAGAGGTAGCCGTCCTCGTCGAGGTAGCCCGCGTCGCCCGTGCGGAACCAGTTGTCGGCCGACAGCGCGGACGCCGTCGCCTCCTCCATGCCCCAGTAGCCCTTCATGTTCTGCGCGGTACGGCAGACGATCTCGCCGACCTGCCCGGCCGGCACGTCCTCGCCCGTCGCCGGGTCGACGATCCGCAGCTCGCAGCCCGCGTTCGGCAGCCCGGCGCTGCGCAGCCGGCGCGCGTTCGGGCCGTCCGGGTCGTGGTCCTCGGCGGGCAGCATCGTGATCGCGCCGGTGACCTCC
The DNA here is from genome assembly GCF_017573545.1 of Actinomadura nitritigenes. Lineage (GTDB taxonomy): Bacteria > Actinomycetota > Actinomycetes > Streptosporangiales > Streptosporangiaceae > Spirillospora > Spirillospora nitritigenes. The sequence goes on along the minus strand of NZ_JAGEOK010000014.1, from coordinate 151,953 downwards.
GTCAGCCCGTACACCTGCATGAAGTCGGTGCCGGGCAGCATCCGCATCGCGCCGCGCAGCACGTCCTCGCTGATCGGCGACGCCCCGTACAGCATCAGCTCGAGGCTCGACAGATCGCACGCCGCCACCTCGGGGATCAGCGGCATGAACTGGAGCAGCACCGGGACGAGGAAGATGTGCGTGACGCGGTTCCGCTCGATCGCCCGCGCGATCTCGGTCGGATCGGGCTCCCTGCTGATCACGCCGGTGATGCCGTTGTAGACGACCGAGACCGTCAGCACGTTGCCGGCCACGTGGTACATCGGCATCGCGACCATGAGGACGGTCGTGTCGTCGACGTCCCAGGCGTCGTTGGTCACCTCGAGCGCGGCGAGGAAGTTGTCGTGGGTGAGCATCACGCCCTTGGGCAGGCCCGTGGTGCCCGACGAGTAGAGCTGCACGAAGACGTCCGACGTGGCGCCCTCGTGGGCGGGCGGGTCGGCGTCGGCGGCGTCCATCCAGGCGGCGTAGTCGAGGTGGGCGTGCCCCTCGCCGCCGATGACGACGGTGTGGGTGGTGTGCTCGAGCTTCCCGGCGATGGCGTCCAGCACCGGGACGAACTCGGGCCCGACGATGAAGACCTTGGCCTGCGCGTTGTTGACGATGTAGGCGACCTCGTCGGCGGCGAGCCGGTAGTTCACGGGCACCTGGACGGCGCCGATCCGCGCCGCGCCGAACAGCTGCTCGGCGTACTCGAGCGAGTTCTTGTCGAGGATCGCGACGCGGTCCCCGCGCCCGACACCGGCGGCGGCGAGGGCGGCGGCGGCCCGGTCGGCGCGCCGGTCGAACTCGCGGTAGGTGAGGCTCGCGTCGCCCGCGATGTAGGCGACGCGGTCCGGCTGCGCGAGCGCCCGCTCGCGCAGAATCTCCGTCAGACCCGGCACGGTAGGTCCCTTTCGCCGATGACCGCCTGGTTGTCCCGGCATCATGCGGTCATCGGCGAAGCCCCGCAAGGGGAAAGCGCTACCTGCTTCGGGCCATCTTGGACACGAGGGTCACCGCGAGGACGACGATGACCGCGACGAACCCGATGAAGAAGAAGAACTTCAGCATCGAGATGATCGCGCCGATCACCGTCATCAGCAGCCAGATCGCGAGGACCACGCCGACAATGGTCAGGATTGTCTTACCCATGTCCCTCACCGTATGCGGTCATCGCGGGCGGAGCATCACCCTTCAGTACGAAGCCGCGCCCGCTCCCTCTGGACCGTTCGGCGGAGGTCAACCCTGAGGGCCGCCCAGGGGACCGCCCGGAGTCGCCTCGGGGGGCTGCGGCTGGCTTCCGGGCGGCGGCGCGTCGAGCGGCGGGCCGGACGGCGGCGGAGGCTGGCTGCCTGGTGCGGCGGCGCCACCGGGCGGGGGCGCGAAGGACGGCTGCCCGGCGGGCGCGCCGTACGGCTGGCCGGGAGGCGCCATGGGCGGCTGGCCGGGGTGGGCCATGGGCGGCTGACCCGGCATCGGCTGACCCGGCATCGGCTGGCCGTATCCGACGGCCGGCTGCGGTCCCGTCCACGCGGGCGGACGCTGCCCGCCCGGTCCGAAGCCGCCGCTCGTCCCGACCCGCAGCGCGGCGATCCCGCCTGCGATGACCACGGCCAGCAGCTCGTAGGCGAGGTACTTGTTGAAGTGCGGCTTCATGATCGCGCTCATCATGCCGTCCGGCATGCGCTCCAGGCCGATCATCAGGGCCAGCGTGGCGCCGATGCGCTTGCCGACCTCGAACGCCACGAACGCGGAGACCGCGGCGAGGATCGGCGGGAGGGGGCCGCGCGGCCGGCACAGCAGCAGCCCGAGCGCGGTGACGAGCCCGCAGAGCGCGCAGTTGAAGAGGTAGAAGCCCGTCGAGGTGCGGAAGCTCAGCATCTCCGGGGACGGGTAGGAGGCGAACGCGGCGATCAGGGTGACGACCCCGGTGGCGACGGCGCCGCCCACCAGGACCATGGCGATCGCGCCGCCCGTGGACGTCGGGGGACGAGACTGGGACATTCGCCCATTAAAGCGGTCATCGTTCGCAGCCGCAGGCGAACCCTTACGGAGTGGTGACGGATGGAGCGGAACCGGCGCGAGTGCCCGTAGCGTGAACGAATGATGCCGCCGAAGGACCACGCCGGCCGGGTGCTGGTGGTCGACGACGATCCGACCGTCGCCGACGTCGTCGCCCGGTACCTGGCCCGCGACGGCCACGACGTCGAGTGCGTCGCGGACGGCCCCGCGGCGCTGCGCCGCGCCCGCGAGAACGCGCCCGACCTGGTCGTCCTGGACCTGATGCTGCCCGGGATGGACGGCCTGGAGGTGTGCCGGCGGCTGCGCGAGACCTCCGCGGTCCCGATCGTGATGCTGACCGCGCTCGGCGCGGAGACCGACCGGCTCGTCGGCCTGGAGACCGGCGCGGACGACTACGTGACCAAGCCGTTCAGCCCGCGCGAGCTGGCGCTGCGCGTGCGGTCGGTGCTGCGGCGCGCGCGCGGCGCGCTCGTCCCGACCGTCCCCGCGGGCCCGCTGCGCGACGGCGAGCTGGTGGTCGACGTCGGCGCGCACGAGGCGGGGCTGCGCGGCGCGACGCTCGCGCTGACGTCCCGCGAGTTCGACCTGCTGGCGTTCCTGATGCGCCATCCGCGCCGCGCGTTCACCCGCGACGAGCTGCTGGAACGGGTGTGGGACTGGTCGTTCGGGGACTCCTCGACGGTCACCGTGCACGTCCGGCGGCTGCGCGAGAAGATCGAGGACGACCCGACGGCGCCGCGCCGCATCGTCACCGTGTGGGGCGTCGGCTACCGGTACGAACCGGGCGACGGCGGGGAGGCGGGCCGGTGATCCCGTTCCCGGACCTGCTCCTGGTCGTCTTCTACGCGGCCCTCGCCGCGCTGGTGGTCACGGCGGTCGCGCTCGGCCTGCTGCACCTGCTGCGCGCCCGGTCGGTGGCGGTCCAGCTGGGCGTCGTCGCCGCGGCGACCGTGCTGGCGACGGTCTCCGGCATCATGGTGATCTCGGTCCTGATGCTGATCAACGACCACGACCGGTCGGTCGTGCTGACGGTCGTCGTGTCGGCCGGGCTGGTCGCGACGGTGGTGTCCGTGCTGCTCGGGCGGCGGCTCGTGGCCGCGAACCGGGTGCTGGTCGAGGCCGTCCGCGCGGACCGGTTCCGGGCGCCCGCCGCGCCGCTGCCCGCCGAGCTGGCGGAGCTGTCGCGGGAGCTGGAGGCCGCCTACGACCGGCTCGCCGCGGCGCACGAGCGGGAGCAGGCGCTGGAGGCGAGCCGCCGCGAGCTGGTCGCGTGGGTCAGCCACGACCTGCGGACCCCGCTCGCCGGGCTGCGCGCGATGGCGGAGGCGCTGGAGGACGGCGTCGTCGCCGACGGCGGCACCGTCCGCCGCTACCACGGCCGCATCCGCGTGGAGGTCGAGCGGCTCGCCGAGATGGTGGACGACCTGTTCGAGCTGTCGCGCATCCACGCGGGCGCGCTGCGGCTGTCGCGGGAGCGCGTCGGCCTCGCCGACCTGGTCGCCGAGGCGGTGGCGGGCGCGGAGGCGCTCGCCCGGGCCAAGGGCGTGCGGATCAGCGGGGACGTCCGCGCGGGGCTGCCCGTCCATGTGGACGCCGGCGAGCTGGGGCGGGCGCTGCGGAACCTGGTGGTGAACGCGATCCGGCACACCCCGAGCGACGGCGCCGTCGAGATCACCGGGGAGGTGCGCGGCGGCGAGGCCCGCGTCACCGTCGCGGACGCCTGCGGCGGCATCCCGGAGGCCGACCTGCCGCGCGTGTTCGACGTGGCGTTCCGGGGCGAGACGGCCCGCACGCCGGGCGGCGGCGCCGGCCTCGGCCTGGCCATCGCGCGCGGCATCGTCGAGGCCCACGCGGGCGAGATCGGCGTCGCGAACGCCGGCCCGGGCTGCCGCTTCGAGGTCCGCCTCCCCCTCCCCGCCTGATCTTCCCGCCCCCGCCGAGCTGCGGCGTGCCGTCGTCGTGAGCGCGTCAGAACGACGACGCGCCGCGACTCAGTGGTCGAGGGAGTCGTCGATCGCGCGGAAGGTGGGGCAGGGCCAGCGCCACATGCAGGCGCGGCACCGGCGGATGGGGCTGTCGGGGTCGCTGGTGATGCCGCCGGCCTCCTGCGGCCGGTGCAGGTCGAGGATCCGGACGCCCAGCTCGGCGAGCGCGATGACCTCGTCGCGGGCACCGGTGAGGAACGCGAGGTCCTCGCGGGTCAGCCGGGTCTTGACCGGCACGAAGCCGTCCCGGTTCACCAGCCGGGACAGGTACTGCGTGGACATGCGCCACGAGGTGGACTTCGCGGAGCGCGCGCGGATCGCGTCGAGGCGTTCGCGCAGCCGCGCGTGCCTCGGGTCGGTCGTACGGTCGGCCTTCACGTGCCGCGCACCCCCCAATGCCGCTGTTGCACGGGGCCAGCCTTCCCTACTCGGGACGTCCGCGAAGGGGGAACGGGGAGTTCCCCTGGGGCCGCGCCCGGACGGCACGGGAGGCGCTCGCGAACCGGTGCCGCGCCCCGCCCAAGCCCGAAACCGCGACATCACGGTGCGTAGTACTCAAAGCGTATGGGCTGGACGGGGCGGCGCCGCGCCAGGGACACGCCCGCGCCACACGCGACTTGGCGAACCGTCTGGCTCATGGAGCGGAGTCGAGATAGTGTGCCGGACGTGGAGCTAAATGTCTCGACCGCGTCTCAGGGAGGTCACGCCGTCGTCACAGCGACCGGCGAGCTGGACCTGTACACCGCGCCCAGGCTGCAGGCGGCCCTCGCGGGGCTGCTGCGCGGCGACGTCGACCGGATCGTGGTCGACCTGGCCGGCGTCGAGTTCTGCGACTCGACCGGCATGAACGTGCTGCTCTCGGCCATGAAGCGGATCAAGGAGCAGGGCGGCTCGCTCGAGCTCGCCGCGCCGCGTCCGGCCGTGAAGCGGATCCTGCAGGTCACCGGACTCGACACCGTGTTCACCGTGACCGACGACGCGGCGCCCGCCCTGGACTGATCGGCCGCCGGTCGCCTCGCCGTCGCCGGTTGTTCACGGCGGCATGCCCGCCCGCCGACTACGATCGCGGATATGCAGGACGCGGATACGCAGGGTGTAGCGGTGATCATCCCGGCCAAGGACGAGGCCGACCGCATCGCGGCCACCGTCAAGGCCGCGCAGGAGCTGCCCGGGGCCGACCTGATCGTCGTCGTCGACGACGGTTCGTCCGACCGGACCGGGCCGGTGGCGGCGCAGGCGGGGGCCCGGGTCGTGCGGCACGCCCGCAACCGGGGCAAGGGCGCCGCGATGGAGACCGGCGCGGAGGCCGTCCGGCTGCTGGGCGAGGGCCGTGACCAGCCCCGCCACCTGCTGTTCCTGGACGCCGACCTGGCCGAGACGGCCGCCGAGGCGGCACCGCTCGTCGCGCCGGTGCTGGCCGGCGAGGCCGACATGACGATCGCCGCGTTCTCCTCGACGGTGAAGCTCGGCGGGCACGGGTTCGTCGTCCGGCTGTCCCGCGACGGCATCCGCCGCGCCACCGGCTGGGAGGCGACGCAGCCGCTGAACGGCCAGCGCTGCCTGACCCGCGCCGCGTTCGACGCCGCGCTGCCGCTCGCCGCCGGGTTCGGCGTGGAGACCGGCCTCACCATCGACCTGCTGCGCAAGGGCTTCCGGGTGGCGGAGGTGGAGGTGCCGCTGGCGCACCGCGCGACCGGCACCGACTGGCGCGCGCAGCTGCACCGCGGCCGCCAGTTCCGCGACGTGGCCAGGGCGCTGGCCGTGCGCGAGCCGGTCGTGGCCGAGCAGCTCGCCCGCCTGCGCGGCCGCCGCACGTGACCCGCCCCGGTCCCGCGCGGCCGGGGACCGCCGGGCTGTGGGCCATCGGGGCCTCCCTCTGCTGCTTCCTCGCCACCGCGCTGCTCGGGCCGTCCGCCTTCCAGCCCGCGATGGACGCGCGGTTCGGGGAGCCGCCGTACTCGCTGGACGTGCACCCGTCGCCGTACCTGGTGCTCGGGCTCGTCGTGGCGGGGGTCGCGGCGGGCACGGCGGGCCTCGCGCTGTGCTTCCTCGCCGTCCGGCGGGGGTGGCGCGTCCGGGCGTTCCCGCTGGTCGCGGCGGGACTGCTGGCGGCGGTCGCGTTCATGTTCATGCCGCCGGTCGGGTCGACCGACCATCTGAACTACGCGTCGTACGGGCGGATGGCGGCGACCGGGCACGACCCGTACGAGACCCGTGCGGTGGACCTGCCGAAGGACCCGGTGGCCGGGGCGCCCGAGGAGTGGCGGTCGACGCCGTCGGTGTACGGGCCGATCGCGACGGGGGAGCAGGCGGTCGCGTCGTGGATCGGCGGCGGCTCGGTGCGGCTGACGGTGTTCGTGCTGTCGGTGTTCAACGTCCTGGCGTTCGCGGTGACCGCGCTGATCCTCTACCGGACGTCCCGCGACGAGGACCGGCGGCTGCGGACCGCGCTGCTCTGGACGTGCAACCCGCTCCTGCTGTTCCACCTGATCTCCGGCGCGCACAACGACGTCCTGGCGATCGCGCCGATGGTGGCGGCGCTGACGGTGTTCGACACGTACGCGGCCGGCGGACGGTGGCGGATGTGGGGGAGCGCGCTGGCGGCCGGGGTCCTCACGGGCGTCGGCGGGGCGATCAAGATGCCGGCGGCGCTCGCGGGCGGCGGCCCGGCGTGGGTGCTGCTGCGCGAGGGGTGGAAGGGCCACCGGTGGCGGGCGCTCGGCGGGCTCGTCGCGCTGGCCGGGGGCGCCGCCGCGACGGCCGCGACCGCGTACGCGCTGGCCGGTCCGCACGCCCTCGACCAGGTGCACGAGGCGAGCAACATGGTGTCGTTCGCCACCCCCTGGCATCTCCTCGACCGGATGCTGGGCCGCGGCTCGCAGCGCGACGTGATCAAGACCGGCTCGCTGCTGCTCGGGATCGTCCTGTTCCTGCTGCTGGCGCGCGGCCTGCCGAAGGACGACCCGCTGGCGGAGCATCCGGGGCAGGTCGCCAACCGGCGGATGGCCACGGCGTTCGTCATGGCGTGGCTGCTGGCCGCGCCCTACGTGCTGCCCTGGTACGACGGGTTCGGCTGGGCGCTGCTGGCGCTGCTCCCCCTGTCGCGCATCGACTGGATCCTGCTGGCCCACACCGCCGCGCTCAGCCTCGCCTACCTTCCCGCGCGCGCGCCCCAGCGCATCGGGATGCCGCACGACCTGTCGTGGCTGTTCACCGTCGTCAGGCCGACGGTGATTCCGTGGACGCTGCTCGCGGTGCTCGCGGCCCTGGCTGTTCAGTGCCTTCGTCCAGGTCGAGCTCCAGCGACCGCACCGCGGCCGCCAGCATCAGCGGGGTCGCCAGGCTGAACGCCACCGACAGGATCACCACGCCCGAGTCGTTCACCAGCGTCCCGATGATGCCGACCGCGAGCGCGCAGATCAGCGCCGGGCGCATCGTCATGGTGTGCTGGTAGGCGCGGTGCAGCAGCGACACCGCCGGCCACCGCGTCGGCCGCGCCAGCACGAAGAACAGGAACACCAGCGCGGCGGCCAGCGCCAGCGTGAACGGCCAGTACCCGAGGCTGTTCAGCATCGCGTCGAACTTGCGGGTGACGACGTCCCAGGCGTTGCCGTCCATGAGGTCGCGCCAGAACCGGCCCATGTGGGTCGGGTTGGCGCTCCGCGAGTTCCACCAGGAGATCGCCAGCACCAGCGCGATCCCGGCCGCGCAGAACGCGCCGAGCTTCACCGGTGACACCCGCTTGCCGGTGATCATCATGCCGAGCATCGCGAACGCCGGGGTGATCGCGATGACGCCGCCGAAGTCGCTGCCCCAGGCCGGCAGGCCGTCGACCGCGACGGTGAGCAGCCCGATCGCCGCGACGATCCCCACCGAGACGGTCTTCGCGCGGCGGGACGCCCCGGCCGGGCCGCCCGGGTCCGGTTCGGCGCGGTGGCGGCGCAGCGGGAACTCGCACACCCACGCCGCCGTCAGGATCGCGGCCACCGCGAACAGCGAGAACGCCTGGTTGCCGAACCCGTAGAAGCGCCCGGCGACCAGCGCCGTGTACCCCATCAGCGTGTTGAGCTGGAGCGACGAGCCCGTCATCACGTCCAGCGCGAGGACGACCGCGGTGACCGCGGTGATCACCAGCCCGGGCAGGAACGCCGACCGGCGCCACGGGCCGGCCAGCGCGACGCCCGTCATCAGCCCCGCGAAGCCGAGCACCGCGCAGATCAGCACCGGGGTCGGGTGCGCGGCCCGCCACCACGGCATCAGCCCGGCCAGGAACGACGCGCCGGGCGCCGCTCCGCCGAGCAGCGCGATCACCCGCATGCCGCCGAGGATCCGGGCCCGCGAGCGCGGGTCGTTGCCGAGCCGCCGCAGCGCCAGCGCCGCGATCGCGTACAGGACGAGCTGCGTCGCGAACAGCACCCAGTAGAAGGAGGTCTGGACGGCGCGGATCGCCTGCGCGGCGACGTCCTCGTCCTCCAGGTCCTCGACGCGCGTGGCCGTGGAGTCGCCGGAGTGCTGGGACCGCCATGCGGACCCGACGGCCTGCTGCGGTTCCTTGAGCCCGAGCTGCTGGAACGCCGTCGACGTCAGGTCGGTGAGCGTGACCAGGCCGTCCTGGCGGGTCGCGCTGGAGGTGAGGAGGCCGGGCCCGTAGCCGCCGCCCTTGGCGACGGCCACGCGGAGGTGCGGGTTGACGCCGGTGTCGGACAGGCCCGCCACCAGGATCGTCGTCCCCGCCGGGACCTGGCTCACCACCTGCGCGACGCGGCGGTCGGCGGCGGACGCGGCGGCGGCGCGCTTGCCGTCGGGCACGGGGACCTGGTCGCCGTGCGGGTCGACGCCCGCGTTGAGGTAGGCGCGGAAGATCTCGTCCACGTCGACGGCGGCGAGCTGGCAGCGCGCCCAGTCGGCGGAGGCCGCCTGGTCGGTGGACGCGACGTAGCGGTCGACGCGGCCGCCGCCGTCGCCGGCGGCGAACACCGCGCCGGGGCCGACGGCGAGGGTGCAGCCGCCCGCCGCGTGGACGGCGTCGCCGAGCAGGCCGATCTGCGCGTGGTAGCCGGTGCCCGCGTTGTCGCTCTTGATCGCGGGCCAGCCGGGCGCGACGGCGCCGCCGGCGGGCGGCGCTCCCGCAGGGGCTGGCTGGCCCGGCAGGATCGGGGTCGGGGGCAGCGCGCAGTCGCCGTGCGCGAGCCGGGCCCGCTGGCCCGCCGACACCGTCAGCCAGCCGTCGGTGGGGCAGGTGCTGGTCCGCGTCGTGCGGACGCTGAGCCCGCCCGCCGAGCCGTCGCGGGTCAGCCCCCACAGCGCGGGGGTCGTCTTCGCGCTCACGTCGCTCCACATCAGGCCCGGAATCCCGATGATCACGACGCGTCCGCTGATCGCGGCCGCCTGCGCAGTCGAAGCGAGGGCGGGGGCGGGTGCGGCCGGCGCCGTCGCGGCGCTCGCCGCCGAAGGGGCGAGCACGGCGGTCAACAGGGCCACGGCGGCGACGAAAATCCCGATATTCGCCCCCCGCTGCGTCATGGCGCTCAGGTTACAAGAGCTTCACCATGGCGCGCCGGGCCTCCGGGCAGGGCGGGAGCGCTCCGGCACACCGCGCGCGGTGCGCTTCCGGGGTGCATATCCTTCGGGCTGGGCCACCGATCGGGCCCCGGCCCGGTCGGGCCCGACTACGCCAGGATGTGGGGATGCGAGCAGTCAGCGGGACGCGCGAGGCGGCCCGGCGGCCGGGGCGCGCGCGGGCCCGGTGGTCGCCGCTGGACGCGCTGATCGCGCTGGCCGGTGTCGCCGTCGTGGTGGCCGCCGTCACACCGATCGTCTCCCGGTGGCTCTACAACCAGCCCGACCAGCGGCTCGTCGACCTGGAGGTCTACCGGGAGGGCGGGCTGGCGGTGCTGCGCGGCGCGCCCCTGTACGACTTCCTGACCCAGCCGCCGCAGCTGCTGCCGTTCACCTACCCGCCGTTCGCGGCGCTCCTCGCCGTCCCGTTCACGCTGCTGTCGTGGCGGGCCGCGCAGTGGGCGTGGACGGTGCTGATCTACGCCGCGCTGGCGGTGGCCGTCTGGTACGCGTTCCGCGACCTGATCCGCCGCACCGGGCGGTGGGCGCCGCTGACGACCGGAGTGCTGGTCGCCGGGGCGGCCTGGCTCGACCCGGTCCGCGACCAGGTCCGGTTCGGGCAGGTCGGGGTGTTCCTGCTGGCGATGTGCCTGGCCGACTGCTGCACCCGCTCGCCGCGCTGGCCGCGCGGGCTGCTGGTCGGGCTGGCGCTGGCGATCAAGCTGGTGCCGGGCGTGTTCCTGGTCTACTTCCTGATCACCGGGCGCCGGGACGCGTTCGTGAACGCGCTGGCCACCGCGGTGGTGGCGACGCTGGGCGGGTTCGCGGTGCTGCCACACGCCTCGGCCGCCTACTGGTTCGGCGCCCTGCTGCAGGGCGGCGACCGGACCGGCGCCGTCGACGGGACGACGAACCAGGCGATCAACGGGATCGTCGCGCGGGTCCTCGACCAGGGCCCCGCCCGGACGGCCGTGTGGCTCGTCCTCGCGCTGGCCATGGCGTACGCCGGCTTCAAGCTGGCGCGCCGGGCGACGTACGCGGCGGACGCCCTGGCCGGCGCCCGCCCCGCCGTCACCGGACCGGTCGGGACCGACCACTGCGCCGCCGCCGACCCGGCGTCCGGTCCGGGCGCGTACGGCCTGCTGCTCGCCGGGGTCGCGATCACCGGGCTGCTGTCCGTGCTTCTGTCCCCCGTCGGGTGGATTCATCACCTTGTGTGGATCATCCCGGTCATCGGGGCTCTGGTGGGCGACGGGCGAGACACGCGAAGATGTCTCTTCGGCCTGATGTTCTGGATCTTCTTTCTGTTCCCGCTGCCCTGGTGGGGGTCGCACCTGTCCGGCACCGGACACCCTCCGATCGCCCGTTTCTGGGGCAGTCTGGAGCGTGATTCGTTCGGCCTCGCGGCGATCGTCGCCATCCTCCTGCTCGGGAACTGGCTCGTGCACCGCGTCACCCGGCGGGCCGGTCGCGAGGATCCTTCGCAACGGCAGGTCGAGGTGGGTACGCTCGCCACGTGATGCTTGTCGCGGTGGCCGTCGCCGGCCTGGTCGCCGGTGTGGCCGGGCTCTCCATCGCGGTGGTGGCCCACAATCGGGTGAACCAGGTCGTCGAAGAGTGCGGGGAAATGCTGAGGCGCCAACTCCAGGTGGCCTCCGGCGAGGTGGACGAACGCGCGCTGCGCGACCTCGCCATCGTGCATTACGACGCGCTCAAGGAGATGTCGGGGCACCGGTCCTTCTCGCTCGCCGTGCTCAACGCCGTCGGGGACGGCGTCGTGCTCAGCTCGATCAACGGGCGGACCGAGACCAGGACCTACGCCAAGGCCGTCCAGGGAGGGCATCCCGTCGAGATGCTCTCCCCCGAGGAGAACCAGGTGCTGCGCGCCGCCCGCCTGGGCAAGGGGCCCATCGTCTCGATGGACGACCCCCTGCCCGACTTCGGCGACCGCGCCTCCACCGCCCGCGCCTGACCGGGCCGCCACCGCCCGCACCTCTACCGCCCGCGCCCTGACCGGCCGCGGGACGCGCTCCCGCGCCCGACCGGCGCGCGAGCCCCGCCGTCGCACCCGGATTCCCGGGAACGTGCCCGGTCCGGGGCCGGAGGCGCGGCACCGCGCGCGCCCGCCGCCCCGGCCGGGACTTTACGCGGCGGCAAGTACACTCGTCTCTCTCGGCACCGCAGAAGCAGGTGCACCGCCGGACCGCGCCCTCGGGGGATCTTCGTGACCGCAGAAACCAGGCCAGAACGCTACGCCTACCTGGGTCCGCAGGGCACGTTCACCGAGGCCGCGCTCATGTCCCTGCCGGGCGCGGCCGCCGCCGAGCAGCTCCCGCTCGCCACCGTCCCCGCCGTCCTGGACGCGCTCCGCCGCGGCGAGGCCGACTCCGCCGTGGTCGCGCTGGAGAACTCCGTCGAGGGCTCCGTCCCCACCACGCTGGACGAGCTGGCCACCGGAGAGCCCCTCCAGATCGTCGCCGAGGTCCACCTGCCGGTCTCGTTCGCGCTGCTGGTGCGGCCCGGCACCGCGCTCGCCGACATCAAGACCGTCGCGTCGCACCCGATCGCGCAGCCGCAGTGCCGCCGCTGGCTCGCCGAGAACGTCCCGGACGCCGAGTGGCGGGCCGCCACGTCCAACGCCGAGGCCGCCCAGCACGTCGCCGACGGCCACTACGACGCCGCGCTCGCCGGCTCGTTCGCCGCCGCCCGCTACGGCCTCGCCGTCCTCGCCGAGGACATCCACGACGTCGCCGACGCCGTCACCCGGTTCGTCCAGCTGCGCCGCCCCTGCGCGCCGCCGGCCGCCACCGGCATGGACCGCACCAGCGTCGTCGCGTTCATCGGCGAGGACCACCCGGGCGCGCTGCTGGAGATCCTCACCGAGTTCTCCGTGCGCGGCATCAACCTGTCGCTGATCCAGTCCCGCCCGACCGGCGCCGGCCTCGGCTCGTACCTCTTCTGGATGGACCTCGAAGGGCACGTGGACGACGCCCGCGTCGGCGAGGCGCTGATGGGCCTGCGCCGCATCTGCGCGGACGTCCGCTTCGTCGGGTCCTACCCGCGCGCCGACCGCGTCCGCCCCGAGATCCGCCGCGGCACGCACGACAACGACTTCACTGAGGCCGCCGCCTGGCTCAGCACCATCCGCACCGGCCACGCCTGAGCCGCGCACGCCGCACGGCCAAGGCCGGGCGAAGCCCGGAGGAGGACCGGTCGGGCAACTCCTGGGTCGCGGAGGCCAGGCCCGACGGCCTGCACCTCTTCGACACTCTGTCGGACGACTGGGAGGGCCGCTACGCGCTGGCCGACGCGCTCGGTCCCACCCGCTCCGCGCCGCCCTCTGAGTTCGCCCGGGTCAGCGGGTCATGGGGGTCTCGCGCTCGACGTGGGACAGCTTCTCGGGATTGCGCACGTGGTAGAGGCCGGTGACGCGGCCGTTCTCGATCTGTACCGCGACCACGCCGTCGATCTCCCCGTCGATCCGCACGAGCAGCCCGGGAGCGCCGTTGACGTAGACCGGTTCGAGCACCCTTTCGCCGTCGCGCCTCCACCAGCCCACGGCCAGCAGTCGGGCGACGTTGCCGACCCCAACGACGGGCCGGAGGAGGGCATGCCTGACGCCGCCGCCGTCGTTCAGGGCGACGACGTCCGGCGCGAGGATGTCGAGCAGGCTCTGGAGCTCGCCGGTTTCGACGGCCCGCTGGAAGGCCAGAAGGGCGGCTCGCGTCTCGGCCGGGGTGGCGGAGCCGCGCGGCTGGCGCGCGGCGACGTGCGACCGCGCCCGGTAGGCGAGCTGGCGGACGGCGCTGGGACTCTTGCCGACGGCCTCGGCGATCTCCTCGTAGTCCAGGTCGAAGACCTCGCGCAGCACGAACACGGCCCGTTCGGTCGGCTGGAGCGTCTCCAGCACCAGCAGCATCGCCATCGAAACGCTGTCGGCGAGTTCGACGTCCTCGGCCACGTCCGGCGCGGTCAGCAGCGGCTCGGGCAGCCACGGCCCGACGTAGAACTCCTTGCGCCGGCCGAGCGCGCGCAGCCGGTCCAGGGCCTGGCGGGTGACGATCCGCACCAGGTAGGCGCGCTCCTCCCGCACGGTGGCCCGATCGACGCCCACCCAGCGCAGCCAGGTCTCCTGGAGGACGTCCTCGGCGTCGGTGGCCGAACCGAGCATCTCGTAGGCGACCGTGAACAGCAGGTTGCGGTGGGCGACGAACGCCTCGGTGGCGGAGTCCATCGGGTCGGCGGTGTCCACAGTGCGTTCGCTCATGCCCGGCTCCTGCCCGTCGGTTCGCAGCCCTTCTCCATGCACTAGACGCCGGTCCGCGCCGGTGCGTAACACGCCCTTCGCGATGACCCAGGTCACATGGCCGCGCTGTTACGGGGGCCGGGACGCCGCCGTCTCGTGTTCGTCAGGACGCCGCCCCTGACGGGCTCGCGGCGCCCCTTACAGGAAAGGCAGGAACGATGAGCAGCAGCAAGTTCGCCGTGGCGGGAGCGACCGGACGGCTCGGACGCCACGTCGTCGACGTCCTCACCGAACGGGGCCACCAGGTCGTGCCGATGGCACGGGCCACCGGCGTGGACGTCATCACCGGTAAGGGCCTGGCCGAGGCGCTCGCCGGGGCCGACGCCATCATCGACGTCGCGTCCTGGCACGCCTCCGAGGAGGAGGAGGCGACGGATTTCTTCCGCACGTCGGCCCGCAACCTGCACGAGGCCGGGCACGCGGCAGGGGTCGCCCACATCACCGTGGCGTCCATCATCGGCATCGACAAGACCACCGCCGGTTTCGGCGTCGCCAAGAAGGTGCACGAGCAGCTGCACCTGTCCGGGCTCCTCCCCGCCCGCATCCTGCGGGCCGCGCAGTTCCACGAGTTCGTCGGGCAGCTCATGGACTGGCAGCAGGGCGACGTCGCCTACATCCCGAACTGGCCCAGCCAGCTCGTCGCCGCGCGCACCGTGGCCGAGGCGCTGGTCGACCTGGCCGCCGACCCCGAGGGGCCCACCCCCGGAGGGCCGATCCCGGAGGTCGCCGGGCCCCGCAGGGAGATCGTCTCCGAAGCGGCCGCGCTTCTCGGTGCCCGCCGGGGCGTGAAGGTCGTCGGCGTCGCCGATCCCGGCCTGCCCGACGCCGAGTACGCCGCCGCGGGCGGCCTCCTGCCCGGCCCGCACGCCCGGCTCGCCGGCCCCACCTTCAAGGAGTGGCTCGACGCCCAGCCCTGACAACGGCCTGCACCCCCGCATCGAGCGTCGATCCGTGACCGGCCGGAGGCGGAAAATCCGGTGACCGAAATGTGATCACCGGGCCTTCCGGACGCGCCAACCGGCAGTCGATCTTGGACGTCTCCTGATCGTTCTCTGAACGCCAGCGGAGAGGCCCTTCCTTGCGCCGTACGTCGTCCTTCCTGGCCGCGACCGCCCTCGCGGCGTCGGCCGTGCTCGTCCCCACCGCCGCCCACGCGGACGCCGCCGGTGTGAAGGTGACCACCGCCTTCGACATCCTGGACCCGGACCGCGTGGCCACCATCGAGGTCGCCGCGACGTCGGCGTCCGGAGTCACCGGTGTCCGCGCGAACGTGCACTACCGGTCCCCCAGCGCGGAACCGTACGCCGCGCTCGAGTTCACGCGGGCAGGGGGGACGGACAACGACGGCGTCTGGCGGGCCGAACTGCGGCCCGACATCCAGAGCCGTCCCGGTCTCAGTTTCGTCGAGGTGCTCATCACCACGGCGGACGGAGCCACGTTCCGGAAGGTGACGTCGTTCGACGACTGCTACCGGACGACCATCGACGACTTCACGAGCTCGCCCTCCGTCATCGACATCGATCACTCGGACGTGACGCTGCGCGGCCGGGTCATGGTCCAGAAGAGCCGCGACACCGCGCCGGAGCCGGCGGTGGGCGTCCTGGTCGACGGGCCGGCGACGAAACCGGAGGCGACGACGGACCAGGACGGCCGGTACGTCCAGCAGTTCACCGGCACGCCGTGGCCGGGAAGCTACGTCCACCGGCAGGGACAGCTGTGCCCCGTGAGCGCACCCGCGAACCCGACGGTGAACCTGCAGGCCATGGAGATCACCGCGCAGGCGACGCCGTCCGCGCCGATGACCGCCCAGGGGGACGTGGTGGTGAGGGGAAAGGTCGTGCGGCACGGAGCCGCCGGCACGGTCCCCGTCGCCGGTGTCCCGGTGTGGGTGGAGGTGCCGAAAGACCTGCTGTACTTCGACCCGCCCGGCGCTGTGTCGACGGGGCCGGACGGGACGTTCCAGATCACCTTCAAAGCGGGATGGACCGTCGGGAAGTCCGGCAAGCTCACGGTGCACGCCTCGGACAGCAGTGGCTTCCTCGCCGAGGGCAAGGCCGAGCTGGGTCCGTTCACCATCGGCAACGCCACCCGGATCACGGACTTCACCGTGGGGCGGCGCCCGCTGCCTTACGGCGACCCGATCGAGGCGTCCGGACGGCTGGCGCTGCTCCCGAACTCCAACGGGATCACGAACCTGCCGGTGGATCTCGAGTTCTCCCGGGACGGCAAGAAGTGGACCCTGTTCCAGCGGGAACCGCAGTACCCGGGGACCTTCTACTTCTCGCCGAACACACTTCCGAAGGAGGACGGTTACTGGCGGGCCAGGTACGCGGGCAGCGCGCTCGTCGGCCCGTCCGTCAGCAACTCCGTCTACGTCGACATCAAGTACCGGACGCAGATCTACAACTTCAACGCCTCCCCTGAGCCGGTGAAGAAGGGCAAGACCATCACGGTCAAGGGCCTGCTGTACCGCTTCATGGACAAGGCGGTTCCCGGCCCTAACGCGCCGGTGTCGATCTACTTCAAGCCGTCGGGCTCGACGAAGTGGTCCCAGGTGGCGGTCGTGAAGACGGCGTCCAACGGGTGGTTCAGCAAGAACTTCAAGGCGGCCAAGGACGGCACGTGGATGGCCTCCTACAACGGCAGCGCGAACTACATCACCTCCAACAAGCCCAGCGACTACGTGGATGTCCGATGAGTCGCCGCGGGAAGGCGACCAAGGCGTCCCTCGCGGCCGCCGCCGTGACGGCGGCGAGTGTCGTCGCCCCGGCGGTCGCCCATGCGGAGATCCATGACGTCCAGTTGACGTCGGCCTTCGACCGGATGTCGCACGATCGGATCGCGACCTTCACGCTCAAGGCCAAGTCGTCCGACGGGATCGTCGCCGTCGACGGCACGGCGGTGAATCCGCCCGCCGCCGCTCCTTATGCGGCGCTGCGGTTCACGCTCGTCGACGGCACCGACAAGGACGGCACCTGGCAGGCCGCGCTCCGGGCCGACGCGGAGGAACACCCGGGCACGAACATCGTCCAGGTGACCGTCCGGTCCGCCGACGGCTCCACGTCGAGCCGGTCCGGCGGATTCGTCGACTGCCATCCGACTTCCATCACCGATGTCGGATACGCCCCGAAGACGATCGACATCGAGCACCCGGACGTGACCTACCAAGGGCGGGTCATGGTGCGAAAGTACCGCGACGAACCCCTCGAACCCGCCGAGGGAGCGACGGTGAGGGCGGGGAACGGCACTGCGCGCACCGGGGCGGACGGAGCGTTCACCCTCACCGCCACAGATCCCTCGATGTCGGTGTCGGTCGCACGGCAAGGGGCGTTGTGCGGGGCCACGGAGTCGACCCCGCTGACGGTCGTCAAGGAGGCGACCGAGACGACGGCGCGGCTCGTGTCGGTGCGTCCCACGCGCGATGGAGCCGAGGTCACCGTCCACGGCACGGTCATGCGGGACGGCTCGGCCGGCCCCATGCCCGTCAGCGGCCTCTCGGTCACGATCGACTACCAGGAGGGAACGGCGAACACCGTCGCCGTGCCGAAGACGAGCGGCGGTACGTGGCCGACAACGGGCGCCGACGGGACCTTCGACGCGTCCTTCCCGGTGACGCGGTCGGGCCGGCTCCTGATCGAGACGCCCGAGACGTTCTTCCTGACCGGCGGGTCCGTCGATCTCGGGACGGTGGACCTGTCCAGGACCGCGCGGATCTCCGGCCTCACCTACTCGCCGCGGCCACTGGCGTACCGCGGCTCGTTGGAGGTGACCGGAAAGCTCGTCGGCGACTGGGGCGCGATCGCCGGCGCACCGGTGTTCCTGGAGTTCTCCACCGACGGCAAGACGTGGGCGCGCGCCACGTCCGGCACGACGACGGCGGCCGGCGGCTTCGACTTCTTCGCCGCGGACGCGCACACGGAGAAGGACGGCTATTGGCGGGTCCGGTACGCGGGGGACGGGCTTTACAAGCCGCTCGTCACCACTCCCACCTTCGTCGACGTGCGGTACGGGACGGCCATCGCCGGGTTCAACGCTTCTCCTGAGCCGGTGAAGAAGGGGAAGAGCATCACCGTCAAAGGGCAGCTGTTCCGGTACATGGACAAGAAGCTGCCTGGGCCGAACGCGCCGGTCTCCCTCTACTTCCAGGTCAAGGGCTCGTCGAAGTGGACGCAGGTGGCGGTCGTGAAGACGGCGTCCAACGGCTGGTTCAGCAAGACGTTCAAGGCCACCCAGGACGGCACGTGGAAGGCCTCCTACAACGGCAGCGCCGCATACCTCGCCTCCAACAAGCCCACCGACTTCGTGGACGTGCAATGAGAGGCGCGTGACGAGGTCGAGGCGGGCTCGCCCTTCGGGCGGAGGACCGGGTGACAGGACCGCCGGTTACGGGGACGTAGGTTGGCGTACGCTGCCCTCGTGGTCGACTTTGATCTTTACGAGCGCGAGCTGTGGGCCGGGCGCGCCCCCGCGTACGAGCGGGGATTCGCCCGGATGACGCGGTACATGGTCGGGCCGCTGCTCGACGCGGCGGGCGTCGCGGCGGGGACCCGGGTGCTCGAGGTCGGCACGGGGCCGGGCTTCGTGGCGGCGGAGGCGGTGCGGCGCGGCGCGGAGGTGTCCGCGCTGGACGCCGAGCCGGGCATGGCGGAGACGGCGCGGCGGAACGTGCCGGGGCTGGACGTCCGGGTGGCGGTGCTGCCGGAGGTGCCGTTCCCGGACGGGACGTTCGACGCGGCCGTCGGCAACTTCGTCATCAACCACGTCGGCGCGCCGGACGCGGCGCTCGCCGGGCTGCGGCGGGTGCTGCGGCCGGAGGGGCGGCTGGCGCTGAGCTGCTGGGTGATGCCGGGCGTCGGCGCGCTCGCGGTCGTGCGGGAGGCGATGGACGCGGCCGGGGTGCCGTGGCCGGACGACATCCCGCCGTCGCCGTTCATGGAGTACGGCGAGGCGATGGCGTTCCAGCGGCTGGTGGTGGAGGCGGGCTTCGCCGACGTGGCGGTCGAGGAGGTGACCTGGGAGCACGTCGTCGACCCCGAGGAGTGGTGGGAGACGGGCGCGCTGTCCAGGGTCGGCAGCAACGGCGTCGCGGTGAGCCGGCAGGACGCGGCGACCGTCGCGCGGATCAAGGCGGAGTACGACCGGATCGTCGCCGGGTACGCCCTGCCGGACGGCGCCGACGGTGCGGACGGCGTCGACGGCATGCGCGTGGCGCTGCCCGCGCACGCGCTGCTGGCGAGCGCGCGCCGCTGACCGGCCGCCGCGGCGCGGGCATCGGATCGCGCGCGGACGGCGACCCGACCGGACCGCGATACTCGCGCGCGCCGGAGGGCTCGGGGCCGGTAGCCTCGGGTCTGTGATTGACCTGCGAGCTCTTCGAGAGGATCCCGAGCGGCTGCGCGCCTCGCAGCGCGCCCGCGGTGAGGATGACGCCGTCGTCGACCGGCTGCTGGACCTGGACGGGAGGCGGCGCTCCGCGCTGACCTCGTTCGAGCAGCTGCGCGCCGAGCAGAAGAGTTTCGGCAAGTCGGTGTCGCGGGCGCAGGGCGACGAGCGGCAGGCGCTGCTGGCCCGCGCGAAGGAGCTGGCGCAGCAGGTCAAGGACCGGGAGGCGGAGGCCGACCGGCTCGGCGAGGAGCTGGACGCGGCGCTGAAGGGCGTGCCGAACCTGATCGAGGAGGGCGCCCCGCCCGGCGGTGAGCAGGACTACGTCGTCCTGGAGCACGTCGGCGAGCCCACCGCGTTCGACTTCGAGCCGAAGGACCACCTGGAGCTGGGCGAGAGCCTCGGCGCGATCGACATGGAGCGCGGCGCGAAGGTGTCGGGCGCCCGGTTCTACTACCTGACCGGGGTCGGCGCGCGGCTGCAGTACGCGCTGCTGAACCTGGCGATGGAGCAGGCGGTCGCGAGCGGGTTCGTGCCGATGTACCCGCCGGTGCTGGTGAAGCCGGAGGCCATGGAGGGCACCGGGTTCCTCGGCGCGCACGCGGCGGAGGTGTACCAGCTCCCGCAGGAGGAGCTGTACCTGGTGGGGACGTCCGAGGTGCCGCTCGCCGCGTACCACATGAACGAGATCATCGACGAGCTGCCGCGGCGGTACGTGGCGTGGTCGTCGTGCTTCCGCCGCGAGGCCGGCTCGTACGGCAAGGACACGCGCGGCATCATCCGGGTCCACCAGTTCGACAAGGTGGAGATGTTCTCCTACTGCGACCCGGCGGACGCGCACGCCGAGCACCTGCGGCTCCTGGAGTGGGAGAAGGAGATGCTCGCGAAGGTCGAGATCCCGTACCGGGTGATCGACGTGGCGGCGGGCGACCTCGGGGCGAGCGCGGCGCGCAAGTACGACTGCGAGGCGTGGGTGCCGACGCAGAACACCTACCGCGAGGTCACGTCGACGTCGAACTGCACCGAGTTCCAGGCGCGGCGCCTGTCGGTGCGGTACAAGGACGCCGACGGGAAGAACCAGCCCGTCGCGACGCTGAACGGGACGCTGGCGACGACGCGCTGGATGGTCGCGATCCTGGAGAACCACCAGCGGGCGGACGGTTCGGTGCGCGTCCCGGAGGCGCTGCAGAAGTTCCTGGGCCTGGAGGTCCTCGAGCCCGTGAAGCGCTGAACGACCGAGCGAAAAGGGCCCGTCCGCGTGCCGGACGGGCCCTTTTCGCTATTTCAGGAGCCGGTTGCGCAGCGCGGCCCGGGTGGCGGCGTCGATGCCGAGGCCCTTGGCGACGAACGCGTCGAACGTCCCGTAGTCCCGCGTGATCTGGTCGAACGCGGTGTCCAGGTAGGAGGCGCGGACGGTCAGGAACGGCTCGGCGAGGGCCGGGTCGATGCCGACCTTCTCCAGCTCGGCGAGCTCGGCGGCGTTCTGGCCGGCGAGCTCCTGGTTGGAGCGCAGGTAGTCGGCGTACACCTGGGCCTTGGGGACGCCGAGGACGGTGAGCAGGATCGCGGTCATGACGCCGGTGCGGTCCTTGCCCTCGGTGCAGTGGTAGAGGACGGGGCCCTTGCCGGACGCGATGCGGGTGAGCGCGGTGGCGAACTGCTTGCGGGAGTCGGGGTCGTGGACGAACCCGCGGTACGACAGCGCCATGAACTCGCCGGGCTTGTCCTGCGCGAGGATCGCCTTGAGCAGGTCGGGGACCATCGTCAGCAGCGTCGGCGAGAACGCGTTGATGTTCGCGGCGACGGGCGCGACCCCGGCGGGCAGCTTGTCGGCGCCCGACATGCCGACTTCGAGCTGCGAGCGGAAGTCGACGGAGGCGGCCAGCCCGAGCCGCTGGAGCTGCGCGACGCCGGTGGCGGTGACCTTGCTGAGCGACGCGGACCGGTAGACGAGGCCGTAGCGCACGTGCCGGCCGTCCCGTGCCGTGTATCCGCCGATGTCGCGGACGTTGACGGCGCCGTCCACCGCGATGTCGCGGACGGTGGAGGCGGTCTGTGCGGCCATCGGCGGCGCGGCGGACGCGGAGGCCGGGAGGGTGAAGGGGGCCAGCGCGACGGCGCCCGCGAGCGCGGCCGACACCAGGCGGGGGGTTCGGGAGGTCATCTGCTGCCTTCCGCACGCGGGGGGAGGGAACGTGAAGAAGATTCGGATGACCCCACACCCTAGGTGCGCGGCGGGCGGGGCGGAAGGGCCGTGGCGGGAACAGGACGCGAACGCGTGAAGAAGCGGCGTATCCCACCGAACCGGCACCTTCGCCCGAACTTCGAGCGCACCGGTCGAACCGAGTGCGACCGGATGGACGGGGCGACCGGGCGGATATCCCGTCGGACCCGTCGCCTAAGGTGAGTCCGAGCCGACCTGGAAGGTGACATGACCGAACCTGCGCCGCGCGTGATCGCCACCGACCTCGACGGCACGATCGTGCGCTCCGACGGGACCATCTCCGCCCGCACCGTCGCCGCCCTCGAGCGCGTCGAGCAGGCCGGCGCGATGCTCGTCATGGTCACCGGCCGCCCCCCGCGCTGGATGACGGAGATCGCCGCCGCCGTCCGGCACCGCGGCCTCGCCATCTGCGCGAACGGAGCCCTCGTCTACGACCTGCACTCCGAGACCGTCGTGCACGCCCGGCAGATCCCGCCGGACGTGCTCGCCGAGGCCGTCGACCGGCTGCGCGGCGTGTCGCCCGGCTTCCGGTTCGCCGTCGAGTACCCGACCGGTTTCGTGTTCGAGGCCAGCTACGACCTGTCCCGCTGGGACGCCGAGGCGCTCGGCGGCCGGCCCGTCGACGGCGCCGAGCTGATCGCGAGCCCCGGCACCAAGCTGCTCGCCTTCCACCCCGACGCGAACCCCGACGAGCTGGCCGCGCGGGCCGAGAAGGCCGTCGGGGACCTCGTCACGGTCACCCACTCGTCCGGGCGGGGGCTGCTGGAGATCAGCGCGCACGGCGTCACCAAGGCCAGCGCCCTCGCCGACCTGTGCGCCGAGCACGGCATCGGCCCCGCCGACGTCACCGCGTTCGGCGACATGCCCAACGACCTGCCGATGCTCGCGTGGGCGGGCACGTCGTACGCGGTCGCGAACGCGCACCCGCTCGTCCTCGCCGCCGTGACGCACAGGACGTCCCGCAACGACGACGACGGCGTGGCGCAGATCCTGGAACGCCTGTTCCCGTGACCGCGGCCGCACCCGTGGTGCCGGGTGCGGCCGCCGTTCCGACGTCCTACAGGTAGGGACCGGACGAGCGGGGTCCCTCCTCCTGCTGCTGCTCCATGCCCTGCGGCATCATCCCCGCGGGCAGTGCCCGGCGCATCTGCTCCAGCTGCGCGCGCGCCGCCATCTGCTGCGCGAACAGCGTCGTCTGGATGCCGTGGAACAGCCCCTCCAGCCAGCCGACCAGCTGCGCCTGCGCGATCCGCAGCTCGCCCTCGCTCGGCACGGACTCGTCGGCGAACGGCAGCGACAGCCGCTCCAGCTCCTCGACCAGCTCCGGGGCCAGGCCGTCCTCGAGCTCCTTGATGGACGACTTGTGGATCTCCCGCAGCCGGGCCCGGCTCGCCTCGTCCAGCGGGGCGGCCTTGACCTCGTCCAGCAGCTGGCGGATCATCCCGCCGATCCGCATGACCTTCGCGGGCTGCTCGACCATCTCGGTGATCGACTTGCCCTCGTGCTCGCCGCCCTCGCCCGCGCTCTCCATGGCGATGCCGTTCGGCCCGACCACGAGCACGTGCGGTTCCTGTTCCGACTGGTTCTTCGAAGGCTCGCTCATATCTCCCTCATCCTCACACGGTCAGCAGGATCTTGCCGACGTGGCCGCTCTCCTCCATCAGCCGGTGCGCCGCGGCGGCGTCGGCGATCGGCACGCGCCGGTCGACCACCGGGCGGACCTTCCCCGACTCCAGCAGCGGCCACACGTGCTCGCGGACGGCCGCCACGATCTCCGCCTTCTCCTCCAACGGACGGGATCGCAGCGCCGTTGCGTGGACGAGCGCCCTTTTCCGCAGCAGCGCGTTGATGTCCAGCTCCGCCCTCGTGCCGCCCTGCAGGCCGATGATCATCAGCCGCCCGCCGGTCGCGAGGGCCTCGACGTTCCGCGCCAGGTACTTCGCGCCGATCACGTCCAGGATCACGTCGTACGGGCCGCTCTCGACGAAGTCGTCCTCGCGGTAGTTGACGACGACGTCGGCGCCCAGCTCGCGGCAGCGGTCCGCCTTCTCCGCGCTGCCGACGGTGCACGCCACCCTCGCGCCGCGCGCCTTCGCCAGCTGGATCGCGAGCGTCCCGATGCCGCTGCCGCCGCCGTGCACCAGGAACGTCTCCCCGGCGCCCAGCCCGGCGAGCATGAACACGTTCGACCACACCGTGCACGCCACTTCCGGCAGCCCGGCCGCGTCCACGAGGTCGACACCGGACGGTACCGGGAGCACCTGCGACGCGGGCACGGCGACCAGCTCGGCGTAGCCCCCGCCGGACAGCAGCGCGCACACCTCGTCGCCCGGTGCGAGGCCCGTCACTCCCTCGCCCAGCGCGGCGACCCGTCCCGACACCTCCAGCCCCGGATACGGCGGGGCGCCCTCGGGCGGGTCGTAGAAGCCCATCCGCTGCATGACGTCCGCGCGGTTCACCGCGCTCGCCGCCACCTCGACCAGCACCTCGCCGGGCCCCGGCTCCGGATCGGGCACCCGCGTCCATTCCAGGACGTCGGCGTCCCCCGGCTCGCGAATCACGATCGCATGCATGACGGTCACGCTACCGGGCGAGGGGCGGGCGCACTTCCGCGCGTCCGGACACCGCCTCCGGCGCCCTCCGCGCGGCCCCGCCGGGAAAAGTGGATCTACGGACGTGATGCGTGGTATTGACGCGCGGGTATCCTTCCTGGGGGCCGTTTTGCCCTCCTGCTCCGTAATGATCATCTGAGGTGTGCCCGAGGGGAGAAATCGGTGGCGAGGAACGAGCACGACGGGCGTTCCCTGGAGGAGCGGCTGGCCTCCCTCGACGCGATGAGCGGCGAGTCGACGGGGCCGTCCGACGCCGCCCCGCCCGCCGCCACCGAGGGCGAGCAGCCGGGGGCGCAGGCGCCTCCCGCGCCGCCCCAGCAGCCCGCGCCCTCCGAGCAGCAGGGCCCGCAGCCCGAGCAGCCTCCGGCGGCGCAGCCGGAGGGCGCACCCGGCGAGCCGGAGCAGCAGCCCCAGCACGACCCGAACGCCAACCCGTGGCTTACCGCGCCGCCGCTCCAGCCGCCGGAGAACTTCGGCCCGGAGACCTACGGCCCAGAGAACTACGTCCCCGAGAACTACGGTCCGGAGGGGTTCGGCCCGCCGCCGCCCACCGCGCCGCCCGCGCAGAACCTGCCGCCCTACGACGGCGGTCCCATGCCGCAGCCCTTCGAGGGCGGCATGCTGCCCCCGCCGTACGGCGGCTACCAGCCGTTCGAGCCCCGGCAGCCCTGGGAGACCGGGCCGCCGCAGCCGTACGACGCGGGCAACGGCCAGGGCGCGCCGCCGCTCGACCAGCTGCCGCCCTACATGCCCGACCAGCCGTTCCCGCCCCCGCCGGACCCGAACGCGGGCGGTGCCCAGCCGTTCCACGGCGAGCCGAACGGCGTCCAACCGTTCCCGCAGGACCCCAACGCCGGGCAGCAGTTCCCGGCGGACCCGAGCGCCCAGCCGTTCCCGCAGGATCCGAGCGCCCAGCCGTTCCCGGTGGACCCCAACGCCCAGCAGTTCGCCCAGGACCCGAACGCGCAGCAGTTCGCGCACGATCCGAACGCGCAGCAGTTCGCGCACGATCCGAACGCCGGCGCGCAGCCGTACGCGGTCGACCCGAACACCGGGCAGCCCTACCCGCAGAACCCGGGCGGCCAGCCGTACCCGGTCGACCCCAGCACCGGGCAGCCCTACCCGGTCGACCCCAACACGGGCCAGCCGTACATGGTCGACCCGAACACCGGCCAGGCCCATCCGATCGACCCGAGCACCGGACGGCCGTACACGCCGATGCCGCCGGGCGGCGATCCGGCCCAGCCGTACCAGGGCTACGCCTACCCGCAGCCGGGCCAGCCGCCCCACCCGGGCCAGCCGCAGCCCGGCCAGCCCGGCGCGTACCAGCAGGTCCCGCCGGGCCACCAGTACCCGGGGCAGCCGCAGCAGCAGACCGACCCGACGAGCGCCGACAGCCTCAGCTCCGAGAACCTCCTCGGCGAGCGCCGCATCGCGCCGTCCTCCGGCTGGCGGCGCGCCGTCTACAAGGCCACCGGCGGCAGCGTCCACCCCGGCGAGTCGCAGAGCGAGATGCGCCGCAAGGACCTCATCGCCCGCGCCCGCACCCCCGTGGCGGGCGGCCACCACCGCGTCGCGGTGATGTCGCTCAAGGGCGGCGTCGGCAAGACCACCACCACGACCGGCCTCGGCTCGATGCTCGGCTCCATGCGCGGCGACACCGTGATCGCCGTGGACGCCAACCCCGACCGCGGCACGCTGTCGGACAAGGTCCGCCTGGAGACCGCCGCGACCGTCCGCGACCTGCTCAACAACCGCGACAAGATCCAGCGGTACGCCGACGTCCGCGCCTTCACCTCGCAGAACGCCGCGCGCCTGGAGGTGCTCGCGTCCGACCGCGACCCCGCGGTCAGCGAGGCGTTCAGCGCCGAGGACTACGAGGCCGTCGCCGCCGTCCTGGAGCAGTACTACTCCATCTGCATCACCGACTGCGGGACGGGCCTGCTGCACTCCGCGATGTCCGGGGTGCTGCGCCTCGCCGACCAGCTCGTCCTGGTCAGCTCCCCGTCGGTGGACGGCGCCCGGTCCGCGAGCGCGACCCTCGACTGGCTGGAGGCGCACGACCACGGCCACCTCGTCCGCAACGGCGTCGTGGTGCTGTCGATGGTCCGCAACCGCACCCGCAGCCAGGTCGACCTGGACAAGCTGCAGGCCCACTTCGAGAGCCGCTGCCGCGCCGTCGTCCGCATCCCCTACGACGACCATCTGGAGGAGGGCGCCGAAGTGGCTCTGGAGCAGCTCGCCCCCGCGACGCGCGAGGCGTACCTGACCCTCGCCGCGATCGTCGGCGACGGCTTCGCCTACCCGCGCCCCGACACCTCCGCCTGACCCGGCCGCCGGAACGGGACGTCCTCCGGCCGCTCCGCCCGGCCCGGCCCGCGTGCCGCCGCCGCTAGAGTCGCCTCCCGTGGAGAGCGACGACCAGGGCGTCTACGTGGGCAGGGCCGCGGCGGACGCGGCGGGGGACCGCGGCTGGCTGCTGGGCCACTTCAAGCCGCCCGGCGACCTGCGGCACAGCGAGGACATCGAGATCAAATGGGGTGTCCATCCCAAGGGCGAGCGGCGCGCGCGCTGGACCGACGGTGAAAAGCGCACGGCGCTGCTCGTGCTGATCAGCGGCCGGTTCCGGCTGGAGTTCCCCGGACGCGACGTCGTGCTCGCCGAGCCCGGCGACTACGTGGTGTGGGGACGCGGCGTCGACCACTCCTGGCAGGCCGAGGAGGAGTCCGTCGTCATGACCGTCCGGTGGCCGTCGATCCCGGGATATGCGGTCGAGACGCCCGGGTGAGCCCGCTATCGTTGGCCGTGGCCACCCGGGCGTGGCCGAGGAGAGTTCGCATAGTGGACTAGTGCAGGCGCCTTGAAAGCGCCCAGGGCTGGGGACAGTCCTCGTGGGTTCGAATCCCACACTCTCCGCTCGGAATCGGGCGATGCGGGCCCGTGAAACCGCCCGAATCGGGCGGAAGGCATCCGTTACTCTCTTCGGCATGTCGCAGACACCGAATGATCCGGCAGGCACCACCCACCAGTTTCAGAATTTCGCCAACCGTGCGCCGGCGGAGAAGTCCGGCCCGAACATGCCCCTCGTCGTCGGCCTCGCCGTCGTGGCGGTCGTGGTCGTGGTCGGCGTGATCGCGCTCATGATGGTCTGATCCCCGGGCGGCCGCCCGCGCGGACGCGACGGTGCGTCCATCCCCCGTGCGCGGGCCCCGGTCAGCGGCCGTTGCTGCTGAAGTGCTGGTAGTCGCGGGCGCCGCTCCATTCGCCGCCCCAGCCCCAGCCGATCGACGCGAACGCCTTCACCACCCGGTCGCCGGCGTGGATCACCCCGGGATCGCGGCTCTTCCGGTTCGCGTACTTCGCACAGTTCTTGTGGGCGACGTGCCCGTCCGCGTAGACGTACGGGTTCTGGCACGTGTTGAGGTCGACGGCGAGGCCGAAGGCGTGCTGGGAGAACGAGTTGGACCCGGTGGCGTTGCGGCAGTTGAACGCGGAGGTGTTGCCGGCCTCGATGGAGGCGAAGTCGCTTCCCTTGTACTTGTCGACCGGCTCCATGCGCTCGATCGGGTAGCGCATGTTGTAGAGCTTGCGGAACACCGTGACCAGGTCGCCGGCCGCCTTTTCGTTCACGACGAGCTGCCCGTTGTCGTGCGGCTTGTGGTCCATGCCCCAGTACGTCATCTGGATCATCCGGAGCCCGGACGGGGCGACCGGGCAGCCCCGGTGCCAGGAGTACTTGAGGTCGGCGGCGGTGACCTTTGTGATCTGCGCCGCGAACTTCTGGTTCGTCGGTTTCGCGGACGGCGACGCCGGGCCGGTCCCGGTCGCGGTGCCGGTCGCGGTCGGCGGCGTGGCGGGAGTCGCCGTCCCGGACTTGCCCCCGTCGTCGGATCCGTTGCCGCATCCGGTCGCGGCGGCCGACACGGCGATGAACACGGCGGCGAACGCCGCACTGCGAAGTGGCCCTCTAGCTGGCATCTTTGCAGGATCGCACGTCGCGTGGCCTTCGCGTTGGACCTCGGATTCGCTACGGTGCGTTTGACGGCGCGTCCGCCGGAAAGGGGCCGGGGCGAACGGGCCGCGAACGTCGTCCACCTCGCCGGGCATGTCGCCCGGCATCCGCCGGCCCTCAGGGAGCCGGAATGGCGGATCCGCAGGAGAGGGACGTCCCGAGCCTCGAGGACGAGATCTTCGCCGTCGCGCAGAGCGTGCAGGAGGAGCCCGCCGCGGACGCGGAGCGGCCGCGGCTGCGGCTGCGGTCGGAGCGCGCGCTGGACTTCGCCGAGCGCACGCGGTCGCTGAGCGGCCGGGAGGTCGGCGCGATCGCCGCGGGGTTCGGGCTGTTCGTGTTCGTCGACTTCGTGATGATGTACGCGCCGCTGATGAACAGCCGGCGGCCGAGCCTGCTGCCGCAGTTCGTCACGCTGCTGGTGCTGGCGTTCGGGCTGGGCGGGCTGCTGATGTGGAAGGTCGGCGGCCGGTGGCGGTCGTTCGGCGCGGGGATGATGCTGGCGTGGGTGTTCCTCACGCTGGTGTCGGTGGGGTTCCTGACCGGGGTGACGGTCACGCTCTAGACGCCGGCGTGCCGGCGCCGGTCAGGTCGCGCCGAGCCGCTTGAGGACGGCGCCGAAGGCGCGCCCGATGGCCTCCAGGTCCTCGGGTTCGATCACGTCGATGAGGTACTCGCGGACGACCTCGACGTGGTCGCGGGCGGCGCGTTCGAGCGTCGCGAAGCCGTCCTCGGTCAGCTGCGCGTAGACGCCGCGCTTGTCGGTGCCGCAGTTGTCCCGCTTGACCAGGCCCTTCGACTCCAGCCGGGAGCAGGTGTGGGACAGCCGGCTGCGGGACTGGCTGGCGTTCTCGGCGAGCTCCGCCATGCGCAGCCGGTGGCCGGACGCCTCGGACAGCCGGACGAGGATCTCGTACTCCGACACCGAGAGGCCGTGCTTGGTCTTCAGGTCCCGGTCCATGATCTCGGTGAGCCGGACGCTGCCGTCCACGTAGGCCCGCCAATCGCGTTGCTGGGAGGCATCGAGCCAGCGTGGTTCGCTCATGGGATCAGTATAGTGGGGGAATAGTTGAAGCATCAACTAGATTGTAGGGGGCAACGCCCGCCACGGACGGGCACCCGACGGAGGAGGACCCCATGCCAGCCGTGATGGCCGACCCGCTGACCCTGCCCCGGCTGCCGCTGCTGCCGGACGCCGACACCGACTGGCGCCGCGTCGCGAAGGTCGTGACCGCGAAGCGCCACCTGGAGGGCGAGGGCTTCGAGGTCCGCCGCCCGTTCCCGGGCATCGACCTGTCGCTCGCCGACCCGTTCCTCCTCCTCGACCACATGGGAGCCGTCGAGTACGCCCCCGGTGAGGCGAAGGGCACCCCGTGGCATCCGCACCGCGGCTTCGAGACCGTCACCTACATCATCGACGGCGCGTTCCAGCACCAGGACACCACGGGCGGCGGCGGCCTCATCTCCGACGGCGCCACCCAGTGGATGACGGCCGCGTCCGGCATCCAGCACATCGAGCAGCCGCCGCCCGAGCTCGTCGCCAAGGGCGGCCTGTTCCACGGCGTCCAGCTCTGGGTGAACCTGCCGCGCGCGCAGAAGTGGGTGCAGCCCCGCTACCAGGACATCCAGGCCCGCGACGTGAAGCTGCTCGCCGCCGACGACGGCTCCTCGCTCGTCCGGGTGATCGCCGGTTCCCTCGCCGGGCACGACGGCCCCGGCGTCACCTACACGCCGATCAACTACCTGCACGCCACCGTCGCGCCGGGCGCCCGGCTCGCCCTGCCGTGGCCGCGCGACTTCAACGCGATGGTCTACGTCCTGTCCGGACGCGGCACCGTCGGCGTCGAGGAGGTCGGCCTGGACGAGGGGCAGCTCGCGGTCTTCGCGGGCTCGCACCACCACGGCTCGCAGGACGGCCTGGTCGTCCGCGCCGCCGATTCCCAGCCCGCCGCGAGCGCGAACGGCTGGGAGATCCTGGTCCTCGGCGGCCTCCCGATCCGCGAGCCGGTCGCCCGCTACGGGCCGTTCGTCATGAACACCCGTGACGAGATCGTGCAGGCCTTCGAGGACTTCCAGGCCGGCCGCATGGGCACGGTCCCCGTCCCGCACCTCTCGGCGGCCGACGAGAACCTGGCCTGACAAAGGAGCGATGGTGCGGGGCCGGGGGCCACCCCGCACCATCGCCCCGGTCTAGAAGGCGAACGCCCTGCGGAACCACCCGCGCCGTCGCGGACGCCTGCGCCGCGACTCGGCCCGGCCCACATGTCGACAAGCCGCCACGTCGGCACGCCGGACCGGCACGACGTCCGGCGCGGAGGACGGTGGACGCCGCCCCGCACCGATCTCGTGCAACAGTTGCGCAAGCGCCGCGGGGTCCGCGGCCTCGACCAGCCGGTCATGTCCCCACTGGTCACGCGCGAAGGCCCACCACCGTCCGGTGAACTCGCCCCACCACGCCGACGCACCCGGAAACCGGCGCGCCAGCTCCGCCGCCACCCGCTCGGGATCGAGCTCGACGGCCGCCCACGGCGCCGTCACCGTCCGGCCCCGGCCAGGTAGCCGCGGATGATGACGGCCGCGTCGGTGATGCGGTCGGCGCGCGCGATCGGCTCGCCCCACGACGTCCAGAACCACCCGTTCCCGAAGTCCTCGGGCCGCGCGCGGCAAGTGATGAGATCGGACGCCCGCTCCACCTCGGCGCAGCAGCCCGGAACGTCTGGATTGACGACCCGCAGTCCGCGCGACGTCAGCTCCACCGCGAGCCGATGCGCCGACAGATGTGCCGCAAGCGCCGCGAGCGGGTCGCCGGAGATCGTACGATTCGCCACAGCCAGGACCTCATTTCCTGGTCAGGCCCCGGCTGGCGCCGCAATCGCCGCGCCGGGGCCGTCTCATCCGCAGGGATGGGACGCGGCGCCGGCGGCCAGACCACCGCCCTGGCCGCCAAGCCCCGACGCGCGTCCCGCTTCGTACAGTGAAACGCCGTCACACCGCGTGATGGCAGTGGAGAATGGCGGAGAAGCCCCGGAGAGGCTCCCCGTCTCCGGGTTCTCCGGTCAGAGCGCGAGGTGGCACGACGATGACCAGCGAGCAGCCCCGTCCGTCATGGGCCGTCCGCATCCAGGTCGAACGCGAGGCCCGCGGGTGGGGCAAGCACGAGATGGCCCGGCGGTTGATGCAGGCCGCCGGGTTGCGCCAAGGCTCCGTCGCCAACCTCGCGCGCCAGATCCTCGACCACGAGAAGGGCAGGCATTTCCCGCGCGAATGGGCGCACGCCTACGCCGCCGCCTTCGGAATGGAGCCGGACGACCTCTTTCCGGCCCCGCGTACGGACGGTCATGATGCGGTCACGGCCGTCACGGGTACGGTCAAGGTGCCTGCCCTCGACCCTCGGGACGACGATGTGAAAAGGCGCGCCGCACTCCAGTTGATCGCAGCGATCGGCGCGGGAAGCGTCGTCCCGCCCGGCGTCATAGAAGAGCTGCTGTCCGGCATCGACCACGTCCTCGGCCGCAGTGAAGATGTCGAGGAGTGGGAGCGGGTCGTCCATGAATACGGCCATCGGATTTATCGGCAGCCTTTCGAGTCGATCGTCCCGGCCGTGACCGCGGACGTCGTCGCGCTGGGTGAACTCCTCAAGCAGGGCCGCCCGCCTCGTGAGCAGGCCGGGCTCCTGCGGGTGAGCGCCGGTCTCTCGGGCGTTCTGGCCGAGGCGCTGGGCAACCTGGGCGAGGACCGCGCCGCGCGCCGGACGTGGCACACGGCGCGCCGAGCGGCCGACGCGTCGGGCGACCGCATGCTGCGCGTCTGGGTCCGTGGCAGGGCGGCGCAGTGGGCCGGATGGGCGAGCGGTTCGCACCATTCCGTCATGACTCTGGTCAAGGACGCGGAGCGGATCGCCGCAGGAAGACCGTCCTCCGGCCTCGCGCGGGCTTATGCTGCGGGCGCCTACATGGCCGCCTCTCACGGCGATATGGCCACGGCGCACGACACTCTCGACATGCTGAAGCGCACGTTCGAGCACCTACCGCGCGGTTCCGGGGAGCAGACCATCCTCGACTTCCAGGAGAGCCAGCTCTATTGGAACGAGGCGTACGTCCACACCATCGTCGGTGATGAACGAGCCGGAGTGGCGGTCGACTACGCCGAAACGCTCTATCCGCCAACGGCCACGGCGCCCATCGTCAACCTGCGTCTCATGCGCGCGGTCGACCTGGTCAGGCGCGGCGAGGTGCGCGAGGGGACGGAGTCGGCGGTCGCGTCGCTCCAGGAGCGGCCCCGGCCCGTCATGGCCACGCGGCAGTTGGCCGAACAAGTTCTCGCCACTCTCCCCAGAAGTGCGCGGGGGCTCTCGGCGGCGCGGGAACTGCGAGAGCTTGCCGCCGCCTGACCGCAGACGGGGTGGCAAGGCGTCCCGCGTCCGGCATGGCGATCTCGCGAGTTCGGCTGTCAAGCTGTCCCTGGACATCGCCCGCCCCCGGCCACCGGAGCAACCGTGACGCAGCCCGCATACCAGCGCATAGCGGATGACCTGCGGCAACAGATCATGGACGGGGTGCTGGCGCCGGGCGACAAGATCCCCTCGCGCCCGCAGCTGCGCGAGCGGTACGGCGTCTCGGACGCGGTCGCGCTCCAGGCCGTCCGGCTGCTCACCTCCGAGGGGCATCTGGAAGCGCGCTCCGGCTCTGGGACGTACGTGCGCCGCCGGCCGGAGCTGAAGCGGCTCTCGCGCTACTGGTACAAGGAAGGCCGGACGACCAGCCCGTTCCGTGAGGAGATGGCCCGGCAGGGACGGACCGGCGACTGGCACGTCTCGTCCTCGACCGAGCAGGCGAGCGAGGCGGTCGCGGAGCGTCTCGGTATCGCGGCGGGCGACGCCGTCATGTGCAGCCGCTACACCTACCTCGCCGACGGTCGGCCGGTCATGACGTCGGTCTCCTGGGAGCCGCTCGCGATCACCCGGGGCACGCAGGTCATGTTCCCGGAGGAAGGGCCGTACACGGGCGCCGGTGTCGTCGCACGGATGCGGGCGATCGGGCAGCGGGTCGAGACGGCGGAGGAGGTCGTCACCGCCCGGCCGATCCTCGCCGCCGAGGCGGAGGAGCTCGGTGAGCCGGTCGGCGCGATCGTCATGGTGATTCGCCGGACGTACCGCACCGCCGACCGTCCGGTGGAGACGGCGGACATCGTCATCCCCACCGATCGTTACGAGTTGGGCTACCTCATTCCCGTCGGATAGGTCCCTCGCCGCAACCGCTGGTGGAGGGTGCTCGTTGCGGATGCCCACGTCGGAAGAATTTCCGGGGGTGGTGTCGATTCGGGGGGTGGGGGTGCGTCATTACCGTGCAATCGTCCCTAGGTGTGAG
Source organism: Actinomadura nitritigenes (assembly GCF_017573545.1). Taxonomy (GTDB): domain Bacteria; phylum Actinomycetota; class Actinomycetes; order Streptosporangiales; family Streptosporangiaceae; genus Spirillospora; species Spirillospora nitritigenes. The sequence goes on along the minus strand of NZ_JAGEOK010000014.1, from coordinate 118,467 downwards.
GAGCGCGCGGTGAAGTACCTGCTGCTGATCAACACGTGGTCGCCCGAGTCGGCCGAGGAGCCGCCGGCCGGGGAGCCGACCGTGGAGGAGTTCATGGCGTACGAGAAGGCCGTCACCGACGCCGGGGTCAAGCTCGACGGCAACGCGCTGGACCTCGGCACCGCGACGACCGTGCACGTCCGGGCGAGCGGGGAGCGCGTCGTGACGGACGGGCCGTTCGCCGAGACGCGGGAGATCGTCGGCGGCTACTACCTGATCGACGTCCCCGACCTGGACGCGGCGCTGGACTGGGCGGCGCGGTGCCCCGGGGCGCGGTACGGCACCGTCGAGGTCCGCACGGTGTGGGAGCCGGACGCGTCGTGAGCGGGGGGCGGGCGGCCCGCTCCGTGGAGGCGGTGTTCCGCGAGGACCGGGGCCGGCTCCTCGCGCTGCTCGCCGCCCGCTTCGGCGATCTCGACCTCGCCGAGGAGGTCGTCTCCGACGCGGTGGAGACCGCGCTGGAGCGGTGGCCGGTCGACGGCGTGCCGGACAAGCCGCTGGCGTGGCTGCTGACGGTGGCCCGCCGCAAGGCGCTCGACCGGATCCGCCGCGACCGGGCGCACGCGGCGCGCCTCGCCGAGCTGCGGGTGGAGAGCGACCGGGCCGCCGCCGCCCCGGCTGAGCCCGGCTTCGACGACATCCCCGACGAGCGGCTGCGGCTGTTCTTCACCTGCTGCCATCCCGCGCTGCCGGAGGAGGCGCGGACGGCGCTGATGCTGCGGTTCCTCGCGGGGCTCACCACGCCCGAGGTGGCCCGCGCGTTCCTGGTGCCGACCGCGACGATGGCGCAGCGGATCGTGCGCGCGAAACGCAAGATCCGCGAGGCGCGCATCCCGTTCCGGGTGCCGGGGCCGGACGAGCTGCCGGACCGGCTGCCCGGGGTGCTCCGCGCCGTCTACCTCGTCTTCACCGAGGGCTATGCCGCCAGTTCCGGTGACGACCTGCTGCGCCCCGGTCTGGCCGACGAGGCCGTCCGGCTCGCGCGGATCCTGCACGCGCTGCTGCCCCGGGAGCGGGAGGTGACGGGCCTGCTCGCGCTGCTGCTTCTCACCGACGCGCGGCGCGCGGCGCGGGTCGACCCGGCGGGGAACCAGGTCCTGCTCGAAGACCAGGACCGCGCGCTGTGGGACGCCGACCTCATCGCCGAGGGGCAGGGGCTCGTCGTGGCGGCGCTGACCGGTCCCGGCGCCGGGCCGTACGCCGTGCAGGCCGCGATCGCGGCGCTGCACGACGAGGCGGCCTGCTTCGACGCCACCGACTGGCCGCAGATCGCCGCGCTGTACGACGTGCTGCTCCGGATCGAGCCGTCCCCGCTCGTCGCGCTGAACCGGGCCGTGGCCGTCGCCATGCGCGACGGCCCGGAGGCGGGGCTCGTCCTGCTGGAGGAGCTGAGCGGCGCCGCGGAACTGCGCCGCTACCCGCTGCTCCACGCGGCGCGCGCCGACCTGCTGCGCCGCCTCGGCCGCACCGAGGAAGCGGCCGCCGCCTACCGGGCCGCGCTGGCGCTCGCCGGCAACGAACCGGAGCGCGCCACGTTCCGCCGCAAGCTCACCGCCCTTACCGGCTGCTGATCGGCGCGAGCGTCAGGGAGTGGTCCAGTAGTCGAGCGTGATGGTGCAGTAGTTGCCGAACTTCCACCACCCGTTGCCGCGGTGCGTCCACGACCGCTTCCCTCCGCACCAGGAGCTGGGGAACAGGCGGTTGTGGCTTCGCCCCGATCCGACGAACTTCATCCCCTTGGGGATGTAGATGGCGTCCACGTCGTGCGTGGCGGTGGACGTGCCGTTGGTGTACACCTTGCCCTTCTTCTTGCAGTAGCCGGACGTCTGGTACGTGCCGTCGTCGCCGTTGCCGTGCCATGAGATGCAGGTGGTGATCGGCGTCGTGTGGTTGACGACCTTGCCGCATCCGCCCTTGTAGGGCACGCATCCGTCACCGGCGCTGGCGGTCCCGGCCGAGACGGCGATGCCGCCTGCCGCGATCGCACCGACGGTGAGCAACCAGCCGGTCGTCGTCTTCCACGTCGCCTTTCGTCCCCGCATGGCACTTCCCTTCTCTGTGGCTTGGGCCGCTTCGAAGGGACCATCTCAACTATCGGTATACGACTGGTATACGATGAGTGATCGGAGGTCTGCTCACGAGGCGTCGCAGAGGGCCGTCTGGACGGCGGTCTCCATGTCGGCGTCCTGCGCGTCGGAGCCGCCCGGGTCGAGGTTCACCATGACCGTCGCCTGCCTGCCGTCGGCGGTGGCGCCGGTGACCGTCTCGAATCCGAGCATGTCGCCGGTGTGGCCCCAGTAGAGACCGCCGCAGGGCAGCGGCCTGCTCTCCAGGCCGAGGCCGTAGGCGCGGCCGTCCGCGTTGCCGGTCGGGCGGGTCCGCATCATCTCCCGCAGCTCGGCCGGGCGCAGGAGGCGGCCGTCGAGCAGGGCGGCCATGAACCGGCCGAGGTCGGGCGCGCTGGAGATCATCCCGCCGCCCGGTCCCGCGACCGACGGGTTGAGCTCGGTGACGTCCATGAGCGGCGCGCCCTCGCCCGGCCGCACGTACCCGCGCGGATGCGGTCCGGGGATCGCCGGGTCGTCGACCGGCGCCGACGTCGCGGTCAGGCCGAGCGGTTCGATGATGCGCCGGCGGATCTCGTCGCCGTACGGGTGGCCGGTCACGCTCTCGATGAGCAGGCCCGCCACCAGGTAGTTGGTGTTGGAGTACTCCCAGTCGGTGCCGGGCTTGAACACGCGGTGGTGGGCGAGCGCGACGTCCACCATGTCGCGGAGGTCATGGTGGGCGAGCGGGTCCTTGAGGATGTCCTGCGGGGTGACGTAGTCCAGGTAGTCGGGCAGGCCGCTGGTGTGCTGGAGCAGTTGCCGGACGGTGATGCGCCGCCCGTCGTTGCCGTGCCCGCGGATGACGCCGGGCAGGTAGCGCTCGACCGGCGCGTCGAGGGCGACGCGGTGCTCGCCCACCAGCTGAAGGACGACCGTCGCCACGAACGGCTTCGTCGCGCTGCCGATCCGGAAGGCGCTGTCGCGGGGGACGGGCGTGCCGCTCCGCACGTCCCCGACACCGCTGGTCAGCACCGTGCGGCGGTTCCGGTCCCGGACTTCGAGGAGCGCCCCGGGCGCGCCGTCGTCCGTGGTCAGCCGATGCAGGATCGCGGGCAGCCCGGTGCGGTCGGCGGCCGCGGCGGACCGTGCGGGCACGCCGGTGCCCGCCAGCGCACCGACCGCGAGGCCCGTGGCGAGTGCGCCGACCATGACACGCCTGTTCCGGAACACGTGGACTCCTTCTTGATCGTTGGAGCCCTCACGCTAGGAACCGCGGTGCCGGACGCGCCTCACCCGCGAGAGCCAACGTCCGCCTGGCACCGGAGTCGGAGGCGGTCAGTCCGCGTCGTAGACCGTGACCTGGACGCCGTGGCCGGTGAGCTCGGCGGTGATGAGCGGTTCGACGCGGTCCCAGCGCCCGCCGGCCAGGCCGCAGCCGATCCGCGGCATGTGGACGGACGCGCCGAGATCGGCTGCCTCCACGGCGAGCCGGCGCAGGCACGCGCGCACCGCCTCGTAGCGGATCGGCGGGCCGGCGCTCCGGCTCGGCCTGGTGCCGTGCTGCCCGACCATGTTCGCGACCCAGGTGTCGGGCTTGACCTGGACGATCTGGACGGCGCCGAGCGCGAAGTCGTTGCGGGCGCGTTCGCGGTGCCAGCGCCGGTAGGCGGCCTCCGGCTCGGGCCAGCGCCGCGAGACCGCCTCGACGAACCCCCGGCCCCAGCCGCCGCGGTCGTTGCAGATGTGCGCGATGACCTTCGGGCCCTTGGCCTGAGGCGAGGTCGCGTCGCCCTTGAGGTATCGGATCACCGCCATGATCGCGACGCTATCCGGGGCCACCGACAAACGCCCGCCCGGCCCGCCGCCGCCGCTAGCCGCCGGCGGTGGGGCCGGTCAGCATGCGGGACAGGACGACGAGCGCGTTCGCCCGCGGTTCGAGGGTCTCCACGGACGGCGGCACGGAGTACGCGGAGATCAGCACGCCGGCGGAGACCGCCCACGCGGGGGCGTGGCCGGCGAGCATCGCCGCGCGGATCGGGGGCGTGAGCAGCCGCACGGCCTGGTGCTCGCCGGGCCCGCGGATCAGGAACCGCTTGTCGAAGTCCGCGTCGCCGGTGCCGACGCCGCGGACCGGCATGAACAACCCGCCGATGGCCGTCCGCTTGACGACCTCCACGTCCTCGTATCCCGGGCCGAGCAGCAGGAAGTAGCGGGTCAGGTCGTGGGTGGACGACGTGCGGTCGTCGCCGACGCCGCTGCTCTCCGTCCAGCGGTGCCAGATCAGCCACATCGGCTGCCCGCGCGTCGTCGCGACGGCCAGCCTCGTCCGCCGGGACCGCGCCGCATGCGCGACCGGGCCCGGCATCGGCTGGTCGGCCGTGATCGGCCACCAGCCGCACTGGGCCGCGTGCGCGTGGAGCGCCTTGATCCGCCGGCTGTTCCGCAGCACCCCCCACACGATTCCGGCGACCACCAAGGCCATGAGCCCGAAGAACAGGAAGGGGATGGCTGCGAAGACGTCTGGCCCGGCGGTCGAGGGCGCCGCGAGCGCGCCGCGTCCGGATGGGCTGCTTCCCGCGAACATGCCGGTTTCGACGTGCCCGGGTGGTGGGAGGTTCGGCCTGGGCCACCTCCGGCCGCGAAGCCTGTCCGGGAGCAGCGTCCGAGAGTCGCGTCCGGGAGCCGTCGGGGGAGTTGGCGGGTTCGGGTGACGGGGTGGGAGGCGTGCGCTACTGTGTTCGAATAGTCGAACAGCAGTTCGACTTGTTCGGACCCGCTCGCCCGGGAGGCGACATGGTGGCGACGGCGGCCCCACCTCTCAACGGCACCGCGCACGTCAACGGCCCTGCACATGTCAGCGGCCCTGCACAGGTCGGCGGCCCTGCGCACGCTCGCGGCGGCGGTGCCCGCCATGCGGACGCCCCCGCCCGGCGCCCCCGGCGACATGAGCACGCGACACGCCGCAGCGGTTTCTACCCAAATCTACGGCCGCAGCTATATCGCCTCATAGAGTCCGAGAGCGTGGACCCCGTGCGCAATCCCTATGCCCCTGGCGCCGGGCAGCGCCCTCCCGAGCTGGCCGGCCGCGACCGTGAGCTGAGGCAGTTCGAGGTGGTGCTGGAACGGGTGGCCCGAGGCCGCCCGGAGCGCAGCATGATCATCACCGGGCTGCGCGGCGTCGGCAAGACCGTGCTGCTCAACGCGTTCCGCTCGATGGCGATCCAGAAGCTCTGGGGGACCGGCAAGATCGAGGCCCGGCCCGACCAGTCGATCCGGCGGCCGGTCGCGTCCGCGCTGCACATGGCGGTGCGGGAGCTGGCGCCCCGGCACCGCGCCCCCGACCGGATCGAGGCGTTCCTCGGCGTGCTGAAGGCGTTCGCGCAGGCCGGGCCGGAACCGTCCGGCACCAAGGCGAAGGCGCGGGCGCACCGCTGGCAGCCGGGGATCGACGTGCCCGCCTCGCGCGGCCGCGCCGACTCCGGCGACCTGGAGATCGACCTCACCGAGCTGTTCGTGGACGCCGCGTCCGTCGCCACGGACGTCGGCGCGGGCATCGCGCTGTTCGTGGACGAGATGCAGGACGTCCCCGCCGACGACGTGTCCGCGCTGTGCGCCGCGTGCCACGAGCTGTCGCAGATCGGCGGGCCGCTGATCGTGGTCGGCGCGGGCCTGCCGCACCTGCCGGCCGTCCTGTCGGCGAGCAAGTCCTACTCCGAGCGGCTGTTCCGGTACGCGCGCATCGACCGGCTCGACCGCGAGTCCGCCGACGTCGCGCTGCTCGCGCCGGCCGAGCGGGAGGAGGTCACCTTCACCGAGGACGCCCTCGACGCGCTGTACGGCGCCGCCGACGGCTACCCGTACTTCGTGCAGGCGTACGCGAAGGTCGTCTGGGACGTCGCGCCCGACACCCCGATCACCGCCGAGGACATCCGGGTCGCCGCGCCGGAGGCCGAGAGCGAGCTGGCGGTCGGCTTCTTCGGCAGCCGCTACGAGCGCGCGACGCCGGCCGAGCGCGACTACATGCGCGCGATGGCGATGCTCGGCGACGATCCGGTGCCGACGGCGGCGGTCGCCGACGAGCTGGGCCGCAAGCCGTCCAGCCTGTCGCCGGCCCGCGACGGCCTGATCAAGAAGGGCCTGATCTACAGCGCGGAGCGCGGCATGGTCGCGTTCACGGTCCCGCACTTCGGCAAGTTCCTCCGCTCCCAGCCCGCCTAGCCCAGAACTCTCTACGGGTTTCTAGCCGTGATGCTAGAAGCCGTTATAAGGCTGCATCGGGTCGCGACGTCCGATGTCTATCCGGCTTTCTAGCGGACGTACTAGAAAGCCGTAGATTCTCCTGCCCTGCCTTCCGAGGTTTCTCTAAGGCTTTCTAGGCTTGGTGCTATGCATCCCTATAAAGATGCAGAGGGTGCTGTCCGGCATCGCGGTTGTTACGCGGAGTTATCTGGGTATGGGGGTCGATGTGCCGGAGCAGGCGCGAAAAGCCGATGTCGGGGGGATCATGATGGGCGACCAGGACCGCTACCGGGGCCAGGACCCGGACGACCTGTACTCGACGCGCGAGGAGGACGCGTACGCGAGCGGCGACGAGCCGACCTCGTCGGCGCGACCGGCGGGGGCGCGGAGCGCCGACGAGCCGTCGATGCGGCAGGAGCAGGGCGGCCAGGGGTACGGCCCCGGCCCGCGCGGCTACCAGGACGAGCCGGGCTTCGCGGGCGGCGACCAGGGGCTCGACGAGGACGACTACTACTCGTCCGACATGGGCGGCATGCATGACGAGGGCATCGCGAGCCACCGCCCGCGCCCCCAGGACGACGAGGACGAGCTGTACGGCAACCAGCTCGACGACATGCACGACCGCGACGACGAGACCGGCGAGAACTGGTGACGTCCCGGCCCGGGCCGGCGCGGGATCTTCGGTTCGGGCGCCGTCCGTAGCGGACCCGCTCAGGCGCCTCCCGCCTTGAACACCGGGCGGGTGGACGGGTCGGGCGTGTGCGGCGGGAACCGGTCGAGCAGGCCGAGCGCCTCGTCGATCGCGCGGACGAGCTGGGCGTCGGTGCTGTTCGCATGGTCCTGTGGCGTTATGTCGACATCGATGTCGGGGTCCGTCCCGTAGTTCTCGACACGCCAGCCGACGTCGTCGAACGTGAACGAGAACTCGGGCTGGGTGGTCACGGTGCCGTCGGCGAGGCGGTGCCGGGGCCGGATGCCGACGACGCCGCCCCACGTCCGGCGGCCGACGAGCGGGCCGAGGCCGAGCAGCTTGAACGCGTGGCTGAAGATGTCGCCGTCGGAGCCGGTCCGCTCGTTGGTGATCGCGACCATCGGCCCGCGCGGCGACTCGCGCGGGTACGGCATGGGGACGCCCCAGCGCGGGAAGTTGTAGCCGATCCGGCGGCGGGACAGCTTCTGCAGCAGCAGCCCGGACACGTTGCCGCCGCCGTTGAACCGGACGTCGACGATCAGCGCCTCGCGGTCGTACTCGGCGAGGAAGCCGCGGTGGAACTCGGCGAACCCGTCCGGGCCCATGTCGGGGACGTGCAGGTAGCCGGCGCGGCCGCCGGTCCGCTCGTGGACGAGCGCGCGGTTCGCGGCGACCCAGTCGCGGTACCGGCCGGGGCGCTCGTCGGCGAGGGTCCGGACGGCGACGGTGAACGGTGCGGACCCGCCGCGCCGGATCGTCAGCAGCACCTCCTCCCCGGCCAGGTTGACCAGCCGCTCGCCGGGGACGACACCGCCCGGCGCGACGGGCTCGCCGTTGATCGCGACGACCGCGTCGCCGGGCCGGACGTCGATGCCGGGCCGGTTCAGCGGGGACGTGGCGGCCGGGTCCCACGGGTCGCCCTCGATGATGTGCGCGAGCACGAACCGGCCGTCCCGGATCGCCCAGTCGACGCCGAGGAAGCCCTGGTCGTAGACGGGGCGGCTGCGGTACTCGCCGCCGATCTCGTAGGCGTGGGACGTGCCGAGCTCGCCCTGCATCTCCCAGAGCAGGTCGGAGAACTCCCCACGAGTTGTCACTTTGTCGACAAGAGGGAGGTATCGGCGGTACACGGCGTCCCAGTCGATGCCCGCCATGTCCTCGTCCCAGAAGTGCTCGCGTTGCAGCACCCACGTCTCGCGGAGCATCTGCCGCCACTCGGTCGCCGGGGACACCGACACCTTGACGCGGTCCAGGTCGACCCAGCCGCTGCGGCGGCCCGGCCGGTCGTCCGCGGGCTGCTCGCGGCCCGCCGCGACCAGCCGCAGCCGCGACCGCGACCGGTAGAGGAGCGTGGCGCCGTCCCGGGCGAGCCAGAAGTCGCCGACGTCGCGCAGCCGGGTCCGCGCCTGCCGCGCCGCGAAGTCGAACGCGTCGACGCGGCCGAGCGGCGGGTCGTCGCCGCGCCCGCCCTTCACCGGGAACACCGAGTACAGCGCCTGGCCCCTGATCCCCGCGATCCGCCCGTAGCGGCCCTCCGCGACGGGGAACGCGACCACCCGCCGCTCGATCCCGTCGAAGTCGATCGCCAGCCGCGCCGCCGCCGCGACGCTCGCGCCGAGGCCCGGACCGGCGACGTCCCGCGCGTCCGACCCCTCCGCGAGGCTCGCCTCGCCGGGTGCGGGCGCGGCCTCGCCGGCCACCGGGCGCGGCGCGGCCGTGAACGGCGACGGCACGTCCTTGCGCAGGGTGACCGCGTACGGGCGGGCGCCGAGCGGGAAGCCCCGGTCGAACTGGAGCGTGTCGGACACCGGGTCGAACACCCGCTGCCCGATGAAGTACAGGTAGCGGCCCTCCGGGTCCCAGGCCGGTGCGCGGTCGTGCAGGACGGGGCGGGTGACCGGCGCGACCAGGCCCGTCTCGGCGTTGCACACCTTGATCGCGGTGGTCTGCGCGGACGTCGGGCAGGCGTAGGCGAGCCACTCGCCGCCGGGCGACCAGGCCAGGCCGGTGATCGCGCCGTAGGGGCTGACGTCCAGCGGCACCGGCTCCAGCGGGCCGTCCCCCGCCGGTTCGAGCAGGTACAGCTCGTTGCGGTGGTTGGTGAACGCGAACCGGTCCGCGGCCGGCGACGGCGCCAGCTCCAGCACCCGGCCGACGTCCCCGGACGTCTCGGCGTGCGCCGCGTCCCGGGCGCCGGACGCCGTCAGCACCACGAGGCGCTCCCGCCCGTCCTCCCCGGACGCCGCCGCGATCAGCCGCCGGTCGTCGTTGAACCAGGTCAGCAGCCGGTACCGGACGCCGTCCTGCCGCCCGTGCTGGCGGACCGGCCCCTCCCAGGCCGCGAACGAGTACGCCTTGCCGCGGGTGGTGACCGCCAGGCCGTCGCCCGCCGAGTTCACCGTGACCGTGTCGAGGTACTCGGCGGCGGGCACGAACCGCCGGTTCCGCTGCGTGCGGGAGCTGCCGAGCCGCACGTCGATCCGGCGCGGGCCGCCGCCGTCGTCCGGGTCGAGGACGTACAGGTCGGCGGCGGCGTGGTAGACCAGCCGGCGGCCGTCGTCGCTGAGGTTGCGGGCGTAGTAGTCCTCGTGGTGGGTGTGCCTGCGCAGGTCACCGCCGTCCGGCAGGCACGAGTAGACGTTGCCGACGCCCTCGTGGTCGGACAGGAAGTGGATCCGGCCGCCGACCCGGCAGGGGGCCGCGAGGTTGCCGTCCAGATCGATCAACCGCCGGAAGTCGCCGGACCCGTCGGGGGCGATCCACAGGTCGCCGGCGGTGCCGCCCCGGTACCGCTTCCACCTCGCCGGGTCGGCGGTGTTGCGGCCGATGACGACCGCGCCGTCCGGCCCGTAGGTGGCGCTGCTCGCCGGCCCGTACGGAAGCTCGGCGGGAATGCCGCTGCCGGACGGGTCGATCGCGTACAGCCACTGGTAGCCGCGGAACGGGCGCCGGACGTCGCTGGCGTAGACGATCCGTCCGTCCGGGTCCCAGCCGGTGATCGTGCAGGACGTCCCGTGGAACGTCAGCCGCCGCGCCGCCCCGCCCGTCGCCGGCATCACGTACACCTCGGCGGGGCCCTCCTCCCGCCCGACGAACGCCAGCAGCCGCCCGTCCGGGGACAGCCGGGGATAGGCGGCCGCCGCGACCCCGGCCGTCAGCCGGTAGGCCCGGCCGCCGGACGCGGGCACCGTCCACAGGGCGTCCTCGCACACGAAGACGACGTCGTCCCCGCGGATCGACGGGAACCGCAGGTAGCCGCCGTTTCCCCCCACGCGCGGTCAGTGCCCGCTCTCCCGGCGAGGAATCTCTACGGCCTTCTTGGACGCGTCCAATACTCGGTTAGACGGCGGTCGCCACCGGCGCCGGGACGAGCGCCGCCCGGACGGTCCGGTTCCGCTCCGCCGTCGACACCGCGAACACGACCTCCAGGTCGTGCTCGTCCACGCGGGCCGGGAACACCACGAACCGCCAGCAGCCCTCCCGCCACACGTCCAGCGGCACGGCGCTCGCCACCGCGTTCTCGTGCTCCGCCCACGCGGGGCTGTCATAGAGCGCCGCGTACGTCTCCGCCATAGGGCTGGGGCGCCGCTCGCACGGTGCCTCCGGACGTCCCAGCCCGCGCGCGCGGGACCGCCTGTCCAGCAGCTCCGGCAACTCCGGGGACAGCGCGGCGAACAGCGCGAGCTCCAGTATCAGCACCGGCCCCACCTGCGTGTGCTCGTCCCGCAGCACGTCCAGGCCCGCCATGGGCGCGCCCAGCGACGCTATGCCCGCGCCGGTGAACAGCAGCGCGCGCGCCACGCTGCGGCGGCCGACCCGCTTGGCGCTGAGGCCGCCGAAGCAGCCGCAGCCCGCGTCCGGCCGCCGCACGCGCAGCTCCCCCACCACCCAGGTCGCCGCCGCGAACGCCAGCGTCGTCGCCAGCCGCACCGAGAACTGGGAGGTCACCAGCAGCGCCAGCCCGAGCAGGCCCTCGCCGAGGCCGAGCCCGACGCTCAGCCCGCGGCTGCGGCGCAGCGCCGTCAGCCCCGCGAGCCCGGCGGGCACCGGCACGCCGTGCACGTGGTCCGGCGCGTCCGCCGCCCGCTCGCGGATCGTCAGCTTCGCCAGGCAGGCCACCAGCAGCACCATCGCCAGCAGCAGCACCTGCGTGTTCTGGAACGTCACCATGACGAGCCCTCCTCCGCGGCGCCGCCGAAACCGATGGCCGGGACGTCCGGCTGCGCGAGCACGTTGAAGCACCCGGCCTCCAGATCGCCGCCGAGCCCCACGAACGACTCCGGGGTCAGCTCCACGATCCTGCCCCGGGGCGACGCCCCGCACTCCACGCACCGGTCGCAGAACCGGGCCGCCGCGCAGCCGCACTCCACCACCGGCACGCGCCCCGCCCGCCCGCTGCACTCGTTGTGCACCGTGATCTCGCTGCCGATCGACAGGTACGGGAACGCGACGCAGCCGGACGGGGCGTCCGCGCACCCGCCGCCGTTCCCCTCCGGGTCGACCGCCGGGTACGCCGCGCCGCGCGGCACCGGGGGATCCGCGAACCAGGTCGCCGTCCCCCGCAGCACCGCCGGCGCGGGCTCCGCCGCCTCCGGACCGGCCAGGTCGTCGGCCCGGTAGCCGGGCTGCGACGTGCCCGGACGCACCGCCTGCGGCCCGCCGGGGGAGCGCACGCAGATCACGTCGACCAGATAGCCGGGTTCCAGCCGAGGGTGCCGGACGAGCACCTGCTGGAGGGCGTGCGGGGGGATCGCCACATGGGCGCGCCCGCGATGGGGGCCCATGTCCACCTCCCAGGCGTCCCGCCCGCACGCCAGCAGGGTGCCGGCGACCCGGTCGGCATCGACCCAGATCCGGTCGATCCCCGGCCCGCCGGCCTTCGGCCGGACGATCGCCTCACGCCCCGGGCGCAGCGCGGCGGGGCCCCCGCGCCCGCCGTGCCACACCGTCGTGTCCCCGCTCATCGCCAGCCGCAGCTCGGCGCCGTCCGCGTCCAGCACCAGCAGGTGCGGGCTCGCGTCCAGGATCGTCCCGGACAGCGCGCCGAGCGGCCGGGCCGCGTTCTCCGGGAGGCCGCCGGCCTCGGGGGACGCGCCGAGCACGGCCTCCCGGAGACGGCGGCGCCTGGCTCCACGGCGGTGGGGTAGCGGCATGGCGGCACTCCGGCTCGAAACTTCACGGGGGGTGACGTCTGTTAGGACGGCCTGTCAAGAGTCACGCGCCGTGCACGCGCTGTCGACGGATTTGTCGCGATAAGTCGAGCGACGGGAGATGTTCCATCCACCTGGGATGAGGATTATTAACTGGTTGACCCGGATATGTACTTTAAGTAGGACCGGAATTACGATCAACCTGAGATCGTCAACTGTACCGGGAACCGGCGCGGTCAAGATCCACAATCCGCGCCGACTCCACGACCCCTGGTTCGGTGGTGACGGTGAACAGCACGCGGCACGAGGAGTTCCGCGCCTACGTGGCGGACCGCGGCCCCACCCTGCTGCGCGCCGCGATGCGGCTGACCAGCGACCGCGCCGAGGCCGAGGACCTCCTCCAGGCCGCCCTCGCCAAGACCTACCTCGCCTGGGACCGCATTCAGGACCGGGCCGCCCTCGACGGTTACGTCCGGCGCGCCATGGCCAACACGCAGATCTCGTGGTGGCGCCGGAAAAAGCTGGATATCTACCCCACGGATCAGGTTCCCGACCGTCCGGTGGACGATCACACGCGGCGCGCCGAAATGCGCGACGCGCTCGGCCGCGCGCTCGGACGGCTCCCCGAACGGCAGCGCCTCGCCGTTATGCTCCGCTATTACGAGGACATGTCCGAAGCGGAGATCGCCGACGTCCTCGGCGTCAGCGTCGGCACCGTCAAGAGCACCGTCTCCCGCGCCATGGCCCGCCTCCGCGACGACGACGCCCTCGGCGACGACTTCCCTGGAATCCCGCAGCAGCGGGAGTGACCGAACTCTGGGCAAACCGGGGTCAGTGGGCTAGAACGGAGTTCCGCAGCTGAGCCGGAGGTGTGCCGTGTGGAGCACCATGCAGGACTTCCCGCTGACCATCACCACCATCATGCGGTACGGCACGCAGGTGTGCGGGTCCGCGGAGATCGCGACCTGGACCGGGGACGGCGCGCGGCGCCGGACCTATGCCGAGGTCGGTGAGCGCGCCGCCCGGCTCGCCGGGGCGTTGCGCGCGCTCGGGGTGGACGGTGACCAGCGCGTCGCCACGTTCATGTGGAACAACACCGAGCACCTGGAGGCGTACCTCGCGGTCCCGTCGATGGGGGCCGTCCTGCACACGCTCAACCTGCGGCTGTTCCCCGACCAGCTCGTGTACATCGCGAACCACGCCGAGGACTACGTCGTCATCGTGGACGGGTCGCTCCTCCCGCTGCTCGCGCCGGTGCTGTCGCAGATGAAGACCGTCCGGCACGTCGTCGTGGTGGGCGACGGCGACACGGCGCCCCTGGAGGGGGCGGGCAAGCAGTTGCACTCGTACGAGGAGCTGCTGGCCGCCGCGCCGCCGGAGTTCGACTGGCCGGAGATCGACGAACGCGCGGCGGCGGCCATGTGCTACACGAGCGGCACCACCGGAAACCCGAAGGGCGTCGTCTACTCGCACCGGTCCGCGTACCTGCACTCGCTGTCGGTGTGCACCGGGAACGCGTTGGGGATGAGCGGCGCCGACGTGGTGCTGCCGGTGGTCCCGATGTTCCACGCGAACGCGTGGGGCCTGCCCTACGCGGCGATGCTGGCGGGCGCGTCGCTGGTGATGCCGGACCGGTTCCTCCAGGCGGAGCCGCTGGTGAGGCTGATCGAGGAGGAGCGTCCGACGATCGCGGGCGCCGTTCCCACGATCTGGTCGGACGTGCTGCGGTACACGCGGGAGCACGGGTCGGACCTCAGCTCGCTGCGGCTCGTCCCGTGCGGCGGGTCGGCGGTGCCGGAGGCCCTGATGCGCGGGTTCGACGAGATCGGCGTGCGGATCGTGCAGGCGTGGGGGATGACGGAGACGTCGCCGGTCGCGACGATGGCGCACGCGCCGGCCGGCGCGGAGGGGGAGCGGGCGTGGCAGGCGCGGGTCAGCCAGGGGCGGGTCCTCGCCGGGCTGGAGATCCGGGTGGTCGGGGACGGGGACGTGGTGCTGCCGAACGACGGGGACGCCGTCGGCGAGGTGGAGATCCGCGGCCCGTGGATCACCGGCGCCTACTACCGCGACGAGGACCCCGGCAGGTTCCACGACGGCTGGCTGCGCACGGGCGACGTCGGCAACCTCTCCCCCGACGGGTACATGGTCCTCACCGACCGGGCGAAGGACGTCATCAAGTCCGGCGGCGAGTGGATCTCCTCGGTGGAGCTGGAGAACCACCTCATGGCCCATCCGGACGTGATCGAGGCGGCCGTCGTCGGGGTCCCGGACGACCGCTGGCAGGAGCGCCCGCTGGCGTCCGTGGTCGTCCGGGACGGCGCGTCGGTCACGGCGGCGCGGCTCAGGGAGTTCCTCACCGACCGGGTGCCGAGGTGGCAGCTCCCCGAGCGCTGGACGTTCATCGCCGAAGTCCCCAAGACGAGCGTTGGAAAGTTCGACAAGAAGGTGCTGCGCCGCCGCTACGCGGAGGGCGGGCTGGAGGTCGAGCGCGTCGACTGAGCGAGGTGCGCGGCGATCGCGTCCTCCCATGACCGCAGGAACGCCGCGTACCCGCCGGCGAACGCGTCGAGGTCGCGCGCGCCGTCGGCGGTGAGGGCGGTCAGGTCGTAGACGACCTCGGCGGTGCTCCCGCCGTCCGGGCGCGGGACGACGCCGACGGTGACGGTCCCGGCGCGGAGGCCCGGCGTCACGCGGGCGTAGGAGACGTGCCGTCCGGGGTGGCGGGCGAGGACGACCCACGTCGTCCGCTCGTCGCCGTGGACGGTCTCGAAGACCGTTCCGGGTTCGGTGTCGTCGGGGGCGTCCGCGGGGAAGAGTGGTCGCCAGCCGTGCACCCAGCGCTCCTCGCCGCGCGGCGTGAACAGCGCGAACGCCTCGGCGGGCGGCAGCGGGACCCGGACGGTCCCCGAGAGGCGGCGCCTCATCGGGCCGCTCCGTCCTCGGTGAGGGCGTGCGCGTCGGCGGCGGTGAGCGTCAGCCCGTAGACGGACTTGAGCTGCCGGATCTTGTCGAGCGTCTCGGGGGAGAAGGGGGCGCTGCCGTCGAAGGCGTGCAGGGCGATGCCCTCGACCAGGTCGCCGAGCGAGATGTCGAGGTACTCGGCCAGCCCCTTGAGCACCTTCAGCACGTTCCGCTCGATCCGCATGCCGGTCTGAACTCGGTCCACATGTACCATGGTACCAACATAACACCATCTGACCCGATTCTGACGCCCGGTCATGAACGAAGTGATCACGGAGGGGGCGGGTGCTTCGGCGCTCGGTCACCGGTATCGGCGATTTCGGGGGATCGAGTGGTGTCGAACGGGCCAAGGGGTGTATGCAAGGTGGGCTGAATGTCCGGACGGCCCCTTTGGGGGCGACTCTCATGTCGGTGTCGGGGAGCGTGTATGCCCAGGTTGTCCCCCTCCGAAGACGTGGCGGACCGGAAACTGGTCCAGGGTCTGAACGAAGGCGACGAGGCGGCGCTGGGCACGCTCTATGACGAGTACGGTGAGCGTCTTTACGACTACGCGTTGTCGATGACGGGAGACGAGAAGACCGCCGCCGACATCGTCCACGACACCTTCATCGACGCGTGCCGCCGCGCCCCCCGGATGCGCGACCACCTGCACCTGAGCTCGTGGCTCTACGGCTCCGCCCGGCGCCGCTGCATCCGCCGCGGCCGCCCCAGACACCTGTACTGGGACCGGGACGCGGAGTTCTCCGACACCCCGTTCCTGGATCGCGCCGACGCGGGCGACGTCTCCGGCTGGCCGCCGTCCGCCGAGCTGCACCGCCTGCTGCGGGCCTGCCTCGACGCCCTGGACCCGGTCGACCAGGAGGCCGTGCTGATGGCGTTCCGGCACGACCTGCGGCCCGCGCGGCTCGGCGCCGCGCTCGGGATGTCGGGCCGCCGGGCCGCCGCGCGCGTCCGCCAGGGCGGCGCCGCGATGGAGGCCGCGCTCGCCGCCGAGGTCGTCCGGACCGCCGGCTCCTGCGCCGGTTCCACGGCGCCCGTTCCGGAACCGGACGGCGAGGAGCCCTCCGAGGAGAGCAGGTCCGCCGCCATCGCGGTCCTGGCGGCCCGCACCCCGCCGGTGAAGCCGCCGCCCGGCCCTGAGGTGCCGGAGGCCGAAGATCACCAGGACCCCGAGGACGGCCCTGAGGCGGCGGACGGCGCGTCCGGCGCCCCCCGCGAGGGTGCGAGGCGCGGCCCGCTGTCCGCCGCGCTGTGGCGGACGTTCCACCGCCGCGGCGAGGCCGGCGCCGAGACCCCCGCCGCCGACCCGTCCCTCGCCGAGCACGCCGAGGGATGCCCGGCCTGCCGGGCCCGCGGCCTGGTCCGCGCCGCGCCGCTGCTGCGCCGGGCGCCCGCGCCCGTGCTGCCCGCCGCGCTGCGCCACCGCGTCATGCACACCGCGACCGACCCGGAGCTGGCCGGCTACCGTGCGGACATCGCCGCGCGCGGCGGCCCGCTGACCCCGGAGGGCCTGCCGAGCCAGCCGGACGTGCCGTCGCCGTTCACCCGGCGGTGGCTGTTCACCGGCGGCGGGATGGCGGGAGCGCTGGTGGCGGCGGTCGTGGCGGCGCTCCTCATGGGACCCGGGATCGGCGGGGGCACGCTGTCGTGGCCGCCGTTCCTGAACCAGCCGTCGATCAAGCACGACGGCGGGCACGGCGGCGGGGGCAAGGAGCACGGCGGCCACCGGTCCGGCGCGCCCGGCGGGCCCGGCGGCCCGTCCGGCACGCCGGGCGGCCCGTCCGGCGCGCCCGTCCAGCCGCAGACCGACGGGAAGAGCCCGTCGACTCCGGCGACGTCCGCGCCCCCCACGTCAGCGCCGCCGACCCCGAAGCCGCCCGCGCGGCCGGGCGTGCTCGTGGTCAACCCCGGCACGGTCGAGATGTACGGCACCAAGACCGCGCAGGTCCGCCTGTCCGCCCGGAACGGTCCGGTGACCTGGACGGCGATGACGTCCAACGGCGAGCTGGTGCTGTCGCAGATGCAGGGCGGCGTCGCCAAGGGCGGGACGGCGTACGTGACGGTCACGCTGCGGACCGCGCTCATCGGCCTGCCCGGCCAGGGCACGCTGACCTTCACCGACTCCGAGGGCGCCGCCCACCAGGTCACCGTCAAGTGGGGCGCCTCGCTGCTGTGACGCGCGGCTCCGGGCCTCGGCGCCGGCTCAGCCCGCGGCGTGCCGGCCGTCGCCGGCGAGGTGGTCCCTGATCGTCTCGAGGTGCTCGCCGAGCGCCGCCTGCACGCGGGCCTCCATCGCCCGCGCGATCAGCGGGTCGACGACCATCTTCACCAGCGGGCGCATCCGCCGCACCACCGCGGCGACCTCGGTGACCTCCTCGCCGCCCGGCTGGTCCTCCAGCCGGGTGAAGACGTGCTCCTGGACGAGGCCCACGAACCGTCCCGCGATCACGTCGACGTCGCCGCGGATCTTCTCGGCGATGTCGAGCACCGCGTCCAGCGGGATGCCCGCCGCGACCAGCTCGGCGCCGACGTGCAGCAGCCGGGGGCTCGGCACGCGGAACGTGTCGCCGTCCGGCTCGATCAGGCCGAGCGCGATGGTCCGCTCCCGGATCCGCTCCCGGTCGGCGTCGTCCAGCCCGGCGCCGAAGATCGCGACGAGCTCGTCGTAGCCGACGGTGCCGGGGATCTCGTCCGACCACGGGTCGGTGAGCACCTTCTCCAGGCCGAGGACGTCGCCGACGTCCTTGCCGGTCTCCCACGCCGTCAGCAGGTCCTTGATGACCGCGAACGTGTAGCCGCGGCCGAGGAGCTGGCCGATCAGCCGCAGCCGGGCCAGGTGGGAGTCGTCGTACAGGCCGACCCGGCCGGCGAGGCGCGGCGGCGGCAGCAGCCCCCGGTCCTGGTAGGCGCGGATGTTGCGCACGGTGCTCCCGGCGGCTCGCGCCAGGTCGTCGATTCGGTACTCGGCCATGCCCCGCCTGCCGTCGCGTCCATCTTGACCGCCGCGATCTTACTCCGCCATCATTGTTACATTGATCAATGAGACATAGAGGGGGAGTCCATGACGGACCCCGGCGGACCCCTGGACATCGAGGAGACCCTCCTCGGCGGCCCCCTGCGCTACACGCGCAAGGACGTCGAGGCCCTCTCCGGCGTCCCGGACGCGTACGCGCGCCGCATCTGGCAGGCCCTGGGCTTCCCCATCCCGCCCGACGACGAGGTCGCCTTCACCGACGGCGACGTCACCGCCCTCCGCGAGATCAACGAGGTGCTCGGCCACGACCTCGTCGACGAGGACACCGTCCTGCAGCTGGTCCGCGCCGTCGGCCAGACGATGGGGCGGCTCGCGAGCTGGCTCGGCGACGTCTGGTTGCAGCGCCTCAGCGTGCTGCCGTCCGACGAGCCCGTCACCCCCGACCTGGTCACCGCGGCCCTCGCCGCCACCGAGGAGCTGCGGCCCGCGTTCGAGCGGCTGCTGCTGCACGGCTGGCGCCGCCAGCTCACCGCCGCCGGGCTGCGCGCCGCCGCCGTCACGGCCGCCGCGCCGTCCGACCCCGCCGCCGGCCTCGCCCACCTCGCGGTCGGGTTCGCCGACGTCGTCTCCTTCACCCGGCTCAGCCGCAGCCTCGACGCGGACGCGCTCGCCGCGTTCGTCGAGCGCTTCGAGTCCGCGACGGCGGAGATCGTCGCGGACCTCGGCGGCCGGGTCGTCAAGACCCTCGGCGACGAGGTCCTCTTCGTCGCGACCGACCCGTCCGCCGCCGCCGAGATCGGCCTGCGCGTCGCGGAGCGCTTCGACGAGGACCCCGGGTTCCCCAAGGTCCGCGTCGGCCTGGCGTACGGCGAGGTCATCCAGCGGCTCGGCGACGTCTTCGGGACCCCCGTCAACCTCGCCGCCCGCCTGACCGCCACCGCCTACCCCGGCACCGTTCTCATCGACGGCGAGCTGGCGTCCGCGCTTCCCGGCGGCGGCCGCTTCGACATCTCGTCGCTCCGCCCCCGCCCGCTCCAGGGCCTCGGGCGGGTCAGGCCGCGGCTCCTGCGCCGCGCCTCCGGCGGCGGGCGCTGACGCCGCGGCGGCCCTGATCGGGGCGGGTCGGGGGCGCCGTATCCTCGTCGGGCCCGCCGCCGTCCCCGAGAAGAGCTGATGGACTCCTCCCTCTATGTCCTGGTGGAGGACCTGCGCGGCGTCGACGCCGCGGGGATCCTGGCCCACGGGGTCTCCTCGATCACGGTCGGCGCGGCCTACCACCGCGCCCGCGATGTGACGCCCCACGGCCGCTCGCGCGTCACGTTCCGCCACGACGGCGTCCATTTCCCGCTGGACGGCCACTTCGACGGGCTCAGGCTCGTCCCGCCCGTGCGCGAGGGAGCGGACGAGCAGCCGCTGCGCGCGCTCAGGGAGGAGACGCGCGCGCTCGGTGTCCCCCTACACGGCTGGGGCGTGTTCCTGCACAACACCACGCTCGGCCTGGCGTTCCCGGACGTGACGCAGGAGAACTGCTTCGGCGACCGCGCCGCGCCCGCCGACCTGTGCCCGTCCCACCCGGACGTCCGCGCCTACGCCGTCGCCCTCGGCCGCGCCATAGCCCGGCAGGGGATGGACTCCGTCGTCGCCGAGTCCCTGCACTTCGGGACGTTCGGCCACGGCTACCACCACGAACGCTCGTTCGTGGAACTCGGCCCGGCCGCCGAGTTCGCTCTCGGCCTGTGCTTCTGCGAGCACTGCCGCCGCCGCGTCCCTGAGGCCGACCACGCCCGCGACGTCGCGGCCCGGCTCGTGGCGCCGGTGCTCGACGGAGGCCCGCCCGCGGAGGAGATCCCTGACGTCCTGGCCGAGTTCGCCCGCGCGCGGACGCCGGTCGTCACGTCCCTGGCCGCCGAGGTCGCCGACGCCGTGGCGGCGGAAGGCTCCCCGTTGACATTCGTCGACCTGACCGGCGCCATGAAGGGCTACGCGGACGGCCTCCCCACCGGCGCTCCGGCCGCCGCCGACGCCTGGCAGGTCGGCGTCGACCCCGCCTCCCTGGCGGGCGCCGTCCCGTCCTATGCCGTCCTCTGCTACGCCCGGGAGGCCGGGCGGATCGCCGAGGACGTCGCCGCCTACCGTGCCGCGCTCGGCCCGGACACCGCCCTGCGGGCCGTCCTGCGCCCGGGGCGCCCGGAAACCGCGTCCGCCGAGCACCTGGCGGCCAAGGTCGACGCGGCCCGCGCGTCCGGCGCCGACACGGTCGACTTCTACCAGTACGGCCTGGTCCCGCTCCCCGTCCTCGACCGCATCGCCGTCCACCGACTCAATGAGCGGCGTCCAGGTTGGCGGTGACCCGGCTCAGCGTCTCGCGCAGGGTGAGGAGCTCCTGGAGGTCCAGGCCGGTCGCCTCCAGGATCCGGCGCGGGACCTCGGCCGCGCGCGCCCTGAGCGCACCGCCCCGCTCGGTGAGGTGCACCGTCACCGAGCGCTCGTCCTCGCGGCTGCGGCGCCGCTCCACCAGGCCCGCGGACTCCAGCCGCTTGAGCAGCGGCGAGAGGGTCCCCGAGTCGAGCCGCAGGCGCTCGCCCAGCCGCTTGACCGTCGGGCCGTCCGCCTCCCACAGCGCGAGCATCGCCAGGTACTGCGGGTACGTCAGCCCGAGGCCGTTCAGCTCCGTGCGGTAGAGCGCGTCGAAGGCCCGGGACGTGGTGTGCAGGGCGAAGCAGACCTGGTGGTCGAGCCGCATCAGGTCGCCGTCGGGGATCCCGGTCATGCCCGCCAGTCTACGTTTGCGCCCATTGAGTTGTCCGCAACCGGAATCTCAGCGCGCCTCCAGCCGCGGCGGCAGCTCGAACGCCGCGAAGACCCGCGCGTCCTGGAAGACGACGTTGCGCGCCAGCCCGTCGGGGCGGACGGAGAAGACCTGAAGGGTGTGGAGCACGAGGCCGCCGCCGTCGTCGTCCCGGTGGTAGGCGGCGACGGCGGGCTGCGCGTTCGCCGCCGTCCGCACCATCCGCCAGTCGGTGTCCCGCATCGCGAAGAGCCGCTCCATGAACCGGCCGTAGGCGTCCCGCCCGCGATACCAGAGCGGGACGGGCGGCATCTCCAGCACCGCGTCCTCCGTCAGCAGGGCGACGAGCCCCGCCACGTCGGCGGCCTCGAACGACCGGATGTAGCGGTCCACGAGCGCGTCGACGGCGCCGTCGTCCGGCTCGGCGATCCGGTCCTCCACCGGGGCCGCCTCCTCCAGGCCGGCCCGCGCCCGCTGGAGCGCGCTGTTCACCGCCGCCGGGGTCGTCTCCAGCAGCTCCGCGACGTCCGCCGCCGGGAACTCCAGCACGTCGCGGAGGATCAGCACCGCCCGCTGCTTGGGCGGCAGCGCCTGCATCGCCGCGATCAGCGCCAACCGCAGGCTCCCCCGCCGGACGGCTCGCTCCGCCGGATCGCCGAGCAGCGCGTCCGGGAAGGGCTGGAGCCACGGCACGTCCAGCGACG
The DNA here is from genome assembly GCF_017573545.1 of Actinomadura nitritigenes. Lineage (GTDB taxonomy): Bacteria > Actinomycetota > Actinomycetes > Streptosporangiales > Streptosporangiaceae > Spirillospora > Spirillospora nitritigenes. The sequence goes on along the minus strand of NZ_JAGEOK010000014.1, from coordinate 96,873 downwards.
GGGCGAGCGGCGCGTACGGGTCGTCGCTCGGGGCGCAGAGGCCGGACGGCAGCGGCCGCCGCGACCGGCCCTCGAGCGCCGTCAGGCAGGCGTTCGTCGCGATCCGGTACAGCCACGTCCGGACGGACGCCCGCCCCGCGTCGTAGCGCTCGCGGGCCCGCCACGCGCGCAGCATCGTCTCCTGGACGAGATCCTCGGCCTCGTGGACGGCCCCGAGCATCCGGTAGCAGTGCACCAGCAGCTCGCGCCGGTAGGGCTCCACACGGGCCTCGAAGTCCTCGTCCATACCGGGCCTCCTCCAAGGGCGTCCGCCGCGCCGGAACGCCGGTTCGCGGGCGGGCTGTGTGCGCGCGGGGCATCCGGGCACTCGTCAGGTCGTCGGATATACCTGCCGGATCCGGTTTTCTCATCGCTCCAGGGAGAGGGAATCCCTCCGGGACCGGCAGGGGCGCCGTCAGCCGGACGCCGGCGGGTCGGCGAAGATGCCCTGGAGCAGGCCGGTCGCCTGGCCCACCTCGATGAGGTAGCCGTCGGGGTCGCGCATGTAGCAGCGGATCTCGGCCTTGCGGTCCAGCGGCTCGGTGAGGAACCGGACCCCCTGGGCCGTGGCATGCGCATAGAAGGCGTTGATGTCCGCCACCCGGACGTTGAGGAATGTCGACACCGGGTCGCCCGGCGAGGGCGGCGTAAGGACGATGTCCGGCTTGTCCGGTGTCGGTCCGCCGCCCGGGTTCATGATGATCCAGCTGTTCGCCACCTTGACGGTGGCGGGGTTCTCCTCAAGGATCACCTCCCCGCCCAGGACGTTCACGTAGAAGTCCCTGGAGACGGCGACGTCCCGGACGGTCAGGAAGTGCGTGAGCACCAGACCTTCGGTCGGTGCGGGGAAACCACCTTGGCCGGGCATCCCGGCTCCCTTCTCTCGTCGCGCGCTACGCCTGGTGCCGCGCTACGCCTGTATTCGCGCTACGCCCGTACCGCGCTACGCCTGGTGCAGGGCCCAGCGGTTCGGGTCGGCCTCGAGCGCGGCCCGGTCCCAGCCGCCGAGGTCCGCGGCGGCCTCGTAGGTGCTCTGGAGGAACGCGGAGAGCGTCCGGTCGGGGTCGTCCGCCGTGGCCACCGCCTCGTACGGCAGCAGGAACTGCCCGTTCTCGCGGCTGTAGAACGCCGCGTCCGGCGCGACGGGACGGTCGGCGAACCCCTCGGGCTCGGGGTAGGCGTAGGCGTAGAAGGCGCCCTCGTCGAGGCCGGGCCAGAACCCGCAGCTGCTCAGCTCCTTCGAGTACCCCTCGACCATCACCCAGTCGCCGCAGTTCGGCGCGCCGCCCGGATGCCGGGGCGCGTCGCGTCCGGAGAACCGGGTGCAGGCGAGGTCCATCGCGCCCCAGAAGAAGTGCACCGGGCTCACCTTGCCGACGAAATGGGACCGGAACTCGCCGAGCACCCGGTTCGCCTGGAGCAGCTGCCGCCAGAACAGGTGCGCCGCCTCCGGGTCGTAGGACGCGTGCTGGTGGTCGTCGGCGAACGGGATCGACGGCTCCACCTCGTTCGGCCGCGCCTGGATCGTCGTCTCGATCCCCAGCCCGACGAGGTGGTCCATGGTCTCGGCGTAGAAGTCGGCGACCGGCTTCGGCTCCAGCACCACGCAGCGCTGCTCGCCGCTGTCCCTGCGGATGCGCAGCAGGTGGTCGACGAAGTCGAACTCGAGGTCGAACGCGCCGGCCGCGTACGGGATCGTCGAGGTGGTCAGCCCCCGCGGGCTGACGTACAGCGTGACCTGCCACCAGTGGTTGAGCAGCGGAGCGTGCGCCAAGCGGATCTTGCCGACGATCTGCGCCCACATGTGCAGGGTGTCCCGCGTGCCGGTCCAGTCCGCGACGCGCAGCCGCGGCCATGCCTCCTGCCTGTGCTCCCCCACTGGAGTCCCCCTCGCGCGCACGCCTCCGCGGGGCGTCCGGGGGCCCGCCCGCCTCCTACGGTCGCCCTCCTACCCCCGGTTCCCCCCGGGCAACCGTCCGGTGCGGAGGGCCTCAGGGCCGCCGGGACCGGGCGCGGCGGATCAGCCGGAACAGGCAGCCGCCGGCGGCCAGCGCGGACGCGAAGGCGGCCGGCGCGGCGGCGAGCAGCCACAGGCCCGTCCGCCACGTGCCCTGAAGCAGGTACCCGACCGCGAACAGCAGCAGGACGAACGTGAGCGCCGTCAGCAGCCCGGCCGCCAGGCCGGCGGCGATGATCAGGACGGTGCGGGCGAGGGCCCTGCCCACGGCCGCCCGCCGGCGCCGCGCCCTGCCCGGGGCGGCGGGCGGGCGGAGCGCGGACGGCGGTCCGGGCGTCCCGGGCGGGCGGGGCGGCGCGAGGTCCGCGACGGCGGCGGGCGGCCCGGCGGCGGCCGTCCGCGCGCGCGGGTCCCGGCGGTCCCCTCGGTATCGGACCCCTGGTGCCGTGTTCCGCTGCCGCTCGCTGCTCATCGTCTTTTCTTCGTCGCGTCGATGTCGACCGTCGAGTCTTCCAGGGCGGGCGCGCCGGACGGGCGACCGCCGGGGAGCGCGGCGATTCCCGGCGGGCCGCGCAACCGCCGCAAAAAGCCCCGTTTCCCCGCAGTGGAATTCCGGTCTTTCCGTCGAATGCGTCCGAAATAAGAGAAATGAGTAATCGGCTCTTCCTCGGGTATGGAGCAGCCACCATGGGCCTGACCGTGGAGAGCCGGGCCGACCCGGTGCACACCGATCTGGTCGTCGTCACGCTGACCGGCGAGGTGGACGTGGCCACCGCCGGCCGCCTGCGCGACCACCTGGCCGCGCTGATCGCGCGCGGCGCGCGCCATCTGGTGCTGGACTTCGCGGGCGTCGCGTTCATCGACTCCAGCGGGCTCAGCGTGCTCGCCGGGATCCACCGGCTGCTGTCCTCCCCCGAGCGTCCCGCCTCCGGCGAGGGCGGTGCCGGCTCCGGCGGGGAGGGCTCCCGTGCGGACGGTTCCGGCGAAGGCGGCCGCGCGTCCGGGACGCTCGCCCTCGCCGGGGTGAACCTGCGGATCCGCGAGGTGCTGCGCACCACCGGGTTCACCCGGTTCGTGCCGATCTACTCGGCGGTGGAGCCGGCGGTCGCCGTGCACCAGACCACGGTGCCGCGCGCCGGCCCCTGAACCGCTCCCAGGGCGGCGTCCCCGCCCCGCCCGGCGATCAGCCCAGGCTGAGCGGGGTCTCGGAGTCCACGCGGGTCAGCTTCTCGGGGTTGCGGACGTAGTAGAGGCCGGTGATGCGGCCGCCCTCCACGCGGGCCGCCATGACGCCGTCGAGCTCGCCGTCGAACCGCAGGAGCAGCGCCGGTGCGCCGTTGACGGCCGTGAGCTCCGTCGTGATCGTGACCGTGCCCTTGAGCTTGCCGCTGCCGCCGACGATGTAGCGGGCGACCTTGCTCGCCCCGACGATCGGCCGCGCCCCGGCCTGCTTCACGCCGCCGCCGTCGCCGATCAGGACGACCTCGGGCGCGAGGACGTCCAGCAGGCCCTGCAGGTCGCCGGTGTCGAGCGCGCGCCGGAACGACTCCACGACCGCCCGGGTCTCGGTCGCCGAGACCGCCTCGCGGGGGCGGCGGGCGTCGACGTGCCGGCGGGCGCGGTAGGCGATCTGCCGGACGGCCGCGGGGCTCTTGCCGACCGCGGCCGCGATCTCCTCGTAGCTCACGTCGAACGCCTCGCGCAGCACGAACACCGCGCGCTCGGTCGGCGACAGCGTCTCCAGCACGAGCATCAGCGCCATCGACATGCTCTCGGCGAGGACGGCGTCCTCGGCCACGTCCGGCGCGGTGAGCAGCGGCTCCGGCAGCCACGGGCCGACATAGGACTCCCTGCGCCGGGACATCGTGCGCAGCCGGTTGAGCGCCTGCCGGGTCGCGATCCGGACCAGGTAGGCGCGCGGGTCCTGCACATGGTCCAGGTCGACCCCGACCCACCGCAGCCACGTCTCCTGGAGGACGTCCTCGGCGTCGGCCGCGGAGCCGAGCATCTCGTAGGCGACGGTGAAGAGGAGGTTGCGGTGGGCGACGAAGGCGTCGGTCGCCGGGTCGGTGGCGTGGTCGTCGGTCATGTCCTCGTCCCTGTCCTGTGCCGGAGCCGCCGGCCGGTCACTTCGATCCGGGGAGCCCGGTGGCGCCGATGCCGGTGCGGGCGCTGAACCGGGCGCTGCGGACGATCCCTTCCTTCGTCATGGCGGCCGCCCGTCCGGCGAGGAAGCGGCGGCGCGGGCTGTCGTCCCGGTGGGACGGCTGGATGACGCCGTCGCGCCGGCCGAGGCTGATGCACGTGGCGACGTACTCCACCGAGTACGGCTTGGGCAGGCCTCCCCGGATCATCCAGGCCACCGTGTCGGCGGCCTGCGCGCCCTGCGGTTCCGCCGTCTGGCAGGACATCCGCGAGCCGGGGACGGCGGCGCAGTCGCCGGCGACGACGATGCGCGGGTCGCCGACGCTGCGCAGGTACTCGTCCACGAGGGCGCGGCCCCGCTCGTCGACCTTCAGGCCGCTGCGCGCGGCGAGGTCGGGGACGCCGCCGATGACGGCCCACAGGACGAGGTCCGACGCGAGCCGCTCGCCCGACTCGAGCCGCACCTCGCCCGCGCCCTCTCCGGCGTCCCGCACTTCGGTGACCACGTCGTCCAGCACGGTCACATTCAACCGTTCCAAGCCCGTCCGCACGCGCCTGCGGGCCTTCTCCGAGATGCTCGCCGCGAAGTCCCGCCCGACGAGCCGCACCGTCAGGTCGGGGCGGGCGTGGGCGACCTCGGCGGCGGTCTCGATGCCGGTCGGCCCGGCGCCGACGACGGTCACCGCGGCGTCCGCGGGCAGGCCCGCCAGCGCCGCACGGGCCTGCTCCGCCCCTTCCCACGTCCCGACCGGGACGGTGCCCGGCAGGGGCGAGAGCGTGCTCCCGACGGCCAGGACCAGGTAGTCGAAGTCGAGGGTCTCGCCGCCGTCGAGCACCACGCACCCGTCGCCGATCTTCTCCACGGTCGCCTGCCGCGTGCGGATCCCGTCGCGGAGCATCTCCGCCAGCGGGGTCGCCGCCCGGCCCGTCCCCGCGATCTGCTGGTGCAGCCGCACCCGCTCGACGAAGTCGGGCCGCGGGTTCACCACCGTGATCTCCGCGCCCGGCGCCTTCTTCGTCAGCCGGTTCGCCGCGAGCGTCCCGGCGTACCCGGCGCCTGCCACGATCACCTTCATGTCCGCCTCCTGCGTCTCGGATGGGTCTGCCCACGAGACACCGCGGACGCCCGGTCCATAACAACGCCGCAGGTAACGTGCGTCACACCGCCGAGACCGGGGCGGGGACCGCCCGCGACCGGCGCCGGGAGAGCGCCCGGTCGAGGAGGGCGGCGGGGACGACGGCGGCGGCGAGGGCCGCCCCGATCCAGGCGACGGCGGTGATGCCCGCGCCGGCGTTCAGCGCGGCGCCGGCGAGCGCCGGGACGAGGCTGATGCCGAGCTGGAACGCCGAGACGGTGGTGGCGCCCGCGAGCGTCGGCGCCCGCCCTGCGATCGCGAACACCCGCCCGTAGATCGCCGGGTTCAGCACGAACCCCGCGATCCCGAGGAGCAGGACGAGCGGGACGACGGCCCACGCGTGCCGGGCGAGGAGCGCGAGCAGGACCGAGCACGCCAGGATCCCCGCGGCCCCGGCGAGGAGCGCGTGCGTGGGGCGCCGGTCGGCGATCCGCCCGCCGACCGACAGCCCGGCGAACGCGCCGGCGCCGAACAGCGCGAGGATCGCGGGCACCCACACCCCGGGGACGCCGGTGACGCCGGTCAGGAGCGGCGCGAGGTAGTTGAAGGAGATCATGTAGGCGGCCGTGCTCAGCAGGGTGGCCGCGTACACGACCCACAGCTGCGGCCGCCTCATGGCGCCGAGCTCGCGCCTGACGCTGGGCTCCCCGCCGCCGCCGGTCGCGGGCACGGCGGTCAGGCTCAGGACGGCGCCTGCGGCGGTCAGCGCGGCGACGCCCCAGAACCCGCCCCGCCATCCGGTGAAGTGGCTGAGCAGCGCGCCCGCCGGCCCGCCCGCGATCATCGCGAGGCTGAGCCCGCTGACGACGACCCCGGAGGCCCGTGCGGTGCGGTCGGGGGCCACGAGGCCGACGGCGGTGACCGCGGCGACCGCCCAGTACCCCGCGTAGGCGAGGCCGCAGACGAAGCGGCAGGCCAGCAGCACCGTGTAACCGCCGGTCAGCAGCCCGGCGGCGACCGCGGCGGCGAAGACCGCCTGCGTGGCGACGAGCGTGGTGCGGCGCGGCAGGCGCAGCGTGAGGATCGCGAACGGCGGCCCGCCGATCACGACGCCGATCGCGAACGCCGAGATCAGTGCGCCGGCCGACGACAGGCCGACATCGAGGTCGTCGGCGATGTCCGGCAGGACCCCGGCGAGCAGGAACTCCGCGCTGCCCATCGCGAACAGGCTGAACGCGAGCAGGTAGACGCCGAGCGGCAGCCTCCCCCGTGACGCGGCGCTCCTCGGACGGGACGCGGCGCTCATCGGACCCCACCGCCCGCCGTGGCGGCGCGGCGCCGCGCGACCGCGCCCGCGACGTCCTCCTCCAGCAGGTCGTTGTTGATCGCGAACGCGGCGGCGGAGCCCATCCCGGCCGCCGTGACGACCTGGGCGCGCGGGTCGACGACGTTCCCCGCCGCCCAGACGCCCGCCACGCTGGTGCGTCCGGTGCGGTCGGTGACGACCCACCCGCCGTCCTTCTCGCAGCCCAGCCGGGTCAGCAGCCCGTCGTTCGGGACCAAGCGGGGGAAGAGGAACGCGGCGGCGCGGGGGACGGTCCGGCCGTCCGCGAGCGCGACGCCCCGCAGCCCGTCCCCGTCGGCGACCAGGTGCTCGATCCGGCCCTCGACGATGCGCAGCCCGCGCGCCTCCAGCCGTTCCCGGTCCTCCGCCGCCAGGTCGAGCGTGTGGGCGAAGAAGGCGACGTCGTCGCTCCACCCGCGCAGGAGCAGCGCCTGGTGCACCGCCCCGGGCCCGGTGCCGAGGACGGCGAGCGGCCGGTCGCGGACCTCGAACCCGTGGCAGTAGGGGCAGTGCAGCACGTCCTTGCCCCACCGCTCCCGCACGCCGGGGATGTCCGGCAGCTCGTCGCGGAGCCCGGTCGCGACGAGGATCCGGCGGGCGGCGAGCACCGGCCCGCCGTCCAGCCGCACGTGGAAGCCGGGGTCGATGTGCTCCACCCGTCCGCGCACCAGCCCGGCGCCGTACCGGGCGATCTCGGCGCGGCCGAGCTCCAGCAGCGTCGCCGGGGGCAGCCCGTCGCGGGACAGGAAGCCGTGCATGTGCGCGGCGGGCGCGTTGCGCGGCTCGCCGGCGTCGATCACCGCCACCCTGCGGCGGGCCCGTCCGAGCAGCAGGGCCGCGTTCAGCCCGGCCGCACCCGCGCCGACCGCCACCACGTCGTAGGACCCGTCCCCGGCGGCGCGCGGCACGCCGCCGGCCTGGTCGTTCGTCGCCTCGTTCACGGCGATCACCTCCGCCGCCGATGCTCAGGTCCGGCACCCCGAACCGACAACTTCCGTTGCCATTTCTGGGACGCGAGAGGTGGAATGGGGAGATGACCGAGGACCCCCTGCCTCCTGCGCCCGCACCGGACGCCCCGGCCCCGGCGGCCGCGATCGCCGACACGCTGGCCCAGGTCGGCCCCCGCCTCAAACGCGTCCGCACCCAGCGCGGCGTGAGCCTCGCGGCGCTGTCCGAGGCCACCGGCATCTCCAAGAGCACGCTGTCCAGGCTGGAGACGGGCCGGCGCCGACCGAGCCTCGAACTGCTGCTGCCGATCGCGCAGGCCCATCAGGTGCCGCTGGACGAGCTGGTCGGGGCGCCGCAGGTCGGCGACCCGCGCGTGCGCGCCAAGCCCGTCGTCCGCAACGGCCGCACGGTGATCCCGCTGACCCCGCACCCGGGCCCGCTCCAGGCATGGAAGTCGATCATCCCGGCCGACCAGAACACCCCCGACCCGTGCACGCACGAGGGCTACGAGTGGCTGTACGTCCTGTCCGGGCGGCTGCGGCTTATCCTGGCCGACCACGACCTCGTCATGGGGCCGGGCGAGGCCGCCGAGTTCGACACTCGCCTGCCGCACTGGTTCGGCCCCGCCGGCGACTCACCGGTGGAGGTCCTCAACCTGTTCGGCCGCCAGGGCGAGCGCGTCCACATCCGCGCCCGGCCGCGCTCCCGCGACGCCGACCGGTGACGGCTCTGTACCCGACGCTGCCGTCCCCGTCGCGGGCGTCCCCGTCGCGGGGGGCGCCGACGCGGCGATGGCGGCGATCATCGCGCGGGCCTTCACCAGGGTCTCGGCGAACTCCTCCTCCGGGTCGGACAGCGCGACGACCGCGCCGCCCACGTTGAAGGAGGCGCCGCCGGGCGTGGCGACGATCGTCCGGTTGACGACGCTCAGCTCACACGCGCCGCCGAGGGAGAACCAGCCGAGCGCCCCGGAGTAGACGCCGCGGGCCCGCCCCTCCAGCCGGTCGATGATCTCCATCGTGCGGACCTTCGGCGCGCCGGTCATCGACCCCGGCGGGAACGCGGCGCGCGCGCACCCGACGGCCGTCACCCCGTCGCGGAGCCTGCCCTCGACCGTGGACACCAGGTGGTGGACGGGCGCGAACGACTCGACGTCGAACAGCCGCGGGACGCGCACGGAGCCGACGGCGCAGACGGTGTTCAGGTCGTTGCGGACGAGGTCCACGATCATGAGGTTCTCGGCGCGGTCCTTCTCGCTGCCCGCCAGCTCGCCGCGGAGGGCGGCGTCCCGTTCCGGGGTGGCGCCGCGCGGCCGGGTGCCCTTGATCGGCTTCGACCGCACCAGCCCCTCGGAGGTCACCGCCAGGAACTGCTCCGGTGAGGCGCTGAGCACCGCGACCCCGGGGAAGGCGAGCAGCGCGCCGTACGGGACGGGGCTGACCCGCCGGAGGTGCGCGAACGTGGCGGCGGGGTCGACGGCGGTGCGCGCGGTCGCGGTGTTGGACAGGCAGATCTCGTACGACTCCCCGTCGCGGATCTCGTCCAGGCACTCGGCGACCAGCCCGAGGTACGCCTCCCGGTCGTGGTGCAGCTCGACGTGCGGCTCCGCCGTCCCGTCGCCGGTCAGCGGCCCGGTCAGCGGCCCCGTCAGCGGCGGAGCCGGCGCCTCCGGCCCGGACGGGAGGCCCCGGACGCGCTCGGCGGTCGCGGCGAACCACGCGTCCACCTCCGGGTCGCGGGCCAGGCGGCTGAGGCGCAGCAGGTAGGACTCGCCCTCCGCGTGGTCGATGACCAGCGCCCGGTCGGCGAACACCATCGCGGCGTCCGGGGTGGGCGAGGCGTGCGCGGCGGTGCCGCCCGTCTCGGCCTTCAGCTCGTACCCGAGGTAGCCGACGTAGCCCAGGCGGAACCCGAACGGGAGATCGCCGTCGTCGGGCAGCGCCCGCCGGGTCACCTCCCGTTCCAGGTAGTCGAAGAACGAGCCGGCGGCCTGCTCGGACACGGTGCCGTGCCCGGCCACCCGGACGCGCCGCTCCCCGACCCGGTACGTCACCAGCTCGCCGAGCGGGCCGTCGCCGTCGCCCATCATCGTGAACCGCGACGTCCCCTCCGCGTGCGTGCCGCTGTCCAGCCAGAACGCGCCGGGACGTCCGGCGAACACCGTCCGGTAGGCCGCCTCGGCGTCGGGCGCCGCCGCCAGCCGGTGGACGTGGAGCCGGTAGGGCCCCGCGCCGTGGTGGGCGCGCGTGAGGTCGCGGAAGTTGGCCAGCAGTTCGCGGCCGTGGCCGGTCCGGACGGACTCCGGATGGAACTGGATGCCCCAGATCGGCGCCGACCGGTGCCGCACCCCCATCAGGACGCCGTCCTCCGACCACGCGACGGCCTCCAGCTCGTCCGGCAGCGCCGTGACGGCCAGCGAGTGGTACCGGACGACGGGCAGCGGCGACGGCAGCCCCGCGAAGAGCCCCTCCCCGGTGTGGACGACCTGGGAGACGCGCCCGTGCACGGGTTCCGGCGCGTGCTCGACCTTGCCGCCGAGCCGGTGGCAGATGCCCTGGTGCCCCAGGCACACGCCGAGCAGCGGCAGCGACCAGTCGTCGATCACCCGGCCGCCGATGCCGACGTCGCGGTCGCGGTCGGGACGCCCCGGCCCGGGGGAGATGACGACGTTGTCGAAGTCGGCGGGGGACAGCAGCGACCAGTCGGCGTCGTTGCGGACGACCGTCGGCGGCCGCCCGTTCACCTCGCCCAGCAGCTGGTACAGGTTGAACGTGAACGAGTCGTAGTTGTCGATCAGAAGTGTCCGCATCGGCGACCGCTCCCGGGCGTCGTCATGGATCGCCCAGGCGCACGGCGGCCGTGTCGGGCCGCTCCCCGGTGGTGCTCCACCCTAGGCGCCAGTCACGGCCCGCCCACACTGTAACCGGGCGCGGGCACCGCCGACGGCCGGCGCCTCAGTCCTTCTCGACGAGCATCGGAGGGCGTCCGACCGCCAGCAGCCACGGCGGCAGGATGACGACGCACAGCAGCGGCAGCAGCTTGATGTCGTCGACGACGCCGACCGCCACGAACAGGCTCAGCCAGCCCAGCCGGGTGATGGCGACGAGCATGCCGAGCACCCCGGCGCTGACCGCGAGGGCCGCCGGGACGGCGTCCACCAGCCGGTTCGCGAGCAGCCCGATCGCCACGCCCGTGAACACCGACGGGAAGATCCGCCCGCCGCGGAACCCGCACGACGCGGCGACCAGCAGCGCGGCCGGCTTCACCGCGACGATCAGCAGCAGCCCGCCCGTCGAGTGGGACGATGCGTGCTCGGTGAGGGTCTTCATCTCGTCCAGGCCCTTGAACAGGGTGATCCGGCCGCCGATAGCGCCGAGCACGCCGAGCACCGCCCCGCCGGCCGCGAGCGCGGCGACCGGGCCGGGCAGCCGGTGGAAGAGCCCGTGGACGTGCGGGAACGCGTACACCAGCACCATGCCGAGCGCGCACGCCGCGAGCGCGATGACCGAGCCGCTGACGAGATCGGCGACCTTGAAGCCGGGGTAGCGGGGGACGTCCACCGCCAGCACCGGCGCGGCGAGCGCGACGGTGGTGAGCGACCCGGCGCCGGCCGCGACGAGCGGTGCGACCAGGCGGTCCCACAGGGGGTTGCCGTCCTTGCCCGTCGCCGTCTCCGACAGGATGAGCGCGGCGGCGACCGGGGTGCCGAACAGCGCGCCGATCGTCCCGGCCGCCGCGAGTCCCCCCCACGCCTCGCCCGGGACCGCGGGCAGGAAGCGCCGCCCGAGCGCGAACGCCAGCGCGATGTTGACCGCGGTGATCGGGTTCTCCGGGCCGAGGCTGACGCCGCCCGCGAGGGCGAGCACGGTGGCGAGCAGCAGGCTCGGGACGACGGGTGCGGGCATCGGCGGCCCGACCAGCCCCTCGGTGGCGGGGTCGGGTCCCGCGTGGCCCGGCACCTTCCAGACGGTGAGCCCCACCGCGACGCCCGTCAGGGTGAGGATCACGAACGTCCACCAGGCGGGCTCCCCGCCGATGCCGAGGGCGTGCGGCAGCCGGTCCCAGACGGACTTCTGCAACGCCCCGGCGACGGTGCTCACGCCGAGCAGGAGCAGGCTCGACACCACGCCGATCAGCAGCGCGGGAAGCGACAGCGCCAGCAGCGCGGAAGGCTTGGTCGCGGTGGTCTCGGCCACCCGCCCTCCCCCCGGAGCCGACGCGATCGATCTTCCACCGCCGTACCCGCGGGGATCGCGCTGCGCGGAAACCCCTGGTCAAATTCCCGCGACGACCCCCGCGCGGCGACCGCCCCGCGGGGGAGGGCCCGCTGCGTTCCGTCCGGGCGCCCCGATCCTCAGCCCTTCCGCGAGCGGCGCCGCAGCAGGACGACCGGCGTCGCGGCCGCCAGTCCGAGCGCGAACGGCGTGGCCGGCGCTAGACCGCCGATGGCCTGATCGAAAGTGCCGGGGATGGGGAGCATCTTCATCCGGTTCAGCGGCCACACGACGACGAAGGCGCGGCCGATGACCCGGTCCCTCGGGATCGCGCCGCCGCCGGGGTCGCTCCGATGCGCGCGCGAATCCGCGGACAGCTCCCGGTGGTCGCCCATGACCCACAGGGTCCCCGGCTTCACCGTCACGTCGAACGGCTGCTCGGACGGCTTGTTCCGCTCGTGCGTTACCGGATCGGTGTAGAGGTACGACCGCTCGTCCAGGGCCACCCCGTTGACGGTCACGCGGCCCTGCGCGTCGCAGCACTTCACGTGGTCGCCCGGCACGCCGATGACCCGCTTGATGTAGTCCTTCTCGCCGGGGGCCACCCCGAACGCGCCGCCGACCCACCGGAAGAACCGCGCCACCGGGTTCTTCGGCGTCGTGTACGTCACCTCGGGGTCCCACGAGTCCATCCCGTTGAACACCACGATGTCGCCGCGCTTGACGTCGCGCGTGTGGTAAACGATCTTGTTGACGAGGACCCGGTCGCCGATCTCCAGCGTGTTCTGCATGGATCCCGACGGGATGTAGAAGGCCTGCACCAGGAACGTCTTCACCACGAGGGCGAGGACCACGGCGACGACGATGAGGACGGGCAGTTCCTTCCAGAACGACCCCTTCTTCTTCCTCTTCTCCGGTTCCGGCGCGTCGTCGGGCCGTTCGCCGTCCGTCCCGGTGCCCGCTCCGCCGGACGGCCGCTCCGAGTCCTCGTCTGCGGGTGCGGACCCGTCGAGGTCCTCCTCGCGGGGCGCCGCGCCGTCAGAGCTGGGATGCATGTCTCTCCGATCGCCTCGCGCCTTCCGTCCAAGCCGGGATCCTACTGTCGCCGCGCCCCATCTCCTCATGAAGAGCCGCCCTCCGCCGGCACCCCTGTCCGAAACCCGGGGATTAGTGATGGCCCGGTTCGGGCCCCTGTCTCGGCGGCGGAGAGTGATCCATGATGCCTCTATGTCTCTTCCGCGCCTCCTCGTCGTGCTGGGATTCTGCTCGCTGCTCGTTGTGGCCGTTCTCGGCCTCTGGCCGACGCACATCCGGGTGGGCGTCGAGAAGGAGAGCTGCGGGTCGGTGTGGTTCTCCCGGACGCCCAGCGACGAGCATCCGTCGAGGAACGATCCGACCGGCGAGGTCGATCTCCAGCGCGACGTCCGGTGCGGCGAGGCCAGGGACCAGGTCAAGCGTCCGGGACAGGTGGCCGTCGGGGTGACGGTGGCGCTGTTCCTGGCGGCGGCCGTGGTGGAGCGGCGCCGCTCGCGGGCGCGCTAGTCCTTGAGGTAGTCGCCGTGCTCCAGGTCGTCGAGCAGGGTCGGATGGACGGGCGTCCAGCCGAGCAGCTCCCGCGTGGACGACGCGGAGACGGGCGCGTCGCAGCCGTAGACGACGGCCATGAACGGGCTCGGGAAATGCGCGGCGGCCTCGTCCGGGGACAGTGAGACCGCAGGCAGCCCCAGACCACGCGCGATCGTCTCCGCGACGCTCCTCAACGTCACGCCGGTTTCCGCCGCCCCGTGCAGCACGCTCCCCGCAGGCGCCTTCTCCAGCGCCAGGCGGAACAGGACCGCCGCGTCGAGCCGATGCACCGCGGGCCACCGGTTGCCCCCGTCCCCGACATAGGCCGACACACCGGTCTTCCGCGCGGTGTCGACGAGCATGCCGATGAACCCGTAGTCGCCGGGCCCGTGGACGGTCGGGGCGAGCCGGACCACGCTCGAGCGCACCCCCTCGGCGGCGAAGCCCAGGCAGGCCCGCTCGCCCGGGAGCCGGAAGCCGGCGATCCCGGACGGATCGGGCTCGTCCTGCTCGGTGCCCACCCGTCCGGCGGGCATGACCAGCGTGCCCGAGGTGCTGACGAACGGCCTGCCCGAGCCGCCGAGCGCCCGGCCGAGCGTCTCGATCGCGGTCCGGTCGCGCCTGATCATGCCGTCGGGGTCGGCGAAGTCGCCGCCGAACGCCATGTGCAGGACGCCGTCGGCGGCTTCGGCGCCGCGGCGCAGGCTGTCGAGATCGTCCAGGGAACCCCGGTGCGGCACGGCGCCCAGCGACTCCAGGCGCGCCGCCGCCGCGTCCGAACGCGCCAGCCCGGTGACGCTGTGACCGGCCGCGATGAGCTCGGCGACGACGGCCGGTCCGGTCAGACCCGAACCGCCCGTGACGAAGACGTGCATGGCAACTCCCTCATAACGCCAGTGACTGGCGCTTCTTAGCGCCAGTCACTGACTCTACACGTAACGCCAGTCACTGACATATGGGGTAGTCTCGACGGGTGCCACGGAGTGGAGCAGAAGCGCGCCGCCGCCTTCGCCAGGCGGCCCTGGAGCTGTACCGGGAACGCGGCTACGACCGGACCACCGCGGCCGAGATCGCCGCCCGCGCCGGCGTCAACGAGCGCACGTTCTTCCGGCACTTCCCCGACAAGCGCGAAGTGCTCTTCGACGGCGAGGCCGACCTGCGCGACGCGCTGATCCAGGCGGTGGCCGAGGCGCCCGCCGGCCTGGAACCGCTCGACGTCCTGCTCGGCACCTTCCGCACGGCCGGACGCGTCCTCGAGGAGAACCGCCCGTTCTCCGAACCCCGGCTGGAGATCATCGCCGCGACGCCCACGCTCCGCGAACGGGAACTGGCGAAGGCCGCCTCGCTCACCGACGCCCTGGCGGGCGCCCTGCGCCGGCGCGGCGTCCCCGACCGGCTGGCCGCCCTCGCCGCCCAGACCGGCTGGGCCGCCTTCCACCACGCCGCCCAGGCCTGGATCGACGACCCCTCGCAGAGCCTGGACGCCCATCTCCTCCAGGCCTTCGACGACCTGCGCGCCCTCTCGGCTACGGGCCGGACGCCACCGCCGGAGGATCCCTCCTCAACGGCTCGCTAGCCACACCGAGCTCCACCCTCGCGGCCTCCATGAACGCGAACCGGAGCTCACGCTTGGCCGGCGCGTCCATCCCCCGAAGCAACGCGTGGAGGGCCGCCGTGTAGTCGTGAGCCGCCTGGGCCAGCGAAGGGCTGCACACCAGTTCCGGAACCTTCTTGGCGAGCCAGAGCGCGTGCAGATGCCGCCACTTCTCGGCATCCTCGATCACCTCCCCCATGGAGAGGCGGTCCAGGCACAGTTCCACCTGCTGGGCCGCGGACAGGAACTCCATGAGCGCCTCCTTGCGCTCCGCCCGTTCCGCGCTGTCCCGCTCGAACCGCGCCCGCCGCGCGTCCACGCGTGTGGAGATGTACTGACCGACCAGCGTCCCGGCCGAACCGAGAGCCACCCCGGCCAACGGCAGAACCGTCGTCGCCACGCTCACCCCGCTGAGACGCCCGCCCCCGCCCCCCGGTTCCTCCCCGAACATGAGCCCCTGGGGCGGGGCGCTCTTCGATGACGGGTGCCGCGGGATCCCCGCCGGACGAACCTCGGCCGAATGAAACCGAGCCCTCAGGAGCCGAGGATCAGCAGGGACGCTCCTGATACACCGAGCTGCCGACCGGCCGGTGTGCGCTGATGACCTGCCATTCCGGCCTGCGGTCGATCTCGTCCAGCATTACGGCGAGCGACGGCTCCCCCTCCGCGCCGGACCACCATTGATTGTGTGCACCCAGGGCTTCGAGCGCAGGTGTCGGCTCGTATTCGATCTCGCAGCGCAGTTGGATGAGAGCCGGCGCGCCGTCCTCGTCGACGTCGAACTGTCGGCAGAAGCTGAGGGTGAAGCGTCGTGGCCCTCTGAAGGAGAAGGTGCCGTACTCGTACAGCAGGGCGTCTTCCTCGGCCTCTACCGGGTGACGCATGAAGCGGCCGAATGCTCTCCACGCTGGCGGCGGGTCGAGTCGACACGGCTCTTGGCCCGCCTCTTGCAGGCACGCGAGCAACTGCTGCTGTGCATCCTCGACTCGCATAACGCTCCGCTGTACGCATTGGGGGGCTGCGCGAGCCTACCGGCGCGACCCGGTGGCGTGATCCACCTGGGCCACGACGAGAAGAAGGTCTCCGCCCGGCCGCATACCGGCGGAGAAGCTCCGGGCTACAGCAGGACGGTCCCCCGGAAGGCTCTCACCCAGGGGGAGCCGGGAGGCACCCTCCCGCGCAACGCCGCTGCTCTCTGGGCAGCTCCTCAAGTAGTGGCGAAGGCCGAACGCTGACCATCGACCAGGCCAAAGCGCTCCTCGATTCGGCCACCGCTTCGACGTTGCCATCATGCTCGCGCTGGCATACGGCCTGCGCCGTGGGGAGGTTCTCGGCCTGCATTGGGCGGCTGTCGACTGGGACGCCGGAACGGTTCGGCTGACGCACTCCGTGAAGCGGATCAAAGACCGCGACAAGGCGAGCGGACGGAAGACACGGCTGGTGGTGGGGGAGTTGAAGACGCCCAAGTCACGCCGGACGCTCGTCCTGCCGTGGCTCCCAACGTGGCTCCCGTGCTAACGCAAGAGGCCCCTCGCGGTGATCGCGAAGGGCCTCTGACCTGGGCGCACCCGAAGGGATTCGAACCCCTAACCTTCTGATCCGTAGCAAGATCAAGGCCGTCCAGCGCAGTCCCCAAAGCTCCCCTGACCAGCACCGCAACACCCCGCCCGTCCACCCCCGTCCAAGATCATCCAGCCTCGCTGTTAGCACCTCCGTTAGCACCGGACCTCCCCCAGCGCACAGCCGCCCGACGAACCGTCGCGCCGAAGCAAAGCCACGAGGTAGACACGCTCAGCCCAACTCCAAGGTGTTTGACCGCCCCGTACGCCCTGCGATCCGCTGACCTCGTGATGCCGCCAGACGAGTACAACCACGCTCCACACCGCCCCGGCCTGTTCGCTGCCCTGGTCGACGTGAAGTTCGAACGCGCAGTGACTCCGCTCCTGGTCCGCTGGATCTACCTCGGCGCCCTCGTCATGGTCGGCTTCGGAATCATCTTCGGCCTGCTCTGGGTCTGGTCGCTGGCCACCTGGATGGGCGTCGCACTCTGGCTGGCAGCACCCATCGTCCTCGGCGCGGGCCTGGTCACCCTGCTCACAGTCCGCATCGCCTGCGAGTGGACCCTCACCCGCTTCCAACACGCATGGCCCTCCCAACCCCAGACGGCCATCCCCCAAGATTCCACAGCCTTCGCGCCGCATACCTTCGCGCATAACCCGGACTGGGCAACGGCCAGCACGACCACAGTCCGAGGACAAGCCGACCCGGGGCACAGGGCCGGCCACGGCCCGAGCACCGGAAGCGGCGCATCAGCACCGTGACCTCAGCCTCAGCAAGCCGACGGAATTACAGTCCCACCGCCGAACTCCCCGGCCTACGCTTTCTCTCCCAGGCCGCTGAACTCCCGCATTCGGCACACCGAGCTAGCTGGCAGCAGGGACGAGCCCCTGGACGAACGATCGGAAGTCTGCCGCGAGCCAGAGTGCGGTTTCTAGATCGGCATCGATCCAGGCGACAGACGGCTCACCCTGTCGTCCGTTTGCGCGGTAGTCCAGCGCTATCCAGTAGTGCCCATCACCTGACAAGAGGACGGTTGGGGACGGCAAGTCCCACTCCTGGACCAAGTACGGGGTGTCGAGGAGAGACAACGTGCCTTCACGGCGACCGATCCCGAACAGTTCGGCCAAGGGGACATGAGTGGGACTCCATGAGTTGGGCTGGTCAGTCGGGAAGGCATTCCAAGCGTCAGCCACGGGACCACCGTTCTGGACCCTTAGGAGATCAAGCAGAGCCGGGGGAAGCCTCACCTCAAGCAGGCCTTCGGCCTCCTCGATCGCCCCCGTCACCAAGGGCGGCTGAACACCATGGTCTCCAGTCCCCCAGAACGAGGCTTTGACATCTCCGAACGGGGCCATGGCGCGGATTCTACGTGTCCGCCTCCGCGGCCGGCCCCGCTCCACCAACTGCCGTCTGTTACAAGCAAGATCAAGGACGTCCAGGGATGTCTCCACAGGTCCCCTGACTAGCCTCGCGACGTCCCGCAGGTCCGCACCCGCCCAAGATCATCAACTCTTGCTGGTAGCACCACCGTTAGCAATCGCAAGGGTTCACTCGGAACCGGATGCGCCCTCGCCCCTGCGCAGGTCCCATTCCCTCACCGAGAGCTCCGTGTTCAGCAGGTAGCCGACCCGTTGCCCTTCGTCGTGTGACGTCACGTTCGCAAGTGGGTCGAAATCCACCGGGAGTACGTCCAGCAGGCTCCTCACTTGGTCCCCGGTACGAAGCTGTAGCAGCAACTCGCACCGCAAGTGGTCGGGGATGTCGGGGCGGTGGGACAGCCTGTGCCAGAAAGCCGGCCACAGGTAGTGGCGTCCTTCGGGGGCGGTGTTCTCGACCACCCATGCAGCGGGAAGTCGCTGGGAGAGGCTCAGCCGGAGTGCAATCTCCTCCAGCGTGACCAGTACGGCAGTGTCCACAACCTTCAGCATGCGGGGCACCGGCTGATCCAAGGGCATCGCTTCATACTGTCCGATTGCCAGGACGTTCCGGTACAAGAACCTGGCCTGCCCCCAGGCATGCCGAAGCGGGCGACGGAAGCGAACCCACGCTGTCAGCTTGGGAATCAAACCGATCCGGGCCGTCATAGCGGCTGACCTGGCCTTCGCTCTTACCGCAAGTGACCGTGACTGCCTCCTGATCACCCTGCCTGATTGCATGCTAAATGCACGCCGCCGTAGGGGCCGAGCTGTGCGTCCTCAGCCTTCTCGGAACAGCGACCGCACCCCGATCATCCGAGGGCAAGCGGACCCGGAGCGCAGGGCCGGCCACGGCCCGAGCACCGGAAGCCGCGCGGCAGCGATCGCCCCCAACCACGCAACCAGCTCTACCACGCTGTGGCGATCGTAGGGCTGAGTTGCAGAGCGATTCATTACGAGTCTCACGAACAAGATCCACATTCGTCGAGGATCCGTCTGCTGACCAGCTCTGCGACCTCCCCAGTGCCGCTTTGGCCAAGATCGTCCAGCCTCTTCGAGACCCGCCGTTAACGCCCGCGTTAGCAAACACCCCAGCGCATACGGCCGAAGCGCTGCCACCATCCACTTCAGCTACAACGTGCCAGACGTGTGCTGGCGCTAGTCGCGAAGACCTTTTGCTGCGATCAGCCTTGTGGGTGCCACAACTCCCGCGTGGGTATACAGTTGCCCGATTGGACAGGACAGATCTTCAATGAGTCGACTGGAACACTTTGAGGCACCTGGCCGATGAAATCGGCGACATAGGCCGTACCTGGGGCAAGGAGTTCACCATAGCTTGCCGGTGGCAGATTCCCGTCCTCTGACGCGGCATTCTCGGCGTATGTCAGATATTTGGTCTTGCGCTCCAGCTTTGCCAAACAACCGATAACCGTATGCTTGCAAGCTGACCACTCGAAGAAGAGGTCAGGATTTGGCCCGACCGTAGGACGGTCCGTGAGTTGCCCCTTGATCTCCAGCGTCACATCAACAAACTGCTGACCCGCTGGGGCCACCTCCTCTCCGTAGGTAGGCCCGGCAGCAACCTGGACCCCTTGCACCGTGAACGGGAAGTCGCCCCCGAACGCCAGGACCGGCCCTGCCGCCGACACTGTGTCCGGCGTCTTCGATGGCGAGGCAGTGACAGACCTAGGCTGCTCTCGTGCGCTGGGGAGTTTCGGTGAACTCTTGCCCGAGGTAGACCCACCTGCTCCACAGCCAGCAAGGAGCAACGCCGTCAGAACAAGAGTGATCGAGACCCGCTGTCCTGCCATGAGTCCTCCCTCGCAAGGGTGCACGACCTGCCGCCAGATGATCTTAGAGGTAAACACTTAGCTCTGTCTTGACGTATCCCCTCACAACCATGAGAGTCATGGTCACGGTTTGTTCCCTGACACACTCAGCCCTCAGCTTTCGCAAGCCAGTCCGGGGTGTGACAGGCCGTTTTTCGCCCGACCGAGCACCCCGGCTCGCGGGGGTCCAGGGTGCGGTGCAGCCCCTGGTGCGCGCTCGCTCAGCTCCCGGGCGGCAGAGGAGTGATCCTGAGATACCCCGTCCGTTTCCTGGCGTGCCATAAGGTCAGGAAAGGGTTGCCTCCTGGCTCAACACGTATGCGAGTGTCTGCCCCCGGAGACGCAGTAAAAGTCAGTCGAGGGCTGCCTGTCCAGTCGATGCGGGCCTCAACCTCATGCGGTCCTGGGGCGATGTCAACACTGACCTCTTGGCCTCGCTTGATTTTTCCGTGGGGGGCGCCATCGATGAAGAGGCGGTAAGCGCGTAACCAATCCCGTGGGCCTAGTTTCGGCCGCAAGAACGTCACTCGTGAGGTTTCGGTCATGTCGCCAGGATTGCATGTGGGCGGACGGGCGACGCGGCGCGGCGGGACCGGACGGAACAGGCCCGCACGCCCGGCGCGCCGGGGCGGGCGGCCGCCGGCGACCGCGAAGCGGGCGCCCTTGAAAACGTAGAGAAAGTTCTCATCCGAGCTGGGCGGGCCCTGCTGATCTGGAGATTGCGGGCGTGAGTAGGCCCCTGGGCCGGTGCTCCTGAGGAGGCACGGCTCCAGGGGCCTGGTTGTTCGGTGGTGGTTGGGGCTGTTCAGGTTTGGCGCCATGGCCATGCCTGGGCGTTGGCTATGGCTTGGCGCAGTTGCCCCGGGTCAGCGGCTGATAGGAGGCGTGGGCCTCCTGGGAGGGAAACCATCGCCCACCACTCGTGGGTGTGCTCGCCGTACCAGGCGTGGACGCCTTGGAACTGGTGGGCGAGGCTCCGGGCGGCCCGCTGCCGGTCAGTGCTGGCGTCCATGCGGCGGGGCCTTTGTCGAGTCCGGGGTGTCGAGCTGCTCGGACAGGATGTGTTCGACCTCGGCGACTGCGCCTGCCAGGTCGGCGCATGGGATGGGGAGTGGGCTGCTGCGGGTGACGTAGACCCACACGCCAAAGTGGATGGCGGTGAGTTCCGCGGCCGCCGGCGAGTGCTTGGCGGGGCTGACGCGAAGCGTTGCCGGGGAGACGTTGAAGCGTCGCTTGATTCGCCATCCGTTCATGGCGAGTGCGTGGGCGAGGCGGTCCAGGTGCCACATGGTGAGGCGGTCCTTGCGGTCGCGTGTGCCGAACCAGCGGAGGAAGCGCCGGGTTCGACGGCTCCATAGCCGCAGGGTGAGAGGTGGGCTGCCGGTCATCGGTCGCTCGTCTCGATGAGGGCGAGGACGCGGTGGATGCGGTCGGCGGCCACGTCGGCTTCCCAGAGTGGGCAGAGGGGTTCGAGTTCGGGCTCGGCGTCGCGGGTCGGGCCAGACCAGACCCAGTGCCACCACAGCTCGCCGGCGGGGCCGTACGGGCGGCACCTGACCTCCTGCCGCATGCCAGGGTGCATCAACTGGCCGAGCGGGTTGTCGGGGTCTGGTTCCCCGTCTGGGTTGGTGGCCCGGACGGCGCCGTGTCCGTACGGGCTCGCCACCAGGCCGCGCTGGTCGAGCGCGGCGACCAGCGCCAGGGCCGCGTCTCTCCACTCCCGTTGACTTCCGGGCGGGCGCGGGCTCGGCTCCGCTGTGCCTTGCCTGGGGGCGTCCGGTCGAACAGACATCAGGATCCCTTCGGGCGGTCCTCGGTTGAGGTCGGTTGGGCCGTCGCACGGTGATCTTGCAGGTCAGAGCGAGACTCCGTGACTGATACTTAAAGTATGGGTACAGTACTTCAAGTACAAGTCACTTCGTGTACTTGCGCCGCACAATAAGTACTGGTCTCGTAGTGAGCGATGGAGGAGGGTGCCGATGTTCGGCTTGGTCGTGCGGTTCACCTGCAAGGACGAGCAGAGCGCGAGAGCGTTCGATCAACTGGTGTCAGAGACGGTCGACAAGATCAGGACCGACGAACCGGGCACGCTCGTCTACGCGGTGCACAAGGTCGACGGGCAACCGCTCCAGCGGATGTTCTATGAGCTCTATCGGGACCGGGCCGCCTTCGACGCCCACGAGGAGCAGACGCACACGCGGCGTTTCCTCGGCGCCCGTGACGAGCTGCTGGCCTCGGTGGAGGTCGACTGGCTGGACCTCCAGACGGGCAAGGGAACTGACGGGTGAGCAACGAGTATCAGAGGGCTCTGGGACGTCGGATCGCCCAGGAGCGCAAGCGGCGCGGACTCTCTCAAGCCGAGTTAGCGCGGCTGATCGACCGGTCGGTTGCCTGGGTGTCGCAGGTTGAACGTGGCGTCCGCAAGGTCGACCGCATGTCGGTGTTGGAGCGGGTGGCCGAGGTGCTGGAGCTTCCGCTCTCGGAGTTGGCGGCTGAGGCGCCGGTAGTCGCTGCGACGACTGAGGAGATGCCGGGCTCGGCCGGGCTGCGCCTGGTTTTGTCCGGTGCGCATTCGTTGCGGGCCATGCTTCATTCGGCGCCCGTCCCCACGACGGCGGAGATCAAGCCACGGGTGGATCGTGCTTGGGAACTGGCGCATGAGAGCCAGTACGTCGAGTTGGCGGACCTGCTGCGGGGGCTGGTCCCCGCGCTTGAGTCCGCTGTGCGGTCGGCGCCCGAGGAGCGGCGGGCAGAGCTGTTCGATCTGCTGGCGGTGACCTATCAAGCTTGCTCGGCCGCGCTGTCCAAGCTCGGTGAACCGGAAGCGGCGTGGATCGCCGCTGACCGGGCGATCGTGGCCGCCGAGCGCGCGGGTGATCCCCTGATGATGGCGGCCGGGGCTTTCCGGCTCGGCTTCGTGTTCCTCGGCGCTCGGCAGTTCGACCAGGCGGAAGAGAACGCCCGGACCGCTGCCGAGGCACTGTGGTTCCTCGTCGACCAGGGCAAGCCTGAGGCCACGTCACTGTGGGGTGGCCTGACGCTGCAACGGGCCGTGACCGCGTCCCGGCTGAATCAAGCTGACGCCGCATACGAGCACCTGGCGCGGGCGCGCGAGGTCGCCGAGCGGCTCGGGGATGGACGCAACGACTACAACACCGAGTTCGGGCCGGCGAACGTCGCGCTTCACGAGGTCGCGGTGGCGGTCGAGTTGGGCGACGCCGGTCATGCGCTGCGCGTGGGGGCCGAGGTGGATGCCTCGACGCTGTCGGGCGAGCGGCGGGCACGCCTCCAGATCGACATGGCGCGCGCGCACGCCCAGCGGCGCCAAGTCGACGAGGCCGTTGCCGCGCTGCTGGACGCCGAGTCGATCACTCCGGAGCAGATACGGAACCACCGAATCGTGCGCCAGGTCGTGTCCGACCTGCTGACCATGCAGGATTCACCCTCGTCTGACCTGCGAGAACTAGCCGATCGGGTGGGCGCGTAGAAAAAGTACGTGTCCTAGTACTTGAAGTACTAGTAGATACCCTGAGTACGGGGTAGCGTTCGTGTTGACGCTGGAGCACTCCTAACAGGAGGTGAAGGCCCAACACGAACGCTCTTCGTGTTTCAGGGGCGGAAGGCCGCTCTTGAACGGCGAGACAGGCCACACATGAAAGTGGCCTGAGCGGGAGACCCGCCCAGGCCGGATGCGGTTAGCACCCTAGTTGGCGCTTCGATGCTACCTCGTCCGTCTTGATGGCGTGCGTGCTCCCACGTATCCGTAACGCCTGCTCAGCAGGCGGACGAGAGGTGTATTCAGCATGCGCAGCATTCCTGTCGACGTCTCCGCTCTCACCTTCGTGTGCGTGTCCGCGCCGCGTCCCAAGCTCGTCAACCAGGACACGGGCGAAGTGAAGGTGGACCGGGACGGCAAGACGGTGTTCACGGTCGGGCTGTCGGCGGCGGACGCCATGGGGCGGGTCGAGCTGGTGAACGTCTCGGTGCCCGGCGACCAGGACGTGAGCATCGGGCAGATCGTGACGCCGGTCGGGCTGGTGGCGTTTCCGTGGGAGCAGGTCATCGGCGGTCAGAAGCGGTGGGGTGTCGCCTACCGGGCGTCGCGGATCGCGGTGGCCGGTCCAGTCGCGGTGCCGGGCGCTCCGGGCTCGTCGTCCGCTGCGGCGGACGTGGCCTGAGCGGCGGCCCGGTCATGACTGACTTCTACCTGGTGCTCGGAGTCTCGGCCGCTGCGGCGGCCGGGCTCTGGGCCTGGCGCCGGTGGCATCCGGTGTCCTTCTGGTACGGCGTCGGCTTCCCAGTGCGGGCCGCGCTGGTCTACCTGACGTGGCATCACGTCGCGTCCGGTTGCAAGCTGACTCGCAACCGGCGCAGGTTCCGCCTCACCTTCGATGCGGTCCCGGTGCTCGGTCCCGCGGCTCGGGCGAGCGAGACCGTGGTGCGGCAGAAGCGGCGGGTGCGGCGGGTCGACGTCGAGCGCTCTCCCCGCCTGGGCATCCTGCGCCCGACTCGGCTCGGGTGGCGGATGCGCCTGCGGCTGCATGATGGGCAGGTACCGGCGGACTACGAGAAGGCGGCGGAAGGAATCGCGCACGCCTGGCGCGTGCACTCGGTGCGGGTGGTCGACGTGCGGCCGGGGTTCGTGACGCTGTGGGCGACCATGCGTGACCCGCTCACCGAGGTCATCGTGCCGCCCGCACCGGTCGAGCTGCTGCGGGTCCGGCCGGGGAAGCTGGAGAACGGCGCCGACTGGGTGATGGACTTCCGCATCGTCCCGCACTGGCTCAACGCCGGGGCGACACAATCCGGCAAGTCCAACCTGGCCAACGCCATCATTCGCGACCTCGCACCTCAACCGGTCGCGCTGGTGGGCTTCGATCTCAAGGGCGGGGTCGAGTTCACCCCGTACGCGCCTCGGTTGTCGGCGCTGGCCTCGACTCGCAAAGAGTCCGTCGACCTGCTCTCTGACCTCGTCGGGGAGGTCGAGAACCGCATGGCCCTGTGTCGCGCGCATGGCGCCCGCAACGTGTGGACGCTGCCTGAGGACCTGCGGCCGGTGCCAGTCGTGGTCCTAGTGGACGAGGTCGCCGAGCTGTTCCTGATGGCCGACAAGTCCGAGAAAGACGAGGTCTCCAAGACCGCAACCTCACTCCTGCGGGTCGCGCAGCTCGGCCGGGCGTTCGCGGTCTACCTGATCGTGTGCGGGCAGCGCATCGGCTCCGACCTGGGACCCGGCGTCACCGCTCTGCGTGCGCAGCTCTCCGGGCGGGTGTGCCATCGGGTCAACGACCCCGAGACCGCGAACATGACGCTCGGCGATCTCGACCCGGCCGCTCTGGACGCCGCCCGCGCGATCCCTGCCGAGACTCCGGGCGTGTGCATCGTCGCCGGCCAAGACGGCGCCTGGCACCGCGCTCGCTCGGTCTACGTCCCCGAGCAGGAGGCCGAACAAGCTGCGCGCGAGTACGCGCACTTGGCCCCGGACTGGAAGACCCTCATCGGCTCCGTCCCGGTGCTTCGTCCGGCCGCATAACCGCCCGGTCTCTCTCTTCCCTGCGGCTCGGCGTGAGCCCTGATCACGCCGCGTCCCTACCTGGTCCTTGCCCGAAACCGCCTCTGGAGGTTCCTGATGGCCGCTCGCATCCGTGTCCTTCGTCCTCGTCCTCGGTTCGCTGTCGTCCCCGCCCCGTCCTCGCCGTCCCCGGTGTCGTTGTGGGACGTGTGGCCGGTCGGCGTCGAGTGGGACGAGTTTCTGTCCCTGCACGTCGCTCGGTGCCAGTGGTGCGCCGAGTCGTTCGCCTCGTCTCGCGCTGGCGAGGTCGATGACTGGGCCGACGCCCACCGCTGCGATGCCGAAATCGTCGCGCTGCTCGCGCTCGTCGACACCCGGCGGGCCGCATGACCCGGCGCGTCGTCGGTGTAGTCGCGGACTCCGGGCCGGTGGTCGTTCTGGCTGGGATCGCGGCGGCCGGGTCGTTCACCCACATCCGCGACACCGCCACCGACCACGGCCAGCAAGGGTGGATGGCCTGGGCCATCGCCGTGTGCATTGACCTGACCTGCGTCATGGCGGCGGGGGAGCGGCAACGGGACAAGCGCACTGGGCGTCAGACGGGGCGGCTGTCGTGGCCGACGCTTGTCCTCGTCGGCGGCGTCCTGCTGTCCCTGGCCGCGAACTTGGCACAGGCGGACCGGTCGGTGTGGGGCTGGATTACCGCAGGCACCCCGGCCCTGGGCTTTCTGGTCGCAGTCTCCATGCTCGAACGGCGCAAGGCCGCGCCTGCGGCTCAGCGAGGCTCGTCCGCTCTCGTCTCGGATGGGGCGGCCACCCCGGACGCAGTGGGCCGTTCATCCTCGGACAGGTCGCCCTCGTCCGCCGTCCCGTCCTCGGCCTCGTCGCCGTCCTCGCCGTGGGTGGTGTGGGAGGACGGCCGTCCTCAGAACATTGAAGCCGCCCCGGCCGCTCGACCAATTCCGGACGACCGGCCCCCGGGAATGGCTGGCAGCCAGGACGCGCGAGACGGGCAGACCGCAATCCCTGTCCCGGCCATGAACGGGTCCGCGGCTGCCTCGTCCGATCCGGTTCCGACTGCAGCGGCCCCGCTGGTCGACTTCGCGCGCCGCGTCGCCTCCGAACACGAGGACCGGGAGGGGCGGCCGATCACTCGTGACGCGCTGCGTGCCCGCCTCGGAGTGTCCAACCAACTCGCCTCTGACCTCCTCCGCCAGATCCGCACCGAGCCCGCACCCGTCGCCTGACCGCCTGGAGGCATCGCACCATGACCGCTCACACGAACCCCACCGGCCGGACCGCTTCGGTCGCACTGGGGGCCTTGCTCACCCGTCACCAGACCATCGCCGGCCTCCGGGCACGGGCCGACCGGGATGACCGGCCGCACCTCTCGATGGTGCGGCGCTGGGCGTGTGCCACCTGTGGCGGGGGCGGGGTCGCCTCCGACGGGTCGACCTGTCCTGACTGCGACGGCCACGGCCACACGCTCTGAGGGGGATGCCTCGATGTTCCTGCGCCGCTGCGGCTTCGCCGCCTTCTGGCTCGTCCTGGCCCTGTTCGCCCTCAACCACCCCGCCAACGCCGCGCATGCCGTCCAGGCCATCTTCAGCGGCTTGGCGTTGCTGGCCGACGCGCTCTCGCGCTTCGTGACCGCATTCTAGCTCCGCCCCCGGCGTGGCCGCACAAGCCGCCAAGCACACACAGCCACGCCGGGGCCATCCCCGCCAACCGCCTGAACGGATGAGGAGACCCGTCCATCGTGCCGCACGCCGCTCCACACGTCTCCACGATCGCCGCGCGCGACATGGCCGAACGCTTCAACCGGCCCGACTTCCGCGCCTGGGCACACCGCGCCCACACCACGGGCGGATGCGCCCAACCCATCCACCTACGCGGTGGCGTCGACCACATCGACCCCACGACCGGCGCCGTCCTGCACCGCTACTCGACCGCACGTGAACCGGGCGGAGCGTTGCGGGTGGCGTGCAAGACTCGACGTGCGTCGCGCTGCCCGGCCTGCGCCGAGATCTACCGCGCCGACACCTACCAACTCGTCCGCGCCGGCCTGGTCGGCGGCAAAGGCGTCCCGGACACGGTCACCCAGCATCCGGCGGCGTGCGTCACCCTCACCGCGCCCTCGTTCGGGCCGGTGCACTCCCGCCGCACCGGGGCCGGCGGCGCCGTCGTGTCCTGCCATCCCCGACGCAACGGCGGGAGCTGCCAGCATGGGCGGCCGGTGTCGTGCACCGTCCGGCACTCCGCCGATGACCCTCGACTCGGGCAACCCATCTGCCCCGACTGCTTCGACTACACCGGCGCCGTGCTCTGGAACGCACACGCACCCGAACTATGGCGACGGTTCACCCTGGCCTTCCGCCGGTACGTCGCCCGGTCGGCGGGCCTGCTCGTCCGCGAACTGCGCGAGGTGCTCACCGTCTCCTTCGCCAAGGTCGCCGAATACCAGCGGCGCGGACTGGTGCACTTTCACGCCGTCATCCGCCTCGACGGACCCGGCGGCCCCGACACGGCCCCGCCCGCCTGGGCGACACACGAGCTCCTCAAGGCGGCCGTCGACCACTCGGCGAGCGCGGTTCGGGTGTCGACTCCAGCGGCGGGCGACGTCCCGGCCATGACGCACGCGTGGGGCTCCCAGGTCGACGTCCGGCCGATCACCACCACCGGGGACCTGACCGATAACGCCGTGGCGGGCTACATCGCCAAGTACGCCACCAAAGCCGCCGAATGCGTCGGCACCCTCGACCGCCGAGTGCGGGCAACCGACGACCTCGCCGACCTACCCGTCTCGGCACACGCCCGGCGGCTCATCGCCGAATGCCTCCGCTTGAGTGCCCTGGAGGAGTACGCGGGGCTGCGGCTGGCCGAGTGGGCTCACATGCTCGGCTTCCGCGGCCACTTCTCCACCAAATCCCGCCGCTACTCGACCACCCTCGGGCGCCTCCGCGCGGCTCGTATCGAGCACAACCAGCGCGAACACGACGAGATCACCACCGGGCGCCTCCCCTTCGACGACGACCAGGTCCTCGTCGTCGCCCACTGGCGCTACCTCGGGCAAGGCATGACGCCCGGCGAAGCACTCCTCACCGCTGCCCTCACTGGCAAGCCGCTGCCAGCTCTCGTCACCGATGAACGGAGTTCCGCGTGTCCAAGCTCCTGCTGACCGTCCCGGAGGCCGCCAAAGCGCTCTCGATCTCGCGCAGCAAGCTCTACGAGCTGCTCGCCTCTGGCGCGATCCGCTCCATCCGCATCGACGGCTCTCGCCGCATTCCTCTCAACGCTCTCAACGCCTACATCGAGACTCTGATGAAAGAGGCTGCATGATGACCAAGACCGCTCTCGCCAACCCGGAAGAGCCGCGCAGGCCCGGCAGGAACAAGCCCAAGCTCCGCGACGGGATCATGAAGCGCGGAAGAACCTGGTCCTACGTCATCCGCGTCACGGATCCGGAGACAGGCATCTCCAAGCCCAAGTGGGTCGGCGGCTTTCCCACCGAGGCCGCCGCCAAAGAAGCCCGCGACGAGGCACGCGTCAGGGCACGGCGCGGCGAGTACATCGACCGCAACGCCGTCACCGTGGCCGATTACCTCGACGAGTGGCTTGAAGCCCATGCGGTCGAGGTCAAGCCCAAGACCCTCGCGGACTACCGCCACCTCATCGATCGCCACGTCAAGCCCAACATCGGCGGCCTGCGCCTCCAAGCCGTCCGGCCCGGCCAGATCACCAAGCTCTACCGCGACCTCATCACCACGGGGGGCCGAAGGGGGGCCGGTCTGTCGCCCCGAACCGTTTCCTACGTGCACGCGGTGCTCCGCAAGGCGTTCGGTGACGCCGTCCTCGTCGACCAGCTCATTCCGTCCAACCCGGTCGAGCGGGCGAAGCGGCCCAGGATGCGGCGTCCAGAGCCTGGCAAGGTCTGGACGGCGGCTGAGCTGCGCGCCTTCCTCAAGGTCGCTGGACGGCATCGGCTGGCCGCGTTCTTCCACCTGGCCGCCTACACCGGGGCTCGGCGCGGTGAGCTGCTCAATCTGCGGTGGCGAGACGTCGACCTTGACGGCGCCTCGATCCACATCAAGGGCTCGGCTGCCTTCATCGCCGGCGAACGCATCGAGGGGACGACCAAGAGCGGCCGGTCTCGCGTCGTCAGCATCGACCCTGGCACGGTCGATGTCCTCAAGGCGCACCGCAAGCGCCAGGCCGCCGACAAGCTCAAGGTCGGTGAGGCGTGGAAGGGTGCGGACAAGGTCACGGACGATTTCGTGTTCGCCACTGGATGGGGCGAGCCGATCCACCCGGACACGGCAACGTCCCTGATGACGACCCTGATCAAGGCGCACAACGAGCCGAAGGACGGGATGCTTCCGGCTGAGCCGCTGCCCCACGCGCGGCTTCACGACCTCCGGCACATCCACGCGACGACGCTGCTTCTGGCGGGCGTTCCCGTCCATGTGGTGGCGGCCCGCCTCGGCCACGCCGACCCGTCCATCACGCTGCGGGTCTACGCGCACGTGATCAGCGAGCAGCTCGTGGAGGCAGCCGCGATCTTCGCTCAGCAAGTGGAGGGCGCGGCGTAGTCCCTGGGAGCCACGCTGTTAGCAAGGCCGTTAGCAAAGGGGCCCCTCGCGGTGATCGCGAAGGGCCTCTGACCTGGGCGCACCCGAAGGGATTCGAACCCCTAACCTTCTGATCCGTAGTCAGATGCTCTATCCATTGAGCTACGGGTGCCCGTTCGGACCCAACTGTACCGGCTCCCGGCACCGGACGGCGAATCGGCGGCCGAAGAGGCGCCGAGGGCAGTGTGAGCTGGGTCACGGAACCGTCTGTGGCGGAATAACGCCAAAGGGGTATTCGAGACGGATGTGGCCAGCGCGGTTTACCCTCGTCCCGAAGTCCCAAACCCCCCTGAAGGAGAAAGTTCATGCGCATGTCTGCCGCCAAGCTCGTCGGCGCCCTGGCCATCGGTGGCCTGCTGATCGGCTCCACGGCCTGCGGTCCGGTGGATTCCATCACCGGCGGCGGCAAGAAGAAGACCGCCTGCAAGAACATCGAGACCGAGTTGAAGAGCGTCGCCTCGAGCGGCGGCTCGGCCACCGGCTCCGGCGGCGCCGAGTCGACGGCCCAGACGTTCTCCGACGCGGCCGCCAAGATCCGCAGCGAGGGCCAGAACGCCGGCGGCGATGTCGAGACCGCCGCCACCGCGTTCGCCGGCGACCTCGACGAGACCGCCGCCACGCTCCGCAAGCTCAGCTCCGGCAACCTGTCCGGCGGCACGCCCAACTTCACGCAGATGCAGCAGCACGGCGAGGACCTCGGCAAGGCCTGCGGCTACACCGGCTTCCACATCGGCTGATCCGCGGCGCTTCGCTCCCGCGGCCCCGGGAGCGAATCGTCCGGCGACCTCGTCGCCCGGAGGGCGTGTTCGCACTATGCTTCAGTGCCACAGGCCAGACTTTGCCGGTTGCTGCGCTGAACCGGTAACCTGTCCTGAGCCTGATGGCTCCTGGAGGATTCGCCTAGTCCGGTCTATGGCGCCGCACTGCTAATGCGGTTTGGGTTTACCGCCCATCCGGGGTTCAAATCCCCGATCCTCCGCCACTACCAGCGGTTCTCTCGATGTGACGAGCGTCGAGCGGGCCGCTGGTTTTGCTTTGGGGGGCCGATGGGGGGCCGAAGCGGCGGGGGACCACCGCGGCTGACGCCTCGGCGGCGGCCTTGAAGACCTGCGGGACCACCGAGGCGTAGACGTCGGCGGTGAACGCCGACCGGGCGTGCCCGAGCGTCTCGCTCACCACCTTCATGTCGACCCCGGCGGTGAGAGACAGCGTCGCCGCCCCGTGCCGGAGGTCGTGGAGCCGGATGGGCGGCAGAGGACCGCCTTCGATGGCTGCTCGGGCTTTCGCCTCGCTGACGCGGTGCTGCCTGGCGATGCGGGACAGGTCCCATCCATCCTCGGCATACCGTCGCCTGATGGCCTCGTACTGCTTGAGCAGCAGGTCGAGGCGCTGGGAGATCCACTCGGGCCGGAGCGGGGATCCGTCCGGACGTGTGAAGACCAGCGCGGAGTCGACCCATGCTGGTCCGGCGGCGAGCCTTTCCGAGCGCTGGTGAGTGCGCCAGGAGCGGAGGATGTCGACGGTCGTGGAGTCGAGGGTGATGGTCCGGTCGCCGGCTTCGGACTTGGTGTCGTCCACCTCCAGGTCGTCGTCGGGCCGCGTTTCGCGGACCGCGAGGATGCCTGCGTCCAGATCGACATCACTCCAGGGGAGTCCGGCGACCTCTGCTCGGCGGAGCCCTCGCAGGGCGACGAGGTGGAACATCGCGTACAGACGTTCCGACTCGTAGATGTAATCGAGGAAGGCCCCGGTCTGCTCCGGGGTCCAGACCATGACCGCCGCGGGGGCCTTTCTCGTCTGCTCCCACCGAGCGATACGCGCGGCTGTCCAGACGAGAGGCTTGCGCCTGGGCACGCGGGGGAGTTCGACGTGCTCGACAGGGTTGTGCGGCAGATACTTCTTCTTGGCCGCAGAGCCCATTGCGGAACTGAGCACCGCATGGACGCGCTTGATCCGCGCGGGTGACACGGGCCTTGTGTGCTTCTTCAGCCTCTCGCCCGCAGGTCCGGTCCGCTTCGACGAGTCAGCTCGGGCGTCGATGAGGCGGCGCATCATCTCGCTGCACTTCTCGCCCGCGAACTCCGGCCGGTTGATCTTCATCATCTCCGCGTACAGCTCGCTCGCGTGATGGGCTCGAAGGTCCACCAGCCGCAGGTGGCCGAGCGCTGGTTTGTGGTAGAGCTCGACCGCCTCCCGGTAGCTCGCGAGAGTGGAGCTCTTCAGGTCGACCTTGCCGGCCAGCCATCGATCGAGCCACTGAGCGACGGTCATCTGACGGTCTGACGCTTGGCCGTCTAGCCCGATCTTCGCAAGTTCCTTGATGAGCTCCTCCTCGGCGTCCTCCTTCCTCTTGAACGGCCCGACGCGGGGCCTGCGCCGCTTCCCATCGACCGACGCGGGCGCCTCGTAGCGGAACCACCAGGTGCCGTGGCCCTTCTTCTTGATCT
Source organism: Actinomadura nitritigenes (assembly GCF_017573545.1). GTDB lineage: Bacteria > Actinomycetota > Actinomycetes > Streptosporangiales > Streptosporangiaceae > Spirillospora > Spirillospora nitritigenes. Next base: position 64,598 of record NZ_JAGEOK010000014.1, on the reverse strand, counting down.
CGGGACAGTTGGTGTCGTACCGCTTGCCGGTTTTGGGGTTCGTGCAGCGGCATCGTTTGAAAACGGCCCCCTTCACGACATCACCACCTTTGTGACTCTGTGTGATCGCACTTGCGCGTTCAGTGTTAACATGGTCGGCATCAGCTCGTCAACTGAAGGACTTGAGTACGTTGTATGGCGCTTTTAATTGTCGAAGCTCGGTTGCGCGGGCATCGAGTATCTGTGTTGACCAGCGTCTTTGCTCTTCCTCGTCCTGCCAGCCGACGGCCGGGGTGGTGAGGCTGCGGCTATCGCTACACCCCGGCCGTCAGAGTCACGCTGGTGGCGAAGGCAGGTCCGTCAGCCGGGTTCTGGCTCGTAGTCGAGGAGGTCTAGAAGCGCTGCCACCGGGACGCGGTAGGAGATGCCGATACGGATGACCTTGCAGGGGAACTGGTCGTGTTTGGCGAGGTGGTAGGCGTAGGTGCGGGAGAGACCGAGGGCTCGGGCGGCGGTGGTGATGTCCACGACGGTGGGCAGGTCGGCCAGGTCGGTGTACTTCATGGGCTGCATGGAGAGCCTCCGTGTTGTCGGGTTCGTGTTGGCTGCGGATCGGTTAGGTGAAGCACCAGCCGGTGTCACGGGTGCCGTCGTCCTGGTCGAAGAGGAGAGTGTCTGCGTTGAGCGTGACGTCGGCGAGGGGTGCGTTGTAGCGGGTGAGGTAGACGGGGTCCTGTCGAGGACGTGGCGGCGTTTGTTGATCAGGCTGTGATGTGGGGAGTGCTCGGGCGCGTGGCGCCGATGTACTGGCGCTCGCGGTAGGGGTTGCCGGTGAATTGGGAGATGCGTACGACGTCGCCGGTCTGCGGGGCGTGGATCATCTGCCCCCGGCCGTAGTAGAGGCCGACGTGGTGGATCGTCGCCGGGTTGCGGGTGTCGGTGGCGAAGAACAGCAGGTCACCCGGGCGCAGTTGGGTGCGGGGGATGTGCGGTCCAGCGGTGTATTGGGCGGCCGCGACGCGGGGTAACTGGATGCCGGCTTTGGCCCAGGCGTATTGGGTGAGGCCGGAGCAGTCGAAACCTTTGGTGCCGGCGCCTTGAGCGATGCCGTAGCTCGGACCTGCCAGTCCGCCGCCGCCCCAGGAGTAGGGGGTGCCGAGCCAGTGCAGCGCGGCGCGGACCGCGATGGCGCCGTGTCCGCTGGCGGTGGGTGTGGGGGTGGCGTAGGCGGCGGCTTGGGTGAGGACTTTGTGGACGTACCAGTCGGCGTGGTTGTACTGCCAGATCGCTTGGTAGAGGTGCCGTCCGCCTTGGCCGGCGTGGTTGGCGCACAGGTAGTGGGCGGCGCCGTAGATGGCGTCGGCGGGGTTGTAGCGGTCGGTGTGTCCGTCGTGGTCGCCGTCGACGCCGTAGGTCGCCCAGGTGCCGGCGAGGAACTGCATGGGGCCGGCAGCGCCTGCGCTGTTCTCCCCGGTCTTGACGCCGGGTGCGGTGGAGCGGCCGTGGTCGGACTCGATCTTGCCGACCGCGGCCAGGACGTTCCAGCCCAGGCCCGGGCAGGTTAGGGCGGCGTCGAGGTACCAGCGCAGGTAGGCGGGCGGGATGTCGGCGCGGGCGAGCCGGGTAGGCGCCCCCGCTGGCCCGGCGCCGACGGCCGGATCCTGTTGTCCGGCCAGGAGTAGGACGAGACCGAGCGGGAGCGCCAGGACGGCGGCGCATGCGGTGGCGGCGGCCTTCAACGGATGGGCCGCCTTGGGTCCGGGAGGTTAGTCCTGGGCGCCGGTGCGGGCGCGGCGTTGGGCGCGGTATCCGGCTCCCCTCCGTGTGGGCTGGGCAGGTTGGTCGGTCTGTTCGTCATCGGCGGCGTCCCCTTGGTGGTGGGGCTGCCGCAGCACCTCTCGCACCGCTTCCCAGGAGTAGCGGAAGTCCTTGCCGGTCTTGAGCGCGGGGATCTGCCCGGCGTTGGCCATCCGGCGGACGGTCTGGGGCGACAGGCCGAGTTTGGTCGCGAGTTCGGCGGTGGTGAGCACGTCGGGGTCGCGGCCGGGCGTGTCGGTCATCGCTGGGGCTCCTGGGGTTGCGGTCACGTGCGATGGTCCCTTCAAGTGTCGCGGATGCGGTGCCGCGGAAGCACGCTGTGAATCGTGTTGGGTTCCAAAGAAAGTGTTTGACGATGCTTGCGCTCCATAATGTTGCCACGTACGGTGATGCTCGATCAACTCACAGCAACGATTCGGGGGTAGCGGGTGAGTCTCCGCCAAACCACAACAACCCACCACCGACCAGCTCCGGGCTTGGCCGCAGAGCCGGGCGCCCTGGATGTGGTGGTGGCCGGCGCGCACGGCGGCGCCGGGACCTCCACGCTGGCAGCGCTGCTGCGCACGCCTTGGGACATGGGCTCGATGGAGCACCTGCTGGAGTTGGACCGTCCACCGCTGCGCGCCAAGGGACGCCCCATCGTCCTCGCGGTACGCAACACCGCGGTGGCGGCCAAGCGCGCGACGGCGGCAATCGGTGTGCTGAGCGAGTGGGACGAGCAGGTCGCGGCGCTGGCGATCGTCAGCGACGGCGGCCCCGAAACGCGTGACGCCACGGCCCGGTTCGCACTTCTCCAGGCGCGCGTCGACGGCATCGTCCGCGTCCCGCACGTCAGGCAGCTGCGGCTGGCCGAGGACCCCGCACAGGTCGTCCTGCCGAGTAAGGCACGCCACGCTCTGCAGCAGCTCCGCAGCCTGCTCAGCCGGACCGGCGGTGACGCCACGACGCGCCGGCAGGAGGTGGAATGCTTCTGATCTCCCTCATCGTCCGCGCAGCCGAGTTCGGCGAGCTCCTGGACAGGCCGTCGAGGCTGCACCCGAAGGATGGTCTCGGGGTGCCGGTGCCCAATCCACCGCCCGCGCCGCCGCCAGGGATGGACGCCAAGATGAACACGCTGCTGTCGTGGGGCAAGTGGGGCGTGCTGATCTGCGGCGTCGCCGGACTGTTCATCTGCGCCGGGCAGATGGCCATCGGCCGCAAGAACCGCTCCACCTTCGCCGCCGACGGCGCCACCGGCATCCCCTGGGTGCTCGGCGGGCTCAGTTTGGCCGCGACCGCGGCCCCGATCGTCGCGGTGTTCTTCAAATGACCCGGCTCCGTCTCACCGGATCTGCAGCTGGTGGTCGGCTGCGCACTGGCGGCCTCGTTCTCGCGGCCATCACCGGTGGTGCCGTCGTGGGCGTCGCAGCCGACTTCGTGCTTCACGGTCCCGCCTCCACAGCCCGGACCAAGGGGGTGTCCCGGGCATCGAGCGGTCCCTCCTCCGTGTTGGTACAGCAGATGGCGTCCGCTCCGCCGGTTTCGTTCGCCTGGGTGAGATGGCGGGACTACCACGGTGTCCTCTTGCCCTACTCCTCCGGCGATGGGCCGCGCATTGTTCGCGGCGACCTGGCTTCGGGGTTTGCGCGGACGCCGTTAGGGGCGCTGCTGGCCGCGGTGCATGTGGCCGTGCGGGCGAACGCCCAGTGGGGGCCGAAGGTGTTCGAGCCGACCATCAAGGACCAGGTCATCGGGCCGGACGCCGCGTCCCTGCTGACGGCGACGCAGGGGCTGTACGACAAGCGACGCGGGCACCTCCGGGATGGTGCGGCGCTGGGGCGGGCGTATGCGGTGCTGGAGGGATTCCGCTGGCAGGGCTACTCCTCCGACACGGCCAGCCTGGACCTGGTCTCCGCTGGCCCTGGCGACAGTGACGTCACCGTCCGGGCCGTCACCCGGCTCCAGCTCCGGTGGCAGAACGGCGACTGGCGGGTCATCGCTCCACCCGGCGGCACATGGGGCGGCTCTGCGGCTTCGATCCCGTCGCCGGACGGATATGTCCGCTTCCCGAACGGAGGAGGCGGGTCATGATGACGCTCATCGCACTGCCGTGGGATCCGTGCTCGTCGGTGCTGGACCCAGGCTGCGTGCAGACGGTCGACAACGACGACCACCCGTGGGGCCCGCCGATGCCCGACATCCCCGGCGAGATCGGCAGCAACGCCTTGGAGGATGCGGCCAAGGCCTTCCAGTCGGCGGTGGGGTGGCTGATCTCCCACACCGCGTCCTGGTGGGTGCGGACATCGTCGCCGAACCTGCAGTCAGAGGCCGCGATCGGCTATCTGCAGTTGCTGGTGCGGCCGTTGACGATCGCGGTGGCCGTGCTGGCGCTGCTGATGGTCGCCGCACGCATGGCGCTCACTCGCAAGGCCGTCCCGGCCGTGGACGCAGGTCGCGGGCTGGTCGTGCTGGCTGCAGTGACCGCGATCGGAACCGTGCTGCCGAACCTGCTGCTGCAGTGGGGCGACCAGTGGTGCCGCTGGGTGCTGGACGCCTCGTCCCAAGGTGACTTCGCCAAACGGATGGCCGAGATCGTCATCATCCCGACCGGGACGCCCGCCGCGCTGGTGCTGGTGCTGTGCCTGGCCGCACTGGTCATCGGCATCGTCCAGGCGCTGTTGCTGCTCTTCCGCGGCGCCGCCCTGATCATCCTGGCCGGGCTGCTGCCGCTGGCCGCCGCTGGCGGGCTCACCGCCGCGACACGGTCCTGGCTGACCCGCGTCGGAGGCTGGATGCTCGCGCTGATCTTCTACAAGCCCGCCGCCGCGGCGGTGTACGCGACGGCGTTCACCCTGATCGGGAGCGGAAAGAGCCTGCACTCGGTCCTGATGGGATTCGCCATGATGCTGATCAGCCTGATCGCTTTCCCGGTGCTGCTGAAGTTCTTCACCTGGACGACCGGCGGCGCCGAGTCCGGCAGCGGCGGCGGCATCCTTGGGGCGCTGATGGGCGGCGCTACTGCTCTCGGTGCCATGCGTGCCTACGGCGCGGCCAACGGTTCCGCCGGCGGAGGCCGAGGTGCGGCCGGTGAGCACGCCGATTACCTCAGCCAGCAGTTGGGCGACCAGAACATCGCGCCCTCTGGTGATCAGCCAGCCGCACAGCCTCCCACCGATCCGGCACCCGCCCCCTCCGATCACCAGGCGGCCGCTGGCTCCCCGCAGGCACCGGGCGGCGATCCGAGTGCCCCCTCCGGCGGCACGCCACCGGACACAGGTCAGTTCGCAACCACCGAGAACGCCGCAGGTAGCTCCAATGGCCACGGCTGGGCGCCGCCCGATGGCGGCCATGGCGACCCGGTCGGGCCCGCAACGGTCCAGACGTTCGAACGCGAGCGGCACCGCGGCCAGGACACGCTCCGCTGGATGGGCAACCCGACCGGCTCGGCCGACACCGGCAACGGTGGCCCGAGCGGTGCCGTAGGGGAAGGAGGTGGCGGAGGTGGGGCATGACATCCGCACCTACGGCGGCTGGCGCCGCCGGCGCGGCATCGGGCTGCTCGGCCTGGACACCACGTCGACGTTCCTGGCGCTCGGTGCTGCGATGGTGCTGGTTCTCGTCGCTGCGGCCGCCCCGTGGCTGCTCATCTACCTGTTGCCACCGGCTCTGATCGGTGGCGGCCTGGGACTCATACGGGTAGAGGGTGTTCCGCTGGCGCTCCTGCTGCTGGCGCGGTGCCGCTGGCGCTGGGCGGTGCTGCGCGGCCACAATCGCTACCGCGCCGGCGTCGTCATCGACCATCCCCGCGCGTTCCAGCTTCCTGGGGTGCTGGCTCCGTTGACCTTGCTGAGTGCCGAGGACGGCTATGGCGGCCGGTACGGGATCGTCTGGGACCGGCGCACCGGGCTGCTCACCGCGACCCTGCGGGTAGTGCCGGCCTCGACCTGGCTGGCCGACCGCGCCGACGCCGACACGTGGGTCGCCGCCTGGGGCGGCTGGCTCGCCGCCCTGGGGCACATGCCCGCCGTCCGCTGGGTCACCGTCACCATCGACACCGCACCCGAGCCCGGCTCCACTCTCGTCGACACCGTCGACAAAGCCATCGACCCGGCCGCACCGGAGGCGGCGCGGACCATCATGAGCGAGCTGGTGCGCACGGCTCCGGCAGCGGCAGCGGACGTCGACACCCGCGTCTCGGTCACCTTCGACCCCAGGGCTTCGGCAGCATCCCCTAGGGACTTGTTCGAAGCGGTCGCCGACCTCGGCCGCACCCTGGACGGTCTGGCCTCCCGGCTCGGCGGCTGCGGCGTCTCGGTGCTGGGACGGGCGACCGCGGCGGAGACCGCCGGAGCGGTCCGCACCGCGTTCGACCCGCACGCCCGCGGCGAGATCAACCGCATTCTCGCCGGATCTGGAGCGGACGAGGTCCTCACTTGGTGCGACGCCGGGCCGGTGGCCGCGATCGAACACACCGGTCACTACGAGCACGACGGCGGAGTCTCGGTGAGCTGGGCCTGGCACGAGCCGCCCCGCCAGAACGTCCGCTCCGACATCCTCGCTCGGCTCGTCGCGCCGGGCCCATTCCCTAAGCGCGTCACCCTGCAATATCGGGCGCTGCCCGCCGCAGCGGCCAGCCGCGTGTTGCAGCAGGAGGTGAACGCGGCGGCGTTCCGCGCCCAGTTCCGTCGGCGGACTGGACGCGACGAAACCGCTCGCGACAGCTGGGATTCGGCGCGCGCCCGGCAGGCCGCCGCCGAGGAGGCGATGGGTGCCGGAGTCTGCCTGGTGTCGATGTACGCGACGGTCACTGTCACCGATCCCGAGCAACTCCGCCGCGCCGTGGCGCATGTTGACGCGTCCGCGGAGGCGGCCAAGATCCGGCTGCGTCGGCTGTGGGGCAGCCAAGCCGCCGGCTTCGCCACCACGCTGCCGTGCGGCATCTGCCCATCCGAACTATCCCGCCGCCTCCTGCACTGAACCGGAGCACATGTCTTGAGAAACGTCGAAGCCATGGCCATGTCCGAGCCGGTCGCCCCGCCGTGGGGCTGGCGCGGTCCTGGCGCCGGCCGCGCCGCTCACGTCGAACCCGCGCCCGAATTCCAGGCCACCACCAGCCAAGTCTGCGGGCTGTATCCGTTCACCGCCGGCTCCGGCACGCCTACCGTCGGCACGCCGATCGGACGGCATCAACTGTGGGGCGAGGTGGTCTGCCTCGATCCGCTGGCGTGGTTGCGCGAGGGGCTGGTCACCAACCCTGGCATGTTCGTCCTCGGCCAGCCCGGCACCGGCAAATCCACGCTGGTCAAGCGGCTGGTCACCGGAGCTGTCGCGACCGGGACCACGCCGATCATCCTGGGCGACACCAAACCCGACTACACCCGGCTGGTCGACTACTTGGGCGGTCAGGTCATCCGCGTCGGGCGCGGCGTCGACCGCATCAACCCGCTCGACGCCGGTCCGCTGGACGAAGCACGGCGACGTCTGACCGGTGCCGATGCCGAGACACTGCGCTGGGAAGTCCGGTCACGTCGGCTTTCGCTGCTGCTGGCGCTGGCGACTCTCGTTCGCGAGTCCCGCATCACCAACGCTGAAGAAGTCGTTCTCGGCCGCGCCATCGACCTGCTCGACGAGCGCCTGGGCCACGAGCCCACCATCCCTGATGTCCTGTGCATCTTGGAACATGGCCCCGACGAACTGCGGTCGGCGACCCGCACCGACACCGCCGACTCCTACCGCGCCCAGACCCGCGACTTGGTGTTCACCCTCGACCTGCTCATCTCCGGCTCTCTCGCTGGGGTGTTCGACGCCGCCACCACCCGTCCGCTGAACCTGGAGGCGCCGGCGATCAGTGTCGATATCTCGCGGGTCCGCGCCGCCGGCGACAAGCTTCTCACCGCGGCGATGCTGTGCACCTGGGCCTACGCCTTCGGCATGGTCGACGCCGTCACGGCCCTGGCCGACCTGCACGCCGCACCGCGCCGCTCCTACCTCGGCGTGATGGACGAACTGTGGCGCGCGCTGCGCGGAGCACCTGGGCTGGTGGAGCATGCAGACGCCCTCACCCGCCTTAACCGCGCCAAGGGCATGGCCTCCATCATGATCACTCACTCCCTCGCTGACCTGGACGCGCTGGCCACCGAAGAGGACCGCGCCAAGGCCAAGGGCTTCGCCGACCGCTCCGCCATCACCGTCCTGGCCGGCCTGCCGCCCCGCGAGCTTGCCCGGGTGCATGAGATCACTCCGCTCACCGGTCCCGAGCAGCAGCTCGTCACCTCGTGGTCGGCGCCGGACTCCTGGCAGCCCGGCGCCCGTCACCCCGGTCGCGGCAAGTACCTGATCAAGACCGGTGAACGCCTTGGCATCCCCGTCGAGCTCTCCCTCGTCGGGCCCGAGGCCGACCTCTACGACACCGATCAGGCCATCCGGGCGACCGCATGACCCGAGCCCTCGGGCCCCGCGCCTCGATCCTCGACACCAACGCCGGCGCCGCCTGGCTGGTCCTGGCGGCCTGCTGGTCGCCGATCGGCGCACTGGCACTGATGTGGGCCTCGGCGAAGCTGGCCGCGACCGCCGTCGGCGGAGCCGTCGCGCCGTTCGGCGCTGACTTCGCCCTCGCCATCGGCCGCCACCAGTTCCAACGTGCCTGGCCGCGAACCCCGACGCCGCTCGTCGTGCTCGTCCTCATGCTGTTGCTGACCGCGCTGATCAGTGCCGCATGGATGGCGTGGCGGCGGATCGCGCGACGTTTTCCACAGCCTGGGGATGCCGTCGCTGCCCTCGCCGACAATCCGGGCCTGACCGAGCTCGAACCGTCCGCGACCGCGAAGAAGGCCCTCGCGCTGCGCCGCTCCCTGACCAGGCCGCCCGAGCAGCTCGACCGCGACGACATCGGTCTGGTCCTGGGCGACGTGCTGCTGGCCGGTGACCGGAGCGGGCCGACGCTGTTCGCCTCGTTCGAGGACACCGTGATCGCCTTCATGGCGCCCCGCTCGGGCAAGACGACCACCCAGTCCATCCCGCACGTGCTGTCGGCACCGGGGCCGGTCATCGCCACCAGCAACAAAGCCGATCTGTGGGCCGCCATCTCCACCGTCCGCGCCAACCGCACCAAAGGCCGGACCTGGCTGTTCGATCCCCAGCACATCACCTACCAGCCCCAAACCTGGTGGTGGAACCCGCTCGCCGGGCTGACCACCGTCGAGGACGCCCACCGCCTGGCCGGCCACTTCGTCCTGACCGTCGACGACGGCCAGAAGAAGGACCTGTGGGGACCGGCCGCCCAGGACCTGCTGTGCGCGCTGTTCCTGGCCGCCGCCACCTCCGGCCGCTCCCTGCACCACGTCGCCCAGTGGCTCGACGAACCCGCCGTCCCCACCCCCATCGAACTGCTGCAGGAGGCCGGGTTCCAGCTGATGGCCTCCTCGCTGAAGGGCACCCAGAACGGTGCGGTCGAGACCCGCGACGGGATCTATCAGACCGCCCGCACCGCTGCCAAAGCTCTGCGCGACCAGGAGATCCTCGCCTGGGTCACCCCCGCCCGCGACCTGCCGGTCTTCGACCCGCACGCCTTCGCCGGCACCCGCGACACTCTCTACCTGCTGTCGAAATCCCTTTCGGCGGCGGCGCCGCTGATCGCCGCGCTCACCGACACCACCATGCGCGCCGCCGAACGCCGCGCCGAACAAGCCGGCGGACGCCTCGACCCGCCCCTGATCGTCGCCTTGGATGAGGCCGCCAACATCTGCCGCATCGCCGACCTCCCCCAGCTGTACTCCCACCTCGGATCCCGCGGCATCATCCCCGTCACCATCCTGCAGAGCTATGAGCAGGGCGTCACCGTGTGGGGCGAACCTGGGATGGCCGCGCTGTGGGGAGCCGCCACCCGCAAACTCATCGGCGCTGGCATCGACTCCCCCCGCCTCGTCCGCGACCTGGCCACCCTCGTCGGCCAACACGACGTGCCCGTCCGCTCCATCACCTACAGCGACGGACGCGCCAGCGAACAGATCTCCCTGCGCCGCCAGGACATCCTCGAAGCCGCAGACATCCGCGCCCTGCCCACCGGCACCGCGCTGCTGCTGGCCACCGGCACCAAACCCGCCCTGCTCCGCCTGCGCCCCTGGTACCGCGGCCCCCACGCCACCGCCATCAGCACCGCCATCAAGAACGCCGACACCGCCATCGCCGAAGCCGCCCGCCGCCACCACGGCCAGCCCGAACGCACTCAGCTGCCGGAGTTGGACACCTGAATCCGCGTCTGGCCGCCCGAGCGATCCGCCAAGAGAACGGTGACGTCGTCATGCCCACCACCAGACTTCAGGAGGCTCAATGCCCGACGAAAACGCCGCGACCAACTCCGGGGGCGAGAAGCTCAAGCCGCTGTATCCCAGCCTGACCAGCTGGGTGACCACCCACTTCGTCCCCATGTACCGGCGCACGCTCGGCGGTGAGTTCCGCTGGTGTGCCCAGTGGTGGCACCACGGCGAGGCGATCTCTCGCCTCACCGCGCTCTGGTACGCGTGGGAGGCCATGCGCCTGCAGGGCGCCACCGGCTTGGCCCTGTGGTACCGAGACCACCTCGACCACCAACTCCCCGTCCTCCTCGGGCCCCGCGGGCCCTTCTACCAGTGCACCGAGAACGAGCACCTCAGCCCGCACGAAGCCCGCGTCGCCCCAGTCCCCGACGGCTGGCTCGGCCCTGAGCCGAACGGTCCCCTCCTGGGGAAGGCCTGACCCCACAGCACCTTGCCCCGGCTCACGCCACTGACTGGAGACCCGCATGCCCGATCGCATAGAAGCCACCGCGCTCGCACTGGACGCCTACGAACAGCACCTCTTCGGTGACCAGGCCAACGGTCATCGCAACAACCACGCCGAAGCCGAAGGGCTCTTGCACTCTCTCGGCATCGACCTCATCCGCTACGGCGAAGGCAACCGCTTGGACGTAGTCGCTTCCCACGGAGGTAGCTGAATGCCCGATCCCGATGCCGCCGTCGCCGCAGCACTCGACGCCTACCAGCGCGAACTCCTCCCCGGCGACCTTCCCACCCACCGCACCGACCTGTCCCTAGCCGAGTCATTCGTCCAGTCGTTGCTCGAGCAGCTCGCCCGCTACGCCGACCAGCACGGCTTGGACGTTCACGACACGCTCGAGGAGCTGCACCAGCGCAGTATCGACCGCAGCGAGACCGAGCCCGACCTCGTCCACAACTTCCGGCTCGGGGCCCAGGTGCAGATTCGCCAGCAGGAAACCGCTACAGGAGCCAAGCCCCGGTACCCGCGCTGGCGCGGCTTCATTACGTCCCTCGTCGAGTCATCCGATGGCGATGCCCGGTGCACGCTCCGGGTCCCGGCCGTCGCTGACACCGTGCACGTAACCGCATCCGAGCTCGAACCGGCCGACGCTCTCCTGCCCATCGCCACCAGAACAGCCGGCGTGGTGCACCATGCGCACGACGCAGAGGAAACGATCACCGCCCTCGCCACCTGGCTCAAGCGCAACGCCGACACCCGGCCGACCACCTACCAGGACCGGCACGACGACCTGGCGCGTCTATCCGAGGCCCTGGCGACATGGTCAGGCGGCCAGCCTGAAGGGATTGGCCTCCACCTGCCCGCACGCGACTCGCGCGCCGCCCGGCGAACAGACAGCGCCGCCCCGCCTGGCCTCTTCGCTGCCGCCCGGCTGGCCGCGACCGGATTCCCGCAAGGCCCCACACCCATTCGGCCCGACGACCCGCCCACCGCCAGCAGGCTGCCGGAACGTTCCCAGCGACGCCCGCACCGCCCCTAGACCACCACGACACCTAAGGCACCAGCCCACCTACTGGACGGAGGTTCTATGACCGAAGCCGGCGCCGAAGAGTTCGCCGAGTTCGGAGCCGCAGCTCTCGATGCCTTCCAAGCCCTCTTCGAGCAGACCGAGCACCTCGACCACCGCACCAACGATAAGGACGCACGCGAGCTGATCAGCGACCTGCTGGTCGACCTCATGCACTACGCCGAACGCCGCGGAATCGAGTTCAACGACATCGCCGCCCAAGCGCAGGCCTACTACGACACCGAACGCGACAACCCCAACGCCTTCGCCATCGGCTCGGCCGTCCAGCTCGAAGGCCCCGCCGCCCACGAGGTGATCCTGCTGGGTCAGCCGACCCGAGGCACCGTCACCGGCGTGCTGGTCTCCCAGCAGGGCCAGACCGAGTACTACGTGCACTTCCTCGGACAGACCCAGAACCAGTCCGTCCTGGCCGCCGACCTGGAGCCTGCGCCGCCCTTCCCCACAACGCCCACGAGTCAAGGTGTCGTCCATGACCCGCTCAAGGCCGAACAGCTCCTGGTCAACTCGGCAACCCGCATCGCCATGGCAGACGTCCACAGCCGAGCACCAGACCAGGACGACCTACGGGACCAGCAAACCCTGCTGGCCGCGCTGACGACCTGGAACGACATGCATGAACGCAACGTCACGGACTTGCTGCTGAGCAGGGTCGCCGAACACCTGGACGCAGCAGAACTGGATGACACCACCAAGCCGCCCCCTCCGGCACCAACCGCAGAATCGACCGCTCGGCTCACGCCCGCCCAACTCGCCGCCCAAGCGTTCCCGGTCCCTCTGGCCGACAGCATCGCCAGCACCCAGAAGCCGGCCACAACCCGCGCATCACGCACACGGCAATCGCCGCACAGTCCCAGTCGCTGACCCGTCTCGCAGTCGCCCCCAATCAACGAAGAGCAACACCACGGAGGATCTCCTGAAGCACCAGTTCCAGTACCTCACGCGACAGATCAAAGCCGCCGACTCCATCCCCGCGCTACTCACCGCCGCCTTCCTCGGCGTGGACCTGATCGAGCGCACCACGACCCCGTTGCATGCCATCGGCAACGACCAGACCCGCCTCAACTCCGAGACCGCGACTATCGCCGCCATCGAGGCGTGGTGGGCGCTGTCGCAAGCTCCCACTCTCGCCTGGCCCGGCGCCGCGCCCATGAGCGCGGACGAGACTCGGGAACTCGCCGAGGCGATCGCCGACGTCGTGCTGGTCGTCACCGAGGCGATCCTCAACGTCGCGTCCAAGTCCGCCGATCCCGGTGACCGTGTCGCCTGCTTGCAAGCCGCACATCACGCCGGCCGCCTGCACGCGGCTCTGAAGTAGGCGCCCATGACCGATCACGACTTCAACGCCACGCAACTGGCCCGCGCTACCCAGATCATCCGAACCTACGAACAGCGCGCCTTCCCCGGCGGCGGCTCCCTGCTCGACCGCGACCCGCTCTACACCCGAGCCCTGCTCAGCGCCCTGATCAACGATCTGGAGCACTACGCCGCCAACCACGATCTCGACTTCAGCGAAGTCGTCACCAGCGGCCTGGCCACCACCGCGCGCGACACCGCCGACCAAGCTTCCTACAAGGTCGGCGACGAGGTCCGGATGCCCCGCCACGGCGACCGCTGCGGCACCATCGTCGGCTGGACCACCAGCAGATCCGAAAGCGAGACGACCTACCTCATCGAGATCCCCGGCATCCCCCACGTCCTCGCCGAACTGGCCGCGCACCTGGCACCAGCACCGCCGTTCCCGCGCACCGAGACGGTCCTCGGCACCGTCGTACGTGCTGACCAGGCCGAACGCAGCTACATCAGCCTCGCGGCCCGCCTGACGACCGCCAAGGCCTCCGACCGCCGCGCACTCGCACGCGACTGCGACAACCTCATCACAGCACTCAGCTCCTGGACGGGCGTTCCGGCCGACCAACTGCGCGACGAACTCGGCCCCAAGCCACCGCCGAATGCTCCCGCGGGCCGTCCCAGCGACGCCGCAGCTGCCGCCAACGACTTTCCCCACGACATCACCCAAGTCATGCCGGGCACTTCAGCGGCGCCCGCTAACCGCCCGAACAAGCCGGCAAGGCGCCACCGCGGCCCCGCCCAAGCCGCATGACAAGCAGCAAGAGAACCCAGATGCGGAACACCGCTCGATGCCAACGCGGCCACGCCCGGATCCGGCCCGGCCCCGCCCGTCCACCGCACCGGCCCCACTCACCCGAACCAAGGACCAGCACATGACCCACGAACGCGAGCACGCCCAGGTTCGCCAGACCTGGTTCACCGAGATCCTCACCACCGCGCTCAACGAACTGGCGCACGCCGAACGCGTCATCACCGCCTTCGCCGCCCAGGAACCGGACGGATTCATCGCCTGGGGCATGGCCGAGGGAGAAGTCACCCAAGCCCACCGCGCCCTGCGCCAGGCCCCGTCCCTGCAGGCCGCCGCGCCCACCGACCACGACACCGCCAACGCGACCGCCGACGCCCTGTTCGAACTCGCCAGCAAGGTCTCCCAGAGCCTGGTGCGCGCCGCCGAACTAGCCAGTGACCCCGACGACAAGATGGCCTGCCTGCAGGCAGGCCTGCACGCCAGCCGGCTCCGCGAAGCCCTCCGGTAGCCGCCCATGGTCACCTTCGGAGAGATGACCGCACTCGCCGGCGAACACCTGACAGACCTCAAGAACGCCATCCACGCACCCGATACCACCCATCAAGCCGCCGAACCGCCCGTGCGTTCCGAACTGTCCCAACTCGCCCACGTCCTCGTCCGCTACCACGACCAGATCGCCACCGGATTCGGTGTCCCGCACACACCCGAGCACGGCGTGCGGGACGCCGCCCGCCGCGCGGCCGCCCTCATCTCGCGGGCCGAACACCTCCTCGGCCCCCGTCCCACCTCCGAGACACCCGAAACCGTCCTTGCCGAGAAGATCCGCTGCGTCTCCATCGCCCTCGGTTGCGGCCTCGACCTGCTCGCCTCCCACAGCCCGACCACCCCGTCCCATCGCGCCTCGGCCGACGCACCCACCATCGCCGCGACCGACACCGCCCGCACCGTGCTCCACCAACTCAGCGACCACGTCGCCGTCGTCGGGCACCTCACCAAGCACACCGGCGAACCTTCGAACACCGCAAGCAAACCGCTCCTCACCGCCGCCGTCCTGTCCAGGGTCTTCGGCATGGATGCACGTCCACCGGTGAACATGGTTCCGCTGCACCGCATACCCGAACGGATCCCACCGAGAGTCGGTGAGAGGTTCACCGAAGCCGTCGTCGGAATCAGCGCGAGCATCCAACGCCTGGGCAACCCGCATGCACCCGGCTCGATCGCCACCTGGCGCTATCTTGCCCGCGCGGGCGCCATCACCTGCGACATCAACAGCAAGATCATTCTTCACCTCACCCGCCGGTTGGGGGAACTGGGCGAGGGGCGTCACCTGGCGACCCTCAAACAAGTCGCCTCGCTCATCAGGAACACGAGCGGAAAGTGGAAGGCGATCGCTCGGCGCTGGGACGCCTATCCGGCTTTCGGAAATCCAGCGGCCGGGCTGGCCACCGACGCCGGCGACCTGATCGTCCGCCTCGGACGGCTGGTCCATGCCGACCCCGCCTGGACACCCGGTCCGCGTGCCTCCTACCAGGTGAAACCGCCAGAGGAATTCGCCGCCAGCAGGACCGACGTCGCCCGGGTCGCGACCGTGAGCCTCAAGGCCTTCGAGGCCTGCAACATCATCGCCGCCCACCATCGGACCGCGATCAACGACCTGGCGGTCATCAGCCTCCTCCAACAGCAGGAGGATCACCCGACCTTCAGCCCGCGCGTCCCCAGTTCGATCCGGCAACTACTCGGCCTCTATGAATCCACGGAGGTTCAGGGCGCGGAAACCGTGACCGCGCTCGGACGCACCATCGAAGCCCTGGCAGTTCACGATCCAAGCCACACCGATGAAGCACGCCTGATCGCCCGTCGGGCAGCAGCCAAGGCCGCACCGAACCAAAGCCGCCTCGCAGCCGCCGGCTTTCCGACCGACATTGCGAACTGCTTGACCGGTGCGCAGCCACGTTTTCCCAGCCCACCACCGAGCGGCCGAGTACGTAACTCCCGAGATTCGCCCACCCACCGCAGCACTTGAACGCCGACTCGTAGCCGTTGACATGGCAGAAGCGTCCAAGCGCCCATCCGGCTCCCTTCCTGAGTGGCGCCCGGTGCGCGGCGGTCGTGGGTGGACTATCCAGGTAGTCGGATGGGCTTGGCCAATGTTCCCTCGGTCAGGTAGGCGCTGATGAGACCGGCCAGCCCGACCGGGTAGACGGTCTGGCCGGTCCGGGCGAGTTCGCCCAGACCCCACCAACGCCATTCCCGGATGTTGTCAGCCTGGGTGGCTCGTTCCGGCCGAACCTGCTGGGCGCGAACACGGGTGATGAAGTACTGCTCGACCTGCGCGACCTGTTCTCCGAACAGCGTGTGGATCGCACTGCGAAGGGCCACCTGAGGCCCGATCGAAACCTCATCGAGGCCGAGCTCCTCGCGGAGTTCCCGGGCCGCGGCAGCGGCATGTGTCTCGTCGGGCTCCAGGGCACCTCCTGGGACGGCCCAGAAGACGCCGCCGTCGTCGTCGTAGCGCAGGAGCAGTACGCGGTCGTTCTCGTCCAGGACGATCACGCGGGCGGCGTCGCGCGTCCGAGGTCGCGGCATGCGCCCATGCTCGCAGAAGCACCTGCGTCGGGGGCCTGGCATTGGCCCGCACCGGCGTTGATCGCCTGCCTCGTCCGCTCGTGGCCTGGCCTCGGCTACAGGGCGAGGATCGCAGTGTGCGCTGCGGTGGCGAGGATGCTTTGCGTGCGGAGCGGGAGGCCGAGGCGGTTCCAGTGAAAGATGACGTGGTAGGCGAGGACTTGGCGTAGGCCGCGCTGCAGCTTTCCTGTTCGGGAGGACGCACCGAGGGCCTGGCCTGCGTGGCGGAAGGCGTCGGCCCAGTCGGTGGCGAAGGTCAGGGGCCCGGTCTCGGCCAGCAGAGGGCCGTCCGGAGCGGTGTTGGCGGACATCAGGTGTCCGAGGGTGTCGGCCAGGGAGCGGAGACGGTCAGAGGGTACGTCGGCGGGCGCGGGGCGGTCCTGGGCGACGCGGTGCCAGGCGTCGCCTTGCTCGTACCACTCGAGTCCGGCGGATCGAAAAAGGACGGTGCACAGGAGGACGGAGAGTTCCCGGCGGCCTAGTCGGCATCGATCCTCCGAAAATGTGCTCAGCGTGGCCTGGCTGTCGGCGCAGAACAGTTCGTGAGCGGTGGCCATTCCGGTGGCGCCGCCGAACGCGGCGGTCTCCGGCTCGTAAATGCCGTACCACCAGCGGCGAATGCGGCCCTCTCGGGCGAGCTCGTCCAGCGCTCTGTCGACGCTGGTCAGATCGCGGCCTGGACTGGTCCGGAGGCGGAGCCTCCAGCAGGGATGCTTTCTGATGAACCACCATGCGGTGATCGTGGTTTCGGCTTCAGCGTTGCGCAATAGCGGCAAGAGGTGCTCGGTTGCCGTCTGTTCGGCGCGTGGCCAGTCAGCGAATTCGATGAAGAGCTGACACCAGTCACGAGCGCCGTGTAGCTCGAGTGCATGGCGACCTGCGCGCTGGTACGTCTCGATGGCGTCGGCCAGTGTGGTGGCCTCCAATTGAAAGCGATCGGCTGCGTGACCGAGCGGGACACCTGCCAGGACATCCAGGACGGCGGTCTCGATCGTTGCGAGCGGCTGCCGGGCTGCCTCGGTGGGCGCCGGGCGCATGAGTCGCTCGCCTGCGGTCTGGGGGGTTTCGGGTGTGGGGTGGCTCAGTCGATCAGGAGGCATGCGTCCCATCCGGAGAGCGGTGCTGCATCGGAGGCAGCGGTGTGCAGGGCGAGGACGGTGCCGGCGCTGCCATCGAGAAGGCCGGGTTCGGCGTTCCCGGCCGCTGAGGCGTGCTCGACGAGCCTGTCGGCCAACATCGGGAGCACGGCGGCGAGCATCGGCGTGATCGCGTCGCGGGCGGCTCGCCAGGCGGTCTGGAACACGCCGGCCCATCCGTGGCACAGGCCGGCGCACGTAAGCGTGGAGGTCTGGGCCGGATCGGCGAGGCACGCATGAAGGGCGTCTTCGAAGAAGCGTTGCCGGACGGAGTCGGCGGTGGCGATGGCGGCGAGTTGCCCGGCGCGTGCGATCCCCGGCGTGCCGTAGCACCAGCTCGGCCGCGCGGGTCCGGGCTGGGTGGGCTTGCCGGTGCGCAGGTCATGGCGGGTGATGTACTCCGGCCACCAAGGGCCGGCTTCGCCGTCTTGCTGCCAGCGGCCGAACCAGTCGATGATCGAGGCGATGGCCGCGTCCTGGCCGTCCACCGTGATGCCGCGGCGGGCCGCCTGGCTGAGCAGGAGCAGGGGACCGGTGATGCCATGGGCCGCGCCGAAGTTGGCGTGGCCGCCGATGTGGTGTCCGGTGGGGGCGCGACCGTGAGGATCGTGGTGGACCCACCATCCGGGCAGCTCGTCATCGCCGTTCCGCAGTGGTCTGGTGAGCATGACGAGGTAGGACAGGATGCGCTCGAGAGCGCTGCCGTTCGGGGTACGGCGCAGCAGGTGCGCGCCGATCCCCGTAAGGCCGTAGAAGATGTCGTATTCGCCGAAGGCTGGGAAGGCGCCGCGGTTGATGCGGGCCATGGCGGCTTCGACGCGGCGGTGGGCGAGTTGGTGGACGTGGGTGTCCAGTGTCTCAAGGGCGCGACGGTATCGGCCGCCGGCGTTGAGGACGAAGGCGATGGCGGGTGCGCCGAGGAAGAGTCCGGTGCTGTCGGCCGCGCTGATGTCGGCGGAGGCCGCCTGTTTGATCGAGACGTGTGCCTGGTGCCATATTTCTGCGCCGGAGTAGGCCCGTTCGATATGCATGAGGGCGATGCCGGCAGAGCCCTTGGCGAGGGATTGCGCCTTCCACGGTTCGTGCGACGAGGCAAGGGGCGAGGCGGCATGGCGTTGGACGAGGCGATCTGCAAGGACGACCGGGACGGTGCGGGGCGAGATCATCATCGTGTTCCCTTGCCGATGGCCACGTGGCGCAACGCGGCGTCCCGGGCAAGACGTCCGGTGAGACGTTCCAGATCGGGGTCGACACCGATCGCACGCACATAGTGGAGATGGAGCAGGGACCGTAGGACCGACGTCGGATCGCGCTGGGACTCCAGGGCGGTCCTGTATTTCGCCGCGGCACTGCGGCGCGCCCGCCAAGCGGACGGCAGCTGTGGTCCGAGGGCGGACGGCCAGGCCGCAGGCCCGTTACCGCCGAGATCAGGAAGGCAGTCTGCGAGGTCAAGGCATTGCTGCCGGAGCGCACGATCGAGCGGACCACGTCCGCGAGGCAGATGCTCGATCAGCCAGGTGAGGCACTCCTCCGAGGAAGCGCTGAGACTCGAAGCCAGATCGATCATGCTGGTCGCGGCAAGGGCGCGGAGATCCAGCGTCGACTGCTCCGCGGTCTTGATCTGGAGGAGGGCCGCGGCGGCGTCGGCGGCGAAGACCGTATGAGCGGCGTCCATCGCGGGACCGTGCCCGTAGCGTCCCGTCTGAGGTCCGTAGGTGGCCAGGCTGACCTCGGCGAGTAGTCGTTGGCTGCGTCGCCCTGCTGCCCACTCGTGGATCGCCTCGGCGACCTGGCCGTACAGGTCCGGGTGGGGAAGCTCCAGATACACGGCAAGGTATTCGCCGCTTTCGGGGTGCGCCATCCGGCGGTGCCGCCGGAACCACCAGCGCGGTTGCGGCTCCAGAGCTTGGAGCAGTTCCGGCAGGTGGACGATCAAGATCTCGTTGTAGCGCAGCGGGTGAGCGTGCATTTGGGCGTACACGATCCGCGACCGTCCAGGCAGCTGTGCGGCCTCGGGAGCGACAACGGAGTACGGGGACCGCACGGGAACGGGTGGACGAGCGGTGGTGGGCGCTGTGGAGGTGAATGGAAGGAGCACCTCGTGCGCACGGCCGATCCACGCCAGGTCGTCCGGCGACGGAGTCTCGCGCAGTTCGAGCCGGCGGGCGCTGTCCAGCCGGGTTCTGAGCAGCGCTCGGTGGAATCGGTGGGTGAGGTCCAGCGGTAGCCGCTGGCCGTCGTCGACCATCGTGACGCGATCGCCGGCCCGAAGCCTGGCCTGCCAGGCTCTGAGTCCCACCTCCCATTCGGCCATCGACGCGCGCCGGCCGGGGAGGTCGGTGGCCGCCAGCAGCCAGCGGGCAGGGCTGAGAATGGTGCGCCCGTACCGCACCCTCGGCAGGTAGGGCAGGTGGGCTGCGGCGCCGAAGTCGAAAGCCTTGTAGACGGCGCATCGGGCGGTGACGATCTCGGCGAGGAACCGGGCCAGCGGCGGGGTGTGGACACCGGCTTCGAGGGCGTGGACGACGCGCGGCTCGACACGCCTCCCGGTCGACAGCTGAATAAGAAAGAACTGCCGGGCGTCGGCGGCGACCGCGAGGTCGTCGAGCCCGATCACGTCATAGCGATCGCTTCGGTGCTCGGACAGGGCGATGACGTGCGGGAGCAGCTGCGGAGTGCGGGCGACGTTGTCGTTGCGTCGGCGCCGAGGCGCGAAGGACAGCTGCGCGCTGATCACCTTCGAGTCGGCGGTCCGGTAGGTGGCTGCGAGCCGGTTGCGGTGCGGCTCGGGCAGCAGGTGGGCGAAGCGTCCGGCCATGCTGCTGCCGGGACGGGGTGTCCCGGTGACCACGAGACGGAACGAGCCGCGCGCGATCGCCTCCGACGAACTTGCGTGGATTTCCACGGCGAGTTCCGCGCGCGGCACGGGGATCATCTCGTCGGCGTCCCCGACCGCCAGGTCCTCGACCAGATGATCGGTGAGGACTATCTCGTCGGCTCCGTCGAGCAGGGTCTGCTGGACGAGAGCGAGGAGATTCTCGTCGCGGTCGGTCAGTGGGCGGGCGGTGCGCCGGTAAGCGGAGCCCAGGTATTCGGCGGGCAAGCCGAGACCGCTGTCGGCCACCAGGTCCATGACGGGCACGACCGCGCCAGCGCCGTACCGGTCGCGGAAGCGGCCATGGTAGTCGCGCCAGTGCTGGTATCCGAAGGGCTGGGGAGTGAGCCGGTACAGGGCCGCGACGGCGTCTTGCGCCTCGCGTGCCACTTGCACGGGGATCTGGACCCGGCAATCGAGGGCCGTATCGACGATCAGCGGCACCGGTGCCGCATCGCTGAGTGCCCGCATCTGGTCGGCCAAGCCGATCCCCGTGCGCCAAGAGGCAGGTGAAGGCTCGATGTCGAGCTTCTCGTGGATCTCATACAGGCGCCGCACCATGCCGGAGACGTCGTCGATCGTCTCGGCTTTGACGGCACGGAGTTCGGCGCACACGTGGCCCAGCGCGTCCAGCCGGGTCATCGGGGCCCACAGGCTCGTGATCAGGACGTTCTGCTTGACCAGGCCAATGAGCATCGCCTCGATCCGGCTCGACGCCACGGCTGCGAAGCGGGCTGCGATGCCGTCGCACAGGTCGGCGAATCTCGCGGGCTCGCGGGCGGCTTCAAGAGCCGCTGCCAGCGCCCGAGTGTGCCGCACCGACGTCTCCAGCGGCGCGAGAGGTTTCGCCCGGTCGACCTCGGGAGCTCCGGGGACGACGAAACGGTCGCCGCGCACCCGCCCGGCGTCATTCGCCACTATCGGCAGCCGCCTGAGCAGCTCGTGGCACTGCTGGAGGCGGACGATGATGTCGGCGAGCCAGTCGGCATCGGTGCGCACGGTCGTCAGATGCCTTGAGCCCCATGACACCTGCGCACCATCGCCGATCCGCGCCGGAGCGACTCCGGCGAACAGGCCGAACGGCGTCGGACGTCCCTGCCAGCGGAGCAGGTAGGACGCCACCGACAGCACGACGCGCCGCACGCGCCGCTGCTGCCGGCACCTGCCGTCCAGGACGTCCTGGACACGGCCGACAAGGGCGGGGCTGGCCGCTTCCAGAGCGTTCCGTACCTGGTCGTTCCGCCAGACATCGGTAAGCCACTCGCGGCCCCGTTCGGCGGCGTCCTCGCCGAAGATCTGGAGGTCCCGCGGCAGCAGTTCGGCAATGCCGTCGGGGACGGTGGTGGCCCGCAGGAGAGCGCTGGGCTGCCACTGGTAGCTGGCGGGGGTCTTGAGCACCATGGGGCGGCCTCCCTGGGCTGCGTTCGCATGCCGGGGACCGGGGTGTGCCGGGCGGGGGCTCCGGCACACCTCGGCGGTCACCGGGTGGTCAGAACGGGTCGTCGATGTAGGAGTTGCAGGCGCTGCCCTGGCAGGTCGAGCCGCACCCGTCGCCGGTGTCGCACATCAGCTTGCCGTTGGGGTGCGCGGCGACCACGACCCGCACGTCGAGGTCGAACTCGTCCTCGATGCAGTCGCCGGCGGGCGTGCCGGCCAGCGTCGGGATGGCCGCGATACCGGTCTGCGGCATCTGGATCACTCTCCTTGTGCAGTGGGGGTGTGTGGAACGGCCTGGTCGTCGGCTGTGGGCGCCGCTGACCAGGAGAGCGTGACCCGGCTGTGCCGCTTGTCAACGACGCGGCCTGCGGGCAGCTGGTCATCCGGTGTTCCGACCGGGTGGACCTCGATGCGGGGACCGGGACCGCCGCGCTGTTCCTGGTCCCACGCGCGCACCTGCGCGGCCACGGTCTCGGCCAGCGCCGCTCGTCCAGAGCCGAAGGCATGGACGCCGAATTCGACGGACTGCGGGTCGGCGGTGGGCCGCGTGGTGAGGTAGGCGAAGCTCCGGTCGTCGACGGTCGCCATGGAGAACCACTTGTTGCTCGGCGAGACGAGCCCGGTGTCCAGGTCGGGATCGACGGCCATGATGCAGAAGCCGGGCAGCACGGTGGCGAGGAATAGCTGCAAGGTGTCGAACGGCTCCTGCCGCCCGACGCCCACGCCGGTCCAGCTCTCCGCGCGAGGAGTGCGCACCGCGTTGTCGAGGCTGCTCGGTTCGACGGGAAGCCCGTCGTCGAAGCGGAGCGCGATCTCACCGGTTCCGGTGACGAGCACCTGCTGCTCCTGGTGACGGCCGGCACCCTGCATGGGCACGAACCCGCACACCTGCCCGGACGTCCCGACCAGGTGGTCCTCGGCATGGTCGAAGGCGATGGAGCGGGTGAGCCCCTTGATCCGCAGGGGCACTACGAGCCGCCCCTTCGGCGCCAGCTGGGCGATCCACGCAGGCGGGATGTCCCAGGCTCCGACGGTGACGAGGATCCGGTCGTACGGCGCGGACGCGGCAACGCCATCCTCTGCATCACCGGCAACGACTTGAACGCGCGCATAGCCCGTATCGGCCAACAGGCGTTCGGCTCGAGCGGTGACGTCCGGGTCGATGTCGATCGTCGTGACCTCGCCGGCCTCACCGACCAGCTCGGCGAGTAGCGCGGCGTTGTACCCGCCGGAACCGATCTCCAGGACGCGCATGCCCTGGGCGACCTCGGCCTGCTCCAGCATCATCGCCTGGATCTGCGGCGCGGACACCGAACTGGTGATGACTCCGTGCGCATCCTTCTTGGTGAACACCGCCTTGTAAGGTGCGTAGGCCTCATCCAGTGAGGCGTCCGGCGCGAACCGGTGCCGGGGGACGGTACGCATCACGGCCTCGACCTGCGCGGAGATGATCATGCCGTCCGCGACGAGCGCATCGACCATCTGCCCGCGCAACTCGGCGGCGCGGTCCGGGTCGACATCCGTCTCGGTCATTGCGGATTCCTCCAGCCAGATCGTCGTGCCGCGCTGCTCGGGAGCGGCGCCGGTGCTGCTCACCGAGTACAGCGGGAGGCGCGGTGCCCTGTGCGGTACGGCTGACAGCACACACCGGGGTTTGGTTTGCTCGCAACGACGAGCAAACCCTTCAGTGAACGTGAGCGGCTCGATGACAACGTCCCCAGCGCCACGTCCCGGACGCAGGCCCGGCCGTCCCGCCAAACGCCTGGACCCGGCGGCCTCCCTGCTCGCGCACCTCGGCGCCGAACTCCGCCGGACGCGGCTGCAACGCGAGCTCACGCTGATCCGGCTCGGCGAGCTGACCGGCTACTCCTGGCAGCACCTCGGGAACATCGAACGCGGCCAGGTCGTCCCCGCAGAGAACGTCATCATCGCCTGCGAACGCGCGCTCTCGGCCGGCGGACGGCTGATCTCCCTGCTCCCCGGCGTGATCCGCGAACAGGCCGCCCAACGCCATGCCCGGGAAGCCGCCCGCCATCACAGCGCCCCTGCTCCCAGCGACGACATCGACTGGAGCCGCTTGGCTGCAGCCACCGCACGCCCCTCAGCGATGACCCTCGATTTGGTTGAGGAACTGGAGGCGATCACCGACCGGCAGCGGCGCCTGTACCACGAACTGACATCAGCGCAGATGAGCGTCCCCGTCGAGGCGCACCTCGGTCTGCTGACCTCACTCCTCGGCAACGCCCCGTCCACACCGCTGCGTCACCGCATCGCTTCGGCCGCGAGCGAAGCCGCCGGCTTCGCCGCCTGGATCTGGCACGACCTCGGAGACCCGCACAAGTCCGCCCTCTACTACCGCACGGCCCGCGACCTGCTCCCCGAAGCGGGCAACCCGGCCCTGGCGTCCTACATCAGCGGCTACCAAGCCTTGGCCAGTGACGCCGATGGAACTACCGCCGACGCCGTCCAGCACGCCCAAAAGGCCCTCGCCACCGCCCCCAAAGCCACCACACGCCTCACCCGCTCCTGGCTGTCCGCACTGGCGGCCAGCGCCCTCGCCGCCACCAGCCGGCGCCCCGACAGCCTCGCCCTCCTCCACCAAGCGCAAGAGCACTTCGACGCCGCCCAGGACCGCGAAGAATGGATGTACGAGTTCGACCGGACGGCCCTGGCCGACTACCGCGGCCAATGCCACCTCCGCCTCGGGCAGCCCAAGGATGCGATCAACGCGTTCAGCGAAGGACTGGCCGCGCTCCCCACGACCTGCGAACGGCGCGGCGCCCAGATCACCATCGGCCTCGCCGAAGCCCACCTCTCCGACGGCCGGCTCGACCAGGCCACCGACGCCGCACACCGCTCGCTGGAGGTCTTCGCCGCCCGCGGATCGGTGTCGGGGTTGCTGCGGGTACGACGCTTCCGCGATCTTCTGCGAGACGGCGGACACCAGCGGGAGGCGGACCAGATGGACCAGCACGTGCGGGCACAACTTCAGGAACCGCAGTGACCCCGATCCCCGCCGACCAGGTCGCCGAGGCCACCACCGTCCTGGACGCCGTCCAAGTTCTGCAGGGCGGTGCCGTCGTCTACTGGCTCGAAGGCCGGCCGGACGGGCACGACGTTCTCGTCCGCTGGACACCTGAGGACGGCGCCCGCGACGTCCTCCCCGCCGGAACGGACGTGGCCAGCCACGTGCACGAATACGGCGGCGGCGCCTACTACGCCACCGACACCGAGATCTGGTTCTGCAACGCCGCCGACCAGCAGATCTACCGCACCACCGACCACGCACCCATCCCCGTCACACCGGCCACCGGCGCGCGCTACGCGGACATGAGACCCGGCGCCAATGGCCTGTGGACGGTCCGCGAACGCCACCAGGACAACCGCGTCATCAACGACCTGGCCTGCATCCCCGCCTCCGCCGGCTCCCCCCACACCGTGACGAGCGGATGGGACTTCTACTCGTTCCCGCGTCCCAGCCCGGACGGCCGCTGGCTGGCGTGGACCTGCTGGAACGCACCCAACATGCCCTGGGACGGCACCACGCTCTACTTGGCTGAGGTCCTCGACGACTCCGGCGCCATCGGCATGCCCCACCTCATCGCCGGCGGCCCGGACGAATCGGTGTTCCAGCCCGAGTGGAGTCCCGACAACTTCCTGCACTTCATCTCCGACCGCACCGGCTGGTGGAGTCTCTACCGCTGGACCGGCGACCGCGTTGAACCGGTCCTCCAACGCCACGCCGAACTCGGTGTCGCCCAATGGGAGTTCGGCTACTCCACCTACACCTTCCTCGACGACGCCATCGCCGTCCTCGTTCAGCAGGGCGGAACCCAGAGAATCGAGCTCCTCCGCGACGGCAAGACCACAGCCCTCGACCTCCCGTACACCTCGATCAAGCCCTACCTGTCAGGCTCGGGAACGACGATCGCCGCCATCGCCTCCAGTCCGCAGCAGTCACCACAGATCGTCCTGATCGACGCCACCACCGGCCACCATCAACCCTTGACCGCGCACACCACCCATCCGCAGCCGGCTTCAGTTCCCGAACCGTTCAGCTTCCCCACCCGTGACGGCAGCACGGCCCACGGCCTCTACCACTCCCCACCCGCCACCGACGGCCCACCGCCGCTGATCGTCAAAGCGCACCCCGGCCCCACCGCGAACACGCCACTGCGCCTGGACTGGCACACCCAGTACTTCACCAGCCGCGGCTACGCCGTCGCCGAGATCGACTATCGCGGAAGCACCGGCTACGGCCGCGCCTACCGCCAAGCACTCCACGGCGAATGGGGCGTCCTCGACCCCCACGACTGCGCCGACGCCGCCACCCACCTCGCCGACACGGGACGCGCCGACCCCGACCGCACCGTCATCTGGGGCGCCAGCGCCGGCGGCTACACCGCCCTGCGCGCCCTCGCCACCACCGACACCTTCGCCGCGGCCATCGCCCACTGCCCCGTCATCGACCCCGCTACCTGGCGAGACGCAGCACCCAAATTCCAAGCCCACCACGCCGACACCCTCATCGGCCCCTTGCCCGACGCCGCCTCCACCTACCAGCAACGCTCCCTGCTCCACCACGCCGAGCACATCACCTGCCCGGTCCTTATCCTCCACGGCGACGACGACCCCATCACCCCACCGGCCCAATCCCGAGCCCTCGCCGCCGCCCTCAGCCCCCGAGCCCGCCTCCTCACCTTCCCTGGCGAAGGCCACGTCCTCCGTGCACCCGAATCGATCAAGCGAGCACTGGCCGCCGAAGAGGACTTCCTCGCCGACCTGCCGACATGACAGCGGAACGCCGAGGAGAGGCACGCCTACTCCCGTTCAGCCCTTCTCCCGAGACTTCTCGTCGTCCCCGCGCCGCAGTCGCGTCTGCTCGGCGATCCGACTGGAGAGCTTGCCCGTCGCCGACTTGGCCAGGTCGAAGGTCTCGTTGCCGAGGCGCTTGGCGGTATCGACGTGCTCGGCTCCCGTCTCGAGCGCCTTGTCCCTCACCTCCTTGGCCTCGTGCGTCCAGCGGCGGACCTCCGCCGCCTCCCGAGCGCGCTCGATCCCAAGCCTTTCGTGGAAGTCGACGATGGCGGTCGAGAGATGGTTGCTCGACTGCACGACAGCCGGGGCCTTGGTCGGATGCATCAGCACTTTGGTGTTGGCGGTGCCGACCGCCGCGCCCATGCGGGCCATCAGGCGCTCGGTCGCCCGCATGATGAGGTCCAGCCGGTTCTGCCGGGCGGCCTTCAGCCCGAGACGGTGACCGTCGAGCTCCTCCGGGGAGGCGTCCAGCACCCGGTCGAGCTCGAGCACGGCGATCGCGTCCTGCAGCTGGAAGCGGCGTGCTAGGACGGCGATCCACAGCGGTGGTCGGCTGCGTCTGGATCGGTCCACATTTCGCCGCGCTTCTACAGCCTGCGGTTCATGCAGCTTCACGTGGGATGAGAAGGCCCGCCGATGAAGTTTGATCAGACGATCGTGGCGTCGAGGGTCATGGGTTCGCCCTGGCGGTAGCGGCGGTATTGGCGGGAAAGGACGTCGAGGGAGAGCAGGGGCCAGCGGGTGACTGCGCCGGTGGTCTTGTCGACGGCGAGGGTCGTGGGCGTTTCCAGGGAGGGTATGGAGGGCGGTTCCGGGATGTCTACCTGGACCGGGAGTGCTCTGAAGCCGTCCTGGAACTCTTCGATGTGCAGGAGTAGCAAGGTGGTGCCGTGGCTCGGCAGGTGCCGGTGGGCGCGGCGCCAGGCCTCGGCACGGTCGATGCTGCGGTGGCCGAGTGAGGTGGGGTCGTCCCCTGTTGGGCGAGCGATGACATTCAGCGTCGTGCCGTCCTCGTGTGCGGCTTCGAGTAGTGCGGTGAGGGCTCGTCTGATCACGAGGATCGAGTCGCGGGCGTTGCGCAGGGCGTTGGCGGTGGAGGCGTCGAGGCGGGTGGTCGTTGGCTGGGTGAGCAGGTGCTCGATGGTCTCGATGTCGCCCTGTTGTGCGAGTTTCCCGACGGTCTCCACGGCCCGGAGCAGGCGGGTGTAGCGGTCGGCGGCTGGGTGCATGAGAAGGGTCCTTGTGGTGGGCGTGGGCCGGGGGCGCGGCGACGGGAGGATGCGCCGCACCCCCGGGGCTTGGTGGTCCCGTTGTTCGCGGACGGCTCTTCAGGGCTGATGGTGGAACTGTCGGGTCTCGTTGCGGCTGACGATGCGCTCGGCGGTTTCCTGTAGGTCGATCAGCGGTTGGCGCACGTAGCCTCGGCGGTCGCGCCACGAGAAGCCGGTCGGTCCGACCCAGATGTTGAGGGTTGCGACGGTGAGGACCGAGATGCCGCGGTCGTCGCTGCAGCCGGTGGCGGGTATGCCGCGTCCGCGCAGGGCGTCCAGAAGGTTGTCGGACGCCAGCTTCGGGGCGATCACGCGGACGGCTGTCGGCCAGCATGCGGGCAAGGGGAGAGTGAACCAGACACACTTGCCGGTCGTGGTGGTCAGGCGGGAGCGGGTGAAGTGCGAACCGGTGCGGGTGGCCAGGGCCGCCACGATGGACAGGCCTTTGCCGTGCTCGTCAAGCAGGTCGGCGTTGCCGGACACCGGCCAGGTGTCTCGGTGAGTATCGAAGACCGAGACCACCAACTCCAGGGCCGGGCGGGTGCGCGCCCAGATCCATAGCTCGGGATGCGTCGCCGAGGAGGCGTGGGTGTGGGCGTTGGTGGCCAGTTCGGACACCGCGAGCTTGGCGTCGTCGATCGTGTCGGTGGTGAAGCCGAGCTCGCGCATCGTCGCGGCGACGAGGGTGCGGGCTTGGGAGGCGGCGCTGGGGTCGCGGGGGAGCTGGAAGGCACAGGCTCCGCCGACCGTGATGTCGGCCGGCCTGCCGGTCAGCATCGAACGTCCCGGCCACGCGCCCCGGCCACGCAGTGACGGCCCCGACTTCGGCTACGTCGCCGGAAAGGCCGGCGAGCGGACTTGGCCGACGCGACCGTTTGCGGGAGCGGCGCAGGCGTTGAGGACTGGAGCGGGCTGCCGAGTGAAGACGGCTGGTGCCGCTTCGCCGGGCGGCCGAGGGTCAGCAGTTGGCGCCTCAGGGCGTCGGGCGTGGCCCCTTCGAGGAGAAGGATGGTGTCGTTGTCGGAGGTCAGGGCCCAGTAGCTGCCGGTGTACTCCCCGAACCAGCACGTCGCGCGGGGGAACTGATCGCTGAGTTCGGCGACGGCGCTCTCGGGATCGCGTTGGGTCGCTGTCCAAGGCGCTGGCGGCGGCATCACCGGGTCCGCTTGATGGTGCCCTCGGCCTCCTGCCTGGACGGAGACGAGTCTGGGGGTGGGCGGCCTCTCGAGAACGGGTGACGGGTTCGTACGATCACGCATGGGTCGGACCTCCTGCGTCCGATCAAGACCCCGGCCGGTGTTGCAGCACCGCGTCCGGGGTCGCTTCGACTTGCCTCGTGGTCCGCCTTTGTGGGCTCGCGTCGAAGTTGATCAGTTCATGACGCTCCCCCGACTCTTCGCAGCGGCGAACCGATGCCAGCATGCACCTGAGAACTGTGCCGCACAAGTGTGCAGATATGCATTGCGGCATTTGCGAAGAACATTCCCTGAGGACAGTGCTTCGAGAGCCGACGGCTCACTTCATGTCCGCAGGCGAACTTGCGGAAGGTAACTTGTGCCATGCAAGCAAGGGAGGATTCATGCCCCAGCCTCACGTGACGACGGTCCGGATGCGTCGTCTCGGCTCCGAACTCCGCAAACTGCGAGAGAACGCCGGCTACACCATCGAGCAGGTCGCTGAGCACCTCGAGTGCTCGCCCTCACGAGTCAGTCGCATCGAGACGGGCAAGGCTCAGCCGCCGAAGCAGAGGGAGATCCGAGACCTGCTGGAGCTGTTCGAAGCGGCGGACGCACAGACCAGGGACACCCTTCTCCAGCTGGCGAAGGAGGCGGCGCAGCCAGGCTGGTACAACGAGTTTCAGGACGTCTTCCCGCCGCGGTTCGGTTCCTACATCGGGCTGGAGAGCGAGGCCGCCGAGCTGCGTCACTTCGACAACCAGCTCGTCCACGGGCTGCTGCAGACTCCCGGGTACGCCCGCGAGGTCCTGCAGACAACTCTCTTCGGCGAGGCACCGAAGACGATCGACCGTCTGCTCGAGCTGCGCCTCGCCAGGCAGCAGATCCTCGAGCGCAAGGAACCGCCCTTCGCCCTTTGGGTGATCATGGACGAAAACGTCTTTCGCAGGCCGATCGGAGAGGTTCCGGTGATCAAGGGGCAGGTGCGGCGCCTGCTGGAGGCGGCCGAGGCTCCCAACATCACCTTGCAGGTTCTACCCTTCGGTAAGGGTGCACACGTTGGGCTCGACGGGCCGTTCTCGCTGCTCGGTTTCCCCGAGCCCACCGACCCGGACGTCGTCTACGTCGAGAGTCAGGCCGGTAACGCGTACCTGGAGCAACCGCACCAGGTCAGCCGCATGACCACCAAGTTCAACCTGCTGGTGGCCTCCGCGCTGGACCCTCGCGAAACGGTGTCCTTCCTGCGCAGCCTCGAGAAGGAGCAGCAATGACCGAGTCGGCCCCCTCCGTCCCGAACTGGCGCAAGGCGACAGCTAGTCAGGGAAGCCAGGGCTGTGTTGAACTGGCCAGGGCCCACGGGGCGGTCGGCATCCGCGACTCCAAGGATCCTGACGGGCCCAAGCTGTTCATCGACCGCGACGCGTGGCGCGAATTGGCCGGCCGGTTCGGCAGGGGCGAGTTCGACATCTCTTGAGGGCGGGGCTCGCCAGAGCATGGCGTCCTTCCGTTCGTGTGCGATGCCAAACTCGACCGGCTTCGTTTTCGTGCTGCTACACCGCAGGGGGATCTAAGGAGGGCGGTCTGGGCGAGGCGGACGGAGCCGCTGCGTCGGGCCCCAGGCTGCGTCTGGGAGGCAGTGGGGTCGGGTAGGCCGGGGCATGCTGTCTTCGGAACGGTCTGCTCTCGGGGGTTAAGTGCCTGCTCGAGAACTCCGGCTCTTGGTTGAGGTGTTAGCGATCACTCAAGTTGAGGACGACGGCGTCATTGCTGGTGGGGACGTGGTTGTGCGCGAAGGCCCCGCCAGGGGCGTCCTGGTGGGGCCGTGGTGTGCAGGTTGGCGCGGTGGTGGTCACTCTGTCGCGATGACCTCGTTGACGGCGGAGCGGGCGGCGGTTTCGTCGACGACGGTCTTGTCGGCGATGAAGGTGGCCAGCAGGGATTGGATGGCCAGGTTGTTGATCGCGCGGGGATAGCCGCGGCTGGCGGCGCGGCCCCCGCATCCTGCGTCCCCGGCCCGCGCGGTCAACTCCCTATGACGGCGCCACGGCGCAGGGGAAATGTCGCCGCCGGCCGTGATCCGCCCGGGAACTGTTGCCATGGGCATGGCGTCGAAGGCACGCTGGGTCGTAGATCTTGGTGGACGGGGTGACGGGGCGTGCCTGACGCCGGGCGGGAAGTGATCAACGGTCGCTACCGGCTGCTCTCGGTCATCGGGCAGGGGTCCATGGGCCGGGTCTGGCGGGCGCGGGACGAGCTGCTGAACCGCGACGTGGCGGTGAAGGAGATCCTCCTCGCGGCCGAGGACGAGCCCGCGGAACTGGCGGAGCGCGCCATGAACGAGGCGCGGTCGACGGCCGCGCTCAGCCATCCGGGCATCGTCACCGTGTTCGACGTCATCGAGCACGACGGCTCCCCGATGATCGTGATGGAGCTGCTCAAGGGCCGCTCGCTCGCCGAGATCCTCCGCGAGGAGGTCAGGC
The DNA here is from genome assembly GCF_017573545.1 of Actinomadura nitritigenes. Taxonomy (GTDB): domain Bacteria; phylum Actinomycetota; class Actinomycetes; order Streptosporangiales; family Streptosporangiaceae; genus Spirillospora; species Spirillospora nitritigenes. The sequence goes on along the minus strand of NZ_JAGEOK010000014.1, from coordinate 33,066 downwards.
TGCCACCGCGCCGGGCCGCCGAGATCGGCGCCGAGATGCTCGCCGCCCTCCGCGAGGCCCACGCGGCCGGGATCGTGCACCGGGACCTCAAAACCGCCAACGTCTTCGTCACCGACCGCGACCGGGTTGTCATCACCGACTTCGGCATCGCCCGGCAGCGCGGGCAGCGGACTCCCGGCGCGCCCGGCGAGATGAGCGGCACCCCGGCGTTCGTCGCCCCCGAACAGGCCCGCAACGAGGCCGCCGGGCCGCCCGCAGACCTGTGGTCGCTGGGCGCCACACTCTTCAACGCGGTCGAGGGCCGCCCGCCCTACCAGGGCCCGGACTACGCGTCGATCCTGCTGACCCTGCTCACCCAGGACCCGCCCGCCCCGCGCAATGCGGGACCGCTCAGCCCGGTGCTGGCCTCGCTCCTCGTCCGCGACCCGGAGCGCCGGGCCGACGCCGACGAAGTCGCCGCCGCCCTGGACCGCATCCTCCACGCCGCCCCGGAGAACGCCCCGCCGCCCGCGCCGGTGACGCCGGCGGCACCGGCTGCACCGGCTGCACCGGCTGTGCCCGCGTCGCCGGCCAGTGCCGGAAAGGCGCCCTCCCCGCCCGCCGGCAATGCGGGCTCGGCCGTCACCGCGTCCACCCCACCGCCCAGGTCGGCCGCAGCGCCCGCGTCCGCCGCGCCGCAGCCGAGGACCAGGTACGTGACCACGCGGCCGGTGCCGCCGATCAAGCAGCCGCCCACCCCGCTTCGGCAGGAACGGGTTCGGCGGCTGGTGCCGGTCCTGGTGTGCGTGCTGGTGGGCTTGGGGAGCCTCGCGGCCTTGCTCAACGTTGACACCGACCCATCGGCCGGCAGCGCGACCGGCTCTCCGGAGCCGTTCCCCAGCTACCTGATCACGGACCCGTCGGACTCCACGGATTCCCCGTCCGCCGCCCCTTCGGACCCCCCTCACCCGACCGGCGCGGCCTTCAGCCCGGACGGCCGGACGGTCGCGATCGCCCTCGGCGACAAGCAGATCCGGGTCTACGACGTACGGACCCACCGGCGCATCTCGACGCTTCACCTCGGCGGCGACAGCGATGAGGATCCGGTCGCCATGGCGCTCAGTCCGGACGGCCGAGAACTCGCCATGTCACCGTCGGACGGGCCCACGGCGGTGTGGAACCTCGAGACTCACAAACAGATCGCGAAGACGAACGATTTCAGTGACGCGAGCCGCCTGACCTTCGACTCCGGCGGCGGAAGGCTCACGGCATTCGGCGAGCACGGGGACCACCTCGTCTGGCGCATCGGTGAGACCCCTCGAACAGATCAGATCGTCCCCGACGAGGGATGTGTGATCTCCACGGTGAGCCCCGACGGCACCACGCTCGCCTGCACCGGCATGGAAGGCCCGGGCGTCACGCTGTGGGACGTCTCCGCACGGAGCCAGATCGGCACGCTGACCCCACCGATGACCACCGACCCGCCCCTCACCATGGCCTTCAGCCCCGACGGCCGGAGTCTCGCCCTGGAGGGCACTCCGACGGTGACCCTTTGGAACGTCGCCCTGCAGCGGCAGATCGGCACCCTCGACACTTCCCAGGCCATCGAACGGCTGCTGTTCACTCCGGACGGCACCCACCTGCTCGCCCAGGGCGGAGGGGACGTCAAGGACTGGCGGCTGACCCCGTCACCACAGCGCTCGGCCTCCGGGTTGCCCGGGTCCGATACGGGCTTCGTCACCACCGCGGCGCTCAGCCCCGACGGCAGATCCGTTCTGTTCGGCACGTCCAGCGGCAAGATCGTCGTCCGTGACCTGGCCAAGGGCAAGGACGTCGAACATTGGCATGCCTGATGAAGGCTTCTGGGCTGTCCGCGCATCGCGCATCCACTCGGTGTCGCCCCGATGGCTGTAGCCCCACCGGCCGGCTCGTGGTGACTCCGCCACCCCTATAGGGACAGCTTGAGCTGCGGAAGCTTGGCTCCGGCATGGTCGGGTGATCTGTATTCGGTCGGCGCCCCCGGACGTCAACGTGCCGGACGCCCGGTCATAATGGAACGTATGTTCGACATGTTGGGTGGTTGAGGTGCGGGTGCCGCCTGCCGTCACCTACCGCGCCATCGATGGTCCGGCGTTTCTGCTCGGTTGGGAGCGGCACCCGGACCGGTCATGGTGGGCCAGGATCTTGTGGATCGAGATGAACCCTGACGGCTACACCGGACGGCACGCGCGCGTGCCCGGCACTGAGGTCGCTCCTATCCCTGGCCAGGACTACAGCAGCGTCCGGCGTCATCGCCTGTCCGCGCGCCCGCCGAGCGATCCGACCGACCCGCGAGATCCGTACCACCGTCCGAGCCCGCAAGAGCGATACCGGCTCGCGGCCGAACAAGCCCTTCGCCGCAGGCCGGAGCCCGATTTCTGACCGCCTCGACGGCACGGCCGGCTGTCATTCGCCGGCATCGGTCGAGCGTCGGAAGAGCCCGCAGCTTTTCGGCGGCGTCGGGTCTGGAGAGCAGCGGTGCCCGCGTGTACTTTCCCGGGATGGTGGAGTCGGAGGACGAGCACGGCACGAGGACGCCATCGGGCGAGATCTGCACGGATGGCTCGGTCCAGGTCGCCACGCTCACCGCGGCGCACTGTTCGCCTTGCTGAACCGGGGTGTTTCCGTCGTAGGTGATCAGGAGGCGGCGTGAGAAGCCGGGTCGGCGCAGGTGAGCGTATGCCTGCTGGTCGTCATCGGTGAGGGACAGGCCGGGGACTCGTTCGTCCTGCAGTTCGTTTGCTGAGATGCCGAGCAGCCGCCATGCGTCCGGACGGGCGAGCACCAGCTGGATGGCGTGCTCCCGCGGGTGGGTGAGGACATCCAAGACCAGGTGGCGGACGGCGTCCTCTGCGCCTGGGCCCGCGAGTGAAGCTCCACCCCAGTCGAAGGGATCGTGAGGAGCGGTGTCCGCCTTCTGGTGGCTGGGTGAGGCGGGCTGCGGCTCGACGCGTGGTCGGGCGGGATGGGACCGGGGTTTATGCAGCAAAGTCGGCAAAGCTTTGCGCCGCCAGATGGCCACGCCGCCGAGCATTGTGAGAACGAAAAGGGCTGCCGCACCCGCGGTGTTCTCGAGTGGCCTCTTCTTGTCCATCCGCGAGCGGTGCGGATGGACCGTCCGCGAACGATGCAGAATGGCGGTGCGGTTGGTTGGTGCCGTGGACGGCGAGGTGGCGACGCTCTGGCGAGGCTGTAGCTGCTTGGTCGTGCGGCGGGTGGGCGTGCGGGACTGAGCGGGGGTGGGGCTCGGGCGTGCAGACGACTTGGGTCCTTCTCGTGGCTTTGGCCGGGAGTCGTGACCGAGGGTTGCGTGGTGGTCGTGTTTGGTGGGTCTGTGACGTCCGGGGGGCTTGGCCGGGATGGAGTCGCGAAGGACGTTCCCCCAGTCGGGATCCTTGCCGGTCTTGAAGCTGTGCAGCATCTCTTGGCGGGCGCGGCGGCAGACCGTCTTACGGTCGACATACCGCTTCGCGATGGGGCTAAGGGGTGGGCAGCCGGGGTTCTGTTCCGCCCGACCGGGCACGGTGAGCGCTGCCCAACTCGGCGTTCCGAGCAGGACGGTGAGTGCTGCGCCGGCCAAGAACCTGGGAACCTGCCCGTGTCGGGGGAGTCCGCAGGCGGTGACGCGGTCTCGCTGTCGTCTGAGGCTTCCTTGCCTGGTCATGGTGCTTCCACGTTTCCCTGGATCACCTTGCGGCGGGGGTGAGGTTCGGGGGCCGGCGGAGGACGGTAGGCGGCTGGCGCCTTCGGTGGGCGAGGGTGTTTGCGGGGCCATGTGATGGCCATGTACAGCGCGAACGGCCAGTAGATGATGCTGGCGCAGCACAAGGTGTTGACCAGCATGATGAGCAGAAGCTCGTCTGCGCCGCGGACCAGGGCGATGAAGGTCGGCAGGACGGCGAGGCCGACGAAGACCGCGAGGATGGGTAACCAGTACCAGTCCGGCGGGATTTCTCTGAGCATCGGATGAGCCCTTCTTATGGTCAGAGGTTGCGGCGCCTGTTCCGGTCGGGTGTCTGCGTTGCGGGCTTGCGTGCGGCCGGTGGTTCGAAGGGCCGCTTGGCGCTGATCTCCAGGGCCTGGTCGATCGTGAAGGGGAAGCCTTCGGCGGCCAGCCGCGCCTGCGTGCTGTGGACGACCGGGGCGACCTCGGCGATCACCTTGTCCGGCAGGTTGGTGGTGGTTTCCAGGACGGTTCGCAGCTCGTCGGGACCGAGCTGACGTTCGCGGTGTTGGTCGGCGATGAGGTGGGCGCGTTGCTGCCGACGGGCGTTCTCCCAGTCGGTGCGATGCGGGCCGTGGATCGTCGCTGCCCACTCGGCCCCGTTGCCTTCGGCGAGCGCTGGCCGCGGCGTCGCGGGCTCGCCGGTGCGCACGTTGGGGTTGCAGATGAAGAACGGGGCGGCCTTGCGCATCGCGTCGAGAGGTTCCATACCGTCGGTGCGGGCTCTGTCGTAGTGGCTCATCGCGTGCGGGTGCAGGTCGCGGAGCCGGTTCTCGCACTTGCGGACGGCCGCGGCTGCCGACGAGCTGTTGGCGGTGTAAGGGATGGCGGCTCCCCATGCTTCGGCGACGCCCAGGAGCCCGGCCTGCTGGAGCCATTGACGGTCGTGGGCCCGTACCCACCGTGAGCGGGCCTCGGCGAACGCTGCCTGCTGGGCCGCGGATTCCGTGCGCTCGGCCGCCGCATCCCGTGCAAGCTCGGCTGCCCGTAACCGGGCGGCGCGGCGTGCATGACTCTGTTTGAGGGCGGCCGCCATCGCGACGATCTGGATCATGCGCTCGCCGCCGTGCGAGAAGCCTTCTGCGATCGGGTCCGGATGCTGGCTGGTCATGGTGTGTCTCCCTGAGTTGGCTACTTTGTGCGGCGTGTTCCTGGTGCTCGCGTCGCCCCTGGTGTCTCACGTGAAGGCGGAGGGGATCGGAGATCGGGGAGCGCGGGGAAGTCGTGCGCTGCCGGTGCCAGGTCCGAGGGCGGGTCGCGGGTGATCGCGGACATGACGGCGGCGGTGACCTCGGCTGGGTCGCACTGGGCGCGGGACGCGACGCGGGCGACCTGCCTGGCGGCCTGGTCCGGGGACAGGGCGGCGATGACGGTCGCGGCGGCGCGGACGGCGGCCAGCCGGTTCTCGGCGAACTCCAGCGTTCGTCCGGCTCGCTCCAGTCTCTCATCAACGACCAGGTCAGCCAGCGGAAATGTCGACCGCAATGCCGCCTCTATGCCTCCGCCTTCCGGGTTGTCCAGCAGGTCGGCAGGGTCCCGGTCTGCGGGGAGTTGGACGGTTTCGACCGGGCCGGCGACCTCGCTCAGGTGGCGCCAAGCCCGGACGGCTCCGAGACGTCCGGCGGCGTCGCCGTCTAGGGCGATGACCAGGCCGCGGGTGCCGAGGTCGGTGTGGTGGTTGAGCGCGTCCAGGTGGGTTGTGCTGAGGGCGGTTCCGCAGGTGGCGACGGCGGCATAGGTCTCCGGCATGACGGTGTTGACTGCGATCGCATCCAGCGGGCCTTCAACCAGGAGGGGACGAACGCCCTGGGCGGTGAGCCGGTCGCCCACCTCATGCAGGCCGAAGAGCACCTCCCGTTTGTGGAACAGCACCGTGTCCGGGGTGTTGAGGTACTTGGGTCCTGTTGAGGTGTCTTGGCTCCGGCCGACGAATCCGATGACCGCGCCGTCGTCGTCACGGAAGGGCAGCAGGACACGGTCGCGGAAGACGTCGATCAGCTCGCCATCACGTCCGAGCTTGCCCAGACCAGCGGCCATGATCGCCTCATCCTGATGCCCGCACCGGCGGAGGTGCTGGACGAGTGCCCGTCGCGGCCGGAGCGCATGCCCAACCTGCCACCGCGCCTGGACTTCTGCAGTGAAGCCGCGGCGGGTCAGATAGGAGGCGCCCCAGCTTCCGGCGAGATTGGCAACGAAGAAGCGATGCGCGTCCTCGATCGCAGCAAGCAGCTCATCGTGCGGCCTACCCGTCGCTGGCGCCTTCTTCGACGGTCTTGATGGGAGGGCTTCCTTCCCCTGCGCGCTTGTCCGACCCACCGGGAGGGGAGCGGCAGAATCGACGGGCTGCAGCTTGCTGAGCCGGAACCGCAGCCGCGATGCCGTACGGACCACCTGCTCCCCGACCAGCCGGACGGCTCCCGTCGCGTTGGCTCGCGCGTCGGCCCCCGCCCAGCTACGCGGAGCGGAGAAAGACAGATGCCCGGTCGGCAAGCCGACCTCTGCCAGCAGCAGGAAGGCGACCGACTCGGCGAAGGCGCGCCTTGCCCCGTGGCATGGCTCTTGGTCCAGGTTCGACGCACCTGGCCGTCCCCGAACGTCGAGGACGTGCGCGAGTTGGTGGGCCAGAAGCGTGGCCGCCTCGAGGTCCTCGAGTTCGGGCGCGATCGACAGCCGCCGATCTGGGTCTCCCAGGTAGGTCCAGCCTTGCCCCCGGTCCAGGTAGACGCCGAGGTCGCCCGTCAGCCGGGCCAGCCTTGCCAGACCCGTGGCCGTCGGGACGGGTGCGGCCTCCTCGAGCGCCGCGCCATCGGTCTGCTCGACGTCGAAGACCGGACGCGGCTTACCCGAGCGGGACAAGATGCGGATGCTCGACTCGCCGCGTCGGACCTGCCGTCCCCGCTTCAGCCAGTCATCGTAGGAACGGACGTCAGTGGCCGTGGGTCTTTGCGCCGGGATCAGCAGCGTGTTGGTGAACCCGTATCGCCCGTAACGGCTGGCTTGCTCGAGCCACGCCGCCCAGCCGAGGCGTCCGTCGAGCAGAGCCGCAACGCCGTAGTCGGTGATCCCGTGCAAGAAGTCCAGCTGACGCTGCTGCTTCTCCTCGGAATCGGCTGCGTGGTGCTCGGGTGACGACGGTCCGCTCATGCCCCACCGCCCTGGGGCGAGTCGTTGCGCAGGACGGCCAGGAGCTGCTGGAGCCGGGCGGTGCCTATCGGGTACCCCAGCTCACGCAGCCGGTCACCGAGGTAGCTACGAGTGACTCGGACGCCTCTCCGTCGTGCCTCCCGCTGGACACGCCGCGCGGCCACCAGGAGCTCGTCCTCGCCGGGAGCCTGCTCGGCGACGCTGGCCGGGCCGCCCTCGGGAGAGCCGTTCGCGTTGATCCCGGTTGGCATCCGGCGCAGCGCGAGGCGGTCCGCCAGCGGCGCATCCCAGCGCCATGCCCACCGCCCGTACTCCTCCTGCAGCACCGATACGGCCAGTAGGTGTCGGTACTCCAGCTTCAGCCCGTCCTGGTAGGCGGTGACGTGCCACAGAACCATCCGCCGCCACAGCAGCAAGCTGGAGACCGGCGCGAGCAGCCATCGAGCCGCCGGTACGCGTTCCACCCGGCGCGCGGATGCCAGCCCGACCCACCGGCGGATCAAGTGCCTGACGCCCTCCACCACCGTGATGAACAGCACCGGCATCGCCGCGTACATCACGCTGCCGGCCAGCTCACCATGCGCGGCGGACACGTTCACCAGCACCGTGCCGCCGATGTAGGCCCATGCGACCCAGCGCATGACCGGCCACGGCAGGTCCAGGTACTCCATCAGCAGATCCCAGGTGAGGAGGATCAAGATGCCCAGGTCCATTCCGACCGGAACGATCCATGCCAAGCCCTTGAAGTGCGGCTCGGCCAGCTCCCGCACAGTGGTGAACGATCCGAGTCCGCCGAGCACTGCGAGAGTCGCGATTAGCGGAGCGACCAGCACCACCACGACCTGAACCGCGCGATCACGTGCCACCTGAGCTGATGCGCTCGCAGAGCTGGCCAGTGGGTCTTGCGGTGTGAGCCCTCGATGGCTGCGTGGTCTGAAGAGGGTCATCGCTTCCGCCGCTCCACCATCCACACCAGCAGCCGCGCGACGTGCCGGACCTCGCTCGCCGTCCCGAGCACCCGCCCGTGCGCCGTGACGTAGGCGTACGCGCCGTCCGCCCCTGCGCACATGACCGTCTCCGACCAGCCATCGCAGCGGACCCTCAACCGCCATCGCCCGTTGCGCGGCCGGCGCACCCTCGTCGAGGCGCCCAGCCGCTTGAGCTCGGAGTGCAGCCGCAGCAGACGCTCCCGCCGCACCGCCAGTTCTCTCTGCTCGACCGCTACCAGCGTTCCCATCGCTCCCCCGTCGGCCAGTGGTTGACGGGCCACGGCTCCGTCAACCAAAGTCAGTGAGCAAGACAATGCATCACGCTAGGCATCTGATCAACTACAGTAAGTGTTCGGCGTGTCGACGGTCTCCTGCGATCAACCGCCTGCGTCAAGGGGTCGGCTCTAGCTCCGGCCTGCAGAAGAGCGGCCGTCGTCAGTTATTGGGCGTGCATCCCCGCGGAACAACGATCCGGAGGCGTGCGTCGCTGTGGCTTCAAGATTCCGCATTACTGCGGCCCGGGAATGTCCGAGGCGGTCGGCAGCATGCCCCCATGGAATGGCGATCGTGGCTGAGGCGCTGGAGTGAAGAATGGGTGCGGAGCGCCGACCCCGAACCCGACCCGGAAGTGGTGCGCACTGGCTGGCTCGGTTTCGAGCCCGCCACCGAGCAGGCCGTCGCGGCGGCCGAGGCGCGGATCGGCATGCGGCTGCCACCGTCCTACCGAGAGTTCCTCCTGACGACGGACGGCTGGCGCGATGCCGGGATCTTCGTCTGGCGGATGCGCGATACGTCGGACGTCGGATGGCTCCGCGAGCTTGAGCCTCATTGGGATGACAGCTGGGCGGAACTCTGCGAAGACGACGAGCAGGAGGGCACCTGCCTGAGCCGCGGGCTCCTGATCTCCAGGGAGGCCGACGCGGGGATCTTGTTCCTGGACCCCGGCGACGTCGACGACGCCGGTGAATGGGCCGCCTACAACCTGTTCTCCTGGAGGGCCGCGCCGCCCGAGCGGTTCGCGTCCTTCACCGCGCTGATGGAGGACCTCTACGCCGAGTTCCACCAGATGCGCAAACCGGAAGGCGAAACCCGCGACTCCTGGGACGCCAAGGTCGAACAAGCTCGCCTGGACGCCCTCAGCGGCGACGCCGACGCCGCCGACGCGGTCCTGGCCGAGGCCGAGGAGTTCGGCCGAGAACGCGCCACCGTCCTGCGCGCGCAACTCCAGCTCTATCTCGACCGTCGGTCCGGGCACTCCTTCGGACGGTTGCTGCACCCCGACTTCGTGCCCGAGGGGTTCCTGGCCGATCCGCTGTTCACTGAGGAGTTCCTGCCTCTGCTGTTCGCTCAGCACGCCGAGTGCTCCACGCCCGGCCGCAGCTCGCAACTGCAGATGGCGATGAACGGCAACAATCCGGACCTTCACCTGCTCGTCGCCGCCTACCAGGCCCGGCTCCACAACGGTGAGCGCCCCATGACGTATGGCAATCCCGAGTTCGACGCCCTGGTTCGGAACGCGGTGGACGAGCACGGAGCCGATCCCGATGCCCTCTGGCGGGACATCGACGTCGCGTTCGCTCATTGGCGTCCGCGCACCCCCGACCACATCGCACCGGTCACCCTGCTCGCAGACCCCCTCGTGGCTGCCGCCCTCACGCCTGAGCGCCGTCGGAACCTGCTGTCCCGCCCACGAGGTGACCGCCGATGATGCCCTTCCCGAACCGGGACGACGTCGCGATGGAGCAGATCATTGGCGCCTGCGGCCACGACCACGACATTCCCGGCCGGACCCGCCTGGAAGCGACCGAGACCAAGACCGACGAGGCCGGGCAGACGATCAACATCAACCGCACCGCCTGCCGGAGATGCGGAATGATCCGCGTCACCCGGTGGCAACCCCCCGAGCCGGGCACCAGCGGCTCATTCTTCGCCGTCGCTACCTACGAGCGGCCCGAACCGGGCGACGTCCCCGGCATCACCGAACGCGCCCTCCAAGTGACCGAGGAGGAACTCGCCGACTTCATCGCCGCGCGCGGCTTCCCCGGCGGCATCCCCGCCGACTTCGCCTTCGATCGGCGCACCACCGCGACAGAGGAAAACCTCGACCTCACCCTCCGCGTCCGGGTGGGCCAGTTCTTCCTCCTCGACCGCACGCGCTCGCTCGGCGACATCCTCCCTGTGCCCGCCTACGCCGAGTCGGCCGACCTCATCGACGCCGTTCCAGGGGCGGCGCTGTTCTGGCCGCCCGTCCACGACGGCGAACTGACCCTCGCCGTGACGATCTCTCCCACGCCCCCGGAACCCGACCACACCTACGACCGGATCGTGGAACTGAGCTGCCGGTTCCACACCGGCCGCGCCGTCCTCCACGAGCTCGCCGGACGCGAGCTGCCGCTACCACCGCTCCCCGCGGGGCACGGGGATTACCGCCTCCGTTTCCACACCAAGCCGTCCGGGTGCCTCCTCCAGATTTGGAACCAGCCCCGCACGAAGCCGAAGGTGCTGGTGGCCCCACCGACCGACGATCCAGAATGAGTCGTCGCTGACACCGGCCAACCGGTGGAATCCGGGACACTGAGCTCGTTCAGAGGCTCCTTCTGTCTCGGACGGGGCGAGCAGGGTTCGTTGCCGCCGGCCTACCGGTGACGGCGGGGTGCATTGGAGCCCAGGGCATCGGGAAGCCAGCCATGGCCAGGCTCACCTGCGACGGCGTGGCCGTCGGTTCGCTTTGCCGGGGCACAGGGATGCCGGTGGCGCGTCTCGCTTCGCGGACGTGGGCGGCTGCTCTTCGTGCGGCGTCGGCTTGGGCCTGGCGGTGCTGGAGTCGGCGGAGTTCGGCGATGGTGTCGAGCAGGGTGATGAGGTTGGCGACGAGCACCATAATGGACACTGTCGTCCGGTTTCTCGCGGAGCCGGTGAGGGCGAGCAGCCGGGCTGCGGTGCGCAGGGCATTGCCCGCGGGAGTCGGTCGCGGGATGCGGCCGTACGGCGCGCGGGCCGCGCGATCATAGGCATCGGCAGCGCGGCGCAGATGCCGGTTGCCCGTGGCCTTGGCAGCTACGTGCAGAGCGTCGGAGGCCGCCCAGCAGGCATCCTGAGCTGCGTACGGGTTCGTTGCCAGATGCCGGTAGATCTGCGCGATGGCGTAGGAGGCGGCACGGGATGCATCGTCGTAGAACGCTTGCCGCTCCTCTGGCGTCAGCTCGTCGTGCTCGATGATCGGCGTGTGGTCTGTGACGTGCCCTGACCAGCATTGCCGGAGACGAGATAGGGAGAGGTCGTCGGCGAGGCGGCTGCCGGGGATCCAGGCCGGTTCCTCTCCGCCGTGCTCGGTAGGGAACGCGACGGCGTAGCCGGTGATCTGGCCGGGATCGAGCTGGCTGTAGCGAGGCTTCACCCAGAGGCCGTCGTCCTGGAGGCGCTGCAAGAACTCGGTGCTCGTCCGGGACTTGTCCGCGGCGCGGCGGACGGCTGTCCGCAGCAGGACACGTTTTGTCCGCGCGGACAGATGCCGTCCCTCCAGCAGACCGGCAGCGGACGGCGCGCGGACAGAGCCGTCCGCGCTTGTCCAGCGGCGCCGGAGCCGAGGCAAGGTGAGGTCGGCGGCGAGCTTGCCGCCGCCGTACCAGATCGGCTGGCCTTTGGCGTTCACGTCGTCGGCCAGGGCCACCGCGTACCCGGTGACCTGGCCGGTCGTCCGCTGGCTGTACCGCTGCCGTACCAAGACGCCTTCGGCCTTGAGGCGGTCGAAGAACTCTTCTTCGCTGCGTGCGCCGGCTGCGGCCGTCTGGACTGTGCGGTGCAGGAGCGTACGGGATGGCACTGCCTTGCCGCGGCGGACGGCCTTCTCGGTCTCACCGCGCTTGGGACGGCGGGCCGCCGTCCGGTCCGCCGGCGCCGTCGACCGCAATCCGTATCGCTGCTCCATCGCCCGGCAGGCGTCCCGGACCCGATACCCGTCGTTCCACACCTCTGGACGGACGCCGTCCGAGCGGGCAAGCGTGGCCACGATGTGGACATGGTCGGCGGCGTGGCGGACGGCGATCCAGCGGACGGCCTCGACGTCCCCATCCGGGGCCAGGCCCGTCCGGTGCATGATTTCAGTCGCGACGTGCGCCCATTGGGCATCGGTCAGGATCGGATCTTCGGGAGCGGCCCGGACGGCGCAGTGCCAGACGGGCTTGCGGTAGTTGCGCTCACCGAGCACCGCCATCGGCTGAACTAGCAGACCGTCCAGGCGGCGCAGGTCGCGGCGGCCATTGGGCCCGATCATCGGCTCCAGGTCCGCCGGATCGCTGAAGGCCGCCACGATGTGCGGGTTGTGATGCTCGCCGTTGGCGCCCGGGCCATAGAGGTAGCGGAGCAGCCCCTGGACCCGGACGCCACGCAGCACCTTCCCGATCAACTTGTAGGACTCGCCGCCGATACCGACGCCGATGCCGTCACGGCAGCCGGCTCCTCAGCTCGTCGGCCAGATCATCGAGCTTCCGGACCGTCTGCGCCGCGGCCCGGGCATACCAGCGCAGCGTCGGAGACAGGTCCCCCGAATTCCAAGCGGCGACCGCCTGGTTGAGGTTGACCCCGATCCGCTGCGCCTGGCCTCGTGCCTGCAACACGGCCTGCAGCACCTCCCGCAGTTCCACCGAATCCGCGCGCCTCTTCCCCTCCACCGCGGCCAGAAGCGTCAACGCCGCCCACGCGCCCGTCGCCAGCTTCTCGCTCGCGGCCGCTCTCGCCAGCGAGGCGTACTCCTCATCCGATAGCGCGATGAACAACGCCCGGCTTCGTCGAGGACTTTGCAACGCTCTGCGGTTGCGCCGTGTCGCCGCCTTCGGTGTCCGAGTCGTTCGGTCTTGTGTCATCAGCTCCTTCACTCCGGATCGCGCTCGATCCGCTTACCGCACTGCTGACCGCGCCCGGCCAGCAGCGACATCCTTAGGAAGTCCATTTCTTGCCCCGCGCCAGCGGAGCCCCTCGCGGACAATGCGGACCCGCGGTCCAACCTCGCCAGCCCGGCCAGGGGAGCGCCCGAGGGCGTCGGGTTCGACACCCTCGGGCGACTCGCCCAGGCCCGGGAAAGGCGACGCTGCTTCCGTTCACTGAGGGAGGTCCGCGCGTTCAGAACGCCACGGGTGGTCACCAGGAACAGGGCCCGACGTTTGACGCGCCGACATGCCCTTGCCCCGCCCGGGCAGGGCATCCGACCACGCGGGTTACATCTCCCTGCGTGGATGCGGTGGCTTGGGGTGCGGACGAGGATCTGGTGAGGATGGGGCTGCGGGCGGGCCGGACAGCACGTCGCCGATGCTGTGCGGGAAGTCCTTGGCCGCCGGCCGGATGTCGGACGCGGCGCCCTCAGCCCGCTCGTCAGGCAACGTCTCGGTTTCGCCCTGGGTGCGCTGCTGTGCTTCCGGCTCGGTCCCGGTTCCGTAGATGTCGGCGAGCGCCCCCTGAGCCTGGCGGAAGGACTCGCCGAGGTCCATGGAATGCTCGCCGGCCTTGGCAAGCGCATCGTGCGCTTTCAGGACGGTCGGGACCGGGTCGTCGCCACGATGGTGTCCGAGCCGTCCGGCGTCGAGCTCCCGGTTGAGGAAGGCGTCCAGTTGCTCGGCGGTCTGAAGGAGCCGGAACGCGGTCTGGGCCAGGTTGCCGAGGATGGTGTAGGCGGCCTCGGGTCTCGTCAGACCAGGCGGCCCCTGGGTCAGGTGCTTGAGTGCGCGGGCGCGTTCATGCAGCTCGCCCGCAAGAAGTTCCGTGCGTTCGTTCGTGGGGGTCTCGTGATCGACCATGAGGTCCTCCGGTTCGTCGTTGCAGGGGCCATGCGGACTTCCTCTCTGTAGGTAACGGGGGACGGTCTCGCTCCACGTGAGAGCATGTGAAGCTGTTTGCGCTCCATAGTGCACGGGGTGACGCGTCGGCGCCACTCTCACACTCGGCGTGGCGGCCTGCCGCCGCCCACTCCCATGTCAATCACCACGAGGAGGTGCCTCGACGTATGCCGGAGCGGAAAGAGGCAGGGCGGCAGGCTGGGAGCTTGTGATGCCGCGGAGGCGCAGGATCAGAAGGGAACAGCCAGTTGCGAGCACGGTGATGAGGCTGGCGCCGAGGGCGGCGGGCTGGGGGCCGAGGCGCTCGACCAGGGGGCCGGCGGTCAGGAGAGTCACTGGCATCAGGGCGTAGCTGGCGATGATGTTCCAGCTGTTCACGCGGACGAGGACGTCAGGGGTGAAGGTGTCCTGGAGCGAGGTCGTCCACAGGACGTAATAGATCGCTTCGCATGCGCCGGGGAGGACGGCGGCACCTGCCAGAAGTATCCATGGGGTTTCGACGCCCATGAGAACCATGGGAATCGCTCCGGCGGCGGGGAGTGCCGCGGCGGAAAGGATCAGCCGGGACGGTGTCCAGCGGGCGCCGATGAACGCGCCGGCCAGGGCGCCGGCGTACTCGCAGGCAGAGATGACGCCCCAGGCTCGCGCGCCGCCATGACCGTGGGCCATGTAGACCGGACCGGCGACGGCGTCGTAGCAGACCATCGCGATGATCACGACGGTGTACTGCAGCGTCATGATCCAGACCCAGCGGTGCGCGGTGAACTCGCGCCAGCCGACGCGCAGGTCACGCAGGACGCTGCGCTTGGCTTGCTGCCAGCGCGGTGTGTTGAGACGGCTCAGGAACAGCGCGCTCACCGCGCACAGGACACCTCGCGTGGACGCCGCCCAGCCGGGTCCGAGGGCGGTGACGACCAGCCCGGATGAGGCGAGGCCGATGAGCAGGCCGACGGATTCGGTCTGGTTGATGATCGCGTTGCCGCCGAGCCGCCCGTTGCCCGCCAGCAGGTCGGCGATGATTCCTCGGATGGTCGGCAGGAACATCGCCGTGGCGATGCCCGACAGGAATCCCAGGGCGCACAGCAGAGGAAGTGGTGCTTGCCTGGTCAGGAAGCAGGTGCCGAGCCCCAGCCATGCGATACAGGTGATGATTTCGGCGGTGATGAGGATGTGGTGGCGCCTGAAGCGATCACCAGCGACGCCGGTGAAGATGATGAGAAGTGCGGGAAGTGAATTGCAGGCAAGGACGAGAGACAGCCCGCCAGGGCCGTATCCGAGGCCCATGACGCCCCAGGCCAGAGCCAGTTCACCGAATCCGACCCCGGCACTGGAGACGAGCCGCGCAATGAACAGCGGCGCTATTTTCGAGTCCTTGAACAAGGCCAAGGGCGACAGGAACTTGAGCACCGCTAAACGGTAGCCAATAAAGCTTTACGTTGGCTCTCCACTTTTCTCGCTCTTGTAAAGATTAGTGGAAGGATTTGCCGTGGTGACAGTCGCCCGTCTATCGAAGGTGGCTGCAGAGAAAGCGTGCGACCTCTTCGTAGGCGCGCAGCTCGTTTTCGCGTTTGGTAAATCCATGGCCTTCGTCTTCGAAGACGTCGTAGCGAACATCGACACCGTGTTCGCGCAGACGTGCGACGAACTGGTCGGCCTCTGCCCGGGGGACGCGCGGGTCACGTGCGCCTTGCAGGACGAACAGCGGCGCGGTGATGGCGTCGACGTAGGTGATCGGTGAGCGTTGGGTCAGGTGATCGGCGTGGGTTTCGGGGTCGCCGAGGACGGTGGCGACGAAGTTTTTCCAGGTCGGCGGGCATGCGCGGGCGAGAGTGACCAGGTTCGTCGGTCCGCAGAGCGAGACGCCGGCGGCCCATCGGTAGGGAAGCCTTGCCAAGCAGGAAAGTGCTGCGAAACCGCCGTATGAGCCGCCCATGGCGGCGATTCGGTCACCGTCGATTCCAGGGGCGGCTTGCAGGTAGCGGACGGCGTGGTCGAGGTCGTCGAGGTCGGGGCCGCCCCAGTCGCGGTAGATGAGCTTCTGGTGCGCTGCCCCGTATCCGGTGGACCCGGCGATGTTGGGCGCGAAGACGGCGATGCCCCGGCTGAGCAGGTGCTGGTACAGGCCCGAGCGCAGATACATGGGGCGCTCCTGCGCTTCGGGGCCGCCATGGATCGACAGCAACACCGGGTGCGGCCCTGGAGATGCCGGCCGGTACAGAAGAGCGTGCACGGTTCTTCCCGCCGATGCCGGATAGATGACAGGTTCCGGCTCGACCGGCTCGAAGACACTGAGCGCGGGCGGGCGGGCATCGGTGAGATACCGGAATCCCTTCACCGGATCCAGGACGGCGATCTCGGTGGGCCGGGTGGCGGTATTGAGGAGGACGACGATCGGCTCGGCTGCGGGGCCGGTCGTCAGAGCCGCGATCACGCCCGGTGGCATGGTAGGAAGCCGCGCTGTGTTCTGGCCGTGACGAGCATGGAGGACGGACCGCCCGTCCTCGTTGACCGACCACACCAATGTGTCGCCGGCGACGTCGATGTGCTCGACGTCCCAATCGTGCCGGGCGACCGGTTCCAGCGCTCGGGTGTCGAGACGGTAGAAGGCAGCGGAGGTGTATTCGCCCCACAGGTCGGTGCGCAGATAGAAGCCAGAGGAGTCGGCCGCCCAAGGGGCCGGGGCGAAGAACCCATCCCCGTGTTCGGCAGTGACGCACACCGGCTCGGCTGACGCGTCCTGGAGGTCGATCAGGTAGGCGTCCACCTGGCTGTTGGAACGGAAGCCGCCGGCGAGCAGCCACTGCCCGTTCGGGGAGATCTCGACCGGCTCGAACACCACTCCCACAGGTGGCTGGATACGCCGCTCAAGGTCCTCGGCAAGGTCCCGGATGATGACGTCCTGCACGGTGGCGTCACGGTCGTTGGCCGCGTAGACAAGGAAGCGACCGTCGGCGTCGAATGGCGAGGTCGCCAAAAAGCGCTGGCAGTCGTGTCCTGAACTGATCTCGATGGGGCCTTCGTCGCCCAACCCGATGCGGTACAGCCGGTACTGCTCATCTCCCTCACGGTCGGCAGTGAACACTAGGCTCTTGCCGTCCGGGGCCCATGCGATCTGTCGGACGGCCTGATCGGCCAGTCTGGTCAGTTGTTGCGGTTCGCCGCCATCGACCGGGACGGTCCACAGGTCGAAGTGCCCGCTGGCGTTGCTGGAATAGGCCACGGTGCTCGCGTCCGGGGACAGCGCCAGGGTCGGTTGGAAGTTCTGTCGGGGTACGAAGTCCCGGTAGTCGGGCATGGCGACCTTTCCCTGGGTTGCGAAGATCACTTGATCCAGCCGCGGCGGGCGGCGGCGACGCCGGCGGCGAAGTGGTGATTGTTGTGCCCGAGTTTCGCCCGGATGGTCGCCGAGTGCCGCCGCACCGTGGACAGCCCCATTCCCGTCCGCTTCGCAATGATGGTGTCGGAGACCCCTTCGACGAGCAGGCTGAGGACCTTCTGCTCTTTCTCGTTCAGCGGGCTCTCGGCGCAGGCGGCCCCGAACGGCACCGCGCGTTCCCACAACATTTCGAAGTACTCGCGCAGTGCCCCGGCAATGACCGAGGAGCGGATCAGCAGCGCCCCGGACATTCCGGTCGGGGTCAGCGGCAGCATCGCGATCGACTCATCGGCGAGCTTCATCTTCATGCCGATCCGGGGCAGCAGGCGAGCCTCCTCGCCGGCCTCGACCGCGATCTCGATCGACCTGAGACCGACGGGATGCCCGGCACAACTGCTCTCGTAGATCGCACGGCAGCGGACGTGGCCGTCGAAGGACTGCGGAGGCGGAACGGCGGTCAACTCGTCTATCGGCCGCTCCATCGACTGGTTGTCCAGCGTCATCCAGTCATGGCGGGCCGCCCTGATGAGGGCGCGCGAGACGGTGCCGATCTCTTCCCGGTCGGTGATGATCCGCACCAGACGGTCTGCGGACTCGGTAGCCGCCGAACTCGTCCACGGATGCGACTCGGCGATGCGCCGCTGCCCGTCCAGCAGGCGCTCCTGATCGGCCACCAGTCGACGCGTCAGATCCGCCAGCGTCCCCTGCAGCGCGAGGTCAGGGGGAACGGGCACAAGCCGCTGCGGCAGGGCTGGCCCGGACGACTGGATGTGGGCCATCCCCGACTCCGTCAGTTCCTTGACCTGCCCCGCCCCGCCGAGCAGATCCGGCGCCTCGTCCCGCGGGCAGGACCCCTCCGCCAGCAACCGCGTGTACGAGGTCAGCAACTCATCCGACACGATGCCCTTCAACAACCGCGTCGCCTTCTGCTCCACCTCAGAGCCCACTCGATCACCTCCGAACGCAGAGAGTAGCGGCTCGAATCGTAAGAGTGACATACCTTGCGGGTGAGTGTTTCGCGTCAATGAGCAGAAGTCACCACGCTCGTCCGCGCAGCCGCCAAGGCCGTCCTCAACGCAACCCCGGTGCGTCTGGATGCTTACGAGCCTTCGTCCCCGCTGGTCAATTGCGACCACGGCGGGTTTTGCTCACCTCGTGACCTGCGGGTCTTCGGTTTCATCTGCTCTGGCAGCTCCAGCAACCGACCGGGAGTGAACATGACGAACGACTCCGTGCGCACTCTGGCCAGCGCCAAAGCTCCGGCACGGCAGCGGCCTTCGCTCATCGACGCCGCAAGGTCACGCCTTCCGTCCTGGCCGTCCGCTCCGGCGGCCATCGGCCGCTTCCGTACGCACGTCCAGCGCCGTTCCATCCACAAACACCCCAGGCCGGACACCGAATGCAACCGGCCCGACGAACTACTCATGAGTCTCTTCGGTGCTCCAACAGGAGCAGGAGTGATCGGACCCGGAGCTCCAGGTCTCGAACGAGCGGCGTTGGTCGAGGCGCTTACCTGCAAGGACGGCATCGCGCAGGTCGTCATTGAGGATGCCGACTTCATCCGCCTGGTAGGCCACCTCGCCGACGATCACCTGGAAGCCCTGGGAGATCGGATCTACCTGGCCGAAGCGCTCGAAGACGCCATCGAACTCATAGAGTCGAAGACCAAGCCGGAAGCGGCGACCGAGATCCATGATCTCTCCCGTGCGTCCGCGCCGATCGCCTGGTTCGCAAGCCCCGGCCAAGACAGCGATGTCGTCCACGAGATCCTCCAGGCCGGAACGAATCCGAACGTCGTCACGCTCATCTCCGGCCCCTGGGCCTACGGCCCGACTCACTACATCGAAGTCGACGGCCCGCGAAGACTTCCTCGCCGGCCGATCGAGTTGCTGTCGGCGCAGGAAACGATCATGGCGCTGCGAACCCACATCCAATCGCTCTAGACGCATCGAACGCCGGAGGGGCGGGTGGAGGAGACCGCCCCTCTGGCCTGATCGTGACGGACTGCGCGCCATGACGACGACTTCGTCGACGCTACCTGAGCGGGCAATGAGACCTGATCTGGATGACTGCGGTCGCGAGTGCCCGCCGACATCGCGAACCCTCGCAGGGGCGATGGGGGGCGCGCGGGGATGTCGTACGGCTCCATCTGCTGCGAGTTGCAAACCCTCCGACCGGCGATGAAGGCCGGGGTTGGGATCGGCGCCCATATGAGCTCAACGTGTCGCGGACACTCGCAGGTGGCCAGGGTGTAGATGGTGGCGGGTCGACGTTGGAGTCGAGTCGAACGGGCGCAGCGCCTTCTGCCGGGAAAACTGGGCGGTCCTGGTCCGGTGTTCCGATCGGCGTGAGCCTGGTCTCGCATCCGGCGAAGAGGGGTCGGCCAGGAACCCAAGGTAGGGCATCTGTTTGCGGGTGGCCGTGGCGGCGATCTCCATGAACGGGTCGCGGCTGGGTGCCGCATCAGCGGGCATGCCTGGTCAACCGATGCTCGGTCATCCCGTGGTGACGGCGGTTGATCCTGAAGCTGTCTTGGATCCGATGGGCGCCGACGAGGCAACTACTCGTCATACATGGTGCTTCAGCGCGCCGTCGTCATCAGGATGCCAGCGGTGCCGCTTCGTTCGCGATGGCTGAGCGCGGGTAAGAAGCCTGCTTACCTGGTGTTGTTCCATGGACTACTACGTTCGTGTAGAAATATGGTCGGCGAGCCCAAGGATCGGTGTGTACGCAGCCCTCAATCCTCTTGACTCGACGTCGCTGCTGTCCTCGGCGGGGGCCTTCGGTGTGTTCCTTGTGCTGTTCGCTGAGACGGGGCTCCTGGTCGGATTCTTCCTTCCTGGCGACTCGTTGTTGTTCACCGCTGGACTGCTGTGCACCGCGAACGCGGGCGACAAAGTCCATCTGTCGCTGACACTGGTGCTGGTGGCGGCGGTGGCGGGTGCACTCACCGGGGCCCAGACCGGGTTCTGGCTGGGCAGGCGAGGCGGCCGGACATTGCTGGCCCGGACGACCAACCGACATTTGCTGGAAGGTATGACCAGGGCGCAGCACTTCCTGGCCCGGTACGGATATGGCAGGGCCATCGTGCTGGCCCGATTCGTCCCGGTGGTGCGGACCGTGCTCAATCCGCTGGCCGGGGCGTTGGACGTGCCCGCCAGGACGTTCGCACTCTGGCAGGTCGCCGGAGGGCTGCTCTGGGCGGTCGGGGTGACCGTCGCCGGCTATCTGCTCGGGTCGAGCATCCCGGGGGTCGATCGCTATCTGCTTCCCATCGTGGGGGTCATCGTGGTGGTGTCGCTCCTGCCGGTCGTGCTGGAGGTGCGCCGGAGCCGACGCGCCGGTGCACCGTCCAGGCGGCATCATCGCGACGGGGCAGCCCACCGGTGATGGGGGTGCTCAAGCGGGCCAGCGCCGCTGCTGAGACGCCCGCGGCCGCGCTGACCGTGCTCTCGCTCGGGTTCGCGCTCGCTCTGGCAGCCCTGAGCGTGGAAGTCGCGGCGAAGCACACGGGCCGCTGGGATCGGCCGGTGCACGCCTGGTTCGTCGGCCATCGATACGGGGCGGTCACCGGGCCGATGGAGACGCTCACCTGGCTCGGCTCGACGGCGGTGCTGGTACCGCTGCTGCTGGCCATCGGCGGTTACCTGGTCTGGAGCCGCCGTTCCTTGAGCACTCCCCTGTTCGTGTGGGCCGCTTTCGCGGGGGCTGTGATCCTTGGTGAGACCGGCAAGGTGATCTCCGGTCGGGCGCGGCCGCCGGCGGCGGACATGATCACCCGTGCCGGGGGATACGCGTTCCCGTCCGGGCACAGCGTCCAGGCCATGACCGGTTGGGGACTGCTGGCCGTCCTCGCGGTCGGGAGCGGGACCCTGCGGCGGCGGACTCGCCTGGCGCTAGCCTGGGCTTGCGCGGTAGTGATCGTCCTGGTCGGGACGTCGCGGCTCTACCTGGGCGTCCACTGGCTCAGCGACGTGATCGGCGGGTTCCTTCTCGGCGCGGCGTGGCTGTCGCTGCTGCTGGCCTTCCGCGCCGGCCGTGGTCGGCTCGGCCCACCGCCCCCGCGCACCGTCGTCCTCGTGGAAGGCGACGACCTCGCTCAAGACGACGACGTCTGGGAGGACACCGACACCTCCTGACCTCTGGCCACGAGCTCCTCGGAGCCGTCCCGTTTCGACGTTCACCAACGCCTGCGCCCCCACGCCCCGACAGGGCAGGGACCGGGGCTGCGAGCCGTGTGCAACCAGAGGGAGTCCGCGGTGCGAGAACCCGGGCGGCGGAGGGCCTTTCCACCGATGCTCCAGGGTCCGCAAGCACCCGAAGCCGCCGGGATTGAGTCGCGGCGGCCTCGGTGGCGCGCTTTCAGGAATCCTCGTCGGATCGGTCTTCGGGAGACCGCTGTTGAAGGATTCCGACGAGGGCCGAGGCGACGAGGGCGACAGTGCGGTCGTCGTCGTGGGCCAGTTGGCGTAGGACTTCCTGCACGGTGGTTCCCGAGAGCTCGACCAGCGCCTGGATGAGGCGGATCCGCGTCGCGGAGTCCGCGGTGGGCGCGGAGAGTTCGTCGACCAGTGCGGTCATGATCCGGTCCGCGCGCTTGGGGTCCTTTGACAGCGTTCCCAGGACCTCCGCTGCGGTGACGTCGTCAAATCCTTCGACCACCATTCTGAGGAGTGTGGGAACGGCTGCGGTCACGCCATGCCTGCCCAAAGCAAGAGCGGCGTGCCTGCGCACCGTCGTATCCGGGTCCCCAAGGGCGTCCGCGAGAACTGCGGTGGCACCTGCAACCTCGGGCATCTCGGCGATCGCCTGCACCGCGCGCCGCCGGACGTCGACGTCCTTCGAGCGCGTGCCGGCGTGCAGCGCCGCCAGGACTTCGCCGCCCGATCGGGCGAGCGCCCAGCGCAGGGCGCCCGCGACGTGCGGGTCGGATTCGGCCAGGACCGCCCCGGCCAACAGCTCCGCGGGAACCGACACGCCCTCCGACCGGGCCAGAACGGCCTGCTGCCTGCGCGCTGCGCTGCTCGAGTTGAGCTCCCGCATGAGTTCGACGATGCGCAGGGCGCCCTGCCAGTCGGTGGGTGCCGACGCGTCGATCGCGTGGAGCCGCTCGAGCAGCTCCTGTTCCCGAGCCAAGCGGTCCTGCGTCCACCGGATGAGGTCGCTGACCAGGGCGGATGGTGTGAAGGCCGGGTCCTCCAGCGCGCGCCCGATCTGCTTGAGCGAGAGCCCGAGGGACCGCAAGCTCTCCACCTGGAAGATCCTGCGGACGTCCTCGGCGGAGTACTCGCGGTAGCCGCCGGCGGTGCGCCCCGTCGGTCGTACCAGCCCCAGGGCGTCGTAGTGCCGGAGCATCCGGGTGCTCACCCCGGAGTGGCGGGCCACATCGCCGATCAGCAATCCGCGGTCTCCGAAGCCTCTGCGCCCTTGGCAGCCTCCGTCGACTCGGTCGTCTCTGTGGGCTCGGCGCCTCCTGACGCAGCCGCAGCGGCGGTAGCCCGTTCCGCGCCGAGTATTGCCACGCGCTTCGCCTCTTCGATGGCCGCGTCGAAACCGGTCTCCGGGTTGTGCCGGAGCAGCTCGGTGGCACGTGCGTGCGCGGCTACCGCCGGGTCGGGGTTCTCCGCGGCCTTCTCCAGGGCGGGCTTGATCACCTCGCCGAGGTCGACGAAGGCCCGGCTCAGGCTCAGCTGCACGCTGCGGTCACCGCGCCCGAGCTGCAGGACCAGTTCGTCGACCAGGTCCTCCTTCTCGTCCTCGGGCACGAAGGCGACCGCGACGCGCCACGCGGTCCGCGCGACCTCATCGTCGGCGTCGCGCAGCATGTCGCGGGTGATCCAGTCCCACGCCCTCCTGTCACCGATCTTGGAGAGCGTGTGCAGCGCCTGGCTACGAGCCTGGGTGCGCTCGGAGCCGAGCTCCTGGCGGATCCGGGGCAGGGTGATCTCCGGCGAGAGACGGGTCAGCGCCCAGGACAGCATGTCTCGCACAAAGAAGTCCGGCTCGACCGCGCACCGCTCGACGAGCGTCTCCAAGAACGCAAGGTCGGGATTGGAGCCGACCGCCAGGGCCGCTCGAAGCCGGACCGACGAGTCCTCGGCGCTCAGGGCGTCGGCCACGCGGGTGTGTTGCGGGGCTGTTCCGTTGGTCGTGTTGATCTGGACCACCTCCGCACGCAAGTGGAAACCTTATCACCGTGTCAAGGTCAAGCCCGGGACCGGCGAATCGGGAAATCCGCTGATCACACGCTCGCCCGGTTGCCCCGGAGGATGGCGGGTGTGACCCTACCGGGCACCATCGGTGAGTGCGCGGGTGGCCATCTCAGCGTCGAGAACGCCAGCAGCTCCAGTGAGGCCTGCACCAAGTACTCCAACGCCACGTTGGTCCAAGCCGGCGGGTTGTTCTTCACCCGCGCGGCCTTCAAGATCGCCCGATCAGCGATCTTGCGGGCCTTTCCCGGATGGCACGTCACCCCCAGCCGGGCGCGCATCACCGCACGATGCGACTCGGCCGTACGGGGGAGGGGGCGGGTCGCAGGGGCGGTCAGCGTCGCGGTTACGTCGGACAGTTGCGCGGCGGCGAGCGCGAGCTCACCGCCGGAGTCGACAAGCGTGCCCAACAGCACCACACCCGGGTCCTGACTCTTCGGCGCGGCGAGGACCCTCATGCCGTGCCCGCGATCACTCGTTCGGGCGGAGTTGCCGCCGTCCACCGTTCGGATGCGGGTGGCCGATCTGTCGATCAGGACTGGGGGGCGGGGTCCTTGGGTCGGGCAGCAGGTCGGCCAGTGCGGTGCGCACGGCGACCCGGCTCACCCCGTGACCGCGCGCGAGCCTCGCGATCGAGGCGCCTTTGTCGCGGAACGCCGCCCGTACTTCCTCGAGTTGGTGTCCGGTGAGTGCGGGTGGGCGGCCGTGGTAGCGGCCTTGGGCTTCGGCCGCGCCGATCCTTTCGGCGGTCAGTTCGTTTTGCAGGTCGCGCTGGAACTGCCCGACGGCAGTAATCACGTTGATGATCAGGGCGGTGGTGGCGTCGTCGGCGGCCAGGTCGTGGAAGTTGGACAGCGGCCCGGGCAGGACTCGTAGCACGACGCCGCGGGCCTGGCACCAGTCCCGGACGGCGTGGATGTCCATCAGGTCGCGGCAGAGCCCGACACCCTGGCAAAGCCCGCAGCGCGATCAAGACCTACCTGGCGGCCGGGGAAACGTTCGGGAGCGGAGGGCCTGGAACCACTCCGGCCGGATCTCGCACACAGGATCACGTCGAAGCCGCCACCACCTACTGACACGCCACGGAAACCGAACCACCATCCCACCGACGCGATGGACGATTCGACCACTCAACAGGCGGCCCGCATGACATCGCCTGCGTTTGCCGACGGAACACCTACCCTCAAGATCATTCTCAGTGCCAACGGCTGTCCGTAGGATCCTCAACCCCGGGTCCGGCCACGGTCTGACCTGCGCCGCTTCCGGGTTTCCGACCATGTATGAGGCGACCATGCGGCGTTATCCGACCGCGCCAGGGGCCGCCGCCCGACTTATCCCCGCGCGCCCGGACCGAAATGTCCCGGCCGCCGGGCCAGCGCGTACCGTCCGTGACCTGCGGCGATCGATCTACTTTGGGGCTCATCGCATGGACCCGAGCGGGGAGCCGTCTTGGCTGCGATGAGGGCTGGGTGGCGAGGGCTGCGCGAAGGCCAGCTCTTTTCGACCGTCAGGCGGCTGATCAGGGCAGATGGCAAACGGGGGCCGGACTCTTTATAGGGTCAGCACGTGGGTTTCATCATGGTGTGCGAAGACGACGCGGCGGTCCGTGGCGTCCTCAAGCGCGCCTTGGAGTACGACGGCCACACCGTTTCCGTCGCCGCCACGGCCGACAGCCTGCTGCGGCAGCTCGCACCGGCGCCCCAGCTGGTCGTCCTGGATCTCGGGCTGCCGGACGCCGACGGCCGCGATGTCTGCCTGGCCCTTCGGGCTCGCGGTGTCGACGTGCCGGTGTTGATGCTCACAGCGTTGGACGGCCTGCATCACAAGGTGGGCGGTTTCGAGGCCGGCGCCGACGACTACATGACCAAACCCTTCGACATCCCTGAACTGCTGGTCCGGGTCCGAGCGCTGCTGCGCCGGGCCGCTGTGGCGTCCGCACCGCGCGAGGTCGTCCTCGATCCGGCGAAGCACGTGGTGACCTACGGCTCGGTGAGCGAGGGCCTGACCCCGACCGAGTTCCGGCTGCTGGGCCGCCTGATCGCCTCGCAGGGCGACGCTGTACGCCGCCACGCTCTCATCGCCGCCGGCTGGCCGCACGGGGCGCAGGTCAGCGAGAACACCCTCGACTCCTATGTGCGCCGGCTGCGGGCCAAGCTCGGTCCGCTGGGTGTGGCCGAGCGTATGGTGACCGTCCGCGGCGTGGGCTACCGATGGCGGTGACGGGATTCCGCAGAAGCGTCGTCGCGCTCACTGTGCTGATCGCCACCGCCGTGGTCGCGGTCCTGGTGGTGGTCTCGTACGTGCTGCTGAGCAGGGTGACGGACGCCGACGCGCACGATCTGGCCCGGACCCGCGCCGAGGCGGTCGCGGCGAACGTCAGCGCCAAGGGCGGCCGTGTCGTGCTCACGGAGAACGGCAGCGAGGCGCTGGACGAGGTCGCCTGGGTGTATGCCGACGGCCGCCTGATCGACGGGAAGGTACCGGCGAGCGTGGTCGGCCGCGTCGAGGAGCTGGCGAACTCGGAGCGATCGCGGACCGCGACGGTGGGCGACCACCTCCTGTACGCGCGGCAGGTCCCCATCGACGGCCACCACGTCATGGTGGTTGTCCGGGTGGACCTCACGCCCTACGAGATATCCGAGCAGCGCAGTCTGACCTTGTCGTTGATTCTGGGCGGTCTCACGATCCTCCTGGCCGGCGGTGTCGCGCATCTCGTAGTGCACCGCGCGTTGCGGGTCGTGCACGAGATGGCCGCCCTCGCCGACGACTGGGGCCATCACGAACCCGGGCGCCGCTTCAACCTCGGAGTCCCCCGCGACGAGTTCGGGGAACTGGGACAGACCCTGGACCGCCTCCTGGAGCGCGTCGACAATGCGCTGGCGGACGAGCGCCGGCTCACCGATGAAATCGCCCACGAACTGCGGACACCGCTCACGGTCCTGCGAGGCGAGGCGCAACTGGCCCAGCTGTCCGGCGAGCCGGTGGTGGCGGAGGTGGTGCTGAGCGAGGTCGACCGCCTCGATACGGCGATCACGACGATTCTGCGCGCCGCGCGCGCACGGACCGACGACGAGACCCGGTGCGATCTGCGCTCCGCCGCGCGGCAGGCGATCGGCTCCCGCGCGGTCGAGATCGCCTTCCCGGCGAAGGTCGAGGTGGCCGTGGCGTCCGACGTCGCCGTGTCACTGCTGTCACCCCTGCTGGAGAATGGCCTGCGGCATGCGAAGTCCCGTGTGTGGATCACCGCGCGCAACCAGGACGAGGCAGTCGTGGTCGATGTCCTGGACGACGGCCCCGGATTCGATCACGCGGACGTCGACCGGGTCTTCGAAGCGGGTGTGACCGGCGGCGGCGGGTACGGGCTGGGGCTGGGGCTGCCGGTGGTCCGGCGCATCGCCGCCTCGGCCGGTGTGGAGGTCCGCGCGATCGCGGACGGCCGCGGTCACGTCGAGGTGACACTCCCGGCCGCGCGCGCGGCCACGTAGTCAGGTTGCTTGCAGGTTCCCCCCCGTAAACCTCCCTGCATGACAACGACAACAGAAGCCCGAACGCGCAGCGGGCGCCTCATGCTCAACAAGGTCCCCGAGGTCACCATCTGGTTCTGGGTGATCAAGATCCTGTGCACCACCGTGGGTGAGAGCTTCGCCGACTGGATCAACATGAAGCTGGGCGTCGGCCTGGTGAACACGGCATGGATCTTCACCGCGGTCTTCGTGGTGGTCCTGGCCGTCCAGCTGCGGCTGAAGCGGTACGTCCCGTTCCCCTACTGGCTGACCGTGGTCGTTGTCAGCGTCACGGGCACCCTGTACACCGACATCCTCACCGACCAGCTCAACGTGCCGCTGTGGATCAGCTCCGCAGTGTTCTCGGTCCTGCTCGCCTTGGTCTTCGGCGTGTGGTGGCTGCGCGAGCGCACCCTCTCGATCCACTCGGTCACCACGCTGCCACGTGAGTCGTTCTACTGGCTCGCCGTTCTCGTCACCTTCGCACTCGGCACCGCGACAGGCGACTGGACCCTCGAACTCACCGGCTGGAGCCCGGGCGCCTCAGTATTGCTGCCGCTCGGCCTCATCGCGGCGATCACGGCGCTGTGGAAGTTCGGCGCGAACCCGGTGCTGTCCTTCTGGCTCGCCTACATCCTGACCCGCCCGCTGGGCGCCAACATCGGCGACTGGCTGGCCTCCCCGAAGGTCGCTCAGCCGGGCGAGCCGACCGGTCTCGCGCTGGGCACCTTCACCACCAGCCTGATCTTCCTCAGCCTCATCCTGGCGACGGTGGTCTACCTGACGGTGACGCGCTCGGACGTGACCGAGACCCACGAGGCCGCCCACGCCGCCCACGCCGCCCACGCCACCGGCGACCCGCGCAAGGAGCACGTCGCACTGGCCGGCTTCGGACTGCTCGCCGTCGCCACCACGGGCCTGCTGGTCTGGGCCCACAGCCAGCCGCACGTCGGTCCGGCGCCGGAGACCGACAACACCTCCGCCGTCCAGATGGCTCCGGGCGTGGCGGTGAAGAAGTTCCCGCCTGCCAAGGTCTCCGCGCTGCGGACCCTCGCCTCGACCTCGCTCAAGGACGCACGCTCGGGGAACGCGAAGGGCGCGCACGCGGCCGCCAAGTCGCTGCGCGACCTGTGGGACGCCGACCAGGCGTCGCTGCAGCCGCTGGACCAGACCGGCTGGACCTCCATCGACGCCCAGATGGACAAGGTGCTCAAGACCTTCGGCATCGATCACTCGAACCCGCCGATGTCTCCTGCGCAGCAGGAGAAGGAACTGAACGCCCTCCTGACGGACATGGGCTGACAGACCGCCCAATGTGTCCGCGAACTCCTGCGGGCGGTCGAAGCCGGCGCCAATGGCTTCGACCGCCCCGCTGTTGCCCCACGCTGGTCGTCGCGGTGGCGGCGGATGCGTCAGAAGCAGGCGCCGGTCACCGGGCAGACCCGGGCCCTCCACGCCTACCTGCGCTGGCGCAACACCAAGGCCCGCTACCCAACGTCCTCGCCATCCATCGACGAGGGGTCCGGTACCCCGGGGCGTCTCAGACCCGGGCTACCCGACCCCGGGGGACAGACGTTCTTGACGACTGTTCGTAAGGGGATCCCTCATCGGGCGACGGCCGCACCGCCCTAAGCGGACCGGCTCGACCTGCGCGGACGCCGTCTCATATAGATGGTCCGCGAAAGTGTCCGGTGAAGGGGGTGGATAGGGCCAGGGCTGACCGCGTTCACCGCGGCCCGCCCCTCCAGTGCTCACTAGTCCGACCTGCGGTTTCCCGGATGACTCGGGAGGGCGGGGCCGCGTACCCGCCGGGGTGTGGAGTCCCGCCTCGCATACCCCGCACGAGCCCGGCTCCCCCATTTCTTGCCCCTTGGCCTCGTCGGCCGCCGCGGCTGAGTCGGGGAGCGCGTGAACCGCCGGCGTCGACCGCGGTCCGGTGCAAGAACCCGATGACCAGAACCGCCATGGCGGTCGCCAGCCCGAACAGCAGACGGGTCATCGAGGAACCGGTGAAAGCCCGACGTCGCAAGCCCGCGTCTGCGCGGTCCGGGGCCTCTCCCATGCCTGCACCCTCTCCCATGCCTGCACCCCCTTGTGCCCGTACAACGAGCGGGACTTCGCCGTTGTGTCGCTGTCGGCGGGCGAATGGGCGGCGCGGGATCAGACTGCAGAAGAAGTCTACAAGCGTGTAGACGTTCACGCTGAGCGTCCGTATGCTCACCGTAAGTGCCGCTCTTTGTGTCGGCCTCAATCGTCGGTAACCGACATATCCGGGGGACCAATCATGACCACGACGACAACACCGACCCGCGGCGCCGGGCACCGGCTCCGCCAGGACGTCGAAGCGGCAGGAGTCACGCCGCTCGTCGGGGTGTTCGACATGTTCTCCGCAACCATCGCCGCACAGCACTTCGACGGGCTGTTCGTCTCCGGCTTCGGGTTCGCCGCCTCCCACTACGGCCTGCCCGACATCGGCTTCATCGCCTGGCCCGACATGGTCGCGTTCGTGTCCCGGCTCCGCCTGGCCTTCCCGCACCACCACCTGCTCGTCGACATCGACGATGGCTACGTCGACTCCGAGGTGGCCTGCCACGTCGTCCGGCATCTCGAGGCCATCGGCGCCTCCGGCGTCATCCTCGAGGACCAGAAGCGCCCACGGCGCTGCGGGCACGCGGACGGCAAACTGATCCTGCCGCTGGAGGAGTACCTGGCCAAGCTCGAGATGGTCCTGGCGACCCGCCGCGACCTGGTCGTCGTCGCCCGCACCGACGCCACCGAGGACGAGGAGATCCTGCGCCGCGCGGCGGCGCTGGCCGCCACCGACGCCGACGTGATCCTGGTCGACGGCGTGCACAGCGCCCACGCCATCCGGCGAATCCGCGAAGTGATC
The DNA here is from genome assembly GCF_017573545.1 of Actinomadura nitritigenes. Classification (GTDB taxonomy): domain Bacteria; phylum Actinomycetota; class Actinomycetes; order Streptosporangiales; family Streptosporangiaceae; genus Spirillospora; species Spirillospora nitritigenes. The sequence continues at coordinate 3,385 of NZ_JAGEOK010000014.1, read as the reverse complement.
GGCGACAAGCCGCTGCTGTTCAACCAGATCGCCGGCGGCAAGTCGCCGCGGCTCTCACTGACCGACCTCACCACCCTCGGCGTGGACGTCGCCATCTACAGCACCCCCTGCCTGTTCGCCGCACAGACCGCCATCGACCAGTCGCTCCAGGACCTGAAGAAGGCCGACGGACTGCTGCCGGAGCACTCCATCGGCGTCGCCCACTCCACTGCACTCCTCGAAGGCAACATCAGCCGCCACCACACCGCCCGCCGCTAACACCGGACCCTGGCGGCGGCTCGGCCCGCGCCGCGTGCAACGCCGGCGAGGGCTAACGTCGAGGCGGGCCCTTCCGCCACGTTGAAAAGCTGATCAGTGGCGCGACTCGTCCACCGCTCCAGCCGCTCGACCGGGTCGCCCAGGCGAGGGGCGCTCAGTCGCCGCCGAGGAAGACCCGGGTGACGGCCCTCTGCGCCGCGTGGCCATCGTCCCAGGGGCAGAATCGGGCACGGAACGCGTCGCGGGCCTTGGCCGCGGTGTCGCTCCACGGCGCGCCGGTCCGGAACGCCCCGATCAGCTCGTCCTCGGTGCGGGCGACGACTCCGGGCGGCGACGCCGTGACGTCGAAGTTGACTCCCCTGGTGAGCCGGTAGGTCTCCCAGTCATTGGCGAGAACGACGATCGGCCGGTCCTCCAGGACGGCATAGTCGAACATGATCGAGGAGTAGTCGGTCAGCAGCACGTCGGAGGCGATGCACAGGTCCTCGACCGAGGCGTGAGCCGAGACATCCATTACCAGCTCCTGATGCTGGCCGTTCCTCGCCGCCGGATAGTAGTAGTGCGGGCGCAGGAGCAGGACGTACTGGTCGCCGAGTTCGCGCGTGAACCGCTCGACGTCGAACATGGGCCGGTAGCCGTCGCGGTACTCCCGGTGCGTCGGGGCGTACAGGACCGCCTTCTTGCCCTCGGGGACGCCGAGGCGAGTGCGCAGCCGGGCCCGCTCGTCCAAGGTCGCCACCGCGAGCCGGTCGTTGCGCGGATATCCGATCTCCAGCATCTCGTAGCGGCACGGGAACCCCCGGCGCCACGCCTCGCTGGACAGCGGATTGGACGACACCAGGAAGTCCCAGCGGTCCGCGCGGGCGAGCTGCGCCCTGAAGTCCAAGCCCTTGGCGCCCACGGGGAAGGGCATCTGGTCCAGCCCCATCTTCTTCAGCGGCGTGCCGTGCTGCGTCATCACGTGCACCTGCCCAGCACGCTTGACGACCGCGTTCGGGAACGTGACGTTGTTGACGAAGTACTTCGCCCGTGCCATCACCCGCCAATACCGCAGGGTACCGGGCGTGACATGATCCACACCGTCCGGGACGGGGCCAGGGCCCCCGGGCTTTATGACCCACACACCTCCCAGGTGCGGCGCGATCTCCGCAGCCTTCTCGTAGATGGCGGCCGGATTGCATGAGACACCGCGATACCAGTACGCGGCGTACACGACCAGGTTCTCCTCGATCGGCATGCGCAGTTGCACGCGGTAGTAGAGACGGCCGAGCAGCCGCCTGCCCACGCGCCCGCCGCGCCGCGCGGACCGGACGGCCGCCTGCGGCAGCGTCCTAGCCCGCCGCCGAGCCTCAACGAGTGCGACGGCCGCCCGGTACGGCCCGTACGCGCCCCGGTCGATCAGCCGGTATTTCACGGTCTTCAGCCGCCCGCCCGGCACACGACTCCCGGCCGGGCGTCGCCGGCGATAGAAATCGGTGAGCCGACCGAAGAACTCCGCCCGGTCCGGCGGGGAGATCCGGTCGCCGCGTTCCAGGATCATCAGCGCGTGCCCGATCACCCGATCGAACATCAGCCCGCGGAACGGCTCGGTGCCGGGACGGGCGTCCATGAACGCGAAGACCCGCTCGTACTGGTCGAAGGCGTCGAAGTGGCGGCGGCTCGCGCTGCTCGTGATACCGCCGGAGCGGCGCTGCCGGTAGACGTAGCAGACCCGGTCCAGCAGACTCAGCCGCTCGGCCGCCATCAGCAGCGGGAACGAGACGTTGAGGTCCTCGTAATACCCTTCGCTGAAACGCGGGCCGAGTTCCAGCAGGTACTCGCGGCGGATCACCTTGTTCCAGACCGCCATCATGATCCGCAGGACGCTCGGGCGTTCCGCACAGGTGAAGGTGTCGGGCGCGGGCGGGTCTCGGAAATAGCGGCCGCCGGAGTTCGGTACGCGGGTGCCGTCCCACAGCTCGCGCTCGTGGCCGACGATCAGCACGTCGGGCCGGGCCGCCTTCAGACGGTCGAGGACCGCCCGGACGGCTCCGTCCGTGGCGTGGTCGTCGCTGTCGAAGAACCAGACGTAGTCGCCGGCCGCCATGTCGAGGCCGATGTTGCGGGCCTGCCCGAGCCCGACGTTGCGGTCCAGATGCCGGACGCGGAGCCGGGAATCGGCAGCGGCCATCTCGTCGAGGATCGCGCCGCAGTTGTCAGGAGAGGAGTCGTCTACGGCGATGACTTCCAGGGCGGCGACGGACGTGTCGAGGATCGATTCGAGGCACTGGCGTACATAGCCCTCCACCCCGTAGACGGGCACGATGATGCTGAGGACGGGGTTGCCGGATCGGGCAGGGCTTTCGGATGAGGACATCGCCGGTCCCTGGTGACGAGGGTCGGGTGGTCGGCCTTTCTGGCCTTCTCGATCGGTCGGCGGCCCGTCCGCGCGCGAGGCGTCCGCTGCGTCCACAGCCTGGATTTGCGCTGCTCAGCCCGGTGTAAACGGGGCACACCGACCATCCGGCCACAATCTACTACAGCGATCGTAGTTCGTCTCTGCTTCGGGTGTGTACGGCCCGTCCCACGCTTCCTCCGGGCCGCCCGCCGGGCGCCCTGTCCAGCCGTTCGACGGCCAGTCCGTACAGGTCCTCGGTGCGGCGCAGCACGCCCGGCCAGGTCACCGGCGGCTGGACCGCGCGGGCACGGGCGGTCATCCGGGCCCGCAGCGCCTCGTCGGACGCCAGCCGCACGATCGCCTCGGCCATGGCGCCGTCGCTCGCGGCCAGGAGACCGTCCTGGCCGTCGGTGACGAACTCCCCGATGCCGCCTTCGGTCCGGGCGATGACGGGCAGGCCCGCGCACCGCGCCTCGAGTGCGGCGATCCCGAACGATTCCAGCACGGCGGGCGCGACGAACAGGTCGGCGCGCCGGAACAGCGCCCGGATCTGGTCGCGTTCCAGCCGTCCGGGCAGCTCCACCCAGCCGGTCATGGCGTGCCGGCGCAGGTAGCGGTCGACCGAGCGGCGTTCGGGCCCGTCGCCGACGATCACCGCGCGCAGCCCGGCGGACGGGCCGAGCGCCGCCCGCGCCCGCCGCAGCATCCGCAGCAGGTGGTGCGGCCGCTTGCGCGGCGCGAGCCGCATGA